>JAXDZG010000001.1:0-72271 GCA_034086985.1 Phascolarctobacterium sp.
TGTAGAAATGGTAATGCCTGGCGATAACGTAACCATGGAAGTAGAACTGATCACCCCGATCGCTATTGAAAAAGGTCTGCGTTTCGCTATCCGCGAAGGCGGTCGTACCGTTGGCGCTGGCGTTGTTTCCGAGGTTGAAGAGGTTTAATTCTCTCTAAATTAACCGGAATAAAAGACTTATCAAGGGCCGGTCCGTTGTGACCGGTCCTGATTATTATCGGGCCTAGGGAACACCTGCAAAAATGTAAAAAATTTCACATTCTATGCAGGAATTTAGTTGACATAAAGTGTTAACTGTGTTACTCTATATTAGCGACAATTTGTGATTGGTTTATTTTATGTACGTAAGCGAGGTGTAACTAAATGCGTAACCTGATTACTTTGGCTTGCACTGAATGCAAACAAAGAAACTACCAAACCAACAAGAACAAAAAGAACGATCCTGATCGTATCGAGCTCAATAAATACTGCAAGTTCTGCAAAAAGCACACTCTGCACAAAGAAACCAAATAATTTTGGCTTTCTATGTTTAATTGGGTAGTAATAGCAAGGATGTGACGAGATGGCCGTTCCGGAAACTACGGAAACAGAGGAAAAGGGATTTAGTATCTCTGAGTTCCTTCGTGAAACAAAAGTAGAGTTAAAAAAGGTAACCTGGCCTACCAAACAAGAGCTTATTGCTCACACCATTGTGGTTATTATCGCAGTTTGTTTGTGTGCAGGTTTGATTTGGATTATCGATTCAATTTTCAGCATCCTGTTCCGCATGATTTTGCGATAGGGCAGTAGGACTTAAGTAAGGAGGGTAGGGGAAGCGTTGCTTTCCGCTTGTTGATGGAAGAAGAAAAGCAAGAAAGACATTGGTATGTCATTCATACCTATTCTGGATATGAGAATAAAGTACGCACTAACCTGGAACGTAAAGTTCAATCCTTGGGCATGGAAAATGAAATTTTCAATGTTATTATTCCCATGGAAAAAGAGGTTGAAAAGAAGGACGGCAAAACTAGACTGGTTGAGCGCAAGGTATTTCCCGGCTATGTGCTGGTAGAAATGATTGTTAACGACCGCAGCTGGTACGCAGTCCGCAACACTCCGGGCGTGACAGGCTTTGTTGGATCCGGAACCAAACCCATTCCTCTCACAGATGAAGAAGTGCGTCAAATCATGCACTCCATGGGTATGGAAGAGGAAAGACCCCATATTGATTTTCAATTACAACAGACAGTTCGCCTCAAGACTGGCCCCTTTGCTGGTCAGCTGGCCAAAATCTCCGATATTAACGAAGAACGCGGCAAGCTGAAGGTATTGGTAGACATCTTTGGACGCGAAACTCCTGCTGAAGTTGATTTTACACAAGTTGAAGAAGCTGAATAAGAAGGAGGTGTAATTAAATGCCGAAGAAAGTCGTTAAAATGGTAAAATTACAGGTACCGGCTGCTAAAGCAACCCCGGCTCCTCCTGTAGGTCCTGCACTTGGCCAAGCTGGTGTTAACATCATGGCCTTCGTTAAGGAATTTAACGCACGTACTGAAAAGCAAGCTGGCCTCATCATCCCTGTTGAGATCACTGTTTTTGAGGATCGTTCCTTTACTTTCGTAACCAAAACCCCTCCGGCTGCAGTTCTGCTGAAAAAGGCTGCTGGTCTGGAAAAGGCTTCTGGTGAACCTAACAAGAAGAAAGTTGCTAAGCTGGGTCGTGACAAAGTTCGCGAAATCGCAGAAAGCAAGATGGCTGACCTCAATGCTGCAAGCGTAGAAGCTGCTATGAGAATGGTAGAAGGTACTGCACGTAGCATGGGTATTGTAATCGAAGACTGATTGTAAGCAGTTTTCTTAATTCGTGGGAGGCAAAAGCCGTTATTACCACATAGGAGGAATATTTAAATGGGCAAGAAATATGCTGACGCTTTGAAATTGATCGAAGCTGACAAATTCTACTCTCCGAAAGAAGCAGTAGAGCTGGTTAAGAAAACCGCTGTAACTAAATTCGACAGCACTATCGAAGTTGCTTTCCGTCTGGGCGTTAACCCTAAATACCCTGACCAACAAGTTCGTGGTGCATTGGTTCTGCCGAACGGCACTGGTAAATCCAAGACCGTTTTAGTTTTTGCTAAAGGCCCCAAGATTGCTGAAGCAGAAGCTGCTGGCGCAGACTATGTTGGCGGCGAAGAGTTCGTTGACAAAATTAAACAAGGCTGGATGGAATTCGATGTCTGCATCGCAACCCCCGATATGATGGGTCTGGTTGGCCGCCTTGGTAAAATCCTGGGTCCCCGTGGCTTGATGCCTAACCCCAAGGTTGGTACTGTTACCATGGACGTAGCACGTGCCGTAAAAGAATCTAAAGCTGGTAAAATTCAGTATCGTACTGATAAAGCCGGCAACGTTCAATGCCCGATTGGTAAAGCTTCCTTTACTGACGAGCAACTGTTGGAAAACTACATCACTTTGGCTGATACCCTGGTTAAGGTTAAACCCTCCGGTGCTAAAGGCCAATACATCAAGGCTGTTACCATGTCCGCAACCATGGGCCCTGGCATCTCCATTGATGTCCTGAAAGCTAACAGCAACAAATAATTGTAGTTTTTATCAATTTTACTAAATCAGAAGATAATCGGGCCATAGACAGCAGGTGCCTAACCGCGTAAGTTTTAACTACGCCTGCCGAGGCTGGAGCGTGAAGATATATGTAGACCTTCCGACCTCCGGCTACGGCCGAGAGGTCTTTTTGATTTAATAAAAATCATTCAAAAAAGGAGGTGCAATCCAATGGCAGTTATTAGACCTGAAAAAGTTGCCAAAATCGCTGAGATTAAAGAGCTGCTCTCTAACTCCAAATGCACTATTTTGGTTGACTTCTGTGGTTTGACTGTTGCTCAGGATACCGCTCTGCGTCGCAAAATGCGTGAAGCTGGCGTTCACTACAATGTAGTAAAGAACACTCTGCTGCGCATTGCTGCACAAGAAGTTGGTATTGAAGGTCTGGAGCCTTCTCTGGAGAAGAACACCGCTATCGCTGTTGCTCCGGAAGATCCTGTAGCAGTTGCAAAAATCGTTTGCGATTTCGCAAAGGAAAACAAAGAACTGAAAGTTAAAGTTGGCGTGCTGGACGGCAAGGTTATCGGCGCTGACGAAATCAAAGCTCTGGCTGCTCTGCCGCCGAAGGAAGTTTTGGTTGCAAAACTGCTTGGCAGCATGAATGCTCCCATTTCTGGCTTTGTCAATGTACTGCAAGGTACCATCCGCAACGTTGTATACGCACTGGATGCTGTACGCAAACAAAAAGAGTCCGCATAATCACTCGCGGCGTGCTGCATAAGGCAGCTTAAATAAAATTTAAAAATTACTTATTACTGGAGGTAACAATAATGAATAAAGATCAAATCATCGAAGCTATTGAATCTATGACCGTGCTCGAGCTGTCCGAATTGGTAAAGGCTCTGGAAGAAAAATTTGGCGTATCCGCTGCTGCTCCTGTAGCTGTAGCTGCTGCTGCTCCGGCTGCTGCTGAAGCTGCTGCTGAAAAGACCGAATTCGACGTAATCCTGGCTTCCGCTGGCGCTTCCAAGATCGGCGTTATTAAGGCTGTTCGCGAAGCTACCGGTCTGGGCCTGAAAGAAGCTAAAGCTCTGGTTGACGGCGCTCCTGCTCCTGTAAAAGAAAAGATCTCCAAGGCTGACGCTGACGCTCTGAAAGCTAAACTGGAAGAAGCTGGCGCTACCGTAGAAATTAAATAATTACCGCCCAACACGGGATATTGATTTAATTTAAAAAATTAGCTCTGAAATCATTGATTAGTGTGGTTTCAGAGCTTTTTTATGTTTTAAGATAAAAGCACGTGGACTATTTAGAAATGCCGTGATACTATTTTGATACTATACGTCGGGTTTGTCCCTTGCCTCATCAAAGGTTAGAGACTCAGAAATTTTATCAATTTTACTCGTGATTTCATCGAATCTGTTGGGATATAAATGGGTATACGTATCCAAGGTCATAGAAATTTTACTGTGGCCCATGTACTCTCGAATTTGGGTGATATCACAGCCTGCATTTGCGAGCATAGATATGCAACTGTGCCGTAAATCGTGGACACGTATATTTTTGAGGCCAATCAGTTTTGCCTCAGAGTGTATGGCTCTTTGTAAGCTGTTGTAACTAATCATTTTGAAGATTCTATCATTGCTGTTGTGTACAGATGTCTTATTAAGGTAATCCGTTAAGGCGTTTTTAACAACTGCCGGTATACTTATGGTTCGTCTGCTTTTGCGCGTTTTAGGGGGAGAAATGAGATCTTCTCCCTGAAATCGCTTATAGGTTTTAGATATTTTTATTGTACTGTTTTTGAGGTCGATGTCATTTCGCGTTAGCGCAAGAAGTTCTCCGACCCTTAGACCACAAAAGAATAGAATTATAAAAGCTACAGATAAGGTGTATTCGTCGGTTTTTCTCTTGATCTGCGCTGAGCGGTTTCGTTTTGTATCTTTTAACGCAATTATAAAAGAGGTAAATTCATCGATGGTCCAGTAATCAATATGATAGTTTCGTGCTTTGCCTATAGTGCCGCAGGCGGTTACAGGATTAATATGCAATCCATATACCTTAACAGCATAGTCGAATATATATTTAAGCAGATTGTTGATATTATAAATATAGGTTGGAGAATACTTGCAAATGGCATCTGAAGAACATAGCTGTTTCTGCCATTGAGATATCATGAAAGTAGATATTTCATTAATAGGCTTTTTTAGGAAATAGGGCAAGATGTGCTTTTTGATTAGATATTCTTTGTTTGCTATGGTTGTTTTCTTTAGGTTTTTATTTTTACATTTATTGATATATTCATCTAATAATTTATCGAAGGGGACCGAAGGTGTATTGGAGAGTTTAGCTAAAAAGTTCACTTCGTACTCTTTAGCTTCTTTTTGTTTTACAAAGCCTCTTTTAAACTCTACTTTTTTGTTTCCTTCCCAGTCTAGATAGTAAAATTTAGTGTAATACCTTGTTTGTCCATTCTTTAGTATATACTTATAAGTTGGCATTTTTATCCTTTCTAAATAAAAGGACGCCTCTAACAGCTTGTTAAAGGCGCCTGAATAAGCATGAATGTATTTTACTTATTAAGTTTTAAAAGGTTTTGGTCGATGGTGGCTGCTACATCCGAAAGATCATCATCGTATACATGACCATAGTAGTCCATTGTTGTTGAAATCTTAGAATGGCCCATGTATTTTTGCATCTTTTTAATGGGAACCTCTGCTTCGCCTAAAAATGCACAGCAACTGTGGCGTAAGTCGTGAAGTCGTATTCTCTTAAGGTCAGATATTCTGCAGGTGCTGTCGATGGCACGTCTAAGGTTAGATGCATTGATTAAATAGAAAAGTCTATCATTATTTGTGTTATACTTAACAACGTCCAGAAGCCCTTGTAAAGCGTCATAGGGTATATTGGAAAGGGTTATAGTACGTCTGCTAGCTTTTGTTTTAAGATCACAAAAATGATTATGGTTATACTGCTTAGTAATAGAGAGGGTCTTTTTCTCGCTGTCGAAATCATTAACGGTCAGTCCAAGAAGTTCGCTGATTCGCAATCCAGTATAGAACAAAAGTTGAAAAGCAACAGTTAAAATTCTGTCATCTGATTTGCGTTTAATGTTATTTTTTCTATTTAATTCTTTATCGTTTAACAACTTAATAAAAAGGTTGAAATCATCGATAGTCCAGAATGCGTTGTGGTCAATTACGTGATGCCCTAAAGATCCACATTTACGAGCGGGATTGCTTCCGAGATTGTAAACATTGTCCGCAAAATCGAAAATATAAAAAAGTTGATGATTAATATTATAAAGGTAGCCTTGAGACAAATCAGGATATTTTTGTTTCATGTATTTTTGCCAAGCTATAATTTGCGCTTGGCATATATCCGCAGTCGGAGTGTCTTTGAAAAAGGGCAACAGAAAGTGGGAGATGATGTGTTGTTTATATTGTATAGTACCGAACCGTTTGTCTTTAAGGATGCAGTTCTCTATATATCTGTTGCACATGGTTCCGAAGGGTACGCTACAATCGTTTCTACGGGTTAAAAGAATTTTTGCTTCGGCTTCTTTGGCTTCTTGTTTAGTTCTGAATCCACGCTTTACCTTCTGGACGTATTTGTTTCCGTCCTTTTTTATGTATACTCTGAAGCTCCAACGAATGCCGTTCTTCACAGGGTATTTTTGAACACTCATTTATTCACCTCCAGATTAGCCACCGAAATTATCGATGAGATATTGCCTGTTAATGCGTCCACAGATGGTAACTTTGCCATCGGCCTGCAATTTAGAATTGAGTTCATGTATGACTTTGTACGCGCGGCTACGCTTTACTCCCAGCAGCTCTGCTACTTCTGCAGCATCAATAAGGATAGGTGTAGCTTTAACTTCTTTTTCTAACAACTTTTTTCACCTCTTATCTTAGAATAATTAGAAAGAAAACAAATTCTCAAAGCATTTTTATCCATAAAAATGCTTCTGAAAAAAATTATACAAAGTCAAATGTTAATGAAGCGTTAATAGAAATATGGATAATAACAATTTTACAGAGAAAAACTTGAAAAACATGGAGTAAAATGAGCGAACATAAATATGTGTATGGCAGGCAGCATTATAGAGTTTAATAATATGATCTCTTGCAGTAGATACCAGCGCGTGGTGATATTCCGGCTTTTCTGCGGAATTTAAATAATTGCTTCGTAATACTTTCTAAGTTTGGTTTACTGCTTATGGAAATCTTTGCTTGAAAGAAGACTGTGCCTGAAGGAATATTTGTAATGAGTAATTTAGGATATGGTATTGGCACGGTATCTAAGATATACTCTCTTATCACATCATTGATTGCGGCTCTAGCTTTAGTCATTATCATGCTTATGTCATGTTGTTTATCATATATTGCAACATCCAAATCAGGACAATATGCACACATACCTTGTTTCGTTGATTTGATTATGATTGTATATATTAATTCTTTTTGGCGCATTCTTTTTGCCTCCGTCGATAACGAACTAAGGTTGAGCGGCTAATACCAGTCATTCGCTCAACCTGAGAGTATGGATATTCTTCAAGTAATGTTATTGCTAACTTTATTTTTTCTTTCCGTATGGGAGGGCGGCCCTCCCGGAAGCCTGCTTTAGTTCTAGCAACTTCCTTGCCAGCCTGAGTGCGTTCGATAATCATACTGCGCTCCAGTTCGGCTACGGCCAGTAATGTGGTGATAAAGAAGTTGCCCATTGAAGTATTCTCTAATAAGCCAATATTTAGCACGTGTACTTTAACTTCTTTTTTAAATAGAGCACGAATGAGTTCAATACCTTCCGTAACATTTCTTGCAAGCCTATCGAGTTTTGTAACCATTAGCGTGTCACCAGGTTGCAGTGAATCAATTAGTGCTTGAAGTTTTGGCCTGCTTGTTGTCTTGCCTGTAAATTGCTCAGCGGTTATGCTTATGGCACCATTGGCGGTTAATGTTGTCGTTTGTTCTTCTAAAGAATTACCATGAAGTTGTTTCTTGCTCGATACTCGAGCGTAACCATAGATCATTTTGTTTATTCTCCTCTTATATGTAAATCGTTTTGATTGCAAGTTTTGAGCACGCTTAACCCCGCAACATATCGTTGTGAGGCAGGCGTGCTCATTAGTCTTGAGTTTTGACTTTTTCGGTATGCCCATGCATTAGCTCGTGGCAGGTTTTGTGAACCATTACCAGATTGGACAGGCAAGCTTCCGATTTTTCTGGGTATTTAAAAAAGCAAACTTTACAATTTGGCACTTTTGCTTGGATACCGTTGTTTTGGGGCGAGTAAATATGGATTAGAGGTTCAGTGAAGGTGCAGTAATTATCGTAACTGGTGTGGTGGACAGCTGCACCAACGTATACATTTAGTAGCCTCTTACCGCAGCAGGGGCAGAGTCCATGTTGACGATGAAAAAGAGTGTTGCGTAGAAAGTCGTTCCGTGTAGCTTTCATGTTGGACTGAAACCCGTCCAGCTTACCGTTAGCCGTATATATGGCTTTTGCTTCGCTATAGTTAATATTGGGTATAGTTGGCTTTGTGATTCTAAATAAGTTTGTCATTATTTTTTTGCTCCTTTTTATAAAAAATTGAAATTTATTAACACACAAAACGAGCCGCTGACATGTAGAAAGCGACTCGTTTTGCGTGAACTTTTTTATTTTTTCCTTCCTATATTTATTACATATATGGATAACTCGGCGTTTTTTTTGTTGACGAGAGAGTTGACGTATCAGTAAAGCCGGAGTAAGGCATGAGGGCTTACTCCGGCTGCAATTGTTTCCCTTCTCGATTAAGGCAAAAAGTATTGCCGTGGGCATACATAGAGTTAATAATGCTTAAGGTTGTATTCTGCTCTTCCCATAGGATGGCATGTTTTTTGTCCTCACAGTCTGTTTGCCGTTTTCCGGAGAAAAACCTGATTCTATTTCTTTTTATGAATCTAAGTACCTATAAATTTCTAAAGTCCAAGCTGTTACTTTGGAAGGAACAGCTGGCTTTAGAAATCTTAACGTTCTTTGTATTGCCTTTGAACTGCTTTCTTGTGTTCTTCGTTTTTGATGTTTTGATTTTGTGCTTTTTCTTTTTGTTTTTGAAATTCTTCAGGTATAAGATTTTTAATTTGGATAATTTTTTCGATAGCTTTTTGAGGTTCTTTGATGTTAATCTCCTGGATAAGTTTTAGAATTTTAGGTTCAGGGATTTGTTCATTTGTATTGCTGATGTTACTCTTAAGCTCCTGAGTTTCTTTTTTTAGTAGCTTAAAAATTTTGGCTTCTTCGTATTTTTTGGTTGCTTTTTCTCTGGCATCTGTCATTGATTTTTTTAGTCTGGCTAAAAAATAATCGTAGCGTTTTTTGGCAACCGGTTTGTTTTTGATACTTAGTATTTGGTCTTCGAGGTATTTGATTTGTTCCTGTGTTGCTCTGATAAGGAGGTTAAGTCTGTGTTCTTCGTTGGGCGTCAATCTGTTTTCATTCTTCAGATGTTTCTTTTTTGAGATATAGGATTCAAGATTGTTTTTTGCCTTTTTAAGTTTCTTGACACGTCCTCTGGTGACAAAGTTCATTGCCATGAAGCTCCGAATTTCTTTGTTGGCGTAAATGTTGTTGTAAAGATTTACGTAGGCAGTATTATTGTTGATTCGGATATTGGATTTTGTTTCGATGTCGTTTATAACTTTTATGAGGTCTGTACCTGTAATAAATTCTTCGGTTTCTATCAGTGCAGTCTTTGCAGCTTTTTTAAGTTTGTTGGCTTCGTATTTTGATTTCTTGAACTGATATTCCAAACGGTTTAATAGTTCTTCTGCAGTGTTAATATCAAAGTCTATTACTTGTTTAAATACATCCCAATGGTCATTATTGAGTTGGATGGGGATAGGCTTGGAGTGATCAATCGCAGTTGACTCTTCGAATATTTTCTGCATTTTACGCCAGTGTTTTTGTTTTATGTGTCTGAAGGGTTTGCGATCTAGAAGCTTTGCTTTGTCTAAGTCGTTTTCCGAAATTGCTTCAGCTTTTTGTTCTTCTAAAGTTTTTCCGGATATTCTGATATCGATTCCGGCTTTTGCATAACCTTCGTTAATCGCATCTGCAATCTGTTCTCTTATTTGGTTCATGAGCGGGTTTTTTCGATGACCAACATTTAAAGATATATCTTTTAAGTAGCCGCCTTTTTCAGGATTTTTTTGGTTATATCTTCTAAAGTAGAGTTCTTTAGGTTTCTCACTGATGTTAGGATCCTGAATTCGATCGCTGAACATCAGATGCATGTGAATGTTTTCATCGTTAGTAGTAAAAGCTGGTTTACTGTGGATTGCCCAGGTTCCCGCTTTGGTGTTACCGACAATTTTTTTGACAATGTTTCGGGCAATGTCGATGTTTTCTTCGTGACTTAGTTCACAGGGGAGTGCTATAATCAGTTGCCTGAAAACTACTCCGTTTCTTCTTTCGAATTTGTCGGCAGCTTCAAAAAACTCTCTGCCGTTTTTGGCCCATGACGGTAGATTGAAGTCTTCGGTAGCAACAAGTTCCTGCTTGATTTTTTCGCCGGAGAAAGATTTTTCTCTTGCAATATAGTCTCGCCTTTTAGCTCCTTGTCCCTTGTGTCCGGTTGACATCCGTACAAAATATGTTGCCAATTTTCTCTTGACATCCTTTCTACTGGATTAAAGATATAAGTTTTATCTTCTCTAAAATTATAAAACAATAACCGTAATAAATAGTTAACAATGTGGAATGTCTTTGTGAATGGAGAAAATTTTTTGGCTAAAATTTCAAAGGAGTTCAAAGAAACTATTAATTGGGCAGATGGTGGTGTTTTTTGAGGTTTTTGGAAACTCCGGGATTAGTACTTTAGGGATTTTTTGTTAATTAAATTTTTCCACCGCCTGTCGCTGGGGTGGAGATGGTAGACAGCTTCTGACGCATCGAAGTGATATACTTATGGTAGTGGTAGATTTAAATGGTAGTGGTAGTGGCCTGCTAAAATGTTTTAGGAGCAGGTAGAGGGATTTGGCAGTAAATGTCAAATTATTATACTTGTAAATGTGTAGAAATATGGGTGGGGGAATTAATATGACTAAGATTGACGACCTATATATTAAATATGGGAATGTTGACCCGAATGATCTTACTAAAAATAGTGCTGATGCCTTAAGGGAAAAGCTATCTGCATTTCAAAAAAATGATTTGCAAACTATGTCAGATCATAAAAAATATATTGAGCTATTGGCAAAGTGTCGTTCCTTTAGTTACGAGTCCATGAAAACATTAGGAAGCCAGTTTTTGAAAACCTTAGGTTCCCTCCTTGCTGTTGGTGAGGACGGCGTATATACTAATAAAATGCGTTTCCTCTATGAGCTAATTCAAAATGTGGATGATTGTGACTATGAAGATATAAGCGATTGTAACCTAGAAGTATTTTTTGAAAGAAGCAATGAAAATACAGCAAAGATTGTGTTTACATATAATGAGTTAGGATTCACGCCTGCTAATGTGTTTGCCATTACTGGTATTGCAGAAGCGGCAAAGAATGTTTCTGAAGAGAAGGTAGAAATAGGAGAAAAAGGCATAGGTTTTAAATCTGTATTTGGCATTGCCGACAAGGTATACATCCAAAGTGGCAGATTTTCATTTTATTTTACAAAAGATAATATTATTGTTCCTGTCCCATTCTATGATGATTTTAAAGAAGTACAAGGAACAAAATTGACCATAGTTACGGATAGGGATACCGCAAGAAGCATATATAGTAACATAGCAAACACATACGCGAAGAAAGAAGCCATATTAAAGCAAAATCCCATTTTGTTTTTGAATAAATTGACTCATTTGAAAATCTATCAGGATGGATTCGACTATGTTGAGTTTAACGTGGAGAGAAAGAACCCAGGTAATATTTGTGGTATGGCTTTTGAAGATAACGTAAAAGTATCTGTCAGAATGAAGCAAAGAAGGCCTGGCATTGGTAATGATGTTGAGATCAATCAAGAGATAAACTGTGTTAGGTATATTATGCCCATCGTGTACGGTCGTAAGGAATGCCAATCTAGATATGGTGAAGATACTAGGTTTATGAGAAAACGGCATGATTTAATTGCTATTGTGCCATTGGATTCTGACTATGGTAACGAGAAGGGATTGCTGTATTCTTTTTTACCGACACAGATAGAAATCCAAGCCCCTATAGTTCTGCATGTGCCTTTCAAATTAGATGGCTCTCGTGAATATGTGGATCCTCAGGGGTACAATAGTTGGTTTAAATTTACAATTGAGCATGTTGAGATATTTGTCAAAGCGGTGTATAGACATCTGTGTACTATTGTTAAAAACAGAATATGTTCTTATATCCCAAGGAAAAACACTTACTTCTTTTATTGCTCTAATGATAAGGTAAGGTGTATTTGTACTGGTGGTCTATTAGGAGAAAGTATAGTACAAGAAAGCATATTTATCTCTGATGATGGGAAGTACTATAGTGCCAATAACGTTGTTTTTATTGAAAAAGGAGAATTGAAGTGTAAGGTAGAAGTGCTACACAGACTTTTGAGACATCATAAAAAGTTATTTGTTCCTAGTGCTTTATCTGATGGTATTTTGCCTAAAATGGATGCTTATGGTGTTGACGTAATAAGGGATGTATCAAGTAGACTTTTGTCGCTTGCTTGGCAAGATGAATTACGTTTTGATGAAATAGCAGATGTTTTGGTAGATCTTCCAAGTCAAAAAATCATCGATGAATTAAATGCAAATAAGTTTAGATTTTATATAAGGCCTGCACAAATCAAATCCATTGCACATCACAAAAACTTTAAGGATGCGTTTACCAAATATGGCCGGGATTTTGTTATGCGGTACCATAATAGTATTGTCATGGCTCATGAAGATATTCCCTGTATGACCGCTGAACAGAAGGAAGTATTATCAGGTTTAATTGATGGTTCAACTTTGGATGCGAAACTCATAAGCTATCTAAAAGCCATCAATTTAAATATTTTAGTTCTTGACACTGGTATTGACGGCTTTTATTTTGTCGCTAACAATGGAGTAGTTTTAGATAAGGCTACTGCTTTATCTGCTTTCGGCGCCTTTTGTGATTTTTACGATAAAAATAAAACATTCATGGCTGTTTTGCGTATAAGGCAGGCTACCGAGACATTAAACTCTAAAGAGGTTGAAACTTTATCTAATGCTGATTACCTTGAAAAACTTCAGGCAGTTCGTTCCAGCTTAGTGAATGCTTATGGTCCTGTTGTTTACAAACGCTATATTCAGATAGTCAACAGTGCAAGTGGCAATAAGAATAGGTTTATTAATGAACTGCTGCAGAATGTGGATGATTGTAACTATCCAGAAGATGAGATTCCAACTGTAAAAATGGAACTCAAGGATGGTAAGCTGGATTTGCGCTACAATGAGGTTGGTTTTACTAAGAGCAATGTTCGTTCTATTACTGCTATTGGTGAATCTACCAAGAAAAAGATTCAGACAGGCAATGTAATTGGTGAAAAAGGCATAGGCTTTAAATCGGTTTTTGAAGTTGCAGAAAAAGTAACTATTCATAGCAATGGGTTTGATTTTGTATTAACAAGTGATAAACCGACAGTACCTAATAAATGTACTCCTATGAATGATCTTAGTGGTACCGTAATGAGATTTACCATGAAGGATCCTAATTACGAGTTACCTAATAGTGATAAAATTCTCCAATTGTGTCTTTGCTTGAAAAAACTAAAGCATATTGAAATCGGCGATACCATTATTGATATTAATGATATTGATGATAAGCGTGTGATTGTTGTAAATGGTGAGATTAAGAAGTTTAATAAATATACTTATAGTTTTAAAGTGAATGACCAGAATGCAATTAAAGAACGAAGCGATGGACATAGGAGAATATCTTCTGAGCAGAGCATAAATTTTTATACTTCCAAGGATTATAAACCGGAAAAAAGATTCCTGTATTCAGGATTACCTACAGAAGTTCAAACTAATATTTCTCTTATTATAGATGCTCCATTTGAGCTTACGACAGCAAGGGATAGTGTGCTGCAGAACCAATGGAATAATTATATCCGTTCAGCTTTTTATAACGCACTTGCACGCTTTATGGAAGATAAGAAAGAGGAGTACGGCATTGATGTTTTGCAGTTTGCTGGCTACAAGAGTCAAAATAACGAAGTAAGCTTCAGTGTTTTTGATAGTGCATATTTAAACGATGTTCCATGGCTGGATAAACTGAAAAAATTACAAGTACTGCCTTGCCTTATCCATGAAAATATTTGGGTAAGTGCTAGTCGTGGCAATTGTAAGGTTATTCCAGATGTCGTAGCCGAATTTATTTTGGAAAACCGTAATACTGGAGATGAGCTGGGAACAACTATTATTAATTCTATGAATAAAAGTCAATACAACGGCTTGTTACAGTATCTAGGTTGTGAATTCATTCCTCACGAAAAGAGCATTAGTTTTATTAAAAAATATGTAAATGCTTTTGTTTATCAACCTAAGCTACAAAGTGCTCTTTACAAGTATCTGGGCAATCCTCAGTATGCATTTAATAGAAATGATAAAATCGCTCCATTAATTGCTAGTATGCCCATCTTCCCAATACGTGAAAGAATGGGTAATCTTGTAGGAACTAATTATATTTCCGCTGCGGATGGCACCATCTATCATCATGTATCTTATGTTTCTGATCAACAAATTAAAGTGCTTGATTCAGAGAGGATGTCTGTGGAAATGGCAAATCGTATTTTGAGTCCTAAATATGCCATTCCACCTTTAACTCAACAGGTACTTGATAAGGTATATCAGGATAACCTTGTATACATGATAGAACACGACAATGATATGGCTAAGATAGCGTCATACTTAAAATCTGAATATGATACCAATCGTAGTTCATTTATTAAGTGTAGATATACATTATTAGGACTACTGAACGAAATTCCGATGAAAATGCAAAGCAATGAGTATAGTCGTGGTAGAAAATTTGTTTCTGATAAGAATAAGATATTCTATGGTCAAGCAATACAAAATCTGCTTATCCATGACGATTACCTTGATTTGGCCAGGTATTTGGGATGTCCTGATATTGATAATGTTACATTTGAGGATTATGATGGTTTGTTTTTAGATAATATGGATGCAGACGATATTCAGGATATCTTGGATAATGATTTAAAAAATAGATATGATATACTTGTGGGGATGATTGGTCAGGGTGTTATTAGTGATGAACTAGTAGAAGAATTTGGACTTGAATATTATAGAGGACGTAATGTTTCAACAGAGCCTGTTGCTAGCCCAGAGGATTTTCCTAGTCAAAAAGTTGGTAGCTATAGTTTTGTCATGGGACAAGTTAATAGGAAAATGCAATATCCAAATATTTACCAGCCTGTAGAAGTTACTATTTGGCAGCCCAATGAGGCAATTTATCCTGAAGCATATCTTTATAATCAATACTCAAGTAAAATGGATGACAATGCTTGTTTTTGCCAAATGTGTGGGAAAAGGTTTAATAGAAACTATGTCCAAAAGGTTAGCATAGTGCCCGAGCCTAGCTACGCATGGGATGAAATGTATCTAAGCCTGTGTTTACATTGCGCTTCTGATTATAGGAGCATGCGTCGCAATAACCGCATTATGGCACAATTAAAAGCTGATATTAGTACTACAAATCCAGAGGGATGGGGTGTTATTGAAATAGACATTCCTGATGTACAAAAAACTATAAAATTTACTGGTGCTCATTTTGCAAAAGTGAAGGCCATTCTTGGTGCTGAAAGCAAAATAACAACTAAAACAAAGCGAGATGTCCATAAAGAGGAAAAGGCTAAAAAGAAGTCCAAGGAAGTGATTTTTGATGATTTCGACTGATATAGTAAGTGAAATAACAAAATATGAGCTAATACTAAATGGAACATTAACCAAATGGCTGCAAAAGTATCTTCCGGCTATAACTAAAAATTGGTGGCACGATTTGGTACTATCCAGTTTAACCCCTATTCAGCGCTCAAACCTAGAGGCAAAGGCGGCACAGGATATTACTGGGTTGGATTTGGCATCAAGCCTTAAGGTTTTGTTAAATAACTGGTTTTCTCTAGCTGGTATTGTGTTTCTGAATAAAAAGTATAGAAATAATGCTATTGAAATGCAGCAGGTGAGGAACAGATGGGCTCATGTCTCTACATCCGATATTAATAAAAAAACCATTTTGGCAGATCTTGAGGTTATAAAAAATCTGTTAGAAAGTTTTGATTGCCCAGCAAAAGACCTAAATGCCTTGGAGAACCTCATTATGAGTATTGAAAATGACAATGGTAGCATAGTTGTCAACCCTACTCTAATGGATGAGGTACATGCGGTAGAGCCGGTCGTTGTTCAAAATGATGATATCAATGTTGGTTCGATGGTCAAGCTTAAATCTGATCCAAGTAAGCAAGGCTACGTAACTGCAATAAACGGTAAAAAATACATGGTGTTTTTTGGCCCAGAAGGAGTGCAGCCTTTTTACAAAGAGCAGCTAATGAATGCTGCAATTGTTGAAGTAAGCAAAACAATTACCTTGGATAAACTAAAGCTGATGTTGACGGCGCACCAAATCAATAATCCTGGCAAAAGCAACCTGTATTCTCTAAATGCTGCGAGAATTGATTTTGTTCCTTATCAATTTAGGCCGGCATTAAAGATGATAAAATCTGATGAACAGCGTATCTTGATTGCTGATGACGTTGGTGTAGGTAAAACCATTGAAGCAGGTTTGATTTTAAAGGAACTAGAGGCTCGCTCAGAGGTTAAGTCAGTTTTAGTAATTTGCCCTAGAGCACTGGTAGTAGATCATAAGTGGCGCAATGAAATGCTTCGCTTTGACGAGGATTTTGCTGAGTTAGATAGTGCATCCTTGCGTCAGATCGTAGCTAATTATGATGGGGTATGGCCCGAGCGTTTTTCTAAGGCTATAATTTCATATTCTTCCTTTAATGATACTCTTTTAAATGGCACTGATCGTTATTTGGGATTGACCAAGCTAGATCCTGCTCCTCGTTTTGACCTTGTTATAGTTGATGAAGCACATCATATTCGTAATAAGGAAACTTTAGGGTATAGGGGCGTTGAAGCTTTTGTTAAGAATGCCGGTGCAGTTGTATTTCTGACTGCGACACCAATTCAAAACAGTAGCGATGATTTGTATACCTTATTGGAGCTGCTACGTAACGATATTATTAATAACAAGGAAAACTATCGGATGATGGCAGAGCCCAATCGTTTTATTACGGAAATGCTCGCTGTTGTGCGCAAGCATGAGCCCGGTTGGCAGGATAGAGTAAAAGAGCTCTATGAAAAAATTATGCATACCAAGTATGGCTATAGTGTAATGCAGCATAATCCTCGCTGGGATGTTATTAACGAAGCAGTCAACAAAGAGCAAATTACAATGGAAGAAAGAGTGGAGCTAATCAATAATATTGAAGAACTCCATACGTTTGCCGGGATTATTAACCGTACCAGAAGGAGAGATATAGGTAGTTTTTGCAAACGGAGAACTATTACCGTTGATACCGAATTTGATGAGGCTCAGCAGGCGTTATACGATGCGTTGATGGATTTCGAAAATAAGGCTCTGCGTGCGTTGCATGGAAACGTTAATACCCGCTTTATGATGTGCACCATTATGCGCCAAGCTTCTAGTTGCTTATATGGCCTTTTGCCTTTTATTAAAGATTTTATGTATAGAAGAATTCATGAAATTGAGGCCGATGGCGGTTTTGGCTTTGGTGAAGATGGGGAGCCTGATATGGGTGCGGAGCTGCTAAGAAAGCTTGCTGAAGAGATTAAGGATTTGGTTAAGGCTCTTCCTGAAGATGATCCTAAATTTAATAAACTATACAATGAGATTATTGTGCCCAAAATGAGTCTGGAAAACAATAAAGTGATCATTTTCTCTTCATTTAGGCATACCTTACACTATATTAGAAAGAAACTGGAAGCACAGGGTATCAGAGTGGGTCAGATTGATGGTTCGGTAGAAGATGAGGATAGAAGAATAATAAGCCAGCGGTTTAAGAGTCAAAAAGAGGAACCGGACACAATAGATGTATTGTTATTTACTGAAGTTGGTTGCGAAGGCCTTGACTATCAGTTCTGTGATACACTAGTAAACTACGATATGCCTTGGAATCCTATGAGAATTGAACAGAGGATAGGTCGTATTGATCGTCGTGGCCAGTTGAGTGAAGCTGTAAAGATTTATAATATGATTACTAGTGGCACCATTGATGCTACCATTTATGAAAGGTGCTTGCTCAAAATCGATATTTTCGAGAATTCAATTGGCGATTGTGGCGAAATCCTTGGCAAGATCAATAAGGAAATTACCAAGATAATGTATGAGCAGGGTTTAACCGAAGAGGAACGTAATCAAAAGCTGGAAAAGATGGCTGAGAATGATATCATAAAGATTAAAGAAATTAGGCGTCTGGAAGCGGATGAAAAGGATCTTTATGGATTTGACTTGTCATCGTACCTTATGGATAAAGAAGTTCAAGATGCAGAAAACGCATGGATATCCGGGGAGCATATGATTGCCTTAGTTGATGCATATTTGCATGAAGTTCTTGATAACGATGGTGATAAGCTGCCAGAGACTTTCTTTGCAGGCAAGGGTGATATTAAAACGCTGATGCTGAAAAGAGAGCATAAAAAGAAGCTGTTGGATATATTGAGGGAAAATGAGCCCTTCAATAATACCAAAGCTTTAGTAGGATGGGAGAACTACCTTAAATCTCCTAATAGGTCTTTGAGTGTAACATTTGATTTTAATGTTGCCAAGGACGAACCAAAAGTAGAGTTTATGAATCAGCTACATCCTCTGGTTATGATGGCTGCCCAGTATAAGTCAAAAGAAGGTGAGTCTGAACTGGCCATCAAATGGGTTAGTGATGAGTTGCCTGCAGGTGATTATCCCTTTATTATTTACAATTGGACCTATAAAGGTGAGAAGAATGATGTCAAGCTTATGCCGGTTTGTAAAAATGAGTATATTAAACAGCATTTGACCGAAATATTGCAGTCTGGCAATAACTATCAGGCGCAAATGAGTGCTTTTACTGGTCAGTGGGATACTTTAGAGGACCTGCACTATGATGAATGGTCAGCAGCAAAGGATAAATTTGTAGATAACGTTAAGGCTGATTGCAAGTACCGTTCGGAGCAAAAGGAACAGAATCTAAGAGCTAAGAAAGAACGGCGGATTGCTCAATACGGTCATATAGCTGATGTTAATATTCAGAAGATGAATAAGGGTATATTTGAGGGCATTGATAATCAGATAGCCGATATACAAAGACATTTTAAGAAGGTAGCAAACTCAGCAGATATTACCTTCGAGCTTTTGACAAAAGGTGTTGTACATGTTGCCAATGAAAACCACGTGGCTGATGTAGTGTTTTAGTTAAAAATTGATACTGAGGGTAGGATGGTTATGCCTACCCTCTTTTTATGGATCAATAATGATAAAAAGGACTGATCTAGCAGGGAAAAGAGTTTTTGTGTAGAATTTTAATTGAGGATTGTTATGCCATTTTTTAAATGGAGGAGATTTTGATGCAAAACCCGGAATTATTAAGATACAAAGAACAAAGTCCCTATGAAAAATCAGGGGCCCTGACTAGAGAACAGTACCTTTTTAATGAAACAAGAGTAGTTGGTGAGTTATATTTACAAGGTATGTCTGATGAAGAAATAATTGAGAAAGTATATAATGAAAACTTATTTCGCTATCCCACGGAAAAAATGCTCCGCAATATAGCTAGAGTATGTTTGAAGCGTATCAATGCATTGGAGGATGAACGGTTAATAAAAGCATTGGTTGAGAAGCCTGGTAGTATAGCAAAGCAGGTTTGCCTTTACGCTATGATGAAGCAAAATCGTCTTGTCAATGATTTCATGCTAAAGGTTATTGGCCATAAATTTATTGAGAGAGATTACGGTTTTAGCAAGCTTGTGGTTAGCAGTTTTTTGATTGACTTACAAGAACAGGATCCATGGGTAGCATCATGGAGTCCAAGCACGATCAATAAAATTAGGCAGGTTATTGTTAAAACCTTAGTAGATAATGAATATTTGGATGATAATAAGTCCAGACAGCTTAACACTATCACCATTAATAGTGTTTTGGAAGAAGTATTAAGGGAAAAGGATAAGGCCGCGTTGGCTGCTTTCAATTGCTTGTATTAATGAGGTGGAATGATGGCAACAAGGAACATTAAGGAACGATTGGACGAATTAGGGCAAAGGTTGGGTGCCGCGGATTTTCGAGCAGGCGAAGGCTTAATGAATGAAGCAAATATAAGAATATTTTCCTATGCTCCTGAAGAGGAGATGGCAGTTCGCCACTTTATTGATTTAGTTAATGATAATCCAGGCATATACAAAGGCGTAAAAGCTTTTAATCTTTTTGATGTATTTTTAGAAATATGTGATGAATATGCTTCGGTGAATGATATTATTGAAGAAGAAAACTACTCTGGGACTGAGGCAGTTTTAGAAGCTATTCAAGGCTTTGCTGATAATAAGGCTTTTGTACAAAAAATGCTTGATTTGGGAATGAATAATGCCGAAGTTGTAATACTTTATGGCATTGGTGAGGTTTATCCAATAGCTCGTTTACACTTGATTTTATCGGCAATTCAGCCTGTACGTTTACAGAAACCAATAGTTGTGTTATATCCAGGTGAATTTACAGGGGAGCAGGTAAGGCTATTTAACAAGTTGACGCCTAGTAGCTATTATAGAGCAACGGCCAATTTGTAATCGATGGAGGATGAGGAAATATGTTAATTAGGGACATGTTTGTCAAAGATATAAACCGTGAGATTAATGGCGTTATTCAGGTTGCCCAAGATACTGAAAGCGTAGTTTATCAAGAGGTTAGCGAATACGTCGTTACGAGTGAACTAAAGGAGCATTTTACTAAGTTTTTTAAGATGTATAACAGGGCCTTTATCGAGCCAACTAACGGTATAGGCGTATGGATTAGTGGCTTCTTTGGCAGTGGCAAATCCCACTTCCTAAAGATGCTCTCTTATATTTTGGAGAATAAACAAATTGGCAGTAGTAGAACTGTGGATATGTTTAGGGATAAGCTGGTTGATAGTCCGGAGCTGTTTAGCTTAATTGAAAAAGCCACAGCAAATAAGACAGAAGCTATTTTGTTTAATATTGATATTGAAGGCTCTGTAAACAAGAATAATACTGCCGTTTTGCGTGTTTTTGCCAAGATGTTTTATAATCATCTGGGCTTTTTTGGAGAAAACCTTAAGGTGGCCCGCTTTGAGTATTTTCTTAACGAAGACGGAAAAACTGAAGAGTTTAGGAAAGTCTTTAAAGCTAAAAGTGGTAAGGAATGGACTGTTGCACGTAAAGCCTTTGGGCTGCAGGGACGTTATATTATTCCAACTCTAATGGAAGTTTTTGGTATGGATGAAGAAGCTGCCAAAGCTTGGTTTAGGGATAAGGAAGAGTCTAATTTTAGTATCGCTGCTTTGGTTGAGGATATTAAGACATATATCGATAAAAAACCTGAGAACTTCCGCTTGCTTTTCATGATTGACGAAATGGGACAATATGCAGGTAGCGATACAGATTATCTTTTGAATTTACAATCCTTAGTAGAAGCTATTGGTAGCACTTGTGGCAATCGCGTGTGGGTAATGTGCACTGGTCAGCAGGCCTTGGATAAAGTAATCAAGCTGCGCAATGACGAATTCTCTCGTATTATTGCCCGCTTTAAAACCATCCTATCCTTGTCTTCTGCTTCTGCCGAGGAAGTAATTCAAAAACGTGTATTGGATAAGAATACCGATGCCAAAGAGGTACTTGTTGATGAGTATGGGCAAAAGGATGCGGTTTTGCGGAATTTATTTACTTTTACATCTGAGACCGTAGCTAATATGCGCGGTTATGATAATGAGGGTGAATTTGTAAACAATTATCCCTTTGTTCCCTATCAGTTCTTCTTATTACAAAGGGTATTTACTGAACTAAAGGAACGAGGTGTTATTGGTGCTTATCAGTCTGGAGCTGAGCGCTCTATGTTATCCGGTTTCAAGGAAGCAGCAGAAAAGATTCAGGGTGAGGATCACACAAGATTAGCTCCCTTCTATCTTTTTTATGATACCATAAAAGATGCTATTGACAGCCCTACAAGAGAAATCATTAATAACTGCGCTAAAGCTGCTGCTAGTGGGCATGGCTTAGAACCGCAAGATACTGATGTTCTCAAAATGCTCTATTTGCTTCGTTATGTGAATAAAACAGTGCCTGCCAAAATAGACAATTTAATTGTCTTGATGGCCGATTGCATTGATGTGGATAAGAAAAAGCTACGTGAGGAATTAAATCACTCCTTGGATAGACTTTATAAGCAGAATTGTATAGATATTAATGGTGATGTTTATTGCTTCTTGACCAATGAAGAAAAGGACATCAAGATAGAAATTGAAAACAATACTCATGTGGATGATAGCAAGGTCTTGAGTACTATTGGTAAGATAATTTCCGATGTATATAAATCAACCAAGATAACCTGTGGCAAGCAGAATTTTGATTTTGATGTTAAGGTTGATGATGTTGCTGTTGGCAGAACTGGTAGCAACATGGTTTTGCAGTACATTACCAATTTGTATGGTGTTAGCCCTGCCAATATGCTAAATTGTGATAACAAGGTTGTAGTGCATCTAGGCCAAACCAATTATTATGATTTAATCGAAAAAGCACTCAAGATTCGCACCTTCAAAAATAAAAATAATATCAACGACATGACCGAAACTATGCGAGTCATTGTTACCAATTATATGCTGCGTGCGGATAAGTATGAGGAAGAAGCTAGGGAAGCTCTGAAAAAGGCTATTGAAACCGCTGATCTTTATGTTTCTGGAGATTTGACTAAAATTACAGGTGATATGAAGTTTAAGTTGGACCAATCCCTGCAAAAATTAGTTGGCTTTGTCTATAAAAATTATAGCTTGCTGGATTATCAACCAGATACTGATGCTGATATAAGGGCTATAGCTTTAGGAACAAAAGGTACGGGCTTAGGTGCTGGCTTTGATACCAATAAAGAAGCTGCTGATGATATGCGTGGCTTTCTCAAAATGAGATACGACCTGAAGCAACCGGTTAGTGTTGCTGATTTGCAGACAAAATATCAGGCATTACCATATGGTTGGCGCGAGATTGATGTGGCTGCTGTGATTGCCCAGCTCATGTATGACCAAAAGGTAATGTTAAAATACAGTGGCGCTGTGATTGGTACGGACAAGTCCGGCCTGCCGGATATGTTACGTCAAAAGCGCTATACCGGCAATGTTGCTATTGCTATCAAAATGTCCGCTTCTGAAACCATGCTGCGCAAGGTATATACATTCTTGTCATCGTTTTTGGGTAGAATGGATGTGCCCAATGATGAAGAAGGCTTGGTTAAGTATATTCAAGACCGCTTCACTGAGTTGCAAACAAGATATAAGGAGTATCAGGAGGAGTATAAGAACACTAAATACACATATCCTGATAGGGAATTAGTACAAGACTCCATTAAGCTTGTGAATGGAATTCTCTCCAAGTCTAGTGATAATCTTGCTTTGCTGCAAGCTATAATAGATGCTCAGACTGATCTCAAGGACATGAAAGAGGATATGGAGGATGTGGAGAACTTCTTTAGTAACCAGATGCCCATATTCAACGAAGGTGTGGATGTATGGAATAAGCTGCAGAACGATGCTAAACAGTATTTGTATAACGATTCTATTGTAAAAGAAGCTTATGATAATCTATATTTATATACTAAAATTCCAACTAAAGGTGCATATGACTATTCCCAAATATCTAAGATCAAGGGCCTTATTGCGATTGTAACAGCTGCTCATACCAAATTGCTCGACGCTGAGAAAACGAGGCTTGTAAATTTGGTAAACAACTTTGAAATGGTATATGCTGATGAAGTAAAAAATTATCAAGCTGTTTGCTTGAGTAATCCAGATGTAAAAAAAGCTGTTGAACTAGAGGTAAAGAAAGTTACCGAGCGATTTGAGGAACAAAAGGGTTTAATTCTTAGAGCAACTAACCTTTGGGAACTTGCTGGTAAGGATGGCATGTTGGATAATAATACACAAACGTATATATGGAATTTACGAAAAGCTGCTACTCCTATCAGTAAACCAAATCCTCCTGTGGGGCCTGTACCGCCAACACCTCCTGTAAAGCCTGCTACTATTCGCAAAACAGTAAATAAGTACAGCGATATTCCCAAGGCAGTAATTAAGGACGAGCAGGATATAGATAAATTCTTAGTAGAGCTGAGAAAAGTTTTAGTGGATTTAAAGAATGGCTGTGATGAACTGATTATTTAAGAAGTCTAAAGGAAGATTATAATGTCAGAAAACCAAAATATTGAATGGAAAAGAAAATGGGATAATGAATATCTAGGCTGGATTTGTGGTTTTGCTAATGCTCAAGGCGGCAAGCTATATATTGGCTGTGATGATAATGGCAATGTTGTAGGCTTGCAGAACGCACGCAAATTATTGGAGGATATTCCCAATAAAATTAGAGATGCTATGGGGATTGTAGTAGAAGTTAACCTATTGGAAAAGGATGGCGAAAAGTACATTGAAATAGTTGTTCCTCCTTATCCTATTGGCATTTCTTGTAAGGGTGTTTACCATTATCGCAGTGGCAGTACCAAGCAGATTCTGTCAGGACCGGCACTAGAGACATTTTTGATGCGTAAGCGGGGTGTAACCTGGGATAATATGCCCTATCCTGCTTTTACGATAAAGGATGTTGATGATGGTGTTGTTGATTATTTTAGAAAGCTGGCAGCGAAAAAGGGTCGGATAGACGAAGGCTTGCTAGAGGAACCTAAAGATGTATTACTAGAAAAGCTGCATTTGTTTAATGGGGATTATCTTACCAACGCTGCTATGCTTTTATTCAGCAAGGATCCTGAAAGATGGCAATTGGGCGCTTATGTAAAAATCGGCTTTTTTGAAACTAATGCTGACTTGCTGTATCAAGATGAGATACATGGTTCACTTTTAGAGCAGGTTGATAAAATAGTTGAACTTGTGTATTTGAAGTACATGAAAGCCAAAATTTATTATCAGGGTATGCAGCGCATCGAGCGTTATTTTGTTCCGGAAGCAGCTCTACGCGAGGCGCTTTTAAATGCTTTGTGCCATAAGAGATATCAATCGGGCGTGCCTATACAGATTAGCGTTTATGAAGATAAGCTATATATTGCTAATTGCGGTTGTCTGCCTGAAAATTGGTCATTGGCAAATTTAATGGATAAGCATGCTTCAGTACCTTTCAACCCTAATATTGCCCATGTTTTTTATCTTGCAGGTTTTATTGAAAGCTGGGGTCGAGGTATTGAAAAGATTTGTACGGCTTGTTCGCAAGATAGTGTGCCACTACCTCAATACGAAGTTAATCCCAGCGATATCATGATTAAGTTTACTGCACCAGATGATAGAGTAATCTCTTCTGTAACCAATAGTGTGACAGAAAAGGTAAAAGAAAAGGTAAAAGATAAATTGGATAATACGTCCCTTGAGTTACTAAAACTTATCATTGAGGATCCCGGATACAATTATTCTTATTTGTCTAAAAGATTAGGTATTAGCGTAAAAACAATATCTATTCGTTTTAAAAAGCTTCAACAAGCAGGAATAGTTGAACGAGTGGGCTCTGACCGCAAAGGGTACTGGAAGGTAATAGAAAGGTAAAAGAAAAGGTAAAAGAAACCGAGGAAGGTAAAAGAAAAGGTAAAAGATAATCTTTAAGGTTACAGATAAGGTGACAGAAAAAACGTGCAAAGAAGGTAGAACACATGGATAAAAACGCGATAAAAAAATTTGCTGTATGGGCCAGAAATGAGCTCATAGAGCGTGTTAGCAAAAAAGCAATGGTATATGGGATTTCTGAAAACGAAGTGATTGATCCCAACGCAGATAGCGTCAATGGGATTGTCTTGACTGCTGCCCAAAAGAAGGAACGCCAGGCATTAATTGAGTTAGTTTTTGCCAAGGGCTATCAGCAGGTCATGGAAGAGGTAGCTTATACTTGGTTTAATCGCTTTTGTGCGCTGCGTTTCATGGAAGTTAATAATTATCTACCTTCTCTTGTGCGTGTTTTTACTAATAACAAGAATGAATTCCGTCCCCAGATTTTGACTGAGGCCTTTGAATTGGACATAGAAGGCTTGGACAAGGCTAAAATATACGAGCTTAAAGAAGCCAATGCTGATGAAGAGCTTTATAAGTATTTGCTGATTACCCAATGCAATGCCTTGAACAAAGAGCTGCCTAAGATGTTCCAAAAGATTGAGGATTATACAGAGCTTTTATTCCCCGATAATCTGTTGCGTGAGGGTAGCGTTGTGGAGCAAATGATTAAGCTCATTCCGGAAGATGACTGGAAGGACGCTGTACAGATCATCGGTTGGCTATATCAATACTATAATATCGAGCCCAAAAATGCGGTATTTGCAAACCTGAAAAAGAATATCAAGATTTCTAAGAAGGACATTCCGGCAGCAACCCAACTTTTTACACCGGATTGGATTGTACGCTACATGGTAGAAAACAGTCTTGGACGCATGTGGGTAGAAGGGCATCCTGACGATGAATTAAAGGCTGGCTGGAAGTATTACCTGGAAGAAGCGCAGCAGGAGCCAGAGGTTGAGCAGGAGCTTGTTAAAATCAGGGAGCAGTATGCCTCTTTGCAGGTGAGCGATATTAAGTGCATCGACCCTTGCATGGGCAGTGGTCATATTTTGGCCTATATGTTTGATGTGCTCATGGAAATCTATAAGAAGGAAGGCTATCGGAACCGGGATGCTGTAAAAAATATAATTAATTGTAACCTTTATGGCCTTGATATTGATGAGCGTGCTGCCCAATTGGCTTATTTTGCGGTGATGATGAAGGGACGTCAGTATGATGATCGTTTCCTAGAGCGTAACTATCAGCCACATGTGCATGCTATTGTGGAGTCCAATGGCATTGATAGGGAATTGCTGACCTATTTTGGCGTAGAAATGGATGAGTTTAGTCGCGAGAATGCTAATAATCAATTAAATGGCCTATTGGATGCAATGCAGGATGCTTGCGAATACGGCTCCATTATAAATGTGCCAGAGTATGATTTTGACTTGCTTAAAGAGTATGTAGCAGAGTATGACCCAGAGAGGAATCTTTTTGCCAGCAATGATTTAGGACCATTGCAGGAAAGATTGCAGGAACTCATTGCTGTGGGTGAAATCTTAGCTCGAAAGTATGAGGTTGTGGTTACTAATCCGCCTTATATGGGGGTCGGGGGCATGGGACCCAAGCTAGCAACATATGTGAAGAATAGATTTCCAAAAAGTAAAGTTGATTTATTTGCTGTTTTCATCGAAGTATGCCACGCTATGAATACTATCAATGGCTACCAAGCAATGATAACTCAGCATTCTTGGATGTTTTTAACAAGTTTTGAAAAGCTAAGAGCTAAGATTCAAAGTATCAATATGGTAAATATGGCTCATTTAGGTGCAAGAGCTTTCGAAGAGATTGGAGGAGAAGTAGTCCAAACTACTAGTTTTGTTTGGCAAAATTCATATATAAAAGGATTTAAGGGAGAGTATTCTAGGCTAGTTGATGCAAATAGCCAACAGGAAAAGGAAAATCTGTTTTTGGCCAAAACGAGCATATTTGAGGCAAAACAAGATGATTTTAGTATTATTCCTGGGGTGCCGATTGCATATTGGGTAAGTAGAGATTTTATTAGTAACTTTGCAGAACAACAGCTTGGACAACGTTATTTACCCAAATTTGGCATGTCGACAGGTGATGGTGAAAGGTTTATTAGGGCATGGTATGAGATTGGACTTGATAGCTTTGATTTCTGTTCTGGAAGTGTGGAAGAGGCTGAATTTATAAACAAAAGTTGGGTAGCTTTAGATAAAGGGGGCCCATTTAGAAAGTGGTATGGAAATAGAACTAATGTAGTTTGGTGGAAAAACAATGGTATAGATATTAAGAATTGCAAGGGTTCTGCTGTTAGAAGTCCCTATTTATTTTTCAGACCCCATATTTCTTGGACATTGATTTGTAGTGCTAATTTTTCTGCAAGGTATTTTGCAAATGGTTTTGCATTAGATACTGCGTCAAATTGTATTTATTTCAAAGATAATCATAATTTATCTGTTTTAGGGTTGTTAAACTCAAAAGTTGCTAAATCATATCTACAGATTTTGAATCCTACACTCAATTTTAGTTGCGGTGTTGTGGGACTAATACCGCTACATGAATTAAAAGACATTTTTGTAGAAAAGTATGTAAACAAAAATGTCGAGATATCTAAAAATGATTGGGATGCGTTTGAGACCTCATGGGATTTCCAAAAACATCCATTGATGAATCATAGCGTGTCTCACGCTTTTGATTCAAATGAAGACAAAGATGCAAATAAGCCCAAACATTGGTTGTTGAAAAATGATTACGAGTTTTACAAAGAGAGAGCTAATGGTCAGTTCGACCGGCTTAAAGCTAACGAAGAGGAGCTAAACCGTATTTTTATCGATATTTATGGCCTGCAGGACGAGCTGACTCCGGATGTAGAGGATAAGGATGTAACTGTGCATCGCATCTACGACAGCAAGGAAGATGTGCCTGAGAGCATGAAGGGTAGCAGCTATGTGCTTACGAAGCAGGATGTGGTGAAGAGCTTGATTAGTTATGCTGTGGGCTGTATGTTTGGGCGCTATAGTGATCAGCCCCATGTCAAGTAGACATATTAAATATGCAAAGTTTTTTCAAGACTTCGCTGAAAATGGACACTATTAATCAACTGGCTCTAAGGCTTTCCTTGAACTTTTGGATTCTCTTGTTCTCAGCTATGGGATATACTGTCGGAACTTCGGCATTCATAGCCTCTGTTCTCACTTCCATAGGAGTGCGTGTGCCAAATCGGTCTTGAAATCTTTCGTTGTTGTAAAAATTAATATACTCATCTATGGCTTTCTTAAGCTCAGACTCATCCTCAAAACTTCTAAGGTTATACATCTCTGACTTTATTATTCCCCAAAAGCCTTCCATCGGGCCGTTGTCTATGCAACGTCCCTTTCTAGATAGTGAAGGAGTCATTCCTTGAGTAATAACTCTGAACTGAAATGACTGATTAGTGTAGTTGAAGCCTCTGTCACTATGGAAAATAGGCTTCGCTGTGGGATTGGACTTAATGGCTTTTTCAAAGGTACTTAGTGTAATGGCATTGTTGTTCCTATTACTTACAACATAGGCTATAATGCTTCTGTCGTATAAATCCATAATGACGCTTAAGTAAAGTTTATGCTTTATGTTGTTAGCATACCATTTAAACTCCGTTATGTCTGTTAACCATTTTTCGTTTGGCTTTGAAGCGTTAAAATTCCTTCTTAAAAAATTTTCAGGAAGATAATATGTGGGATAATATAAATACTTATTTCTCTTCCTGCGAATGACAGATTTAATGCCTAACTTTCTCATAATCCTATGAATACGGTTCTTGGAGTACGATTTGTTATTCAGCCTATTAATCCAAGACGTCATCCTTCTATATCCGAGAATGTGGTTGAATGCGACATCATATTCTTGGATCAGTTGGGCTATGAGAATGTTTTCGTCATTGTTTTTCGTACCCTTATGTTTGAGCCATTTATAATAGGAAGCTCTTGCCACGCGTAGGAGCTTGCACATTAATCGTACGCTCCAATGCTTTTCTGCGTCAAAGAACTGGATTGTTAAGAACTTGTTTTGCAGGCGACACTTGCCAAGCGTCACATCCTCTCGAATTCCTCTACTTTTTTTAATAATTCATACAGCATTTCTTTTTCTCGCAGCTGTTGCTTAAGCCGATTATTCTCACGGCGTAGCCTTTCCAATTCGCTTACTTCATCGTCATCCTTGTGGTGACCGCGCCTATCCTCCAGACCAGCTTCGGCTTTAGTTTTGAATTTTCGTACCCAACTATATACTTGAGAGTATGAAACATCATATTTTTGGGCGGTACTTTTGTAATCTTGACCATTTTCGATACAATACCGAACGATTTCTTTGCGTTCCTCTAAAGTAGTTTTTCTTTTTGCTCTAGCCATATGGACCTCCTGCTTAATGGTGGAATCTTCTAGTTCCATATTGCTATTATACTTCTTTATCCAGTCACGTAAAAGTCGTTGGTCAGAAAGATTATATTTGGCCACGATTTGGATGGCTGAGTTTTCACTACGTAAATACTCTTCAACACACCTGGTTTTAAACTCTTTAGTGTAACTTCTGTGGCCAGTGCAATAGAACACATTTGTTCCGTGATACTTGTACTTTAGAACCCATATTCTTAACAAAGAGCGGCTTATTTTGTACTTTCTCTCAACGTGTTTTAGAGTTTCATGACTTTGAAGGTATTCTTCTACAACATTAACAATAAACTCTGGAGTATACTTTCTCTTGACCATGATGGAGTCCTCCTCTAGTAGACTTTTTATATTTGCTATGTCTACTTTAGAGGTATCATACCATAGTTTGGATAAGGAAGGGCTTGTTTATGCCGGTGGCGAATGGGACGATAGCAATTATGTAGCCTTTCCTGCTGACAAGGACGCCATTATTCCTATCTGTGATGATGAATACTTTAACGATGATATTGTAGCTCGCTTCGTAGAGTTTATCAAAGTGGTTTATGGCGAGGATACCTTGGAGGAGAATTTGATCTTTATTGCTGAAGCATTAGGTGGCAATGGTTCAGCTCGCGATGTTATTCGTGCATACTTTATCAATGGTTTTTATGCTGACCATTGCAAAACTTACCAAAAGAGGCCTATTTACTGGCTCTTTGATAGCGGCAAAAAGAATGGCTTTAAGTGCCTGATTTACATGCACCGTTATCATAAAGATACCGTTGCGCGGGTGCGTACCGATTATCTGCATCAGCAGCAAGCACGCTATCGTACCAATATAGAAGATTTGAAAAACCGCATTAATAACGCTACTAGCACGGGCATGCGCGTAAAGCTAGAAAAGCAACTGGTCGCCTTGGAAGCTCAAGCAGCAGAAGCATTTGCCTATGAAGAAAAAATGAAGCATCTGGCGGACCAAATGCTAGAAATCGATTTAGATGATGGCGTAAAACATAACTATGCAATCTTCCAAGATGTTTTGGCAAAGATTAAGTAAGGAGTGGCTCCATAGTGGATGTAGAACATGTTACAAAAGAGCTGAATAAAAAGTTTGCAGCACCGCTGCAGGAATATTATAAGCGCAGAATTGTCTTTTGGTATGATCCTGATAAGGAATTTGCCGATGATGTAGAAAACTTGTCCTTGGATAATGCCAGAGTATTGGTGCTTACCGGAAGGAACAATTTTTCTGCTAAGCTGGAGCTGCATCGTGAAGCGGACAGCAATTATTTAGTGTACTGTCCTTTGGTATATGCCAATATCGAAGACAATTGGCTGCTGGATATCGAGCTGTATAGTGAAGATTTTCGTGCGGATGTGGTCTCCTTGTGGATGGATGATCTGCATATTCCTAATGAGGAAAGCCTGCGTAAGCATGTGCAAAAGAATAAAAAGTTTTTCAATGCCAAGGATCGTCGCAATAAATTTGCTACCTTAGTGCCCTATGTTTCCACATCCAAGCAAATCTACTTGGGCATCATGGCAGTGCTTACAGGTAGCAAAGAGGCAACATTGCAGGAGATTATTAAAACTATCCTGTGTGGAAATCTAGATAATGGTATTAATACAGCATATCAAAACCTTGTTGCCTATGATTGCCAAGGTGCATTGCACAGAATGGTGGCTACGGATATAGGCTATAGCGAGGGTGATGATTTTAGTATCAAGGAATTAGCAAGACATATTATCGTTTCTGCTCTTTCCAAGACCATGCGTGAAGACTATCTAGAAAAGCTCAGTCGTTACTTCCAATCCACCAATCAGGCCTTTTGTTATGACTTAGTTGCAGAGTGGATGCGTAGCGATAAGGCTTCGCAATACTTTGATGTGGCACAGACGATTGAAAGAGACCTGCAACTGCCAGTTTTGCTTAGCAAATTAGATAAGAATGATATCCTGCATGTGGATTGCTTACCCTGCATTAATGAATGCGTTTTAAAGCAATTGCTCAGCGATGCATCCCATAATATCATTGATGTGAAAGGTATTGAAAAGGCTGTGGAAGCTCGCAAGCCCTTCTTGTGGTATGACCTTTATGATTATTTTTATGAAGGGCTGCTTGCTGTTGCTAAAATGCAAGATTTCTATGTCCAGCATGGAGCTGGATTCCATATGACGGAGCCCAAGGAAATATGGCAAGCATATTGTGATGATTTTTACAAGATGGATTGCTATTATATGGATTTTTATGAGCAGCACAGACATATTAAAGACAATACCAATAGTGAACTAGATGATTTATTCAAGCAGGTTGCCGAAGTTGTTGATAATATGTATAACAATTGGTTTCTGTCTGAGCTTACTAGCAATTGGACCAATGCTGCAGGTAGCCAGTTAGCTAACAATGGTCGTATAGAAGGAATTAAACAACAAACGGATTTCTATGATGATTATGTGGCAAAGGCAGAAAACAAGATATATGTTATCATTTCTGATGCTATGCGCTATGAGGTGGCAACAAGACTTGCCAAAGAGTTAGAGCTAAAAATGCAAGGTGAGGTCAAAATATCGTCCCGTCAAGGTATTTTCCCGACTATCACTCCCTTTGGTATGGCCGCTTTATTACCTCATAAAGAGCTAAGCATTGTTCCTAATGGTGACCATGTTGACGTACTTGCAGATGGACAAAGCACTGCAGCTAGCTACAGGCAAAAAATACTCCAAAAGTATAATCCGAATAGTGTAGTGGTATCTGCCAAGAAATTATTGGAAGAAAAGCGTGATGAGCGCAAGGCAAGAGTAAAAGGAATGGAAGTAGTATATATCTATCACGATGTAATTGATAGCTATAGCCATAATGATAATCCTGATACCTGCGATGCGTGCCAAAAGACTATTAGTGAGATTAAGAATCTGCTTCGCATAATTGTTAATGATTTTGGTGGAATTCATGTGGTTATTACCGCTGATCATGGCTTCCTCTACACCCATAGGGAACTGAGCGAAAGCAATAAAACTGATATAAAGGCGTTTAAGGAGAAGGCTGTTGATTTGGGCAGACGTCATGCGATTTTGTTGCCCGGGGTAATACCCGAATACCTGTTGCCGGTGAAGCTTGCTGTTGAAGCTGGAGAGCTATGCGGCTATGCCCCGAGGGAAAGCATTCGTTTAAAATCCAGTGGCAATAGTACAAAATTTGTCCATGGCGGCGTGTCCTTGCAGGAAATGGTTGTGCCGATTATAGACTTCACCCATTTTCGTAACAGTAGCCAAGGTTACCAACAGAACAAAGATAAGTTTGACATGAAGCCTGTTACCATTGAGTGTAACTTCTCAGGTACTACTATCAATAATTCTATTTTCAGCTTGAGTTTTTATCAAAAGGAGCCTGTTGGTGGCAATAGATTTACAGCAACATATAAGGTTTACTTTACGAATGTGGCTGGCAAACCAATCTGCCAACCTTGTGTAATCATTGCGGCTAAAACCTCTCACGTAGAAACGGATCGCATTTTAAAGGCACACTTTACCCTAAATAACCAGCCATACGACAAAAAGGAAAAGTATTATCTGGTTATTGAAGGTGCCGATGGTAGTATTTATAAACGAGTGGAATTTACGATTGATATAGCTTTTGATTTTTAATGGGGAAGGGGAAGAGAGATGGCTCAGCATTTATCAATAAGGGTGCCTTGGAAGGACAATGGATATAATGGGTTGGTTTGTGACAAGCCCTGCTACAACAATGCCTGTTTAAGACTTAAGAATATTGCCAGTAACAGGGATGATGAACTAGAGGATGGTTTGAAGGGTTGTCCCATTAAAGGGCATGAAGCAGAAATACCTTGTTTAGGTGAGGGCGGATGTTTTATGTCCAGCGAGACATATATTAAAGAAACCATTCATCCTTACCAAAAAACAAGCAAGCAGCATAAACACTTTTTGCCGACCCAGTTGGTCTATCCACCTTTTTCCCTGCCAGCTAGGCCCTTTGCGTGGACCATGTTGTATAAGGACGGGGACAAACATTATTTCAAGAAATTGGTTGAAAAGTACTGCATAGATTTTGATGAGGATGACGAGCCAGAATTAGGCTTTGATACCAACTGGGTTCAAGATGCGGAAAACCAAAAAAATATTTTTAAGGAATTCTACACTGATGTAAAAATTGATGAATCCCTGGTCATTCCTTATGCTAAGCAGGTTCCTTTCATTGAAGATACCAAGCGCGTTGTGATGGGTATCGGTTGGGTAAAATCGATAACTGAGCCGCCAGAGCATAAGCATACTAATGCTGGGAGCTTACGCTCTATTTTATGGGAAACCATGATTGGCCACTCTATTAGAGAGGACTGCGAAGATGGCTTCTTATTACCATATAGGGAATTAATGGATTACGCCAAGGCCCATCCAGAATTTGATATTAGAACGGCTACAGTTTTTGTGGATGATGAATATTTTGACGAGTTTTCCTATGCTACGGAGCACGCTTCCCATGATGCAGTAATTAGCGTACTCTTACAGACTATTAAGGCATTGCGAGTAATCAAAGATTGCGGCATACCAGGAAACTGGAAACACTGTATCAAGTGGACTAAGGCTCGCTTAGAAGAAGTATGGCTAGACCGCGGGCCCTATCCAGGTTTAGGTACTATGCTGAGAGTAGCTGGATTATCCTGTGGCTATATTATGGCAAGGGAAATTAAAGCCAAGGTTGATGATTTGGCTGAATATGAGACTGTAGTGCGCCAAGCATTAGGAGAACCTAAAAAATTCTTCAGCAAGAAAATCCAAGGCTTGCTACGCTATAAAGCCAAAAATTTGCAAGCTATTTTACAGCTACAGGGCGAGAGAAGGTCACTGTTTTGGTTATTAGCAAGAATGGCTTTAACAGAGGAGCAAGCAAGAATAATTTATGATGCTGCCGAAAGGCAAAAGGCTGGTTTAGCTCTGACAGATAAAGAAATACTTGCAAACCCGTACATACTATACGAAAAGACCAGAATTCTATTGCCTGAGAATATTATTCCTCTAAAGGTTATTGATAGAGCTGTATATCCACCAGATGTAATATATGATACCAATCCTTTAGAAGAGCCAACGGCGCTTGAATCCTGTAATGATGAGCGTAGGGTAAGAGCATATTTTATAAGTCTTTTGGAGCAGCACGCTTTAGAAGGACACACTGTATATCCAGTAAACTTCTTGATTAATGAATTAAATGATATGCCTATTGAACCTGCATGCGAGGTTAGTAGTGATGTTATTGACACCATGGATAACTTTTTGGCTCTAGAGCTAGTAAAAGTTACTTGTAAAAATGGAGAAACAGCTTATCAACTGCACAGATTGGCAGAAATTGATGAGGTTATTCGTAGCGCTGTTGAAGCTAGATTAAATGGCAAAAGGCATGTAGTACAAGAGGACTGGAACAAGATTGTCCAAGAGGCCTTTAAAGGAAAGCCTAAAGCTCCCAATGAAGACAAGGCTAGAGAAGAGAAGGCTGCCATTCTTAAAGAATTAGCTGAATCCAGATTATCCGTTCTCATTGGCGGTGCCGGTACGGGAAAAACTACACTGCTGGCCTTGCTGTGCAAGTCTCCTAAAATTAGAGATGGCAAGGTTTTGCTGCTTGCTCCAACTGGTAAAGCTCGTGTAAGAATGAGGCAAGCCATGCAGGAGCAGGGTGTTGACTGCGAAGCTAAAACTGTTGCTCAGTTCCTAGGACAAAGCAAGCGTTACAATTATTATACAATGCAATATCATCTGTCCAATCAAGACGCTAAGGATGTTCCTTTTACTGTAATCATTGATGAGTGCTCCATGCTGACAGAGGAGATGTTTGGTGCCTTGTTAGAAGCTTTGCGTAAAGGGGCCCAGCGTATTATTCTTGTTGGCGATCCTAATCAACTGCCTCCTATAGGCGCTGGCCGTCCTTTTGTGGATTTGGTGAATAAATTAAATCACGATATCAAGAACTTCCCCAAGGTAGGTAAAGGTTTTGGCCAGCTTACCATAACCGTAAGACAAACATCTGATGATGGTACTCCAAGAGGCGATACAGAATTAGCTAATTGGTATACGAGGGATTCTGCAAAGCCGGATGATAATATCTTTATTGATTTGGAAAGTGGCAAGCTTGTAGACCATGTAGAGTTAAAGAAGTGGAGTACACCGGAAGAACTGGAGCAGTTAATTCTGGATACTATTGCACATGAAACTGATATGCAGGATGTGGATGATGTTAAAGGCTTTAATCTATCCATTGGCGGACAGGTGAATAATGGTTGGATGAACTTTGGTGGCAGCAGTATATTGATTAAAAAATTAGAGGCTTGGCAAATACTATCCGCCTATAAGAGTGATCCAAGTATTGGTACGGCAACGATTAATCGCTATATCCAAGGCAAGTATCATGATCAAAAAAGCTTAGAGCTTGATGACTTCAAAGTAAGGGGTACTCCGTATCTTTTGGGTACGGAGGGAATACTCTATGGTGACAAGGTAATTAATATTGTTAATTCGAGTAGAAAAGGATATGATTGTGTAAAAAGGCAGACAGTGGAAGGCTATGTAGCAAATGGTGAGGTTGGCATTGTAGACTATCTGAGCACTTCGGGTTATAAATGTCATAGAATTCGTTTTTCATCCCAACCAGAAAGAGGGTATAGCTGGTTCTCTAGTGTTGGTGAAGAGGGCAATAACGATTTAGAGCTGGCCTATGCACTTACTGTACACAAGTCCCAAGGCAGCGAGTTTGGTAAGGTCATCTTAGTGCTAAGTGAGCCTAGTAATATGCTTTCGAGGGAATTACTTTATACCGCTATCACGCGCCAAAAAGACAAGCTTATTATTCTCTATAATGATGATGCTTATAAGCTGAGAAACTATGCTTCTACTGCTTTTTCTGAAGTAGCAAGAAGATTTACCTGCCTGTTTGAAAATCCCGATATTGTGGAGTACAAGAAAAAGTACTATGAGCAAAACCTCATTCACAAGACCCGTAGGGGCGAATTGGTGCGCTCTAAGTCCGAGGTTATTATCGCTAATGAGCTGGACCATGCCGGCATCCCTTATGAATACGAAAAGGAGCTTGTTCTAGAGAATGATGGTATGAGAATACCTGATTTCACCATTGAGGATGCCGAGACCGGTAAGTGCTTCTATTGGGAGCATTGTGGTATGCTGGGTGATGTTGAGTACGCTAGACGTTGGGAAGAAAAGAAAGCTCTGTATGCTAGGCATGAGATTTTCGAGGATGTAAACCTCATTGTGTCCAAGGATGATCTTAATGGTGGCATTGACTCCGCAGCTATTTCGGCCCTGATTAAAAAGTACTTGAAAGATTTGGTAAAAAATCCTGATTATCTAAATTAACATTGATTTCGCCCTGGCTTAGGCTGGGGCGTAGATCTAGGAGTGTGACCTTTATGCTTAATCTTCTAAATGAAAAGGTGAGTCATAAGTCTTTAGGCGAGGGCACCATTGTGGAAGTGGAAGATGAAGTAATTACTGTGCAGTTTGCGAAAAAGACTAGTAAATTCACTTTTCCTGCTGCTTTTGAAAAGTATTTGACTGCGCAGAATCCTGCAATAGCATCTATGATACAGGGAATGCTAGGAGACATCAAAGCGGCAGAAGCCAAGGCCAAGGAGGAACAAAAAGCCAGAATAGAGCAAAGGTTGGCAGAGACATCGATAGAGGATAGTGAAGATTAATCAATTAGTTATAAAGGGCAGCACTTCTCGGCTGTACCCTCAGTTAAGATGGAGACTGGGTTCGAGTATTCACATTTATTATAGTTGATAGCATTTCTATTTAGCAACGTTATTTGAAGTAAGCAGGAAAAGTAAGGGTGTGTAATATGTCAAAAACACTAGAGCTTATGCTTGAAAAAGGTATAGTTAGAGAAATTAGTACTGATTCTACACAAAGCTTTGTCGGGGACTTTAGCTTTCCAGAGATGGGTACCGTGTTTAAAATGAGTGTGCAAGATGATGAGTTTAATGGCTTAATGGATCAAGGGTTGGACATTCATTATTTGACACAAGATATCAAAAGTACTGATATATCCATTGCATGTGTCAAAACTGATGGGAGGACCATGTATGTACCTCAAAAACATGCTATCCCCAGTGATATTACTGATTATTACTTACTATGTGCATATTTATGGTATTGTACCAAGCATTATGGAGGAAATGGAGCATATTGCGATAAATTGTGGTATCATATCGGTTTTGAGCATGAGTACATTTTACCTTGGGAGAAACAGAATGCTCAAGATGAGAAAAAGCGCATGAGGGTAGAGCAGAAAGCTTATAAATGTGTTGTAGAATCTGGTTATGGTCATGCTTTTAGAGATAAAATTTATGCATTGATAAAGGAGGCATACTTGAACTCGGTAAAAGGACTCGTTGACAAATATAGCCAGTTAAACTACCTACCTCGTCTTAGAAGCAAAACCAAGAAATTGCTAAGTGAAGAGTATTGTGAGATATTACGGTGTGTGTTTCCTTGTTCTGAGCTCAGATTTAAATATGAGTATTCTATGCTGACAGCCATTATACATATTGGAAATACAGTTTTACAAACTAAAGTGCTTGCATTTTCTAATAAGAATTGGGATAGGGAATTTAGTGTAGACGTTTTTGACTTTTTAGCTGTTACACCTAATATATCAGGGGATCTAAAGATTGCTTTTTATGATCATGAGGAAAACGGAAAGTTTGTATTAGAATTTGGTGATATGGAATTTAGTACGTTGAGTAAGTAGTATTATGATATGAAGCACAATGTAGATATTGGTCATGGGAGCGGTAGTTTGATTAAATATACTTTTAAATCCATAACACTTCGAGGTAAAAATGATAAATATAAGATATTATGGTATAGGTGACCTAACTTCATATATGTATTTTAGTGAGTCTGTGGATTTTATTAAGAATTATAAGAAGGATTCTATAGAAAAAGATAATATAAATTTCTTGTTATTGGTTTACAATGTGTTTAGAAATGTAGATGATAAAAAATTACGCAATGCGTATTCAACTTTGTATTGTGAAGATGTTGGTAAAATATATTCCAATATTTTAAAACCAGACTATTTTCGAATTCTAAGTAAGATTACTAGCGAAGAAGTTGTTACGTTTAGAATGAATTTAGAAGAAGGAGAAGCAGATGTTTTTTGGAATTGGGTGAACGACCATATAGTAAAGATAATCAAGGATAAAGATTTTAAGCATATTTTGGACTCTAATCCTTATGATTTGATTTTTATCCTTTATAATAAAAAAGTTGTTTCTAAATTTTCTAGTATAATAAAGGATTTCTTCCTCAGCAATGGTCATTGTGGCCAATATATATTGGACTATTATGCTGATTCTGAAAAAGAAATGTTCTTGCCTAATTTAAATACACAAGAAGTAAATCACATAATGGAGACATACATTGACTTTATAACGTATGAAACCGGCTATCTAAAGATGATAATGGAATTTGGCAATAGACAATTACATAATAATAATATATTTTTAAGTGGAAAAGTTAAAAAGAAAGCAAAAAATAAATATGACCAAATACAAGATAAAATCTATAATGATAATGGTGATTTTCTTATGTATGGACTACGTGTAGAATTTACAGAAAACCTCGGAGCAAAGTATCGTGAATTCCAAAGAATAGACAATGAGTATATAATTAAATACAATCTTTCTGAAATACTAAGTGATAAAAGTGAAATAGTATTACTGATGAATTGTATATACTATTTTGAATTATTGGACTATAACTGTAGGATTGCTGTTGTCAATAAGAATACTGAGGATTCACTTGTAGATATAATAACTGGACCTAAAGTTAAGGGGAATTATAAAATAAATACTTGTTTTATTACGAAGAACCAGATAGTTTCGATGGCGTTTCAAGGATATTGCCATATTCTAATTAAAAATTCTAAGCCTATTGAGAAATTAATAGAATGGTACTATAACTCCTATCTTAGGGATGCTTTTGGAATTAAAGACTTTCATTTATCGATACCAGATTATGATAGCCTACCTTATGAAAGCAAAATTTTAACATTGTTTCCCAAGTTAGATAGTATTATAAACCAATATCAGCTTTATGTTGAAAATGGAAGCATTGATACAGATTTACTAGAATTAGATTCTCATCCTATCGAATTCTCCTCAGCAAAGAGTCTGCTGTCGAAAAAATATATTACTTTAATACCTAAGAAAATAGATGGTCTTCTACATATATTGTTTTCTGACCAGAATACTATTTCTTATTTCCCTAAGGCCAAGACTAAAGGAAATAGATGCTTTTATGATATCATGTTAACCGAGAAGGTATTAGAAACTGATATCGCACAAAATGATATTACTAGTATTAATTTATTGAAAGAGTTTGACATTATATTTATAGATAAAGATGGACAGGTAAAATTACAAAATAATTGTAAAGCAAAAGTTCTTAAGGACTTATATGAAAATAGGGTGTTGAGCTATTGGCATTATGGAGAAAGAGAAAGAGAGTATATAGATACACTTGTGGAAAAAGGATATTGCCTAACTGAAAATGGATTGTTGTCAAGTGTTGAGATTGATTTCTTAAACTATATTTTAAACAATAAATCATTTTATAATTCGATAAGTTTAAGGAACAAGTATATGCATGGTAAAACATGTGGATTAGAAGATAATGAACATGAGCGTAACTACTATACTGCTTTGATGGTTTTGGTTATAATCACTTTAAAGATTAATGATGATTTATGTTTGTATTGGGATTATGAAAGAGGTTGCTGAGATGGGAATGAGTTTAGGAATAGGATGACTACCCAGTTAATGGCTTGAAAGAGTGTTTTTCTGATTTAGAAATTACAGATTACACTAGGGCATTAGCAAATCTGGCTGTTGTTAAAGATGTGCCAGTTACCATTAATAGGGACAGTAGTTTAATTGTTCAAGGATAAGATGAGTAATTGGCTTAATTTCTTTTTGTTTCATGTATAATTACAAAATAAAGAGCCGCCAAACTTGGCGGCTCTACTGCTCTCACTATGCATTTATTATTTCAATCCGTGTTCGCGCTCGTAATGACATACAGCATCTTTGAAGGCCATAACAGCGGCATCTTTTAGTAGCTTCTCAATTTTACCCCAAGGCCGCCCTCCGTTGACTTTAATCATGGTCGCGGCGATGGGTTTGAGCATTTGAAAAGCTAATTTAAAAAGTTCTTCTTCTAGATTTATGGAGATTTTGGGCTTTCTTTATTGATAAGATGGCTTGTGTATTATGCACATGAGTTGTGAAAGCCGGCGAATTTGACTTTTTTAGAGATTTTTGGTATAATATCAACATAAATCAATCGTCTATCGTATGAGGACGCGAAAGTTCTGCGAAGTGCTAGCTGCTAAGTGAGCGTAACCTGAGGACGTGATGCTCAGGGATTTTTTGTATATTTTTATAATTAAAGAATCATCCATCACAGGAGGATGCACAGTCCTGTGAAGTGCTAGCTGCTAAGTGAGCGTTAACCTGAGGACGAAAACTCAGGGGTTTTTTATTTCTCTAGGGGGTTCTCATGAGATATGTGGAAAATGGCGTGCGTGAAGATTTTGCAAAGCTAACTTTTAAGGGGCTCAATGTGCCGTTGTGTGAGTTGGACGAGGAGGAATGGTTAGAGGTTGTTTTTGGCATAAAAAGCAGTAGAAGCTATGGGAAGAATAACGCAGGCGGCAAAAGTGATGCTGTTAGCTTAAAAGGTAGCTCAACATGTGGTGATGCATCCATAGACATATTGGAGCTTTCAGCGAGGGCGGAACACTGTTTGCAAAGGGCTGGGGTTACGACGATAGGAGAGCTGTGTGCTATGAGTGAGGAAGAGTTATCCAAACTGCGCAACATGGGCAAAAAGACGGTTGAAGAGGTTAAAGCAAAGCTTCGCAACTTTTTTTCCAAGATTAATTGTAGTGATTCTGCTATACTTTAATCACCGGCTGAAACTAATCTGGCATTGGATGTAGAAGATATTCGGTGGTCGGGCGAGGGAAACGGATGTCAGGTTACTGTAAGGCGAAGGCCTATAGAATATATTTGTTAAAGTGGTTTTCAGACTTAAAATTGGTATTGCCGTAGACAAGCTGATGGAACAGCACCTAGTATGGGACTAGGACGGGACAGTAGGTTCGAATCCTGCATACGGTAATATAGAGCGCTGCTATAGTTCTAGCGGCAATTGTAGCCGCGTCGTCTCTATAGCAGCGTGATTTTTATTTTGCTTTCTCTGATTGGAAAGAGGTTGACTGCCGGAAATCTCGTGCTTGCCTTTGGCATGCGGTCGCTTGACAACGAGTGCTCTCCTTATGGGGTGCCAAGCGCGGCAGCGCCTCTTTTTTATTGCGATTTGTTTTGCTGCAATTGCTGAGAAATTAATAACCAAAGAAGCAGGACTTTAGAGGTTGAAATTTACTGCCTAAGTCCAGTTTTTTGCGTTGCGTGATTTCAAATCTTGTTCGCTATTAAATTAGTAAATGCAGGTGTATAATAGATTGTGGAGAAAAAACTATGCCGAAAAATTGATTTTAATGCTAATACATTATGACTTATTCTAAAGGAGGAAAATTATGTCTTATTACGAAGTTGGAACAGTAAGTAGAATAAGTGAAGAATACGAAGGAGTTATGCCGGCTAAGGCTTTGGAAAAGGCTATGATGATGGCTAAAGAAGTGCATAGGGAAATGATAGTTTTTCACAAAAAATGTTTTGAGTACCATGTGGCTATCGGTTATTACGGGGCGGGAGCTTATGATATTGCTCAAAGAATCCAATTTGATGATTCTTGTAGTGATTTTGTACCACTGGAACAGCTTGTGGTAGGTTTCTTTCGTGAGAATGTGAGAAAGGGTGTACCGGTTAATAGCATTTATGTGGCTGCAAAAGGAGTGCATAGCGAAGAATTTGGTGTGTATCTGTGAGTTTATTGATGAAGATATTTCTCTTGTACCTGCATTATTTTGCGGTTAACGTTGACTTTTGGTTTATATAAAATAGTATATGATTAATTTGCCATATGGGTTGCTAACTAAGCAGGAAAATGCTAGATGTTAGCTTTTCGAGATCAGGACGAAGAGATTTGTAGAATTCTATGAAATTGAAAATGCTGTAATATACTTGCTCGCTAGGATCGTAGGCATCATAAATATCGGTCGATAGAGCTATTTCGAACCTTTGGCTATCCTTAGGGCTATACACAGCGGCGACAGCTTTTGAATAGCACAGATATGAACTAAAGTTGTTAAGGCTAAGCCAGTTTTCGCTATTAGGGACGAAGGGAAATCCTGTGAAAAGCGTGAGCCTTGAACCATCATTGATGCGTGTTACTACCAGCACTAAATGGCGGCTTTGGTCATTGCCAAGGTTAACCGAAAGAGCATTACCTTGTTTATCAAAATCAACTGGAAGATTGGTTTCTTCAAGGTATTTTGTGAGTTTGTCAAAAAAATCGATTTGTTCGTAGAAGTCATTGTTCATAAGTTTTTCCTCCTTTGTTATTGTGGATTTAAGCAATAAAAATTCCAGTCGCGCTTAACACCCTGAAGGCTTTGTTCATTGGGCTTAGTCAGCAACTCTGCATAGGGAAACAGTGCGCTGATATTATCTCGCAGGAAATTAAGAGCGTATGTGCAATTTACGTTATCTTCGCTAGAAATTGCAATATCCACTTCCAGAATGCAATCCATGTCAGCATAGGTGAATTCGCTGAGAACGATATGAGTATCATGTTTTTTTGCTGCGATTGTAATTAAGGTTCTGAATTCCTTCAGCGTGTCTTCAGGCAAGAGCTCAGTGTCAATAAGAATAATTTGCAGAGGTTGATAATAGATTTCTTTGTTACTTGTTGTTAAAAATTTTTGCATTTTAGGATTCTCCTTTTTATATATCTTTTGATTACACCATTATTTATACGTAAAACCGCTTACGAACTGGTCGCAAGCGGTTTTACGTATTTCTATAATGACATTTGACATTACGAAATTTAACTTTTTTACTTTTTTTGAGTGGGTCTATATTAGGTGGACAATTTTTGACATCTCAATATGAGATAATATATAGAGAATAGAGAGAATAGGAAGAATGGGGATTAAATGGAAGTATGGCTTTGTACAAAGCGTGTGATATATGCTTCGTTACTTTGCAACTTTTTTTCCAAGATTGCACTAATTGGATTTAGGTATAATTAATGTAGCTGGTTTTCTGATGTAGTAAAACCACTTTTTTAAGAGATACTTTTTATAGTGATCAGGTTGTGGAAGCGAAAATCATTGATTCCTTGGAGTATGATGTGCCACTAGAGAAAATCATAAAAAAGCTGTCTTGTGATGAAGAAGTGAAAGGTAGTGATGAGTTAGAAAGGGCTGAGTACCTTAATAAGATTGTATCTGCAAGTAAAGAGATTCAAGAATTGATAAACGAATAAGGTACTTGCAGAGACTAAAATTAAGATTAGATTGTGCAAAACTACTAGCTCAATATAGGTCCTTTTTGTGCTACTAATTTGCTACTGAATGGTGTGTTCTGGTAATATTTTGGTAATAAAAAGTCTCGGGAATATTTGTACAAAATTGCAAATGGTGGAATATTTAAATAGATAGAAAGAAAATGAAATAGATAACAGGATACGCAGACGTAAATTATCGAAATTAAATAATTGCGGCAGCTACACTAGTAGCTACATGTAGTTATTAACTGCTGAAATCCATCCCCTGATTACTAGATATAGTGGTCAGGGGATTTTTCGTTTTGTAGGTGAGTTGATTTTGAGATTATTATTGGAAAAATATCCTTTTTTGCTATTATGTGGTAGAATAAAAATAGTAAATTCATATAAAGGGTGGGAGAAGAATGCTTTACAATGTATTTTTTAGTGCAAATGGTAGGACCGGCATGTGCGCAGATTTTGTAGCAGGGATGTTGGCAAATGAAGCAGAGGTCTATAACTGGTTGTGGGAAGAATATAGAAAGCCCTTAAAAATGACAGAAGCAGATACACTGTTATTTGCTATGCCTGTTTATGGTGGCTATATTCCTCGGTTTTGTGCGAAGCTTGTCAAACATCTGGTTGGCAATAATACTCCTGCAATAATTATGGCTGTTTATGGTAATAGACATTTTGATAATGCTTTGATACAAGCGAAGGATTTGCTTCAGGCGCAGGGCTTTAAGGTTATTGCAGCAGGTGCTTTTGTTGCTGAGCACTCTATCTTCCCCAAGGTAGGCTTTGGTCGTCCCAATGTGGATGATTATAAGGCCATGGAAACCTTTGCAGATAAGTGTAAGGAACTGTTAAAGCAAAGGGATAGTTTACCTGATAAAGAAATCACAGTTTATGGCGACAAGGCTTATGATGCAACTACATTTAAAGGGGTACCTTTCTATCCAGATGGGGATGATACCTGTATCAGATGCATGAAATGTGTAGACGATTGTCCTGTAAACGCTATTGATTCTGCTGACCCCAGCAAAACTGATGCTGTTAAATGTATCGCCTGTGGTTCTTGTATTTGTGTCTGTCCTGTCGGTGCTAGAGATTACCACAGTGAATTATACAAAAAGGCTCAGGTAGGCTTTGAAGAACGCTGCAAGAAGCCTATGACTGCTTTTACATACTATTTGGAATAAGGCTGGTTGATAAGTACAAATTTCCTATAATAAAGGATAGAGCTGAGAAATGCTCGGTTTAAAGTATCAAAGTAGCAAGGAGGCAATACTATGGATGCAAAGCTAAAAATAGATTTAAAGAAACTGCAGGCGCAGGCTGTGGAGATGGGAGCTAGTGCGACTAAGGTGGTGAAGGTGCCTAAAATTAAAACAGGTGCCTGGACCCGCATGAAATGCCAATTTGGCTGCCCTAATTACGGTGCGACCCTGTGCTGCCCGCCCTATACACCTGACTTCGAACAAACCCAAAAGTTTCTGTCTGAATATCAATACGCTGTGCTTGTGGAATATACTATGAATATCGAGGGCGTAAAGCCAGAGGATTTTGCCAGCGCTGATTTAAAGATGAGCAATGGTCTGCTGGAGATTTTGTTAGGCCTAGAGCGCGAAGCCTTTTTGCTCAATCATTATCGCGCCTTTGCCTTAAAGGCTGGACGCTGCCGCCTGTGCGACAAATGCAATCTGAAAAAATGTGTTAATCCTACCAAAGCACGTCCCTCTCTGGAAGCCTGTGGCATCGATGTTTTTGCCTTGGCCAACGATAATGGCTTTAAAATGGAGGTTATTACTGGACCTATTAAAGAGCTGAAGATTTATGGCTTGGTTTTGGTGGAGTAAAAAGTATGCTGAAATATTTTGGCAAGGAGACTATTTAGTTTATCATGAAGATTGCGCATATTGCAGATACTCATTTTGGTAAGGATTTAAAAAAGGTCAATTTTGCTGACCATGACCAACCAGCTTGGTTGGAGCATTTTCTAGAGGATGTTCAAAAAGAGGGAGTTGAGGTTGTTCTCATAGCCGGTGATGTTTATGATGATAAAATTCAGCCCATTAAGGCCATCAATTTATTCGGTGACTTTTTAGGTAAGCTTAACGACCTGGGTGTTACTGTTTTTATCGTGCCTGGTAATCACGATCAAGCGGATAGGCTGGCTGCCAATAGTAATATCCTCAAAAAGCAGCATATTTATTTTGCTAATGAAATCACCCCGGAGCTGGTGCATAAAGCTATACTCTTGCCCGATGGCACGGAGGTTGTTTTTTGGCTGCTGCCCTATGTGGAGCCTATTAATGTGCGCAGAGTGCTGGGCCGTGATGATATTACTAGCTACGACAGCGCGGTGCGGGAGCTGCTGGCTGTACAGCCCGTGAATAGCAAGGCTGTGAATATTATTGTGGCTCATCAAAATGTGTTGGCTGGTGCTACGGAGCGTATTTTAAACGATCACGAGGTGGATATTGGCTACAGTGGTCAAGTGGATTATACTGCTTTTGCTGGCTTTGATTATGTGGCGCTGGGGCATATCCATGGCATGCAGGCCGTGGGAAGGGATACAGTGCGTTATGCAGGGGCACCCTTGCAGTACGATTTTTCTGAGGAAGGTCGCTGGAAAGGCTACCTGCTGGTGGAAGTCAATGGTAAGGACGATATTAAGATTACCGAAAAGGCGCTGCCGCTGCTCCATGAGGTGATGGTACTGCCCAAGGGGAAGGCTGCGGGCACCTTGGAGCAGCTCTTAGAGCTGGGCAAAAATATTCCTGATAAGGATAGATACTACTTCAAAGTGCGCATTAAAAGCAGCTCCCTTGTAGGCAAGGCCCAGGAGCAGCTTTATGCTGTGTATGGTGCCAATAATTTACTGGAAACAGAAATCGCGCGCGAGGGAGCTACCAGCTACGCTATCACCAATGCCAAGGGCAGTGGCGAGCGCAGTTTAGAGGATAATTTCGCCCATTTTTATAAGGACAGAAATAAGCAGGAGCTGGACGCGAACGCTAAGCTAGTGGTAGCCAAGATTATCGAGCAGCAGCAAAATGATGGTTATGTAGCCGATATGGGCACGGGCAATGAGCAAAGGGAGTACAAGGAAGCGGCCTTTACGAAGCTGATAGCAGCCTTGGAGGAGGAATTGGAGGATAAAGCATGAGATTTAAAAGATTAAAGCTGGCAGCCTTTTTGTCCTTCAAGGAAAAAACGGAAATAGATTTTGCCCAATTCGGCAATCAGCTCATTCTGCTCTTTGGTGGCAGTGGTGTTGGCAAAACCGCGATTTTTGACGGTATTACCTTTGCACTTTATGGTAGAGGCAGCGGCAAGGACCGCTGCGCCGGTAAGGTGGAGGACTATCACAGCGATTTTGCCAAGGAACAGGATGAGCGAGGCAACACTGTGTATCATGCGCCCATGGTAGCGGAGCTGGAGTTTGAGCATGATGGCAAGGACTATGTAGTTTCCCGGGAAATAAAATGGGGCGAGAATGGTAAAAACAAGGGCTTTACTTATGAAATGGAGCTTCAATGCGAGGGCGTGAGCCTTGCTAGTGATACAAAAAAAGCCAGCAATGGTAGCTTTGCCGGCAATTTTGAGGATAAGGTATCTGCTTATATTAAAGGGATGCTGGGCCTAAATGCAGAGCAGTTCAGTCAGGTAGTAATTTTGGCACAGGGTGAATTTGCCAAATTCCTCAATGCCAATGCCCAGGAGCGGGAGGATATTCTGACTAAGCTGGTGGATAACGAGGGCTATGTGGATTTTCAGCTGCGCTTGAGGGAAATGAAAAATTATCTCAAGCGAGTGATGGACGGCATTGATGCCGAGATTGAGCAGCATCTAAATATTCTTAGAGCACGGCCCACCATTAGCGAAGAGGAAAAGCAGCAGTATGCAGTGGTGGATGGGGAGCTTTTGCTGGCTTTAGAGAAAAATTTGCGCTCTAAGGTGCAGCAAATCAACGCCTTGCAGGGAGAAATTACCCAGCAGGAGGGGCAGATTAGAGAGTTGAGCGCACAAAAAGGCGCCGCCGATGAGCAGAATAATCTTTTTGATAAGCAAAGCCAGCAGCTGGAGGAGACCCAAGCTAAGCTGATTACCTTAAAAAGCAAATTTGATATTCAGCGCTGGGAAAAAGTGCTGGGTGATTTGGTGAAGCTGCAGGAAATCCTGCCCCAGTACGAGGTTCATGTAAATGCAGTGGCAGAGCTGCAGCGGAATGAGGCTGCTATGGGAAGCTTGGAGCAGTCTTTAAAGCAAAATGGTGCGCAAGAGATTGTATTACGCAAGGCTCAAAAGAACCTGGAGCAGGAAAATACGCCGCAAATCAGCGTGCTTGCAGGTACAGAGCAAAAGCTGGAGGCTGCCCTTGCGCTTTATCCGGAGCTGCAGGCAGCGGAGGCTAAGCAGGCTCAGCTGCTTAAAAAATTGGCTGGAGCGGAAGCTCAAGCTAAGCATGATGAAAACGCATATAATCAGGCATTGACTGCTAAAGAGAGCTATGAAAAGGATTTGGCTCTGCTTGGCAACGCACAAGCTCGGAAGGTAGAGCTGGAGTCCCGATTTAAGGAAGCCCAACAGCAGCTTGAGGAGCTGCAAAAGCTGCAGGAGGCAGTGGATGACGCATGCAAGAAGCTTGCAGCTTATGAGCAGCATAAGCTGCTGGAGCAGCAGGCGGAAGCAGCGAAGAATACTTGCCTAGAGGCCTATGACCTTGCCCAGCAGGAGTATTATGCCGCAGAGCAAAAATTCCAAAGCGGTAGTCTGGCCAATAAGGTGCGGGAGCAGGCCCAAACTAAGCAGCTGGCACAGGTTGAATGTCCCGTGTGTCACACCATCCATAGTGTGGAAGCCTTGGCGCAGTGGGAAAGCTGTGCGGAGCTGCCGGAAAAAACCGCCTTGGAAGCGAAAAAGATACAGTATGAAAAGGCTACTAAGAGCTTGGTTAAAGCCCAGAATGAGAGCTCTGCTAGTAAGGTCGCCTACGAAATCGTGCAGCAAAAAGTACTGCAGAGAGCTGAGGAGCTTTTAGAAGCGACGGCAAGCTGGGAGGAGCTACAGGATGTGGTTAATTCTAGCAACCCTATTGCTGTCGCATTATCGCAAAAGCAGGAGCGTAGGGATGCTTTAGAGCGCGCCTTTGCGTCCGCAAAGGCGCAGGCGGAGCAGCAGACCAAGCTACAGAGCGAGATGGACGAGGTGAAGGCGAGCCTGCCGAGCTTGAAAAAAGCCTGGGATGACAGCATCCTTGCTAAGAACGCTGTCAAGCAGGCTGTGGAAGAGCAAAAGAATGCTGTTGTTAAAGTACAGGGCATGCTAGTAGGCTGCCCTGGGACGAAGGAGCAGGCTTTGGCTGAGCTCGGCAAAGCGCAGCGTGCCAAGGCTGCGCTGGAAAAGGCTATTGATGAGGCAAGGTCGGCCTACAACAGCTGCGTGCAGACCATTGCCAATGATAAGGGCAAGCTGGAGCAGGCCCAGCATAATCAAAAGGCCTTGCTTGCCAAAGTGGCAGACTGCAAGGCCAATTATGGGGCTGCTTTGGAGGGCTGCAATGTCAGTGAGGGAGATTTTTTGGCAATGCACGAAGCGTGCAAGGATAGAAGCGGAGCCAAGCTGACTAGCAATAATGTATCTGAAGCTGCTCGCAAAACCCGTGAGGCTGTGGAGAATTTTAGGAAGGAAGAAGCTAGCTATCTTCACACTATCACGAGCCTCACAGAAGAACTCAAGGGCAAGCAGCGTATTGACACTACCGCGCTGGAGCAGTCGATGACTGCCATCAACGCTGCATTGAAGGAGCATAAGGATAGCAAGGAAGCGCTGCAAACTGATAGGGAGTTCATGGAGCAAACTCTGCAGGGGGTTACGGAGTGCTACCATAACAGGCTGAAAAAGCAGAAGGTGCTCAGTGTTATCGAGCCTCTGGCCGATGCTGCCAACGGCAGCATCACCTTCAATCGCTATGTGCTAGAGGATTTGTTCTGTGCCATGCTGGATAAGGCCAATGATCGCTTGAGCGTTTTGTGTAGCGGTCAGTACGAGCTGCGTCCCATCGAGGAGGGGCAGGCTAAGAAAAATACGGGCTTGGGCTTTACTGTGTACGATTGCATCAACCAGAGCCATCGGGAAAGCGGTGCTAATTCCGGCGGTGAAAAGTTTGAGATTTCCCTGTCCTTGGCTTTGGGCTTGTCGGATATCGTGCAGAGCTGTAGTAAAAAGGCTAGCCGCATTGAAAGTCTCTTTATTGATGAAGGCTTTGGCACCTTAGGTAAGGAGGAGCTGGAAAAGACGAAGCGTTTGCTTTTAGAGCTGTCCGGTGGCTCTAGGCAAATCAGCATTATTTCCCATAATCCGGTACTGGAGGAGGCTATTAAGAACCAGATTATTGTGGAACGTGATAAGCATACTCGTGAGGGCACGAAGGTTAGCTTTACTGTGGACTGTTAATTGAATTATGCAAGGCAAAGACGCGAGCAACCTAGCTGAGGTTACTCGCGTCTATTGGTTTAGCTTTTCAAATTTTCTACAATGGGCTTATTTACTCATCTTGTCGCCGATGAGATAGCAAATGGAGGCTACAACCATGCCGTTGATGGATGCAATACCGAAGGGTAGCAAATTGGCAACAACGGCGCCGGCAATAACGCCGATAACGGAGCCCCATTCGATTTGCTTGAGCTCTACCTTAGCACCTGGCTGATATTGGTCGCGGTGCATAAAATAGCTCAGCACGATGATAATGCCGATGGGAGGCAAGGTTGCGTTGAGCATACCCAGGAAAGGACAGAAGTTATTGTACAGCCATACTGCAAGCACAGTGCCCAAAGCGCCGGAGAAGAGGACCATTTTTTTCTTGTCCATACCGGTGATGTTGGCAAGGCCTAAGCCTGTGGAATACAGAGCGTTATCATTGGTAGTCCAGATATTCAGGCCCAAAACCAGCACAGCAGTCCAGAAGAGACCAAGCTTCAGCATAACATCGAAAATATCATTAGCGTTGCCGCCTACGAAAATAGAGGAAACAGCACCGAAGCAGAACATGAGGCTGTTGCCGATGAAGAAGGCTACAACTGTAGTCCAGAAGCCGGTCTTAGCATCCTTGGCAAAGCGGGTAAAGTTAGGCGTAGCAGAGCCGCCGGACACGAAGGAGCCCACAACCAGGCCTGCGCCACTGATAACGGTCAAATCGCCGCTGCTTTTTGCAAATTGCTCGGCAATGGTGCCCTCACCTTGGGCGATGGCCATGAACATAGCAGCGGAGCCCAAAATGGCTACGCAGGGAACGGCGATATAGCTGATGGCAGTTAAGCTCTTGATACCATAATAAGCAGTAGCAGTCATGCAAATGCCGGCCAGGGCTACCATTGCATACATCACAGTTTGGCTGTCGCCGAACAAAGCCTTAGCAACGGGAATGGCAAACATGGCCAAGCCTACACCAAACCAGCCGGCCTGGGTGAAGCTAATCATAGCACTGGGTAAATAGCTGCCTTTGATGCCAAAGCTGCGCTGAGCTAAAAGGTCCAGGGATAAACCGCTTTCCGCACCGATAAAGCCCAAAGCACCGGTATAACCGCCTAAAATGATGCCGCCTAAAATCAGGGCACCGATAAAGCCGGATAAGTCCAAGCCTTTGGCCAGCTGTTGACCAACCCACATGCTGGCGGAGAAGAAGGTGAAGCCCAGCATGATCATGAACATGGTCATCAGGCTGCGGCGATTGGCGGCAGGCACCGCTGAGGTCGCAAAATCTGCATCGACTACTTTTGCTTTTGTACTCATTTTCTTTTGTCCCCCTTAAAATAAAATAAAATTAAAGACCTACGTATTTTCCTACAGCAGCTTTAAATTCTGCTATACGACGAGTAGTAATTTCCTTCAGGCTGCGCTTTTTATTGACTTCCAAATAAGCAAGCTCCTGCGCATACAGCCTTTCGGCAACAGCTTTATCTATTTTATGGTAGTGATTTTCTTCCAGCCATTCTTCATAGCTGAGGGGTGTTTTGTAGCCAAATTTTTCATCTGTAAAGGCTGCAAAATCGATTTGGTCAGCCAGCTCGTCCAGCTTTTCCCAATATTCCATAACCTCATGATAATGCTCGGGAATCTCGTAGCGACGGGCGCCACCATCATAAATGGTGCATTTTTCAAAGAGAGCATCGTCATCGGCCAAGGTTTGCTCCCTGTATTCCGGGGCCAGCACGCTGTCCTTCCAATAAAAATCTACGAAGGGCAGGTTAATGCCGGTGACACCCTTTTCTTTATAGGTACTAAAAATACCTTCATGGTAAACGCAGTAGAAGCCTTCAAATTGGGGCCAGTACTCGCGCAACTCCTCGGTCAGATTTTCTAATACAGTAATACCCATATTGCCACCGATGGTGAAGAAAATAATGTTGCGCAAATGTGCTCCTGCAACGCGGTATTCCTTTACGATATGCTTGAGGCATTTTACAAGGGTATCGCCGGTAGCAATGATATCGCCGATAATTAAGGTGCCACCGTCAATAATGCTCAGCTTTTTATATTTAATATCTAGGCCACTAATGAGCTCCCCGTCAAAAACACGCTCACAGGAGAGAAAGCTCATATCGTTTACAGGAATGCCGGCACGATAGCAGCATTCTTCCAGAGGATAGTTGAGACCACCCCGCAAAATGGTCAAAATGTTGGCCGAGGTAATGAGGCCTTTTTTGTTAAAGAAATCCAAGGTAGTTTTGGTTGGATTACACATGCGATCATAATTCTCAAAGCCTACTACCTCAGGAGAATTCAAAAGATGACGGGTGCTGGCGCTGGTGACAATATAATATTTATTGGCCAGTTTATCTGCATCCAGTCGGTAAAGCTTAGCTTTAGAGTGAACATATTCGGGAACTAGGTCAACTCCCTGAAGTTTTTTGAACATACTACCGCTCCTTTGCTACGATTTCGCAAATACTATCCTAGCTATTATATCACTTGCCTAGTAAAAAAGCACTAAGGAGAGGTAATTTTTTGTTAATTAGTATTGCTTGTATACCACACATGGACGTGTCCGTTGAAAAACGCCAGTCGTATTAGAAAATTAATACATTTTACATGTAAGCTCTTGCAAAAACTATTCTTTACTGTATAATAAAAGTAATGAGCTATTATACTATATGCATAATCAAAAAACTTTGTCTGCACGAGTAGAATGGCTATTGATGTTTGCTGCCAAGCGCTGTTGGCAGGGAGGGATTGCCTATGAAAAGAATTGTGCCCTACGTATTAGTAATCATGCTGGTAATAGTGGCTATAATCGGCTTTTGGTATGATTTGCCACGGGGTACGGAGCAAGGGAACAATAGCAAGGTTGGCTTGCTGCTCAATGGTTCGGCTGCCGATAAAAGCTGGAACCAGTCCCATGCCGAAGGCCTGCAGCAGGCAGCTAAGGAGCTCAAGCTAGCAGTTATCTTAGCAGAAAATGTTCCTGAAAATCAGGAGAGCCGTAAGGTCATCGACCGTATGGTGAAGCAAGGCTGCAAGGCTATCGTGGCTACTTCCTTTGGTTATGGTCCTGTCGTCAAGCAGGCTGCTCAGGATTATCCTGAGGTAAGCTTTCTGCATGCTACGGGTTTGGATTATAGTAAGAATTTGACGAGCTTTTTCGGACGCATGTATCAGGTGCGCTATTTAAGTGGTATCGTAGCAGGGCTGCAGTCTAGGAGCGGTGTCATTGGCTATGTAGCGGCCATGGACCTGCCCGAGGTGGTGCGCGGTATCAACGCCTTTACACTGGGCGTGCGCAGCGTAGCACCCAATGCCAAGGTCTATGTAAAATATGTCAAGAGCTGGAACGATGATAAGCTGACTGCAGCTGCCACCTATGAGCTGATTACGAAATATCATCAAATAGATGTGCTCACTATGCATACCAATTCTCTAGAGCCACTGAAAATAGCAGAGCAACGCAATATAGGTACCATTGGCTATAATTTTGACAATGCGCAAATCTTTCCTCGCACGTATCTAACAGCGGCGGTATGGCGTTGGGACAGCGTCTATCTGCCTATGCTTAGGGATTGCCTGCAGGGTGGCTATGAGGGAAATTATTTTTGGTTTGGTATAGAGAAGAATGTGGCAGGATTGTCGCCTTTTACGCGTAATGTACATTCTCACGTGCGTCAAGAGATTGTGGCAGCGAGACAGAAGCTGGAGCGGGAGGCCTTTGATGTTTTTTATGGACCGGTGTACGATAATAAGGGCCAGCTGCGGGTAAAGCAAGGGGAGAATTTGTCCGATGGGCAGCTTTTAAATGATTTTGATTGGTATGTTGAAGGGGTGATAGTGGATGAGTAGAAAAACTGTTTTTCTTGTTTGTGTGGCTTTATTATTAGTGGCGCTGTTTTCGGTGCTTTTAATGGGCAATAATGAGGAGCGCACCGCCGTTCAAGAAAAGGTAAAGGTGGGCTTCGTCATGACCGGTGGCAGGACCGAGAAGGGCTATAACCAGCTCCATTATGTGGGCATTAAAAAGGCTACGGATAAGCTGGGCGTGGACCTTTTGGTAAAAGAAAATGCCTTGGAATTCAGCGGTGAATGTCCTAAGGCTGTGGAGAATTTTGCTAAAGAGGGCGTGAAAGCTGTTTTCCTAGGCAGCTATAATTATTATAAGGAAATCCAGCCCTTAATTGATAAGTATCCTAAGATTACCTTTTATACCACTTCCTTTGATAGCGATAAGCCCAATGTGGCCAGCTATTTCGTGCGCTATTATCAGGCGCGCTATCTGGCAGGTCTGGTGGCAGGCAAGCAAAGCGAGAGCGGACGCATCGGCTATGTAGCAGCCATGCCCAACCATGAGGTGAAGCGCGGTATTAACGCTTTCGCTTTGGGCGTGCGTGCTGCTAATCCTCAGGCCAAGGTCTTTGTGCGCTGGACAGGCAAATGGGATGATGCTGTGAAGGAAAAGGAAAACGTGCGCAAACTATTCGAGAATCAGAAGATTGATTTGGTGGCATATCATCAAAACCAGCAGAATGTGGTGCAGGAGGCGGAGGCCTTGGGTATTCAATCCATTGGCTACCATGCTCCCATGGAGGGAGCTTCACCCAAGCATCTTACAGCGGTGGTATGCAGCTGGGATAAGACTTATGAATACTTGCTGCAAATGCTGCTCACGAAGCAGGAGAGCAAGCGCAAGGAGTATTGGGTTGGCTATCCGGAAAGCGCTGTGGGCCTGACGGCTTTTTCTCCCTTAGTTAAGGAGGAAACCAAAAAGCTAGTAGCGGAAAAGGCGCAGCGACTAAAGAATTATGATTTTATTTTCAGTGGCAATATTTATGATAATCTGGGTAAACAACGCTGCTCCAGAGAAATGAGCATTAGTGATAAGCAGCTCGTGGAGGACATGAACTGGCTGGTAAAGGGTGTTGAGGTCTGTGAAGATTAGATTTCGCAAGAAAAATAAAAAAACATATCTGGGTATCGCAGGCTTCTTGGTGCTCTTGCTTTTGGTAGGCGTGCTTCTGAATTGGCGCATGGAAACGCTGCTAAGCCGCAATGTTTGCTATGGCCTCAACATGGGCTCCAGAGTACAGGCAGAGCTGATGGAGGTCAAGCTGGATGCGGAGCTGGATTCCTTGGTGAATAAAGCGGAGCATATCACTAATACCGGCGGCAATTGGCAGGAAAGCGTAGCTAACGGTGACATTAAGTACGATAGGGATATCTTTGTGCGCGAGGGTATTTTAGACATCAACGGTCGCGCTTTGTATGGCGCGGATTTGCATATGGATGCCTTCCCCGGCATCAGGGAGTCCCTGCGTGGCAATAGGGCTGTGTGCTATCATTCCAGCAGTGGCATGCTGTTTACGGTGCCTGTTTTTAATGGTAAAAATGTGCAGTATGTGCTCTATCGGCGCATTGATAAGGGCGGCATCGATGGCTATTTTCATCTGCGCAATAACGCTCTTTTGGGACAGGCAGCACTGGTTTCCAATGAAGGGGAGCTGATGTTCGCAGGCAGTGATAAGGGCATAAAGAAGGCTTGGGTAGAACCGGAAATGAAGCAGGTTTTCGGTGAGCTTTTAAATGAGCTGCGCACCCAAAAATCCGCAGCCAAGCAGTTCTCCCTAAATGGGGAGACCATGTACGCCAGTGCCTCCGGCGTGTGGCAAAGTGGCTTTATTTTAGTAGGACTTACTTCAGCGCAAAATATTTATGCAGGCTTGACCGATATCAGCAAGCTGCTTTTAAGCGTTTTTGCTTTGCTGGCCCTGCTCTTTTTGATTGGCATTTACTTCTTCCTTTTGGAGGAAGAGGAAAAGCACCAGATCGAGCAGCAGCGGACGGAAACCATTTGGCGCATGTCCATTAACACCGTCCAGACCTTGGCACAGGCCATTGATGCCAAGGATTCCTATACCAATGGTCATTCCCTGCGCGTGGCCAAGTATTCGGTGATGCTGGCCGAGCGCATGGGCTTTAATGCTGAGGAGCAGGGGCGCGTGCAGTACATAGCGCTTTTACATGATGTAGGCAAAATTGGTATTGCCGACAGCATTTTGAATAAGAATGGTAAGCTGACCGATGAGGAATACGAAATTATAAAGTCCCATTCCAGCATCGGCGCCAAGATTTTGAGCAATATTAACGAGTTGCCCGATGTGGCCACCGGCGCTAAATATCATCACGAGCGCTATGATGGCAAGGGTTATCCTACGGGACTTAAGGGCGAGGAAATTCCCTTAATTGCCCGCATTATTGCCGTGGCTGATTCCTATGATGCCATGACCTCCAAGCGCAGCTATCGCGATGCATTGCCTCAAAAAGTGGTGCGTGAGGAGATTACCAAGGGCTTGGGCAGCCAGTTTGACCCTGTTATTGGCAATATTATGTTGAATATTATTGATGAGGATAAGGAGTACACCTTAAGAGAGCTAGCCTTGAATTAAAGCTAGCCGTGGCGTGTTTGCAGTTTTGTCACTTGACTATTTCCCAGTTATTTAGTAAACTATAAATGTCATAAAAGAGTTTTTGCTCTTTTGAAAAAGTTAGATAGTATTTGGGAGGTTTGGACTATGAAAAAAATGACTACTGCTATCGTAACTGGCTTGGCAACTCTTGCAATTTCTGCTACTGCTTTTGCTGCAATTTCTGCTGATGAAGCTAAGGCTATTGCCGCTAAGGAGGTACCTGCTTCCAGCACTCATATTATGACTAAGATGGAGATGCATAAGCTTACTCCTTATTTTGAAGTGAAATTCTATGACAATGCTACCAGCACTGAATATGAAATCGATGTGCTGCAGGCTAATGGCGCCATCAAGGAATATTCCATGGATGCGAAAACCATGGTGGGCAGCAACAAGATCGTGCTCAGCTCCACTGATGTGCAAAACTTGATTTTGAAGGAATATCCCCAGGCTGTTTTCAGCAAAATCGAGTTGGATCGCGACAATGGCCTCTATGAATATGATGTAAAATTCACTGCACCGGGCGTGCGCGGCGACTACACCATTAATCCCGAAACCGGCGTGGTTATGGAAAAAGAGCTGAAATACCAATTCTAATACGGCTTTCAATGAACGCAAAAACACCGCTATCTACACAAGATAGCGGTGTTTTTATATAAAAGTTTGTTTCGAGTAACGTTTCGATACACGAGCCTTTTTTAGCTCATGCTGCTTTGGGCAGGCTAGATATAATCCTTATTATCCTCGCCCAGCCGCGGCGCGCGCTTTCTAAGCGACGCCGGCGTCTTGCTCAGCTTCAAGGCAAAGCCCAGCTGCTGATACTCGCCCAGCTCCTCGTCTGCGACGGTGAGCACCATCTCGTTGGCCCTGGTCTGCTCCGCTGCCACGGCCTCGTCAAAATTGAGCACCGGTGTGACGCAGGTGTCCTTGCCCGCCAGATAAGCCTCCCATTCGGACATGGTGCGTTTGGCGAACTCCTCACTCAGCTGCTGCTCTAGATAGGGGTGGTTTTGGGCATCGTCCACCAAATCCACCATATCCTCACGTCCTAGTGCAGCGCAAAGGTTCGTCCAAAACTTTTTCTCCAAGCAGCCCACGGATACGTAGCGGCCGTCCTTGGTGCGATAAATATTATAGTTAGCGTTAGCACCTGTAAGCCAATTGTTGCCCCGCTGGGCAACAAAGCCGCTGCCAAAGTAGAGGCTGGCGGCGCCCGGCATGAGGGTCATGGCCACGTTATAGAGGGAAATATCGATTTCCTGGCCCTCGCCGGTGCGCTCCGCGTGGCGCAGGGCAATCATAATGGCCATGCCCGCCGAAAGCGCCGCGTTCATATCGGCCATGAGCACGCCGGGGATGGCGGGCTTGCCGCCCTGCCCCTGGCCACTCATGGCCGTGATGCCGGCCAGGCTTACGTAGCCGATATCGTGGTCCGCTTGGGCAGCAAGGGGTCCCTTGCTGCCATAGCCGGACAGACTGCAATAAATAATCTTGGGGTTAATTTTGCTGGCGGTCTCGTAATTCACACCCAGCTTCTTAAGCACGCCGGGACGATAGCTTTCTACGACCACATCCGCTGTGCGTACCAGCTCTAAAAATTTTTGCCTGCCCACGGGGCTCTTTAAATCCAAGGTCACGCTCTTTTTATTGCGATTGAGCTGCAAATGCCAATAGCCAAAATCCTTGAGAAAGGGTGGAAAGGTACGGGAATAGTCACCTAGCTTGGGCTCCTCGATTTTGATAACCTCTGCGCCAAAATCTGCCAACAGCATGGTGCAGTAGGGACCGGGCAGCAGCCTAGACAAATCCAAAACACGAATACCCTCCAATGCTAGCATAAAATTACCTCCCTTACAAGCGTCTTCTTAAACATATTATAGCACTATTATTGCTCTAGCTGTAGCTTGTGCCGTAATTTTTATGTTTCGCTTATTTTTAAAGCTTGGGGCAGCCTAGAAAAGGGGTTATATCCTGCAACATTCATTACAATAATCTGACAATCTCAGAAATTATGTTAATTCACTAACATTTTACTTGCATTATCATGCCACTTCATATACAATATAGTGTATACTAATCAATACCTAATGGAGGGAAGTTTTATGACAATGACATTACGTGAAGAGGCTTTGAAATTGCATTTAGACAATAATGGCAAAATTGCCGTTACTTGCAAGGTGCCCATTGCCAACCGCCATGATTTGGCCTTGGCTTATACCCCCGGTGTTGCTGAACCCTGTAAAGATATTAAGGAAGATAAAGGCTTATCCTTTGAATACACTTGCCGTGGCAACATGGTAGCCATCATCAGCGATGGTACCCGTGTGCTGGGCTTGGGTGATATCGGTCCTGAGGCTGCCATTCCTGTTATGGAGGGCAAGGCAGCTCTCTTCAAAACCTTTGGCGATGTGGACGCAGTTCCTGTTTGCCTTGGTACCAAGGATCCCGATGAATTTATCCGTACTGTAAAAATCTTAGAGCCCAACTACGCCGGCATCAACCTGGAGGATATTTCCTCTCCCAAATGCTATGACATTGAAGACCGCCTGAAGGAAATCGCTGATATCCCCGTTTTCCATGATGACCAACACGGCACTGCTATCGCTTGCTGCAGCGCAGTAATCGGCGCTCTGCGTTATGTAAAGAAGGATTTCCGCACTGCTCGTTTCGTAGTTAACGGCTGCGGCGCTGCTGGCTCCGCTATCGGTCGCCTGCTGGTAAACATGGGCGCACAAAACGTTATCATGGTTGACCGTTGGGGCATTCTCTATGATGGCATCGACCAAAAGCTGGACCGCATTCAAGCTCAATTGGCCAAGACCACTAATAAGGAAGGCCTGCGTGGCACCTTGGTTGAGGCTGCTAAGGGCGCTGACGTATTGATCGGCGTATCCGCTCCCAACGTATTTACTAAAGAAATTATGCAAAGCATGGCTGAAAAGAACGTTGTTTTTGCGTTAGCTAACCCGGTTCCCGAAACCAGCTACGATGCTGCTAAGGAAGCAGGCGTAACCGTTGCCGGCACCGGCCGCAGCGATAGACCCAACCAGGTTAACAATGTATCCGTATTCCCCGGCGTATTCCGTGGCGCTATCGACGTGCGCGCAAAGGCTATTACCGAGGAAATGAAGGTTGCAGCTGTTTTCGCCATTGCTGAATTGATTGATGAAAAGGATCTGCGCGAGGACTATGTTGTTCCCGATGCCTTCGATCCGCGTCTGGCTCCCGCTGTAGCTGCTGCTGTGGCTAAGGTTGCTATTGAAAGCGGTTTGGCACGCAAAATCGTTGATCCGGAAGAGGTAAAGGCTAACACTGCTAAACGCCTCGCTCGTTAAGGAGGAAAAGCATGAGAGAAATTAATGTTAGTGAAGTAACCAGTACTGTCGCTAAGCTGTGCATGGATTCCTGCTACTATCTGCCGGAGGCTGTGAAGGCAAAAATTCGTGCTGCTGCTGAAACCGAGGAATCCCCCTTAGGCAAGGAAATCCTCAATACCTTAATTGAAAACTTTGAGCTGGCCCAAAAGAAGGCTGTGCCCCTGTGCCAAGACACTGGCTTGACCGTTGTCTTCATTGAGATTGGCCAAGAGGTACATTTTGTCGGCGGCGATTTATATGAAGCGATTCATGCAGGCGTAGCCCGTGGCTATGTGGATGGTTATCTGCGTAAATCCTCCGTGGGCGACCCTGTCTTCGACCGCAAGAACAGCGGTGACAATACTCCGGCCATTATTCATACCAAGATTGTCCCCGGTGACAAGGTAAAAATGGTGGTATGCCCCAAGGGCTGTGGCAGCGAAAATATGGGCGCTTTGAAGATGCTCAAGCCTGCTGACGGCGTGGAGGGCATCAAGAAATTCGTAGTGGATACCGTGCGTGCAGCAGGTCCCAATCCCTGTCCGCCCATCACTGTGGGCGTTGGCATCGGCGGCAATATGGAGCAGGCAGCTATTTTGGCTAAATATGCTCTAACTCGTCAATTAGGCGAGCACAATGCTGATCCTCGCTATGCAGCACTGGAGGACGAGCTCCTAGAATTGGTTAACAAAACTGGCGTTGGTCCTTCCGGCTTAGGCGGTCGTACCACTGCCTTGGGCGTAAATGTGGAATTTACCCATACCCATATTGGCGGTATGCCCTGCGCAGTTAATTTGAACTGCCATCAGGCACGTCGTGCGGAAGCAGAGATTTAAGGAGGGCTAGAAGATGAGCGAACAAGCAACTATTAAATATATTCAAGCACCTCTGACTGCTGAAACTATTAAGGATTTGCACGCAGGCGATGTAGTGCGCATCTCTGGTTACATTTACACCGCTCGCGATGCTGCTCACAAGCGTTTGTATGAAGCCTTGGGCCGCGGTGAAAAGCTGCCCCTGGATTTAAAGGATAATGTGATTTATTATGTAGGCCCCACTCCGGCTAAACCTGGCGAGGTAGTGGGCAGTGCCGGTCCTACCACTAGCGGCCGCATGGATAAATACACTCCCACAATGATTGAGCAGGGTATGCGCGGTATGATTGGCAAGGGTCTGCGCAGCCAAGAGGTAATCGACGCTTGCGTGAAGCATGGCGCAGTTTATTTCGTAGCCGTAGGCGGCGCTGCTGCTGTTATTGCCCAATCCATCAAGAGCGAAACCATGATTGCTTATGAAGACCTAGGCCCTGAGGCTATTCGCCGTTATGAGGTAAAGGACTTCCCTGCCATCGTGTGCATCGATGCTGAGGGCAACGATTTTTACAAGGTTGGTATTGCAAAATACAGCAAAGAGTAACAATGTTTACAGAATTGGGATGGCAAATTGCTGTCCCAATTTTTTATTATTTTAATATTGACAAATTTAGTAGGCAATGGTATATTACAGTCATTCGCTTATGGTGTATTATGAAAAGGAGTGAATAATGATGAAAAAATTATTGATTGGTGCGCTGGCTCTGGCTAGCATCGCTGTCATTGCTGCCGGCTGCGGTGGCGAGAAAAAAGCAGCTCCCGCTGCTGAGAAAAAGGTTGCCCTGAAGGTGGGAGCAACCGCTGTTCCCCATGCTGAAATTCTGAACCACATTAAAGCTGGTTTGGCAAAAGACGGCGTGAACATGGAAGTAATCGAGTTCAGCGATTATGTAAAACCCAACCTGTCCTTGAACGACAAGGAATTGGACGCTAACTTCTTCCAACACGAGCCCTATCTGAACAAGTTCGTTGCTGAGCGCAAGATGAATCTGGTAAGCGCTGGCAAGGTACATATCGAGCCCATGGGCATTTATTCCAAGAAGATTAAGGACATTAAGGCCGTTCCCAATGGCGCTAAAATCGCTATTCCTAACGACCCCACTAACGGTGGCCGCGCCCTGGCTATCCTGCAAAGCGCTAACCTGCTGAAGCTGAAGGACGGCGTAGGCGTTAACGCAACCGTTGGCGATATCACCGGCAACGACAAAAAGCTGAATATCGTGGAAATCGAAGCTGCGCTGCTGCCTCGCTCCATGGATGACGTGGATCTGTCCGTAATCAACTCCAACTTTGCTATGGAAGCTAAGCTGAACCCTGTAAAGGATTCCCTGTTCACCGAGCCCAAGGAATCTCCCTATGCTAATATCGTAGCCGTTCGTAAGGGCGATGAGAAGCGTCCGGAAATTCAAAAGCTGATGAAGGCTTTGCAATCTCCTGAGGTAAAGAAATTTATCGAAGAAAAATATAAAGGTGCTGTAGTTCCGGCATTCTGATTTAGTAATGAGTAAAGGTCCGGCTGCCAAGGGCGGCCGGGCTTTTTCTATGAGGTGCAGCTTATGCAATACACCAATGTTATGGACGGTAAGTTCATTGCTCGGCCCAATCGCTTTATTGCCTATGTGGAAATAGCAGGACGGGAGGAGATTGTACATGTGAAGAACACCGGGCGCTGCAAGGAATTGCTCTTGCCCGGTGTGACTGTGTATGTGCAGCACTTTCCTGAGGGTAAGCGCAAAACTAAATATGATTTGATAGCAGTGGAGAAGGTGCTTACGGGGTTAATCAATGAGTCGGATGCTGCTTCTGAAAGTAGTGGCGTAGTACATTCTACGCTGAGTGAACAGCATACTTTGCTCATCAACATGGACTCGCAGGCGCCGAATAAGGTTGTGCAGGAGTGGCTTGTGGAAAAAGAGCCCTTTGGGAAAATTACCTATCTGAAGCCTGAATGCAAGCATGGTGACTCACGCTTTGACTTTTATTTGGAAACAGAAGAGCGGAAAATGTTCATTGAGGTTAAGGGAGTTACCTTAGAGGAAAAGGGCGTAGTCATGTTCCCCGATGCTCCCACGGAGCGAGGGGTGAAGCATGTGCAGGAGCTATGCCATTGCCTAGAAGAGGAGGGTTATGGGGCAGCGATAATTTTCGTTGTACAGATGAGTGGGATGCGCTATTTTACGCCTAACAGACGCACTCATTTGGCCTTTGCCGAGGCTCTGGAAAGGGCGGAGGCTTGCGGTGTGAAGCTTTTAGCCTTGACATGCGCCGTAACGCCAGACTCCTTGGCAATAAATGGTGAGATACCTATACATTTGGCAGGGTGATGTGCTATACTTTAGATAACAGTGTGGGCAGGATTATTAGTTAAGCTTAGGCTTGTATCCTGAACGCGCCATTTTAAAGTGAACGAGGTTAATTATGCGCAATTTTGCAAAATTTTTTATTACTCCGAAGGGAGAAAGAGCTGCTCGTAACGGGCATCCTTGGGTTTTCGGCGAGGAAGTTACCAAGGTGGAGGGTAGCTATAGCAATGGTGATTTAGTTGATGTAGTGACCAATAAGGGGAAATATTTGGGCACGGGCTTTGTGAACGATAAGTCCAAAATTCGCGTGCGCATTATTTCCACCAATACTAATGATAAATTTGATGAGGCCTTCTGGGAGCGCCGTTTGCGTTACGCGCTGGAATATCGTCGCACAGTTATGGGCGAGACAGATTTTAAATGCTGTCGCTTGATTTTTGGCGAGGCAGACCAGTTCCCCGGACTTACTGTGGACCGCTTTAACGATTTACTGGTGACGCAAACTCTGTCCTTGGGCATCGAGCTGCGCAAGGAAATGCTCTTTAATCTGCTTATCAAGATTTTGCAGGAGATGGGCGAGAATATTCGCGGCCTGTTCGAGCGCAATGATGTGAAAATTCGCCTGCTTGAAGGTATGCAGGAGGGCAAGAACTGGTTTGAGACAACTCTTTTGCCTCATCATGGCGATGTAACCACAGAAATCGTGGAAAATGGCATCAAATACACGGTGGATGTGGAAAATGGCCAAAAAACTGGCTTTTTCCTAGACCAAAAATATAATCGTCAAGCGGTAGCAAAAATTGCCAAGGGTAAGCATGTTTTGGACTGCTTTACTCACACGGGTAGCTTTGCGCTGAACGCTGCCCAAGGCGGTGCAGCTAGCGTTACGGCGGTGGATATCAGTGCCGAGGCGGTGCGCATGGCGGATCACAATGCTAAAACCAACGGCTTTGATCATGTTATGAAGGGCTTAGAAGCCAATGTTTTTGACTTGCTTAGCGAGCTTTTCAATAATCATTCCCATGCCTATGACTTTATTATTTTGGACCCGCCGGCCTTTACCAAGTCCGGCAGCACGGTGAAGAACGCCATCCGCGGCTACAAGGAGATTAACCTAAAGGCCATGAAGCTACTGCCCCGCGGTGGCTATCTAGCCACCTGCTCCTGCTCCCATTTCATGAAGGAGGAGCTTTTCGTGGAGATGCTCAAGGACGCGGCTCGGGACGCCAATGTGTCCCTGCGCCAGATTGAAGCGCGCCAGCAGGCTCCTGATCATCCCATACTGTGGAATGTGCCGGAGACATATTACCTTAAGTTTTACATTTTCCAAGTGGTGTAAACAAATAAGCGCAGTATCAAAAAGCAAGCCCAGCTGCTCACGCAGCCGGGCTTTTCTCTTATTCTTCAGGTTGTTTATTACGTCTCAGCACCTTAACCAATGGGTCATAGCCTAAATCATCCAATAATTCATTGGTAGCCATGGTGGTAAGGCCGCCGTTTAGAGCAAAGATAATCACATCATCCCATTCATCCTTGGCATAAAGAGTGCTGAATTTGGCATATTTTAAAGCGTTATCCGTTTCCTCAAGTGTTAGCTTGCCAGCGATGGCTAGAGCAATGAGCTTATTGCGGTCGAATTGCTTGTCGTGAGAGAGAATATGTCGTGCCTGGGTGCGTTCGAAGCTGCTTTGAGCAGCGATAACGTTGGCTGTAACGCCATGAGCTTTGGCGCAAGCAAGCAGATAATCGATGGGGTCAGGGAATTGCAAAGCCTGGCAATTATCCTTAAAAAATTTACGCAAGGCCTCATTATCAAAATTCTTTTTATCTAATTTGATCTTATTAGCTTCTTTACGCAAAAAATTAGTATCCTTAGCCACTATACTCACATCCATTCTCTCGTGGTATAATTATAGTATCACAATCCGGGGAGCTTGTAAAATGGGTCATGCTGCTGCTTTTATTTTACAAAAATATACTGTGCTTAAAACTCTCAAGGAGTCTGCTTTGGGAACTACGGAGCTTGTTTTAGGGCGGGACCAAAAGGTCTATGTGCGGAAGTGTCTTAATAATGCTGCCTATCCGGTGGAGGCTGTACGGGGGCTTAAGCATGAAAATTTGTCCCATATTATACATGCTGTGGCCGCTGAGGATAAGGCTTATCTCGTTGAGGAATACTTTGAGGGCGAGACATTGGATGTGCTGCTCAAGAAAAAGGGCTGCCTAGATGAGCGCAGTGTTATCGCTATTGCAGAGCAGGTTTGTGAGGCATTATTGTATTTGCATAAGCATGATTTGGTGCATCGTGATGTGAAGCCGGCTAATATTTTGCGCCAGAGCAATGGGCAGATACGCCTTATTGATTTAGGCTCTGTGCGCTTGTGCACTGCTCATGAGGCGGGAGATACGGTGGCTCTTGGTACCCAGGGCTATGCGGCACCGGAGCAGTATGGATTAGAGACCACGGATTTTCGTGCGGATGTGTATGCTTTAGGTGTGACTCTTAAGGAGCTTTTGGGCGCTGGCTATGAGGGGCGCTTAAACGAGGTGATTGACGGTTGTACGCGTTTTATGCGTGGCTATCGCTATGATAATATTGCCAAGGTCAAGCGTGCACTGTTTTTTGCGAAGTATTATAACTCTTTGCGTATGGGTGTGCTAGTACTGCTTGTGGCTGTGCTTAGTATGGGAGCATATTTTTATTTTTTACCTGCGCCTGTAAAGCCTTTGCCCGTATCAAAGCCTGTGGAAAAGGCCTTGCCTGCAGCTGAGACTAAGACTCAGGAAGCAAAGCCAACGCCAGAGGCTAGGCCAACAGAAACGTTGGGTAAGTCCAATACAGAGACATCGACCAAAGCTCAGGCCGAGCAGACAAAGCCTGTGGTACCGCCCAAGGAAACTAATCAGTCACAAGCTAAGCTGCAATTGGACATGAAGGCTGCTAATTTAAGTTTCTATAAATCAGTTGAGCACCCGTCAGATAAAATGCTCATCGATGAGGCTAAGTCCAAGGGAGCCTGGCCCATAAATAGCAAATCCAGCACTGCCTTGCCAGTCTGGGAAATCATTGCCAAGGGCGAATTAGTCAATCCTGTTTGCACTTTTAAATTTCACGGCATTGCCTTTAAGGGACGGAACATGCAGTATGGTGACAGTATGAGCAAAAAAAGCTGGAGCGTGGATAATCCCGGCGGCTGGTCTTCTACAGTGCGTTTGGAGGAAAAAGGGACTATGGCAAGTCCAAGCAAGCTATACTTGGTTAATGTGCATAAATGGTTCTGGTTCACTAGTGCAGCTAACCCATCTGTAACCGTGACCGTGCAAGCTGACAATGCCGAGACAATAATAAGAGAGTATCCTGTTACAATTTCAGACTTTTGATTTTTTAAGGCTTGGCCCACTATGGCCAGGCCTTTTGTGTCTTCTTAGGCACAAAATAATGCGAAAAATGTATTATACTATGCTCAAAGGTCAGTGAGGCAGGAAATACATCCTTCCGAAAGGGCTTTTGTCGTGTATCTTGGATATATGTCCGATATGTTGGGCAGTAATGGTACAGGGTATGTACTATAATAATGGTATGAATAGGAATGTGGCTATGTTTACAAACGAGTACAAAAAAATAGGTTTAAATATCCTATGTGCACGCCGACTGAAGGGGCTATCGCAGGAGGAGTTAGCTATAAAATCGGGCGTTTCCCGCTCAAGAATTTCTGATTTGGAGCGTGGCAAGGATGTTTGCAAGCTGGATACATTGATGCTTCTGGCCCAGGCGCTGGACATGGATTATCGAGATTTATTAAAAAGTGAATGAGGAGAGTGTTGAATTATGGATATGCTATACTTTTTTCTTTATATTTTTTTAGGCTATAATGCTAATCAATATTTGCGTAGACATTTGTTGGGTCAGGTAGGGGTGATTTACTTCGATACAGGTCGTTATATTATGAAGGAGATTATGTATGCAACCGTCCTAGGATTCATTACTATTCCACTAGCCATTATAGTTTTTCTGTTCAGGAGTTTGTTTTCTGGTAAGTAATATAAGCACAAAAGGCCTGCTTCCTCATGGAAGCAGGCCTTTTCTAGTTTAGCTCGTTTTATTTACATGTCATGGAAATGCATACCGATATTGCTGTGGCGCAGGAAGTTGAGAGTTACTTCCGGGAAGGAAGCATAGCTCAAAACATCCTCAATAGGAGCATTGGGGAAGCCTTCCTCGGCAAGCTTTTCCTTCAGCTTTTTGAGCTGCGGAGCAATGTCATCAGCAGGACGATGGTCGATTTGCGGAGCATCGCCGATGGCCAGCTTACGAACATCAGGGTCAATCGGTCCCGGAGTGCGGCCATATTTGCCAAGGATTAAATCCTTTACTTCGCGAGGAATCATCTTATAGCGACCCAGCGCAACATTTAAAACAGCCATGGAGCCAACGATTTGGCTAGTGGGAGTTACCAGCGGCGGATAGCCTAATTCAGCGCGTACGCGGGGCATCTCTTCCAAGAGCTGCGGATATTTATCAGCAACGCCCATTTCCTTCATTTGGTTTAAGAGGTTGGACAGCATGCCACCAGGGATCTGGAAGGTCAAAACCTTGGGGTCAATGGGAATATTGGGATTTAAATTAAAGTCATTGGTGAGGCTCTTGCGTACATCCTTGAAATAATCGGCCAGATCATTCAGTGCAGGCAGCTCGATGCCCGTATCATAGGGAGAGCCCTGGAGGGTTGCAACCATGGATTCGGTGCAGGGCTGGCTGGTGGAGGTAGCGAAGGGAGACAAAGCAGTGTCGATAATGTCTGCACCGGCTTCTACAGCCTTCAGCAGAGTCATATCACCCATACCGCTAGTGAAGTGCGTATGCAAATCAACGGGCAGACCCACCTCGGTCTTCAGGCTGCGTACCAAGCTTTCAGCAGCATAGGGACGCAAGAGACCAGCCATATCCTTAATGCAGATAGAGTCCGCACCCATTTGGGCGAGCTCTTTGCCAAGCTCTACGAAGTTGCTATCCTTGTGATAAGGGCTGATAGTATAAACGATGCAGCCTTGTACATGAGCACCGGCTTCTTTGGCAGCGCGCATAGCGCATTCCAGATTGCGGGTGTCGTTCAGGGCATCAAAAATTCGGATAATGGAAACGCCATTGGCTACGGAGCGTTTTACGAATTCACGCACCACATCATCAGCATAGTGGTTGTAGCCTAAAATGTTCTGGCCGCGCAGGAGCATTTGAATAGGAGTCTTTGGCAAATGCTTCTTCAAGGTGCGCAGACGTTGCCAGGGATCTTCGTTTAAAAAGCGCAAACATGCATCAAAGGTAGCACCGCCCCATGCTTCTACAGCGTAATAACCAACATTGTCGATTCTTTCTAAAGCGGGCAACATATCATTGATGCGCATTCTAGTGGCAGCCAAGGATTGATGACCGTCGCGTAAAACAGTTTCTACTATCTTTACAGGTTTCTTTTCCATTGTTGTCCTCCTTATATGTAAATGGCAAAGCTTTAAATCTTACTATTACTATTATAACACAGGAAAGTGCATACTGTATACAAAAATAGTCAAAAAAACACCGCAATTACATTCAAGAACTGCGGTGAATAGCTATTAATTTTTAGTTGGCTTGTTGCTAACAGTGGGTTTACCCATGATGGCATCAATGCGAGCCTTCATGCTCTTCTTAGAAGAGTTAGGCTGATTACTTACTGTGGGAGCTTTAGCTGGAGCGGTATTGCCAGGCTTAGCATCCTTTTTGTCAGCAGCTTTGGCCTCGGCATCCTTTTGCTCTTTATCCTTATCCTCTTCATCCTGCTTGATTTCAGGCTCCGCCGGAACGCTTACGCCTGGATTGCTAAAGCCGGTACGCGGTGTGGAAGCCAAAGCATTAACCATAAACTCATGCCAGATGGAAAGGGGGGCGCCGCTGCCATACATGCGCTGCATGGGCTTGTTATTATCGTCGCCTACCCAAACAGCAGTGCTCAAATCAGGAGTATAACCAACGAACCAAGCATCGATGTAGGTATCGGTAGTGCCGGTTTTGCCTGCTGCCGGACGACCAATGCCCATACCGCCTGCTGTACCGCTGACTAGAACATCTTCCAACATATTAGTAGTCAGGTAAGCTGATGCAGCGTCCACAACTCGTTTGGTTTGGGTTTTGGCTTGATAAAGGAGTTTGCCGTCCCGATCCACGATTTTAAGCAGGGCAATGGGTTTACTATAGAGACCATTGGTTGCCAGCACACCATAGGCGGAGGCCATTTCCAAGGGATTAACACCCTTACTTAAGCCGCCCAGGGACATGGCCAAGTTGGTATCACTATAAGCACCGGAATCAACTAGGGTAGTAATGCCCATTTTTTCAATATTGGCCACGATTTTATCAACGCCAACCTCACGAGCAAGCTTAATTGTAGGAACGTTTATGGATCGCTTCAGGGCTGTACGTAGGCTAACCTTACCGTGCCATTGCAGGTCGGAGTTTTGGGGCTTCCAGCCGGGAGCGAATTCCTCTTCTTTATCCTCGATAATGCTGGCAGGCGTAAAGCCGTTTTGCATAGCGGTAAGATAAACGAAAGGTTTAAAAGCAGAGCCCGGTTGACGTACTGCCAAGGTAGCGCGGTTAAATTTATCTTGACCGCGACCACCAATCATGGCCTTAACATAGCCGGTCTTGGGGTCAACTGCAGCCAGAGCCATTTGCGGTTGGGTCAGCTTTTTGTTATCGGTATAATAGTTGGGCAGATGATGCATAGCCTTTTCAGCAGCTATTTGCATATCCATATCCAAGGTAGTATAGATTTTCAAACCACCCTTATAGAGGGCATCAGCACCGACCTCGGCAATTACCTTTTGGCTAATCATATCAAAGAAGTAACCGCGAGGGTTGTTCTTGACCTTATGAGAGGTGCTGTAAACCATTTTTTTAGCTTTGGCTTGAGCAGCAGCGTCGGCATTAATGAAGCCATATTTAACCATTTGGTCGATAACTAGCTCCTGACGATTTTTGCTCTCTTTGGGATTTTCAAAGGGATTGTAGTAGTTAGGGCTCTTAGGAATTGCAGCTAAGGTAGCAGCTTCGGCGATATCAAGATTTTGCACATGCTTATTAAAATAATACATGGAAGCACTTTCAATGCCATAAGCGCCCTGGCCAAAGTAGATTCGGTTTAAGTACATGGAAAGAATTTCATCCTTAGTATACTTATGCTCCAGCTCTTTGGCGATAAATGCTTCCTTAATCTTTCTCACGATGGAGCGTTCTTGAGTTAAAAAGGCATTTTTAGCGAGCTGTTGAGTAATGGTGCTACCGCCTTGTACCTCATGACCACTTAAGGTGGATACTAAAGCGCGGGCTGTGCCTCGATAGTCAATACCTGCATGTTCATAAAAACGATTATCTTCAATGGCGATAAAGGCTTGTTGCACATGCTTAGGGATTTTGTCAATGGATACAGGCACACGACGCTCTTCGGAAAGCGTGGTATAAATAACGTTGCCCTTGCTATCATAAAACTGGGAAGCAGCATCGGGAATAAGAGTTTCATCCATGTTGGGAGGTGCGAACAGACTGGAGAAGCCGTAAAGCACGGAGACTCCCATAATCATCAGGCAAATAACACAGATGACCAAAAATTTAAGTGCTTTTAACATTTTCTACCTCTTCATTTGAAATATTGGCTGTGAGTATCCTTAATAATAGACAGCACTATTATTATAACATCATCAGCAGGTTTTGTCATATTATTTAAGTGGCTTTTGTGTAAAATACAGGAGAGAAAAGACAGGTTTATCCTGATATGACAAAAACAAAGCTGAAAAAAATCAAAAAAACTTGTAAAAAGGTGTTGACATTAAAAACTCGCTGTGGTATTATATACAAGTCGACGCGATACGGCACTGAACGAGAGCCAAGGTCGCTAGACACATTGAAGTTTGTTCTTTCAAAACTGAACATTGAACCTATTAAAAAGCGAATGTGCGGGTCGAGCGCTTTTAAAGCGCGAGACCGAGTCAAATTAATTTCTTTTAATAATAAGAGCCAATCGGTTCTTCAATAAACTTTATGGGAGTGTTTGATCCTGGCTCAGGACGAACGCTGGCGGCATGCCTAACACATGCAAGTCGAACGGAGAAAGTTCAACACCAAGTATTTCATCCGCTGAAGTGTAGCGGTAAAAATTGCGAAGCAATTTTTACTACGCATTAAAAGCATGAACTAACACGGTGGTTGAAGTATTAGGTGTTGAACTTTCTTAGTGGCGAACGGGTGAGTAACGCGTGGGCAACCTGCCCTCTAGATGGGGACAACATCCCGAAAGGGGTGCTAATACCGAATGTGACAGCAATCTCGCATGAGGATGCTGTGAAAGATGGCCTCTGTTTATAAGCTATCGCTAGAGGATGGGCCTGCGTCTGATTAGCTAGTTGGTGGGGTAACGGCCTACCAAGGCGATGATCAGTAGCCGGTCTGAGAGGATGAACGGCCACATTGGGACTGAGACACGGCCCAGACTCCTACGGGAGGCAGCAGTGGGGAAT
>JAXDZG010000002.1:0-174057 GCA_034086985.1 Phascolarctobacterium sp.
GTATCCAGAGTACCACGAGGCACGAGGAATCTTGTGGGAAGCCGGGGGGACCACCCTCCAACCCTAAACACTGAATGGCGACCGATAGCGCATAGTACCGTGAGGGAAAGGTGAAAAGAACCCCGGGAGGGGAGTGAAAGAGAACCTGAAACCGTATGTCTACAAGCAGTCGGAGCGAAAGCGACGGCGTGCCTATTGAAGAATGAACCAACGAGTTACGTGCACTAGCGAGGTTAAGTGGAAGACACGGAGCCGAAGCGAAAGCGAGTCTTAAGAGGGCGAGAAGTTGCTGTACGTAGACCCGAAACCGCAGTGATCTACCCATGTCCAGGTTGAAGCGCAGGTAAAATTGCGTGGAGGACCGAACCTGTGAGCGTTGAAAAGCTTTAGGATGAGATGTGGGTAGAGGTGAAATTCCAATCGAACGCGGAGATAGCTGGTTCTCCCCGAAATAGCTTTAGGGCTAGCCTCAAGTAGTAAGTATAGGCGGTAGAGCACTGATCGGGCTAGGGGCCATAACGGTTACCGAACCCTGTCAAACTCCGAATGGTTATACTGTAGAGCTTGGGAGTCAGACTACGAGTGATAAGATCCGTGGTCAAAAGGGAAACAGCCCAGACCACCAGCTAAGGTCCCCAATGTCGTACTAAGTGGAAAAGGATGTGGGGTCTCTAAAACAACCAGGATGTTGGCTTAGAAGCAGCCACCATTTAAAGAGTGCGTAATAGCTCACTGGTCGAGAGACCCTGCGCCGAAGATTACCGGGGCTAAAGTACGGAACCGAAGCTGTGGCTACGACTTTATAGTCGTGGGGTAGGGGAGCGTTCTCTGAGGGCTGAAGTCGTTCTGTAAGGAACGGTGGACTTCAGAGAAGTGAGAATGTTGGTATGAGTAGCGAAAAGAAAGGTGAGAATCCTTTCCACCGAAAGCATAAGGATTCCTGGGCAACGATCGTCGTCCCAGGGTAAGTCGGGACCTAATCCGAGGCATGGAGCGTAGGAGATGGACAACTGGCAGATATTCCAGTACCGGTAATGATTGTTTGAGCGATGGAGTGACACAGGAGGGCAGGCAGGCAGGAGATTGGTTGTTCCTGTACAAGCGTGTAGGATGGGACGCAGGCAAATCCGCGTCCTGTGAGTCTGAGGCGTGATGTGGAGGTTCCGGAAACGGAACTGAAGCTGCTGACCCCACACTGTCGAGAAAAGCTTCTAGTTAGAGAATTACCGCCCGTACCGTAAACCGACACAGGTATGCGGGGAGAGAATCCTAAGGTGCGCGGGAGAACCCTCGTTAAGGAACTCGGCAAAATGTACCCGTAACTTCGGGATAAGGGTAGCCGCTGTTGTGAAGTCTGAACAGACGGAGCATGAGGCGGTCGCAGAGAAGAGGCCCAAGCGACTGTTTACCACAAACACAGGTGCCTGCTAAAGAGAAATCTGACGTATAGGTGCTGACACCTGCCCAGTGCCGGAAGGTTAAGGAAGGATGTCCGGAGCAATCCAAAGCATTCGACCGAAGCCCCGGTGAACGGCGGCCGTAACTATAACGGTCCTAAGGTAGCGAAATTCCTTGTCGGGTAAGTTCCGACCCGCACGAAAGGTGTAACGATTTGGGCACTGTCTCAACGAGGGACCCGGTGAAATTGAAGTACCTGTGAAGATGCAGGTTACCCGCGACTGGACAGAAAGACCCCATGGAGCTTTACTGTAACCTGACATTGGGTTCTGATACATCACGTACAGGATAGGTGGGAGGCATGGAAGCGAGGACGCTAGTCATCGTGGAGCCGACGTTGGGATACCACCCTTGATGTATCGGAATTCTAACCGTAGGAGTAACGAAACTCGGGACAGTGTCAGGCGGGCAGTTTGACTGGGGCGGTCGCCTCCCAAAGAGTAACGGAGGCGCCCAAAGGTTCCCTCAGCGCGGCCGGAAATCGCGCGAAGAGTGTAAAGGCAGAAGGGAGCTTGACTGAGAGCCAAACACGGCGATCAGGTACGAAAGTAGGGCTTAGTGATCCGGTGGCATCCAAGTGGAAGGGCCATCGCTCAACGGATAAAAGCTACCCTGGGGATAACAGGCTAATCTCTCCCAAGAGTCCATATCGACGGGGAGGTTTGGCACCTCGATGTCGGCTCATCACATCCTGGGGCTGAAGTCGGTCCCAAGGGTTGGGCTGTTCGCCCATTAAAGTGGTACGTGAGCTGGGTTCAGAACGTCGTGAGACAGTTCGGTCCCTATCCATCGCGGGCGTAAGAGATTTGAAGGGGGCTGCTCCTAGTACGAGAGGACCGGAGTGGACGAACCAATGGTGTACCAATTATCCTGCCAGGGGTATAGTTGGGTAGCTACGTTCGGAAAGGATAAACGCTGAAAGCATCTAAGCGTGAAACCAGCCTTAAGATGAGATCTCTCATAGAGTAATCTAGTAAGACACCTTGAAGAAGACGAGGTTGATAGGTCGGGAGTGTAAGTACAGTAATGTATTCAGCGGACCGATACTAATATGTCGAGGGCTTGACTATGGTAAGTAAAGACCTAGTAAGATAGGTTCATTCTTCTGTGGAAGTTTTGAGGGTACAAAGCTCTCAAAAAAGAATAATCCGGTGGTGATGGCTAAGGGGATCCACCTGTTCCCATCCCGAACACAGTAGTTAAGCCCTTATACGTCGAAAGTACTTGGCTGGAAGCGGCCTGGGAGGATAGATAGCTGCCGGTTAGAAAATAATACCCACACCCAAAAGGTGTGGGTATTATTTTTTAACCTTTAGTATATCTTACGAACAGGCCGCAGGCCTGGCTGCCGAGTCGCCGCATTTGAAGGAGCGTAGCGACGCACAAATGCGTGCAGGGAGGCGTGTCGGCGTGAGGCAGTTTGTGGGCAGGTTCTGCTTGCTTCTGAGCCGACTGAGGATAGATATAGCTGCCGTATATAAAAAATGAGCAATTAGCAATCAGCCTGCTCGCAATAAAAGCTCGCTGGCCGATTACCAATTGCTCATTTATAGTTTCTATTTAGTTATAAAATTATTTTCTTCCGGGATAAGCCTTCAGAGCTTCGCCTAAAATATAGATAGCGCGCTCGAGGTCTTCGCTCTTTAATACATAAGCCAAGCGAGCTTCGTTCACGCCAGCGCCGGGAGTGTTGTAAAAGCCGTTGCCGGGAGCAAACATAACGGTTTCGCCGTTGATGTCAAAGTTTTCCAAGGTCCAGATGGCGAATTTTTCGGCATCGTCCACAGGCATATTAACCATGATGTAGAAGGCGCCCTTGGGGTCGGAGGCTTTCACGCCGTCCAGCTTAGCCAGAGCTGCTACGATGGTATCACGACGTTTCTTGTATTCCTTGTTTACATCCTCCAGATAGGAGACGGGAGTGGTGTACAGGGCTGCTGCGCCAACCTGCTCTAAGATGGGGGAGCACAGACGAGCTTGGCAGCATTTGATGATTTCCTTGCTCAAAGCCTTGTTCTTGCTGATGATGCAGCCAATGCGGGCACCGCAGGCGCTGTAGCGCTTGGAAACGGAGTCGATGATAATCAGGTTCTCGTCCAGCTCAGGCATGGTGCCAAAGGAACGATACGCGCCGTCATAAACGAATTCGCGATATACTTCGTCAGCAATCAAAGCCAAATCATATTTGCGCACGATGCGGGAAATCATATCCTGTTCTTCAGCGGTGTAAACTACGCCGGTGGGGTTGCCAGGGTTGGTCAAGAGGATGGCTTTGGTTTTCGGAGTGATGTGCTTTTCAATTTCTTCTTGGCTGGGCAGATGGTAGCCATTGTCTACGCTGGTAGGAACGGCGTTGATTTTAGCACCGAATTCCTTGCAGAAGGTGGTATAGTTAGCATAGAAGGGCTCGAAAACCATGATTTCATCGCCGGGATCGCACAGGGCCATAACAGCCATAATCAGGGCCTCGCTGCCGCCGTTGGTTACGAAAATATCTTCAATGGCATAATCCATGCCCTTTTCAGCGTAGTATTTTTGAATAGCCTTCAAGAGGAACATTTCACCCTTAGAATTGCTGTAAGCGATTACGGGAGCTTGGTACTCGCGAATGCTGTCCATAAATTGGTCCGGAGTTTTGATATCCGGTTGGCCAATGTTTAAATGGTATACCTTTTTGCCGGCAGCCTTAGCTGCGTCAGCATAAGGGGACAGCTTTCTGATAGGGGAAGAGGTTAATGCTTGAACGCGTGCAGAAAGTTTCATATAATATTGCTCCTTTAAAATAAATTTGCTTAAAATTAGGTTATGGGCACAGCCATAGGTTTACTTTTCTATTATAACACAAGGCTTGCGGTAGTGGTAGGAGATTTGCAATTTATACTGTATACATAGCAAGGTGAATGAACACATTTGCCCGCCAATTTGTAAAGAATAAATCTGAAAATGGCCACCTGCGCTGGATATAGTTTGACTTTTACTACTCATCGTTATATAATAATACAGATAATGCATCTGTAACAATGCTGCCTGAGGCAGTAATATTCATAGCTTTACTGCAGGAGCAGGACAATTTGATGTTGGAGGTATTCACATGCTGCAAGAAAAGTATGCTCCCCATGAGATTGAAGCCAAATGGCAAAAATACTGGGAAGAGCACAAAACCTTTAAGGTAGAAATCGACAAAAACAAACCTAAATCCTATGTGCTGGAAATGTTCCCTTATCCGTCCGGCAATTTGCATATGGGCCACGTGCGCAACTATTCCATTGGTGACGTTGTTGCTCGTTTCCGCACTATGAAGGGCTTTAATGTGCTGCATCCCATGGGCTGGGACTCCTTTGGTATGCCCGCCGAAAATGCTGCTATTAAGCATGGCATTCCCCCGAAAAAATGGACTCTGGAAAATATTGCTAATATGACCCGCCAGCAGAAGGCACTGGGCCTGTCCTATGATTGGGACCGCGAAGTGGCTACCTGCAAGGAGGATTACTATAAATGGACTCAATGGTTCTTCGAGCTGTTCTACAAGCGTGGCCTGGCTGTGAAGAAAAAATCTGCTGTTAACTGGTGCGACACCTGTAACACGGTATTGGCCAACGAGCAGGTTATTGACGGCAAATGCTGGCGCTGCGACCACGATGTAGTGAAGAAGGATTTGAGCCAATGGTTCTTTAAGATTACTGATTATGCTGACGAGCTACTGAAGGATTTGGACCTGCTGGAGGGCTGGCCGGAGCGCGTTAAGACTATGCAACGCAACTGGATTGGCCGCAGCGAGGGCTTGGAATTCACCTTTGAAATCCCTGCTCTGAACGACAAGGTTGCTGTTTACACCACTCGTCCTGACACTGCTTATGGCGTAACCTTTATGGCTTTGGCTGCTGAGCATCCCCTGATCGAGAAGATTTGCGAAAACAATCCTAAGGCTGAGGAAATCAAGGCCTTCTGCGAGCGCGTACGCAATCAGAGCGATATCGAGCGTACCTCCAGCGAAAGCGAAAAAGAGGGCATTTACACCGGCGTGGACTGCGTGAACCCCTATACCGGCCGCAAGGTAGAGATTTGGGTAACCAACTATGTACTCTATGATTATGGTACCGGCGCTGTTATGGGCGTGCCCACCGGCGACCAACGCGACTGGATGTTTGCTGATAAATATGGCATCGATAAGATTGTTACCATTTGCCCCATCGGCAAGGAGCTGAAGCTGGAAGAGATGACCTGTGCCTACGAGGAAAAGGAAGGCATGCTGGTTAACTCCGGCGAATTCACCGGCATGGAAATGCACGCTGCTATGGCTGCTATTATGGACAAGGCTGAGGCTGAAGGCTTTGGTAAGCGCCGTGTGAACTACCGTCTGCGCGATTGGCTGATTAGCCGTCAGCGTTATTGGGGCGCTCCCATTCCCATTATTTATTGCCCGCACTGCGGCGAAGTTTTGGTTCCTGAAGAAGAGCTGCCGGTGCGCCTGCCGGAGGATGTAAGCTTTACTGCCGGCGCGAAGTCTCCCTTGGCTACCAGCGAAAGCTTCGTACACTGCAAGTGCCCGAAATGCGGCGCTGACGCTACTCGCGAGACCGATACCATGGATACTTTCCTGTGCTCTTCCTGGTATTATCTGCGCTATACCGACCCGAAGAATGCTGAAAAGGCCTTCGATAAGGATGCCAATATGTACTGGGGTCCTGTCGACCAATATATCGGCGGTATTGAGCATGCGATTTTGCACTTGCTCTATTCCCGCTTCTTCCTGAAGGTGCTGCGTGATGCAGGCCTGGTTGATTATGACGAGCCCTTTAGCAACCTGCTGACCCAAGGCATGGTTATTAAGGATGGCGCTAAGATGTCCAAATCCTTGGGCAACGTTGTTTCTCCTGAGGAAATTTTGGAGAAATATGGCGCTGATACTGCGCGTCTGTTTATCCTCTTTGCTGCTCCCCCTGAAAGAGAGCTGGAGTGGAGCGACCAGGGCGTGGAGGGCTCCTTCCGTTTCTTGAATCGTATTTGGCGTATTGTGGCTAATTTCATGCCCCAATTGGAGCAAAAGGTTACCAGCTATGATGCTGCTACCCTGACCGAGGCTGATAAGGAGTTGCGCCGCATTCTCCACAGCAGCATTAAGAAGGTTACCAGCGATATTGAAACCCGCTTTAACTTCAATACTGCTATTTCTACCATGATGGAGCTGGTAAATGCTCTCTATGCGTATAAAGAAGCAAAACAAGAGCCTAATGCAGGCCTTGTTTATGAAGCTATCGTGGATTTGATTAAGATGCTGAGCCCCTTTGTTCCCCATATTACTGAGGAGCTGTGGCGTGGCGCTATCGACGAGAATACTAGCGTGCACGACCAAAGCTGGCCTGCTTATAGCGAGGAGGCTATGAAGGTGGATAATGTGGAGATCGTGCTGCAGGTTAATGGCAAGGTACGCGGTCGCTTGACTGTTCCGGCTGCTGCTACCAAGGAAGAGCTGGAGCAGATTGCACTTGCTGATGCTAATGTGCAGGCTCATATTGGTGGGGCTACTGTGCGCAAGGTAATTTGTGTGCCGGGTAGACTGGTTAATATTGTAGCGAAGTAATATATCCTTTGTAGAAGCTAGACTTTCACTGACAATTGAATGCAGAGTGCTTTTAGGCAAATCAAGTATTTGATGTGCTAGGATAAGTAAGAGTCTCTGAAAATGACTGATGTTGTTTTCAGAGACTCTTTTTGTTTTTTAGGGAAAAGGAGGTCGCGAGTATGGATAACAAGCAGAAAAAGATAGCTTTTTTAGGTGTTTTGCTGATGGGCTGTGTAGCTACGAGTTGGCTGCAGGATGGCAGTATGGCTAGGCAGGAGCTTCCTAAGCCTTTGGTTACCAAGCAAGCTGCGAGCGATGAAGGTAAGCTACATAAGGAGAAAACGATACAGGTTTATGTAAGTGGAGCAGTGCGGGAGCCAGGCATTTATTATTTGCCTGGAGGAGCTAGAGCCAAGGATGCTTTGGAAGCAGCGGGTGGTATGCGTGAGGACGCTAGAAGCGACAGAGTAAATCTCGCAAAAAAGTTAAAGGATGGAAGCCATGTATATGTGCCATTAATTAAAAATTATAGTACTAAACAGCAAGTGAAAACTCGCAAAGCAAAGGCCAGTGGAAGCTCGCAGCCTCAAGGTGCACCTAATGAAGCTACTTTACAGACTGGCTGGGATAGCTTTGGCAGCGATGAGGGTAAGCTTAATCTGAATACGGCAACGCAGGCGGAGCTGATTGCTTTGCCGGGTATTGGCGAGTCCATGGCCAATAGAATATTAGCTTTGCGAAGAGTAAGGCGATTTCACAAGGTAGATGATTTATTGCAGGTACGTGGAATTGGCCAGGCTAAGCTGGAAAAGCTGCGTCCTTATGTAAAGGTTGAGTGATGCTTGACTTGCTTAAATTGTAAATTTTTACTAAAGAAACGGATGAAATTAAGAAATTTATGTGTCTAAAGTGTGAATAAATTATGAAATTAACTCAAAAGTGGTATTAAAGGGATGAAGATATGCATGTCATATATTTAGGAACAGTATTCTTTGTTTTTGCTCTTTATCTGTCTTTGGAGACAGCGCTTTTGGCAAATGTATCGGCAGCTTTAGGATGCGGCTTGGCGTTATTGTCTCTGTTGGCAGCATTGTTTGTAAAAAAAGAACAGGCAAGAAAAATAGCACAGGTTAGCTTTTTTGCGCTTTTAGGGCTCTTGTCAGGCTTGCGGGTTGGCCCTAGCGCGGCAGATGTGCTACAGCCTTATTATGGCAAGCAGGTGCTGCTAGCAGGTAGGGTGGAACCCATGAGCATTAAATCTAACGCTGAATATACTAGCCTTATCCTGCAATGCGAACAATTACAGCAAGGGCAGCAGCTTACAGCTTATAAGGGAAGGATGCGCTTGAGCTTTAGAAATAAGCCAAGGGATGATGTACGTAATTTGGGCAGGATCATAGTAGAGGGCAGATTAGAGCCTCTAGTGAGCTTGCGCAATCCGGGTAGCTTTAATAGTGAGCTTTATAATAGGATTAACAATATCGGCGGTAGATTGGGTAAGGCCAAAATCGTGAGTACGGATGCAGAGGATGTATCCATACTCACATGGCAATACTGGCAGGATAAAGCTGCATGGTGGAATGTGGACTTACGCCAAAGGCTGACCTTGGCCCTGGGAGAAAGGGTAGGAGCCTTATTGGGAAGTATGCTGTTGGGTGGGGGCAGTGCGGTTGACGAGGAAATGCGGGATATTTTTGCTGCCAATGGCTTGAGCCATCTTTTATCGGTTTCCGGTACCCATGTGGTTTTGCTGGCAAGCTTACTGATGCTCCTACTAAGGTCGCTGCCTAGGCCAATGGGTAGGCTGTTATTAATTCTTATCCTAGGCTTTTATGCTGTGTTGTGCGGCTTGCGACCGCCGGTTTTGCGAGCACTTATAATGAGCATAGTGCTATTGTTAGGCAAGGGAAGAGCAAGTGATGAGGCAGAGAATACAAAGGTTAGTAATTATTATGAGCGAGCTGAGAAGGGCTATTTACTTTGCTTGGTTGCGGTAGTTTTATTACTAGTGAAGCCTTTGTGGTTGCTAGACAGCGGCTTTCAGCTTTCCTTTGGCGCCACAGCAGGCCTGCTGTGGCTTGCACCGGCCTGCGCAAAAGTATTTCCTCAAAGCTGGCCGGATGACTTTAGCAAGGGAGTAAGCATAACCTTGGCTGCTCAATTAGCTACCTTGCCAATCTTAGTTGTTAATTTTCACCAAATTTCTCTGATCTCCTTGGTGAGCAATCTAGTCTTGGTGCCTGTTTTAGAGCTGGCAGTATTGTTGTCACTCATGGGAACTTTGTTGCTGTCCTTACCTTTGGACTTGGTTGCCAGTGCAGGGCAGGGGCTAGCTTCCTTGGCTGCATTTTTTGTGGAGCAGGCTTTCTATCAAGGTAAGCTGTTGAGCCAGCTGCCCTATAGCCAAGTGGTCATAGGTAGCTTGCCTGCTTGGTGCTCAATAGTATATTATGCCTTGCTGCTAGTGTGGGCTGATTTGCCATGGATCCAGTTTTTGCGCAATCAGGAGCGCAGCTGCTTTATGGCACTTGCTAGCCTTTGCTTAGTTGGTATGCTTCTGTGGCAGCAATATGCTCCCCAACCCTTAAAGGTGTATTTTCTAGATGTTGGTCAGGGAGATAGCGTGGTCATAAAAACGACTCAACAAAAAATTATTGTCTATGACACGGGTGGCTTAACAAATCTAGATACTGGCAAGCGCATTCTCGCTCCATTTTTGCGCAGCTTGGGTAAAAATAGTGTGGATGTATTGATTTTAAGTCATTATGATTTTGATCATGTGGGCGGAGCAGTAGGCTTATTGCAGCAGCTTAAGGTGCGGGAAATAGTTCTGCCCCAGGAGGCTTTGAATGCGAGCAGTCTAGCGTTGTACGAGGCCATAACTAAAACGGCACAGGCTAGAGGAACGCTCATTAGGCAAGCACAGCAGGGACAGCGGTGGCTGCTAGGGGATAACGCGGAGCTTACGCTGCTGGTGCCAGCCGTCACAGTTGCGGATGCAAATGCGGGGGACTACCGCGAGCCATCCGGCAATGCAGCTAGCACCATTGCCATGCTTCATAGTCCTCAGGGTAGATTGCTTTTGACGGGCGATTTAGGTAGTGAGGAAGAAAAAAGCTTAGCTATAGGTCGTTTCACAGTGTTTAAGGCCGGGCATCATGGCTCCAGAAATAGCAATAGTGCAGAGCTTTTGGAGCACATCAAGCCTGGGATTGTAGTGATTTCCTGTGGTAAAAATAATACTTATGGGCATCCACATCGGGAGACATTGGTAAGATTGGAGTACGTGGGCAGCAAGGTACTGCGGACGGATGACTTGGGCTGTATCAAACTAGCTTTTGACGAATCGGGCATAAAATGCTATAGTTATACATATAATAAATTCACAGCTGTAGAATGATTAGCACAAAAGTTCGTGGTGTGCGGTAAGCTGATGATACTTTAGCAAAAGCGTTGAGCGCTTTTCGAGGAACTATGGAAATCAAAGCAGAAGAATTAATTTATAAACTAAATAACGGAGTGGAGCTGGCCAGCAATCTAGTAGTTGTCTTCGGCGAAGAGGACTACTACAGGCAGCAAATAGTAGCAGCTCTGCCGGCGCAAGTTTTCAAAGAAGTGGCGCCAGAAGACAGGGAAATCCAAATCTTTGAAAAGGACACGGATCTAGGAGCACTAGCCGCAGCCATCAACACCTATCCCTTCTTCAGCGGTAAGAGCCTGATCATCCTGAAGGACGAAAAGCTCTTGGCAGCCAAAGCCGACAGCGACAGCAGAAAGCAGCAGCTAGAGAAGCTAGCAGAGGTATTGGGCGATATCCCGGAGTATTGCACCGTACTAGTGAGCGCCAGCAAGCTGGACAAGCGGACCAAGCTCTTTAAAGAGCTCAAAAAGCAGGGCCTAGTGTGCGAATGCATCAGCATCAAGCTGAACAATTTGTCCCCCTGGCTGGATGAGCAAGCCCGTAGGTACGGCGCCAAGTGGCAGTTTGATGCCATAGGCCGTGTGATGGAGTACCTGCAGCCCGTGGAAAAGGTGCCGCTAAAGCTGCTGGAGCAAGAAATAGCCAAGCTGGCCGTCTACGCCGGGGAACGCAAGCTCTGGACAGCGGAGGACGTGGACAACATTTTTTCCGCGCTGCCGGAGGCCTCCAGCTTTGCGATTATTAACGCCTTGGGAAAGCATAATCTGCCAGAGGTTTTAACACTTTTAGCTGCAGAAAAAAAGAAAGGCACCAATGTGCTGCCAGTGTGCGCTTTAATTACCTTCAAGCTGCGCCAAATGCTGCAATATCTGGAGCTGGCAGGGAGGGGCTACGACTATAAGGGAATTATGGCGGAGCTCAAGCTGAACCCTTACGTGGCCCAAAATCTGCAGCGGGAGGTGCGAGGCTTTAACCAAAAGGCTTTAACGGAAGCGCTGCTAGAGCTAGCCCAGCTGAATATTGATTTGCGCAAGGGCGGCAGGGAATACCCAAGACTAGAAGAAATAATGCTGAAGCTGCTGAGCTAAATAGAGAGTGTTTCTAGAAACGCGTAGGGAGGGCTTAGGAAGATGCCTTTACAAATAGTGAGAAATAATATCGTAAATATGCAGGCCGATGCCATTGTCAACGCCGCTAATCCCTATCCTGTCATCGGCAGCGGTGTGGACAGCTGCATCTATAAGGCAGCGGGAGCGGACAAGCTTTTGGCTGCCCGCAAGCAAATCGGTCCAATTGCTCTGGGACAGGCAGCAATTACACCAGCCTATGGCTTAAAGGCAAAATATATTATCCACGCCGTTACCCCTAGGTGGAGCTGGCAGTGGAGCATAATTGCCAAAGCGTGGCCTTGCCTCTCTTGGGAACGGGCAATAATCGCTATCCAAAGGGATTATCCCTAGAAATAGCCAGAGCTGTGGTAGAAAAATATTTGGCTTTGCACGAGGATTTACTAGTATTGCTGGTGGTCTACGATAAGGAAGCCTTTAAGCTGGCGGCCGCAAGCTACGATTTTATTGAAAACTATTTGGAAGAAAATTTCCCGGAGGAGCCCCCGGCTTCCATAAGTTATCTGCGTCTAGAAAATCGCTATGAGCAACTAGACAGGGAAGAAATCCTATACGATCTTTGCGAAGATGCTGTAGAAAGCTTACCTAAAAAGTCCCATCCTGTGGCAGCAGCCAAGCTGTTTAAGCCTGCCGGCACCTGGCCGGAGTTTGAGCTGCCGCCTAAGCTGGACAGCTTTTCGGACAGGCTTTTTCAGCTCATCGATAAAAAGGGCCTAGAGGAAGTGATGGTCTATAAAAAGGCCAATATGGACCGCAAGCATTTTTCCAAGCTGCGCAAGCGGGATTACACTCCCAAAAAGCCCACCGTGCTGGCCCTAGCATTGGCCATGGGACTGAATGTGGATGAAACCACGGACCTTTTGAGCTATGCAGGACTGGCGCTGGCTCCTAACGACAAGCAGGATATGATTGTGAAGCTGTGCATGGAAAATGGCGTCTATGATGTGCTGCGTGTTAACGAACTTCTCTTTATGCATGATGTGCCAACACTGAACTAAATACTTTGCCCGTGGGGAAATGTCGCCTTGTAAGCGACCTCTAGCCTCCTTTTTCTTGCTATAATGAAGTCATCAAATGAAGCCAAAAATAAAGCTCATGTATAAGGCTGACAAGGCAAAAGGAGCGCTATGGCTGGGAATTCGTTTTCCTAGGCGCCAATATGGACGCTGCTAAGGAGGCATCCCGCTTTGGTATCGACGCGGACAGGGCCATGAGCTACAAAAATGATAGCGTGGGCGTGGCGCTGAACTACGAGGTGCTCAGCGAGACCATGTGCTCCATGCGTAGGATGGCTGGGGATGACAAGATTCCACCCACCAGCGCCGATGCGGCCTTTGCCAAAATGCGTCAGCGTATTGACGAGGACGTGCACAAGCGCGGTAAATAAGCATAAGAAAAAAGCTGTAGTCCAGCCTAATGCCGGACTACAGCTTTTGTTTACATAATGCAAAGATAGCAGATCTTATATGTTTATTTATTCTTTGGCAAGGTATAGGTGCGCAGGGCCTCCAAAAGCTCAGCGCTGCCTGCCTCGTGCTGGGAGCACAGCTCCTTTAAGGCAGCAAAGTTTTTCAGCTCCACGCCCCACAGGAAGCAGTCCTCCTCGTTATAAGCGGCCACAACGATGAATTTTTTGGCATCCACGGGAGTATTGCCCAAATCATCGGTGAGCATAATATAGTCGGTGCCAAAATCCATGCCATAAACAGTGATATTTTCCTCAGGAGTAGCGTCCTCCCAAAAGCCTAATTTTTCAAAATCAAGAGCAGTCAACATGTTCCTTATAAGGTGCGAAGCAGGGTCCACACCTAGTTCACCTCACTTTATGCTATTATTGAAGTATATATGTTTATTTTAGCACATCTTAAAGAAAAATGCTCTAGTATTAGGCATAATTTACAGTCTTTTGCTTTGCTTGCTAAATGAAGGTATGGTATAATTAAAAGTCGTATTCACGCGGGAGGTGGCGCAATGAAAAAGAGAGAACAGGGGCCTTTACAGGTGGAATTTATCTGTCCCGGCTGTGGGAAGCATCTGGCTTGGGCGCTGCCGACTGCTCAAATAAGCTGTCCAAAGTGTGGCATGTGGGTCACTAGCAAAAATCGCAGACGACCAGAGGTGGAGATCTTCCTGCCCGTGGACAGCGAACAAACCGTGTTATTTTAAAAGTGAGGGAAATGCAATGACTAGTATTTGGGAGCAGGCTGAGGGCCTGCGTGAGGAAATGATTGCTCGTCGCAGAAATCTGCATCAGCATCCGGAAACCGGCTGGACCGAGTTTCGCACTGCCAGCATGATTATCAAGGAGCTGCGAGCTTTGGGATATGAGGTAACCTTTGGCGCGCCCGTTGTCAATGAGGAGTACATGATGGGCGTGCCCAGCGCCGAGGCGCTGGCCAGCTACATGGAGCGCGCCATCAGTGAGGGCGCGGATGCAGAGCTGGTGCAGCAAATGGCCGGTGGTAAAACCGGCATTGTAGCTGTGCTCAGAACCGGCAAGGCCGGTAAGACCGTGGCCTTCCGCTTTGATATGGACTGCAATGATGTGGAGGAGGACAAGGGCGATGGCCATCGCCCCACAGCCGCAGGCTTCGCCTCCTGCCACAAGAACGCTATGCACGCCTGCGGTCACGACGGCCACGTGACCATTGGGCTGGCCACAGCGAAGCTGCTGGCTGCCCATAAGGAGGAGCTGGCCGGTACCATTAAGCTGATTTTTCAGCCGGCGGAGGAAGGCGTACGCGGCGCGTACGCCATGGTGAACGCCGGTGTAGTGGACGATGTGGATTACCTTTTTGGCGGACACATCGGCTTTAAGGCTACCACTGACAACGCTTTAGTAACCATGACCGATGGCTTCTTGGCTACTACGAAGCTGGATGCGGAGTTTAAGGGCGTTTCCGCCCATGCGGGGGCTGCGCCCGAGCAGGGCAAAAACGCGCTTTTAGCTGCCTGCCAGGCAGCTATTTCCCTGAACACTATTTCCCGCCACAGCCAAGGCTCCAGCCGCATCAATGTGGGTGTGCTCAACGCCGGCACCGGCCGCAATGTAGTGCCCGATATCGCTTCTCTGAAGCTGGAAACCCGTGGCGCTACCACGGAAATCAATAATTTCATGGTGAGCGAAGCTCGCCGCATGCTGGCCGCCTGCGCCGCTATGTATGACGTAGAGCTGAAGGTAACCATGGCCGGCGGCGCTCCTGCCTGCTTGGCAGATGCGGAGCTGGGCCACGAGGTAGCCGAGTTGGCCAAGGCCAAATGCCATTTTGACGAGGTGTCCGAGTATGTGGACATGGGCGGCAGCGAGGACTGCGGCTACTTTATGGAGCGCGTACAGCAGAACGGAGGTCGTGCCCTGTATATGATGTATGGCACCAAGATTGCTGCAGGCCATCACAACAGTCATTTTGACTTTAATGAAGAGGTGCTGTGGAAGGCAGCAGCAACATTGGCAGAGGTTGCCATCCATTTTAGCAATAAGTAAAAAAATTTGTAGATGTCATGGTTTAGACATATTTATGTGCTATACTGAAACCATGAAGAATATTATGGTGGAGGTATAGTAATATGAAAAAATTGCAAAATATAGCTTTAGTACTGGGCTGTGTGGCGTTTATGGGCATCGGCAGTGCCGAGGCCAGTCATTATTATTGTGAAGAGGGTGGCGCAGGCTGTGTTGTACCGGCACGGCAGGTGTGCGAGCCTAGGCCGGATATGACTAGACAAAGCTGCCGTCCTCAGCGCGACTCGTGGGCTGCTCTTGAGGTTAATCAGGACAAGCTGCGTGCGCCAAGTATGCTGCGCATGAGCGGTACTATTACGGAAATCACGGGCAATAAGGTGGTTATCCGGGGTGAGGGCCAGGAGTGCGTGGTAGCCATCATTGGCGATAATACGAAGATTGTGAAGGGTGCCAAGGGTAAGCTGCGCAGCGCCAAGGAGCTGCAGGTTGGCCAAGAGGTTGTGGCCTATTATTCTGCTCGCATGACGCGTAGTCTGCCGCCGCAGGCGCAAGCCTTTGCCATCGTAATTGGCAATCTGCGCAAGGAATATTTGCCTCAATACTTTGTAGTGGATAAGGTGCAGCCTGCCGCTGACGGTAGCTGTGTGCGTGTGTTGAACAGCACCAACGATGTCATTGCGCGCATTGATAAGTACGCCTGCGAGGACTATGCGAGCATCAAAGAGGGCGATGAGCTTTTGTTATGGAGCCGCATCATGACCATGAGCCTACCAGGCCAGACCAATGCTGAAAAAGTAATTGTGTTGAAATAAGGGAGAGATAAACATGAAAATTTTTATGGATACTGCTAATGTAGACGAGATTAAACAATACGTAGATTGGGGCGTGGTGTATGGTGTTACCACTAACCCCAGCCTGATCGCTAAAAGCGGCCGCACTCAGGTCGAGGTTATTCCGGAAATCGCAGCTCTCGTAAGCGGCCCCGTTAGCGCCGAGGTTATTAGCACCGAATGTGCAGGCATGGTGGAGGAAGCACGTAAGCTGGCAAAAATCGCTGAGAATGTAGTCATCAAAATCCCTTGCATTCCCGAAGGCTTAAAGGCTGTGAAAATCCTCAGCGCTGAAGGCATCAAAACCAATGTAACCTTGGTATTTAGCATGTCCCAAGCACTGTTGGCTGCTCGCGCCGGTGCTACCTTTGTAAGCCCCTTCATTGGCCGCTTGGATGATATTGGCGAGGATGGCGTTCAATTGGTGGATAATATCGTGAAGGCTTTTAAACTTTATGGCATCGAGACTGAGGTTATCGCTGCCAGCATCCGCAATATCGAGCATGTGGAAAAGGTGATGCTCACCGGCTGCCAAATCGCTACCATTCCTACCAAGGTTTTGGCCCAAATGATTAACCACCCCCTGACCGACAAGGGCTTGGCTCAATTTATGGCTGATTACCAAAACTCTTTAAAATAATTTTATATAAAATTTGCTCCCCTGCACTGGTTTTGGCAAGGGGAGCTTTGTCTTTTGCAAGGTGATGCTTTATGTTTTTGAAAAAAATTCTTTCTGTGTTGGGTGTGTTGGCTCTTAGCGGTGCATGCTGCAGCTCCGCTCTGGCTGGGATGCGGCTTTATCAAACGCCGCTGTCCATTCCCGAAGATTATGTGGCGGAGAGCGTGAAAACTAGCTTTAAAACAAGCGGGCCTACGCTGCTTTTTTCCGATAGTCCTGAGATGGTGTATCATAATGGCATCCTTTATCGGGACACGGTGCAGGGGAGGGTGCGCCTCTTTTTCCACCATGTGAATGCGGTGGAGGGCACCAAAAAGCTGGCAATTGTGCTAAAAAATGCACAAATGCGTCCTTTACGCTACAAAATAGGGCGCCAAGGGGTGGATGGCCCCGGCTATAATTATATGGCAGTGGGCAAGGAGTCCCAGCGTAAATATTTTGCTTTAGATAAAGAGCAAGAGCTCAAAAGCGGCAGCTTAGGCTTCGGTCGTAGTGTGGAGCTGCTCAGTGGTCACGGCCTGCTGCTGGATACTAATCAGTTAGCCACGGGCACTATTGATTTGGAGCTGGATAGGCCTGCGCAAATAAGCTTCCTCATGTGCGAGCCTCAGTCAGATATTGAGCTCTTCAATGATAACGCTTCCATCCAGCCCATGGATGAGCATCCATTGCGCGGCACCTTTGCCAAGAGCGATTGGGAATATACCCTGAAAAAGCCCATCAATGGCGAGAAGCCTGTGAAGCTGAAACTGGCAGGTAGCGACGGTGATGGTTATATTAAGGGCGTGGACGCAACAACAGGTCTTGCCGCAGAAAACTACGGCAATTACGGTGTTATGTACAAGGTAAATTTCACGGTGGAGAGTCAGCGTCCCGTAAGCTTTATTGTCAATCCCATTGGTGGTTATTTTGCAGGCTACGGCGTATTGGAGCATGAGGGTGAGCGCGAGCTGGTGGCGCTGCCTGATTATGATTTGTGCTTGGGCGAGACTATCGAAGAGGCGGTGGAGCTGGGCAAGCTCAAAAACGGGCAATACAGCTTTATTTGGTCCCCGCCAGGTGCTTCTAATTTGCCCATTGAATTGATTTGGCGAGTAAGTAAAAGTAAGCCTGCTAGACAGAATGTCAAAAGCTGATAATTATGTAGCGTAAAATGTACTACGCCACAATTAAAATAGACTGTCACTAGCTCTGCACAACAGAGTCTAGCGACAGTCTTATTTTTATGCTTAGATAAACTTTTTAATTAAACCCCAGCATTAAGCCAATCTGCCTTACGATGAAGGCTACCACCCAAGCGATGCCCAGCTCATAGGCGATAATAGCGGCAGTGCTGGCACGGGAGTCCAGCTCCTTGCGCATGGTGGCCAGAGAAGCGATACAGGGCGGGTAGAGCAGGCAGAACACTAGGAAGGTGTAGGCCGTCAGCGGTGTGAATAAATTGGGCAGGTTCACGCTGCCGTTGGCATCTACAGCCAGCACGGAAAGGGTGCTGATGACCACCTCCTTGGCGGTGATGCCAGTGATGAGGGCGGTGGACATGCGCCAATCCCCAAAGCCCAGGGGAGCAAAGATGGGTGCAGTGATTTTGCCGATTTCCGCAATGATGCTGGCATCGCTGTGCACCATATAGAACTGGGTATTGAAATTTTGCAGGAACCAGACGATAATGCTGGCCATAAAAATGACGGTGAAGGCCTTGTGAATAAAGTCCTCGGCCTTTTCCCACATGTGCATTAGAATGCTGCGACCGGTGGGCATGCGGTAGGCGGGCAGCTCCATAACAAAGGGCACGGGCTTGCCGCTAAAAATAAAGCTGTTCAAAAGCGCTCCTGTGAGCACGGCAATAACCACGCCCAAAAGGTAAATAGAAAGCATTACCAGGGCACCCGTATGAGGGAAGAAGGCACCGATGAAGATGCCGTAGACCGATAGCTTGGCACTGCAGCTCATAAAGGGCGTGAGCATGATGGTCATTTTGCGGTCCCGCTCGCTGGCTAGGGTGCGGGTTGCCATAATGGCAGGCACGCTGCAGCCAAAGCCGATAATAAGGGGAATAAAGGAGGAGCCGGAAAGACCGATTTTGCGCAGCAGCTTATCCATTACAAAGGCTACACGGGACATGTAACCACTGTCCTCTAATAACGACAGAAAGAAGAACAGGGTTACGATGGTGGGAATGAAGGAAAGCACGCTGCACACACCGGCAAAGACGCCGTCGATAATCAGGGAATGCATGGCAGGGTTAATACCGAAATTGCTCAGCGCAGCATCGGCTGAAGCAGTAATACTATCCAAAACCTGGCTTAAGAGACCACTTAAAAAAGCGCCGATAACGTCAAAGGTCAAATAAAAAACAGCACCGATAATCAGAATAAAGATGGGTATACTCAAATATTTATGGGTCAAATAATAGTCTAAGCGCACGCTGCGCCGCTGGGCTTCGGTGTCCTGAGGCTTGTGCACCATGCGAAAGCACAAATCCTCAATATAGGCGTAGCGCATATCCGCTAGAGCAGCCTCGCGGTCCGTATTGAGAGCATTTTCCATTTCCTGAGTGAAGTGGCCTACGATATCCCGTTCGTTGGGGGAGAGCTGCAGCTCCTGCATGATATCCTCGTCGCCCTCTAAAAGCTTGGTTGAGGTGAAGCGCAGGGGCAGCCCTTTACGGCGCACTTTTTCCTCAATCAAATGGGCCACGGCATGGATGGCAGTGTGTACGGGGCCGGAGCAAAAATCGAGCCGCTTGGGTAGAGCGGCGTCCTGAGCCACCACCACTGTGCGCTTGATAAGCTCCGCCACACCCTCACCACTATTAGCCGTAATAGGTATCACAGGAATGGTGAGCTGCTCCTCCAGAGCCTTGATATCGATGCTGCCACCGCTTACGGTGAGCTCGTCCATCATATTCAGTGCTAGCACCATGGGGATATTGAGCTCGATAAGCTGTAGGGTTAAATACAGGCTGCGCTCAATATTGGTGGTGTCGATAACGTTAATTATGGCGCTGGGCTTGTTATAAAGCAGTAAATCACGAGTTACGATTTCCTCAGAGGTGTAGGGAGAAAGGGAATAGATACCTGGCAAATCGATGACGGTAATGTCCTCGTTGGTGCGCAGAGCACCTTCCTTTTTTTGCACCGTAACGCCGGGGAAATTGCCCACATGCTGGTTGCTGCCGGTCAAATAGTTAAAAAGTGTACTTTTACCGCAGTTTTTATTGCCGACAAGGGCGAAATGCAGCTTCATAATTGCTCCGCCTCCACCATAACCATAATTTTGCTGGCTTCAGCGGCGCGTAGGGTTAGCTCGTAACGTCGAATATAAATTTCCAGGGGGTCGCCCAAGGGAGCGCGCTTACGCACGATGACTCTGGTGCGAGGGGTGAGCCCCATATCTAAAAGACGACGGCGTAAAATGCCCTCGCCTCCAACAGTTTTAATAATGCCTTCCTGCGCGATAGGCAGCTTGTCCAAGGTTACTTCCAACATTGCTCTTACCTTCTATACTAATGTATGATTTCAGTTCTAATTATATATATCTTGGTGACTAATGTCAAATGCTACAAATGAGAATTTATCCAGATATTTATTTAGTAATATTATTTCCCGCATTCATGAAAAAAATTACAATGTTTTGCTTAAGTAATGGGAATAAAACTATAAAATTCCTCTTTGTGAGTTAGATACTAATAATTTTAAATCAAATTGAGAATAATTCAGTTATTAACTCAGCACTTCTTGAAAATTGTCCATTTTAGTTGTGAATAAAGTGTAGCTTGTGCTAAAAAGTACTTGACAATTTGGATTTAAAATGTATAATTCTAATTGAGAACTATTTTTGATAAAGGATGATGACAATGGCTAAAAGAAATACTATTCAAAGACAACTTGTTATTGCTGCTGTACGTTTTTTAGCAAATCACCCTACTGCTGAAGAAGTGTATGACCGCATTACTATGGAATACCCTGATATTAGCAAGGGTACTGTATATCGTAATCTGAACAGCTTGGTGGAGAGCGGCCTCTTGAACAAGGTATCCGTTCCCAGCGGTGCTGACCGTTTTGACCATATTCTGGCAAGACATTATCATATTAAATGCACCGAATGCGGCAAGTTCGTGAATGTGGAAAATTTTGATTACATTCCTGATATGGATGAAAAGGTTGCAGCTGTAACCGGTTACAAGATGAATCACCATGATATCGTTTTCAGCGGTGTGTGCCCCGAATGTCAAAAGATGGAGCATATTCATACCGAAAGCGACGATGTATTGGGTGAGGATAAAAACTAAACCTTAAAGGTCAAGGAGGAAATAATTATGGAATTAAAGGGTAGCAAAACTGAACAAAATTTGATGACTGCTTTCGCTGGCGAGTCCCAAGCACATGTAAAGTATGGTTACTATGCAAGCCAAGCTAAAAAAGATGGCTACAACCAAATCGGTGCTATTTTCACTGAAACTGCTGGCAATGAAAAAGAGCATGCTAAGCTGTGGTTCAAGGCTCTGCATGGTGGCAGCGTTCCCAAGACCATGGAAAACCTGCGTGATGCAGCTGCAGGCGAAAACTATGAATGGACTGAAATGTATGCTGAATTTGCTAAAACCGCTAAGGAAGAAGGCTTTGACCGTCTGGCAATGCAATTTGAAGAGGTTGGCAAAATCGAGAAGGAGCATGAAGAACGCTATCGCGCTTTGATTGCTAATATCGAAAACGACCGCGTATTCAAACGCGAAGAGAAAAAGGTTTGGATCTGCACCAACTGCGGCAAGATCGTTGTTGCTGAGCAAGCTCCCGAAAAATGCCCGGTTTGCGACCATCCGCAAGGCTATTTCGAACTGAAGGTTATCAACTACTAATTCAACATGTCGTCCAATGTGGGCACAAAAAGCGCTCTGCTAACAGCAGAGCGCTTTTCGATGGCGTTGAACGAGCTTTTTGTAGCTTTCTTAGTAAACCGACTCTAAAACAAGGTTGACGCAAACAACATTCTGCGGTATAATAGTTAACGGTTAACCGAGGTAGTATCAACTGGTTAACTATTATGCTTAGGGATGTGAAATGTAAATGGAAAAAATTATTGCTTTGGCCAACAAGGTACTGGATGGTCAAGATATTACTAGAGAAGAAGCTGAATATTTGATTAACGTGAGCGACGAAGACACCATGCTGCTGTGTGCCATGGCCGATAAAATTCGCCAAAAATTTGCCGGTGACGAGGTGGACTGCTGTGCTATTATCAATGGCCGCAGCGGCAAATGCAGTGAAAACTGCAAATTCTGTGCTCAATCCGCTCATTGGCACACTGGTGTTAAGGAATACGGCCTTTTAAGCGAGGAGCAATTCTTCGAAGCAGCTAAGAAAGCTAAAGAGGCTGGCGCTGTACGCTTTTCCATCGTTACTAGTGGTCGTGGCCAGAGCAAGGCCGACGATTTTGACAATATCTGCAAGGCTTTGAGCCGCATTAAGAAAGAGCTGCAGATTGAAGTATGTGCTTCCTTGGGTATCTTGACCTTGGAGCAAGCTAAGGCTTTAAAGGCAGCCGGTGTAACTCGTTTCCATTCTAATCTGGAAACCAGCGGCAGCCATTTCCCGGATATCTGCACCTCTCACACCTATGAGGATAAATTCTCCACCATTAAAAATGCCCAAGCAGCCGGCCTGCGTGTCTGCAGCGGTGGTATCTTCGGCCTCAATGAAACTCCGGAGCAGCGCGTGGAGATGGCCTTCACCTTGAAGGAGCTGGGCATCGACTCCGTGCCCCTGAATTTGTTAACTCCTATTCCGGGCACTCCCTTTGAAAACAACAAGCCCCTGCCGCCTCTGGAAATCCTGCGTGCCTTTGCAACCTTCCGCTTCATTCTGCCCAAGGCCCAAATTCGCACTGCCGGCGGTCGCGAGGTTAACCTGCGCGATTTGCAGTCCCTGGCCTTGAATGGTGGCGCTAGTGGTATCATGATTGGCGGTTATCTGACCACTGCAGGTCGTGGCACTGAGCGCGATATGCAAATGCTGAAGGATTTAGGCCGTCCCCTCAGCGTTCCCAATTTAAATTAACTTACCCTTTAGTGGATAAATCATACACCTTACACAAACCTCAAATCTCATCAAAAAAATGCGAGCTGGAGCGGCCCGCATTTTTTTGCTATTTCAGGGTGTTTTATTTTTAAAGGGAGGATTTTTCTTCATAATGTAGAATAAAATGAATAAAGTAAGTATTCGTAAAGAATGATGCAAATAGGGATAATTAAAGGAGGCATATCCATGAAAATTACCTTTTTAGGTGCTGCGCGGACAGTAACCGGCTCCTGCTACCTGATTGAAGTAGGCGAGAAAAAAATGCTGGTGGACTGCGGCATGTTCCAAGGCTCTAAGCTAGTCAAGGCCTTTAATGAAAAAGAATTCCTCTTTCACCCCGGCGAAATCGATGCCGTGGTTTTGACCCATGCTCATGTGGACCACAGCGGCCTGTTGCCCAAGCTGGTTAAAGAAGGCTACAACGGCCCCATCTATTGCACCAAATCCACGGAGGAGCTGTGCTCCATTTTGCTGCCTGACAGCGCCCATATTCAGGAAAGTGATGCGGAATTTGCCAATCGTAAGGGCATGCGCGCCGGCAAAAAATTTGTGGAGCCCCTGTTCACTGTGGACGATGCCAACAGAGCCTTGAAGCTCTTTAGAGTGAAGGATTTTGGCAAAGAATTCACCGTTATCCCCGGTGTGAAGGTCATCCTGCGCGTGGCCGGCCACATTTTAGGCTCCGCATTCATCGAAATGACCGTCAACGAGGGCGAGAAGCAAACCCGCCTCATCTTTACCGGCGATATTGGCCAACCCAACCAGCCTATAATCGACGACCCCTCCAAGCTGCCGCCGGCAGATTTTGTAGTGACTGAGTCCACCTATGGCAATCGTGTTCACGAAGCCTACGACAAGGAGGGCGAGCTGGCTAATATCGTCAACGACACTGTGGAACGGGGCGGTAACGTCATCATCCCGGCCTTCGCCGTAGGTCGTACCCAAGTGCTGCTCTATTATTTCCAAAAGCTCATCAGCGAAGGCAAGATGCCCGAGGTGCCCATTTATGTGGATAGCCCCATGGCCAACCGTGCCACCGCTATTACCTTGACTAATCCTGAGGAATACGACGAAGAGGCGAGAGCGCTCTACGAAATGCAGGGCAGAAGACTGGTGTCCATGCACAACCTGCGCTTTACCGCTACGGCTCAGGAGTCCATGGCTATCAACGATACACCGGGCCCGAAAATCATCCTTTCTGCCAGCGGCATGGCCGATGCAGGCCGCATTCTGCACCATCTGAAGCATAATCTGTGGCGCAAGGAATGCAGCGTGGTTTTCGCAGGCTTCCAAGCCGAGGGCTCCTTAGGGCGCCAGATTATTGAAGGCTCCAAAAAAGTGAAAATTATGGGCGAGACCATCAGCGTTTGCGCGAAAATTTACAATATGAAGGGCTTCTCCGCCCATGCGGACAAGGAGCAGCTCATGGCCTGGTACCAGGGCATGCAGGCTAGTCCTAAGGCCTTCTTTGTCACCCATGGTGAAATCGATGCTTCCCTGGCCCTGGCCGACGAGCTGGGCCGCAAGCTGGGTACCGCCACCTATGTGCCTCATTTTGGCGATACCGTGGAAATCACCGGCACCGAATGGCAGGTACACGCCTCCGAGGTGGTGCAGGCCGAGCCCGCTGCTCTGGAGCTGCGCTCCTACCTGCAGGGCATGGAAAGGGACTACCTCCTACAGCGCAGCAAGATCGAGCAAATTGTTACCCGCGACGCCACCAAGGTGGATTTGGTGCGCAAGAAGATGGAAAAGCTGCGTAAATATATGGATGATTTGCTGAAGGACATCTAAATTTGTGGAGTGCACGTAGAGTGCACACATTCCTCTCGTGGTGATACTTGTGTTAAATCTGCTAAAAAAATAAGAAAAAATTACGTCAAAAAGCTTGACAGATACAATCCGTGTTGTTATACTATCTATAATTTACACCGAAGTGAATTACACATTATTCATCGGCTGTGAACAGGAACAAAATGACAACAGGCTTTAGAGAGGCAGTGGTTGGTGCAAGCTGTCGGAATGACGTCATTTTTCTCGCCTGGGAGCCCTTACTCTGAGTTCACCAATGAAGTCAAAGCTTTGATGATGTAGGAGCAAGCGTCAGCTGCGTTAAAGCTCAGAGTATAATGTAGGGTGGTACCGCGTAACTACGCCCCTACCGGCAATGCCGGTAGGGGCTTTTCTTATGCTAGAGGAGGAATTAACTAGATGCTTAATCCTGGACAAAAATTGCGCGAGCGATTAGCTCGACCGGACATCTTGGTGCTGCCCGGAGTTTATGATGCGCTCTCAGCCAAGGTGGCGGTGCAGGCCGGCTTCGACGGCCTGGTCATGGGCGGCTACGCCATCGCGGCGTCCCGCTTGGCTGAGCCGGACGTGGGCTACCTCTCCATGACCGAGATGGCAGCAGCACTGCGCGTAATTACTAACGCTGTGGATGTACCAGTTTTGGCAGACGGGGACACGGGCTATGGCAATGCCCTCAGCGTGCAGCGCACCCTGAGGGAGTATGAGCACGCCGGCGCCGCAGGCGTGCTGTTTGAGGACCAGGTGTGGCCCAAGCGTTGCGGCCACATGGCGGGCAAGCAGGTGATCGAAGCAGCCGAGCACGCGCGGAAGCTGCGGGCGGCGGCTGATGCTAAGACCAACCCCGATACACTGCTTATCGCGCGCACCGACTCCCGCGCTGTGTACGGCTTAGATGCCGCCATCGAAAGAGGCAAGCTTTATCTAGACAGTGGCGCTGAGGCCCTCTTTATCGAAGCTCCCCAAAACGAATGGGAGCTGGAGGAAATTGCCAAGGCCTTTCCTGATACCATTCTCTTGGCCAATATGATCGAGGGCGGGCGCACCCCGAACCTGACCAGCAAGGATTTGGAAAACCTGGGCTTTGACATCGTCTTTTGGCCCTGCACCTTGGTTTACACCGTAACCAAGGCTCTAAGCGAGGTGCTGCACACCCTGCGTGATGAGGGCACTACTAATAGTGTGCATGATAAAATGCTCAGCTTTAGTCAATTTAACAGCTTCATTGGCCTGGATGCCTATAATGAGCTGGATAAAAAATATAAATAAAAATTATCATCAATTTATTAAACTAGCAAAGGTGCTATGAAGAAAGGAAGTTATGTTTATGAAAATCTCCAAGAAATTTACTGCTGTTGCTTTAATTGCTGCTATGGCTCTCATCGCTGGCTGCGGTGGTGACAAAAAGGCTGATGCTCCGAAAGGTGCAGAAAAGAAGGTAACCCTGAAATTGGCTGCTCAATTGCCCGCTTCTCACTGGCTGGTAAAAAATATGGATAGCCTGAAGACCAAGGTTGCTGCTAAATCCAATAACACTGTAGACATCCAGATTTCCGCTGCTGGTGCTACCTTTAAAGATAAAAACATGAACGACGCTATCGTATCCGGCGCTCTGGATATGGGCCTGAACACCGTAGGCCGTTGGGCACAGATTATTCCTGCTATGAACGTGTTTGACGTTCCCTTCCTGTTCCCCTCCTATGAGCAAATCGACAAGGCTATCGATGGTGGCGTAGGCAAGATGCTGGGCGACGAGCTGCAAAAGAAGGGTGTACGTCCCTTGATTTGGGCTGACTATGGCTTTGTACAATTTGCCAACAACAAGAAGCTCTGCAAGACCCCTGCTGATTTCGAGGGCATGAAGATCCGTGGCTATTCCAAATATTCCTCCGAGACCATTAAGGCTATCGGCGCTTCCTCCACTACCATGAGCTCCGGTGAAGTTTACATGGCTATTAAAAACGGCACTCTGGACGGCCAAATCTCCGGTACTCCTGCCATGATCAGCCGCAAAATGTATGAGGTTCATAAATATTTGACCATTACTAATAACGCTTCTCCTGAATTCATCGTGGCTATGAACGAGAAATCCTTCCAAAAGCTGAGCGCTAACCAACAAAAGGCACTGCTGGAGGCTGCTAAGGAAGTACGTGACGATATCCGTAAGCAAGCTAAGGCTGAAGACCTGAAGGCTAACGAAGATATGAAGAAGCACGGCTGCGAGCTGTACTACATGACTCCGGAAGACGTGAAGGCATGGCAGGCTAAGACCAAGCCTGTTTGGGATCTGTTCATTAAAGAAAACGGTGAGGTTGGTAAGAAGCTCATCGAAATGTGCACTAAATAATAGCTTCCTATTTACTCTAGTTGCTCTTGTTGTTTGAGATGAATTTGCTAAAAAAGGAGTCGCTTCTCGGTGGCTCCTTTTAGAATTGAGAGGTTTTCTGTGAAGAGTTTTCTTGATGCTATGAAAAGCTTTTTGGACAAGGTGACCTATGTGGTGGGTTGCTTTGCTGGATTGCTGATTTTCTGCTGTGGTATGATGATTGCCTATGAGGTTGTGTGCCGCAGCGTCTTTAACGCACCCACAGAATGGGTTATGGAGCTGGCTACCTATTGCGTTACCGTAGCCGGTTTTCTGGGTATGAGCGTTACCTATGCAGCTAAAAAGCATATCCATGTTGATTTGCTCTTAACCAAGCTGTCTAAATCCACCTGCGATAAGCTGGAAATAATCACTACTATGGTAGGCGCCTTCTACAGCTTTATCTTTATGGTAAAGGGAGCCCAAATGGTAATGCTGTCCCACGAGCTCAACAACTGCGCTCCCACTACGCTGCAAACACCCCTGTGGATTCCCCAATCCTCCATGCCGATTGGTATGGGCATTTTATTCCTGTATTTAGTACATGACTTTTTAGAGAAGATTTATGTGACCTTTAGTGGCAAGGAGGTAAATGAATAATGATTGCAACCTTTACCATTATTTTATTCTTCCTGCTGCTCATTGGCCTGCCCGTAGCCTTTTCCTTGGGCATGGGCGGTGTGGCTGGTATTTTCGCCTTTATGGGTGGCACCAGCGAGGCCTTGAGTCAGGTGCCCATTATTGGTTACCAGTCCATTGATGACTTCGTTTTAACTGCTGTGCCCCTGTACATCCTCATGAGCCAAATCCTCTTGGAAGGCAAGGTAGGCAGTAATTTGTTCGAGTTGGCCAACAAGTGGCTGCGTCACCTGCCTGGAGGTCTGGGCATTGCCACCGTTATTGCCTGCGCTATTTTCGCAGCAATTACTGGCTCTTCCGTAGCCTGCGCAGTTACCATCGGCGCTATTGCCATTCCGGAAATGCTGTCCCGTGGCTATGACCGTGCCACCGTGCTGGGCTCCGTAGCTGCCGGCGGTACCCTGGGCATCTTGATTCCGCCCTCCATTCCCATGATTTTGTACAGCGCTATTACGGATGAGTCCGTGGGCAAGCTGTTTATGTCCGGCGTGTTCCCCGGTGCACTGATGACCTTACTCTTTACTTCCATTGTAGTAATGCGCTCCCGCCATCTGAAGCGTGAAGCTCCTGCTACCTGGGACGAGCGTATGGACGAGCTGAAAAAGTCCTTCTGGGGCCTGATGCTGCCGGTGATCGTTGTGGGCGGTATCTACTCCGGTATTTTCACTCCTACTGAGGCAGCTGCCATCGGTACCGTGTACAGCATTATTATCACCATGCTGGTGTACAGAACCCTGACTCCCATGGATATGCCGAAAATCCTGAAGGATACCGTCAAGACCACTTGCATGATTTTCGCCATTATGATTGGTGCCAACCTGTTCGGCTTCGTACTGACGATTTTGGAGGCTCCTCAAGCGCTTACCGAGTCCGTTGTTGGTATTACCAATAATAAATGGTTCGTCTTTATCGCTATTAACATTCTGCTCTTGTTCTTGGGCACTATTTTGGAATCTGTTTCCATTATCTTTATTGCCCTGCCCATTATTTTCCCGTTGATTTGCAGCGTGGGCTTTGATCCTATCTGGTTCAACGTTGTTATGCTGCTGAACCTGGAGCTGGCGCTGATTACCCCGCCCGTAGGTATGAACCTGTTCGTATTGAAGGGTATTAGCCTCGATAGCTCCATGACCGATATCGTTAAGGGTGTTATCCCCTTTGGCCTGGCCATGGCTCTGGAGATTTTGATTCTGTGCTTCTTCCCCGAGCTGGCAACCTGGCTACCCTCTGTAGTTAAATAATGTAACCCCCTCTCATTGCTTTGACCCGAGTCTGCACTTAAGGCTCGGGTATTTTTTTACTTTATATTTACGGGAGGAGCTAGCGAGGGAAGGGATTTAGTTATTGACTTTATTGGGTAAAAATTATATAATTTTTTAGATATGTGTTATCTTTTTTCCGCTGCTCTCAAGCTTTGGGCTTCAGGCGGCGAGTTTAATGAAGGAGCGATAAAACTATGAAATACATGACTGGTAATGAAATCCGCGAAAAGTTTTTGAAATTTTTCCAGGATCGAGGCCATTTGATGCTTCCCAGTGCTTCCCTCATCCCCCAGGATGACCCTACCCTGTTGATTATTGGTGCCGGCATGGCTCCCTTTAAGCCCTTTTTCACCGGCAAAATGAAGCCGCCCTCTCCCCGTATCACCACCTGCCAAAAATGCGTGCGCACCGGTGATATTGAGAATGTAGGCCACACTGCCCGCCACCATACTTATTTTGAAATGCTGGGCAATTTCTCCTTTGGCGATTATTTCAAGAAGGAAATTATCCCTTGGAGCTGGGAGTTCCTGACCAAGGAGCTGGAGCTGCCTGCTGACAAGCTGTGGATCACCATTCACACCGAGGACGACGAGGCCTTCGAGCTGTGGAAGCAGGTTGGTGTGCCTGAAGAGCGCATTGTGCGCTTAGAGGACAACTGGTGGGAAATCGGCAGCGGTCCCTGCGGCCCGGACTCCGAAATCCACATTGACCTTGGCCCTGAGCGCGGCTGCGGCAAGCCCACCTGTGGCCCTGGCTGCGATTGCGACCGCTTCTTAGAGCTGTGGAACCTGGTGTTCACTCAATTTAACCAAATGCCCGACGGCACCTATCCGCCCTTAAAGAGCAAGAACATCGATACCGGCGCAGGCTTGGAGCGTTTGGCTAGCGTTATCCAGGGCAAGCCCTCCAACTTTGAAACTGACTTAATGTTCCCCATTATTGAATATGCCTGCAAGGTTGCCGGCGTAGAATATGGCAAGGACAAGGATACGGATGTATCCCTGAAGGTTATTGCCGACCATGCCCGCAGCATGACCTTTATGATTGGCGACGGCATTCTGCCCTCCAACGAGGGTCGCGGCTATGTGCTGCGCCGCATTCTGCGTCGCGCTGTACGCCATGGCCGCCTGATCGGCATCAGCGAGAAATTCCTGGCCGGTGCTGTGGATATCGTCATCAGCATGTTCGGTCATGTTTATACCAATCTAGCTGAAAAACGCGATTATATCCAAAAGGTTATTGATATGGAAGAGACCAGCTTCCTGCGCACTCTGAAGCAGGGCAGCGAGCTCTTGAATGAAGAGATTGCCAAGCTCAAGGAAGCAGGCAAGACCGAGCTGGACGGCGCTACTGCCTTCAAGCTGAACGATACCTTTGGCTTCCCTTGGGAATTGACTGCCGAGATTCTGGAAGAGCAGGGCATGACCATGGATAAGGCTGGCTTTGATGCTGCTCTGGAAGTTCAACGTCAAATGGCTCGCGACGCTCGCAACGACAAGGAAGGCCGTCCTGTTGTTTACAACACCACTGGCATTGAGGTTGCTTCCCTGAAGGTTGATGAAGCTGCTACCTCTGCAACTATTGTGAAGCTGTATCCTGCTCATGATGCACAGCCCATGGAGACTGCTAATGACGGTACCGAGGTTGCTGTTATCTGTGACGTAACTGCCTTCCATGCTGAGGGCGGCGGCCAATTGGGCGATTTGGGCACCATTACCGGCCCCACCGGCGTTATCAATGTTACCACTACCAAGAAGCTGCCTGACGGTGCTATCATCATGATTGGCGAGGTTACCGAGGGCGTGATCAATGTAGGCGACGCTGTGACCTTTGCAGTAGACAAGGCTCGCAAGCTGGATATTGCCCGCAACCATACCGCAACCCACCTGCTGCACGCTGCTTTGAAGCAGGTGCTGGGCAGCCATGTTAACCAAGCAGGTAGCTATGTTGGTCCCGATAGACTGCGCTTTGACTTCTCCCATTTCTCCCAGGTTACCGAGGAGGAGTTGGCTGAGGTAGAAAGACTTGTGAATGAAGAAATTCTTGCTAGCAAGGCTGTAGAGATTGAAGAGCTGCCCATTGAGGAAGCTAAGAAGAAGGGTGCTATGGCTCTCTTCGGCGAAAAATATGGCAAGATCGTGCGCGTGGTTACTGTGCCGGGCTTCTCCATGGAATTCTGTGGCGGCAGCCATGTAAGCAATACTGCTCAAATCGGCATGTTCAAGATTGTCAGCGAGGGCTCCAGCGGTGCCGGCGTGCGCCGTATTGAGGCCGTGACCGGCCATGGCGCTGTGGAGCATGTAAATAACATGGAAGCTATGATGAAGGATTTGGCAGCATCTTTGAAATGCCGTTGCTGTGATCTTCCTGATCGCCTGGATGCTCTGCACTGCGAGCTGAAGGCTGTACAAAAGAAGGCTGAAGAACTGACTGCTGAAATCGCTAAGGCACAGGTTTCCAATGTTGCTGACCAAGCAAAGGACATCAAGGGCGTGCCCGTGCTGGTACAAAAGGTACAGGCTGATAGCGTTGATGCACTGCGTAATTTGGGCGACCAAATGCGCGATAAGGTTGGCGGCGTAGTCGTACTGGCAGCTGTGATGGGCGAGAAGGTAAGCATTCTGACCATGGCTACCAAGGATGCTGTGGCTAAGGGTGCTCACTCCGGCAACATCGTGAAGGCTGTGGCTAAGCTGTGCGGCGGTGGCGGCGGTGGTCGTCCCGACATGGCACAGGCTGGCGCTAAGGATGCGTCCAAGGTGGACGCAGCTTTGGCTGAGGCTCCGGCTATTATTGAAGCAATGCTTAAATAAGATTTTAAACCCCATCTGTTCAACAGGTGGGGTTTTGTGATACAATAGGTGTGAAGGACAAGCCGAAAGGAGTGTTATTTATGTCTGAAATTTCCCAAGAAACCATGATGTTTAAGCGCCAGCCGGAGAAGCTGGATGTGGCTGAAACTATAAAGGAAGTATATGCTGCCCTGGAGGCCAAGGGCTATAACCCGGTGGACCAGCTGGCAGGCTATTTATTAAGCGGTGACCCCACTTATATTACAAGCTACGATAACGCACGTACCAAGCTGCGCCGTCACGAGCGCTATGAGCTCATTGAGGCCATGGTCATCAGCTATTTAAAACAAATCAAAAAATAAGGAGAAGATACATGCGCAAAATGTCCCTAGATGTGGGCACAAGAACCATCGGCATTGCCGTCAGCGACCTTTTAGGCATGATTGCCAACGGTGTGGAGACTATTAAGCGTACCACTGAGGAGCGGGACTATGCCCGTATTGCCCAGCTCATTAAGGAGCATGAGGTGGATACTCTGGTGGTGGGTTATCCGAAAAATATGAATGGTACCATCGGGGAGCGGGCCCAGGCCTGCGAGGCTATGGCTCATAAGCTGGAAGAAATGTTCCCTGCCTGCAAGGTAGTGCTGTGGGATGAACGCTTAAGCACTGTAGCCGCGGAAAAGGTGCTGGTGGATGCGGATATGCGCCGCAAAAAACGTAAGCAGGTTATCGATATGATGGCGGCGGTAGTGATTTTACAAAATTATCTCGACAGTAAAAGCTTTAAAATTTGACAGAAGCCACCCAAATATTATAAAATAATAAGGTAACTATTTTTCGAGAAAGAGGTGCCCTAATGGCTGATAAGGATATTAAAAACGAAGAATTACAGGCTATGCAAGAGGAAGCTGAAGAGGTTAACGTAGTTGTTTTGACCGATGACCAAGGCAACGAAGGTTACTTCATGGAGGAAATGATTATTCCTTACAATGGCAAGAATTTCGCTGTTCTGGTAGCAATTGATGAGGATTGCTGCGAGGATGAGGAGTGCGAATGCCATCATCATGAAGAGGATGAGGACGACTACTGCATTATTGCCCGCGTTGATTTTGATGAAAACGGCGAAGCAGTTTATGTAGCTCCCACCGATGAAGAATACGAAGCCGTTGCTGAGCTGTACGACCAATACTGCGACGACGAGGAATAAAAAGCACCGGACTTCGGTCCGGTATTTTTATGTAGAAGCTAGCAAGCAGGGGAGTATGGTGTATGGATGAGGCAAAAATAGAAGAATTCAAGCTTTGGCTGAAAAGCAATTGGTATCTTGCCCTAGCTGTGCTCATTGTGGTACCCCTGCTGGGCTTTTTGACCATCCTGCACAGTCGTGGCAATAATAAAGATTTTGCGGCTCATGGACCTCATTTGATTATCGTCAAGGAGGGCATGACTACGGCGGATATTGCCCAGCTGCTCCACGAGAAGAAGCTGGTGAAGGACCCTACAGCTTTTCGCTGGGAGGCCCAATACAAGGGCTTGGCTACCAAGCTGCAGGCCGGTCCCTACCAAATCGATGGCGGTCTCAGCAATGGGGAAATCGTGGATGTGATGGTAAAGGGCAGGGTGAAGCTGCTGCGCTTTACAGTCCCTGAGGGCTACACGGTGGTGAAAACTGCCAAGAAGCTGGAGGAAGAGGGCCTAGGCAGTGCTGATAAATTTATCGCTGCTGCGAAAAATTATGCTCCCTATGAGTATATGAAGACAGATGACCCCAATGTGCTCTTTAAAGCCGAAGGCTTTATTTATCCTGCGACCTATGAAATGCCCGTGGGCCTGAGCGAGGAGAAGATTTTAGCGCTTTTGGTACGGCATTTTGATGATTATATGAAGGATGAAAAAATTCTGCAGGCCTGTGCTGACAAGGGCTTGAAGCTGCGTGATGTGGTGAATTTGGCGGCCATGGTGGAACTGGAGGCGGTGTTTGCCGAGGAGCAGCCACGTATTGCCGGCGTCTTTTTAAAACGCCTGGAGATTGGCATGCCCATTCAGTCCGATACCACCATTCAGTATGTCTTGGGCGCGCAAAAGGAAATCATCACCTTTGATGATACGAAAATCAAGAGCCCCTATAATACCTACCAAAATCCGGGCCTGCCTCCGGGACCCATCGGCAGCCCTGGTATGAGCGCCATTAAGGCGGTGCTGGCGCCGGAAAAGACGGAGTATCTATACTTTGTGGCCGAAAAGGATGGCCACCATCGCTTTACGAAAACCTATAGCGAGCATTTGCGCGCTATTGACGAGATAGGATAAAAAGTGGAGGAAAAATGACGAGAGCTTTTGTGAAGCCGGAGCTGCTAGCGCCGGCGGGCAATATGGAAAAGGGCAAAATGGCCCTTTTGTATGGCGCCGACGCAATTTATCTGGGCGGAAAAATGTTTGGCCTCAGGGCCTTTGCCAACAATTTTGACTTGCCCGAAATTGCCGAGATAACTGCGTATGCTCACAGCCTAGGCAAAAAGGTTTACGTCACTGTGAATATTTTTGCTCATAATGAGGATATCGCCAAGCTGCCCGAGTATCTACTGGGCCTGGAAGAGGCCAAGGTAGATGCGCTTTTGATCAGCGATTTAGGCGTATGGCAGACTGCGCGGGAGGTAGTGCCCAAGATGGCCCTGCATGTGAGCACCCAGGCCAATACTACAAATTTTGCTGCAGTAAAGGCGTGGGAGCAGCTGGGAGCGGAGCGCGTTGTTCTGGCCCGGGAGCTGTCCTTAAGGGAAATAGCGGAAATCAGCGCCAAAACTGAGGTGGAATTAGAAACCTTTGTCCATGGCGCTATGTGCATTTCCTACAGCGGTCGCTGCCTCTTGAGCAGCTATTTAACAGGTCGTGACGGCAATCGCGGTGCCTGCACCCAGGCTTGCCGTTGGGAATATAATATGTACAAGCTGGGCGAGCAAAAGCGTCCCGGGGAGTATTTTGATCTGGAGGAGGATGAGCACGGTACCTATGTGATGAACTCCAAGGATTTGTGCCTCATCGAGTATCTGCCGGAGCTCATGGACGCAGGGGTGTGCAGCCTGAAGATTGAAGGCCGCATGAAGAGCGTCCATTATGTAGCTACAGTGGTCAGCGTTTATCGCAAGGCCATTGATGCCTGCTGGGCCGACAGGGAGCACTACGCTGTTCCCGAGACATGGATTACCGAGCTCAATAAGGTCTCCCATCGCCAGTATACTACGGGCTTTGCTGTGGCCAAGCCCGACAGAAATGCCCAGGTTTACACCAGCTCTAAATATGAGCAAACCCACGATTTTGTGGGCATCGTCACAGGCTACGATGCCACAAGCAAGCGTGCCTTTTTTGAGCAGCGCAACAATGTGAAGGCAGGCGAGCAGTTGGAGCTCTTAATGCCGGATGGGCAGCTGATGCCCTTTGTTTTAACCGAGATGCAGGACGAGGATGGCGTGGCCATTGACTGCGCGCCCCATGCCCAGCAAAAATTTAGTGCCCACAGTGATGTGGAGCTGTTACCGTTTAGCTTATTACGCAGAAAGGTTGTTAGATAAATGAGCGAGAATGCCCCTGAACCCCACAGTATGATTTACGCCCAGGTGGAGCCTGAGCATATAGCAGATGTAAACTGGATTATGGAGGGCTACGAGCACCTGGCCATGGTGAGCACCGTGGACGGTAGTGCAGGCCTGATTAAGTTTTACGCAACACCCGATACCTATTTCGATACCATGGATATCATAGAAAACATGCCTTTCAACATAGAAATTGTTGATAGTTTTGCCAATGAGTGGTAAAATAATAGGGTAATACCCATGTTTAGATGGCATTTGAGGAAAAGAGGTTAACTAATGACGCGCCTGAATAGAGTATTAGAATTAATGGCTAAGCTTGTCGTGGACAGTGTCATTATTAAGGATGTAAGCACCATCCGCTATCTCACCGGCTTTACCGGCGACTCCAGCTTGTTTTATCTGGACCGCCAGCAGGGAGTACTGATTACTGATGGGCGCTATACCCAGCAGGCTAAGCAAGAGATGAAGTTCTTTAAGGTGCTGGAGTATACTCCCGCCAACGCCAATAGTATTTGGGAAGCAGCTGCCAGCTTGGCCAAGAAGGCTGGAGCACAGGTGGTGGGCTTTGATGGCGCTTGGTATAGCTATTATGATTATGTGACGCTAAAGGAGCTTTTGGGAGAGGTTCCCATGGAAAGCATGGATTTTAGCAGCATTCGCATGATTAAGGACAAGAAGGAGCTGGAGCTTTTGCTCAAGGCTGCCAGCATTGCTGATGAGGCCTTCGTAGAGCTCTTGGATGATATTCGTCCCGGACGCACGGAGCGGAGCCTGGCAGGGCGCTTAGAATATTATATGCGCGCCCATGGCAGTGAAAGGAATTCCTTTGATACCATCGTAGCCAGCGGCGCTCGCAGTGCCTTGCCCCATGGCATGGCCAGCGACAAGGTAGTGGAAATCGGTGATTTTATTACCTTTGATTTTGGCGCTGTATATCGCGGCTATCACTCCGATATGACCCGCACGGTAGCTCTTGGCATGGCCAATTCCTGGCAAAAGGAGATTTATACCGTAGTTGAGGAGGCTCAGCTCAAGGGTATGAAGGCTGTCCAGGTGGGCATGACCGGCAGGGAGCTGGATGCTATAGTGCGCAAGGTGATTACCGACTGCGGCTATGGGGAGTATTATGTGCATGGTACCGGCCACGGCGTGGGCCTTGAGATTCACGAGATGCCCAATATTAACAAGCGTGGCGAGACGGTGCTGAAGACTGGTATGATTTTTACCATTGAACCTGGTATATACATTCCCGGCAAAGGCGGGGTTCGTATAGAAGATACTGTTGTTTTGACGGATGAAGGCGCCCGTGCCCTAAATGGAGTCAAAAAGCAGCTTATTGAAATTGTGTAAAGTTTAAAATTTAAAATTTTTAGGAGGGCTTCCAATGATTTCCACCAATGAATTCAAAACTAACGTAACTGTAACCATCGACGGCGACGCATGGCAGGTTGTTGAGTTCCAACACGTAAAACCTGGTAAGGGCGCTGCTTTCGTTCGTGCTAAAATGCGCAATCTGTGCACCGGTGCTGTTGTAGAGCGTACCTTCAACGCTGGCGAGCGTATGCCCAAGGCTCGCATTGACCGCCGTGAAATGCAATATCTCTATGAATCCGACGGCATGTATGTATTCATGGATAACGAAACCTATGAACAAACCGAGCTGAGCAAGGAAACTCTGGGCACTGCTCTGAACTTCCTGAAAGAGAACATGGACGTTAAGATCATGATCTACGAAGGCCGCGTTCTGGGCGTTGACCTGCCCAACACTGTTGAGCTGACCGTAGTTGAAACCGAGCCCGGCATCAAGGGTGATACCGCTACCGGCGGCAGCAAGAATGCTACCATGGACACCGGCTATGTTGTTAAGGTGCCTCTGTTCATCAACGAAGGCGATGTTCTCGCTATCGATACTCGTACCGGCGATTATATCTCCCGCGCATAATTCTAAACGCATTAAGCAGCAACGTCAAATTTGGCGTTGCTGTTTTTTTATGCATTTTATGCATAGGGAGTGTATAATTTATGGCGCGGTTGTGGTATAATGATAAGATGAAAATGGGTGACTGTTTTTATTTGGTGGGTTACCATCTTGAGCTATAGAGGAGGTGCTTTGGATGAAGCACGATTTGGATCAGCTGGAGGATATCAAGCTGCATCCCACATCGGCCAAGGCCGAGAACCAAAAACAGCAAACTGATGCAGAAATAGACGAAGAAAATCTGGAGGATTATGGCGATATTCGTATTGCGGACGAGGTTATTCGCATTGTGGCCAGCCTGGCGGCCCAGGAGGTGCCGGGCGTGGTGAGCATGAGCGGCGGTCTGACCGACGGCATTAACCGCTTTTTGGGCAAGGAAAATGCTTCCAAGGGCGTGCGTCTGAAATTTGAAGGCAAGACCGTTAACGCTAGCGTTTATCTCAACGTGGAATATGGCTACTGCATTCCGGAAATAGCCCTTGAGGTACAGGAAAAGGTCAAGGAAGCCGTAGAGGCCATGACTGGCTATGAGGTGCAGTTCGTAGATGTGAACGTGGAGGGCGTGGCTAAGCGCGAGGCTCGTGAGCTGGAGAAGGAAGCTACTTCAGATGAGGCCATGGCCGATATCGTAAGAGCTCAGGCCCAGCGGGCGGAGGCTAATGAGGTCAACTCCTTTGAGCAGCAGCTGGCTGGCTTAAGAAGCTTTCAAAGCGAGGCGAGTGAAGCTAAAAAGATCACGGAAGAAACCAGCGTGAAGGAAATCAAGCGTAGACACGAAAAGGAAGAGGCTGCGCCTAGGGACCGTTTTGCGCTGCCCCCTGAGAAAGAAATGGACGAGAAGCAAAAACGCTTTTTTGAGGAGGATTAGTAATGGGTATAGCTGATAGAATTATTCTGACTCTGTATACATTCTTGATGGCCGTAGTTTCCGTGTTGGCGGTGCTGTGCAGTCTGGGCGTTTTTTCCCATGAGCTGCTGGTTAATTTAGTAAGCTATATTCCCGGCAGCTGGATTTACGCAGTAAGCGGCGTGATTATGCTGCTAGTGAGCCTGCGCCTTTTGGTAACTGGCCTAGGCCTCACTGGTATGAGCACCTTGAAGCTCAGCGAAACCGAGAAGGGCAAGGTGCTTGTGGGAAAGGGTGCGCTGGAGGATTATATTGCGGTGCTGGCCCAGGAAATTTATGGCATTCATAATGTAAAGGTTATTGTAAAGCTGGAGGATGAGGGCATTCATGTGCGCATAAACGCATCTATTGAGCCCGGCATCAATATTCCCGAAAGCTCCGACGAAATTCGCACCAATGTAAAGGAAAGCATCAAAAAGGTCACCGGCATTGATGTGAAGGAAATGGAGCTCTTTATTAAGCAGATTAAGGCTAAGGAAGAATAGGGGGCACAGAAATGTTAAACGATATTTTAAATGATATCTGGAATAATTATCGTGGCCGCCTGTTTTGCTCCATTTTTGGCCTTTTTATAGGCGTCATGGTTTTATGGCTGGGCTTTTTTCAGGCGCTGTTTTTAATGATTTGTATTGGTTTGGGCTTCTTCATCGGCTACAAGCTGGATATGAAGGAGGACCTTTTGGAATGGCTGGATCGGCTTTTGCCGCCGGGCTACCATAGATGATAATTAGGGAGAGTGAAACGATGGAAAAAATGATTCGACGTATTGCCCGCGAGGTGGCATTGCAAAGCTTGTTTCAAATAGATTTTAATAGCTGTGAGGCTGAGGTGGCTGTGGACGCTGCTTTGACCGAGCATGAGGAGGAAAACGCTCCTAAGGCTAGGGATTATGCGCTGTTGCTGGTACAGGGCGTGCTGGACAATAAGGAGGCTATTGATGCACGCTTAGGCGAGTATGCTATTGATTGGACTGTGGAGCGCATGTCTGCTACGGACCGCAATATTTTGCGCGTGGCCGTGTATGAGATGCTTTTTGCAGAGCAGGCTGTGGCCTGCGGCATTGCGATTAACGAGGCAGTGGAGGTGGCCAAGGCTTATGGTACCGAGGAGTCCCCGCGTTTTGTGAATGGTGTTTTAGGTAAGCTGGCAAAGGCATGAGTGCGCTAGAGCAAGAGCAAGGCAAATTGAAAAAGGTATTTCTAGGTATTGATACGAGCTGCTACACTACTTCGGTGGCCATTATGAATGAGGACGGTGAGCTCATAGGCGAAGCGCGGCAAATTTTAAGCGTGAAGCCTGGGCACTGCGGCCTGCAGCAATCGGAGATGGTGTTTCAGCATACCCGCAATTTGCCACGGCTGGTGGAAGTAGCCGTGGGGCAGGCGTTGGGAGTGGCTCAGGGTGTTTCTGCTAGTGGAGAAGCGAAGGATGAGGGCTCTGGTGGCTTGGTGGGACTGGCTAAGGCTGGGTATGAGCTGGCAGCTATAGGTGTCAGCGGCTATCCAAGGCCGCTGGAGAACTCGTATATGCCGGCGTTTTTGGCAGGGCTGAGCGTGGCCCGCAGCATGGCTGCGGTGACAGGCGCGCAGCTGCATATTATTAGTCATCAGGAGAATCATCTGGAGGCCGGGTTATGGTCTGCAGGTGGGCCCAATGTGGCAAGGTTTTTGCTATTGCATGCCAGTGGTGGCACGACCGATGTGTTGCTGGCGGAACGCCAGCAGGACGGGCGCTACCGCATCACGGAGGTGGGCGGTAGTATGGATTTGCATGCGGGCCAGTTTGTGGACCGCATTGGCGTAGCCTTGGGGTTGCAGTTTCCGGCGGGGCCGGCGCTGGAGGCGCTGGCGGAGGAAGCATTGAAGCAGTCTGTAGCTATAAACAGTAGTGTGGCTGCGAGTGCTGTCAAGGCTGCCAGCGAGAGCGAGGCGAACGCGTGTGCAGCCGAGAAAGCAGAGATTATGGTGGAGCTGCCGGTGTCTGTGCGTAAGCTGCAGGTGAGTCTGTCAGGGCCGTGTACGGCGGCGCTGCGTAAGCTGGAGGCGGGTGCGGAGCCAGCGGCGTTAGCGCTGGGTGTGGAGCACGCGCTGGCGGAGACGTTTGCGAGGGTGCTGCGCAATGGTGCGCAGGAGTATCGCGTGAGGGATGTGCTTTTGGTGGGCGGTGTTGGCTCGAATAAGTATATTCGCCAGCATGTGGAGAGGAAGCTTGCCAAGCTGCGCTATCCAGTGCGCCTGTGGGTCCCCGAAGGACGCTATAGCTGCGATAATGCGACAGGTTGTGCAGCCTTTGCGAAGAGAATGGGTATGGATAATAAGTAATTTGTTATCAGACGGTCGCGGTGATTTTCAAGCGAGTCGCCAAATTATGCAAGTGCCGTGCACGCAGCAGAATTTGTGCAGGGAGCTGTCCCCTTGGGGGCTTAACGCAAATTTCGTGGGGTTCAATTGGCCTCTGCGGGGTACTATTTGTCTCGCAGAACAATATATTTTTTCGAACCCTTGAGGCCATTGTACCAAGCCACTCATTTGCTAAAAATCACAGCTCCCTTACTGATAACTAAATTACTTAATAAACAACACTACTTAATGCAAAGTTTTTTGATATAATATGGCAACAATCTATTCAGTTACAGAGATTAACAAGTACATAAAGGGAATTCTGGATGCTGATTATGAGCTAAAAAATGTGCAGGTGCAGGGCGAGATTAGCAATTTTAAGCGCTATGGGTCTGGGCATTGCTACTTTTCTTTAAAGGATGGTGGCGGCAGCTCACGCTATGGCAGCATTAATGAAGGCGGTAGTGTTTTAAAGTGCGTGATGTTCCGCTATAAGGCGGAGGGTCTGCGCTTTGAGCCGAAAAATGGCGATAAGGTTATCGCTGTGGGACGCATTCAGGTTTATGAGCGTGATGGCGTGTATCAGCTGTACACTGATTTGCTTTTGCAGCAGGGTGCAGGGGATTTGATGCTGCAGTATGAGCAGTTGAAGGCGAAGCTGGCTGCGGAAGGTCTCTTTGATGAGGAGCGCAAGCAGCCCTTGCCCACTAATGCGCAACGCATTGGCATTGTTACCTCTGCCTCCGGCGCAGTGGTACACGATGTGATTAGGGTTTCTCGGCGTCGCAACCCCGGCATTAAGCTGTACCTTTATCCGGTGCAGGTGCAGGGTAAGGGAGCTTCCAAAGAAATTGCCCAAGGCATTGAGTTTTTTAATAAGCATAATTTTGTAGATGTGCTCATCGTGGGTCGTGGTGGCGGCTCCATGGAGGATTTGTGGGCCTTCAATGAGGAGCCTACAGTGCGCGCCGTGGCGGCAAGCAAGCTGCCCATTATTAGCGCCGTAGGCCATGAAACTGATTTTACGCTGTGCGATTTTGCAGCGGATGCAAGGGCAGCCACTCCGTCCCAAGCGGCGGAAATGGCAGTGGCGGATATGTCCAAATTGCGTCAGCAGCAGGAAGGCTTAGCGCAGCGATTGCGGCGGGCCATGCAATGGCAGTTGGATGCTGCGCAGGATGAGCTAGCTAAGCTACAGCAAAGCCGCATGCTGCAGGATCCTCGCAGGCTTTATGCTATGCAGGAGGAAAGATTAGGTCGGCTTCTCAATGCTCACGTGCTGCGCAATCCGCGCAAGCTGTATGAGTTCAAGGAGCAAAGATTGGCCAAGGCTATGAGCTCATGGGCTTTGCAGGAGCCCCAAAGAATGTTTGCGGAGCGGGAGCAGCGGCTGGATATGGCTCTTGCTCAATTGGTAAATTTGATGCAGCAGCATAAGCAGCAGGCTGAGCATCGTTTGGCTTTAAATCAAGCTAAATTAGAGGCCATTAGCCCCTATGAAGTGTTCAAGCGGGGTTATAGCTGTGTGCGAGATAGCAAGAAAAAAATCGTGAGCTCCATTGACCAAGTGCGCTGGGGCGATGAAATCACAACCTCTGTCAAGGATGGACAGATAATTTCCGTAGTCCAGGAAGTGGAAAGGCGGTAAATGATGGCAGTAAAAAAGATTGCAAAAAATATTAAATTTGAAGAAGCATTGGCTGAGCTGGAGGAGCAGGTGCGGCTTTTGGAAAGCGGCGAGCTCTCCTTGGAGGACAGCCTTGAGGTATATAAATATGGCGTGGAGCTGAGCAAGGTTTGCAGTGGCAAGCTGGAGGCAGTGAAGCAGGAAGTGGAAAAAATCGTGGTTGCCGATGGCAATGACGAGGACTATAGATTAGCACCATTCCAGGATTTGGAGGGATAAAAATGGATTTTGCAGTGTATTATGAAAACCAGCGCAAGCTAGTAGAGAATTTCCTTAAAAATCGCATTGCCAAGAAGGGTATTTCCAAGGTGGATGACGCTATGGAATACAGCCTTATGGCCGGTGGCAAGCGCATTCGCCCCATCCTGCTCATGGCGGCAGCGGAGGCAGTAGGCAGCAAGGGCTATAATTATCTGCCCGTGGCCTGCGGCTTGGAAATGATTCACACTTACTCCTTAATTCATGATGATTTGCCCTGCATGGACGACGACGATTATCGCCGTGGTCGCCTGACCAATCACAAGGTCTATGGCGAGGCTATGGCTGTGCTGGCTGGTGATGGCCTGTTGACCCTAGCTTTTGAAGTAATGCTGGAGCAAAAGAATGTGGAGCCCAAGGCACTCATTGAAACTGTGCGGGAAATGGCCATGTGTGCCGGTAATTTCGGCATGGTGGGCGGTCAAGGCCTTGATTTAGAATTCGAGGGCAAGGAAATTTCCCCGGAGCAACTACGCAAGCTTCATGCTGGCAAGACCGGTGCACTCTTTATCGCAGCCATTCGCGGCGGTGCTCATTTGGCCGGAGCTACGGATGAGCAGCTTTTGGCTTTGACTAAATTTGCGGATTTGCTTGGCTTAGCCTTCCAAATTACCGATGACATTTTGGATGTTGAGGGCACCACGGAGGAATTGGGCAAGCAGGTGGGCAGTGACGAGAAAAATCACAAGTCCACCTATGTAAGCCTCTATGGCCTTGAGGCAGCGCATGAGCTGGCAGAGAAGACCATCAACGAGGCCTTGGAATGCCTGACCATGTTTGGCGAGAATGCGGAGCCCCTGCGCCAGATTGCCAAGATGATGACCAAGCGCAAGAGCTAATTGTTAGGGTAGATTTATGATGGAAAACCAAAATGTGTTAAAAAAGAGTTTACTTGATACGATTAATTCGCCGGCAGATGTGAAGGCTCTTTCCATGGAGGAGCTCAAGCAGCTGGCTGAGGAAATTCGCCAGTTTTTGATCAGTGTTATTTCCAAGACCGGCGGCCATTTGGCGCCTAATCTGGGCGTTGTGGAGCTGACATTGGCTTTGCATCGCGTATTCTCCACACCGGAGGATAAGATTGTCTTTGACGTAGGTCATCAATCTTACATTCATAAAATTATTACCGGAAGAAGAGAGCAGTTTCCAACCCTGCGCCAATATGGCGGCCTCAGTGGCTTTCCTAAGCGCAGCGAAAGCGCTCACGATGCCTTTGGTACGGGCCATTCCAGCACCTCCATTTCCGCAGCAGTGGGCATGGCGGTGGCTAGGGATTTGCAGCAGCAGGATTATAATGTGATTGCTGTTATCGGCGACGGCTCCATGACCGGTGGCATGGCCTTTGAGGCCTTGAACCATGCGGGTATGCTGCACAAAAAGATGATTGTAGTGCTTAACGATAACGAAATGTCCATTTCCAAAAACGTGGGTGCTATGAGCGAATATCTTTACCAGCTGCGCACTGGTGAGACGTATACGAAAATTAAGCATGACCTGGAGGGTTGGCTGAAAAATGTAGAATTTGGCAGCGATGTGATTAAGGTGTTGCGTCGCTTAAAGGGTAGCGTAAAGTACCTGATGGTACCAACTTCCATTTTCGAGGAATTGGGCTTCACTTATCTTGGCCCCATTGATGGGCACGATTTGCAGAGCCTGACTGAGGTTTTGCAAGCTGCCAAGAAAATTGACGGTCCTGTGCTGGTGCACGTGCTGACCAAAAAGGGCAAGGGCTATAAGCCCGCCGAGGAGAGCCCCAATAAATTCCACGGCACCGGCCCCTTTGAAATTGCTACGGGCAAAAAAATCGCTAATCCCAATGCGCCCATTACTTACACAGAAGTGTTCGGCAAAACTATTACGGAGCTGGCCGATGCAGACCCAAAAATCATCGGCATTACCGCGGCCATGCCTGATGGCACTGGCCTGAGCACCTTTGCCAAGGCGCATCCTACGCGCTTCTTCGACGTGGGCATTGCCGAGCAGCACGCTGTAACCTGCGCTGCGGGCGCTGCCGCAGCGGGCCTAAAGCCCGTGGCTGCCATCTATAGCACCTTCCTGCAGCGTGCCTACGACTCCGTGCTCCACGATATCTGCATGCAAAAGCTGCACGTAACCCTGTGCCTCGACAGAGCAGGCCTCGTTGGTGACGATGGCTTCACCCATCACGGCGTCTTCGATTACGCATATTTGCGCAGCATGCCCGAGATGACGGTGATGGCGCCGAAGGATGAGAATGAGCTGCGCCATATGCTCAAGACCGCCGTGGATTTCGACGGACCTATCAGCCTGCGCTACCCTAGAGGCAGCGGCGTGGGCGTGGATATCACAGAGCCCATGCAGGCTTTGCCCATTGGCAAAGCCGAGGTTTTGCGGGAGGGTCAGGATGTGAGCATTTGGGCCATCGGCAGCATGGTGCAAAGCGCCATGCAGGTAGCGGAAAAGCTGGCTAAGCAGGGTATCAGTGCCGGCGTTGTGAATATGCGCTTTGCCAAGCCCATAGACAAGGAATTACTTGAAAAGCAAGCCAAAGAGTATGGCAAAATCATTACTCTAGAAGAGGGCGTGCTCCAAGGTGGCGTGGGCAGCGCGGTGCTGGAGACTCTAAACGAGGCCCAGCTGCTGGATAAGTGCGAGGTTTTGAACTTGGGTATTCCTGATGAGTTCGTACTTCACGGCGATAAAAAGCTGCTTTTTAGAGATTTGGAGCTGGATGTGGACGCTATTGTGGGCAAGGCTGTGGCTTTAGTAAAGGGTGAATAGATGAAAAAGGAACGCTTAGACGCATTACTCATGAACAGAGCGCTGTTTGAAAGCCGAGCTAAGGCTCAGGCAGCCATTATGGCAGGACAGGTGCTAGTGAATGAGCAAAAAATAGATAAACCGGGTACGCCGGTGGCTCCCGATGTGCAAATTCGCCTTTTGGGCAATAAGCTGCCCTTTGTGAGCCGCGGTGGCCTGAAGCTGGCCAAGGCTTTGCAGATTTTTCCCATTAGCGTGGAGGGCAAGGTGGTGGCCGACATAGGCGCTTCCACCGGCGGCTTTACGGACTGCGCTCTGCAAAATGGTGCGGCCAGGGTCTATGCCATTGACGTGGGCTATGGTCAGCTGGCCTGGAAGTTGCGCAGCGACGAGCGCGTGATTAATATGGAGCGCACCAATGTACGCTATTTGGAAAAGGATAGCCTGCCGGAGCAGGTGGATGCTGCTACCATCGACGTGGCCTTCATTTCTCTGGATAAAATATTGCCCGCCGTACGTAAAATCCTCAAAAGCGACGGCTTCGTCATTGCCTTAATTAAGCCCCAGTTTGAGGCCGGCAAGGAAAATGTGGGCAAGAAGGGCGTTGTGCGGGATGCCAAGGTGCACGAAGAGGTTATCAATAATGTGATTGCCTTTGCGAAAGAGGAAGGCTTCGGCATTGCTGGCTTAGATTTTTCACCTATTAAAGGGCCTGAGGGCAATATTGAATACTTATTGCACCTGACATTGGGCGAGGATGACGCTGTCAGCGCCGCATATGTGGCCGAGCTAGTGGGCCGCAGTCATGGAGATTTAGATAAATAAATTACAAAAAATAGGAGCCGAGGCATAAATGAAAGCAAAACGCTTGGGTATTTTTCCCAATTTGAGCAAGGAAAATGTGCATATTGCGTTACCTGAATTTGTGGAAATGTGCCGCGATTGGGGATTGGAGCCTTTGCTGCCGGAGAATGTAGCCGCTGAATTTGGTTGTGCAGGCTTTGATAAGGACAGCATCACCGGCATGCATAATGATTATCTGCAGCCACTGGATGCGGCGGTAAGCTTGGGCGGTGACGGTACACTTTTGCAAATGGCCCGCTATACTGTGCCAGCCGGTGTGCCTGCCTTTGGCATCAATTTTGGCAAGCTGGGCTTTTTGGCAGAGATTGATTTGCCAGGCATGCGCAAGGCCATCAGCAAGCTGGCTCAGGGTAATTACACCATCGAGCGGCGCAAAATGCTGCAGGCCACGGTGATTAGGGAGGGCAGCGTTTTAACAACGGCCCATGCCCTGAACGATTTCGTTTTGGCCAAGGGTATGTTCAGCAAGCTGGCTCATTTAAGAATGTATATCAATGGCAAGCCCTCCGGTCGTTATGCGGCGGATGGCCTCATTATTTCCACCGCCACGGGCTCTACGGCTTATTCCCTATCCGCCGGTGGACCTCTGGTAATGCCGGAGCTGGATGTAAGCGTAATTACCCCGGTGTGCGCCCATTCCTTGACGGCGAGGGCCTTGGTAATTCCTTTATCCGACACCATTGAGCTGAAGGCGGTGCCGGGTAGCGAGGAAATGATGCTCTCATGTGACGGCGAGAACGTTATCGAGGTGCAGGACGATACCTATGTGCGTATTGAAAAAAGTCCCTATACCATGAAGCTTATTCGCTTGACCAGTCGCGATTATTATCAGACCTGGCAGCAAAAGCTCATGCGTAACGTATAAATTTTTATAGATTAAATAATAGCTGCTTTTAAATTGCAAATGAGGTGATAGCAAATGAAAATGACCCGACATGCAAAAATCAAAGAGATTATCGATAATCATAAGATTGAAACCCAGGAGGATTTGGCCAGCGCGCTGCGCAGCGAGGGTATCGATGTAACCCAAGCCACCGTTTCCCGCGATATCAAGGAATTGATGCTGGTGAAGGTGCCGGATGCCAATGGTCACTATCACTATGCTTATCCCAAGGAGCACGGTATGATGCTCACCATGGAGCGCTTGGCGCGTACATTCCACGACAGCATCGTTAGCGTGCGTGCCTCCGACAGCATGGTGGTTATCCGCTCCCTGCCCGGTACAGCTCAATCCGTGGCCTTTGCACTGGATTATATGAAATGGCCGGAGATTTTGGGCACCATTGCCGGTGATGACACTGTTTTCGTAGCTATGGAGAATAAGGAGGGCGTGGTGAGCCTGCTCAAGCGCCTGAAGGAATATCGCTAAGGCGGTGGGGTAGATGCTGCAATCCTTGCATGTACACAATTTTGCATTATTAGAGGACGCTCATGCGGAGTTTACGCCCGGCTTCAACGTATTTACAGGCGAGACCGGCGCCGGTAAATCCATTTTAATCGATGCCTTTGGCATGGTTTTGGGCGGGCGCGCATCGGTGGATTATGTGCGCAGCGGCACCGATGGGCTCTGGGTGCAGGCTGTTTTTGATATCACACACCAGGAGGACATCAAAAACATTCTGCGGCAGCAGGGCATTGAGGTGGAGGATGATTTGTTTTTGAAAAGGCAAATCAGTGCCGCCGGTAAAAGTCGCGCGCTTGTGAACGGAGTGCAGGTGCCCTTGGCTGTGCTAAAGCAAATCGGCACTGCTCTGGTAGATATTCACGGTCAGCACGAAAATCAAGCTTTGCTTAAGCCTGAGGCAGCACGCTTAGTGACGGATACATTTGGCGGAGCTAGTCTTGCCAAGGCTTTTGAAGCTTATAAAAAAGAATATGCAGTATATATTGATGCCCAAGCTAAGCTGAAGCAGCTGGAGCAGGACAATGAGGAGCAGGATTTGCTCATGGACCGCTATGCTTGGGAAATAAAGGAAATCACGGACGCTAATTTGGTAGTGGGCGAGGAGGAATCCTTAGAGGAGGAAGCTAAGCTGCTGCAAAATGGCGAACGCATTATTAAGTCCGTCAGCGCTGCCTTTGAGCAGCTGGACGAGGAGGACGCGGTGCTCTCGCGGCTAGCGAGAGTGCGGGACGAGCTTGTCTATGCTGCTCGTTATGATGGGCGCTTAACTGCCTTTGCCGAGGCAGTGGACAGCGCCTGGATTAACTTGGATGATTGCCGCAGTGAGCTGGCAGACTACCTGAGCCGTAGCGACTTCAACGAGGAGCGGGCGGTGGAGGTGCAGCAGCGCTTGGACACTATCTATCGCTTGCAGAAAAAATATGGCGGTAGCACCGAGGCTGTCTTGGCTTATTTAGAGACTACGCAAGCAAAGCTGGAGCAGCTGCAAAACATTGCAGCTGCCCTGGACAAAGCGCAGCAAGCGCTGGCGCAGGCCACTAAGCGGCTGGGCGTTGCCGCAGCCGCGCTCTCCAAAGAGCGCCAGCGCAGCGCTGCTAGCCTAGGCCAGCAGATCACAGCTCATATCCGCGATTTGGCCATGCCGAACGGCAGCTTCCAAATCGCGCTGACCCCGCTGGAGCGCTTCGCGCCCAGCGGTAGGGACGCTGTGCGCTTCCTGTTCAGCGGCAACCTAGGTGAGCCGCTGAACGATTTAGAGAAGGTGGCATCTGGCGGCGAGCTGAGCCGCATTGCCCTGGCCATGAAGACCGTGCTGATGAATAGCGCTCAGGTGGGCACCATGGTGTTCGATGAAATCGACACCGGCGTAGGCGGAGTTACAGCTCAGAAAATGGCGGAAAAAATCGCCGCCATCGCCACCGTGGGGCAGGTGCTGTGTATTACGCACCTGCCGCAAATCGCAGCCTTCGCTGATAACCACATCTTCATTGAGAAGCGCAGCAGCGAAGGACGCACCGCAACGGTGCTGGCTGTGCTGGACTACAACCAGCGCCTGACGGAGCTGGTGCGCATGACGGCGGGCGCCAGCACCTCCCGTGCCGCTTTGGAAAGCGCCACGGAGCTGCTTCTGGCTGCGGACAGTGTCAAGGCGAGCTTGCGCAAGGCTGCAAGCAAAAAATAGCGACAACAGCAAGCTTTACTAGGCAGCGCCAGCGCGCGCTCGCCCAAGCAGAGCTATACTATAGAGGTGAAAGCTACATGTTAAAAAAATTTCACGAAGCTGCCCTGGACGAAATCTATGTGGAGGGCAGTAATGAAGAAGTCTTCAGTGGGCGTCTCTTAAAGGTGCAGCGTGACCACGTCACGCTGCCCAATGGCAGTGATACAACGCGCGAGTACATCCGCCATCCCGGCGCCGTGGCCATCGTGCCCGTGCTGGAGGATGGCCGCGTGGTTTTAGTGAAGCAGTGTCGCTATCCTTTGGGCACCCTGCTGTGGGAAATACCGGCGGGCAAGCTGGACCACGGCGAGGCCGAGGAGAAGCTGGCGTGCGCGCAGCGGGAGCTGAGCGAGGAAACCGGCTATGAGGCCGAGGGGTGGCAGCACCTCTTGAGCATTGCTACAACCCCGGGCTTTTCTGATGAAATCATTCATTTATACAAGGCATGGGGACTAAAAAAATATGCCCAGCATACCGATGAGGACGAATTTATCGGCGTACAGGCCTTCACTCCGGCGGAGCTAAAGCAAATGGTGGCCGAAGGGGAGCTTTACGATAGCAAGTCCCTGTGCGCTCTCTATGCGGCAGGTATTTTATAAGATGACTCCTGGTAAATATACTTCCTATGTGATTTTAGCGCTAGCGGTGTTCTTTTTGTCCACCTCCGGCATTTTTGCCAAGGTGGCCCAGGCACCCTCGGGCATTATCGCTTTTTATCGTTTATTAGTGGCAGCATTAGCTTTGCTGCCTTTACTTTTATGTAAAAGAGCCAATCGTGAGCAGCTAGCAAATTTGCCTCGCAAGCAGCTCTACACCGGCGTGCTTTCAGGCTTCATCCTCGCAGTGCATTACGTGCTCTGGTTTGAATCTTTGAAATTCACATCCGTGGCTAGCTCGGTGGTTTTAGTCACATTGCAGCCTTTGTTCACCATTTTAGGTAGCTACTTGCTCTGGCAGGAGCGCTGCAGCAGGGGAGCCATGGTGGGCTGCTTGCTAGCCATTGCCGGTAGCATCGTCATTGGCTGGGGTGATTTTGCCATCAGCTGGCATGCTTTTGTAGGTGATGTGATGGCTCTTGTGGCCGCCGCAGTAATCGCGGGTTATTTCCTCATTGGCCAACAGGTGCGGCGCAGTCTCGGCGTTATTCCTTATTCCGTACTAGGCTACAGCAGTGGTGCGTTTTTTCTAGGCCTGTATAGCTTGGCCTGCGGGGACGCCTTCACTGGCTACACGACCCAAACCTGGCGCTGCTTTTTGGGCCTGGCCTTGGTTTCTACTATCTTAGGCCAGCTTATCTTCAACTGGCTCTTAAAATGGCTCAGCGCTACAGTGATTTCCATGAGCATTTTGGGCGAGACCGTGGGCACATGTCTTTTAGGTTACGTGCTTTTGGGTGAGGTTATTACCCTGCAGCAATTCATCGGCATTATGGGTATACTTTGCGGTATCGGCATTTTCCTTTACCAAAAGGATAGATAGATCAGCTCTTGAAGTCGAATTATTTGCCTAGTTAAGCGCAAAATGTTCGACAAACTGCGAATATTATCCACTATATATTGGACAAACTCTCAAAATGTGTTAAAATATATACGAAACTGTAAGTAAATACCTCGAAATACACTTTTTGTTGGACTGGAGGATTTGGATATGAGTAGTATCAGAAGAATTTATGTGGAGAAGAAGGATGCCTTTGCCGTAGAAGCACATGGCTTGCTGGCCGATTTGCGCAACAATCTGGGCATGGGCGCTCTGGAAAAAATCCGCATTATTAATCGTTATGATGTAATGGGCCTGAGCGATGAGGAATTTGCCATGGCCAAGGCTTTGGTGCTGTCCGAGCCGCCTGTTGACACCGTGGTAGAGGAGCATTTGGAGCTGGCTAGCGGCGAGCAAGCCTTTGCGGTGGAGCTGCTGCCCGGTCAATACGACCAACGCGAGGATTTTGCCGAGCAATGCATTCAGCTGATTACCCAAAAGGAGCGCCCCATGGTGGCTGCTGCTAAGGTGTATGTTTTGGAGGGCAAGCTGAGTGCTGAGGACGTTGAGAAGATTAAGGCTTATTGCATCAACCCCATTGAAGCGCGTGAAGCAGAGCAGGCTAAGCCAGAAACCTTAATCAGCACCTGCGAGGAGCCGGAAAAGGTTAAGTCCGTAGCAGGCTTTTTGACCATGACCAAGGATGAGGCTGAAGCTCTGCGCAAGGAAATGGGCTTGGCTATGAGCCTTGAAGACTTGCTCTGGTGCCAAAAATATTTCAAGGAAGAGCACCGTGAGCCCACTATTACCGAAATCCGCGTGCTGGATACCTATTGGTCCGACCACTGCCGTCATACTACCTTTATGACCCAGATTGAGGATGTGGACATTGTTCCCAGCACCTTCACCAAGCCCGTGCAAGAGGCTTATGATAAATATATGGCTGCTCGTGATGCCGTTTATGGTGAGAACACTGAGCGCCCTGTAACCTTGATGGATATTGCTGTTATCGGCATGAAGAAGCTGCGTCAGGAGGGCAAGCTGGCTGATTTGGACCAATCCGAGGAAATCAATGCTTGCTCCATCGTAGTGCCCATCGAAGTGGATGGCAAGACCGAGGACTGGCTGGTTATGTTTAAGAACGAAACCCATAACCATCCCACGGAAATCGAGCCCTTCGGCGGTGCTGCTACCTGCCTGGGCGGCGCTATCCGCGACCCCCTGTCCGGTCGCTCCTATGTATACCAGGCTATGCGCGTTACCGGCTGCGCCGATCCGCGCACTCCTGTAAGCGAGACTCTTAGCGGTAAGCTGCCCCAGCGCAAGATTACTATCGGCGCTGCTGCTGGCTACAGCTCCTATGGCAACCAGATTGGTTTGGCAACCGGTCATGTTCAAGAATATTATCATGATAAATTCGTAGCTAAGCGTATGGAAATTGGCGGCGTTATGGGTGCGGCTCCTCGCAGTGCGGTGCGTCGTGAGCGTCCTGCCGCTGGCGATATCGTTATCCTCTTAGGTGGCAAAACCGGTCGCGATGGCTGCGGCGGTGCAACCGGCTCCTCCAAGGAGCATACTGTGGACTCTTTGATGAGCTGCGGTGCTGAGGTACAAAAGGGTAATCCTCCCACTGAGCGCAAGATTCAACGTTTGTTCCGCAATCCCGCTGTAACTGCCATGATTAAACGCTGCAACGACTTTGGCGCTGGCGGTGTTTCCGTTGCAATTGGCGAGCTCACCGATGGCCTCGTAATTGATTTGGACAAGGTTCCCAAGAAATATGAGGGCTTGGACGGCACCGAGCTGGCTATTTCTGAATCCCAGGAGCGCATGGCTGTGGTTATTGAAGCCGAAAACCGTGACGCTTTCATTAAATATGCTGATGAAGAAAACCTTGAGGCAACTGTTGTGGCCGAGGTTACCGCAGAGCCGCGTTTGGTAATGTTCTGGCGTGGGGATAAGATTGTAGATTTGTCCCGTGCTTTCCTGGACACCAACGGTGTTGCTCAACACACCAATGTAACTGTTTCTGAAGAAAAGGCTGAGAATGTGTTCGAGCGCGTGCCGGCAGAGGTTACTGCTGCCGCTGACTTGGAGGCTGCTTGGCTGGCCAATATGGGTCGCCTCAATGTGTGCAGCCAAAAGGGTCTCTCCGAGCGCTTTGACAGTACCATCGGTCGTGGTACCGTTATTATGCCCTTTGGTGGCAAGACCCAGCTGACTCCGGCCGAGGGCATGGTTGGTCGCATTCCTGTGCTCCACGGCAATACCACCGCTGCCAGCGTTATGGCCTGCGGTTATAACCCGGATGTGGCTTGCTGGAGCCCCTTCCACGGCGCTATGTACGCTGTAACTGAGTCCGTTGTACGCGCTACTGCACTGGGCGCTGACCCTGCTAAGCTACGCCTGACTCTGCAAGAGTACTTCCCCAAGCTGCACGATTCCACCAGCTGGGGCCAACCCTTTAGCGCACTCTTAGGTGCCTTCACTACGCTGGATGCGCTGGAGCTGCCTGCTATCGGCGGCAAGGACTCCATGAGCGGTACCTTTATGGATAAAACTGTTCCGCCTACTTTGGTTTCCTTTGCTGTAGGCGTTATCGATGGCGACAAGGCCGTTTCTGCTGAGTTCAAGGCAGCAGGGGATGAGGTCATCTTCCTGTCCTGTCCGCGTGACAATGCAGAGGTATTGGAATTTGCAGCTCTGCGCAAGAATTTGACAGCTGTACACGCAGCTATGGAAGCAGGCAAGATTAAGGCTGCTGCAGCTGTGAAGGAGGGCGGTATCGCTGCTCTGGTAACCACCATGGCTATGGGCAATGAGCTGGGCTTTGAGTTCATTAAGCCCTTCCATGATCCGGAAAGTCTCTTTACGCTGCAGCCCGGTGGCATGGTGCTGGAGCTGGCTGCTGGCGTGGATGCTGAAGAGGTTTTCGCTGGCTTGGACTACATGGTACTGGGTCACACCACCGCCAATGCAGGCATCGCTATCAATGATACCGTGATTGCTGCGGATAAGGCTTTGGCTGCTTACCGCGAGCCTTTGCAGAAGATTTTCCCAGATAGCCTGCCCAAGGTGGAGGAGCCTGCGGACATCAATATGCCGCTCTATACTGCTAAATTGGCTCTGACTGCGCCGGTAAATATCGCTAAGCCCCGCGTATTCATCCCTGTTTTCCCCGGTAACAACTGTGAATACGATAGTGCTCGCGCCTTTGAGGCTGCTGGTGCCGAGGCTAATACCTTCATTATTCGCAACCTGACCGCTGCTGCTATTGAAGAATCCGTAGAAGCAATGGTTAAGTATATCAATAATTCCCAAATCGTGATGATTCCCGGCGGCTTTAGCGCTGGTGATGAGCCGGACGGCAGTGGCAAATTTATTGCTACTATGTTCCGCAACCCGCGCATTAAAGAAGCTATCAGCGATTTGCTGGAGAATCGCGATGGCTTGATGCTGGGCATCTGCAACGGCTTCCAAGCTTTGATTAAGCTGGGTCTGGTGCCCTACGGCGAGATTTGCGATATGACCAGCGCATCTCCGACCTTGACCTTCAATAATATCGGTCGCCATATTTCTCAAATTGTGACCACTCGCGTTGTTTCCAATAAATCTCCTTGGTTCAGCCTGTGCGAGCCCGGCGAGGAGCATGCCATCGCTGTTTCTCATGGTGAAGGCCGCTTCTATGCACCGGAGGCTACGATTAAAGAGCTCTTTGCTAACGGCCAAGTAGCTACTCAATATGTGAATGCTGAGGGCGTGCCCACTATGAACACTCCGTTCAATCCTAACGGCAGCTTGTACGCTATCGAGGGTATCACCAGTCCCGATGGACGCATCCTGGGCAAGATGGGCCACAGCGAACGCTTCGCTCCCGGACTCTTCCGCAATGTTGCTGGCGAGAAGGACCAGAAGATTTTCCTGAGCGGTGTGAACTATTTTAAATAAGGTAGCCTACTCACGTGCCTACTACTAAGCGCATAGTATAGTAAAATCAAAACTCCGACTGATTCACTTTTAAATAGTGAATTGGTCGGAGTTTGTTGTTTGAATAGAAATTCTGCTATACTTTTTCGTACTTTTCAATTACACATTGATGTTCTTTGCTGCTGGTATCGTAGCTAATGCCAACCAAAAGCATTTCGCCTGCATAGCTTTCAATGGAAGCAGGGTACTTTTTATCCTTGATCTGTTTGATGGCAGTTTTGGCATCCTTATTCCACTTTAGCTCAGCGATAATCGCAGGATAGTACTGTGCATACTCTGGCTTGGGTAAGAAGACAAAATCTGCAAAGCCACGGCCGGCAGGGTACTCACGAATGGGCTTAAAATAGTACTGCATTGCACTTAAATATGCAATTGCTAAAACGCTGCTTAAAGAGTTTTCATTGTTATACTGAATTGCTGAAGCAAAGTCCATGTGAATTCGTTCTATACCACTGGCTACTTTCTCGCCATTCATATCTAGAGTAGCCTCTAGCAGTTGTTGTGACTTCTTCTGCAGAGCTATAAGTTCATTCCATCTTGTGCTTTCTGTAGCTACCGTCAGCTCCTGGCGGATTTCTTCATTGGGGATGAAGGCTGCTTGCTCTATCTGGTTAAAGGCAAGGTAACCCAAGTGGATGAGATAGGTGAGCACATCATCGCGGTTTTTAAAGCTTATGGTATCGTTCTTAAAGGTAGTAGTATTAACCTTAACTGATGCACCGGAAAGCATTTCGATAATGGCAGTTTTGAGACCATCAAAATCCATGTTTATCAAGGGTATAATAGCTTCATAAGAACCTGTTTCGGACCAATAGCTGCGGAACTTACCCTTAAGCAAGGTGCTGACAACTGCTTTAGGATTATACACTTGGTAGTCCTCCAAAAGATAGCCATCATACCATTTTTTTACTTTCTCAAAATCCATACCGTATTTGGCACATAAGCCCATAACTTCTTCCTCTGTGAAGCCTATGTATTGAGCTAGATCAGTAGCCTCAAGCATAGTGAATTCGTCGAAGTTATTCAAGGCGGATTGTGTCTTTTCTTTTTTTATGGGCAAAATACCTGTAAGATAAGCTAATTGCACATATTTTGTAGGCTCAACACCTTTGAAAAGCCCTCTAAGAAAGCTAATATACTCCTCCTGCACACTCTTATTGGCTGCTTCATCGCGAATTAAGACGTCCCATTCATCAATGATAATGATAAACTTTCTTCCTGTTAAGGTATTGATGCGTGCCAGCGCCTCTGGCAGGGAGGTTGTATTGTCTGCAACCTCATTAGGATAGTATTCCTTGAGCTCTTGGATAGTTTTTTCGGTGATATATGTGACCACCTTTTCTGGGCTTCCAGCTGGCTCCAGACACCACTGAATATCCAAATGAATAACATCATATTTATTTAAATGCTTCGCGAAATCAGCGCTTTTACTAATGGCTAGCTTGGCAAACATTGCTTGCGAGGAGCAGCCCTTACTATAATAAGCCGTAAGCATGTTGGCTGTAATGGATTTGCCAAAACGGCGGGGACGACTATTGCAAATATAGCCCTGCAAGGTATTCATTACTTTGTTTGTATAGGCAATTAAGCCTGTTTTATCCACGTATATTTCAGAATTAAGTGCAACCTGAAATGCTCCGTTATCAGGGTTTACGAATGTACCCATATTGGCTGCCTCCTTTCCGTAATAAACAACTCTTTTGTTTATTATTTTACCACAACTACATAAACAAATAAAGAACATACTTTACCCTAATTAGTTACCTAAAAAATGTATTATCACCTCCCGCATCACCTCTAACCGGCGTCCTGCGAGCCCCCGAGCGAACTTCGAATGCTCGGCTTATTTTTTACCTTGGAACGTCTTGCGGGGGTGGTACAAATGTGCTACAATATAGGCGGGTATAAGCAAATAAAGTAGGCTATTTTTCCCAAAGGTATAAATTATGCGGTGATTGGGGTAGATGTGATGAAGCGCTATGCTGGAATGATTTCAATATTGCTTTTCATAGCGCTGGATTATGTGGCCTTGGTCGCAGCGGAGCAGTGCGCTTTTTATATGCGCAACAACTTTTTTAGAACAAGCACACTGCATATTTCATGGATAAACTTTTGGATTATATTCCCATGCCTTTATATTTTTTTCATAAATATGAATCAGCTCTATAGTCGCCTCCGTCCCTTTTACAAGGAAGTGGAAAAGCTTTTCGTGTCTTCCTGCTATGGGACCTTGGCCGTGGTTTTGCTGCTTTATATTGCCAAGATTTCTGAGCATACCAGCCGCTTTTTTGTGGTGGCCTTCGGTGTTTTGGCGTTTATCTTTTTAGCATTAATGCGCTATCTTTTAAAGAACCTTTTGCAGAGACGGCAGATGCTCTTGGCACCCGTAATTATTATTGGTGCCGGCAAAACGGCGGAGCTTTTGGTGAAGTCCTTGCGCAACGACCCAGGTATGGGCTACAAGATTATTGGCCTATTGGAGGATAACAAGGTACAACAGGGCATTCTTGAGCAGTACCCTGTTCTAGGCGGTTTCCAAGATGCGGAGCGCATTATTATGGAAACTGGTGTGAAGCGAGTTTTTGTGGCGGCTCCGGGCTTGGCGGATCATGATTTAGGCATGCTGATTTATCGCATCCAGCCTTTAGTAAAAAATATGGGCGTTATTACAAATCTGGTGGGCGTGCCCACTGGCACCGTCGAGGTGGAAAGCATTTTTAATGAAAAGCTTTTAATCCTGCGCCTTAAGAATAATTTAGCTAGACCTTTAAACAGATGCATCAAGACAGTTTTGGATTATGCTTTGACCATCATTGGCACGGTTCTTATTGCTCCGATTTTGCTCTTCATTGCACTTTGGATTTATAAGGATTCTCCAGGGCCAGTGATTTATAAGCATGTGCGGATTGGTAAGGGTGGCAAGGCCTTTCCCTGCTATAAATTCCGTAGTATGGTGATGAATTCCAAGGAAATGTTGGAGGAGATATTGGCTAAGGATCCGGCTGCTCGCGCTGAGTGGGAGGGGGATTTTAAGCTGAAGAATGACCCACGCATTACGAAAAGTGGTGCTTTCCTGCGTAAGACTAGTCTTGATGAGCTGCCGCAGATTTTTAATGTTTTGCGAGGGGAGATGAGCCTTGTGGGGCCGCGTCCCATTGTGCAGGAAGAGCTGGCTCGCTATGGCGAGTTTGTGGATGATTATCTAATGGTTAAGCCGGGGATTACCGGCATGTGGCAAGTTAATGGTCGCAGCGACACTACCTATGACGAGCGCGTACAGATGGATAGCTGGTATGTGCGGAACTGGAGTGTGTGGCTGGATTTTATGCTGCTGTGGAGAACGATTAAGGCTGTGGTTGCTGGAAAGGGAGCATATTGATGAGTGTGCCAGTTACAGTGGTATTACCTACTTGCAATGCTGGTAGTAGATTTAGAGAATGTGCTGAAATATTGGCTAAGCAGTCGGCAAATATAGCAGAGGTGCTTGTAATAGACTCCTCTTCTGATGACGAGACTGTGGATATTGCTAAAGACTATGGCTTTCATGTAGAGGTTATTGCCAAACCTTACTTTGGTCATGGCAAGACAAGGCAATATGCTTTAGAAAAGGCGCAGACTGAAATAGTTGTTTTTATGACTCAGGATGCGTTGCTCAAGGATGAGTATGCTGTGCAAGAGCTTATTGAATTTTTACTCAGTGATGAAGCTCTTGCAGCAGTATATGGAAGGCAATTACCTTATCCACATACGGGACCTTTAGGTAGCTTTGCTAGGCTATACAACTATCCTGACTATTCTTTTATTAATACATTTGCTGATAAGAAGAAAAAGGGAATCAAGACAGCTTTTTTATCTGACTCTTTTGCAGCATATAAAAAGTCACTCTTGCTTCAAATAGGTGGCTTTCCCAAGCATGTCAATTTTGGCGAGGATACTTATGCAGCTGCTAAACTCTTGATGGCTGGTTATAAGACAGGTTACTGTGCCGAAGCAATGGTTTATCATGCTCATGATTATAGCTTGCAGCAAGAGTTTTTGAGATGTAGGCAGATAGGGCAGTTTCATAAAGAAGAAACTTGGCTCTTGGAAACCTTTGGTAAGGCCGAGGGTGAGGGGTTACGATACATTGTGCAGGAAGCTAGGTATCTAATGAGATGTGAGGAGTATCTTCAGGTAGGATTTGCATTTATTCACAATATGGTAAAGTATTTTGGTTACAAAACGGGTGTTTTGATATGATATCAGTCTGTATGGCTACATATAATGGAGAGAGGTTTATTGAAGAACAGCTATATAGCATTTTAAGGAATCTTTCGACAAAAGATGAAATTATTATATCTGATGATGCTTCTAGTGATGGAACACGCACACTTATTGAGCACATTATGAAAAAAGATTCTAGAATAAGATTGCTAACTGGACCTAAAAAAGGTATCATAGCCAACTTTGAAAATGCTATAGTCCAAGCCAAAGGCGAAATCATTTTTTTAAGTGATCAAGATGATGTATGGTGTGATAACAAGGTATCCAAGGTGCTTGATTGCTTTGCTGATGAGAGAACAAAGGTAGTTGTTCATGATGCGTATGTAGTAAATGAATACATGGAGGTTTTACTTCCAAGCTATTTTGGTTTTAGAAAATCAGGTTCTGGATTTATAAAGAATATCATAAGAAATTCATTTGTTGGATGTTGTATGGCTTTTAGAAAGGATTTACTTTCAGTTGTTTTTCCAATACCTAAGAATATTGAGATGCATGATCAATGGATTGGTATTTGTGGGGAGATGAATGGCCAAGTAGTGTTTTTAAAAGACAGGCTTCTTTATTATCGCAGACATGGTGATAATTCGTCTAGTTTGGCTAAGCATCATACAGTATATAAAATGATTCGAAACAGATGTATGTTTTGTCTTAGGCTAACGTTAAGGATGTGTAAGATAGTATAATGCAAAATAAAGCCGTAAATGAATACAAAATTGCAGGTTGTGTAATTTTGTATTTTCCTAATAATGAAGTGATTGAAAACATAGAGAGTTACATTACAAAGCTGGATCAATTATATGTTGTAAATAATGGTGGCGGAGAAATTGTTTTTGAGACACTAAGTAAGCGTTACAAGAATCTTGCTCTAATCAATTATGATGAGAATAATGGTATTGCTAAACCTTTAAATGACGTATTGAGTTTAGCCAAGGATAGATATGATTTTTTACTAACGATGGATCAAGATAGCAAGTTTTCAGATACTATTGATTATTATTTGGAATCTTTATGTCAGTTTGATTGGAAGAGTACGTTGGGGCTAGGGCCACATTTAAGATTAAATAATGTCACTGATACTTGTAAAGAGAAGAATTTAAAATGGAAAAAAGTTTTTTCAGTAATTACTAGTGGAAATATTATAAATATCAGTAATGCAGTTCGCATAGGTTGTTTTTTAGAAGATTTATTTATTGATGAAGTTGATAATGAGTTTTGCTATCGTGGCTATATAAAGGGTTATTATACATACCAATCTACAGGTGACATATATATAGATCACAATTTGGGAAACCAAAAGAAGATAAGATTAATCAGAGATTTTCATCCTACTATGCATAACTATATTAGGACTTATTATATTTTTAGAAACAAGACTTATGTTATTAGAAATTATCACGATATAAGTTTTCTCTTGATGTGGAGAGAATATTACTGGAGGATGTTTAAACTATTGGTTTCTAAAACGTTTTTTGAAAATGATAAAAAAAGAAAGCTTCACTCTGTTTTTCGTGGAATATATCACGGATTAACTAATAACATGGGTAAGAAAGACTTCTAGACTGTCTTATCTTATAGATTGTTGTATATGGAGGTCATGTTATGAAAGGTATTGTATTAGCAGGTGGCAGTGGTACTAGGCTGTACCCACTGACTATGGTTACAAGTAAGCAATTATTGCCGGTTTATGATAAGCCGATGATTTACTATCCTTTATCAACTTTAATGCTGGCAGGAATTAGAGAAATTCTAATTATCTCCACGCCTACTGACACCCCTAGATTTGAAGCTCTGCTGGGTGATGGCAGTGATTTCGGTTTGAAATTATCTTACAAAGTGCAGCCTTCTCCTGATGGCTTGGCTCAGGCTTTCTTGCTTGGTGAAGAGTTCATTGGTGATGATGCTTGTGCCATGGTGCTTGGTGATAATATTTTTTATGGTAATGGCTTTGGTAAAATTTTGCGTGCTGCAACTCAAGATGCTGAAGAAAATGGACGTGCCACAGTCTTTGGTTATTATGTAAATGACCCTGTGCGCTTTGGTGTCGTTGCTTTTGATGAAAAGGGCAAGGCTACTTCTATTGAGGAAAAGCCCCAGCAACCTAAGTCTAACTACGCTGTTACAGGCCTGTATTTCTATCCTAAGGGAGTGAGCGCTAAAGCTCATGAAGTTAAGCCGTCTGCTCGTGGTGAATTGGAAATTACTACCTTAAATGAAATGTATTTGCATGAAGATATACTCGACGTGCAGCTTTTAGGTCGCGGTTTTGCTTGGCTTGATACAGGTACTATGAATAGCCTTGTTGAAGCTGCAGAGTTTGTGAAAATGGTATCTGAGCGTCAGAGCATCACTATTTCTGCATTAGAGGAAATAGCTTATCTTAATAAATGGATTGATAAAGATAAGCTGATGGCCAGCGCTGAGCGTTATGGCAAGAGTCCCTATGGACAGCATTTAAAACGTGTAGCTGAGGGTAAGATAAAGTATTAAGGAGAAAACCAAATGGCACAAATTAAAGTAACTAAATGTCCTATAGAGGGCTTATATATTATTGAGCCTGCTGTGCATGGCGATAAACGCGGTTATTTCATGGAGACCTATAACCAAAAGGATATGCAGGAATGCGGTCTCAATATGGTTTTTGTGCAAGATAATCAAAGCATGAGCGTTAAAGGCGTGTTGCGTGGCTTGCATTTCCAGAAAGAGTTTCCTCAAGGTAAGCTTGTGCGTGTTATTAAAGGTAGCGTTTTTGATGTGGCTGTGGATTTGCGCGCTGGAAGCAAGACATATGGACAATGGTACGGTGTTGAGTTAACTGAAGAGAATAAGAAGCAATTTTATATCAGCGAGGGCTTTGCTCATGGTTTTTTAGTTTTGAGCGATGAGGCAGAGTTCTGCTATAAAGTAACTGATTTTTATCATCCGGGTGATGAGGGCGGTTTAGCTTGGAATGACCCCGCCATAGGGATTCAATGGCCTCATTTAATTGGTGAGTATCCAGGCAATGCAGATGCTTCTGGCTATAAATTAGCAGATGGTACTGCGTTAAATCTGAGTGATAAAGATCAGAAATGGGAAACTTTAGAAAATACTTTTAAGTTTTAATTACTTGAGGTGTAGTAATGAAGGTTTTGGTAACAGGCGTTAATGGCCAATTAGGTCATGATGTAATGAATGAGTTGGCTAAGCGTGGTATAGAAGGTATTGGCAGTGATTTAAAAGAGAAATACATTGGTGTTGAAGATGATTCTGCTGTTACCACCATGCCATATGTGTCTTTAGATATTGTTGATGACGAAGCAGTGATAAAAGTTATTAGGGGTATTATGCCAGATGCTGTTATACATTGTGCGGCATGGACAGCTGTAGATGATGCTGAGATTGATAAAAATAAGGATAAGGTATTAGCTATAAATGCAGTTGGAACAAGTAATATTGCAAAAGCATGTGTCGCGGTTAGGGCTAAGCTTTTATATGTTAGTACGGACTATGTTTTTAATGGTACCGGTATAAAGCCATGGCAACCTTATGATACAACATGCCCTGTGAATTTTTACGGCAATAGTAAACTGAAGGCCGAAAAATTTATATCAGAATATATGACTCAATATTACATTGTCAGAACTGCATGGGCTTTTGGTGCCAATGGCAATAACTTTGTAAAAACTATGCTGAGTCTAGGGAAGAAGTATGACACTTTGCGAGTTGTAGATGATCAGATAGGAACACCTACATATACATATGATTTAGCTAGATTATTAGTTGACATGATAGAAACGGATAAATATGGGATTTATCATGCAACAAATGAAGGTGGCTACATATCATGGGCTGACTTTGCAAAAGAGATATTTAAATTAGCAGGATACTCTACAAAGGTTGTACCAGTTTCAACTTTAGAGTATGGGTTATCGAAGGCTAAAAGACCACTAAATAGTAGATTGGACAAAAGTTGTCTTTTAAAGAATGGATTCTGTCCATTACCTAGTTGGCAAAACGCATTAGCAAGATATATAAATGATTTGGAGTGTCACAATGTTATCTAATATCAAAGGGTTTGGATTGTTTAAATACAAGTGGCTTTTACAGGAGTTAATAACTAGGGATTTAAAAATAAAGTATCGCAGATCAGTATTGGGATACTTTTGGAGTGTACTAAATCCGTTGCTAATGATGGCTGTATTGACGGTTGTATTCTCTAGCTTTTTTCGTTTTGACATAAAAAACTATCCAGTATATTTATTAACAGGTCAATTGTTGTTTTCTTTTTTTTCTGAAGCAACGAATATGGCAATGAGTTCTATTTTGATGGGAGCTTCTTTAATTAAGAAGGTGTATTTACCTAAGTACATTTTTCCAGTATCAAGAGTGTTTTCTTGTTTTACGACTATGATATTTTCTCTGATAGCTTTGTGTATTGTAATGATTGTAACAGGAGCTGAGTTTTATTTAACTATTATATTGTTGCCGATAGTGCTAGCATACTTCTTGCTCTTTTCTATAGGGATAAGTTTGGTATTATCTGTAATGGTAATTTTCTTTAGGGATGTTCAGTATTTGTATGGAGTGTTTTTGACTGCTTTGACATATTTAACTCCCATATTCTATCCCTTATCTATCCTTCCTGAGACAGTAAAGACTTACATGGCCTTTAATCCTATGTATATTTATATAGAGCTTTTTAGAAAAATTATGATGTATGGACAGTGGCCTACTGTTGAAGAACATGCTGTTTGTTTAATTATAGCGATTGTTTCTTTGGCAATAGGAGTTAATGTTTTTAACAAGCATCAGGATGATTTTATTTTGTATATCTAGAGGTAGAAATGAAGAATGCGATAGAAGTTCACAATGTTTCTATGAGGTTTAATCTTGCCAGAGAAAGAGTCGATAATCTCAAAGAATGGGTTGTAAGAAAACTAAAATTTAAAGAATCTATAAGTGTAGACGAGTTCTGGGCGTTGCAGGATATTAGTCTGGAAATTCCTAAAGGAGATTCATTTGCTATTATAGGATCCAATGGTAGTGGTAAAAGTACATTGCTAAAAATAATAAGTGGTATTTTAAAGCCTACTAAAGGCATTGTAAAAGTTGATGGCAGCATTGCACCATTAATTGAACTAGGGGCTGGATTTGATATAGAGTTGACTGGTCGAGAGAATATTTTTCTTAACGGAGCAGTTCTAGGTCATAGTAGACGCCTGATGGAGGAAAAATATGATGAAATCATAGACTTTAGTGAATTAAAGGCGTTTGAAGATGTCCCGGTTAAGAATTATTCTAGTGGTATGTTGGCAAGATTAGGATTTTCCATTGCTACTATTGTTAAACCAGATATATTAATTGTTGATGAGATATTAGCGGTTGGGGATTATGCTTTCCAAGAAAAGTGCAGGAAGAGAATGGAAGAAATGATGAGTGGAGGTTCTACTGTGGTACTTGTTTCTCATTCGGATGAGGATATAAGACGAGTGTGCAAACATGCTACTTGGATAAACAAGGGGCATAATATGTATGTTGGAGATAGCAATATTGCATTAGAGAAATATCATAGTTTATAAAATGAGGTGAGTTTAGTGAGCAAGGTCTTGGTAACGGGTGCAAATGGATACATAGGCAGACATGTAGTAAAAAGATTGTGTGATTTAGGTCATAGTGTTATTGCAGCAGATTTTAAGTTTACAGACTTGGATGAGCGAGCCATTACATGTAAAGTCCCTATTTTTAGTGGTGATGAAGATATATATGAACAACTCGGAAGTCCGGAGGTATGTATCCATTTAGCTTGGCGGGATGGTTTTGTTCACAACTCAAATAATCATATGGGTGATTTGTCACATCATGTTACGTTCCTTCGTAATATGATGGAGGGAGGACTTAAATCCTTGGCAGTCATGGGAACTATGCATGAGATTGGATATTGGGAAGGGCCAATAGATGAAAATACTCCTTGTAAGCCTTTATCTCAATACGGAATTGCAAAAAATGCCTTAAGAGAAAGCATTGTATTATTAGCAGATGAAAAGAATTGTATTCTTCATTGGTTGAGGGCCTATTATATTACTGGTGATGATCTAAAGGCATCTAGTATATTCTCGAAGATAACTAGAGCTGCACAAGAAGGATTAAAAGAGTTTCCATTTACATCTGGAAAGAATAGATACGATTTTATTGATGTAGAAGACCTAGCTAGGATGATCGTTGCTGCAAGTTTACAGGACCAGATAAATGGCATTATTAACGTATGTAGCGGGAATCCTATTTCGTTGGCTGAAAAAGTAGAAGGGTTTATTGCTGAACATGACTATGACATCAAGTTAGTTTATGGAGCATATCCTGACAGGCCGTATGATAGTCCTTGTGTATGGGGAGATAATTCAAAAATAAGAGCAATACTGGAAGGGTGACTTTATTTTGGAGCCGATTACTCAAAAAGCATACAGGGTTTTAGTAAAGAAACAAAGTAAATATTATTATTTCTTTAAATATTATTTATTAAACAAAGTGAGAATAAATAAATATAATGCAAAAAGAGTAATAATGTTTAGGCTTGATCTAATGGGAGATTGTACTATGTTTACAAGCTCTGCTATAGCTATACGGAATATGTATAAAGACAGGCCTATGACAATTGTATGTTTATCTGCATGCAAAGCTGTTTTTGAAAGATTAAATATCTTTGACGAAATTATTACAGTTGATTTTAGACCAGAGGCTATTAATTTTTCTTCTTTGGAGAAAGTTATTTGCAAGATTAGAGAAAAGGAGTATGATTTATTACTTCAACCTCAGCTATCCAAATTTCCTTTAGCAGACATTCTAGCTATAGCCACAAAGTGTAATACTAGAATATCGATCGATACAAAGCCTGACAATAGTTCATGCAAATGGATAAAAATTGCTAATAGGATTTATGATATATTAATAGATTATACAAAAGATAAAGTTGTTAGCGAATTTCAATATTATGGTGAGTTTATTAGAGGATTAGGGTTTACTGATTATAGGACGAGTAGGCCCTTTTTGCCGTATAATGGACAAAACTTCCTTAAGGAAAAGTATTATGTGCTATATCCTTGTGGTTCAGTAAATTGGAAATGGTGGCCTGCCGAGAATTATGCTATGGTAGCAGATTATATATATAATAAGACAGGGTATAAGGGAGTGATACTCGGAGTAGAATCAGAAAAGCAGGTGGCTTTAAAGATAATTAATAGTTCTGTGTGCAAAACAGCTGGACTATTAGATTTTAGTGGAAAAACTACGGTAAATGATGTAGTAGATTTAATTGGCAATGCTGAATTTGTGATTTCTAATGACACAAGCGGTGTGCATATTGCATCTGCCACTAATACACCATCTATTGCTTTGATAGGCGGAGGACATTTCGGGAGATTCCTGCCTTATGGATTAGAAAATGTAAAGCCAAGTGATAATTTGCCATTTGTTGCATATGAAAAAATGGAATGTTTCAATTGTGATTGGCATTGGCATATAATCAACAAAAGAAATCGTAACTGCCTTGATAACATATTACAAGGGAATGTGATTCCTTGTATAGCCAATATAGGGGTTGAAAAGGTAAAATGCCTCGTAGATAAGATTCTTCAGAAAGGCAAGCATAAGTAAAATGATAGAAAGAAATTACAAAAGACTATGCATATACTTTATTTATGATAAGAATGGAATAATTGATGATTACATAGTATATCAATTAAAAGAGTTAAGGAAAGATGTGGATTTTATTTTTTGTGTTGTAAATGGGGAACTTACTGATATTAGTGAAAGTAAAATCAAAGGTATTGTTGATTGTGTCTATAAAAGGGAAAATGTAGGAAATGATATCGGTGCATACAAAGCAGCCATAGAAAAATTACGATGGGAAAACATCAGAGAATATGATGAATTAGTAATAATGAATTTTACATGTTTTGGGCCAATTTATCCATTTAGAGAAGTATTTGAATGGTCTGAAAATCAGGATGTAGATTTTTGGGGTTTAACCTTGGATGAAAAAAGCGATTGGCTTGAGAGCAAGAAATACTTACATTATAATAAATCTCGTATTCATTATCAATCTAATTTTCTCGTTCTGAGGAGGAGATTGTTAGAGTCTAAATTGATAGAAGACTTTTTTTATGATATTCCAAAAGACTCAAAGTATATCGAATCAGGATGTTTTTATGAGTACGCTTTTCCTGGCTTTTTTGAAGAGCATGGATATAAAGGAGCTGTTTATTGTAACGAGAAAGATGATTTAAACTATCCGTTACTTTATAATCCTGTGAAATTAATGAGAAAGTATAGGATGCCATTAGTGAAAAAGCGTAGCTTCTTTCATCATTATACAGATTTTTTGAATAATTCTGGCGGCGAGCCTACTGCTAATCTTATAGATTTCATAAAAGATAACACTAATTACGATATGGGCCTGATTTGGCAATCTATTTTAAGAACATGTTCATTATCAGATGTGGTTAGGGTAGCTCAGTTAAATAGAGTGATTACTAGCAAATTTCTAGTAAGTGATAAGAGTTTCAATAGTAAAGTTGGAATTATTTTTCATACATATTATGAGAACTTATTTGAAGAAGATAGCGATTATTTGGTTAATCTTCCAGAGAATATAGATCTGCTGATAACTACAGATACTGTATCCAAAAAGGAGACAATAGAGAATATACTATCTTCGAAGGATATCAATGGTTCAGTAAAAGTTGTAACTAATAGAGGTAGAGATGTATCTGCACTATTAGTTGGATGTTATGATTTTGTAATGAATCATGATTTAATATGCTTCGTACATGATAAAAAAACACCTCAATTGAAACCCTATAGTGCTGGTAGATCTTGGGCTTATAAATTAAAAGAGAATACTATTGGTAATAGGTTGTTCATACAAAACGTAGTTTCGCTTTTTGAGAATGAACCTAATTTAGGTATTGCATTTCCATCGTATCCAAATCATAATGTGTTCTCAACAGTTGTTGGAACAGGTTGGACAGGTAATTTTGATTCTACTAAGAATTTACTCGATAAATTCGGAGTAAAAGTCAAGATTAATGAGCGTACATTATGTGTTGCGCCTCTAGGTACATGCTTCTGGTTTAGGACTGATGCGTTAAAAAAAGTGTTTAATGGAGTGGGCGGACAAAAGTGGAGTTATGATGATTTTCCAGCCGAGCCCAACAAAGTCGATAATACTATACTTCATGCAATAGAGCGATCGTTAGCTTATTTTGCTCAGGATGCAGGGTTTTATCCAGTATATTTATATAATGATAAATATACTGAGATAGAATTAACTAACTTGGAGTTTAATAAGACTGGCTCTACAGAGATGAGGGCATGGGTTGACAAATTAGCAATGGATGCAATAGGTGTGGACAGCACTTGTCAAACAAATGAAGAAGTATTGAACAGATATGAAGGAAAAATCAACTATGGCATTAGACAAAGTCTTTTGCATTTAGCCTTTGCCGTTAGGTGTAAATATCCTACGTTTTGGAGTATATTATTACCAATAAGAAGAATTGGACAAAAATTATTAAAAATAAAAACAAAATAAAATATTCTAATTTATTATGTAAATGGAGGATAAATACAATGCGGGGGGGAAAAAGGCTTTTAGAACTAGAAGTAATAAGAATATTTGCTTGCCTCTGTATTTTGATAATACATTTTAATGCGCAAGTATCTGGATGGAGTCAGTTCGGAAGGTTTGAATATCCTAATCATTTAATCCCAAACTTTTATTTTGATGTTTATTTGGGTGAGATAGGTGTGGGTTTGTTCTTTATTCTATCTGGTGCCGGCCTATACAATGGATACAATTTTAATATTTTAACAATGGGTAGCATAAAATCTTTTTATGTAAAAAGAGCTAAATCTTTATATCCATATTTTTGGGTGGCATATATATTTGCAAGTTTTGCAAGTTTCTTGTGGTACAAAGGGATGAGCATGAGTAAGCCAATTGTTATTGTAACGAGCATTCTGGGAATAGATGGATATATGGGGATGTTGTTTAACAGATATAGCGGCTTCTATCAAGTAGGGGAATGGTTTTTAGGATGTATAATAATCATATACCTATTTTATCCTTTTTTGTCATTTTCCTTAAATAAAGCTCCTATCATAACATGTTTGGCGGTTGTATTACTGTATTTTTCTTTTATAGGCAAATGGCAATACCATTGGTTTTTCTTTCAGTTTCCTTATATTCTGTTCGGATATTTTTATATGAAATGGTTTCGGCATAGAAATAGTATAGAGTTAATACTTGGAGCATTTATGTTATCTTTACTTAGGATAGCATTTGGTCCTTCAATGCACTATTACTCGAAATCTATTGTAACATGTATTGTGTTGTTTATATTGATTACATCCATATATAATGCCTTGGATGCAAAATACAATATTACTAACTCTCCAAAAATATCAATATTCATTCAAAAAGTTGCTATTATGACGTATCCTGCTTTTTTAATACATCATAAACTGATTACAATGATGGCTCCGATGTTTAATTTACAAGTTTTTCCATACAGATATACAGTAATGTTGTTTTTGGTATATATTTCTATTGTTAGTTATCTAGCCTTTAATCTATATGGATTTACAAATACTATTGTGAAAAAAATAACGATTTAGCAAATGTTGCCCTATTCATATTGTTAACCAAGGAGGTTTATCATGGAAAATATTATTAAACAACGCTTCTCGGACCACCTGGAGGTGGCTCAAGCGGTAATGAATAGTGAGATTTTGGGCCAGATTGAGACCGTTGCTACAGCTATCAAAAAAGCCTTGGCTGAGGGTCACAAAGTCCTCTTTTGTGGTAACGGCGGCAGTGCGGCGGATAGCCAGCATTTGGCTGCGGAATTCGTAGGTCGTTTTCAAAAGGAGCGCTGCGGCCTGCCTGCGATTGCACTTACGGTTGACACTTCTATTTTGACTGCTGTGGGCAATGACTACGGCTTCGACAAGGTTTTTGTGCGCCAGGTGGAAGCGTTGGCGCAACCAGGTGATGTTTTAGTGGGTATTTCCACCAGCGGCAACAGCCCCAATGTGGTAGCAGCTATTGAACTGGCTAAGACCAAGGGGATGTACTGCGTAGGCATGACCGCAGCTGGTGGCGGTAAAATGGCTTCCTTATGCGATGCATGCATTGCTGTGCCGGCCAAGATTACGGCCCGCGCTCAGGAGATGCATATTTTGATAGGCCACATTTTATGTGAGCTAGTGGATGGTGAATAATTTGGGCTCAGCTGTAATAACCTTTTTAGCAGAGCAAATTAAAAATGTGCGCATTGCCGTGCTTGGTGATGTGATGCTGGATAGATATTTCCATGGCGAGGTAAAGCGCATCTCCCCGGAGGCGCCGGTGCCGGTGACGAAAATTAATCGCATTAAGTCGGTGCTGGGCGGTGCTGCCAATGTGGCAGCAAATCTGGCTCATTTGGAATGCCAGGTTTTCATGGGCGGTGTGACCGGTGATGATGAAAACCGTGTGCTCTTAGAAAAGCTCATGGATGCGGCTGGCATTAACCACAGTGGCTTGGTAAAAAGCGCTCGTCGTAAAACTATTACGAAGCTGCGCGTGCTAGGCGGTAATCAGCAAATGCTGCGTCTTGATTTCGAGGAAACCGGCGATTTATATCCTGAAGAAATTGTGGAGCTGCGCCAATGGCTGGCTACTCTTTTGGATCAGGGCTTGGATGGCATTATCGTCTCCGACTACGCTAAGGGCGTGTGCTCCGACGTTTTTTGCCAATGGGTGATTAATCAGGCCCATGCGTATAATATCCCTGTCCTCATCGATCCCAAGGGCGCGGACTGGACTAAGTATCGTGGCTGCGATTTTATCACTCCCAATTTGAAGGAAATGTGCGAGGCAGCTGGCTGCACTCGCGATAATGAGGATGGCGCGGTAGTGGAAATGGCCCGCGCTGCCAAGGATAAATACCACATTAAAAATGTGGTGGTTACCCGCAGCGAGCGGGGCATGTCCCTCGTCAACGACAGCGAGGTGCTGCACAGTCCGGCCACAGCCATCGAGGTTTTTGATGTGTCGGGCGCAGGCGATACGGTGGCAGCTACGCTGCTGGCCGGCGTGGCCGGCAAGCTGGAGCTGGCGGACGCCATCTACATGGCCAACCGAGCCGCCGGCATCGTGGTGGCGAAGGTTGGCACCTATCCCGTGCATCGGGACGAGCTGCTGAAGGATTTGCTCACCGAGGAGCGCAAGCAGGGCCGTGGCTATAGAACACTGAGCTGGCAGGAAATCGCTTCCTTAGCCGCAACATGGAAGGCCTGCGGTGAGAAAATCGTCTTTACTAATGGTTGCTTTGATATCCTTCATGTGGGTCATGTAACCTATTTGGAGAAGGCCCGTAACTTAGGCAAGCACTTGATTGTGGGCCTGAACACGGATGCTTCCGTGCGTCGTCTGAAGGGCGAAACCCGTCCGCTAGTGCACGAGATGGACAGAGCAAGAGTGCTGGCAGCCTTGGCTTGCGTGGATGCGGTGGTGCTGTTTGACCAAGATACGCCTACAGAATTAATCGAAAAAATTCGCCCCGATATTCTGGTCAAGGGCGGGGATTATCGTCCCGATCAGGTGGCAGGCCGTGAATATGCGGGCGAGGTACGCATTATAGAGTTTGAAGATGGTTATTCCACCACTGGAGTAGTAGAAAAGATTGCCAACATGGTGAAGCGAGGAGATATATTATGACTATTATCGTAACCGGTGGTGCCGGATTTATTGGTTCAAATTTTATATTTCACATGCTGGAGAAGTATCCAGAATATCGCATTATCTGCTTGGATAAGCTGACCTATGCAGGTAATTTGTCTACTTTAGAGAGCGTTATGGATAACTCGAATTTCCGCTTTGTAAAAGCAGATATCTGTGATAGAGAAGCAGTGTATAAGCTTTTTGAAGAAGAGCATCCTGATATTGTAGTTAATTTCGCAGCTGAAAGCCATGTGGACCGTTCTATTGAAGACCCTGGGATTTTCTTAGAGACCAATATTAAAGGTACTGCTGTGCTGATGGATGCTTGCAGAAAGTACGGCATTAAGCGTTATCATCAAGTTTCTACAGATGAAGTATATGGTGATTTGCCTTTGGATAGACCAGATTTGTTCTTCACTGAGGAAACTCCTATTCATACTAGCAGCCCGTATTCTTCGTCCAAAGCTGGTGCAGATTTGTTGGTTATGGCGTATCATCGTACTTATGGCTTGCCTGTGACTATTTCCCGTTGCAGCAATAACTATGGGCCCTATCACTTCCCTGAGAAGCTCATTCCCTTAATGATTGCTAATGCGTTGGCAGATAAACCTTTACCGGTATATGGTGAGGGGATTAATGTGCGTGACTGGCTCTATGTTGAGGATCACTGTAAGGCCATTGATTTGATTATTCATAAGGGTAGAGTAGGAGAAGTTTATAACATCGGTGGGCATAACGAGATGCGTAACATTGATATTGTGAAGCTGATTTGCAAGGAATTAGGCAAGCCTGAAAGCTTGATTACCTATGTAACTGACCGCAAAGGTCATGATATGAGATATGCAATTGATCCGACTAAGATTCATAATGAATTAGGTTGGCTGCCTGAGACCAAATTCGCTGATGGCATTAAGAAAACCATTAAATGGTATCTTGAGAACAAAAAATGGTGGCAGGATATCATTAGTGGTGAATATCAGAATTACTATCAAAAAATGTACGGTAATAGATGAACATAATGAAAAACACCCCGCCACTGGCGGGGTGCTTTCTAGATAGGGAAATGTATGGACTTTACTGAATGGCTAGCTCCTTCATCAGCTCTTTACGATAAGTCTTATCTGTGATTACGCGGTCAACATCCTCATTTCTACCCATAGATTTAAGCTTGGTAAGTAAGGCAGCGAAGCGGTCTTCACCAATTGCTAAACCACGAGCTTCACCAGTAGCTTCACCTTCGTTATAGCCTTCGGCTCTACTAATCTTCCGAACGAGATCTAAAGTTTTACCCATAGTCGTGTCATCTCCTTTAACTTTTCGCATAGCATCAGCCAAGACAGGATAGTGCATCTCTTCTGGCTTAGTACATTTAAAATCGCTAATTAATTTACCAATATCGTCATTGCCGATATAGTTGTTATTTACATAGAGAATATGAGCCCTGTCCTCAAAAGGAATGCCTAGATTGGTGACAGTGCGTTCTATCGGATAGAGAGGCAAATTGCGCTTCCATCTATCGCCAGTGAAAAAGATTACATATGTTGTAGGCAAAGCCTTAAAGTCAGCCTTGATGGGCAGATTATGTACATCAATAGAGCTGCTGTAATAGCGAGCACGTTCAGGGGTAGCACCGCTAGTCAGGTTTTGCACTTCAACATTATAGATGTTATTGTTATCATCCTTAGCGAGAATATCTAAACGCACAGACCTATAGCCATGATTCCTTAAGGGATACTCAGTTTTTGTGCTCTCAACAGTGAGCTTCTTGTCCTTTAAAAGTACATTGAGCAGAAGCTGGGAGCAAGCCTTTTCTTTAAAGACTTTTTTCAAGCAATGATGGTCTGTGAGCTTAGTCTCTTGGGCAATCTTTTTGGTAATAGCCTTGCGAACCTTTTTGTCGGACAGGTCAAGTTTGATCATTTTCATTATAACACGATCCTTTGCAATTTACTAGCGCTAGGGGTGGATTTTTGTAGGTGCCCGACCTACTATAGTCATAATAGCACAAATAGTCAGATAAATCAAGCCTTAATAAGAAAATTTTTATATATTAGAAAATTACAAGAGCGTTTTGCGCTTCGAGGTACTACCATGTCGATTTTTGACAGCTTCACCAGGAGGAACAGTTTAATAAAGACACTGCGCTTCAGGCTAGAGCCCATGTTTGGGACTAGTGAGCAGCTGGCAAAAATAGGCGTGCTGGAGCGCGATCAAGAGCGCAGCGAGAACTGGGAAACAGTGCGCGCAGTGCTGCGCCGCGTGGATGCGTCGTTTGTAGAAAAGGCGCTCACAGAAGAAGTGGATTTGGACTGGCGGCCGCTAGCAACAGCATTAAAAGCAAAGAATGCTGTATACGAAAATGAAAAAAATAATAGTAATGAGATAGAGCTGTCACAAGATGAAAGTGGCAAGAAAGCTTTGCTACAGTCAGAAAAGAATAGGGCTGAGATTAGCAAAGAGCTCGTAAAGCAGCAGGCAGAGATGCGCAAAGCAGTGGCGAAGCTGCTGACAAAGCATGGCGATTATAAGAACATTACCAATCCGACCAAAGCCATAAAAATGGCGGCGGAGGCAGTACAGAGTGATGCTGAAGCGCGAGCGGTGGCCCAGTATCTGCGCTTTACTACAGTGTTAACAGATTATTTTGCCCATAAAAAAGCCTATTTTGGCCATGAAGTGAGAAGGACAACAATCGCTTACCGCATCGTGCACGTAAATTTTCCTATCTATCTGGAAAACTTGCGCTTAATGAAGCAATATGCTCAGGCTGGGTTGGACTTACAAAATAAATTTATCTTTACTTATTTAGAAATTAATGGCTACAACAAATGCTTGGTGCAGAGTCAAATCGATAGCTATAACCAAGCTGTTGGCCAAATCAATAAACAGCTGCGGCGGCTATATGCCGAGCACAAGCTACCGGAAACTTTAAAAGGTGTGCCACTAAAGCTCAAGGCGCTGCAAAAGCAAGTGCTGAGCGTGGGCGAGGAAAAGCCCATAGAGTTTGCTAAATACGCGGACATGCAAGCAGCAGTGCAGGGCTTACAGGAAGCGCTGGCGCAACGGTTCAGTGGCTTAGAGCAAGCCTTCAGTCAATGTGAGGGAGAGCTGCAAGATGAGTACGCAGCTAAGCAAGAGACCGTAACAGAAGCCTCCAAGGCGCTGCTTTTTAGAGAGCAAGAGGTAGCGAGTATCGTCTCCATTAAGGATTATCTAACGGCAGTGCTAGCCTTAAGGCGTTTCGTGAAAGGAGTGCTTCGTGAAGAGGTACAGCAATATAAAGGGCAAGCTCAGAGCTCTGAGAATGCTCTAGTAGCTGAAGATGCTTCGCAAGCTGATGCTGAGGCCAAGCAAAGGCTTTCTCTCGCCTGCAGTGAAGCCTGGGAAATATTAGCTAGTGTACCTCAGCTATACGCCAAGGTGCGCAATTACTTAACCCGCAAGCCTTATAAGCAGGAGAAAATTAGACTCTTTTTTGACTGCGCTGCCTTTGGTAAGGGCTGGGATGTGAATAAAGAGGCCGCTTATTTAGTAAACTTGTTTAGGCGGGACAGTCATTACTATCTTGGCATCAGGCGCCAGGGAGCGAAAATAGATTTCGATGCCATAGCGACTAAATGTACCGAGCAGGAGCCATGCTACGAAAAGATGGTCTACAAAGCCTTTGATTTCATCAAGGGCATGCCCGCTGTAGTCTTTTCCAAAATGATTTTGCAAAAATTTGTAGACGGTGCTAGTGAAGTGGTGCTAGAGGGTGAGCAATTCAGCCAGCCTTTAGTAGTAACCAGAGCGGATTTTGAACAAAAATACTATGTAGAGAATGGTAAGCTGCGGGAGCGCGAGCCTGAGGATGTGCCCTATCTCAAGCAGTATCTAACTAAAACAGGGGATGAGGCAGGCTATAAAGCGGCAGTGTCCCAGCGCATAGAGCTAGCCAAGCGTTTTATAAAAGCCTATAAAACCTTCGCCTTTTTTGATATGTCCAAGCTGCGAGCCACCCAAGACTATGACTCTTGGATAGAATTCATTACCCATGTGAACGAATTTACCTATGGCTTAAGCTGGCAAAAAAATTCCGAAGCAAGCCTAAAGCAGTTAGTGGAAAAGGGTGACTTGTTTCTATTTCGCTTGGAGAACCGCGACTTTATGCGCGATGCCAGCGATGAAGTAAGTGGGGACGAGCAAACCCAGCTGTGGCGCGCCTTGTTTAGCCAGCTAAATCAAGAAGATCGCATCCTGAAGCTTTTGGGCGGTGTGGAAGTGTACTACCGTCCGGCTTCCGCGCCTGCCAAGGTAAGTCACAAGCAGGGCAGTGTTATCGTCAACAAAATAGACAGCGAGCATAATCCCCTGCCAGCGGAGCTCGTGCGTAATATTAGTCACTATTTAAACGGCAAAACTAAAAAGCTCTTACCAGAAGCGGCTCAGCTCATGGCCCAAGACAAAGTAAAATGGAAACAAGCGGCTCAGGATATCATCAAGGATAAACGCTATACCCAGGACCAAATGCTAGCCCATTTTCCCATAGCCATCAACTATCGCTGTGCTAGCAACGATTATAGCTTCAACAGGGATGTGCGAGAGTTGCTGCAGGGGAATACCGCAGTCAATATTTTGGGACTGCATTTGGGTGGCGACAATTTGGCTGAGGCAGTCATTCTTGACCAAAACGGCAAGCAGCTTTATGCCAAGGCTTATAATCAATTCAATAATTATAATTACTACCAAGCTCTTGTATTGCGAGATGAAGCAAGGAAGCAGGCCCAACGAAACTGGCTGCAACAGCAAAAGATTAAGAATCTTCGCCAAGGCTTTATGGCAGCCCTTACTAATGAAGTGTGCAAGCTCATTTTAAAGTACAACGCCGTGGTTGTGCTGGAGGACTTCAGTAAGAACAAGGGTAGTAGGGGAGCGGCGCCCAAGCTCTATATGCAGTTTGCGCTGAATCTACTGCATAAGCTTAATTACTTAGTACTCAAGGAACGCGAGCCCATAGAGCCAGGAGGACTGCTGCAGGGCTATCAGCTTGCTCCCAAGGTAGTAAGCCTAGCGGGCTTTGCCAACCAAATTGGCTGCGTTCTTTTCGCCTTACCTAGCAATGGGGAGGGCGAGCCTGAGGACATGTCCGAGGCCTATTTATTGGCCTTAAAGGGCTGCCTCATGGTGCAGCGCATCCACCAAGCCAAGAGCTTGGATAAAGTAGATTTTATGCTAAAGCAAAAACAGTGGCTTGGCTTCCTCAAGGAGCGAGACTTCAGCTCCTAAACAATATGTCAATACCTACTAGTTAGGCGAAGTATGTGTGTTAAAATTGTAGGCTTGGATGCTTAAACAAAATGCTTTAAGACGGCCGCGAAAATTGTTCATAAAGACCAATAAAAAACCGCTACACCCCAGATGAGTGTAGCGGTAATTTTTATGCGGTGATTACAGTCTGTTGGAGCTGTTCAGCACGTCGCGCATCTTGTGAGCAACCATGTCTTGGATTGCTTGACGAGCGGGCTTCAGGTATTGACGAGGATCGAAATCGCCGGGGTTCTCTACGAAATGCTTGCGGATGGAAGCAGTCATAGCCAAACGCAGGTCGGTATCGATATTGATCTTGCAAACGCCGAACTTGCCAGCGCGCAGCAGCATATCCTCGGGAACGCCTTGAGCGCCGTCTAATTTGCCACCGTACTTGTTGCATTCTTCAACGAAGGCAGGGATAACGGTGGAAGCACCGTGCAGTACCAGGGGGAAGCCGGGCAGCAGATTGGTGATTTTTTCCAGACGAGCAAAATCCAGCTCCGGTTTGCCCTTGAATTTATAAGCGCCATGGCTGGTGCCGATAGCAATAGCCAAAGAGTCGCAGCCGGTGCGCTCTACGAATTCTACTGCTTGGTCGGGGTCGGTGTAGGTGGCGTCCTTAGCAGCAACCTTAACAGCGTCCTCAACGCCTGCCAGCTTGCCCAATTCAGCCTCAACAACAACGCCGCGCTCGTGAGCATATTCAACTACACGACGGGTCATTTCGATGTTTTCTTCAAAGGGATGCTTGCTGCCGTCGATCATAACGGAGGTGAAGCCGCCATCAACGCAGGCCTTGCAGATTTCAAAATCTTCGCCATGGTCCAGGTGCAGGCAGATGGGCAGACCAGTGTCCTCAACAGCAGCCTCAACCAGCTTCATCAGGTAAATGTGGTTAGCATACTTACGAGCGCCGGCAGAAACCTGCAGAATCAGCGGGGATTTTTCGGCTTGGGCTGCAGCCACAATACCTTGGATGATTTCCATGTTATTCACGTTGAAGGCACCTACTGCATAGTGGCCTTCATAAGCTTTTTTGAACATTTCGGTAGAAGTTACTAAAGGCATTAATATTCCTCCTTAATTATCAGCCCGCAGGCTGAGTTATCCAATGTCTATATACTAATTATAGCACACTATTGGCTTATTTAGTATAGAATTTTGCGCAAATCTTCCGGTAAAGTGCGAGTAATTTCTAGCTCATAGTCGCCCACAGGATGCTTGAAGGCCAGGCGATATGCGTGTAGGGCATGGCGGGACTGTGGTCCGGGAGTGCCATATAGATTATCGTCTACCAAGGGATGGCCAAGATAAGCCAGATGCACGCGAATCTGGTGGGTGCGTCCTGTGAAGAGGCGCAGCTTGAGCAGGGTGTTGGGACCGTGGTAGCCCAGCACAGTGTAGGCTGTTTTAGCTTCCTTGCCTCGCGTGAAGTCCACGCAGCGCTCGATAATACTGCCATCCTTGCGGGCAATGGGCGCATCAATTAAGCCTTGCTGCTGCCCGATATGACCTTGGGCAATAGCCAAATATTCCTTCACTACCTCCTGCTGGCTCAGCCAAAATTGAATAATAGGCTCCTTGGCAAAAATCACTAGGCCGGATGTGTTTCTATCTAATCTAGAAACTGGATGAATGTCGGCCGTGATGCAGCGCTCAGCGTAATATGCCTTCACCAAATCATAAAGAGTGCCGTTCCATTGGCTTACCGTGGGGTGCACCAGCATGCCCGCGGGCTTATCGATGATGAGCATAAAATCGTCCTCATAGGCGATCATGGCAGGAGTGAGCACTTGGGGCAGAAGAGGCTGCCACGCTTCGGTTTGCAAAGCGTTATTGCTTACAGCTTTACTAGCTTCCATAGCCTTAAGCCTTAATGCAGCTGGATGGGCGCCTTATCCACCACTTCAATATTATCCAACTGGGCCTTCAATTGGCCGCGGATATTGGCTAAATAACGCTTATAAAGCTCCTTTTGCTCGGCCAATTCCTCGGCGGTTAGACCTTCCTTTTTCTTTTTATGAGCCAGCTCGTTAATGCGCTCAATCATTTCCTTCATTTCCATGGGAAACAACTCCTTTCTATTGTAAAATGGGGCAAATGGCCCTCGTGTTTTGTAAGTTTATCATTCATTATATTATAGCAAAGGAGTCTCTCAGGGGCAAGAAGAAGCTAGTTTTATTGACTGACTATGCTAATTGTGTTATCATGATAGGAGTGTTAATAAGAATGGCTCCTGAGGTAGGAAAAGCGCTATTTTAGGCACTTTCTTGGCATAAGCAGGTTTGCATTCAGGAGCATTAAGCTAGGCATAAAATTGTAATGAGTAGGTGATGATATATGCAATGGAAAAGGATTGCCGGTGCTTGCTTGTGCGTAGCAGCGTTAGCTTTGGCGGGCTGCGGCGGTGGCCAGAATAAGCAGGCTGTGGATAGCAGCAAGGCTTATTTATCCTTAAAGGATGTGGCAGGACGCCAGGTAGTGCTGGCCAAGAAGCCGGAGCGTGTGGTGAGCCTGAGTCCGTCCTATTTGGGCATGATCGAGGCCGTAGGCGGTAAAATAGTGGGCCGCGCCTCCTCTAAGGTGGGCACCATCCCTGAGTCCATGAAAAGCGTGCCGGAAATTGGCTTTGTCTTTAATATTAATATGGAAAGTCTTGTGGCTCTGCGTCCCGATTTAGTACTGGCAGGACGCAATCAGCACGAAAAGTTTGTGCCGCTTTTAGAGTCCAACAAGATTAATGTCATTGAATTTGATGCCAAAACCTATGACGAAGTGAAGCAAACGGTGAAGGTTTTGGGCGATATTTATGGCAATTCGGACAAGGCAAAGGCAGAAAACGAACTTTTGGATAAGGAGATTAACGCCATTAAGGCTAAGCTGCCCAAGGATAAAAAGCGCATTGTGATTATGCATGCTACGGCTAGCAGTGTCACCGTAGAAGGCTCTCGCAGCATTGCGGGCTGTGTCAGCGATATTTTGGGCTTTGAGAATGTGGCTGCGGCTGCCTTAAAGGGTAAGTCCGATAAAACTCCCTACAGCATGGAAAGCTTGGTAGGTCAAAATCCTGACTTGATTTTCATTACCTCCATGGGCAAGGCGGAGGAAATTGAAAACCGCCTGCGCAAGGATTTCAAAAAGAACCCTGCTTGGAACAGCCTCACTGCAGTGCAGCAGGGCAAGGTTTACGTGCTTCCGGAGCGCCTGTTTTTGATTAACCCCGGCCTGCGCTATCCGGAGGCTGTGGCCTACATGGCTAAGCAGGTCTACCCAGAGGTTTTTAAAGATGGCAAATAAAGGCTTGGACGGAGCAGTGGAGCGCTTTGGCATCAACCGCACTGCTTGGCGTTTGACAATCTTAATCTTGTTTTTATTTTTGGCGCTGTTGGGCGCGTTTTTGAGCCTCACCAAGGGCTCCAGCGTGATTACCATGGAGCAAATAGTGCAGCTTTTGCTGCATCCGGGAGAGGACCCACAGAGCCAGATTATCTGGAATATTCGTATGCCCCGCACCATTGTGGGCGCGCTGGTGGGCATCAATTTATCCTTATCCGGCGCTATTTTGCAGGCCATTATGCGTAATCCCTTGGCTGATCCCCATATCATCGGTATCTCCAGCGGCGCAGGCCTGGCTGGCGTGGTAATCATGATTTTATTTCCCGCCTTGGAATATTTGATTACCCCGGTAGCCTTTGTAGGCGCTATGCTAGCGGCTATTTGCATTTATATTTTGGCTTGGAAAAACGGCATTAAGCCCGTGCGCATTATTCTGGCCGGTGTGGCTGTGTCCGCCTTTTTGAGTGCGGGCATCAGCGGCCTGATGATTTTCTATAGTGACAGAGTGCATGGAGCATTGATGTGGATGGTAGGCGGCTTGGCAGCCCGCAGTTGGCCTCATGTGAATATTATTCTGCCCTATGCAATCATCGGCTTAGTCTTGGCCTTGGCTAGTGCGTCTTATTTGAACATCCTGCAGCTGGGCGACGAAATGGCTCGCGGCCTGGGCGTGAATGTGGAGGTAACCCGCATTATTATGACGGCTATTGCGGCACTTTTGGCAGCTAGCGCAGTTAGTGTTGTAGGGCTGTTGGGCTTTGTAGGCCTCGTTGTACCCCATGCTGCTAGGCTTTTAATCGGCAGTGACTACCGTTATTTGCTACCTGCAGCGGCGCTATTAGGCGTGGCTATTGTGACGCTGAGCGATACCTTTGCTCGCGTGATTTTTGCGCCTATTGAGCTGCCCGTGGGCATTATTATGGCCTTTTTAGGCGCACCCTTCTTTCTGTTTTTGTTAAGGAGGGAGATCTGATGACAGCGATTTTGGCAGCCCATAATATTGATGTGGGCATCAATAAAAAGATCATTGTGCATGATCTTTCCTTGGAAATTCCTGAGGGCAAAATTACAGCGATTATCGGCCCCAATGGCTGTGGCAAAAGCACGACCTTGAAGGCTATCTCCCGCATTTGGCCCGTGGAGAAGGGGAGTATTACCTTTAAGGGCAAGGATATTAAGGCTTTCAGCCATCGGGAGTTCGCTCAATGCTTGGCGATTTTGACCCAAGCGCCCACGGCACCGACGGATTTGACGGTGCAGGATTTGGTGGAGATGGGGCGTTTTCCTCATCGAGGCTTTTTAGGGCGCGGGGACAAGGATGATGCCAAGCATGTGGAGTGGGCTTTGGAGCAGACCAATATGACTAGCATGAGGCATCGCCTTTTGCACACCTTGAGTGGTGGCGAGCGGCAGCGAGCTTGGATTGCTATGGCCTTGGCTCAGCGTCCCCAGGTGTTGCTTTTGGACGAGCCTACGACCTATCTCGATATTTGCCATCAGCTGGAGGTTATGCAGCTTTTGGTGAAGCTTAATCGTGAGTTAGGCTTGACGGTAGTGATGGTTATTCACGAGCTTAATCACGCCATTCAGTACGCTGATTATGTGGCGGTGATTAAGTCAGGGCGCTTAGTGACCTGCGGTGAGCCGAAGGAGATAGTGACCTCAAAGCTTTTGGCGGATGTGTTTAGAGTGCAAGCAGACGAATTCGCATGCAGCAATGGTTTGAGAGCGTTAGTGCCTGTGGATTTGTGTAAATAAGTAAAGTGAAGGCACATTAGCAATCAGCCGCGTAAATGGGCCAAATAATTGGTGCATGTGGATTTTTGTTAATAAGTAGATTGGCACATTAGCAAATCAGCAAGCGAGCTACGAATTTTAGCGAATGAGTGGCTTGGTACAATGGCCTCAAGGGTTCGAAAAAGTAAATTGTTCTGCGAGACAAATAGTACCCCGCAGAGGCCAATTGAACCCCACGAAATTCGCGTACCCCTGCTAGGACTGTTTCCTGCATAACTATGCTACGTTCGTGGTATTTCTATAAAAAGCTTTGCACTAAAAATTCGTCGCGAACGGCTGATTGCTAATGTGCCATGCAGACTTACTGATGTACTAATTTACTAAGTTTAATAAAGAATAACCCCTAAAGTAAGGTTTTGAGCCTCACCTTAGGGGTTTGCTGTTTGTTATGTTAAATTATACGAGATAGTTCTTCTCCTTCACGTGGTTGGAGTGGAGGAGGCGCTCAGCGCGCTCGCTGAGGGGCTTCTCAAGATACTCGCTATACAGCGTTACCACGTCGGGGTTGTTGTGAGATTGACGCAGCTTGCGCTCGTCGTCCAGCTTGTACAGCTTCTTGCCCAACATGCCGGCACGTTCCTGGCCGTCATGAATGGGCTGGCCGCCGCCGCCCACGCAGCCGCCGGGGCAGGCCATGACTTCTACGAAGTCATAATGCACCTTACCGGCCTGCAAATCCTCGATGAGGCGTCCGGCATTACCAAGGCCGCTGACGGTGCAGGTACGCAGGGTTTTCCCTGCGATGGTAAACTCGCGCACCTTGCGGCCCTTCTCACCGCGCACATCTACGAAGGCGTCTGCTGGCGCTTCTTCGCCGGTCATGGCGAAGTACGCAGTACGCAGCGCTGCTTCCATAACGCCGCCGGTAGCGCCAAAGATAACGCCGGCGCCGGTGCTCTTGCCCAAAGGATTATCGAACTCTTCCTCAGGCAATGTAGCAGGGTTGATATGCTCGGCCTTAAGCAGACGCACGAACTCGCGGGTAGTCAAAACGATGTCGATATCGTGGGTACCGCTGCTACGCATGGAGAGCAGGGCTGCCTCGCGTTTCTTGGAAACGCAGGGCATTACGGAAATGGAGCAGATTTCCTTGGGCTTCAGGCCCTTCTTCTCGGCGAAGTAGGATTTCAAAATAGCGCCAAAAATCTGTTGGGGAGATTTAGTGGTGGACAGGTTGGGCACGAACGCAGGGTATTTTTTGGTCACATAGCTGACCCAGCCGGGGCAGCAGGAGGTGAACATGGGCCAACGATAGCCTTCAGGGTCTTGCAAGCGCTCCAGAAGCTCGTTAGCCTCCTCCATAATGGTTACGTCCGCAGCGAAGCTGGTGTCGAAAACATAGTCGAAGCCGATGCGACGCAGGGCGGCAGCCATGCGGCCCTCGGTGGCCATTTCTTCCGGCATATTAAAGGCTTCGGCCCAGGCAGTGCGCACTGCAGGCGCAACCTGGACAGCAGTGATCTTGGTAGAATCTGCCAGCGCTTCATAAACCTTGGGAACATCATTGCGCTCCTTCAGAGCGCCAACGGGGCAGTGGGTGATGCATTGACCACAGAGACTGCAGTTGGAGTCCTCGATGCACATATTTCCGGCCACGTCCACAGTGGTGCGGGAGCCGGTGTTTTGCACATCCCAAATATGCAAATCCTGCACTTTATCGCAGATTTGCACGCAGCGCATGCACTTAATGCATTTTTTGGAGTCGCGAATAAGGGGGAAGTTTTGGTTCCAGGGAGTATCCACTACATCGCGCTCAAAGGGAATATCGAAAATGCCCAAATCATTGGACAGCTTTTGCAGGCTGCAGTTACCGCTGCGCACACAGGTTGCACACAGGCAATCATGCTGGGAGAGAATCAGCTCCACATTGGTGCGGCGTACACTGCGAGCCTTGGGGGAATTAGTATAGACAACGAGTCCTTCCTGTACGGGGGTGGTACAGGAGGTGACCACACGATTTTGTCCTTGGATTTCTACAACGCAAACCTTGCAGGCACTGATTTCATTGATGTCCTTTAAAAAGCACAGACGGGGAATATCAATACCAACGGTGGCAGCGGCCTGCATAATTGTAGTGCCCTCGGGAACGGAAACTTTTAAGCCGTCAATAGTCAGGTTTACCATTTTAAGGTTCTGCCTCCTTTCAAGGTACTAAAGCCAAATTTATCGCAGCGCAGGCAGCGACCGGCCTCTTGGCAAGCCTCCTGAACTGTCATACCGCATTCCATGGGCGCAAAGGTTTTCTTGCGCTCGCCAGCTTCCTTCTCGGTGAGCTGGATACGACCGCAAGGACGCTTGTCATCAATGGAGGGGTCGGGAATTTCTACATCACAGGTAATGATGTGCTCATAGCCTAAATATTCATCGATATTGGCTGCAGCAACCTTACCGGCTGCGATAGCACGGATAACGGTGGCAGGACCGGTTACGCAGTCACCGCCGGCAAAAACGCCCTCGTTATTGGCCAATTCACTGCTGGACAGAGCGGAGATGGTACCGCGCTTAATCTTAATGCCGGCCTCTTCAAAGGGACGCAGCATAATGCCTTGGCCGATAGCCACTACGATAATGTCGCAGGGAATGCGCTGCAAATCCACATCCGCATGGATGGGACGAGCGCGACCCCAGGCGTCGATGGGACCGATGATTTGGGGCTCTACCCACAGGGCGGCCACCTTGCCGTTAGCGTCGGCTTCAATATGATGGGGAGCCTTCAGACCGTAGAGCTCAGCGCCCTCGGCAATAGCGCCCTCGATTTCCTCGGGCAGAGCGGTCATATCGTCCTGACGACGACGATAAGCAATGATAACCTTTTTCGCGCCTAAGCGAATGGAGCTGCGGGTGCAGTCCATGGCTACGTTGCCACCGCCGATGACAACAACGGTTTTATCCTTAAAGTCAGGCATTCTTTCCTCGCCGATTTCACGGAGCATTTCTACAGCGCTGATAACGCCCTGGGAATCCTCGCCGGGAATGCCAATTTTTTTATCAGTATGAGCGCCGATGGCAATATAAACAGCGTCAAATTCAGAGCGCAGCTTTTCGAAGGGGATTTCACCCTCGCCATTACCAACGCGGCTGTTTAAATGCACCTCCACGCCGGTGGAGAGAATGGCGTCAAGGTCCTCCTGCAAGCGTTCGCGGGGGAAGCGATAAGCGGGGATGCCGTAGCGCAGCATGCCGCCGAGCTTGCTCTTTTCTTCAAATACTACTGCATGGTGACCCATGAGCTCCAGATAATATGCAGCGGAAAGACCACTGGGGCCGCCGCCGATAATAGCAATGCGCTTGCCGGTGGATTTTTCCTTTTCGGGTACGGGCACAGTATTGCTGGGAGCATTGTCCACAGCCATGCGCTTTAAGCCGCGAATATTGATGGCAGCATCAATCATGTTGCGGCGGCAGCGGGACTCGCAGGGATGCTCGCAAATAAGGCCGCAGGCAGTGGGGAAGGGATTATCCTTGCGGATAAGCTTCACAGCATCAGCGTAACGACCAGCGCCTACTAAAGCGATATAGCCGGGAATATCCACCTGAGCAGGGCACAGAGCCACGCAGGGAATGGATTGATGCAGATGCACGGAGCATTTGCCCTTTTTTATGTGGTTAATATAGTCTTCGCGGAAGCCTTCTAAGCCAGCCAGCACCATTTTGGCTGCCTCGAAGCCGATAGCGCAGTCAGCACTATTAGCTACGTTTTCCGCAGTGCTTTGGATTAAATCCAGTGTCTCCATGGTAGCTTTACCATCGAGTACGTCTTCCATTAAATTTTGTAATTGGGCCAGACCAACGCGACAGGGAACACATTTGCCACAGGTTTGAGCGTGGCAAACCTTTAAGAAAGAGAGCTGCAGGTCAACAGGGCACAGTCCCGGAGGGCTGGCGATGATGTGTCGCTCTAGGTCTTTATATAAGCGTTCGACCGTCAGTTGGGCTTGGTCAGGTGTTGCGATTTTTAAACGACTCATATTCATCCTCCCAAAAAGCATACACTAATTGATAAATTGGTATACTTTATATTATACCTAAAAACTCGCCAAACTGCAAGTTTTTAAGACAAGAATATGTGTATACATCTTAACAGATTAGTGAAAAATATGGGCAAAATAAGAAATCAAGGTGGCTTTTTTCGCCGCCTTTCTTTTTTCTCATCCCCAACTGTGTTATACTTATCAATAAAGGGCGAACAATTTTATCTGCTTAGATAAACGGCAAATAAAATTTCTAGATAGAGGTGTTTTAGTATGAAATTATCCATGGTTCATTTAGTTAGCTTGGTATTGACGCTGGTGCTGACCATGTTGCCCGGCATCATCGCCTCCCGGCGCATCAAATCCGCCGACGACTATAACGTCGGCGGGCGCAGCGCCGGTGTAGGCCTTGTGGCCGGCAGCATTATCGGCACCATCGTGGGCGGTGCAGCCACCGTCGGTACGGCCCAGCTGGGCTTCAAGCTGGGCCTCACCGCCTGGTGGTTCACCCTGGGCAGTGGCATCGCGCTGCTTATCATGGCGCTTTTTTATGCCAAGCCCCTGCGTGCTAGCGGATTAACTACAGTAGCGGAGTTTCTCGTCACCAATTACGGCAAGCCAGCGGGCTGGCTTGCTACTGTAAGCTCCTGCGCCGGCATTTTCTTTAGCATTGTAGCTAGTACTTTAACTGCTTTGCATTTGGTAGCTGGTATTTTCGGCGTCAACCTGTATGTTTCCGCCGTGCTCATTCTGCTTATTACCGCAGGCTTCGTCTTCTTCGGCGGCATCAGCGGCAGCGGCATGGCCGGCATCATCAAGATTGTGTTAATTTTCGCCAGTATTTTTGTAGGCGGTGTTTTGGCCTTTTTAAATATGGGTGGCAGTGCCGGCCTAGCTGCCGCGTTACCGGCTCACCCTTGGTTCAGCCTTTTCGGCCGCGGGGTGGAGGACGGCCTCTTCAGTCTTTGCTCCATGATCGTAGGCGTTATTTCGACCCAAACATATGTGCAAGCGCTGTTCAGCGCCAAGGATAGCAAGACCGCAGCCGTGGGCTGCGTCACTGCGGCCTGCATCGTCATCCCTGTGGGCTTGCCCTCTGTGATGATTGGTATGTTCATGCATGTGAACCATCCCGGCATCAATTCCATTGATGCCCTGCCTCTGTATTTGTCCACTTATCTGCCTGATTGGCTGGGCGGTATTGGCCTAGCAGCCCTCTTGCTTTCAGCCCTGGGCTCCATTGCAGGCCTTGCCCTAGGCATCGGTACCATGATTAGCCGCGATATTATCAGCAAGCTGTGGCGCAGTGCTACCTCTGTAAATTTGCTTTGGGCCAGCCGCTTTAGCGTGCTTTTGGCAGCGGCCTCGGCCATCGTCTTCGTTTTCTTCCATCTTGATTCTTCTGTGCTAGAATGGAACTATCTCTCCATGGCCCTCAGGGGCAGCGGCATCTTTTTACCGCTGACCTTCTGCGTCTTTTTCCCCAACAGGGTGCGGGCCTCCATGGGTGTGGCAGCCATGGGTGCAGGCATTTTCGCAGCACTTTTTTGGAAGCATATCAGCCCCTGGCAGATTAATAGCCTGTTCCCCGCGCTGTTCTATAACTTGATTTTCTTGGCGGTGGGGTTATACTGGGGCAAAAAAGGTGAGGAGTAATACCTTCTGGACAGTCGTGAAAGTTTAGTTTTTATAAAGGAAATCTTATGAGCGAAAATAAATTTACCCATTTACATGTGCATACGGAATATAGCCTGCTGGACGGTGCTTCCAAAATTCACGAGCTGGTGGCCTATGCCAAGGAGCTGGGCATGGACGCCTTGGCCATTACGGACCATGGTGCTATGTATGGCGCGGTAGAGTTTTATCAGGAATGCACCAAGCAGGGCATTAAGCCCATTTTAGGCTGCGAGGTTTATTTAACCACGGGCTCCCATTTTGAAAAAAATAATCGGGGCATGTTCCATCTGATTTTGCTAGCGGAAAACGAAACTGGCTACCATAATCTTATGAAGCTGGTGAGCATCGGTCAGGTGGAGGGCTTTTACTACAAGCCCCGTATAGATAAGGACGCCCTTAGGGCACACAGTGAGGGCCTGATTTGCCTCAGCGCTTGTATCGCCGGAGAGCTGCCGGTGCTGATTTTGCAGGATAATCTGGAGGGCGCACGGCGCTGCATTCAGGAATATATTGATATCTTTGGCAAGGATAATTATTTTTTAGAAATCCAGGACCACGATTTGCCTGAGGAGCACAAGGTTACGGCGGTGCTGAAGCAGCTGGCCAAGGAGTTTGACTTAGGCCTTGTGGCTACTAACGATTTGCACTATGTAAGGCGTGAGGATGCGGCGGCTCAGGATATTTTGCTGTGCATCCAGACTACAAGCACAGTGGACGAGCCCGACCGCATGCGCTTTCCCAACGATAGCTTTTATTTGAAGAGCTATGAGGAGATGGCGGAGCGCTTTGGGGATTGTCCTGAGGCACTGGCAAATCCTAATAAAATTGCTGAGCGCTGCAATGTGCAGCTGGAGTTCGGTCATTTGCTCTTGCCGGAATTCCCCGTGCCCAAGGGCTTTGACACAGCCAGCTATCTGCGCCATTTGTGCGAGGAAGCGTTGCCCAAGCGCTATCCCCATGTGGATGATAAAATTCGTCAGCGTTTGGATTTCGAGCTTAAGATTATCAATGATATGGGCTACGATGCCTATTTTCTCATTGTGTGGGATTTTATTAATTTCTGCAGGGAGAAGGGCATCCCTGTGGGGCCGGGGCGCGGCAGCGCCGCGGGCAGTGTGGTTGCGTATTTGCTCAACATTACCAATGTGGAGCCTTTGCGCTACCATTTGCTCTTTGAACGCTTTTTAAATCCGGAACGCGTCAGCATGCCGGATATTGATACGGACTTTTGCTATGTGCGCCGTCAGGAGGTGCTGGACTATGTGGTGCAGCGCTACGGCAAGGAGCGCGTAGCGCAGATTATTACCTTCGGTACGCTGCAGGCCCGTGCGGCGGTGCGTGACGTGGGCAAGGCCCTCGGCATGAGCTACGGCGCCGTGGATGAAATAGCCAAAATGATTCCCCGCGAGCTGGGCATTACGCTGGACAAGGCCCTGCATAATAAGGATTTGCGTGAAGCCTACGAGACACGGCCTGAGGTCAAGCAGCTGATCGATTTGTCTAAGAGCGTGGAGGGGCTGCCCCGCAACGCGGGTACCCACGCTGCAGGCGTTATCATTGCGCCCCATGACCTGCGGGAGTACGTGCCCCTGCAGCTGGGTGCTGATACAGATGGCATGATCACCCAATATGATAAGGATAAGGTGGAGGAGCTGGGCCTCTTAAAAATGGACTTTTTGGGCCTGCGCACCCTGACCGTTATTGGCGACTGCATCGAATTTATTAAAGAAACCACTGGTGAAGTGGTGGATATAGACAATATTCCCTTGGAGGATGAGGCTACCTGTGCCATGCTGCGCAGGGGCGACACCACCTGCGTCTTCCAGCTGGAATCAGCGGGCATTACTAAGCTAGTGGTGGACCTTGCGCCTACTAGCTTCGAGGACTTAATCCCTCTTGTAGCTCTCTACCGCCCCGGCCCCCTGGGCACGGGTATGGCCGAGGACTTCATCGCCGGCCGTCACGGCCAGCGCACCGCCCAGGTGCTCCATCCCCTGATGGAGCCCATTTTAGAGGATACCTACGGCGTTATTCTCTACCAGGAGCAGGTAATGCAAATCACCTCCGCCCTGGCCGGCTTCACCCTGGGCCAGGCGGATATTATGCGCCGCGCCATGGGCAAGAAGAAGGCTTCCGTACTAGAGAGTATGCGCCAGGACTTTGTGGAAGGCGCGAAGCGCGAGCATGATATACCCGAGCAGCTGAGCCAGCAAATTTTCTCCCTTTTACAGCATTTTGCGGGCTATGGCTTCAATAAGTCCCACTCTGTAGCCTACGCTCTGGTGGCCTACCAAACGGCTTATCTAAAGGCTCACTGGCGACCCCAGTTTATGGCGGCCTTCTTGAACAGCGTTATCGGCGATAGCGATAAGCTGAGCTGGTACATCTCCGTCTGCCGCAATGATAAAATTGATATTCTGCCGCCGGATGTTAATGAAAGCGGCTACCAATTCACCGTCCACGGCGGCAAGGCTATTCGTTTTGGCTTGGCCGGTATCAAGAGCATGGGCGATGCGGCAGTGCAGGAAATTATTAAATCCAGAGCCAAGGATGGGCCCTTTACCAGCTTGATGGATTTTTGTAACCGTGTAAGCATGCGCCTTGTGAATAAGCGTGCTTTGGAAAATCTCATTCGCAGCGGTGCTATGGATTCCTTTGGCGCCAAGCGCTCCCAGCTTTTGGAAGTGATGGAAAGGGTGGCGGATTTGGGCTCTGCGGCGCAAAAGGACAGGGCCGGAGGGCAGCTTGGACTTTTTGATGAGTCCGAGACTTTGGCTGCTACGGAAATTAGGCTTCCGGCTATGGAGGAGTTACCCAAAGCAGTTATTTTGCAAGATGAAAAGGAGCTTTTGGGCTTTTATGTAACGGATCATCCCTTAAGTGAATATAGCAAGGTTTTAGAGCGTTATATGCCCCTGTATCAATTTGTGGGTGAGACAAGCATCAAGGATGGACAGCTGGTGCGGGTTGCAGGCATTATTGCCAACTGCACCATCAAAAACACGAAAAAGGGCGACACCATGGCTCTGCTTACGCTGGAGGATTTCACAGGACGCTGCAGTGTCATTGTCTTCAGTCGCGTGTACCACGAATGTCTGCGGGAAATACATGAGGATGGCATTGTGGCCATTGAAGGGCGCTTCAGCGTGGATGAGCGTGAAAGCAAAATTGTGGCTCAAAGGGTAGTTCCCCTGAGCAACAGGATTCCCAGCGAGGTCAAGCTGAAGATTGAAGCTTATTTGGAAAATCCCTTGGTGCAAAGGGAGCTTTTAAATGCCTTCCAAAAATTTCATGGCAATGACATCGTCTACCTGAAGCTCATGGGCTCTCGTAAAATTGTCAAGACCACACCCAATTATTGGGTTAACAGTCAGGCCGAGGGCTTTAAGGAAGCCATGGAAAGAATTTTAGGTAAGGATTGCTTTGTCCAATAAGTGGCTTTTTTTAGCTAAAAAATGTTAAATATGCAACGGTTATACAAGAATAGCGGAAATAGACTTGCAAGTCTATACTGAAAAATGATACAATATAGAGAGTCATGTGTATATAACAATTGCAAGGAGGCTGCAAATGAATATTATAGTATGTATTAAACAAACTCCGGATACTGAGAAGGTAAAATTCAATCCGGAAACTCGTACCCTGCTGCGTGAAGGCGTTGAAAATATTATGAACCCCTTCGATATGCAGGCTTTGGAAACTGCCCTGATTATGAAGGACAAATTCGGTGGTAAGGTTACCTGCATTTCCATGGGCCTGCCCCAAGCAACCGACGTGTTGAAGGAAGCTCTGGCTATGGGTGCGGATGATGCTGCTCTCATTAGTGACCGTGCTTTGGCAGGCTCCGATACCCTGGCTACCAGCTTGACTCTGGCTGCTGCTATTAAAAAGATTGGCGACTATGATTTGATTCTGTGCGGCAAGCAGGCAGTGGATGGCGACACCGCTCAGGTTGGCCCCGAAATCGCTGAGCATTTGGGCTTGCCCCAAATCACCGGCACCTTAAAGCTGGATTATGTGGACGAGCGTTTTGTTGCTTATCGTGAAAATGATAACTATTCCGAAACCTTGGCTTGTGCAGCACCCTTGCTGGTTACTGTAAACACCGCTGAAAAGGAGCCCCGTTTTGCTAGCATTAAGGGTAAAATGAAGGCACGCAAGGCTAAAATTCCCACCTGGACCATTGAGGATTTGGGCTTGGCACCGGAGCAAGTAGGTCTGATTGGCTCTCCCACCAAGGTTAGAAAATCCTTCACCCCGACTCCGCCGGAAATCCACAGCGAAATCATTGCTGAGGAAGATTTGGATGTAGCTGTAGATATGCTGTTTGAGAAGCTTGTAAAAGCTGAAATTATTACTCGTTGAGGTGAATGATATGGCAATGAAAGTAGATAGAGATAAATGTATCGGCTGTGAATCCTGCACCATGGTCTGCCCCGTAGGCGCCATCAGCATGGTTGACGGCAAAGCAATGATTGACCCTGAACAATGCATTTCCTGCGGCGCTTGCGTTGGCGAATGCCCTGTTGAGGCTATCGCTCCTGAGGCAAGTGCTAAGGCTGAGGTTGCTAATAACGAGGGCAAGGATATGTGGGTAATTTGCGAGCTGGATAAGGGCGATGCTCTGCCGGTTTGCTACGAGCTCATCGGCGCTGCCAATGGCCTGGCTAAGAAGGCCGGCGACAAATGCTGCGCAGTTATTATTGGCAATGGCGTAGCTGAGCTGCCCGCGAAAATGATTGCTGCTGGTGCGGACAAGGTATATGTAATCGATAGCGATAAATATACCGACTACCACACCGAATTATATACCGATGCAGTGTGCCAATTGGTAGAGGCTTATAAGCCCTCCGCTTTGATGCTGCCCGCAACCATTGATGGTCGCGATTTGGCTCCGCGCATTGCAGCACGCCTGCACACCGGACTGTGCGCTGATTGCACCGCCGTTGATATTACTGATGATAATTTGGTAGCCTGGACCCGTCCTGCACTGGGCGGCAACATCTATGCCACCATCGTCTGCGACGAGCATCGTCCGCAAATGGGCACCGTGCGTCCGAAGGTATTCAAGCCCTTGGAGCCCGATGCAAGCCGTACCGGTGAGGTAATTGCCTTCACTCCGGTGGACAGAGTAGAAAATAAAGTAGAAATCCTGAAGAAGGTTCCCAACGCAGGCAGCAACTCCATTAAGCTGGAGGACGCCGAGGTTATCGCAGCTGGTGGCCGTGGCATGGGCACTCAAGAAAACTTTGACAAGCTGGCAGAGCTGGCAGGCCTTTTTGAAAAGGGCGCTGTAGCAGGCTCTCGTGCTGTTATCGACGCTGGCTGGATGGCTCATTCCCAACAGGTTGGCCAATCCGGTAAGACAGTTACTCCGCACATCTATTTTGCCTGCGGTATCAGCGGCGCTGTACAGCATATTTCCGGCATGAAGGAATCCGACGTTATCATCGCCATCAATAAGGACGCTACTGCACCCATCTTTACTGTAGCTCATTATGGCATCGTGGGCGATGTTAATGTAATCCTGCCCAAGCTCATCGAAAAAATTAAAGCTTACAAAGAATAAGTTTAACTAATATCATTCCATTCACTAGAGGCGTTCTATTTTTAGGATGCCTCTAGCGTTGTTCAAGAGATAAATATTTAATATTTAAAATATTTATCATTTTCAATACAGAAAAAAGGGAAAAGGTTCCCAATAGGAGTTTTACTATGTGGAAGGTATTATATATCGCTCCAACTGAAGCACAAGCTCAACGTATTCAGCAGCTGCTGACGGAAAGTGGCTTTTTGGTAAAGGTCAAAAGCTCCGGCGGCAAGCATAATAAGGCTTTTGAAATCTGCGTGCCCGTCTCCGAGGCGGAGGACGCTTATGAGGTTTTGTGTGAACATAAATTTCAGTGCTGAGGGGGTTCGGTTCTGATGAAAAAAACAAAAATTATTTGTACCATGGGTCCTGCCACTGATGATGTGTCCTTGCTGACCCAAATGATGCAGTCCGGTATGGATTTAGCCCGCTTTAACTTTTCTCATGGCAATCACGAGGACCATGGCAAGCGTCTAAGCCTAGTGCGCCAGGCTGCTGCCAGGGCAGGTAAGGTTATTGCTACCATTGCCGATACTAAGGGCCCTGAGATGCGCCTCGGCATGTTCAAGGATAACAAGGTACAGCTCAGCGAGGGTGATGAGTTCACCCTGACTACGGCAGATTATTTGGGAGACGAGCATAAGGCTCATGTGAACTACGCAGGTCTGCCTGAGGAGCTTACTGTGGGCAGCAGCATTCTTTTGGCTGACGGCCTGCTTTCCTTAAAGGTAACTGCCATCGAGGGCTGCGAAATTCATACCATAGTAGTGAACGGTGGCGAGCTCAGCTCCCGCAAGCGCGTGGCCTGCCCCGGCATCGAGCTGAAGCTGCCCTTCCTGTCCGAGCAGGATAAATCCGACATTCTCTTCGCAGCTAAAAACGATATGGATTATGTGGCCGCTTCCTTCGTGCAAAAGGCGGATGATGTTATCGCCATTCGCAAGGTGCTGGAGGAAAATGGCTATCACATGGGCATCATTTCCAAGATTGAAAATGAAGCCGGTGTGAAGAATATTGACGAGATTATCAATGTCTCCGACGGCGTCATGGTAGCCCGTGGAGATCTGGGCGTGGAGATTCCTACGGAGGATGTGCCCATTGTGCAAAAGGAGATTATTTCCCGCTGCAACAAGGCTGGCAAGCCCGTTATCACCGCCACCCAAATGCTGGAGAGCATGATGAATAGCTATCGCGCGACCCGAGCCGAGGCTAGTGATGTGGCCAACGCTATTTATGATGGCAGTGATGTTATCATGCTCAGCGGTGAGACTGCTTCCGGAAAATATCCCTTGGAGGCAGTGCAGACCATGGCCAAGATTGCAGAGCGCACGGAAAAATCCTTGGATTATATTGCTTTGTTCCGCAAGAAGGGTCTGGCAGAGCGCATTCATTCTACGGACGCCATTAGCCATGCTACGGTGCAGATTGCTACAGAAATTCGCGCCAACGCTATTTTAACTATTACTGAGTCCGGCTTTACGGCCCGCATGATTGCTAAATATAAGCCCTGGTCCCAGGTTGTGGCTATGTCCCGTGTGGAAAAGAGCGTGCGTATGATGCAGCTGTATTGGGGTGTGGAGCCTATTTTAGGGCCCTATAGCACCAATACTGACGAGATGATCGAGCTGAGCCTGCAATGTGCACTGCATAATGGTGCCATCAGCGATGGCTCCTCCGTTGTGATTACAGCCGGTGTGCCCATTGGCACTCCCGGTAGTACGAATTTGATTAAGGTGGTTACTGTGGGAAATAAGCTTTTAAGTGGTACTGGTATCGGTCGCCGCAGCGTCACCGGTAAGCTGTGCATTTGCAGCACCAGTGCTGATTTTGCCAATAAATTACAAAAGGGCGACGTTCTGGTTGTGGACGTGCTCAACGATGAATTTGTACCGGCAGCTTCTAGCAAGGCAGCTGCCATTATCGCCGAGGAAGGCGGCCTGACCTCCTCCACTGCTATTGTGGGCATCACCTGCGGTCTGCCCGTCATTGTCGGCGCAGCTCGTGCTGTGAGCACCTTGCCTGACGGCGCGCTGGTAACGGTGGACCCGGTCAGCGGCGACGTTTACGAAGGCGATATTAATCTGTAAGGCTATGGATGCTCTTGATGCTGTTTGTGGTATGGATGAATCCTTGGCTTTAGAGGTTTGTCTTGCCGTACGCCAAAATAAGCTTGAGGCAGCCCAGGCTACTTTTGAGAAGATTTTGGTAGTACAGGAGGATAAAGAGTTTCTTGCTCTCATAAAGCTGGCCCTGCTTGCTGCTTTACGCAAGGAGCAAGAGTTAATGGCCTTACATTGGTTAGAGGCGAGTAAAAAGCGGCTTAAAGCAGTCTTTGCGAAAGCAGAGCTGGCAGAGGAAGGGGCCAGTCTTTTAGAGACCTGGTGCTTTGCCTGCTGTGACCATCGTTTAGAAAATATGCGTGTAGCGCTTACAAGCTTAGTGCGTCAGTGGTTTAGAGCCACAGGCTCTAGCACGGAGGCCCAAGCACTAGAAAAGGAGCTGCTCAACATGGCTGCCCGCATGGTGCGCCGTGGTTGGCAGCAGGAGGCTAGGTGGCTGCTGCGCTTACTGGCCTGGCGCGTCCTGCGCTGCCAGAGCTTGGATGCTTGGCAGCGGCTTTTGGCACAGCTCTCCTTGCATTTTACGGTGTACGCTCGCTGGGATGGCTTCGCCAAGGCCTGCGAGGCGTATGGGGAGCTGGTGCTGCTGCTAGTGGTGCTGGTGCGGCGCGCAAAGCGCGACGCACAACGTTACCAGCAAGCGGAGTTACAGGCGCACCGCAAGCCCTTGACCGAGCAGCAGCGAGCTGCTGCGCTCAAGCTGGCGCTGCGCACGGTGCGTGATTTGGTAACGACTATTGCTCGCACTTCCATGCAGGACGATATGGATATCTTCCGCCAGTGGTACCAATATTTATGGCAGCTGGCAGGAGATGACCAGCTTAAAAAGCAGCAGCTCATGTTGCTGCTGCAGCTGGCCATCCGTTATTGGCAGCGTACGCTGCCCAAGAGCAGCAAAAAGCAGGTGCGCTTTTTGCAGGATTTGCTAGAGCCAAGCTTCATCAGCGCCGAGTATGAGGCGCTGCTTGAGAGAATCGCTTGAAGTGAGCCTTCTCCCCTTAAAAAACTTTAAGGGGAGGTGCCGAGCTTGCGAGGCGGAGAAAATTTGCAAGTCCTCAAGTCCTAAACTTTAATTAATGAGGTAAAAATCATGGCTAAAATTGTTGTAGTAGGTAGCTGTAATATCGATATTACAGTGGAGTGCGACCGCTGGGCCAAGCCTGGCGAGACCATTTTTGGCAAGCGCCTCACTGTAAACCCCGGTGGCAAGGGTGCCAACCAGGCTGTGGCTGCCGCCCGCTTAGGTGCGGAGGTAAGCATGGTGGGCTGCATCGGCGACGATGTCTATGGTCAGTTGGTGCAAAAGGCGCTCAAGGAAAATAATGTGGACGCCACCTATGTGAAGGTGCTGGCCGGTGAAAACAGCGGCACTGCCCACATCACGGTGGCCGAAAACGATAATAGCATTATCGTTATCAAGGCCGCTAACGATTTAGTATCCCCGGCGCTTATCGACGAGGCTTGGGATACCATCAAGCAGGCGGATATGGTGCTTTTGCAGCATGAAATTCCCGCCGCTACCAACGCATATGTTATCGAAAAATGCTACGCTGCCGGTGTGCCCGTGTTGCTCAACCCCGCTCCCGTGGCTCCGGTGCCCCAGGAGCTTTTGGATAAGGTAACCTACCTTACTCCCAACGAGCACGAGGCTGCCATCCTCTTTGCCGGGGAGGGCAAGGCGGATATCCTAGGTCGCAACCAGGGTAAAGTGATTATGACCTTGGGCAGCAAGGGCGTAGCCTATGCAGAAAAGGGTCAGGTTTATAATGTATCGGGCTTTAAAGTGCAGCCCGTGGACACCACTGGCGCTGGCGATACCTTCAACGGTGCCTTTGCTGTGGCTCGTGCCAACGGCAAGAATATGTACGATAGCATCAGCTTTGCCAACGCGGCAGCAGCGCTGTCCGTGCAAAAGCTGGGCGCTCAGGGCGGTATGCCTTATTTAAACGAAGTAGAGGAGATGCTTGAGTAATGCAAAAGGGTGGAATGTTAAACAGCTCCATTGCCAAGGTGCTGGCTGACTTGGGTCACACCGATACCATCGTTATCGGCGACTGTGGCTTGCCCGTACCGGCAGGCGTGTCGAAAATTGACTTGGCGCTTAAGCCTGGAATGCCCTCCTTTGTGGATGTGGTTACCGAGGTTGCCAAGCATATGGTTATTGAAAAAGTAGAGATTGCCAGTGAAATGAAGGAGCGTAATCCTCAGGTTTACGCTGCTATGCAGGCTTTGTTCACCGAGCAGGAGTGGATTTACGACGAGAACCACGAAGCCTTTAAGGAAGCAACCAAAAAGGCGAAATGCGTGATTAGAACCGGCGAAATCACACCATACGCAAATATTATTTTGCACAGTAACGTTTTTTTCTAATATTACCTGAAAATTAGGTGCGTTAGAAAGTATTAGATGCGAAGAAAGCCGACGACGGCGTATCGAAAATACTCCTAGGAGTCTTTCTGAAGCAGATGATGCTTTATAACGCGCCCTGGAGAAGGATATAATGGAAATAGAAATGAGAAACATCCACAAAGCCTTTGGTGCGAACAAGGTTTTGAAGGGTGTTAATTTAAAATTAAAAAGTGGCGAGGTCCATGCCCTCATGGGCGAGAACGGTGCCGGTAAGTCCACCCTTATGAACATCCTCACCGGTATTCATAAGCAGGACCAGGGCCAGATTTTCGTGGATGGCAAGGAGGTTTGCTTCAAGAATCCCTTGGAGGCTGAGGCTGCCGGTATTGCCTTCATCCATCAGGAGCTCAATATTTGGCCCAATTTGACCATCTTGGAAAATCTTTTCATGATGCACAGTGTGGCCAATTCCTGGGGCGTGCTGGACTTCAAAAAAATGCGCCAAATCGCTGAGGAAAAATGCAAGGAAATAGCCATTGATTTGCCCCTGGACGCAGAAGCAGGGGAGTGCAGCGTGGGCCAGCAGCAGATGACGGAAATCGTGCGCAACCTGCTGGTGGATGCCAAGGTAGTCATCATGGACGAGCCCACTGCGGCCCTCACTGAGCGCGAAACCGAGAAGCTTTTTGAAGTAATGCGCTCCCTGAAAAAGCGTGGCGTGGCCATGGTTTATATTTCCCACCGCATGGAGGAGGTTTTTAGCCAGTGCGACACCGTCACCGTCATGCGTGATGGGGTGTCCGTGGATACCAAGTCCGTTACTGATTACGGTCGCGAGCAAATCGTACGCGACATGGTAGGCCGCTCCATTACCGAGTTCTATCCCCCTCGCACCAATAAACCCGGCGAGGTAGTGCTGGAGGTGAAGAACTTCCATCAGCCAGGTCTTTTCAAGGACATCAGCTTCAACCTGCGCAAGGGCGAAATCTTGGGCGTAGCTGGCCTCATGGGCGCTGGTCGCACGGAAATCATGCGCGCTATTTTTGGCGTAGATGGTTGCCAGAGCGGTGAGGTGAGCCTCAAGGGTCAGTCCATTGTCATCAAGAAGCCCGAAGACGCTATCAAGGCCGGTATCGGCTTTGTTACGGAAAACCGCAAGAGCGAGGGCTTGATTTTAGACTTTTCCATCCTGCGCAATATTGCACTGCCCAGTGTGGATAGCTTTGCCAAGAAGAGCGTCATTAATTTTAAAAGCCTCAACGATTTTGCCCACAAAATGGCCTCCAAGCTGGGCGTGAAGGCTCAGGATCTTGATTTGGAGGCCGGTGCCCTGTCCGGCGGTAACCAACAAAAGGTAGTTATCGCTAAATGGGTCGGCAAAAAGCCCGACATTATCATCATGGACGAGCCCACCCGCGGCATCGATGTGGGTGCCAAGCGCGATATTTATGAGCTTATGAATGAGCTGACGGCCAGTGGTGTTTCCATTATTATGGTTTCCTCCGAGCTGCCGGAGGTTTTGGGCATGAGCGACCGCATCATGGTTATCCATGAGGGACGCATTGCCGGTGAGCTGCTCCATGACGAAGCAGATCAAGAAAAAATAATGGCCTTGGCAACGGGAGGGCAATAAAAAATGAATATGAAAGCAATGTTAAAAAAATCCGGTTCCGTCATCGGACTGGTAGCGCTGTTTGCAGTTATTTCCTGCTTGAACAGCAGCTTTATCGAGCCTAGCAATTTAAAAAATCTGCTGCGTCAGGTTTCCATCAATGCGCTGATTTCCTTTGGTATGACCTTCGTCATTTTAACCGGCGGCATTGATTTGTCCGTAGGCAGTATTCTAGCCTTGAGCTCCGTGCTCATGGGTAGCTTTATTAAGGGTGGCATGGACCCCATTTTGGGCATTGTACTGGCCTGCTTAATCGGCGCCGTGCTTGGCTCTGTGAACGGTGTGATCATCACCAAGGGCAAGGTAGCTCCCTTTATTGCGACCTTGGCCACCATGACCATTTTCCGCGGTCTGACTTTGGTTTATACCAATGGTAACCCCATCAGCAGCTTAACGGAAAGCGAAGCCTTCCACGGCTTTGGCCAAGGCTTCTTTTTAGGATTGCCCGTACCGGCCCTCATGATGCTTTTGATGTTCGCTGTGTCCTACTTCATTTTGCACAAGACTACGCTTGGTCGCAAAACCTACGCTGTAGGCGGCAACGAAAAAGTTTCCTTTATTGCCGGTATTAAGATTGACCGCATCAAAATTTTCGCTTATACTATTACAGGCTTCCTTTGCGGTATGGCAGGCGCCATCCTCACCAGCCGTCTGAACAGTGCTCAGCCCACCGCCGGCACCGGCTATGAGCTGGACGCTATCGCAGCTGTAGTGCTGGGCGGTACCAGCCTGAGCGGCGGCAAGGGCCGCATTGTGGGCACCATCATCGGCGCCCTCATCATCGGCACCTTGAATAACGGCCTGAATATCTTAAACGTATCCAGCTTCTACCAACAAGTTGTCAAAGGTATTGTAATTTTGCTGGCAGTCCTCATGGACCGCAAAAAGTCTTAATTTATTTTAGGAGGAATCTTCCCAATGAAAAAACTTCTTTTAGTACTCTCTTTAATCGTAGCTATGGCTATGATGATTGTTGGCTGCGGTGGCGGCGACAAGAAGGATGCTGCTAAGGACGGCGCTAAGAAAATCACCGTTGGCTTTGCCGTATCCACCCAAAACAACCCCTTCTTCGTAGACCTGGCTAAAGGCGTGCAAGCTAAGGCTAAGGAAATGGGCGTTAATGTAAAAATCGTTGACGCACAAAACGACCCCGCTAAGCAAGCTAACGACATTGCTGACCTGCTGCAATCCAACATCAGCGTGCTGCTGGTTAACCCTGTTGACTCCGCTGCTATCTCCACCTCTGTAAAGGCTGCTAACAAGGCTAATATCCCCGTAGTATGCCTGGACCGCAGCGCTGACGCTGGTAAGGTAGTATCCCTGGTTGCATCTGATAACGTAAAGGGCGGCGAAATGGCTGCTGAATACATTATCAAAAAGCTGGGCGAAAAGGTAAAGGTTGCTGAATTGGAAGGTATCCCCGGCGCATCCGCTACTCGTGAACGTGGCCAAGGCTTCCACAAGCTGGCTGACAGCAAGCTGACCGTTGTTGCTAAGCAATCCGCTGATTTCGACCGTTCCAAGGGCTTGACCGTAGCTGAAAACATGCTGCAAGCTAACCCGGATGTAAAGGCTATCTTCGCTCATAACGACGAAATGGCTCTGGGCGCTATCGAAGCTGCTAAATCCGCAGGCAAAAAGATCTTCATCGTTGGCTTTGACGGCACCGCTGACGGCGTAAAGGCTGTAGAAAACGGCACCATGAGCGCAACCATCGCTCAACAACCGGAAGTAATGGGCAAGCAAGGTTTGGAAGTAGCTGTTAAAGCTGCTAAGGGCGAAAAGGTTGAAGCTAAGGTTTCTGCACCCCTGAAGCTCATCGAAAAGAAATAATTTAAAGCCAATTATTTGACCAACAAGATATTACTCACTTCCTGACAACTTGTGAGAACACAGAAACCCTCGTAGTATATGCTACGGGGGTTTTCTTATGCCTTGATGAAAGCGTTTGAAACAGGCTTGTAAGGCAAAAGCACACAAATTTTGTAAACTGCTTTACACAAATAAACGATTTACAAAAAGCTATAAGTATTTTGTAAAAAATAGTTGACGCCCACTAGAAGTGGTAGTACAATAGGCACAACTTCAAAAAAGACCACAAACCGTTGAGATGGAGATCAAATCGGTAGATGCGCTTACAGAGAGTCCGGGGAGCTGAAAGCCGGGTAGAGATGCAGACCGACAAATGGACCATTGAGGGTGCAGTCAAATCGAGCTTTAGGGTTCTTAGGCTTGAGAGTATTCTGCAACGTAACGCCTGCGTTAGGGGCGAGGGATGTGATGGCATCCTGCTAGAGTGCGCTACAAGTAGCGAAACAAGGTGGTACCGCAGGTATATGTATAGTATGGCCTGTCCTTGATATGTTCGAGGACGGGTCTTTTTTATTGTAGTAATACGAGGTGACAAGATGTTGAATTTGACTTTGGAGCAGGTCAAGGCTTATGGCCAGGAGTACAAGGCCGTGCCCGTGGCTAAGGAATGCTTGGCCGATATGCTGACGCCCCTGGCCTTCCTGGATAATGTACGGCGCAGCAGCCGCACCTATTTTCTTTTAGAAAGTATCGAGGGCGGTGAGCACTGGGCTCGCTACTCCTTCGTGGGCTATGACCCGGTGCTGCGGCTAAAGATTACCGATGGCAATGCGGAAATCATCAGCGGCGCAGCGGTGAAGTATCAGGAAAAGGATCCCCTGAATTGCATCCGCAATATTCTGGCCGAGTACAAGGCTCCTCAAATCGAGGGTCTGCCCAATTTCACCGGCGGCCTGGTAGGTACCTTCGGCTTCGACTTCATGCGCTACTGCGAGCCCGATATGAAGGTCAACAAGGAGCGCAAGGCGGATTTCGCCGATGTGGACTTGATGCTTTTCGATAAGCTTATCGCCTTTGATCATCTGAAGCAAAAAATCTTCTTGATTGCCAATGTGAAGACCGACAACGTAGAAGTGAACTACGCTAGGGCGGAGCGGGAAATAGCGGCCATGGAAAAAATGCTGCTCATGCCCATCCAACCCTTCAATCCGCCGAGAGCGAAGCTGGGTAAATTTACCAGCAACCAAAGTCGAGAGCAATATAATGCCAACATCCTCAAATGCAAGGAATACATCAAAAACGGCGATGCCTTCCAAATTGTGTATGCACAAAAATTCAGCGCCACCTATGATCAGGACTTATTCAGCGCTTATCGTTATTTAAGAACCACCAACCCCAGCCAATACATGGTTTTCATGCATAATGATGATGTGGAAATCGCCGGTAGCTCTCCGGAGACGCTGCTCAAGGTAGTGGGACGCAAGGTCATTAGCATGCCCATTGCAGGCACCAGACGGCGTGGCAAGACCTTAGAAGAGGACTTGGCACTGGAAGCGGAGCTTCTGGCCGATGAAAAGGAAACCGCCGAGCACAATATGCTGGTGGACCTAGGCCGCAACGATGTGGGGCGTGTCTGTGACTTCGGTACCGTGAAAGTCAGCGACTACAAGGCCATCAAGCGCTTCAGCCATGTGATGCACATCACCAGCAAGGTGACAGGCCAGCTCAGTGAGGATAAGGATGCGCTGGATGCGCTGAGAGCAGTATTTCCCGCCGGTACTCTTAGCGGTGCACCAAAGATTAGAGCCTGCGAGATTATCGACGAGCTGGAGCCGGAGCGCCGTGGTATCTACGGCGGTGGCATGGGCTATCTGGACTTCGGTGGCAACATGGACATCTGCATTACCATCCGCACCATGGTGAAGAAGGGCGATAGGGTCTACATCCAAGCTGGTGGCGGCATCGTCTTTGACAGCGTGGTAGACAATGAATTCCAAGAGACAGTGAATAAGGCCGGGGCCTGCATGAACGCCCTGCGCATGACGGCAGAGGAGGAGTAAAACATGATTTTAATTATCGACAATTATGACAGCTTTACTCATAATCTGTACCAGCTCATCGGCGAAATTAACCCGGATATCAAGGTTGTACGCAATGATAAAATCACCATTACTGAGATAGAAGCGCTAAACCCCGACCACATTATTATTTCCCCGGGTCCGGGCAATCCCCAGCAAGCAGGCATCTGCCTAGAGGTGATTAAGCGCCTCAGCGGGAAATATCCCATCTTGGGCGTATGCCTCGGCCATCAGGCCATAGGTGAAGCCTTCGGCGGTAAGGTAGTGCATGCACCGGAAATCGTCCATGGCAAGAGCGATAAGGTGTATATCTTAAAGGAGAGTCCACTCCTAGCAGGCATGGAAAACGGCTTCCAAGCCGCTCGCTATCACTCCTTGATTGTGGAGCCAGAGAGCTTGCCTCAGTGCCTTGAGGTGATTGCCGAGACGGCCAAGCACGAGATTATGGCCCTGCAGCACAAGGAATACAAGGTCTATGGCGTACAGTTCCATCCCGAGTCCATCATGACACCTGAGGGCAGAACCATTCTCAAAAATTTCTTAAGTTTATAAGGCTTGTTATCCCGTAAAGAATGCGGGACACTGGTCAAGCTGAAAAATATAAAAATTACTGTTTTTAATAAGGGAGAGATAAACATGATTAAGGAAGCAATTGTAAAAATCGTAGATAAAAAGGATTTGACCTATGACGAGGCCTATGCGGTAATTAACGAGATTATGAGCGGCGAGACCAGCGCCACCCAAAACGCCGCCTTCCTGGCCGCCCTGTCCACCAAGAGCACCACCGCTGAAACCACCGACGAAATCGCTGGCTGCGCCGCCGCCATGCGCGACCACGCTACCAAATGCGAAACCGGCATGGATGTCTTTGAAATCGTGGGCACCGGCGGCGACAACGCCAACAGCTTCAACATTTCCACCACCTCTGCGCTGGTGGCAGCAGCCGGCGGCATGAAGGTGGCTAAGCACGGCAACCGCGCTGCCTCCTCCAAATGCGGCACCGCTGATTGCCTTGAAGCCCTGGGCGTAAACATCCAGCAGGATCCGGAAAAATGCGTGGAGCTCCTAAAAGAAGTAGGCATGTGCTTCTTCTTCGCTCAAAAATACCACACTTCTATGAAGTACGTAGGCCCCATCCGTAAGGAGCTGGGCATCCGCACCGTGTTCAACATCTTAGGCCCCTTGACCAACCCCGGCAGCCCCAAGCTGCAGCTTTTGGGCGTGTATGACGAGTATTTAGTACAGCCTCTGGCTCAGGTATTGATTAATTTGGGCGTAAAGCGCGGCATGGTTGTCTATGGACAGGACAAGCTGGACGAGATTTCCCTCAGCGCACCCACCACCGTGTGCGAATTCAAGGACGGCTGGATGAAAAATTATGTGATTAAGCCGGAGGACTTTGGCTTCGAGCGCTGCACCAAGGCCGATTTACTGGGCGGTCTGCCGGAGCAGAATGCTAAGATTACCAGAGCGATTTTAAGTGGCGTGCAAGGCCACAAGCGCAATGCAGTGCTGATGAACGCTGGTGCAGCGCTCTACATCGGTGGCAAGGCTGAGAGCCTTGCCGATGGCATCAAGCTGGCAGCAGAAATTATCGACAGCGGCAAGGCCTTGGCAACGCTGGAGAAATTCATCGAGGTAAGCAATAAATAAGCAGGGTGCCGAGCAAGGACGAGGCACGCAATGCTTAAAGTGAAATGCTTAAAATAGAATGCGTTAAGAAGAAACTAAGTTAAAGGATACATTGACATGATATTAGACGATATTGCAGATTACACTAAGCTGAGAGTGAAGCGCTTAAAGGAACAAAAAAGTCTTTATGCAGTACGGGATGAGGCTGAAGGAAGGCCCGCTGGTAAAGACTTTCAAGCAGCCTTAGCTGCTCCGGGGTTGAGTGTAATTGCAGAATTAAAGCAGGCCTCGCCCTCCAAGGGGCTCATCGCCCCTGGCTTCGAGGGCCTCTACCTGACCAAGGCCCGTCAGTATGAAGAGGGCGGCGCCGCCGCCATCTCCTGCCTGACGGAGCCGCGGTTCTTCCTCGGCAGCGACGAGTACCTGCGCCAGGTACGGGCAGCGGTGGAGCTGCCCATCCTGCGCAAGGACTTCACCGTCGATGCCTACCAAATTTACGAGGCCAAGTGCCTGGGGGCCGACGCAGTGCTGCTCATATGCAGCCTGCTCAGCCCGGCTCAGCTGGCCGAGTACCTGTGCCAAGCCCACGAGCTTGGTATGAGCGCTTTGGTAGAAGCACATGATGCCGATGAGGTTGGCGCCGCCCTTACGGCCGGCGCTGGCATCATCGGCGTGAACAACCGCAACCTGAAGGATTTCAGCGTCAATCCGCTGAACAGTCTGCGGCTGCGGGAGCAAATCCCGCAGGATAAAATCTTCGTCGCCGAAAGCGGCATTACCAAGGCCAGCGATTGCGCTGGGCTCAAGGCCGCGGGAGTGCAGGCCGTGCTGGTGGGCGAGGCACTGATGCGTAGCAGCGACCCGGCGGCCATGCTGCGGGAAATGAGGGCGTAAGCTAATGACCAAAGTAAAAATCTGTGGCTTGACTCGCACAGAAGACATTGAGTGCGCTAATAGCGTGCAGCCTGACTTCATCGGCATGGTTTTTTATGCCAAAAGTAAGCGCGCCGTAACTGCTGAGCAGGCGGCGACGCTGAAGGCCAAGCTGAACCCCAATATCAAGGCTGTAGGCGTTTTCGTCAATAACGAGCTTGACTTTATTGCTAATTTAGCTCAAGCTGGTATAATAGATATCATTCAGCTCCACGGAGACGAGGATGGAGCCTATATTCAAAGGCTCCGTGAGGCGCTGCCTAAGCCTAACATTCCCATCATCAAGGCCATTAGAATCCGTAGCGAGGAGTCCCTGCAAGGCTTGGAGGCCTATCCGGTGGACTACTTCCTCTTCGACACTTATAAGGCAGGGCACTACGGCGGCACCGGGGAACGCTTTAATCTGGAGCTGGAGTCCATTCATATTCCCAAGCCCTATTTCATGGCCGGTGGCCTGGACGCGAGCAACATAGCTGAGGTTATCGCGGCCAATCCTAAGGCCTTTGCCGTGGATGTAAGCGGCGGGGTGGAGGACAGCGTCACTGGGCTCAAGGATCCACAGAAAATGGCAGATTTTGTGGCTCAGGTAAGACAAAATAGTTAAACTATTGTATAATAGTAGCATAACACTTTAGATAATATGATAAAAAGTTTAGGGAGAGGTGCAAATATGACCAAGGGTAGATATGGTATTCACGGCGGCCAATACATGCCGGAAACACTGATGAATGCAGTGCTGGAGCTGGAGGCAGCCTACGAAAAATATAAAAATAATCCTGAATTTAAGGCTGAGCTGGCCCAATTATATCATGAATATGCCAATAGACCGTCCCTCTTGTACTATGCAGAGCGCATGACCAAGGATTTGGGCGGTGCCAAGATTTATCTGAAGCGCGAGGATTTGAACCACACCGGCGCTCATAAAATTAACAATGTTTTGGGCCAGATTTTATTGGCCAAAAAGATGGGCAAAAAGCGCGTTATTGCCGAGACCGGCGCTGGTCAGCACGGCGTAGCCACTGCCACCGCAGCAGCTCTCATGGGCATGGAATGCGTTGTGTACATGGGCAAGGAGGACTGCGAGCGCCAGAAGCTGAATGTGTTCCGCATGGAGCTTCTTGGCTCCAAGGTTGTACCCGTGGAAAGCGGCACCGGCACCCTGAAGGATGCTGTCAACGAGGCTCTGCGTGTATGGACGGAGCGCGTTGAAGATACCTATTACGTGCTGGGCAGCGTTATGGGACCCCATCCCTATCCTGAAATCGTCCGCGATTTCCAAAAGATTATCGGTGAAGAAATTCGCGCTCAAATGCTGGAAAAAGAGGGTCGTCTGCCCGACGTGCTCATCGCCTGCGTAGGCGGCGGCTCCAACGCCATGGGCATGTTCTACGACTTTATTGAAGATAAAAACGTGCGCCTTATCGGCGTGGAGGCTGCTGGCCTGGGCGTGGATAATCCTAAAAACGCAGCTACCATTGCCAACGGTCGCCTGGGCATTTTCCACGGCATGAAGAGCTATTTCCTGCAGGATGAATACGGCCAAATCGCGCCTGTATATTCTATTTCCGCAGGTCTGGACTATCCCGGCATTGGCCCTGAGCACGCCTATCTTCACGACAGCGGTCGCGCTGAATATGTGCCCGCTACGGACCAAGAGGCTGTGGACGCCTTTAACTATCTGTCCAAAATCGAGGGCATTATTCCCGCCATCGAGAGCGCCCATGCTGTGGCTCATGCTATGAAGATTGCGCCCACCATGGACAAGGACAAGATCATCGTAATCAATATTTCCGGTCGTGGCGACAAGGACGTAGCCGCAATCGCACGCTATATGGGGGTGGACTTACATGACTAGAATTCAGGAAGCATTTGCAAAAAATAAAAAGCTGTTCATCGGCTTCGTTACCGCCGGTGACCCCAATCTGGCTACCACCAAGGAGCTGGTGCTGGCCATGGTGAAGGCCGGGGTAGGCATCGTGGAGTTTGGCATTCCTTTCTCCGACCCTGTGGCCGAAGGTCCCGTCATCCAGCGCGCTGATTTGCGTGCTCTGGAGGCAGGCACTACCACCGACAAGATTTTCGACCTGGTAGCCGAGCTGCGTAAGGAAACCCAGGTGCCCCTGGTATTCTTGACCTATGCCAATCCCATCTACGCCTACGGCGCTGAAAAATTCTTCACCCGCTGCGAGGAAAGCGGCGTGGACGGTGTGATTATCCCCGATATTCCCTACGAGGAGCGCGAGGAAATGCGCCCCTATAGCGAGCCTCATAAGGTAGCTCTGGTGCCCCTGATTGCGCCCACCTCCCGTGACCGCATCCAAAAGATTGCCAAAATTGGCCAAGGCTATATCTATATCGTGTCCTCCTTGGGCGTGACCGGTGTGCGCAAGGAAATTACCACCGATATTAACGCCATTGTGGATGAGATTCGTCAGGTTACCGACGTGCCCTGCGCTGTAGGCTTTGGCATTGCCACTCCCGACCAGGCCTATGCTATGGCTAAGGCCAGTGATGGCGCTATTGTTGGCAGCGCCATTGTGAAAATTGTGGAGCAATATGGCGAGGCATCTCCCAAATATGTATACGAATACTGCAAGGAAATGGTGGAAGCAGTAAACAAAGCCTGCTAACCAAGCTTGAAGAAAACCCTCCTGTTGTGTTACAATGGGAGGGTAATTTTTTGGAGATATCTTAGATATTTTTTGGAAAAGAGGTTTTGCCTTTATGAATAAGATGCAAGCAAGATTAACGGAGCGCTTTTTGCGTTATGCAGCCATTTCTTCTCAAAGTATAGCAGGTGCGCCCGTTGTTCCCTCCACTCCCGGCCAACGTCAGCTGGCAGAGCTGCTCAAGAGTGATTTGGCTGAGCTGGGCTTGGTGGATTTAGAAATCAGCGAGTATTCCGTGCTCACCGGCCATCTGCCTAGCAATCTGCCTGCAGACTACCACAAGGTGCCTACAGTGGGCTGGGTTGCCCATCTGGACACTGTTAATGTAAACCTGTCCCCCGATGTACATCCCCAAATCGTGAAGAATTATCAGGGTGGGGACGTGCTACTGAACGCTGAAAAGCAAATCTATATCAAGGTCAGCGAGCATCCGGAGCTGGAAAAATACATTGGCAGCGATTTGATTACCAGCGATGGCACCTCCGTGCTGGGTGCTGATAACAAGGCTGCTATTGCTAATTTAATGGTGGCTCTGGAAACCCTGCATGAGGACCCCAGCATTCTCCACGGCGATATTTATGTATGCTTTGTGCCCGACGAGGAAGTAGGCCTGTGCGGTTCCAAGAAGATGGATTTTAGCAAATTCCCCGTGGATTTTGCCTATACCATCGACTGCTGCGAGCTGGGTGAGGTGGTGTACCAAACATTTAACGCCGGCAGCGCTACTATTAAGGTGCAGGGCGTAACTGCTCATCCTATGTCTGCTAAAAACACCTTGGTAAATCCCACTCTCGTATGTGTGGATGTAATCAATTGCCTCGATAGAATGCAGACTCCGGAGCACACCGAGGGCACCGAGGGCTTTATTTGGGTAGAATCCCTGAAAACCAATGTGTCCGAGGCTACCTTGAACCTCAAGATTCGCGACCATAACAAGGCCTTGTACGAAGCTCGCAAGAAGTACATTACGGACGCAGTGGAATTTGTGAAGGCTAAAAATCCCAAGGCTAAGGTGGAGCTGAAGATTGTGGATGTGTATGGCAATATTGCGGACGCTATTACTCCGGAAAACCGCGTCTGCGTGGACCATATTTTCGCGGCTATGGCAGAGCTGGGCATCACTCCCAAGGATATTGCTATGCGCGGCGGCACCGATGGCTCCTTTATTTCTACAAAGGGCATTCCTACGCCCAACTATTTCACCGGCGCTCACAATTTCCACTCCTATGCTGAGTTTATGCCCATGACGGCTGTGGAAAAGAGCTGTCAGATGACCTTGAAGCTGATTGAGTTGATTACCAAATAAAAGGCTGGACAGTCTTAAGCCTCCTCTAACTTAGGTTAGGGGAGGCTTTTTGGCGTCCACTTTTTAGCAAGAACTTGCCAAATAGTTGGCAAAATTTGACAACTAAATAAAAATAGAGCTTGCAATATTGGCAAATAGTTGCTATAATTAAGCTAAACAAGAAACTATGCTAGCATAAGGAGGCTTTAGGTATGCAAACAGAAGATTTACGCAAGCTAGTTGGCAAAATTCAGCATATGCAATGTGAAATGCAAACTATCGAGCTTAAAGCTGCCAACAAGGGCTGTCCTACAAGGCTTTACGATACACTTTCCAGCTTTTCTAATCAGGATGAGGGCGGGATAATCATCTTTGGCTTGGATGAAAAGAAGAATTATGCCGCGGTGGGCGTATATGACCCGCAGGATTTGCAAAAAAAGGTTACCGAGCAATGCAACCAGATGTCGCCGGTAGTGAGAGCTTTATTTACGATTTGCGAGCTTGACAACAGCATCATCGTTGCTGCAGAAATTCCCGGCATAGATGTGGCGGAACGCCCTTGCTTTTATCGTGGAACCGGCAGGCTGCGTGGTTCCTTTATTCGCGTGGGTGATGCTGATGAGCCCATGAGTGAATACGAGATTTACAGCTATGATGCTTTTCGTAAGCGTATTAGGGACGATATTCGTGAAGCGCCGGGAGCCAGGCGCAGCTTCCTTGACGAAGAAAAGCTTGCAGCATTTCTGCAGGCTGTAAAAAGGGACCGTAAGCATTTGTCTTTGCATGTGGGCGATGAGGATATTTTGGAGCTCATGGGAGTGACTATTAATAGGCAGCCAACTCTAGCAGGGGAGCTGTGCTTTTCCAAATATCCTCAGGGAGTATTTCCCCAGCTATGTATTACGGCGGTGGCCTTGCCGGGGAAGGTGATGGGGGAGCCGGGCCTTGAGGGCGAGCGCTTTATTGATAACGAGCGCATTACGGGCACCATCGCAGAGATGGTGGATGAGGCAGTGGATTTTGTCAATCGCAATAGCCGCCATAGCACGATTATTGATGACAAGGGCAAGCGTATGGATAGGGATGAGTATCCTCTCAAGGCTGTGCGCGAGGCCATTTTAAATGCACTGGTGCATCGGGATTATAGCATTCATTCGGAAAATGTGCCCGTGCGAATTGAGCTTTATCGGGACCGTCTGGAGATTATTTCCAGTGGTGGCTTATATGGTAGATTAACGCTGGATGCCTTGGGCAAAATGCGCCCTGATACTCGCAACAGTGCTTTGGCCAATATTTTGGAGATCATGCATGTGACTGAAAATCGCTATAGTGGTATTCCCACCATTTATTATGAGCTGAAGCAGGCACAGCTGCCGGACCCTGTTTTTACTATACGGCAGGGTGAATTTGTGGTTATTTTTAAGAGCAAGATTGCCCAGATTTATGAATTGTCCAAGCCCCAAGTGCTTATGGCCAAGGAGGCTGTGGAGCCTTATGGCGTTAAGCCTAAAAAGCAGGCCTTGACCATGGAGGAAAGCCTGCTGGAGTTTTGTGAGCAGCCTCGCGCACGGCAAGAGATCATCGACTTTTTGGGCTTTTCCAGATATTATGCTATGTCCAAAATTGTGCAGCCACTGCTGGATGCAGGCAAGCTGGCTTTGACCATGCCGGATAAGCCTAAAAGCTCGAAGCAGCGGTATGTGAGGGTTTTAGGATGATGGATAAGCCTCCCCTGACTGATGTTGTGGGAGGTTTTTGCGTGAGATTAATAAAAACCATGAAATTCAATATAAACATTTGTTTCCTGTTGCGTTTCGCAAGGGATAAATATTTAGTATATCTGTACTTTTACAAGAGACAGCCACCTGCAAGGTGGGTTGGCTTTAAGCTGAAAGTCCGAATTTGTTGAATCTGGAACGTGTGTAAGAAAGAGTGAGAGGCTATGGCGAAACTATTTATAACCCCTTTAGGAAGCAGCTGTCGTGATAAATTCTGTGAAGAGCTACAAGGCTTAGAGTACGGTAAGGGAGCTATCGTACTGCCAAACCGCATAGTGATGGATAATGTACGCAAGCGCTATGCCAATGTGGAGACGATTGGTATCGATACATTGGCTACAAAGCTATTGAATATGAACGGATATGTGACTTTTCACCAGATCAATAGGCGTAGTCAGGAGCTTATTGTGGAGGATTTTCTCCATACCTTGGCTGAACAAAAGCAACTGGAGTATTTTGGTGAGCTTATCGAAAAGCCTGGCTTTGTCAAGGCCATGACCTCTTTAGTAGGGCAGCTTTCAAGAAGTGGTTCTACCCAACAAGAGATTGTAAGTGTTTTGAGTGCTTGGGGTAGACTTGGTCATTTGGGACAAAAGGATAAGGAAGTAGCTCTGCTTTATAAATTCTACCGTCAATATTTAAAGGATAAGCAATGGTTTGATCTAGAGGGCAAGTACCGCTTGGCCCTATATGTATTGCAGGATGAGCAGGCAAAACTGCCATGGGAGCAGCTGTATTTTTGTGATTTTTATAGCTTTGATGCTTTGCAGCTGGAGCTTATTAAGGCTTTGGGTAAACGCTGCAAGGTACAAATTGGTTTGTGCTATGAAAAAAATCTTGAAGGAACGGAGCGGGAGAAGCTCTTTGAAGCTACCAAAGCTACCTATATGGAGCTGGAATCCTTCTGCCTTGAGGAGGGTATAGAGCAGTATGCTCCTTCTTATGAAGTTTCTAGTGGCTGTGCTCATCTAATTCAGAGCTTCGGCTTACAATGCACTGCCATGCCTCAAAGCGATGCTGTGCAGCTATATGGCTTTACCAAGAACGAACAGGAGCTAAGATATGCTTTGACTCAGGTGAAGCGCTTGCTCAAGGAGGGGGTCGCTTCGGAGCAAGTTCTCATTACTGTGCGCGATTTAAATCAGTTCACTGGCTTACGCCTTATTGCTGATGAATATGGTGTGCCTATTAATCTTGCACAAACAAGCAGTCTAGCAGTACAGCCTCTAACGGAGCTGCTAAAGCTTGCTTTAAAGGCTGCAGTGGACAACCATGATGGCGCTGAAGCCTACATTAAGCTTTTAACAGCACCCTTAGCGCGTATTTTGCTACACATAGATGGTGAGGCCATTAATCAATTACGTCAGGAAAACTATTTTAAGTCTCGCAGCAGTGTGCAAGAAAAAATGCGGGAGGAAGGCTTATTAGACGCTGTCATTCAACAAATAGATGTATTTTTGCAGAATGTGTCAGCAAAAGCAGAACTTGTTACCTATGCTAAGCAAATGCTAGAGCTAGTTTCGCAATTGCAGCTGGAAAGAACTATGGGCTTACTATATAAGGAAGGCAAAATTGAGCTCGCAGGGATGCGTCTCGTGTTACAAAGCAAAGGACTGTTAGTGCAGGCTATCCAGCAGCTCATGGATGATTATGTAAGCTGTGGACAGGCTGAAAAGCCTCTTACCTTAACTGAATGGCAGCAAATTCTGGCAGATGCCGTACAAGAGGCCAATATTGTTATTCAGCAAGGACGACCGGATGGTGTTTTGCTCACAGAGGTAACCAATGTACAGGGTTTAGCCTTTGATTATGTATTTGTGTTGGGCCTGCGAGAAGGAGTATTTCCCAAGGTTAATAACGAGAACTGGATTTATAATGATAAAGAGCGTAAGGAGCTTAAGGGAGCAGGCTTGGAGCTGCCCAATACATCTTTGGCCTATGCTGAGGATGCAGGCTTTTTCGGAGCGACCCTTGGCTGCGCGTGTAAACAGCTGGTGCTGAGCTATTTTCAAGATGACCAGGCAGGAGCTAGCGCATATATAGGCTCAGTGCAAAGACTTTTTATCGATGCTAAGCCACACATCAACAATAAGGGTGAGGCAGAGGAGCAGGAGCAGCAGGTGGTTATCAATCCGGCTAAGCACTGTGCCTCGGCGGAAGAATTGTCCCAAGGTGTACGTCGAACAAATGATGCTTGGCTACGAGAATACTGGAGTGTGCATACTCTAGAAGCAGCCGAAGCTGATTATAGGCGCAGGGAAAATATGCAGTATAATGGAGTACTTACAGATGGTGCTTTGCAAAAACAGGTAGCAAAAGAGGTAGGAACAAGCTTTAGTGCCAGCGCCTTGGAGCTCTATGCAGCCTGTCCCTTCCAATATTTGGGACAGCGCGTGTGGCGTCAGCAGGAATTCGCTGCCATGGAGGATGAGCTCACACCAGTAGATGAGGGAGACTTACTGCACCAGGTGCTGGCAAGCTTTACCGAAAAGCATCTATATGCGAAAATAAGTGAGTTACCCTTGGCTGATTTGGAGCAAGAATTGGCAGATATTTTTGAGGACGCAGCACAGGAGGCTTTGGCGCAGGGTAAAATAGTGAATAGCTTGCTTTGGCAAGCAGAAGCACCGCGTTTGCTGGCCATGCTGAAGCGTTGGCTGCGCTATGAGTACGAGGACCAAAAGGGTTGGAGCTTCACTCCCTGTGCTGTGGAATGGGACTTTAGCTCTAAAAATGGCAAGCCATTACACATGCGTCTAAGTGATGGCACTAGAGTTTCCTTAAATGGGCGCATTGATAGAATTGATAGTGATGGGCAGCGCCTATTTGTTACGGACTATAAGCGCAGCTCAGGCTCTGTGCCTAGCAGCAAGGATTTAGCAACGGGCTTTGATGTGCAGCTGCCCCTGTATATGCTGGCTGTAGCAGGCCTGTATAAGGATGCTAATCGTGTGGCCGGTGGCTGTTATTATGTATTGCAAAAGGGTGAACGCAAGAGTAGCCTGTTATTAGAACAAGTGGACAATGATAATGTTGTTGATGGCAAACGCTATACCAAGGAGATTAGCCAGAGCTGGGATAGCTTCCAAGGCTTTGCCCAAAAGCTGATTGCCGGGTATATTGAAGGGATTTATACCGGGAATTTTGCTGTGGCTCCGCGCAAAAGCTGCAGTGATTATTGCCAGTTGAAGGATATATGTCGTTTAGCACAAGTGGGACAGGACAAGGGAGGCAGTGAAAATGAGTGATTTTAAGCCTAATGATGAGCAAATGGCTGCTATTTTAGCTATTGACTCCAATGTGTCTGTTTCTGCAGGTGCTGGCAGTGGCAAAACTAAGGTTTTAGTAGAGCGCTTTTTACATATCTTGGAGCAGGATTTGCCTGCATATAGTCCCGGAAAACAACTCAAGCTGGATGCAGGCAATATTTTAGCTATTACCTTTACGCGCAAGGCAGCAGGAGAGATGAAGGAAAGAGTGCGCAAAAGTATTGAAAAGCGCCTGGAGACTGATGTGGAGGGCTTTTGGCGCAAGCAACTGGATGCCTTAAATAGGGCACAGATTAGCACCATTCATGGCCTGTGTAGCCGTATTTTGCGAGAAAACCCTGTAGAGATGCGCTTAGATCCTGCCTTTGTGGTGGCAGAGGAATTTGCTAGTGCGGAATTTTTAGGGGACTGTCTGGATAAATATATGCGTAGGGAGCTACGTGATGGTAATCCTGCTGTTCGCAAGCTGATTGAGGTCTATGGAGCAACGGGATTAATGCGCTTAGTGCAGAGTATCCTGCCTGCTCTGGAGGATATTTTCACTGTAACAGATTTAGGCAAGCCGTATCAGGATAATGTTGCTAGCTTGCCTGCACTCAAGGATGACCTTTGCATTTTGGTGCGTGATATGGTGCTCAAGCGCAAAGATTTAGTGGGTAAAACGAGCAAAGCTGGCAAAGTCTTGGAGCAAATGGCCAAGATCATTGAGGACATCTGTACTGGTATTAAGAAGGAGCCAGTGGATTTTACTTTGTTGCAGCAATCCATAGGGGATATGCAGGCTAGGGGTGGCGTTAAAGATTACATTAATGCCATAAGAGAAAAGCAAGCTCTCATTGAAAATGTGGCTGTGGATCAAGCGGCTCTTGAGCTTTTGCCCTGTTGGCAGGAGTTTTTAGCTGGCTTAGGCAGCTATGTGCGTGAGCAAAAGCAGCAGCTAGATTTATTGAATTATGACGACTTGGAAAATTATACGGTGGAGCTTTTGCAAAGCAATGCAGAGGTGCGCCATAAATATCAAGAGCGTTATCACTACATTATGGTGGATGAGTTTCAGGATACCAACGATAGGCAAAGACAGCTGATTTACCTATTATGCGGTGATGATGCGGAAAAGCTCGAGGGTCAAAAGCTTTTTGTAGTGGGTGACCCTAAGCAATCCATTTATCGTTTTCGTGGCGCAGATGTAAGCGTTTTCGCTCGTGTGCGCCGGGAAATAGAGGCCAGCGGGGGCATAAATTTGCTGCTCAAGACTAACTATCGTACTGTGGACAAGATTTTGCTGGCAGTTAATGGTGCTTTCCGCCTTTTAATGGGTGAGGATAGCAGTAAGGATGTCTTTTATGAAGAGCTGGCCAACCATAAACAAGGAACGGAGCTGCCCCAGCTGCTTTTAGTGGACTACAATAAGGAGTGCGGTAAAAGTAAATTTCAGGTAGAAGCTGAAGCGGTGGCTATGGCTATAGAGGCCTATCATGAAGGGCGCGATTATGAAGGAAAGCAATTGCTGGCACCCAAGGTTCCCTACGGCAAAATGGCGATTTTGTTGCGTGCCATGACGCACAGTGAGGATTTGGCAAATGCTCTGCAGGAGCGTGGCATTCCCTATGAAATTGTAGACGGCAAGGGCTTTTATGAGTGCCAAGAGGTTCTGGATATGCTACATTTGCTAGGAGCTCTGGGCAATAGATATAATAGCTTAGAGCTGGCCGGCGTACTGCGTTCTCCCTATTTTGGCCTGAATGATGAAACTTTGACTAAGCTGTTTTTGCAAAAGGCAGCTTGCCTATGGGACGCTGTGCAGGGAGCAGAATATAGCGCCTTTCCAGAGGAACAGGCCACTTTGCTTAATAGAGCAGCCCAAATTTTACAAAGGCTGCGCCAGCAGGCTTCTCTTGTGGCTTTGCCTGAGTTGTGGCAATGTGTATGGCAGGAGCTGGCTGTGGATGCAGTGCTATCAGTGCAGGAGCATGGAGCAAATAAGCTGGCCAATGTACAAAAGCTGCGCCAGCTGTCTTTAGAATATAGTGCTCAGCAGCAGGGTACTTTGGTGGATTGGTTGGATTATGTCAAGAGGCTGCGTGCTGCGGAAGCTAGGGAAACTACTGCTAATTTAGGAGCAGAGGATGCGGTACAAATTATGACTATCCATAAATCCAAGGGCTTGGAGTTTGGCACAGTATTCCTGCCTTATTTAAATAGCAATACACAGCCTGACACGGCAGAGATTAAATATTTGCGCGGTGTAGGCTTGGGCATTAAGGCTCCTGACAAGAAGGGCGTTTTGCAGAATACTATTGTTTTGCAGAAGGTGAAGGAAGAGGATAAAAAGCTGGATTTAGAGGAACGTAAGCGCCAGCTGTATGTGGCCATGACCAGAGCTGAGGCTCGTCTCATCATGACTGGTATTGCCGAGGGAAAGAATGATAAAGCCCTAGAGGAGCTGAGCTGGCTTAAGCAGCTGCTGCAGATTTATGAAAATGATAGCGTAGTAGAAATTAAGCCTCTTGTAATTCAGGATAAAGAGGCTAACGGTTTGGAGCAGGCGTTTAGTTCTGCTGTAAGTAGGGAAGAATTAGAGAATATAGCTCCCTTGCCTACATATGCTGATAAGGGTCCTCGCGCTTTCAGCCCGTCGTCGCTACAGGTCTACCTGCACTGCCAGCGCCAGTACTTCTATCAATATGTGATGGGCCTGCCCCAGGTGGAGCCCTCTCCCCAGCTTCCTTCTTCTACATCCATCTCTGCTAAAGACTTGGGCTCCATCGTACACAGGACGCTGGAGCTGTATAAGGGAGACTTAGAGGCTGCTTTAGCCAAGGCTACCCAAGAGGTAGCACCCTTCTACCAAGGTGAGGAAGCGCGCACAATGCTGGAGAATTATCTGGCTAGCGACTTGTACAAGGGTATTCCTAAGGAGCAAAAGCGGGAGCTGGCCTTCACCCTATATGAAAAAAATAACATCGTGCTAAGCGGTATCATCGACTGCCTGGGCGTTAAGGCGGATGGCTCCTTGCTGCTAGTGGATTACAAAACAGGTAGGCCACCCGTGGAGGGTGCTGTCAATAAGGGCTATGCCTATCAGCTGGCTATTTACGAAAGGGTAGTGCGTGAGCGCTGGGCCAAGGCTCAAAATGGTGAAGAAGCGCCTAAGCTTACGGCAGAGCTACACTTCTTGCGCAACAATAGTGCGTGGAACTTGGAGACTGTGCAAAATGGTGAGGCTTCGGACTACTACGCCGAAGCGCTGGCCTTGTGCGAAGAGATAAGTAAAAAGAGCGCAGAAGGTGAGTTCTCCTGTGTAACACAAAAGTATGGTAAAAAAGAACAAGTTGCAGCATCTTGCGAAGACAATGCTATTGCAGAACAAAATTCAGTAAAAAATAATACTCAAGGGGTTGCAGCCTGCGACTATTGCCCCTATAATTATGTATGTAACCATAAATGAGGGGGATTAGTGGATGGAATTTTTTGCCAAGCTGGAAAGCTGGGACTATTTAGCAGGCATCATCGTGGTCATCAGCCTGTGGCTCATAACCTTTGGCATCAAGAAGCTGCACGCGGCCAATCCGCAGCTGGTGGACGTGGCCAAGCTCAGGATGCGTGCCTACGGCGCTCTGATTGCCGCCTTGGCTTACTTTGTATGTAAAAAGCTGGCCTAGGCTAAACTTTAGGGCAATATTTTAGGGAGTTATTTTGCAAATGAGGGAGTAATAACAATGAAAATCGCTTTTTATGCACTACGTGATTTTGACGAATTAGCCTTTGCTGAAAAATTCAGCAAGCAATATGGCATAGATTTTGTGTGGACGGCGGAATATCCCAACGAGCACAATTTGGAGCTGGCCAAGGGCTGTGACGGCGTGAGCTGCACCCCCTGCGAAATGCGGGAGGAGTGGGTGCGCACCTACCACAGCTACGGCGTTAAGTATATGCTGACCCGCGCCATTGGCTACGACCATCTGCCGGCGCAGCTCATCAAGGAGCTGGACATGCATATTTCCACCACTCCTTATCCTACGGAATGCGTGGCTGAGTACGCCCTGATGCTGATTTTGTGCAGCATTCGCAAATTCCAGCAGTCCATGCTGCGTGCTGCGGCCCAGGACTATACCCTGAAGGGAAAAATGGGCAAGGACTTGTGCAATTGCACCGTGGGCGTAGTGGGCACTGGTCACATCGGTCAAATTCTCATCAAATATTTAAGCGGCTTTGGCTGTCGTATTCTGGCCTACGACCGCTTTCCGAAAAAGGAAGTGGCGGAGCAAGTGGAATATGTGGATTTGGATACGCTCTATGCCGCAAGCGATGTTATTTCCCTGCATGTGCCCTCTAACAGCGACACCTTCCATATGATTGACCAAGCAGCTATCGATAAAATGAAGGATGGCGTCATCATCGTGAACACTGCTCGTGGCAATGTTATCGACTCCAGCGCCCTTATTGCCAGTCTCAAGAGCGGTAAAATCGGCGGCGCAGGCCTGGATGTTATCGAAAACGAAGCGGGACTCTATTATTGCAATCGCATGGGTGACCATATCGATAACGACGAGCTGGCCATGCTGCGCAGCTTCCCCAATGTGATTGTCAGCCCCCATCTGGCCTTTTATGTAGAGTCCACCGTATCCAATATGCTGGAAAAGAATTTTATGGCCATCGATGCTCTGCGCAAGGGCGAGCTGAGTCCCTTTGAAATTAAGCTGTAAAAGCGAGCTCAGAAGAATTTAGCGTCAGTACTCTGTAACAGGAGGGCTGGCGCTTTATTTTTTTGCTGACCAAAGCCTACAAAGTATGTTATAATATTATGATAAAAAATTGTTTACGAGGTAGCCATGCTAAGACGTTTCCTACGCTTTTACATTCCCTATAAAAAGGTACTCACCCTAACGCTGTTGGGCGCGGTAATTACATCCCTTATCGAGCTGTTCTTCCCCCTGTACATGCGCCACATTATGAACGAAATCCTGCCCCAGCGGGATATTTCCCTGCTCTTAAAGGCAGCGGCAGGGCTTTTGGCCTTATATGTTTTCAATTGCTTTATCAATTATCAGGTTATGTGCCATGGTCGCACCATCGGCGCCCTCATCGAGCAGGACATGCGCCGAGCTCTTTTTCGCCATGTGCAGTCCATGAGCTTCCGCTTTTTTGATAACCAAAGGGTGGGGCAGCTGGTGAGCCGTATCGTCAGTGACGTGGGCGAAATTCGCGAGCTGATTTTCTTAGGGCCCAACTATCTTTTGGTGTGCATTATCTTTATGCTGGGTACCATCAGCATCTTATTCTACATTAATTGGCAGCTGGCCATCATCGTCAATATTTTGCTTTTGGCCAAGGCCTACGACAGCGTCACCACCAATCGCAAGCTGAAAAAGGCAGGCCGTGAGGCCCGCTCCCAGGTGGGCAATCTCAATGCTCAAACCACGGAAAGTCTGAACGCAGTGCGTCTGGTGCAGTCCTTTAACAACGAGGATTTGGAATGCAGCAAGCTGGATGCGGTGGCTGCAAAGCTCCTTGCAGCGCGCAAGAAATCCTTCGCACTACTCAGCCATTCCAACACCAGCATGGTGTTCTTTTCCAATATCACTAACTTAGTGATCATCGTGGCCGGTGGGGTGCTCATTACCTTGGGCAAAATGGATATCAGCGATTTGATTGCCTTTTTGCTCTATGTGTCCATCTTTGTGCGGCCTATTTTGCGCTTGAATGCCCTGGCTGAAACCTATCAAAAGGGTATCACCAGCTACCAACGCTTTGAGCAGCTGATGCTCCTAGAGCCGGAGATTGCCGATGCTCCCGATGCTGTGGATGCAGGGGAGCTGAAGGGTGAAATCGCCTTTGAAAATGTGACCTTTGCCTATGATGGGAAGGAGCCCGTGGTGGAGAATTTTTCCCTGACCATTAAGGCGGGCGAGTCCGTGGCCTTTGTAGGCAGCACCGGTGTGGGCAAGAGTACCCTGTGCAATCTGGTGGCACGCTTTTACGAGCTGCAGGCCGGGCGCATCACTATTGATGGCCGTGATATTAAGTCCATGACACTGGCCTCGTTGCGCCATAATATCGGCATTGTGCAGCAGGATATTTTCCTCTTTTCCGACAGCGTCACCAGCAATATTGCCTATGGCAGACCTGATGCGACCCAGGCGGAAATCGAGGCAGCGGCTAAGCACGCGGAGGCGGATCGCTTTATTGAGCGCCTGCCCCAAAAATACGAGACCGCCTTGGGCGAGCGTGGCGTCAAATTAAGCGGTGGCCAAAAGCAGCGCATCGCCATCGCGCGGGTATTCTTAAAAAATCCGCCCATTTTGATTTTGGATGAAGCCACATCTTCCTTGGATAATGAGACGGAGAAGAATATTCAGGGCGCTTTAAACGAGCTGAGCCAGAACCGCACTACCTTGGTGGTGGCCCATAGGCTGGCGACCATCCGTCACGTGGATAGGATTATTGTGCTGAGCCGTAGCGGCATCCTGGAGCAGGGCTCCCATGAGGCGCTGATGGCGCAGCAGGGCGAGTATTACAAGCTGTACATGGCCCAGATGGAATAATAAAGGAGCGAACGTATGCACTTAGATAAAAGACTTCAAGCGGTGGCTAGCCTTGTCCCGCAAGGCAGCCGCCTTGCGGACATAGGCACCGACCACGCCTACCTGCCGGTATGGCTGGTCCGTAACGGTGCCATTGCCAGCGCGGTGGCCGGCGACATTGCCAGTGGCCCCTGCCAAGCGGCACGGGCCACCGTGGCAATGTATGCCACCGCTGATAAAATCGCGGTGCGCCAGGGCAGCGGCTTGGCGGTGCTGGCACCGGGCGAGGCCGACTGTATCGCCATCTGCGGTATGGGCGGCAGCACCATCATTAGCATTCTGGCTGCGGATATGGCGGTGGCCACGTCGGCCCAACGCCTGGTGCTGCAGCCCATGGCCGGCGCCGCTACCTTGCGCCGCTGGCTGGTAGAGCAGGGCTGGAGCCTAGTGAGCGAGGCGCTGGTAGACGATGCGCCCCATTTTTACGAGATTATTTGCGCCGAGCGTAGTTCAGACGCTGCCAGCTACAGCGAGGCAGAGTATTTAGTTGGCCCGGCGCTGATCAGGGATGGGCATCCGCTGCTGGCCAAGCAAATTGCGCGCCAACAGGCAAGCTTAGAGGAGCTCTTAAGCAATATGGCTCGCAGTGAGCGGGCTAAGGCCAGCGCCAAATACCAAGAGGCGCAAAGGCTTGTGCAGGAGTTGGCAGAGCTTAAGCATAGATGTAAATAATTTCACGCCTTATTAAGATGAAGTTAGTAAAGTATGAATGAAGCCGGAGGTGTTAGCCCATGAAGAAACAAATCACGGTTGCAGAATTAGTTGAGCTTTTAGAGGAAATCGCTCCGCCGAGCTTAGCGGAGGAATGGGATAATGTGGGCTTGATGCTGGGGCGCCGCAGCAAGGCTGTGCGTAAAATTATGCTGGCTCTGGACATGACGGCGGAGACGGTGAGCCAAGCCATCGCCTTTAAGGCAGATGTGCTCATTACCCATCATCCAGCAATATTTAAGCGTTTACCCCATATTACGGATGGTAATTGGCAGCAGGAGCTGCTTTTGCAATTGGCCGAGCATGGCATTGCTGTCTATAGCGCGCACACCAATTTGGACTGCGTTTCTAACGGCGTTAACGACGCTTTAGTAAAGCGTTTAGGCATCACGGATGAAGATATTCTGGACAACAGCAATGGCTTAGGCCGCATTGGCTTCGTTAAAGAGTGCAGCCTGCAGGACTTTGCCCAGCATGTGAAGCAGGCCTTGCATGCTGATTATTTGGCAGTGGGGGACGCAGGTCGCAGGGTGCACAAGGTGGCCCTGTGCGGTGGCGCCGGTAGCGATTTAATCGAGGAAGCGCTGCGCCAGCATGCGGATACCCTGCTCACCGGTGATGTGAAGTACCACGATGCCCAAAGAGCAGTGTTCAGCGGCCTTAATATTATCGACGCCGGGCACCAATGCACGGAATGGCCCGTGCTGGAGAATTTGGCGGACAGGCTTTCCCTGCGCTTTGCGGAAAAGGAGTGGAATATCACTCTAAAGGTAGCCAAGGAATCCCTGCTTTTAAAACATATTTAAGAAAAAATATTCGCTTATTAAGCAAATTTTTATAGAAATATAAACAGCAATAGATTAGAAGGTGAAAATCATGATGCTAAGTGAATTGCGCGCTGGTCAGGCCGTGCTGCGACAGGCGGCCCTGGTGCGGGTGCAAAAGGTGGGCGTAACCTCCAAGGGAGGTGTTTTTGCCCGCGGTATTTTGGAGGATAATAGTGGTCACGTGGCCTTCATTTGCTTTGAGGCAGCTCTGGCCGAAAAAATGCGTGGCTTGGAGGGGCCTACGGCCTTTTTGGTAAGCGGCACGGTAGATATCAATAAGATTGCCAATGATATGTCCCTGCAGCTTTTAATCAATGGGCTCAATGATTTGGTGCCCGGTGACGATATCAGCAATCTGGTGCCTACCGGCGATTTTGACGTGGAGGCCTATAAGAATAAGCTGATGAATTATATCAAGGCTGTGCGCACGCCTACCCTGCGCAAGCTGCTGGAAACCATGTTCAGCGGTAATTTATACGATGCCTTTGTGCATAATCCGGCAGGCATGAAGCTGCATCACGCCTATATTGGTGGCCTTTTGCAGCATTCCATTGATGTGACGGATTTGGCGGTGGCTATGGCGGACCGTATCGAGGGTGTGGACAAGGACCTTGTTATTGCTGGCGCTCTACTCCATGATATGGGCAAGGTGAAGGAAATTTCCTCGGAAATCGGCTTCCCCTATACCAATGCCGGTCGCTTTATGGGCCATATTGCCATGACCAGCCTGATGGTGCAGGAGGCAGCCATGAAGCTGAATATTCCCTCCCAGCGCTTGGAGCAGCTGCAGCACATTCTTTTATCCCATCACGGCGAGAACGAAAAGGGCTCTCCCGTAGCCTGCGCTACCCGTGAAGCCTTTATTGTGCATTACGCTGACGAAATCAACGCTATTATGAACCAATTCGAGCAGCGTGAGGGCAAGGGTGCTTGGGAATATAACCGCATGCTGGGCCGCAACCTGCTCATGGAAAAGCTGTAAGCTGACGCTAAAAAGGGCAATTTGCTCTTTACAGTGTACTTAGAAAAATATTGCTTACCCACATTTTTTGTGCTATAATAAGCATCAAATTGAATATACCCCTGAGTACACGATGAGCAAGAAAGTAGGGCTCTGCAAATGCATCAGAGAGCGAAGTCACCGGCTGCAAGCTTCGCACAGGCGCAGTTTCCGAAGTTCCCTTGGGAGTGTCCCGCCTGAAGAATGGGTTACCTTTGTGAGGCTAGCACGTTTGGGTAGGGCGAGCGCAGAAGCTGCGTTAAAGCTGTGAATGAAGTACAAATAAGGGTGGTACCGCGATTTTTGTCGCCCCTGTGATAAGCGCAGGGGCGTTTTTTTATGTTCAATTTGCAATTATTTCCCACTATAAAGCTTTAGGAGGCAAACATGGAAGCTACAATGAATGAACAACTGCAAGCTTTAAAAGAGCAAGCGCTGGGCGAATTGGCAGCAGTGGACTCTTTGGACGCGCTGAAAAATCTGCGCGTGAAATATTTGGGCAAAAAGGGCCCCATGACCGAGATTTTGCGTGGCATGGGCAAGCTGCCCGCTGAAGAGCGTCCGAAAATTGGCCAAATCGTCAACGAAATCAAGAGCCTTTTGGAAAAGGAAATCACGGAAAAGACCGCTGTTTTAGAAAAGAAGGCCCTGGCTGATAAGCTGGCCAACGAAAAGGTGGATATTACCCTGCCCGGTCGCAAGCCTGCTCAAGGTCATCTCCATCCCGTAACCTTGACCCTGCGGGAAATCAAGAAGATTTTCATGCGCATGGGCTTTGATGTGTGCGACGGCCCCGAAATCGAGGACGTTTACCACAACTTTACTGCGCTGAACCTGCCCCCGGATCATCCAGCCCTGGATATGCAGGACTCCTTCTATATTACCGAAAACTATCTGCTCCGTACCCAAACCTCCGGCGTGCAAGCCCGCACTCTGGAAAGCATGGAGCCCAATACTCCTATCCGCATGATTTGCCCGGGCACCGTATACCGCTGCGACTATGACGCCACTCACTCTCCCATGTTCCATCAGGTGGAGGGTCTGGTAGTGGATAAAAACATCAGCTTGGCCGATTTAAAGGGCACCCTGGAACTCTTCTGCAAGCAAATGTTTGGTAATGACGTTAAGGTACGCCTGCGTCCCTCTTATTTCCCCTTCACGGAGCCCTCTGTAGAGGTGGACGTTTCCTGCCCCATTTGCCAGGGTAAGGGCGGCTGCCATGTGTGCAAGGATAGCGGCTGGCTGGAGATTTTGGGCGCCGGTGTAGTGCATCCCAACGTTTTGCGCATGAGCGGCTATGACCCCGACAAGATGACCGGCTTTGCCTTCGGTCTGGGCGTAGAGCGCATTGCTATGCTGAAATACGGTATTGACGACCTGCGTTTGTTCTTTGAAAATGACCAACGCTTCATCAATCAGTTCAAATAAGGAGGAGCAACATGTTAGCATCTTTAGAATGGTTAAAGCAATATGTAGATATTAACATCTCTACCGAAGAGCTGTGCGATAAGATTACCCGCGTTGGCTTAGAGGTAGACACTGTAACTAAGCTGGGACAGGGCCTGGAGGGCGTTGTTACCGGCAAGGTCATGGAAATTTCCCGTCACCCCAATTCTGACCATTTGTGGGTGTGCATGATGGATTATGGTCAGGGCGGCGAGCCGGTGCAGATTTTGACCGGCGCCCAAAACGTACATCAATATGATATTGTTCCCGTAGCTGTAGTGGGCAGCGTGCTGCCGCCCAGCGGTCGTAACCCCGAAGGCCTGAAGCTGAAAAAGGCCAAAATGCGTGGCCTGGACTCCTTTGGCATGCTCTGCAGTGCCGATGAGCTGGGCATCGATAACAAGGTGCTGCTGCCGGAGCAACGCAACGGCATCTTCATCCTGCCGCCGGATACTCCCATCGGCGTGGATGTAAAAGAGGTGCTGGGCCTCAACGATACCGTTATCGATATCGATTTGACCAGCAACCGCGCTGACTGCTTCAGCATTATCGGTCTGGCTCGTGAAATCAGCGCCATCACCGGCTGCCCCTTGAAAATGCCCGCTATGGACGTGAAGGAAGCCGCAGAGGGCAAGGCCAGCGATTATGTAAGCATTAAAATCGACGCACCGGAGCTGTGCCCCCGCTTTGCTACCCGCGTGCTGAAGGATATTAAAATTGCCGAGTCCCCGGAATGGATGCAGCGCCGTCTGCGCGCCTGCGGCGTGCGCCCCATCAGCAACGTAGTTGACGTAACCAACTATGTAATGCTGGAGCTGGGTCAGCCCATGCATGCTTATGATGCGGACAAGGTGGCAGGTCGCACCCTGATTGTGCGCCGTGCTGCCGAGGGCGAAAAGCTCATTACCTTGGACGACAAGGAGCGCATTCTGAACCCCTCCATGATCACCATCGGCGACGCCGAAAAGGCTGCTGGCTTAGGCGGCGTCATGGGTGGTCTCTTGACCGAGGTTACCGGTGAGACGAAAAACGTTATTTTGGAGGCCGCTTCCTTCCACGGCCCCAGCATCCGCCGCACCAGCCGTGCGCTGGGCCTGCGCAGCGAGGCCAGCGGTCGCTTCGAGCGCGGTGTGGATACCATCCTGACTCATAATGCCCTGAACCGCGCTGCTAACCTGCTGGAGAATATGGGCGCCTGCGAAACCTTCGCCGGCATCGTGGAGGCATATCCTGAAGAGGTTAAGCCCGCTGTCATTACCACCACTCCGGCCAAAATCAACGGCCGCATTGGCTTTGTCATTAGCCGCGAGGAAATTATCGAGATTCTGGTTAAATTAGGCTTCGGCGTGGAGGAGAAGGGCGAGGAGCTCATCGTCACCGCTCCCAGCTGGCGCCGCGATATTGAATGTGATGCGGATATCAGCGAGGAAATCGCTCGCATGCACGGCTATGACTATATTGAAAGCCATCAGCCGGAGCTGACCATTACCCAAGGTCACCAATCCGTGCTGGACGACGTGAAGGACGCTATCCAAGACTACATGACCAGCGCCGGTCTCAACGAAATGATGACCTATAGCTTCATTAAGGCCACCGCCTTTGATAAAATGCTGCTGCCTGCCGACGACAGCCGCCGCAGCTGCATCGAGCTCTTGAACCCCATTACCGATGCCTTCTCCGTAATGCGCACCACCATGGTTCCCAGCGCATTGCAAACTGCTTCCTTCAACCTGCGCAATCATAATGATAGCGTAGCTCTGTTCGAGGTAGGCCGCATCTTTCTGCCCAAGGCGCTGCCCTTGACCGAGGACCCGGAGGAGCGTCCCATGCTGGCTGCCGTGCTCAGCGGTCGTCGCAAGGCCCTGAACTGGTGCGATACTAAGGAGAATGTGGACTTCTATGATCTGAAGGGTATTGTGGAAGGCCTCATGGAGGCTATGCAGGTAAGTGATTATAGCTTGGTTCGCTCTAGCGCACCCTATCTGCATCCGGGCAAGAGCTGTGACATCGTTGTCGCTGGCAAGGTTATCGGCTCCTTTGGCGAGGTACATCCTGTTGCGCAAGAGAATTTTGAGCTGGACCAAACCACCTACGTGCTGGAAATGGAGGTACAGCCCCTGGTTGCTAGCGCAACCCGCGTGCCCAAGTACCAGCACCTGCCCAAATATCCCGCTATGAGCCGCGATATTGCTGTTGTTGTTCCTAGCGAAGTAACTAATGAAGAAATCGAAGGCGTAATCCGCGCTCATGCAGGCGAACTGCTGCGCAGCGTGCGTGTCTTCGATATTTATACCGGCAAGCAGGTTGCTGCCGGCTGCAAGTCCATGGCCTTCAATTTGACCTATCAGGCTGCGGATAGAACCTTGACCGATGCTGAGGTTGACGCCAGCATGAAGGCTGTTATAGCTGAGGTTGCGGAGGCTTATAAGGCTAAATTAAGAGAGTAAAGGAGGAAATGGTTCAAATGGCAAGGTATAAGTGTGGAGTGTGCGGTTTTATTTATGATGAGGCCAAGGAGGGGGCTCCCTTCGCTGATTTAGTAGTGTGCCCCGTGTGTAAGCGCCCTGCCAGCAATTTTAAAAAGGTAGAGGAGGAGGCAGCAGCCCCTGAGGTAGTGGAGGTGCCGGAGGCACCTGCTGCGGAGCCCAAGGCTGCAGCAGCTGCTCCGTCCTTAGCTTATGACCCTCAATACGCGCGTCATGATACCTCCAATCGTTACATGGCGGAAATTCACGAGATGGCCGTCACCGGCAAATCCATCAGCGGCGCCATGGGCACCAAGATGAAGATGCCCAACTGGGACGATATCCTGATTTTGGGTGCCCAATTAAATCCGCCGCCGCTGCTGGACGAGGAAGAGGTGTGCACCACCGTTGTTCTGGGCAAGAACGCCAAGCGTCCTTTGGTTGCAGAAAACCCCATTTTCGTAACTCATATGTCCTTTGGCGCCCTGTCTCGCGAAACGAAAATCGCCCTGGCCAAGGCCACTGCCATGGCCGGCAGCGTGGAGGAGAGCGGCGAGGGCGGCATCGTGCCGGAGGAGCAGGCCGCTGCGAAAAAATTTATCTTTGAATACATCCCCAATAAATATAGCGTCACTAAAGAAAACCTCATGAAGGCCGATGCTATCGAAATCAAGATCGGCCAGGGCACCAAGCCCGGCATGGGCGGGCATCTGCCCGGCGAAAAGGTGACGCCGGAAATCGCCGCCATTCGCGGCTTCGGCGTGGGGGAGGACATCCACAGCCCCTCTAAATTCCCGGAAATCAACAGCCGCGAAGACCTGAAGGCCATGGTAGCCATGCTGCGCACCGAGTCCGATGGCCGTCCCATCGGCATCAAGATTGCTGCCGGTCGCATTGAACGTGATTTGGAATACTGCGTGTATGCGGAGCCTGACTTCATCACCATTGATGGCCGTGGCGGCGGCACCGGGTCCAGCCCCTTCCTGCTCCGCGAGGCCACCAGTGTGCCCACTATCTACGCCCTTGCTAGAGCACGCAAATATTTAGACTCCGTGGGCGCTAAGGATATCGCTCTCATCATTACGGGCGGCCTGCGCGTTTCCAGCGATTTCGCCAAGGCTATCGCCATGGGCGCAGATGCTATTGCTGTGGGCACAGCTGCCCTCATGGCAGCTGCCTGCCAGCAATACCGCATCTGCGGCAGCGGCAAGTGCCCCATGGGCATTGCTACCCAAGACCCGGAGCTACGCGCACGCTTGCACATTGATGCGGCTGCCCAAAGGGTAGCCAACTACCTGAAGGTATCCTTAGCCGAGCTCAAATCCTACGCTCGCATCACCGGCCATAAAAATTTACATGATCTTAACTTAAGCGATTTGTGCACCATAAACCGCGAAATCAGCGAGTTTACCGACATTCCCCACGCTTAAGCGGGGTCTGAAAGGCCTTGCAGAATAGGGCTCTATGAGGTATAATAAAACTAGCCATATTGTGCAAATTAGTAAAGGAAGGTGTATTATGAAAAAGCTTTTAGTTTTTCTCATGGCGGCTTTGATGGTCGTTGCTATGGCAGTTGCTGGCTGTGGCGGCGGTGAAAAGAAGGCTGACAAGGCTGCTGGCGGCGCTGTTGCTCACAAGGAAAAGCTGGTTATCGGTACTGATGCTGACATCAACAACCTGAACCTGCAAAAACAACAGGACGCAGCTAACAACGTAATCTTGAAGAACACCCACCAAACCCTGGTTTTCTTCAACAATGGTTCCCAAGGTAAGGAGCGCTTCGTTCCGGGCCTGGCTACCGACTGGAAATTCGTGGATGATACTCATATCATCATGAATTTGCGCAAGGATGTTTACTTTAACGACGGCAAAAAGACTCCCATGACCGCCGAGGACGTAAAATTCACCCTGGACATGGCCATGAAGAACGTTATCAAATCCGCTCTGGCTGGCTTTGTAAAGTGCACTGTTAAAGACAAATACCAAATCGAAATCGAAATTAAATCCTATAACAACGAGTTCATTCAATCCCTGTCCTCCGTTCCTCTGTCCATCCAATCCAAAAAGGCTTATGATGATGGCGTGAAGGAGCCCTGGTTCATCGGCACCGGCCCCTACAAATATGAGAAATGGGTACAAGGCGAATACTGCCGTCTGGTAAAGGTTAAGGATTACTGGGGAAATAACCTGCCCGCAACCGATAACTTTGCTCCTGGCGTATCCGATATTATTGAATTCCGTCCCATGATCGAAGCTTCTGCTCGTGTAATGGCTCTGCAAGCAGGCGAAATTGACGTTTGCGTGAACCCGCCCATTAACGACCTGAAATTCTTGAAGGACGACAAGAAGGTTACCGTGTATGAACAACCCGGTACCCGCCTGTTCTACTTTGCCTTCAACGTAGAAAAGAAGCCTTGGGATAACCAAAAGCTGCGTCAAGCAGTTGCTTGCGCTATCGACAAGAAGTCCGTTCTGGACGCTGCTTTGAACGGCAAAGGCACTCTGCAAAAGACCATTCTGAACCGTGGCCTGTGGGGCTTCTATGATGAAATGCCCGGCTACGACTTCAATCTGGAACGTGCAAAACAATTGATGAAGGAATCCGGCGTAACCGGCCCCATCAAGACCACCCTGACCTATGCAACCGGCGCTCCCTATGAGCAAATTGCAACTGTAATCCAAGCTAACCTGGCTAAGATCGGCATCACCGTTGATCTGGTTCCCATGGAGCAAGCTGCTCTGAAGGCTGCCTGCAAGGACGGCAAACAAACCCTGTTCCTGTGGCGTTGGAACGAGGACTCCAAGGTTGACTTTGTATATCGCGACCTGTTCTACACTGGCTCCGGCTCCAACTACCATCATTTTGCAGATCCTAAGGCTGACAAGATGATCGACGATGTGGCAACTCTGAAGGACCAAAAGAAACGCATGGAAACCGGTATCGAGCTGCAAAAATACTTGGTTGACCAATGCCCGCAGGTTCCTCTGTACATTGCTAACCTGGTTATCGCTTATAATAAGGACCTGAAGGGTACCTATTTCTATGGCGGCGGCAACCATGATTGGCGTCATGCTTATATTGCTAAATAATTAAGCTGCTAAATTTACAAAGGTGTAAAACAAGGGAGGCATAGTCCTCTCTTGTTTTATCTACAAGCTTTTTAAAAAAGAGAAAGGAGCTTGTTTGGATGCTTAAATACGTTGTGAATAGACTGTTAAGCCTTATCCCGGTAATTTTGGTAACATCCTTTCTGATTTACTGGGCTATGAGCCTGACCGAGGGCGACCCGGCTATGATGATTGCCGGCGATGGTGCTACCCAGGAAATGATTGACCAGATTCGTCATGACCTAGGCCTGGACCAGCCCTTTTTACTGCAATATTTTAATTATATGAAGGGGATGCTGGTGGGCGACATGGGCAAATCCTATGTTACCAACAAGGACGTTTTTGCAACCTTCTTCCAATACCTGCCTAACACCTTATATCTGGGCGGTTCCGCTGTTATCATCGCTACTATCGTTTCCATTCCCTTGGGCATTTACACTGCTATTAACCAAAACACCTGGAAGGATACCGCTGGCATGGTCTTTGCTCTGTTCGGTACCTCCATGCCCAACTTCTGGCTGGGCCTGATGCTGATCATTATCTTTGCGCTGCATCTGAGAATGTTCCCCACCGGCGGCAACTTTGGCTGGAAGAGCCTGGTATTGCCCGCTGTGACCGTTGGCTTTGGCCTGGCGGCTTTGATTACCCGTATCACCCGTTCCTCCATGCTGGACGTTATGCGTCAGGACTACATGACCACCGCCCGGGCTAAGGGCTGCAGTGAGCATCGCGTTATCTATAAGCATGGCCTGAAGAACGCCTTGATTCCTATTATCACCGCTATCGGCCTGCAGATGTCTTTGGTTATCACCGGCTCCGTACTGGCTGAGACCGTCTTCAGCTGGCCCGGTATCGGCCGCCTGGTGTATGAATCCATCACCCGCCGCGATATTCCCATGGTAACCGGCTCCATCATTCTGTGCTCTATTTTAATGTGTATTATCAATCTAGTGGTTGACCTTGTGTACGCCTTCTTTGATCCGCGTATTAAGGCTCAATACAGCAAGAAGGGGTGAGGAAGATGGCTGCAAAAAAACGTATTAAAGGACGCACCATGTTCCAAGAAACCTGGCATCGTCTGATGAAGAATAAGGGCGCCGTGATCGGTATGGCCTTCCTGGTTTTCCTGTGCATAGTCGCTCTGGTTAGTCCCTTTGTTTTTGATTATGAAACCGATGTTATCGGCCAAAATTTGGCTAATAAGCTGCAGGCTCCCAATAGTGAGCACTGGTTTGGCACCGATGAATATGGCCGCGATTTGTTTGCCCGCGTTATGTATGGCGCACGCTACTCCTTGGCCATCGGCATCGGCTCCGTGGGCTTTGGCCTGGTGGTAGGCACCATTCTTGGCTCCATTGCCGGCTTCTACGGCGGCAAGGCCGACGATATCATCATGCGCGGCATCGATATTTTTTACTCCATTCCTAACATTTTAAAGGCTGTAGTAATCGTATCCCTGCTGGGCACCAGTACCATTAACTTGATTATCGCCCTGGCCATTTCCTGCGCCACCAACTACGCTCGTATTGTGCGCGCCTCTGTAATGACCGTCCGCGATTTGGAATATGTGGAATCCTCCTATGCCATGGGCCTGCCCACCTGGAAGATTATCCTGCGTCATATTCTGCCTAACTGCTTGTCTCCCATTATTGTACAGACAACCCTTTTAATCGGTACCACCATTATTTCTGCTTCCTCCCTGAGCTTCTTGGGCATTGGCGTGCCCGCACCCGCTCCCGAATGGGGCGCACTGCTCTCCGGTGGCCGCGCTCATATCCGTGGTGCCAGCTATATCTGCGTTATTCCCGGTTTAGCAATTATGTTTACAGTACTTGCCCTGAACCTTTTGGGCGATGGTCTGCGTGATGCGCTGGACCCGAAGCTGAAGAAATAAGGGGGCTTGCATAATGGATTTAGTATTAGATATTAAGGACCTTGTGGTCCATTACGAAACAGAAGATTCCGATGTGCACGCTGTCAACGGCATTGATATTGCCATTGGCAAGCAGCGCACTCTGGGCCTGGTAGGCGAGACCGGTGCCGGCAAGACCACTACAGCCCTTTCAATTATGAATCTGGTGCCCGACCCGCCGGGAGTTATTAAGAGCGGCTCCATTACTCTGGAGGGCAAGGACGTGCTGAAGATGAGCGAGGCGGAGCTGGAGGCTATGCGCGGCAACGATGTGGCCATGATTTTCCAGGACCCCATGACCGCTCTGAACCCGGTTATGACCGTGGGCGAGCAGATTGCCGAGAGTCTGGAGCTGCACCAAAACCTGAAGCCGGAGGAGGCCTTGGAAAAGGCCAAGGAGATGCTGAAGCTGGTAGGCATTGCGGAAGCAAGAGCTACCGACTATCCCCACCAGTTCTCCGGTGGCATGAAGCAGCGCGTGGTTATCGCTATTGCGTTGGCCTGCAGTCCCAAGCTACTCATTGCGGACGAGCCCACCACAGCCTTGGACGTAACCATTCAAGCTCAGGTATTGGAGCTCATGAAGGACCTCATTAATAACCGCGATATGTCCATGCTGATGATTACCCACAGTCTGGGCATTGTAGCGGAAATCTGCGACGATATGGCCGTTATGTACGCCGGTCGCATTGTGGAGAAGGGCACTGTGGACGATGTGTTCAACAGCATGCGTCATCCCTATACGGAGGGCCTCTTTAACAGCCTACCCAATCTGAAGGAGCAGGGGGAAATGCTGGAGCCTATTAAGGGCCTCATGCCGGACCCGGCTGATTTGCCGCCGGGATGCACCTTCGCGCCCCGCTGTCCCTATGCAACCGAGGCTTGCTCTGCATCCGTGCCGGAGCTGCAGGCCGTGGATGGCAGCAAGACCCATTTCGTGGCCTGCCATGCTTATAATAGACCTGGCTTCGCTTTAAGGAGGAACCAAAAATGAGTAACGCTCCTTTGTTAGTGATTGAAAATTTAACCAAGTATTTTAATACAGCAGCGGGCCAGCTCCATGCGGTGGACGGGGTCAGCTTCACCTTGGAGGAGGGCAAAACTCTGGGCATTGTAGGCGAGTCCGGCTGTGGCAAATCCACCACCGGTCGCTGCATTTTAAAGCTCATCGAGCCCACCAGCGGCAAGATTATTTTCCAAGGCAACGATATTACTAAGCTGAGCCGCAAGGAAATGCGTCCCCTGCGCCAAAAGATGCAGATGGTGTTCCAGGACCCGTTCTCTTCCCTGGACCCCCGTGAAACTGTTATGCAGCTTATTAGCGAGCCCATTATCGAGCATAAGCTGATTAAGGGCAAGGAGGCTATTGAGGAGCGCACTCTGGAATTGATGCGCACGGTAGGCCTGGCTGAGCGCTATGCCAATGTATATCCCCATGAGCTGGATGGCGGCCGTCGCCAGCGTATCGGTATTGCTCGCGCTCTGGCCATGAACCCCAAGATTATCGTGTGCGACGAGCCTGTATCCGCGCTGGACGTTTCCATTCAAGCCCAGATTTTGAACCTGCTGAAGCAGCTGCAAAAGGATTTGGGCCTGACCTATATTTTCATTACCCACGATTTGTCCGTAGTTAAATATTTCTCCGACGATATCGCGGTTATGTACATGGGCACCATGGTGGAGAAGGCTCCGGCCAATCTGCTCTTTAAAAATCCGCTCCATCCCTATACCAAGGCGCTGCTTTCCGCTATTCCGTTGCCCATCGTGGGCAAGGATAAGCCCAAGCGCCAGATTATTAAGGGTGAAATTACGGCTCCCATTAATCTGCCGGATGCTTGCCGCTTCATGAAGCGCTGCGACTGCCCGGTGGAGGGCGTGTGCGACAAGGGCAATCCGGTGCTGCGTGAGGTGGAGCCCAACCACTTCGTGGCTTGCTCCTGCGTGAAGTAGGGAAAGGATTTGATTGACATGACTTCTGCAAAAGAGTTACAAAAAAGCTTAACTTGGGAATTCCCGCATATTGGCAAGGCGGAGCCCGCTATTAAGGACACTGCCTTTGCTTATTGCGAGGGCTATAAGGAATTTTTGAACGAGGGCAAAACCGAGCGCGAGTTCACTGCCAAGGCTGTGGAGCTCTTAAAGGCTGCTGGCTACGAGCCCTTGGATTTGGCTAAGAGCTACAAGCCCGGGGACAAGGTTTATTTTGTAAACCGGGGCAAATCCATTGCCATGTCCACCTTTGGCACCGCTCCCTTGGAAAAGGGCGTGCGCCTGAATGCTGCTCATATCGACTCTCCGCGCCTGGACTTAAAGCCCAATCCGGTTTACGAAAAGAACGAAATCGCTTACTTTAAAACCCACTACTATGGCGGCATCCGCAAGTACCAATGGGTGACCACTCCTTTGGCTATGCACGGCGTCATCGTGAAGAAGAATGGGGAAGTGGTGAAGGTTTGCGTGGGCGAGCAGCCCGGCGAGCCCCAATTTTGCGTAACCGATTTGCTGCCCCACTTAGGCGCTAAGCAAAACGAGCGCAAGCTCGCTGACGGCATCCGGGGCGAGGAGCTGAACATTGTCATTGGCAGCCTGCCCTTTGTGGGCGAGGACGAGAAGGACGAGGTCAAGAACGCTGTGAAGCTGACCGCCCTGCAGCTCTTAAACGAGATGTATGGCATTACCGAGCATGACTTCATGCGTGCGGAGATCGAGTTTGTGCCGGCTGTGAAGGCTGTGGATATAGGCCTGGACCGCAGCTTGATTGGTGCTTATGGCCAGGACGACAAGGTGTGCGCTTACACCGCCCTGACTGCGGAAATCGACACCAAGGCTCCTTACTATACCACGGTTACCATTTTGGCAGATAAGGAAGAGATTGGCTCCTATGGCAACACGGGCCTGAGCTCTGATTTTGTGCTGCACTATTTAGAGGATTTGGCTAGCTTGGAAAATGCCAATATCCGCACTCTGCTGCGCAATACTACGGCTCTGTCCTCCGATGTCAATGGCGCTTATGATCCTACCTTTGCCAGCGTTTATGAAGAGCGCAATAGTTGCTTTGTGAATAAGGGTCCCTGCCTGACTAAATACACTGGTGCTCGCGGCAAGTCCGGCTCCAACGATGCTAGCGCCGAGACTATGGCCAAGATCATCAGCATTATGGATGAGGCTAAGGTTTATTGGCAGATTGGCGAATTGGGCGCTGTGGACGAGGGCGGCGGTGGCACCGTGGCTCTGTATGTGGCTGCTATGGATGTGGATGTAGTGGATTTGGGCGTGCCTGTGCTGTGCATGCACTCTCCCTTTGAGCTGACTAGCAAGCTGGACGTTTATTACACCTATAAAGCTTTCGCTGCTTTTCTGGCTAGCGCTAAATGACGCTAAATGACTCGCTTAGCTTGATTATGATAACTATATATCGCTAGATGAAATCCTCATGGACTTTGCTTGGCAGATTTCATGAGGATTTTTTTATGCTTTGTGTTGGGCTGGGAGCGGTCGGGACTGTATTGCTGGCTGATGGCTCTGCTGGCTTTTGGTAGATGGCTGGGGAGGCTCCTGGGGCTGAGATTAGGGGGGTGAGGAGGAGAATAACTTCTACTCTGCTGCGCTTTTTCGTGTGGTTGCTAAAAAGCTTACCTAGAAGGGGTAGGTCTCCCAGAAAAGGTATCTTTTGCAGAGTGTTTTGTTCCTCTTCAGAAATTAGTCCGCCAATAACCAGAGTTTGTCCAGAGTACATGCGCACATGGGTGTCAGCAGTTCGACTCGTAATGCGATAGTTCTTCAGCTCGCTAATGAGCACTGGCGTGCTCACCTCCGTATGCACCTTAGCCGTAACCATTTTGCCATCGGTGCTAAGCAAGGGCAGATACTGCAGCTTAATACCGGCGTCAAGGTATTCCGTAGCGGTGTAGGTACCACTGCTGTCGTGCTTTTCCGTCTGCACAGGAATGTGGTCGCCTATAAAGATATTGGCCTCACGTCCAGGGATGGTGATGATATGGGGCTTAGCTAGCACTTTAGCCTTGCCCTGACTAATGAGGGCGTTAAGGGTTGCGTTGAAGCGGAAGGCATAGCCGCGCCAAAACTTAAAATTGCCCCCATAGGTATTATCAGTGCTGGAGCTACTATCTGAGGTATCCTCATCACTATTGTTGTCTCGCTGTGGAATAGTATCCCAATTCCAGTTAATGCCTAGGCTCTTATTGTTTTCTTGGCTCAGGGCAATAATCTTGGCCTCTAGGGTTACCTGCTTAGTAGGAGCGTCCAGTGTCTGCAGCAATTGGCTAAGCCGTTCCTGTTCCGTGGCAGGCCCGAAAAGAATAAGGGTATTGGTAGTTTTATCCACACCCAGCTTGCCTGTAAAAAGCTCCTTTAAGGCGGCAGCTAGCTCACCAGCTTGAGCGTAGCTAAGGGGATAGAGCCTTTGTACAGGGGACTGTGCTAGCAGGGCTATAGCTGAAGTAGTTGTACCCTGTGGAGTGGTTATTGTTTGGGCAGGAGGTGCCTGAAAAGGATTACGCAAATTCTCCTGAGCCTGAGCTGAGTAGCAGACAAATAAAAGCTGGCAGAAGCAAAGAGAATAGAGCAATTTTTGCAATTTCATCATAGTAACAGACTCCTTTGTGCGAATTCGATGCATCAACTAGATTATATCGCAAGAAAAATTAAAATACAATACTTAATTGTGAAATATCAGAAAAATCATAATAGACTATTGCATTCTAAAAATTCTGTGATAGAATGTAAGTAAGCAAAGCGCGCGCAGCTGTTTAAAATGCAATAAAGGATTGATGCTTTATGGAAATGATGAACAATGGCAAATTAGCTCAACAGCTTTTGGAGGAGGCCATTAGATGTAATGCCAGCGACCTGCATGTGGAGCCACTGGAAAAGGAGGTGCGCGTGCGTATGCGACTGGATGGGCTCCTACAGGAGCTGTGCCGTCTGCCCTGGAGCAGCTATGCTGCCTTGGTTAGCCAGCTTAAGGTTATGAGCGGTATGGATATTGCTGAAAAAAGGGTGCCCCAGGATGGGCGCTGGCAGCTAACTATTGAGAATCGCCTGATTGATTTGCGCTTATCGACCCTGCCCACTATTCGTGGCGAAAAGGTAGTGGTGCGTATTCTAGACCAGGAGCAGGGAGTGAAGCATTTGGAGGATTTGGGCATGAGTGCTAGCAATTTGCGAGTTTATAGGCAAATGTATAGTGCTGCCAATGGCTTGGTGCTTCTAACAGGTCCAACAGGTAGCGGCAAGACTACTAGCCTTTATGCCACCTTGAGGGAGCTCCAGCATGATAAATTGAACCTTGTTACTGTAGAGGATCCGGTGGAGTTTAAGCTGGAAGGTATAAATCAGGTAGCCGTAAACCGTAAGGCAGGCCTTGACTTCGCCACAGGGCTGCGGGCTCTAGTGCGTCAGGACCCTGATATTATTATGGTGGGCGAAATTCGCGACGGGGAGACCGCGGCCATGGCCGTCCAGGCGGCGCTGACAGGACACCTGGTCTTCAGCACCCTGCACACCAACAGCGCCGTCGGCGCTGTGGCGCGGCTGATGGATATGGGCGTGGAGGCCTATCTTTTAGCAGCCGCGCTCCGCGGGGTGCTGGCCCAGCGCCTGGTGCGCCGCCTTTGTCCACGCTGCACTGAATGTTACGTGCCCACGCCTCTGGAGCAGCAGTTTCTCGCCTTGGCAGCACAGCAGGTACCAAGCTTGCCAAGTGGCAAGCTTCAGCGGCCTGCAACTGTTGCCCCCAGCCAGCGTCTGCTGCTTACAGCAGCAGGTAAGCTGGAACTCAATGGCGAGCCCCTGCTGCTACGGCGTGGGCGTGGCTGCGAGCACTGCCACGGCACCGGCTACGCTGGGCGTATGGCAGTGCAGGAGCTCTTGCCAGTGGACGAATACATGGGCGATTTAATCAGTGCCGGTGCCGGTAAGGCAGCTCTCTTAAGCCATGGCGTCGGCTTAGGTTGGCATAGCCTGTATGCTGACGCAGTGGAGAAGGTGCTAGCAGGGCAAACTACTGTGAGTGAGCTCTGGCGTGTGGGCATAATGGGCGAAGAAATAGCCGCCATGAATTATGGCGGCGGAGAGGGGGCGCGGTATGTGCATTAGTAATGCTTCAGCTAGCTTGCATATGCAAGAGTATTTGACGTTAGTTGGCTTTGATAAGCGAGCAGCGAGGGATGGAGGTGCGCTATGTGCATTAGCTTAATTCAAGAAGCACGGCGTATGGGCGCTTCGGATTTACATCTAACCTGTGGTGGCGCGCCGGTGGTGCGGCTGGCAGGCCGCTTGCTGCCTTTGGCCGTGAGCCCTGTCACGGCCTCGCAGCTGGCGGAATTTGTGACGCTGCTGCCTGATGTAACACGGCAGCAGCTGGAACGGCGAGGCGAGGTGGACTGCGCCTGGAGCTGGGGCCAGGAGCGCTATCGGTTGAACATCTATCGACAAAAGGAGCAGTATGCCATGGCCGTGCGCCTGTTGAACAGCTCTGTACCTAGCTGCGCAGCGCTGGGGCTTCCCCCAGCGTTACAGGCGGTGACGGAGCTAAATCAGGGGCTGGTCTTGCTGGTAGGACCTACGGGCAGTGGCAAGACCACGACCCTGGCAGCGTTAATCCAGTGCATTAACGAGACTCGCGCGGCCCATGTCGTCACTCTAGAGGACCCTATAGAATATGAATATCCCGCTGGGAAAGCACTTATTCACCAGCGGGAAATAGGGCGGGATACCACGAGCTTTGCGCGGGGACTCAGGGCCGCGCTAAGGGAGGATCCGGACGTTATTTTAGTTGGAGAGCTGCGGGACAGCGAGAGCATGGCAATCGCGCTCACTGCAGCGGAGACGGGGCATCTAGTGCTGGCCACGCTGCATACGCAGGATGTGGCTAGCAGTGTGAACCGCATCCTAGATGTTATTAGCCACAATCAGCAGCAGGTGCGCAGTCAGCTGGCCGAAAGCCTGGCGGTGGTGGCCAGCCAGAGGCTGCTACCACGGGCCGACGGGCGGGGGCGCGTAGCGGCTTTCGAGGTTTTGGTGGCCACGGAGGCGGTGCGTCACCTTATTCGTGAGGGCCAGCCTCATCAGCTCCAGTCCTATTTGCAAACTGGAGCCAAGGCAGGTATGATCACCATGAGCGAAAGCATAAGAAATTTGCGTAGGGCAGGTGTAGTTAAGTAAAGCTTACAAAATCTCCTCCCTAATCAACGTATTCATCATCCTCTGCTTGCCCAGCACCCACAGCAAATCATTCTCCTCAAAAACCAGCGACACATCAGGATTAGTAATAGTAAACGCCCCGCGCTCTAAGCCTATGACAAGACAGCTCCACTTGTGCCGCAAGTCCGCAGCCTTCAGAGAAGTGCCCAAAATAGGCGAATGCTTGTCAATAGTAATCGCCAGGGACAAAAACTGCTGCTCCGGAGCATAAGCATGATCCTCCAGCATAAACTGTCGCATCGTCACCGGCCCCCAGAGCCTGTGCAGCTTCAAATGCCGCTGGATAATAGCAGCATCCATAATCTTCAGCTGGCTCTCGCTGCCAATAACGAGGAAATTGGCTCCTTTAGTCACAGTCACCTCGCCACCCGGCATATCAATAGTAGCCTGGGGCGTGCGCATCTGCAGCACATTGCAGCCATAGTACTGGCGCACAGCCAGCTGCTTCATAGTCTTGCCAATAATGGGGGAATCATCCGCCACCTTGTAATAGGCAAGGAAAAGCTCCTCGTCAAACCAGTGCCCCTGCTCGCCCTCATCTCCCTGGGCCTCCCGATGCTTACGCATATGCTTCTCGTTCAAATTTACCAAGAAGCGGGACTCGATACGCAGATACTCACCCATGAGCCAGTCAGAGGAAGCAATAAAGTAGCCCACAAGAGCAATAGCTGCAAAGGCCAAAACGCCGTGAATGCCCACTAAATCATTAAAAACAAAATAAAGGGAGAAGGAAGCCAGCAGCACCTTACCCAAAACCAGAATCATCAAAGGTAAATGGTTGGCCCTGCGCTTAAACCACAGAATGGAAAAAAGCTCCGCACTACCAGCCCTGTTCACCAGCACAGCCCGCAAAATAGGCGCCATGACCAGCAGCGTGCCACCGGCGGCAATAAAATTAGCATAGGGCAGCTTTAAGGTTTCCTCTAAATAAGGCAATAAATACAGACTGGAGCCCAGCATAATAGCAAAGAGCAGGGTTGCATAAATGACCATATGCAGCACATAATCGCCTAAAAGATTGCGCCAATCCTGACTCTTGGCATTCTCGCTGTCGCTATCCGTATAGCGGTCCAGCCAGTCTAAGAAGCGCTGGGGCAAAAGGGCAATGAGCTTGTTATAGGCAGGCTCCGCAGCGTTGATAAAAAAGGGCGTGGTAAAGGTAGTGATAACGGAAACAGCCACGATAATGGGGTATAAAAAGTCGCTGGTAACGCCTAAGCTCATGCCCAGGGTGGCCAAAATAAAGGAGAATTCGCCGATTTGGGTCAGGGCAAAGCCACAGTGCACAGCAGTGCGCAGCTTTTGACCGGCGGCTAGCACGCCACAGGTAGCGAAAAATAATTGGCCTAAAATAGTGGTGGCTACCAAAACTGCCACAGGCAGGGCATAATCTGCCAGCAGAGCGGGATTAACCATCATACCCACGGATACGAAAAAGACAGCACCAAACAAATCCTTAATGGGAGCCACTAAATGCTCGATGTGCTCTGCATTGGGAGCTTCCGCAATGAGGGAGCCCATAATGAAGGCACCCAGAGCGGAGGAAAAGCCCAAATGAGTGGCCAGAAAAACCATACCTAGGCACAGGCCAATGGAAACCACAACAAGGGTCTCATCAGTCATCAAAGCCTGAGCCTTTTTGAAGAAGGTGGGGATGAGATACATGCCCGCCACGAACCACAGCACTAAAAAGAAGACAAGCCGTCCCACGCTCATGACCAGCTCGGCAGTGGAAATGCCGCTGGTAGCCACGGCAATGGTGGACAGGATAACCATCATGGCGATACCGGCAATATCCTCCACAATCAGCACCCCGAAAACAACCTCGGTAAAGCTTTGACCACGCAAATTTAAATCATCAAAGGCTTTAATAATGATGGCCGTGGAGCTCATGGAGAGCATACCGCCTAAAAAAATGCTGTCCATATGGCTCCAGCCCAGAAGCTGGCCCACGCCGTAGCCCACAAAGAGCATGCTGACGATGATGACGGCGGTGGAAACAAAGGCCGTACTGCCCACCTTCTTGAGCTTGTAGAAGCTAAACTCCAGGCCTAAGGCAAAAAGCAGGAAAATAACGCCGATTTCTGACCAGGCTTGCACGTTAACCTTATCCGCAATAGTGGGGAAAAAAACAAAATTAGGGCCCGTGATAAAGCCAGCGATAATATAGCCCAAAACTAGGGGCTGGTTAATTTTCTTAAACAAAATAGTAGTAACACCGGCCACCAAAAGAATCATAGCCAGGTCAGTGATAATAGTTGGTAAATGACTCATACAACAGCTCCTTAATTTACAAAAATAACAAAAAATACAGGTATTGTTAGGCATTCCTTCTTTGCCAAAAAGGGGTGACTTGGTGTATAATAATAATATTGTCACCCATAGCTCTATTATACAATAATCTGGTGTAGTTATACGAGCTTTTGACGGTGAAAAAAGAGTAAATTAAATTTTTTTATGATATAGCTACTGGAGGAGTAAGAATGGACGAGAAAAATACCAATTTAGTTGTCATCGATGGGGAAATTATGCCCATGGAAGAGGCCTTTGTAGATGTGAATGACCGTGGCCATAATTTTGGTGACGGCGTGTTCGAGCTGGTGCCCGTGTATAACGGTCGCTGCTTTGCCCTGCTGCCCTTAATGAATAATCTCTTTGACTCTGTGATTGCTGCCAAAATTCCCGGCGTCTATATGATTGAAGAGCTGGTAGAATTCCACGAGAACCTGCTGGCTGCCACCGGCTTAGAAAACTGCGAGATTTATACCCAGGTTACCCGCGGCAGCGCTCCCTACGGCCTGGCTTATCCGGAGCCCTCCGTGCCCCGCCTGACCATGTTTGCCGTGCCTGTGGACCGGGAGGCGCTGGCGGAAAAACGTGCCAAGGGCGTGAACGTGATCACCGAAAAGGACGAGCGTTGGTCCCGCTGCGATGTGAATACCTTAAACCGTATGCCTGAGGTGCTGGCTAAGCAAAAGGCCACCATTAGCCGCGCCTTTGACGCTCTTTTTGTCCGCGACGGCAAGATTACAGAATCCACCGAAGCAAGCTTCTTCATTTATAAGGACGGCATCCTTTGGACCCATCCGGAAAATAATTTTATCCATAAGAATGTAGTACGCCGCCTGCTCATGGAGCGCCTGTCCAAGGATCTGGATTTGCAGATTATCGAGCGCCCCTTTGACAAGGAATTTGCCCTGAAGGCCGACGAAGCCTTCCTGTGCGGCCCCCGCTGCGAATTCATGCCCGTGACCAAAATCGACCGCGGCTTTGTGAATGGCGGCAAGGTGGGCGAGCTGGTGCCCCAGCTGCAAAAGGCTTACACCGAGTTCGTACTCAAGGAATGCCCTGCAAAATAAGGAGGTCTTGACCATTTTAGAATTCCAAAAGGTTACCTTGGCTCAAAAGCCATTGTTTGAAAGCTATATATCTAAAAGTCATCAGCGAGGCAGTGAATGTGCCTTTTCCAATAACTATGTCTGGCGTGATTGCTACCACATCTATTGGTGTGTGGCCCATGATTTTCTCCTTTATAAGGTTCGCAAAAATAATGTGGACTTTTATCTGCAGCCCTTCGGTGGGCGGGACGAGGATTTGCCTCGTTTAATTGAAGAGATCCGGGAAAGCAACGGCGGTCCCTTTGAAATGCATGGTATTTATGATTTTACCAAGGAGCGTTTTGAAAGGGTTATGCCGGGGCTGGAGTATGAAGAGGATCGGGATAACTGGGATTATGTGTATCTGCGTGAGAAGCTGGCTACCCTGAGCGGTCGCAAGCTTCACGGGCAAAAGAACCACTACAATGCCTTTTGCAAGGCCCATCCTGATTTTACCTATGAGCCCATTACCTTTGCCAATATGCGGGAGTGCCTGGAGTTTGGCGAAAAATGGTGCAACGAGCATAAGGCGGAGGACCCCAGCTTAGAATGCGAGCTTTACGCCATTCAGCAGGCCTTTTTAAGCTTTGAGCAGCTGGAGCTGCGGGGCGGTGCCATTCGCTTTGATGGCAAAATCCAAGCCTTTAGCTTTGGCAAAAAGATTAACGAGGATACGGCGGTGCTCCATGTGGAGAAGGCGGACCATAATGTGCGTGGCTTGTACACGGCCATTACCAAGGAGTTCGCAGCCCATGCCTGGGATGATGTAATCTATCTCAACCGCGAGGAGGATATGGGCATTCCCGGCCTGCGCAATGCCAAGGAGGCCCTGCATCCTGAGTTCATGGTGAAGAAATATAATGTGCATTTTAAATAAGCTGAGTTTTGTCGTGATGAGTCTAAATGAGGTGCAGCATGATTTATCGTGTGGTCAATGAGGAGCGTCTGCCCCAGGTGGCGGAGCTCTGGGATTACTGCTTTGAAAAGCGTCAGGAGCCCTTTTTCCAGTATTATTTTGGCGAATATGTGGGCAAGAATAATATGGTCATCGGCGGCTTTGAGAAGGTGGGGCCCGTGGATGCCAATGGTAAGCAAGGGGAAAAATTGCGCACCATGGTGCATGTGAATCCCTATATGCTGCGCATTCGGGGCCAGGAGCAGCTGACGCCTTATCTAGTGGGCGTGGCGACGGCGCCGGAGGCGCGAGGTCAACACGCCTTTGGGCCGCTTTTACAAACGACCTTTGAGGTGCTGCGCTCCGAGGGCTTTACCTTCGCCACACTGATGCCGATTTATGCGGGCATCTATCTGCCCTATGACTTCGCTTATTGCTATTATGGCTTGCAGTATAAAATGGCGCTGACGGAATTGGCTAGGGAGCTGGCTGGCTTAACCGGCAAGGAGCTGGCGGTGGAGCGCGAGCCCTTGCAAAAGGAGCTTTTAGCGCCCCTCTACGCCAAATTGACGTCACAATATAATGGTGTGCCTGTGCGCACGGATTTCCAATGGCAGAAGCTCTTGACGGTGCATACTCTCGAAGGCATGCAGTGCGCGGTGGTGTATCGCGGGGGCGAGGCCTGCGGCTATATGTTCTACTACATCAGCGAGGGCTGCTTCACGGTGCACGAGCTTCTAGCCGATGGCTTCGATGCGCGCAATCGTCTGCTGCAGTATGCGGCCATGCACCAAAGCTCGGCCACGGAGTTCGCTTGGCTGGCACCGGAGTGGGACAAGCTGTACTTGGGCTTTAGTGACCAGGGCTTAGCGCCGCAAGTGAAGCCTTTTATGATGGCACGCTGCCTGGACGCCCGCAAAGCGCTGGCGCAGCTGGCTGCGCCCCAGGGGGCGGCTAGTGGCAGCGTGGTGCTGCTCTTAACGGATAAGGTGATTGATCGGAACAATCACCTGTTGAAGCTCTATGTAAACGAGGGTGCGGTAGAGGTGAAGAGCACCATCGACCAAGAGGAAATCATTATGGATATGGGCACCTTCACCCAGCTCTATTTCGGCGCCTTCACGGCCACAGAGCTCTATGAAGCAGGTCGCATCCGCGTCAAGAATGGCGGGGAGGAGAAGCTGGCCCTCTTAGACAGCTTATTTCCCAAGCAACGCAATTTTATTAATGAGTATTTTTAAAAGAATATTTTGAAGGAATTTTTTTAAGGCTGTGCTGTGGCATAGCCTTTCTTTCATATGGTATAATAAGATATGAGTTTGTGTAGATTTAGTAAAGGAGTGATAAAAAGTGGATTTATTGTTTAGTGCTATTTTTGGCAGCGGCTTCATGTTTATTCTGGCCATTGCCGGTATCGCCATTTTCTTGAATTTCGTACCCCTGGGGCTGTGGATCAGCGCCATTGCCGCAGGCGTCAACGTAGGTATTTTTAATTTGATTGGTATGCGTCTGCGCCGTGTGCCCGCGTCCCAAATCGTGCTGCCCTTGATCAAGGCCAATAAGGCAGGCCTGGATGTGAACGTGAACCAGCTGGAGGCCCATTATCTGGCCGGCGGTAATGTGGACAGGGTTATCGACGCTTTGATTGCTGCTCACAGAGCCCAAATCGATTTGAGCTTCGAGCGGGGCTGCGCTATCGACCTGGCAGGCCGTAACGTGCTGGAGGCAGTGCAGATGAGCGTTAACCCTGAGGTTATCGAGACTCCCGTGGTCAGCGCCGTGGCTAAGGACGGCATCGAGCTGAAGGTTAAGGCTCGTGTAACCGTGCGCGCCAATATCGACCGTCTGGTGGGCGGTGCCGGTGAGGCCACCATTATTGCCCGCGTCGGCGAGGGTATCGTTACCAACGTAGGCTCCAGCGACGACCACAGCAAGGTGCTGGAGAACCCCGATTATATTTCTAAAACTGTGCTGGACAAGGGCCTGGATGCAGGCACCGCCTTTGAGATTTTGTCCATTGATATTGCGGACGTGGATGTGGGCCGTAACATCGGTGCCGCCCTTATGACCGACCAGGCCGAGGCCGATAAGCGCATCGCTCAGGCCCGCGCTGAGGAGCGCCGCGCTATGGCGGTGGCCAAGGAGCAGGAAATGAAGGCCTACACCCAAGAGATGCAGGCCAAGGTTGTGGAGGCCCAGGCCAAGGTGCCTGCGGCTATGGCAGCTGCCTTAGAAAGCGGCCGCTTAGGCGTGATGGACTACTATCGCCTGAATAATATCCAGGCCGATACCCAAATGCGCAAGACCATCGCTGAGGTGGGCCCGGAAACCGTGGGCCCAGAGGGAGCCGACAAAGCAGGCGGTAAATAAGAGGTAGCGACATGTTTGATTTACTAGATAATCTAGTGCCCATGGTGATCCTCTTCATGCTGCTCAGGGGCATTTTGGACGTGCTTTTTGGCAAGAAGAAGCGTCGTCCGCATGGTGAAGGCGAGGGCGAAGAGCTGCCGCCGGATTACGAGGGCGGGGGAGAGCCCCGACCGGAGTATGAGGCAGGGACGCAGCCTGAGCCTGAGCAAAAAAAGGAGCCCGACCTAGCTGCTGAGTTTGAAAGGCGCCTCAAAAAGCGCCAGCAGGAGCCCCAAAATATGCGCCAGGATAAGCAGCGGGTGCATTATGATGGTGAGGTCCACCATGAGGGCAAGGGCCGTGTGCACCGTGAAAACGAGGCCCTGCAGCATGATAAGAGCAAGGTCTATCGTGACCCCAAGGGGGACTACAGCTATAACGAGGAGCTCTTTAACAAGCAGGCTGCTGCCTTTGCGGCCCGTTATAGCCAGCAGGAGCAGCAGGCTAAGCCCAAGGTGAAGCTGAAGCACACCGCCCTTGTCAACGGCTTTATCATGGCCCAGGTTTTAGACAAGCCCCGCAGCCTGAAGCCCTACGGCACTGAGGAAATTTAAGTTAGTTCATAATTAAGGGAGATATAATGCTTTATGTCTGCGCTCTTGGGCAAGCAGGGGCGTTGACACAAATTTAAGGAGATGGATCTAGTATGCTGGAAAAGCTGGATATGAAGAAAAAGTTGTCCAAGGGCGACTACAATGCTGTGATGGATGAGCTGGGTGAGCGTCTGGGTCAGGTGCAGCGCATGGCCCGCGAGGCTAAAAAGCCCATTATTATCGTTTTTGAGGGCTGGCGTGGTGCCCGTCGCAGCGCCATTATCAACACCATGATGCAGCAAATGGACGCCCGCGGCTTTGATGTGTATTCCACCGTGCGCATGAGTGAGGAGGAGCATAAGCAGCCCTTCTTCACCTTCTTTTGGCAGCATTTGCCTGCCTTGGGCAATATCGCCGTGTACCACCGCAGCTGGTATTATTTAAAAACCGCCAATGAGGTGGCCTGCAAGGAGGGCAATGCTAGCTGCTGCCAATTTATTTCCTATGACCACATCAATACCTTTGAAAAAATGCTCACGGATGATAATTACATCATCCTGAAATATTTCCTGCATTTATCCAAGGACCAGCAGAAGGAAAACATCGCCAAAAATGCTAAAACTTTGGGCAAGGCCTGGCGTGATGTGAGCCCCGCTATTGACGAGAGCGACAAATACGATGAGTATTTAGAGCGCTATGAAAAGATGCTGGAGGCCACCGATAAGGTGAACGCGCCCTGGCATCTCATTGCCGCTGACGACCGTCGCAGCGCGGAAATCGAAATCATCACCTCCATTGTGGAGACCGTGGAGAAGGCTATCAACACCCCGGTGAGCGCACCTGCAGCGGTGATTCGCCCCAACACTAAATATGATGTTTTGGGCAAAATTAAAGCTACCCAGGAGCTATCCAAGGAGGATTATAAGAAGGAGCTGGACAAGTACCAAAAGCGCTTGAAGCAGCTGCAGATTGAAATGTTCAAGGCCCAGATTCCCACTGTGATTTGCTTCGAGGGCTGGGACGCTGCCGGCAAGGGCGGCGCCATCCGCCGCTTGACCGCCGCTCTGGACCCCTTGGGTTTTAGCGTGCATCCTGTGTCCGCTCCCAACGTGGTGGAGCGCCAGTTCCACTACCTGTGGCGCTTCTGGGTACATCTGCCGGAGGCGGGCAATATCGCTATCTTCGATAGAACCTGGTATGGCCGCGTCATGGTGGAGCGCATTGAGGGCTTTGCCAAGGATTATGAATGGCAGCGTGCTTACGATGAAATCAAGGATATGGAGCAGCAATGGGCGGAGCACGGCTTTGCCATTGCCAAATTCTGGCTGCAAATCGATAAGGACGAGCAGCTGCGTCGCTTTACGGACCGCCAGAACGACCCCATGAAGCAATGGAAAATTACGGACGAGGATTGGCGTAACCGTGATAAATGGGACGCTTATGAAGAGGCTGTCAACGAGATGCTGGTGCGCACGGATACTAGCTATGCGCCCTGGACCGTTGTTGAAGGCAATAATAAATACTACGCCCGCCTGAAGGTGGTCAAGACCATTGTGGAGCTGTTTGAGAAAAAGCTAGGCAAATAATAACGAGGTATGAATTTTGTCCTGGAAGATTAAAAATTATTTACAAGAGCTGCGGGGCATGGAGGAGGGAGCTCAGGCTTACGCGCCTGGGCTCCGCCATCCCGTGGCCTTTATCTATCCCAATGTGTATCATTTGGGAATGTCCAATCTGGGCCTGCATATTTTATATCACATGATTAACGCCCGGGGGGATAGCGCCTGCGAGCGTTTCTTTTTGCCTGAGCGTCGCCTCATGGAGGAGCACGTGAAGAGCAAGACGCCCCTTTTGAGCGTGGAAACGGGCAAGCCCCTGGCTAATTTTGCGGTTATTTTCGTCATGCTGTCCTTTGAGATGGACTATGATAATTTGCTCACAGTGCTGGATTTGGGCAATATTAAGCTGCGGGCGGCGGAGCGCAAGGAGCGCGAGCCCCTGGTGATTATCGGCGGGCCCTGTGCTACCTTTAATCCGGAGCCCCTAGCCAACCTAGCCGATGCCTTCGTCATCGGCGAGGGCGAGGACACAGTGCAGCGGATTTTGGATGTTATCTACGGCGCTAGCAGTAAGGCTGAACGTCTGTCTCAGCTGGCGCAGGTGCCGGGGGTGTATGTGCCGTCGTTTTATGATGCACATTACAACGAGGACGGCACCTTTGCGCAGTTGGCTGTGAGGGAGGGCTGCGCCGCTCCCGCCACCATCAAGCGGCAGTGGGTGCGTAATATCGACGCCTATCCCCATACCACGACGATTCTGTCCAGTGGCACGGAGTTCGAGGATATGTACATTGTAGAGGTGGCTCGTGGGTGCGGGCGGCACTGTCGCTTCTGTATGGCGGGCTACTGCTTCAGAAAGCCGCGGCCCCGCGGCTTGGAGCAGATTATCGCCGATATTGAGCGGCGGCCGGCCCGCACGAAAAAGGTGGGCCTGATGGGGGCGGCGGTAAGCGACCACCCGCAGATGGCGGAGCTGACGGCATACCTAGCGGAGCGAGGTATCCAGTTCAGCGTAGCCAGCATGCGTGCGGATATGCTGACGCCGCAAATCGCCCAGGCCCTGTACGCCAGCGGGCAGCGCACCATGACGGTGGCGCCCGAAGCGGGCAGCGAGCGGATGCGCGCGTCCATAAACAAGGGCATCACCGAGGAGCACGTGGAGCGTGCGATTAGCATCGCCGCGGAGGCGGGGATGCGGCATATTAAGCTGTATTATATGATTGGTTTGCCGGGGGAAACGGACGAGGACATTGTGGAGACGGTGGAGATGATTTTGCGCATGCGCGCCAAGATGGATGCCGTAGGCTCCAAGGGTGAGCTCATCATCAGCGTCAACGGCTTTGTGCCCAAGCCCTTTACCCCCTATCAGTGGGCGCCCCTGTGCAATGTGCGCACCTTGAAAAAGCGCTTTAAGATGCTCAATGATGGCCTGAAGAAGGTGAAGCATGTAAAGCTCATTACGGAGTCACTAAAGGAAACGGTTATACAGTCCGTGCTAGCCCGCGGCGACAGACGCTTGGGCGAGCTGCTTTTGGAAGCTCATGAGTCAGGTCAAAATCTGAAGTCCGTGCTGAAGCAGCATGGCCTGGACGCGGAGGAGCTGGCGGAGCGGGAAATAGCCTTGGATGCACCCCTGCCCTGGCAGCATCTGGATATGGGCGTGACCATGGACTATCTGCGTCTGGAGTTAGAGCGCAGTGAGCAGGGTAAGTTCACGCCCACGTGCTTCGATAATTGTAAGCGCTGCGGCGTGTGCCGTGAGGCTTAATGCCTTCGTAAATTTTAGTTCGTTAGTAAATTTTCAAGCCACATTTGGCTTTGTGATAGTATGCAGTAGATATGAGAACAATCGACAGTGATTTCCTGCACCGGGCCCTGCGTCATTACTATGGCTACGACGCCTTTCGCCCGGGGCAGGAGGAGATTATAAGGGAAATCCTAGCAGGCCAGCCGGTGCTGGCCGTGCTGCCCACGGGCGCGGGCAAGAGCATCTGCTTTCAGCTGCCTTCATTACTACTCAAGGGTGTGACACTGGTGGTGTCACCCTTGATTTCTTTAATGAAGGACCAAGCAGAGGCGCTCACCGCCCGCGGTATCCCCGCGGCCTATTTAGATAGCAGCATGACCGGCAGCGAGTACGGACGGGTCCTCCACGCTGCCTTAAATAAGCAGTGCAAATTCCTCTATGTGGCGCCGGAACGACTCTTAAATCCGCAGTTTTTGCGCTTTGCCAAGGCTGCCTATATAACCATGGTAGCCGTGGACGAGGCCCACTGCGTTTCCCAGTGGGGTCACAGCTTTCGCCGGGACTACTACAACATCCCGCAGTTTATGAGTGAGCTGAGCCCCAGGCCGCTCCTCGCGGCCTTTACGGCCACGGCTACGCCCCAGGTGCGGCAGGATATTTGCCAGCGCCTAGAGATGACCGGCGCGAAAATCGTGGTGTCGGGCTTTGACAGGCCCAATCTGCATTTCGCCGTGGAGCGCACCCAAGATAAGGACCGCTCCCTGCTTGGCTTTTTAGCCAAGCATGAGCATCAGTGTGGCGTCATTTATTGCGCGACCCGCCAGCGGGTGGAGCTGGTGACCCAGCTCCTGGTGCGCCAGGGCTACAACGCCCTGCGTTACCACGCAGGCCTCACTCCTGAAGAGAGGCGTGCAAACCAAAACCTCTTTGTCAGCGGCACTGTCCCGCTCATTGTCGCCACCAATGCCTTCGGCATGGGCATCGACAAGGCGGACGTGCGCTTTGTGGTGCACTACAATATGCCCAAGGATATGGAAAGCTACTACCAGGAGGCTGGTCGCGCTGGCCGGGACGGCCTGCCCTCGGAGTGCCTCCTCCTCTATAACAAGCAGGATATAGCGGTGCATACTTATCTTATTGGCCACGACCAGCCTGATTTAGCCTGGAAGGAGCATGAAATGCGTCTTTTAGATAAGATGATTCACTACTGCAACACCAGTGGCTGCCTAAGGCGGGAGCTTTTGGAATATTTTGGGGAGAGGGCACCCCTGCGCTGTCATAATTGTGGCAATTGCGCTGCCACCGGCAAGGCCAGCTGGCGCAAATACTTTGGCATTTAGTAATTTTTTTGTAAATAATGACACAAAATTTATTGACAGTGTACCATAAAAAGCATATAATAATTCAGTAATACCGTGAAAGGATGCACTTGACAAGCATCCTTTTTCTTGTTTATATTCATGTGGTAATATTGAAGTGAGGAGAGAATAGGACCATGATTAGAAACGATATTCGTAATATAGCTATTATTGCCCACGTTGACCATGGCAAGACCACTTTGGTGGATGCTATGCTGAAGCAAAGCGGTGTGTTCCGTGCCAACGAGCATGTGGAAGAGCGCGTTATGGACTCCAACGATCTGGAGCGCGAGCGTGGTATCACTATTCTGTCCAAAAATACAGCTGTTATGCACGATGGCGTAAAGATCAACATTCTGGATACCCCCGGCCATGCTGATTTTGGCGGCGAGGTAGAGCGCGTGCTGAACATGGTTGACGGCGTGCTGCTTTTGGTTGATGCTTATGAAGGCCCCATGCCCCAGACTAAATATGTACTGCGCAAGGCTCTGGAGGCGCATCTGAAGCCCATCGTAGTCATCAATAAGATTGACCGTCCTGACCAACGTGTGGAGGAGGTTGTGGACGAGGTACTGGACCTCTTTATCGAGCTGAACGCTGATGAGGACCAGCTGGAATTCCCCGTAGTTTATGCATCTGCCCGTAATGGCATTGCCAAGCTGTCCATGGAGGACGAGAGCAATAATCTGGAGCCCCTGTTCAAGGTTATTTTGGAAAATATCCCCGCTCCCGATGTTGATACGGAAGCTCCCCTGCAAATGCTGGTTAATACTCTGGACTATGATAATTTCATTGGCCGCATTGTAGTAGGTCGCGTAATGCGCGGCACCATCCATAATGGTGAAACCATTGCCCTCATGAACGAGGACAAGGTGCGCCCGGGCAAGATTGGCCGCCTGTATGCATACCAAGGCCTGAAGCGTGTGGAGGTGGACGAGGCTAAGGCCGGTGACATCGTAGCACTGATGGGCCTGCAGGACGCAGAAATCGGCGAGACCATTGCTGATAAGGATAATCCGGAAGCACTGAAGGGCATCAAGATTGACGAGCCCACTCTGTCCATGGTGTTCTATGTAAATAACAGCCCCTTCGCCGGTAAGGAGGGCGAATATGTAACCAGCCGGCATATCCGTGACCGCCTGTTCAAGGAAGCAGAAACCAACGTGGCTCTGCGCGTAGAGGAAACCGATAGCCCCGATGCTTATAAGGTATCCGGCCGCGGCGAGCTGCATCTGTCCATTTTGATTGAAACCATGCGCCGTGAAGGCTTTGAGCTGCAGGTAGGTAAACCCAAGGTTATTATGCACCGCGACGAGACCGGCACCCTGCAGGAGCCCATGGAAGCGCTGACCATTGACGTGCCCCAGGATTACATGGGCGCTGTAATGGAGGGTCTGGGCCTGCGCAAGGCTGAGCTGCAAAACATGACCGAAATGGCCGGCTATCTGCGTATGGAATTCAAGATTCCCGCCCGTGGCCTGATCGGCTTCCGCAACCAATTCCTGACCGATACCAAGGGCAATGGTATCATGAACCATGTGTTCGCAGGCTATGAGGATTATAAGGGCGAAATCCCCGGTCGTACCCGTGGCAGCCTGGTAGCCTTTGAAAGCGGCGAAACCACTTCCTATGGCATTGGCAACGCTCAAGAACGCGGCACCATGTTCGTTATCCCCGCTGAAAAGATTTACGAAGGCCAATTGGTAGGCGAGAACAGCCGTGAGGATGATATGGATGTAAACCCCTGCAAGAAGAAACACGTTTCCAACATGCGTGCTTCCGGCAGTGACGAAGCTATCCGCCTGATTCCGCCCCGCACCTTCTCTCTGGAGCAGGCCTTGGAGCACATCAATGAGGACGAGCTGGTAGAGGTTACCCCCAAGTCCATTCGTATGCGCAAAAAAGTTTTAAATCGCTTAGAGCGCGGTAAGCTGCGTGCGCGTATGAAAAATTCTTAATCTGACGGATTTTCTCTAAATTTTTCGCATAAATATTTTGACAATTGGCAGGAGATTTGTTAAAATAAATAGTACCAGCAGGAATTTTCATATTCTACGGCGAATACAATAACAATTCTACTTTTCAGTTTGGAGGCTGTGGCCATGGATTTCAAAAATACGGCAATGAAGTTTTTCACATCCGCTGAGGATGCTGAGCGTGAAGAGCAATATGCTGGCCCGCGTCTTGTGAAGGCAGGTCATCTGAATATTATGGTGCGTACACCGAGAAGCTTTACCGATGTGCGTGAGTATGCGGACTCTTTAATGAGCGGTGCTGCCATTATGGTGAACTTCGAAGCGGTGGATGCTGCGCTGAAGAATCGTATTTTTGACTATTTGAATGGCGTAAGCTATATTGTGAGTGCGTCCGTGGAATATATCAGTGATGATCTCTTGATGTATGCTCCGGCCCAGGTTACTGTGGCTAAGGAAAAGGGCGTGAAGCGCTCCTCCGGTCTGGGCTCCTGGCTTGGCAAATAATTTAAGCGATACAAGGACTGTTACCTTCGGGTAGCAGTCCTTTTTTGTTGGCTTAATTTCCCTCGCCAATGCATGTAAGTTTAACAGTGTTATTGAGATAAGTTATATATGGGCTCATGCAAGACGATTATTCCTTGCCAAAAGAAGGTGGCAATGGTATAATGAAATAAAGCTATGTTAAGAATAATTATCATCTTTGCATTTAAGATTTAGATACAATTAATACGAATTTTCTGAAGCGAGCTGGGGGAATGGACTATGAAGCATATGTTTAATTATTGTGCCATTGATTGGTACGAGGACGAGCTGAAGGCTAATAATTTGGACTTGCATAAAATGGTGCAGGAGCTGGGCGTGGACGGCATTGAGCAGTTCGTGTATGGTCTTGATCCTGTGGGAAATAAATATAAGGATATTACAGTGGGCGTGCATTTGAATTATTGGCCCTACTGGATGGATTTTTGGCTGAAGAAGGCGAAGCGCTTAAAGCAGCAGTTCCGCAATATCCGCGAGCGCAACAAGTATTTTAAGGATGCCATGAGCTGTGACGAGTGGTTGAGCGTTATTCGCCGCAATATTGGCGCTGCCCTGGCCCAAAATCCGGAGTATTTGGTATGGCATGTGGCGGAGGCTAATAATGAGGAGGCCTTTACCTTTGAGTTTAATTACAGCGACCGCGAGGTTTTGACGGCGGCAGCGGATGTGTTTAATTCTGTGTGCGACGAGATTCCGTCCCATGTGCCGGTGCTTTTTGAAAATTTGTGGTGGCCGGGCCTGCGGCTTACGGATGTGCGTAATGTGAAGTATTTCTTTGAGCGCTTGCACCGCAAGAATGTGGGGATTATGCTTGATACGGGGCATTTGATGAATACGAATGTGCGTATTAAGAATGAGACGGAGGGCGCGGAGTATGTGCTGAAGGTGTATGAGAAGCTTGGGGAGTGTAAGTCCTTGGTGCGCGGTGTGCATTTGAGCTGCTCTTTGTCGGGGGTATATCAGCGCAGCCTAAGTCATCAGGTGCCGGAGAAGCTTGATATGGAGACGATTTGGAAGCATATTGGCAATATTGACCAGCACAAGCCGTTTTATACTGATGCGGCGAAGCGTATTTTGGAGACGATTCAGCCAGAGTATGTGACTCACGAGGTGGGCTACGACAGCATGAAGGATTTGTGCGAGCAGCTGCCGATACAATTGAAGGCATGTAGGTAAAAAAGTAACACCCTGTTTATGTTAATCAAGACATAGACAGGGTGTTTTTGTTTGGTAATTCGTAATATGGCACAGACTGCTCGCGGTGAGTTTCTCAAGCGAGTCGCCAAATTGTGCAAGTGCCGCGCACGCAGCAGAATTTGTGCAGGGAGCTGTCCCCTTGGGGATAACGCAAATTTCGTGGGGTTCAATTGGCCTCTGCGGGGTACTATTTGTCTCGCAGAAGAATTTTCTTTTTCGAACCCTTGAGGCCATTGTACCAAGCCACTCATTTGCTAAAACTCACAGCTCACTGCCTGTTGCCATATTACAAATTGCTTTAGTCAAGTCTAAACACAATAGCATATAAAACAGGTAAAACAATTAGTGTTAACAAGGTGGCACCGGTGAGGCCGCATGCGATGGAGACGGCCATGGCGTTCCAGAATTGGCTGGCGAACATGGGGATGAGGCCTAGGACTGTGGTGAAGGCGGCCAGCATGATGGGCCTGAAGCGGACGATGGCGGATTCTACGATGGCTGTGCGCAGGGGCATGCCACTGTCCAGGTGCTGCTGGATTTGGTCCACGATAACCATGCTGTTACGGATGATGGTACCGGTGAGGGCTAGGATGCCTAGCTCGGCCATGAAGCCAAGGGTGGAGTTGAAGAGCAAGAGACCAAAGATGACGCCGATGATGCCCATGGGCGCCGTAAGCATGATGACTAGGAGCTTACGGACGTCCTGGAGCTGAAGCATGATGAGGATCATAATCAAAAGCACCATAAGGGGCACGGGCTTCATGAGATAACCGAAGGTCTTTTTACTGTCCTCTAGGGAGCCGCCGATTTCGATGCTCATGCCGGCGGGCAAATTGGCGCGCATGTCGGCCAGTTGGTCGTATATTTCCTGAGTTACGTCATTGCCCGTGACGCCCTCAGCGATACCGCCGTTGACGGTGATGGTGGGACGCAGATTGCGACGCCAGATCATGTTATCCTCGTTGGTATATTCCACGCGAGCCACTTGGGACAGAGGCACTGCGCCGCGGCTGGTAGGGATGGAGATGGTCTCCAGCTGGGAAATAGTGGCCCGCTCGGCGGGGTCCAGCCTAAAGACGATGCCGATTTCCTGGTCGCCCTCTAGGTAGCCTGCTACGGTGTAGCCGCTGACCTGGGCTTGCAGGGCGGTGGCCACGGTTTGCCGCGTGAGGCCTAGCTGCAGGAGCTTGTCGTTATCCACTGTGAGCTTTACTGCGTTGGTCTCTTCCAGCCAATCCAGACGGGTCATGGTTACGTAGGGATGCGCAGCCATTATCTGGCGCACCTCGTGGGCATATTTCTTTACCTGCGCAGGGTCGCTGCCGCTAACCCGCAGCATAACGGGATAGGGTGCAGGGGGACCTAGGGGAATGGAGCGGGAATAGGTCACGGCCTCGGGCAGCCTTTGGGCAGCCAGCTCATTAATGCGCTTTTCCAAGCGCTTGCGGGCTTCCACGTCCTTAGCTACAACTACTAGCTGGGCATAATTATCACGGGGCTGCACCGGGTCGATAACCAGCACGAAGCGGGGCGCACTCTTGCCCACATAGGTGGAGACATGGTCTAGGTCAGGGTCGTTTTTGATGAGATTGGTAAGCTTTTGGGCAGCCGCATCGGTGTTTTTAATGGAGCTACCCTCAGGCAGATTGAGCTCCACCAGTATTTCCGGCCTTACGCTGGCAGGGAAAAACTCCTTGCTGACAAAGCGCAGCATGAAGGTGGAGAGGCCTAAAAGGGCGACGGTGATGCCGATGACAAGGGCTCTGTGATTTAAGGACCACTCTAAAAGGCTGCGGAATTTTTGATAAAAGAAGCTGTCGTAGCTATCCTGCTTAATCACGGTGGGCCTAATCCAAGCATAACCTAAAACAGGGGCTAGGGTGGCGGAAACAAGCCAGCTTAGAAGCAGGGTTACGCTCATCACCGGAAAAAGGCTGTAGGCAAATTCCGAGGATGAGGATTTAGAAAAGGCGATGGGCATGAAGCCCAAGCAGGTGATGACTGTGCCCGTAAGCAGGGGCTTGCCACAGGTGGCAAAGGCGTAGGAAGCAGCAGCCTTGCGCTCCATGCCCTCGCTCATTTTTACCTCCATGAGCTCCACCACAACGATGGCGTCATCCACCAGCATACCTAGGGAAATAACTAGCGCGCCCAAGGATACCTTGTGTAAATCGATGCCCATGGCAAACATGGCGGCGAAGGAGCCCAGCAGAATCAGGGGGATGCAGCAGGAAATGACGTAGCCGCTGCGGCGTCCCAAGCTAAAGAGGCTCACAGCCAAGACGATGATGATGGCCTCGTAGAGGCTTTCGCTAAATTCGCTGATGGATTTCTTGACTACCTCGGGCTGGTTGGCCACTTGGTTCAACTCCAGGCCCAGGGGTAGCTCCTTTTGGATGCGAGCTATTTCCTTGGCCAAATTTTCGCCTAAAAGGATATTGTCGCCCCCATCCTCCATGGACAAGGCAATACCCACGGCGGGCTTGCCGTTGTAGTACATGAGGGGCTCCGGCGGGTCCGCATAACCACGCTTGAGCTGGGCAATATCACCTAGGCGGAAGACCTTGCCGTTGGCGTTAATGGGAATGGCAGCAATATTGGCCAGACTATCGGGGCTGCCTGTGATGCGCAAATACGCGTTGGCCACATCGGTTTCCACCATGCCCGATGGCGTCATGACGGTCTGAGCCTTGATAATGCTGGCGATGGTATTAATATCAAGGCCAAGGCGGGCCAGCTTTTCTGTTTCCATCTGCACGAAGATTTTCTCCGGCTGCACGCCCACCAGCTCCACCTTTTTCACATCGTGGATGCCATAAAAGTCCAGCTTAATTTTTTCTGCATAACGACGCATGTCCTCATAGGAATAGCCATCCCCGGTGAGGGCATAGATATTGCCATAAACATCGTCGAAGCGGTCGTTAAAATAGGGGCCATAGCTGCCCGTGGGGAGCTTGCTCTTGCCATCGTTAACGATATTGCGCAGCTCCAGCCAGCGCTGGCGCACCAGATTGCCGGTGACCTCGTCCTTTAAGGTGACGGTGATGACGCTGGTGCCGGGGCGAGAATAGCTGGTAATTTTGTCGATTTGGGGCAGGTTTTGGGCTTCCTTTTCAATGGTGTTGGTCAAATGCTGCTCCACATCCTTGGCGCTGGCGCCGGGCCAGGCGGCGGAGATGACCATTTGCTTTACCGCAAAGGAGGGGTCCTCGCTGCGGCCCAGGGACTTAAAGGAGAAGAGGCCCATGACCAGCACTAAAAAGGCAAAAAAGTAGACCAGTTGCTTGTGCTCAATGGACCAGGTAGCCCAGTTGGCACTGTGGGAGCCTTTATTATTGGTATTATACTCGTGCTTATCGTTTGAGAAAGGGTTAGGCATTACTTGTCACCGCCTTCCTCAAGGCGTACCTCTTGGTTGGGAGTGAGCTTGGCGAGGCCGGCGGTGATAATTTTATCGCCGCGGCTGAGTCCTTGCTCAATCAGCACTGCGTTGCCACTATAGCCGTTGACCTTTACCTCCGCCAGCTGGGCCTTGTTATCGCGCACAACCCAAACCTGCGTTTTATTGTTCACTTGGTATAAGGCCTGGGCGGGGATGGGGAAGGTAGCGTTAGCGTCGGATGCAGCTGTAGCAGATTCAGCGTTGGTAGCAAGCTCTACCTTGGCGGTCATGCCCAGCTTGGCAGCAGCAGGCAAATCAGGAACAGCAACACAGACCTTATAGGTGCGGGTAACAGGGTCAGCCATGGAGGCTATTTCCCGCACGTAGCCAGTGGCATTTACGCCGGGCAGCGCCCAAAAGCTAATGCTAGCTTTTTGACCAACTCTTAAAGCCGCACCCTCCGGCACGCTAATCTGCACCTCACGCGCGCCACTGCGCACTACGGTGGCTATGGGCGTGCCTGCGCCAACCACCTGTCCAACCTCGCCGCTCAGCGCCGTGACCACGCCATCCGTATCGCTCACCAATTGGGTGTAGCCCAATTGGTTGCTGCTCACGTTGGCCTGGGCCTGGGCTTGGCGCAGCGCGGCGCTGGCCGCCTCCAGCTGCGTCGCATAATTGTCGCGGACAGCTTCGCTGACCGCGCCTTGAGCGTAGAGCGAGCTGTAGCGAGCGGCGTTATCCGCGGCCAGCTTATAGCTGGCGCGGGCACTGGCCAGCTGGGCCGTGGTGGCCTCCACGCTTTGCGCTACGTCCTTGGGGTCCAGCGCCAGCAGGACCTGGCCTGCTCGCACGGTGTCGCCCACGTTGACGTAGCGGGCAGCGATTTTGCCGGCCACCTGGAAGGCCAGCTGGCTTTCGTATCTACCCCGGACCTCGCCGGGGTAGAATTTAGCGGTAGCGGCGGCGTCTGCAGCTTGGCCCACAGTGTACGTGCGTACGATGGGGATAATTTTCTGCGCCTGGGGTTGGTGCGTAATATTGCTATAGAGGGCGTAGCCGCCCAATCCTAGGGTCAGTACTACCGCAGCGATGCCTAAGCGTTTTTGCGTAGTAGGGTCAGTAAAAAATGCTTTCATTATATATACACCACACTTAGCAGCAATTTACCTTCGTCAGCAAAGCTGCTTGCTTAAATTAGGCATACCTCGTAAGCGGAGCGAACTACCTAAGCTAAGGGTGACAGGAAGGCAAATTTAATGCAAAATTTTTAATCGTTCAATTAAATTATAAGTTGAGATGCTGCCAGCGTCAAGCAACAAGTCTGTGATATCTTTCCAAGGGTACAAGGTTGCTTGCTGCGGACCTTGAAGTGGGCTTAAGCAATAGGGAATTTTGTAAAGACCATGTATATTACCTGTAAAATTTGCCATGTATACAGGCAAAAGCTATTCCCTAAAAAGGCCTAATATGGTATAATATTTGCTTGTCAAAATTGTGAATTTGTGAAAATGCTGTAAAAATTTTGGAAAGTGTAGGTGAGGAAATGGAATGCTTTTTGCTTGCTGCCGCCTGCTTTGGCGTCGGCATTGTAACCCTTTTATTTCCCCATGGCCTGCAGCGCGTTGCCCATTGGCTGGCCAATCTTGCTGCCCTCGCTGGCAGCGGTATAGTGGCCGCCAAGGCTTGGCAGGTGCTGGCAGGCAGTGGGGTGGAGCCGCTTAAGTGGGGCTCCTATTCCTTGGGCGTGGACGGATGGAGCGCCATCTTCCTTTTGCTCACAGGTATCGCAGGCGTTATTACCAGCCTGTACGCTTTGGGCTACGCCCAAAGCTATGAGGGCAGCCGCCTGCGCCTTTTAGGCGGCATGTGGAACCTCTTCTTGCTGTCCATGGTGCTGGTGCTGCTGGCAGGTGACGCCTTCAGCTTCCTGCTCTTCTGGGAAATCATGGCTGTAGCCTCCTTTATGCTGGTGAACCATGAGTCCGAAAAACGCTCCACCTGGACCGCTGCGTACCAATATCTGGTGATGACCTCCTTAGGTACCGCAGCCATTATGATCGCCTTTTTAGTGACTGGCGCTTTCAGCGCCAACTTCAGCTTTGAGGCCATGGCCGCTAATAAGCTGGTGGGCTGGTGGCAGCACGGGGTGTTCGCGGCAGCCTTTCTCGGCTTTGCCTTGAAGGCAGGCCTCGTACCCCTGCATGTGTGGCTGCCCAACGCACACCCCGCTGCCCCCAGCCACGTGTCAGCTCTCATGAGTGGCGTTATGCTGAAGATTGCTCTCTATGGCTTTGGTCGCTTTATGTTCAGCTTCCTGCCCACCTGGAACTACTGGTGGTGCGTTATTGTGATGCTGGTGGGTGCTGTGTCCGCCTTCCTGGGCGTACTTTATGCCCAAATGGAAAACGATATCAAGCGCATTTTGGCTTATTCCTCCGTGGAAAATATGGGCGTAATTTTCGCAGCCTTTGGCTGCGGCATGCTGCTTAAAGTATTGGCCGGTGGCAACTGGTATCTTTTAGGCTTCGTGGCCGCTTTAGTCCATGCCTTTAACCACAGCATTATGAAGGTGCTGATGTTCATGAGCGCCGGCTCCATTATGCATGGCACCGGCAGCAAAAATCTGGAGCTCTTCGGTGGCTTGGCTAAAAAAATGCCCTACACAGCGCTCTTTACCTTGGTGGGCTCCATGGCCCTGGCTGCCATTCCCTTGACCAATGGCTTTACCGGCGAGTGGCTGGTGCTGCAAAGCTTTATTACCTTGGCTAGCACCAACGCTGTGCAATCCACCCGTATTTTGGTAGCCATTTGCTTCATTCTCTTGGGCTTCACCGGAGCTCTAGCCTTGGGCTGCTTCGTGCGCTTCTATGGCATTGCCTTCTTAGGTCGCGCTCGTAGTGAGCTCACTGAGCATGCTCATGAATCCGATGGCTTTATGCTGACGGCCATGGGTATTTCCAGTATTCTCGTTGTGGCCTGTGGCCTTTATCCCGTGCCCGTGGTGCAAACCATTTGCAATGCCTTGGCCATCAATAGAGAATTTGCTGCACAGGGCTTGGCCTTGGAGTGGGCCGGTACCGGCACCTTGGCTGTGTTCAATCCGGTGCTGCTGCTCATTTTAGTAGCCATCATTGGCCTTGTAATTTATCTGTGCACCGTCAGCGTGTTCGTGGAAGAGGATGTGACCTGGAACTGTGGTACCTATCCTACGGAGCGCCAGCAGTATTCTGCAACCGGCTTTAGTAAGCCCGTGCGCCGCGCCTTCGATTATCTTTTGAAGCCCAAGCGCCAGGTTTCCTATATGCGCAAGGACCACGCTTATTTTGGTCGCCAGCTCTCCTATAAGCTGGAAATTCCCGATATGATTACGGAAAAATTATATGCGCCCTTCCAAAAGCGCTTCGTAGGCATTTCTGCCTTTTTGCGCCGTATGCAGCAGGGCAGTGTGCGCCTGTACGTATCCTACGTTATGGCTGCCATGGTATTAGTGTTAGTATGGGGGGCGTTGTATAAATGATGAACTTACAAACTGATTTACAAAGCCTAGTCCTGTGCTTAGCGCAAGCGCTGCTCTTGCTTTTAGTAGCTCCTATGATCACCGGCATTGTGAAAAAGGTGAAGGCGCTGCTGCAAAACCGCATTGGCTCCAGCATTTTCCAAGAATATTACGATATTAAAAAATGGTGGGGCAAGCCTACCATGATCACTCCCTATACCAGCGCTCTCTTTAAAATGGCACCCTGTGTATATTTTGTAACCACCCTCGTGGCTGCCTGCATGCTGCCCAATTTCTTCGGTGGCAAGGCTGGCTTCGGCGATGTGTTCGTTTTCGTGTACATTTTAGCTCTGGGTCGCTTCTTTATGGCTGTGTCCTCCATGGATGCTGCCACTGCCTTCGGTGGCATGGGCGGTAGCCGCGAGGTGTATATCGCAGCCTTCGTGGAGCCGGTGATTATGCTGGCCATTTTGTCCAATGTGCTGCACACCGGTAGCACCTCCTTAAGCGGCATGACCCTGCGCTTTGACACGGTGAACCTGACTGTGGCAGGCGTGCTGACCTGTATCGCGTTCTTCCTGGTGATGCTGGCGGAAAATAGCCGCATTCCTGTGGATAATCCCGATACCCATCTGGAGCTGACCATGATTCATGAGTGCATGACGCTGGAATACTCCGGTCGCCTGTTGGCCCTTATTCACTGGGCAAGCCAGCTGAAGCTGTTGATGTTCCTCATGCTCTTCTCCATGCTGTATTTGCCCTTGAATTTGCCGGTGGTGCTGAAGGTGCTGCTGAGCGCTGTGGCTGTGGGTGTGGTAGAAACCTTGAATAATAAAATGCGCCTCTTTAAGGTGCGCGTATATTTGGCTGCGGCTGCGTTGATGCTGCTCTTGGCCATTGTGGCTCAGTAAGGAGGTAGACGATGGAATATTTAGTAGTTAGTTTAATGTTTATCGTCTTCCTGCAGACGAGATTTATGGAGCTGCGCCGCGCTACCCTGTGCCTTGCAGTGCAGTCTGCCTTGATTGCTGCTGCTTGCCTCGTTATTGGCCTGAGCCACGGTGGGGGACTCCACGGCTGGATGCCTGGCTTACTCACCATCGCTGTTAAGGTGCTCTTTATTCCGGCGGCTATTTTGCGCACGGTAAAGGGCCTGCGCGATGAGCGGGAAATAGTCAGCGATATTAATGTCAACTATTCCACCGCAGTAGCTGCTTGCAGCCTGGCCCTGGGCTATATGGTGATTGATGGGCTGCTGCCCCAGGCCGAGGGTCGCGATATTCTGGCTACATCCATGTTCATGATCATGACGGGTCTGACCCTAATTGTTATGCGCAGTCGTGCCATTATGCAGATGATTGGCCTAATCACCATGGAAAATGGAATTTACTTGCTTGGTTTAATCATGACCGAGGGCCTGCCCTTGATCATTGAGCTGGGCATTTTCCTGGATGTGCTCATTGCTGTGGTAATTCTGGTTATTTTGACCTCACGTTTGCGTTTGTCCTTTAGGACGACGGATACCAACGTGCTGGATAAGCTGAAAGGATAGGTGGAGCATGTTAGAATATATTATTTTACTTCTGTGCCTGCCCCCTGTATGCGCTCTTTTGGCTTTGACAGGCTTATTTTCCAATAGTATTTTACACTGGCTGCACCGCCTGACCGCCACCGGCGTGGGCATTAGCGTGGGCCTTTTGGCAAGCAAGTTTAACCCTGCCGAGCCCTACATGGACGATTATTTCTATGTAGACGCGCTGAGCCTGTGGGTTGTAATCATCATTACTACCTTGTATGTGGCAGCCAGCTGGACTGCTCGCAGCTATCTCACTCGCGAGGAGCGCTGTGGCGTTTTGAAGGGCGAGCAGCTGCAAACAGGTCGTTATTTTGCCCTGATGCAATTCTTCTGCTGGACCATGTTCATCGTACTGCTGGTGAAGAATTTGGGCTTGATGTGGGTTGCGATTGAGGCGACTACCTTAATCTCTGCTTTGTTAATTTCCTTTAAATTTACCCGTGCGGCTCTAGAGGCTACTTGGAAGTACATCATGGTCTGCACCGTAGGCATTTGCTTGGCTTTATTGGGTACGCTGGTGCTCTATTATGCACAGCTGGCCGCTCTGGGCAGCGAGAACGCCCTCAGCTGGGTATATCTCCACGAGCACGCAACTGCGCTGGACCCGGCCTTGACCAAGCTGGCGCTGCTGTTCCTGGTAATTGGCTACGGCACTAAGGCAGGTATGGCGCCCATGCACACCTGGCTGCCGGATGCTTATGCGGAGGCTCCGTCCCTGACCAGCGGTATGCTTAGCGGCGCGCTCTGCAGCTGCGCCATTTACGTTTTGCTGCGCAATCTGGTGATTTTATTGCCCACCGCCGGCAGTGAGATGATGAGCAGCATGCTGCTGTTCTTTGCCGTGCTGACCGTGGCTGTGGCCGTGCCCTTCGTAGTGGTACAGCGTGATGTGAAGCGTATTTTGGCTTATTCCTCCATGGAAAATATCGGCATTATGGTGGCTGGTATCGGCGCCTTTTCCGCTCTCTCCATCAAGGCTGTGATGCTGCATATGTATAGCCACGCTATGATTAAATTCGTGCTCTTCTATATTGCAGGCACCATCATCCAAGAGTACCAGACTCGCAATATGATGCGTATCCACGGTATGATTAAGGACGTGCCCCATACGGCCACCTTCTGGCTCACCGGTATGCTGGGCATTCTGGGCCTGCCGCCCATGGGCTTGTTCTTTAGCAAGTTCTATATTATGTCCGCTCTATTTAACGAAGGACATTGGCTTGCGGGCAGCCTTTTGATCGTACTTTTAGCGGGCGTGCTTATCGGTATCCTGTACCACGGCATGCGTATGCTGTGCGATAACGCTAAGCGTCAGCCCTTGGGCGACCTTTTGGGAGCTATCGATGTGCCTGTTTTGGCTTTGTTATTAGTATTTACCTGCATCGTAGGTGCGGGCTTTGAAAATTTACCTTGGCTCAATAATTTATTGAACCATGCTGTACGTGTAATAGGAGGCTGAGGCTATGCTGGTAAAACCCGAAAATTTGCGTGGCGCTGCGAATATTTGCAGTGATGGCGGCAAGCGTCCCTTGGCTGCCATGTTTGGCGCTGATGAAACTCAGCGTGGCGGTGGCCTAGCCATCTATTGCTTGTTCTATAATGCTCAAAAACGGGATTTGGATGTTTTGAAAGCGGAATTTCCCGCCGAGGGTCCCTTGAATTATCCTTCCCTGACTACCTTGTTGCCTGCGGCTGCTTGGTATGAGCGTGAGCTGCACGATATGTTCGGCTTTATTCCTGAGGGTCATCCCGATTTGCGTCCTTTAGTTTTGCATGAAAGCTTCCCTGAGGGCTTCCATCCCCTGCGTAAGGAGGTGGCGGTGGACTGTGAGTGCCATGGCCACCGTGAGTATGAGATGATGACCTCTAACGGTGAGGGCCTTTTTGAGGTACCTGTTGGTCCTATTCATGCAGGCATTATCGAGCCCGGTCACTTCCGTTTTAGTCAGGCCGGTGAAGCTATGCTGCAGCTGGATGCGAAGCTCTTCTTTACCCATCGTGGTTTGGAAAAGGCCTTGGAGGGTAAGACTCCCATGGAGGCCATGCCCATTATCGAGCGCATTTGTGGCGCCTGCAGCGTGGCCAATACTCTGAGCTTTTGCCAAGCAGTGGAGAAGCTCAGCGAGGCGAAGGTTCCTTACCGGGCTTGGCTTATTCGTACTTTAGCTTTAGAAATGGAGCGCCTGTATAACCATGTGGGCGATACGGGCAATATTTGCGCTGGCGTGGGCTTCTCTCCTGTGATTAGCATGGGCGCCCGCATGAAGGAATATTTGCAGCAGCTCAATGAGCTGATTGCTGGTAATCGCTTCCTGCGCGGCCTCATCATCCCTGGTGGCGTGACCATGGATGTGGAAGAAAAGCAGCTGGAGGAAATCCTCGATGTGCTCAAGGAAGTGGAGCGCGTGTACGCCGATATGGTGCACATTATGTGGGAGCAGGCTAATTTTGTGAACCGTATTCGCACCACGGGCATTGTCCGCGAGGGCACTGCCTTTGATCTGGCCATGGTGGGCGTGGGCGCCCGTGCCAGCGGCATAAATCGTGACAGTCGCAAGGATATGGGCTTTGGCATTTATGACGAGCTGGACTTTGATGTGGTGACCGAGACCACCGGCGACGTGGAAGCACGCATTAAGGTGCGCGTGGGCGAGGTGCGCGAGAGCCTGAAGCTCGTGCGCCAGGTTATCAGCAAGTTGCGCCGCAATGCGGAGGTGGAGCTGGCAGTGGATTTGGGCCAGCTGCGTACCTTGGAGGGCAGCTGGGGCATCAGCGAGTCTCCTCGCGGTGACAATATTCACTGGCTCATGCTGGATGAAAATGGCCGCATCGACCGCAGCTTTATTCGCTCCGCGTCCTATCCCAACTGGCCTGCACTGACCGTTGCAGTACAGGGAGATATAATTCCGGATTTCCCCTTGATTAATAAGAGCTTTGAGCTCTGCTATGCCTGCATAGACCGCTAAGGAGGTGGCAAGATGTTAAAGCTATTGGAAGCAATTTTTGCTGGCAAATGTGCTACAGAAAATATTGATACCACTGGCCATCCTCGCATGCGGGGCCAGCTGCAGTGCAGTGGCCAGTGCAACGGCTGTGGAGCCTGCGCAGCAGCTTGCCCGGTGCAGGCGCTTACTGTGGTAGGTGGCAAGCCTCAAATCGATTATAAGAAGTGCATTTTTTGTGGTAAGTGCGTGGAGGCTTGCGCCGCAAAGGCGCTGAGCCACACAAATAGAGAAGCACTGGCGGAGATATTAGTGGAGAGTCAGGCTGCGGTAAGCGAGGCCGTGACGGCCAAGCTGGGACGGAGCCTGCACGTGCGCCATGTGGACGCAGGCAGCTGTAATGCCTGCGACTTTGAGATGGGCGCAACCAGCAACCCCGTTTATGATTTGCATCGCTACGGCATCGCCTTTGTGGCTTCGCCTCGCCATGCAGATATGATTATGGTGACAGGCGTAGTTACGCGCAATCTGGAGCAGGCTTTGCGCATGACGTACGCTGCCATGCCGGAGCCGCGCCTGGTGATGGCCTGCGGCGCGTGCGCCGCGGGAGGCACCACTTACGGCTCCACCTATGCCATCGTTGGCAAGGTGAGCGATGTGGTGCCGGTGGACATTGCTGTCCCCGGCTGCCCGCCGCGGCCCAGCGCCATGATTGTGGCGCTCTGTGCCGCTGCGGATATGTTGAAAGAGAAGATGTAAATATTAAGAAACAAATGTATATCATTCGCTCGCGGCAATTTTCTTAACGCGAATTTCGTGGGGTTCAATTGGCCTCTGCGGGGTACTATTTGGCTCGCAGAACAATATACTGTTTCGAACCCTTGAGGCCATTGTACCAAGCCACTCATTCGCTAAAAATCGCAGCTCGTTCATGATATACTATTTGTTTCTAAAAAAGCAGAACCTCCTACTGTACATCATAAGTTGTACAATAGGAGGTTTTCGTTTACTTACGTAGTGATGACAAATACGAGTCCAACGCTTCCATGAGATAATTCGTCTCCGAACGTTGGTCGAAATTGCCTATTTGCCTAATCTGCCCTTGGGTGAGGAAGAAGAACATGATGATGCCCTCGAGGGTAAAGGCCACGTGAGTGGGCTTGATGGCTGTTACTATCTCCCCGCACTCAATGGCCTCATTCACTAGCTCGGCCATAAATTGGTGGATTTTATAAAGGCGATTTTTTACGTAGTTTTCGAACATGGGCTGGGGGCTGAGGAGCTCCCTGTAGATCAAATGCATGTTGTAGGGATGCTCCATTTGCATGGCCGCAATGGAGTCCACATAGCTGCGCAGTCTGTTCAAGGGTGATTCCATACGCGCTCTGATTTTCTCTTGGAGCTTTAAAAATTTATCTGCTTCCGTGTAAAGCACTTCCTGATAGAGGTTCTTCTTGCCTCCAAAGTAGTAGGAGATGAGAGCGCTGTTCACACCGCTGGCCGCCGCAATTTGCTTGATAGAGACGGCGCTGAAATTGTCCTGCGCAAAGAGCTTGGTGGCCGCTTGGAGAATTTTGTCGGCGCTGGAGGCGGTGGCGCTTTGCAGGATTTTACTGGCATTTAAGCCATCAGCATCATGTGAGATGTTGCTTGCGCTGGCAGTACCGTCTTGTTTGTTTATATTTTGCATAGCATTTTCGTTCATTATTATTCCCTCACTTGTTGGCGAGTATCCTGCAATACATTATACACTATTTTGGCAATTCTGTAACTATGCGGAGAAAATAATATACTCTAATTGACTAGAAATAGCGGCGTACCTTGACTATTGCTACCCAAGGGGGTATAATTAACATGAATATTTATGATGCAATAACGAGAATTATTACTAGATAGGTGTAACTCAGAAGTATGATTAAGCTGGGAGTAAAACGCTATCGGGGAGACAGGAGTAGATTATATGGGGCGCTATTATAAAACGATTACTATACTGCTTTTTGTAGCCCTGGATTATTTGGCTCTTGTTGCAGCGGAGCAGTGTGCCTATCTCATTCGCAATAATTTCTTCCATACCAGTCACTTGCATATTTCTTGGATAAACTTTTGGGTAGTTTTTCCACTATTATATATTTTCTTTTTGAACATGGGCCAGCTTTACAGCCGTCGTCGTCCCTTCTATAAGGAAGTGGAGCAGCTGTTTCAAGCGTCCCTCTATGGTACCTTGGCAGTAATTTTCGTGCTTTACGTTGCTCGCATTGCAGAGCATACCAGTCGCTTCTTTACAGGCACCTTTGGTATTTTGGCCTTTGTTTTTATGACCCTGCTGCGCTGTGCTCTCAAGAACTTTTTGCAAAGAAAGCAGCTGCTGCAGACGCCGGTTATCATTATTGGTGCTGGTAAAACTGCAGAGCTATTGGTAAGGTCTCTGCGCAACGACCCAGGCATGGGGTATAAGATAATTGGCCTTTTAGAGGATAATAAGGTACAAAAGGGCATCTTGGAAAAGTATCCTGTATTGGGTGGCTTCGCTGATGCCGAGAGGGTTATTGCAGAAACGGGCGTGAAGCGTGTGTTTATCGCCGCTCCTGGTCTAAAGGATTATGATTTGGGCATGCTTGTGTACCGCATTCAGCCTTTAGTTGAGAATATGGGCGTTATTACTAACCTTGTGGGTGTGCCCACTGGTACGGTTGAAGCTGAGAGTATATTTAACGAGAAGCTGTTGATTCTGCGCTTGAAGAATAATTTGGCGCGTCCATTAAATCGGTTTATTAAAACAGTTGTGGACTATGTCCTGACTATTGTTGGCACTATTGTTATTTCTCCAATATTGCTTTTTATAGCAATTTGGATTTATTATGATTCTCCTGGCCCGGTTATTTTTAGGCATATGCGGGTCGGCAAGGATGGTAAGATGTTTCCTTGTTATAAATTCAGAAGTATGTGTTTTAATGCTGATGAAAAATTAAAGGAGCTCTTGCAAAATGACCCCGAAGCTAGGGCTGAATGGGAGAAGGATTTCAAATTGAAGAATGATCCACGCATTACGCGCAGTGGTGCTTCCCAGAGTACTTCTTTCATAGTTAAAAATAAATATAAGATTTTTCTCGAGAAACGGAGTGTGTAAGAAATGATTGATAATACAAAGTTGCTTTATTTTAATACAATTGTATCAGAGGTTGGAAGTTTAGTTCCATTAGAATTTTTGAGGCAAATTCCTTTTGTTGCAAAGAGAATTTACTATATTTATGGTGTTCCTGGGAATGTAATAAGAGGTTTTCATTCGCATAGATTGTTAAAGCAAGTGTTAATTTGTATTCATGGTAGGGTAAAAATAAAAGTAAAGACTCCATATTCTGAAGATGTAGTTGAATTAAACAAACCTAATATTGGGTTATATATAACCCAAACTTCCGCTTCGTAAAAGCTGATATCTGTGATAGGGAAGCAGTGTATAAACTTTTTGAAGAAGAGCATCCTGATATTGTGGTTAACTTCGCTGCAGAAAGCCATGTGGACCGCTCTATTGAAGACCCTGGTATTTTCTTGGAGACAAATATTAAGGGAACTGCTGTGCTCATGGATGCGTGCAGAAAGTATGGTATTAAACGCTATCATCAGGTTTCTACTGATGAAGTATATGGAGACCTGCCCTTGGATAGACCTGATTTATTCTTTACTGAAGATACTCCTATTCACACCAGCAGCCCGTATTCTTCTTCCAAGGCTGGCGCAGATTTGCTAGTTATGGCATATCATCGTACATATGGCCTGCCTGTGACTATTTCCCGTTGCAGCAATAACTATGGGCCTTATCATTTCCCTGAGAAGCTCATTCCTTTGATGATTGCTAATGCGTTAGCTGATAAACCTCTGCCTGTATATGGTGAAGGTATTAATGTGCGTGACTGGCTGTATGTAGAGGATCACTGCAAGGCCATTGATTTAATTATTCATAAGGGTAGAGTAGGTGAGGTCTACAACATTGGTGGACATAACGAGATGCGTAATATCGATATTGTGAAGCTGATTTGTAAGGAATTAGGCAAGCCAGAGAGCCTGATTACTTACGTAACCGACCGCAAAGGCCATGATATGAGATATGCTATTGATCCGACTAAGATTCATAACGAATTGGGTTGGCTGCCTGAGACCAAGTTCGCTGATGGTATTAAGAAAACCATTAAATGGTATCTAGAGAACAAAAAATGGTGGCAGGATATCATTAGCGGCGAGTATCAAAACTATTATGAGAAAATGTATGGGAATAGGTGAAATGTGCATCCCCGCCTAGCGGCGGGGATGCAATTTACACTATATAAGAATATTTGAGCAAATATTTATATAAAAATGAACCATCCGGTAAATAAAGAGGGTGGTGGGCTGTTTTGGATAAAAAGAATCTCGATTTTAACTTTTCTTTATTGTCTTAGTAACTTATTTGTTGACTTTTATGATATTATACACTATTATATACTTATACTGTGTCTTTTGCAAAAAACAACGTTTTTGTAAAAGACAGAAATGACTTTCTCAAAAAGCAGCTTTTTTAGAAAAGACGAGGGCGACTTTGTCAAAAAGAGTTGCTTTTACAAAAGACGACATGAAATGATTGTACAATAAACTATGTTATTGGAAAGGGCTATGGGAGATGAAATTATGACATTCGACAGCCTTGTAAAATGTTATTATAAAAATGAAAAGAAACATCATATGGAGTACGAGCAACGTTATAATGCACCGTTTGCATATCATCTTGATTTTTCAGTTAAGCAATACAATCATAACATTTCTTATGATGCTTTCTACTATTATACAGTTGAGATCGTTCTTCTCATGGAAAAAATATATAAAGCTTATGAAGAATTTCTATATGTAATCCACTCTGTACCACCTGTTATACTGCAACAGTTCTCACTTTTGTCAATTTTAGATGAAGTAAAATCTACTAATGATATCGAAGGTGTACGCAGTACTAGAAAGCAAATCCGTGACATAATTGATGGAGTTGCACCTAATAATGCTCGTTTTGCTAGCGTTGTAAACAAGTATCACAGTCTTTTAACTGATGAAGAAATAGAGTTTAAAACTTGTCAAGATATTAGAAATTTTTATGATGATTTTACACATCAAGAGATTATTGCCGAGAATTCAACTAATGAGCTTGATGGAAAAATATTTCGTTGTAGCTCTGTTGATATAGTCTCGGCTACAGGCAAAACTATTCATCGTGGTGTTATGCCAGAGGATAAAATCATTAAAGATATGAGCTATGCTCTTGATATGCTACATAATGATCAAATACCTTTTTTAATTAGGATTAGTCTATTTCATTACATATTCGCTTACATACACCCTTTTTACGATGGTAATGGCAGAACTGATAGGTTTATAACTTCTTATTTCCTAGCTAAGCATTTTAACAATATTGCTGCTTTACGTTTATCTGTGCTTATGAAGAAGCAGAGCAAGAAGTATTATAATCTATTTTCAGTGGCAGATAGTGAAATAAATTGTGGTGATATGACTCCGTTTATAATGGGATTCTTGCAGCTTATTCTTGATACATTTAATAATACCATAACACTTTTAAATAAAAAGAAAGATCAAATTGAGGTATACAAAGAAAAAATCAAAGAAATTGCTTGCCAAGACAACTTTTTAGAAAGACTATATTTTATTTTATTACAGGCAGCTTTGTTTTATGGACAGGGCATATCCATGGAGAAGCTTGTTGAGCTTTTGGAAAAATCAAAGGGGACAATTAAGAATAGACTTGATAATATTCCCAAAGGACACTTGATTGTAACCACCAATAGGAGAATTAAATATTATAAGTTGAATTTGCTGATGTTGAAATAAGAAAATAGGAAAAGCCTAATTACAGAATTATTGCTTGACTAAATTAATAATTTATGACATAATGACAGTATAGTGACATGTCATAAGGAGAAAATAGTAATGCCTGCTAGGATTATTAAGAATGATAATACGTTGTCTAATCAAATTAAAGCTAGAAGAACTGAGCTTGGGTTAACCATTGAGGAGTGTGCCAACCGTGCCGATGTTGGAACGAAAACATGGAGCAGATACGAGGCAGGAGGTTCTATACGTCAGGATAAGTATAAAGGTGTATGTAGAGCGCTTAATTGGCATGCAATTCCTGAACAAGCTGAGAGTGAAGAGGATGGTATCAGAATTGATGATTACAGAAAACACGAGGCGTGGTCATCTTTTTTAGAAGGAAAATATGGTGAGAGAGCTGCTCTATCTTTTGCTATAGGTAGTGATCTTTTGTATGACAAGATTGATCAGGATTTAGAAGAATTAGCTCATTTGCCTATGGGGACACATATTGGGCAGTTAAGTATTTCCTGGATTTGCGATGATTTGCCGCAACAATTCTTAATGTTTTATAATTATGATTTTCTCTATAATATGAGATGTACTTTACAAAGATTAATTAGATGCGCCAAAAATGGCTATTCTATGCAAGCTCACACTGTACTTGAAGAATTGATACTTTATCTGTGCGTTCAAGAAACGAATTTTCATATAGAAATTGTAGGAGGAATAAAGGGTTCTAACGACGAAGTAGATGACTATGATTCAGCAGAATGGTTGTATGATATGGTTGGGGACAATGATATAGTATATTATCTGTTTAATGATGAGTATTTAGAAGCTGGCCATTCATATCATTTTTCGAGATGGAATGAGCGTCAATTTTGGATGAAAGAAAAAGAGGAAGAACTAATCCGTTCAACCTAAGGATTCTAAAAACCTTGGTCACTTGTATGAGCTACTTTAAAAGTAGATTTGTCTAGTGCTACATACCTATATTTAGAGGATAATTGATATTGTATCCTTTTTTGGTAATTTGCAGTACTGATTTTATTGGAATGTGGGTACTGGGTTTTCGGATTTAAGGTACTGCGTTAGCGGATTAGGGGGATGCGGACAAATTTTTAGACCTAATTGTCACTTAGATTAATCCTAATTGGGTTCTATATTGGACAGGACTTAATCCTCCTAAAGATAGCTTGATTCGTTTTTCAGCATACCAATGAAGATATTTATCCAGCTGTAGA
>JAXDZG010000003.1:0-112659 GCA_034086985.1 Phascolarctobacterium sp.
GGCTGCTTTTGCCTTTGAGATAGCCGATGAAATACGAAATGCTCATTTTGGGCGGGATACTCAGCAGCAGGTGTACATGGTCTGGACAAATTTCTCCTTCAAGAATTTCTACCCCTTTCCATGCGCATAGCTGTCTTAAAATATCTCTAATCGCTAGTCTTTTTTCTTCATAAAAAACTTTTCTGCGACATTTAGGCGCAAATACCACATGGTACTTACAATTCCACTTAGTATGTGCTAAACTATTTACGTCATCATTTTGCCCTTTTGGCATTTTGATCTCCTCCTAATGTGTATTTACTTTGACTGGCAGGTCACTAGTATCATATCACATTAGGAGTTTTTTTATTACTCACCGCTAAAGCTTCTCGGAACCACGCCACCATGGCGTGGTTTTCATATAAAAAAAGGATGGAGCTTAATACGTCAGCTCCATCCTTTCTCATCTGGTTCTCCCTATTCATATCGTTTTGATTAATTATTAAAAGTATATTTAGCTTGGGCGTCCTCTGATTTAACAAAGCCCTTGCTACCATTAGGAAGCTTGATATGATACCAGCGCCCGTCTTCATTACAAATAAATGCTAGTATGTTGTATCTTTCACCGACCCTGCATTCACCAGCCTTATACTTGGGACGGAATGTAGCACGACTTTGCAGAGGAGTATTTTTCTGAACCGTAATGCTACCTATCACGGCATCTCCGTCCATCAATTTGGTATATTTTTTATCTATATATGCACCACCATAATCAGGGACATATACCCTATAGTAGTTACCATCAGAAGATTCACCAAGGTGATCATAAGTCTGACCGTAGAAGGTTTCATCAACCTTATGTTGGGCATTACCGCTCGGATCTTTAGTTACATAAACCATTCTGCTCCTCGCAACAACCTTTTTACCAGTAAAACTAATCTGTTCTTGAGGTGCCAAGCCTTGTACCATAGGAGTAGGATATTCCTTTTTTACTACAGGAGGCTCAGGTTTCTTTTCTTCAATTTTTGGTAACGCTTGCTTAGTTCCATCACTTTTTGACTCATAAGTATTCATTACCTTACTCATAATAAGAGCACTGAGCAGTGGATTACCAACATTTCCGTTTACGGATATATTATGCAACTCAAAGCTGTTTCCTTTCACTATAAACTGAAATTTGTAATCAGCCGGCTTATTATCCCATAGAGCTTTACCCTTAAACTCCACAACTTCATCATTTTCGGTAGACTTAAATGACTCCCATTTTCCATCACTAAAGAAGTTGTCAAAGGCATCTCCAATCTTGACGTTAGGATAGCGAGTCATGGAGCCCTCTCTAACTGTGAGCACATTTTTATCGTAGCAGCCACTTAAAACCAAGCTGAAAATCAGTATTACTATGCTAAAAGCTAACCGCATGGACCTTTTCATTAGCAAAACCTCCTACCTATACAACCTGCCACTACCATGGCATACAGGACATTCTCCCTTTTTAAAGCCAAAGTATAATATTACGGCTAATAGAGCAAGGAATAGAATGACTCCTATTGCCCCGCTACCAAAAAGCAGATATAAACCACCAAAGCCAAACATTGAGCTTAAGCCCTACAACACTGCTGGTTCAAGAGACTCATTCTAAGCGAATATGACACCAATAAAAAACTTGCAGCAAAAAGTTTACAAAACATCTCTTTGTTGTTAAAAAATGTAAGCATCTAGGTATTAAAGAAATCAGCAGTAGAATTTGATAGTATCCACACGATGGTGTTGTTTCCACTGCAAACAAATCAGAAAATGCTGTGCTGCGATAATTTCCATAAGCTCATTTAAATCCTTTTGGGCCACATCATCCTGTTTTTTTGCTAATATGCAGCCACCACTCTTTGTTAGCCAAATTTTCGTTGCGTTTGGCCGCGGTGATCCTCTGGCTACATGCACGTGAATTGGTTCATCATTTTCATTGGACCAAAAAAAGACTATATAACCCTTGATAGTAAATATTTTAGGCAATTTTCAGCCCTCCGTTCGCACCATACTTGTAGAACAAATGAGCATTACTATGCATGAACTGATCAAAAATTTTCATTTCCTCATCAGTAAAACCATCCCTAATTATCCATTTATAGCTAGGGAGTTGGCATCTAGCTGTATCAAATCCGTTCTCTGTAGGTCTCTCAAAATGAACCTCGACCTTTTGCAGTCCATCTTCTTCAAACACGTTAGTATATACAATTTCAGTACCATCAGCAAGCGTAATATAAGGATAAATCATCAAAAACACCTCCAATCCAATCAATAACCTATAATCCCCACTATCGTGAACATTCTCTCATTACAATTATACACTTACTTCACATTACCCGCAAGAGAAAACTCTTTGACAATATAATATTCAAAACCCAAAAAGCTTAGAAACCGTCCATCAGGCTACATCTCCAAGCCTTTTGAACGGTTTCTTAATCTGCCTATTTCAAAACTACAAATATGGTATATTTTTATGGGTACCCTGTAGTTACCGAAAAGAATGTTCGCTATAAACAAATCATCACCACCCGTCTAACGGGTGGTTTGACCAAGGGCTATAAGCCCTTATCACTGGCCAGCGTCTAAAGGCGCTGGCTTTCACTTTGTTCAAGACACAATGCCTTTGACACTTTTGCCGCCCCAAACGGGGCGTTTGTATTACTTGCTACCCTTAAAAGGATCTTCGTACTCTTTTACGCTCAACTTATCCAAGGCAATATAGTGCTTTTCTTTTTCTTGAATATTTTTATGATTGTAGCCTCATTGAGTACTACTGTGGAAACATAATATCCTTATGCCCATAAATGTCTATTGCCAAACTTGTACTTAAGATTTGCATGTTTGTCAAACATCATTAGGGCAGATTTCCCCTTTAAGTATCCCATAATTTGCGATACTGAATACTTTGGATGAATGCTAAGTAACAGATGTACATGGTCAGGCATCATGTGCCCTTCTATGATTTCTATACCCTTATACTTACATAAATTCTTCAATATCTCTTTGAGGCTTTCCCGATATTGATTATATATGATTTTTCTTCTATACTTAGGTGTGAACACAATATGATATTTACAGGTCCATTTCGTATGGGACAACCCATTTACTTTTGCAGGCATTAACTCATCATTCCTTTCTAGACATAGTGACTTGAACACTTACTATTCTTCACGGAATGATGAGTTTTTGTATAACATTCAATGCGCATCCGCATAGCGGGTGGTTCTCTGTTTCACGCTGCCTCATTTCTTTTCAGAAACCCGTCAGCGTTCAACTGGTTAAAACCACATAATAAAAAAAGAGCTTTCAGATTATCTCCGAAAGCTCATCTTTTTAGTGTTGGCGGAGTGGGTGGGATTCGAACCCACGCACGGGGTAAACCGTCTAACGATTTAGCAAACCGTCCTCTTCAGCCAGCTTGAGTACCACTCCATTAGACTACTATATGAGTATAACACAAACACCACTTTTTGACAAGTACTATTTACGTCATTTTTAGCAAATTCTTTAGCTTTTTTACTGCAATGCTGTTTTCTGCGGTCAACTAGTTGTCAAGTCCTGCTAGTTTAATAAAATTAATAAAAACTGCTTCTAAAACCCGCATGAAATGGCGGAAAGGGTGGGATTCGAACCCACGGAGGGCTTGCACCCTCGCTAGTTTTCAAGACTAGAGCCTTAAACCACTCGGCCACCTTTCCGTAACAGTATTATTTTACTAAAAAATATGCTCTGCGTCAAGTGCTTCGCACTCGCCGCTTTCTCGATACTACCATAGTACAATAGTACATACTAAGCAATGCCAAAGCAGCAAATGCGAGCTAACTAAACAAAAATGCTTACCCTAAAACCTTATCCGTCACAGCCAGTGCCTCTTCCTCCAGCTCTTCGGCAGTCTTGAGCAGATTGTTTAGCTCTGCCTTGACCTGACGGTTATACTCCTCGTCCTTAGTAAGGCCCAAATTAATGCGCACATTGTACTCAGCGCAGCGCAAAGCGGCCCGTGCCAACAGAGCGCTGCAGGCTCCATCCGTAATCACGCCCGGGTTACCAATGCACACCAGCCTTTCCGCCAGCATAAGAGCTCTATATGAGGCTCTAGCAATAGCTAGAGGCACCTCCGCTGCCTCCTTGGCAGCATTGCGGATAGCAGCAGTGCGAGCCGCCTTCTCCTCCTCCGTCGCCTTGGGCAGCTTGTAGCAGGCCATAAAGCTGTTGAAAACAGCTGCATCGTCCTCTACCAGAGTAAGCAGCGTTTGGCGTACCTCCTCGGCCTCGTCCAAAAGCTCCTTCACCTCCGGCTCCTGCTGAGCGAACTTTTCCTTACCAATAGTCAGATTGGCCACCATGGAGGCCAAGGAGGCCGCCAAAGCGCCCGCCATAGCCGCGCCGCCACCGCCTCCCGGCGCCGGCGCGCTGCTGGCCAATGCAGCCAAAAATTCAGTGCTCTTCATATCCGTCAATTTACTCATATTACTACCTCCTCATGCAATCGACAATAACATTACACTTGCAAAATCCTATACAAAAGGCTATGAAGCTCAAGCATCCCTGCTTGTGGCCCCATAGCCTCTAATTACATCATTGTGGCTGTTGCGCCAGCCATCTACGCACCTGCACCACTGCAGCATAAGCGTCCAAGGGCTCGTCAGGTACCAGCATTCCCAGAGGCACCAGCTTGCGCCAGCCACGGGGCGGATTTACCTGCCAATAGAGCATGCGAGCCTCCTCAGTGCTATGAGCCTCGCCCACAATAGACAAAGGCACAGCGCTAAACGCCTTGTGAACAGCTTGCCCAATAGCCTTGCAATTGGTGCCATCGCCCATCACTATGCCTTTTAACTCATCGCCATTGACAAAGGCTATAAGCTCCTGCTCCATGTGCTCCGTCATAGCAATATGTAAGGCCAAAATATTGCCTAGCTCATCCACAAGCGCTAAACCGGTCTTACTGCGTCCTGGGTCAATACCCAAAAACTTACTCATTGCCATCACTGCCCTTAAGCACCGCAGGCACAACCTCCAAGCGCACACGCACAGGTCCTGCCGTAGTAATATCACCCTTAGCATATGCTTTTAAGGTGAAGGCTCCACTGGTGCGGCGAATAGCATTACTGGTTTCAATCATGGTGGCAGCGTCCATATTGCCCACCTTACCCGTTAAGGGATCGGGCAGCACGCCTGCCTGTACAGCAGTATGATTGACCTGACTCAAGAAGCCCATGAGCAAATTATCATGGGAAGTGGAGCCATCATTTAAATCATAATTGGCACTATAAATGAGCGTGCCCTCAGGATAAATAAACTGATTCTCAAAGATTTCTATTTCGCAAACGGCTAGCTCGCCTACGATAATATTAGCTACAGTGCGCAATCTAAAGAACAAATTGCCCTTGCTCTTATCCAAAGCATTGACTGCCCCGGCCACGGAGTTGCGGGCAAGCCAAATAGCCTGCAGGGGCTGCTCCTGTTGCTGTACTCCAAGTCGCTGCAAGGCCATATCGTTGGCATTTTGCAGGAACCAGTTCACCTGGGCAATATTGGCATCGTGCTTTAAGCCACCACGCATCACACCTGCGTAAACAACCTCACCGGCACGGTAATACACCTGACCCTCGCGCACGTTGATAATGCCCTTGCGCAGAGCCTCGGTGGTTTTTTCCAGCTCCTGGATCTCACTGGTCAGTTGCTCCTTAGACGCTGTCAGACTAGTCAGCTCCTCCTGAGCCTTGCTATACATGCTGTTGACCTCAGCCAGCTTGGCCTCCATAGCATCATTTTCACGCATGCTTTCCTGCATACGAGCGTCCAGCTCACTAATTTTTTGGTTCTGCTCCTCCACCTTGCCCTTGGCCTCTTTTAAAGCCACAGCAGCATTGGCCTTTTCCGCATTCAGCATGCGCAGCTCCTTTTGTAGCTTATCCATGCCAAAAAGGGCTGTGCGAGCACTCTCCGAGGATACAGCCATAACGCCAATGGTGAGCACCGCAATAATGGTGCCACTGGTCACGGTAAGAAGAATGGATGTATGCTTGGGACGCAGGCCAAAGATGGACATTTTCTTTTTGCCGATTTTGCTACCCATTTTGTCAGCCAGATAGGCGATAAAACCGCCCACAATGGCCATAATAATAATTAATCTGATGCCTACCAAAGGCTCACCTCTCTTCAAAGCCAGCGCTTAGCCGACTAATTAGAAATTCTTTTTCTTCATGAAGTAAAGACCGATACCTAGGCACAAGATATTAGGCAAAGCACAGGCCAGCAGCGGGGGCATAGCGCCCCCCTTGCCCAGACCAGTCGTAAAGGTCATAACTGCGTAATAAATAAAGATAACGATAACGCTGATGCCAAGGCCAATGGAAGAGCTGGTCCTTTGCTTTTGGGTACCAAGACAGGCACCGATCATAGCAAAGAAGAAGCTGGCCAGAGGAATATTGATGCGCATAAAAATCTCACACCATTGCTTGTTGGTGGGACTCTTCTGCTTTTCCAGCATACCAATATATTCCCGCAGCTCGCGGATCGTCATCTCCTCAGGGTCCTTCTGCTCCCAAGAAATCTGCTTAGGAGAGAAATTCAAGGGGATAATCTGCTCGGTAAATTTGGCCGTGCTAGTCACGCCCTCTTGGTCGTTCAAAGCAAATACATTGCCATTAACGATGCGCCAGGAGCCATTTTCCCAATAACCATCCTTGGCAGTTTGGATGCGGGTGATTTTGCCCTTTTCAAACTCCTCGATGGTAATATCGGTCATCTTGCCCTTTTTCTCATCAAATTTATTGGCATAGGTTACCCTTTGGGTATTGCCGCTAATAGTCTTGATAACGATGTGCTCCTGAGTAGTGGGGCGAGTATTGTGCTTGATTTCCTCGTTCAGAATGCGCTTAGCCTCTGCCTTGGAAAAGGGCACCATTTTTTCGGCCCATACCAAAGAGAACATGCTTACGAAAAAGCCTACCACCAAAACCGGAGCCACAATGCGATAATAGCTTACGCCACCAGCCTTCATGGCTGTGATCTCGCTGCTTCCGGACAGCTTACCAAAGGCCATCAGGGCAGCCAGTAGCATGGACATGGGGAAGGTGTAGTTGATGATTTCCGGCATATTATACATGAACAAGCGCGCAATGGTCTCGATGGAAGCGCCGTATTGGGTAATATACTGGGTAATCTTGAACAGCATGGTGCTGGCAATAAAGATGCTGGAGAAGGATGCAACACCGAAAATGAAGGGATACAGCAGCTCCTTCAGCACATAACGGTCTAATATACGTAATCGCACTTTCCTTCCTCCTACATGCTAAAATTATCGCCCAGATAGTATTTGCGGGCAACGGGGTCGTTGGCAATGGTCTTACTATCACCCTGCAGCAAAATCTTGCCATCAGCCAAAATATAGGCCTTGTCCACGATGCTCAGAGTTTCGCGCACATTGTGGTCGGTGATTAGAATGCCGATGCCGCGCTTAGCCAAATGAGCGATCATGCCCTGGATATCGGCTACCGCAATGGGATCAATGCCGGCGAAGGGCTCATCCAAAAGGATGAAGGCCGGGTCCGTAGCCAGCGCACGGGCAATCTCCACACGGCGGCGCTCGCCGCCGGAGAGGGCCTTGCCCTCGCTCTTGCGCACATGGTCCAGACGGAACTCCTCAATGAGGGCGTTCATCTTGGCCACTCTTTCCTCAGAGGACAAATCCGTGGTCTCCAAAATCGCCATAATATTGTCTTCTACAGACAGCTTGCTGAAGATAGAGGCCTCCTGGGGCAGGTAGCCGATACCTGCGCGGGCACGCTCGTACATGGGCATGTGGGAAATATCCCTATCATCCAGCGTTACAGTACCCTCGTTAGGCTTTTCGATGCCCACGATCATGTAGAAGGTGGTGGTCTTACCGGCGCCGTTAGGACCTAAGAGGCCCACGATGGAGCCCTGCTCCACCTGTATGCTCACTCCATCAACTACGTGGCGTTCATTATAAATTTTAACCAGCTTATCAGTTTTAATAATCAAGCTTTTGTCCTCCGTCCATCAGGCTCTGGCTTCCGCAGCAGCGACAGTTGCTTTCGTAGCTTTGGCATCGGATGAGCCATTCGCTTCCTTAGCCGCCTCAGCTACCTTCACCTCTTCGGTTTGCTCCTTCTTGCCAGGCACGGCGGGCTGTTTTTCGGGCACATAATGCACCTTCACATTGCCATCGGCTACAGCCACATTAGCGTTGGTCAGACGCAGCTTGTCGCCGGAAACAGTATTGCCATTTTGGGTAGCAGTAGCATTGCCGTTGAGCTCTACATAGCCACTTTGGTCAGTCTTATAAATAGCGCTGTCAGCCTTAGCAGTAAGATTGCGAGCTTTGCTGTCAATGGTTACACCGCCATAAGCATTGGCCACACCCTTAGCCATATCATAATCGATTTTAGAAGCATTCATAACGCTGCCATCCACATCGGTAAGCTTAGCCCAGCTACCAATGGTTTCAGCAAATTGACGCTCCTTATAGTAGTCAATTCTGTCGGCACTCAAGCTCTTGCCATCTTTAGTCACAACAGCGTTGCCAATAGCGGACATATCATTTTCATTATGGGCCATAAAAACGTTGCACACAATATGGGTATCGTCCCTATCTGCCATGACATTACCGGTCAAGGTACCGGTTTTAGCCTTGCTGTTGAATTTAGCATAATTAGCAGTGGCTACGCCGCCGTCCTGCTTCAGGACAACGTGGCCCTTGGCCTCGCCCTCGCCGGTTTGCAGATTATATTCCAGCTCGTCGGCCTTCACGCTGAAGTTATTGGGAGCAGCTGCAAATACTGCAGTGCTCACACTTAAGCTCAGCAGCAACGCCGCCAGCAAGCATTTCTTATTTATTATCACTCTCTTCGCCGCCTTTCGTAACCATAGCATTACCCTTTAGCTTTACCTTTTGGAAGGTGCTGGTGGAGTAAGCCTCATCAGAGGTTGCCACATAGGCATCCTTAATGAGTTTTACATGCCCACGAGCGATAATCTGGTCATTCTTTTGCTTCCAGGTGACCTTGTCAGCATAGAACTCACCGCCAGTGTTTAAAATCGCCTTAACCTTGCCCTCCAAGGCAAAATCATTATTCTTTAAGCCTGCTTCACCTTTTTCGGCACTAACATCAATGTAGCTGCCGTCCTTGCGGTAAAGCTTGCCCACAATGCCCTCTAAAATGGCCACATTTTTTTGCCTATCGTTAATCACCTTATGTACAGTGAACTCCCACAGGGGCTGACCATCCTTTTCTCTTTTGATAACGCTATCCTTCAGGGAAGCATTGAGCTGAGCGCTAACACCCTTGCCCAGATTGATATTAGTTGGCTTTTCACCACCGAGCATGAGCCAGGCAATTAAAGCGCCGGCAACCACTAGACCGGCTACAATGGCCATAATTACTTTATTTTTGTTCATCAGCCTTGCTTGCCTCCTCCGGTGGTGTATAGGGTGTATTCCAACGATGCTGGAACCAAATCCAGTTATCGGGATATTCTTTGATAATCTTTTCGACCTCTTGGGTCATCTTCAAGGTCACATTGTAATCATCGGCCTTAGCATCACCGGTGAATTCATAGCGAATAGGATCCTTGACAATAGCCTGATGACCATAGCCATCGGGCTTGCGCACGATAAAAATGGGGATGATGGGCGCCTTGAACTTGCGCGCAAAATAGGCAGGACCGTTCGGAGTAGAGGCCATCTTGCCTAGGAAGGGCACAAAAATGCCGTCATAGCCGCCGTCCTGGTCCGCAATGAGGCCCAGCATGCGACCCTTTTTCATAGCACGGGCACAGCCCAAAATCTCGCTTGTGCCACGGGCGAAAATCTCTTGACCAGCGCCACGGCGCAACTCATTCATAAAATCACTGTAAACCCTGTTGGGCTGGGGCTTTTCCACAGCGCTCAGAGGGAAGCCGTTTAAGGCCAGGCCTGCACCCAGCCATTCCCAGTTATCCATGTGGCAGGCCAGCATAACCACGCCTTTATTCTCGTGGACTGCTTCCCACAGGATATCCGGGCGATCAAAGGTGACCAGACCGCGAATATTATCCTTATTTAAAGCAGGCATGTACATGATTTCCATAAAGGTCATGCCCAAATTAATGAAGAGACGCTTGATAGTGGCCTTGGCCTGCTCATCGCTGTAGCCCAGGCGCTCCTTAATGGTCTCCTCCGCTCTGATGCGCTGCTTCTTAGCTATTTTATGGTACAAATGTCCCACGCCCCGACCGATGTTCACCACCAGATTATAGGGCAGCCAGGATATGATTGTACTCATTGTTTTTAGTAAATAATATAACCACATTATTGTTTATCTCCTTGACCTGCATTGAGATAGGCATTAACGATTATGTTCCAGGTGTCTTGAGCAGCCATAATCATGGTAATAGCTTCACGCACAGCGCCATGTCCGCCCTTGGCCTTAGTAATGATATCAGCCACTGCCAAAACCTCGATAGAAGCGTCGGCCGGAGCTATATTTAAGCCAGCAGCAGCAAAGGCCGGAATATCGTTCAAATCATCGCCCATGTAGGCAATTTCATCCGTGGCCAGACCTAGCTCCTTAGCCATCTGTTCTAAGGCCATACGCTTATCCTTGACGCCCTGCATTAATAATTTAATGCCCAGCTCCTCACAACGGCGCTCTACAATGGGGCTTTGCCGTCCTGTAATGACGGCAATTTGGAGATTATTGCGCAGAGCGCAACTAATACCCATGCCATCCTTAGCGTTAAAGCCCTTAAACACCTCGCCCGCAGGGCTAATATAGATGCTTCCATCCGTTAAGACACCATCAACATCCAAAGCTAGAAGCTTAGTTTTTTTCAAGGCTTGTTGCAGGAGCTCCTCGCTTAAGGACTGCTCATTCTTGTATTGTACCTTAGCTTCTAGATTGCAGCAGATAGCGCCCCGTTCTTCCTTACCTTCCATGATTATACCACTCCCTGACGCACCAGGTCGGTCATATGCAAGAGGCCGATAACTTTTCTATTTTCATCCAGCACGGGCAAAACCGTGATGGGCTTGGGCTTATTGCTTTCCATAAGATGCAATGCTTGGGCAGCCAGCTTGTCCTCGGTAATAGTCTTAGGATTGGCTGTCATGAGCTCTTTTACAGGACGCTGCAGGAAGCCCACGCCCTTGCTCAGGCCGCGGCGAATGTCGCCGTCGGTGAGTACGCCCTGCATGATGCCGTTTTCGTCCACTACAGAAACAGCGCCCAAGCCCTTGTCAGTGATGACAAAAAGCGCGTCCTGCACGGTAGTATCTGCCAAAACAGTGGGGTTCTCGTCACCCTTATGCATGATATTGCCCACAGTAAGGAGCAGCTTGCGACCTAAGCTGCCACCAGGATGGAATATAGCAAACTGGCTGGCAGTGAAGTTGTGCTTTTTAAGCAACGCCAGTGCCATGGCATCGCCATAAGCCAAGGCAGCAGTGGTGCTGCTGGTGGGGGCGAGGCCAAGAGGGCATGCTTCCTTAGAAACGCCCACGTCTAGCACTACGTCTGCATTCTTGCCCAGAGTGGAATTAGCATTGCCCACCATAGCAATGATTTTTGCGCCGATGCGGCGCAAGGAGGGCAGAATGTTTAACACTTCGCCAGTTTCACCGCTGTTGGACAGGGCGATAACTACGTCCGCAGCGGTGACCATACCCAGGTCACCGTGGATGCCCTCGGCGGGATGTAGGTAGAAAGAGGGGGTGCCGGTACTGGCCAGCGTAGCAGCCATCTTGCGGCCAATTAAGCCACTTTTACCCATACCGGTAATGACAGTGCGACCCTCGCATTCCAAAATCAAGTTAATTGCCGCAGCAAAATTTTCATCTATACGAGGCACAAGCTCTAAAATAGCCTCTGCTTCCATGCGCAGCACATCCTGTGCATGCTCTAGCATTGCTTGCATCTTCTTCACCCTTCTCACTTAGCCACGAACGATCTTATCAATTGCCAGCACATCGCTGAGCAGCTTCTTCAAATTATCCAGACGTACCATATTGGGACCGTCGCTGAGAGCCTCAGCAGGATTGTCGTGCACCTCTAAAAACAACGCATCAATACCCACCGCAGCTGCAGCGCGGGCCATATGAGGCACATATTGGCTTTGGCCGCCGCTGGAGGTGCCTTGGCCGCCAGGAATTTGCACGCTATGGGTAGCATCCATTACCACGGGATAGCCCAGCTCACGCATAATAGCGATGCCGCGCATATCAGTTACCAGCGTGTTGTAGCCAAAACTGGTACCGCGGTCGGTCAGCATCAAATTATTATTGCCAGCTTCCTCCACCTTTTTAATGACATTTTTCATGTCCCAAGGTGCCAGGAATTGGCCTTTTTTCACATTCACAGTCTTCCCTGTCTTAGCAGCCGCCCACACCAAGTCGGTTTGGCGGCACAGGAAGGCCGGGATTTGCAGAATATCAACTACCTCGGCAGCCTTGTCAGCCTGCCAGGGCTCATGAATATCGGTAACTACGGGTACGCCCAAATCCTTTTTGATTTGTGCCAATAGCTTCAGTCCCTCTTCAATGCCAGGGCCGCGGAAGGAAGAATAGGAGGAGCGATTGGCCTTATCAAAGGAAGCCTTGAATACATAGGGAATACCCAATTCCTCACAAATAGCCTTAGCGCTCTGACCAATCTTCAGGCTGCGCTCATAGCCTTCTAAAACACAGGGACCGGCCATAAGCATCAAGGGATGTCCCTGGCCTACTTGGTAATTGCCAACTTTTACAATATGCATAATAACCTCCTATTTGTTCATCTTGGCAAACAACTCGTTGACTGCTGCCAAATCCTCGGGGGTGTCCACACCAATGCCCTGGAAATCACTTTCCAGAACCTTAATCTTATAACCATTTTCCAATGCACGCAGCTGCTCCAGGCTCTCAGCTCTTTCTAAGGGAGTAGGAGTAAGCGCTGCGTATTTCAAAAGGAAGCTACGACGGTATGCGTAAATGCCCACATGCTTGTATACTTTGTAGCCCTCGGGCTTATTGCGAGGATAGGGCATCAGGCTGCGTGAGAAGTACAGTGCATAGCCATTTAAATCGGTTACCACCTTTACAGCAGCAGGATTATTATAGTCTGCCTCGTCCATAGCTACCTTCATGGTTGCCATCTGCAGCTCTGCATCATCCTGAAAAGCAGCTGCCAAGCGATCAATAACCTCAGGCGGAATCATGGGCTCGTCACCCTGCACATTGACGATAACGTCTACATCCGGGTAGTTCAAGGCTACCTCTGCCAGTCTATCGGTGCCGCTAGGATGGTCGGGAGAGGTCATCATGGCCTTGCCACCACAGGCCTCTACAGCCTTCTTCACCAGCTCATTATCAGTTGCTACAACTACCTCGTCGGGCAGCTGGGCCATGCAGGCGCGCTCATACACACGTTGAATCATGGGCTTGCCACAAATTAAAGACAAGGGCTTACCCGGCAAGCGGGTAGAAGCATAGCGAGCAGGAATTACACAAAGTACCTTCATTTTTTATCAAGCTCCTTCTTAATGGCATTATCAATATATTCTTTGAACTTATCCATGCCCTCGGTAATGCAGATATCCATATTCAGGATATACAGGGGGATCTCACGGGCAGAATAAATAAATTCGGTAGGAATTTTTACTGCGTCCTTGGCAGTAGCAACCATGGCCACAGCCTTAAGGCTGCTAGCGCGCTCATTGATATATTGCATTTCCAGCATACCATAATCGTGATGGTCAGGATAACGCACGGCCTCTAAGATATTCAGGCCAATGCTGGACAATGTCTGCTCAAAGGAGGACGGGTTGCCGATGGCGGAGAAGACCATAACATCCTTGCCGCGCAGCTCCTCCAGATCCTTGATATTTTCGGAAATACCCTTGTACCAATCGGCGATTTCCACAAAGTTTTTCGGATGGTGAATACTCTCGATTACGGGGGCATCCGCATTGTATTGGGCAATGGTGTGACGCAACTGCATACGGCTCAGCTTGCTACTTTGGTCCGTCTTCGTCAAGAGGAACAAATCGCCACGCTCCAAATTCTGCAGGGGCTCGCGCAAAGTGCCACGTGGCAGCACGCAGCCATTACCGAACATATTCAGGGTATCTACCAATACTACGTCCAAATCACGCTCCAATTGCCAATGCTGGTAGCCGTCGTCCATGATGATGACTTCTGCATTCATCTTTTCCACAGCGTAACGACCGGTTACAGCACGATTTTTACCGATAATGACAGGAATACCGGGCAGGGTTTTAGCCATCAAATAAGCCTCATCACCTGCTTCATAAGCAGTCATGAAAATCTTGTTGCCATCGGAAACAACGCCCAGCTCCTTGCCCCAGTGGGAGCGATAACCACGGTTCAAAATTACGACTCTGTAGCCCATGGCCTTAACAATTGTAGCCATTTTTTGGGCAGTAGGTGTTTTGCCCGTACCACCAACGGTAATATTACCGATGGAGATAACACAGCAATTCAGCTTTTCTTTTTTCAACAGGCCGCTCTCATACATATTCAGCTTGCAGCAAACGCCAAACTTGTAGAGATAGCTCATGCCACGCAGCAAAGCCAAAAGCAGCCAGCCCATGAAGGGAGTCTCAGGGCCATAGGCAATGCGATAAATGTATTGGATCAGAGCGTCGCCATGGCGCAAGCGGCCACCACCCTCATCTGTAAGATTGCGGGTGTTGATGGGATAAACAGAATATTCCCTGGCCGGCACAGCAGTCAAATCCAAAAGCTCCTTGAGGTAACGGATACTGCGCACATCCGCACCGCGGTTTTCCTTGATAACCTGCAGGGAGGCTGCGCCCATTTGCTCACGACGGGCATCATTTTTAATAATATCCAGCATTTCGCTGGTCAGCTCGCTCTGATTTGCCACCATTTTGCAGGCCTTAACCTTGCTCAAAAGGGCATAGGAATCCTTAAAATTCTGCATGCTGGGGCCCACTAAAATAGGCTTAGCATGAGCAGCAGGCTCTAGCACGTTGTGGCCACCGGTACCGCTGAAAGAACCGCCCACATAGACAACGTCGCCTACAGCGTAGATACGACCTAGCTCGCCAATGGTATCAATAACGAGCAGGGGATATTCCTTGCGCTCTCCCTCCTCCTCCTTCATCTTGGAGCGATAGCCAGTTTCATAGCCATAATGACTGGCCAGCTTAGCGATTTCTTCCGCCCTAGCAGTTTTACGAGGCGCAATAATAAGCCTTGCGTGGGGATATTTCACCCGCACAGCCTTGAAGGACTCCAGAAGAACCTTTTCCTCGCCGGGATGAGTAGAGCCAGCCACGATAATAGGATAGTGGTCGCGCAGGCCCAGCTCATAGCGATATTTGGCCAAATCTTCAGGTGTAACCTCTGCATAGGTTTGGTCAAATTTTGTATTACCGGTGACAAAAATCTTCTTGCGATCTGCGCCCAAATGAGCAATATAATCGGCGTCAATGCTGGACTGCATACAAAAGCGAGTGACAGTATTCAGCATATCATCCCAAATACCATACAAATAGCGATAGTTCTTTACGGATTTTTCGGAAATACGACCGTTAACCATCATTACCGGGATGTGGCGTTCGCGAATAGCGCGCAAGAAGTTGGGCCACAGCTCAGTCTCAACGGGCATAAACACGCCGGGATGCACTCTTTTAACCAAAGACTCAGCCACGAAGGGCAGATCCAAGGGGAAATAAATGATGGCATCGGCTTCGGGAATGATTTGCTTAGCCATATTGTAACCGCCTACTGTAAAGGCACTGACCAAAACAGGACGGTCTGGCATGGCCTTGCGAATTTGCTTAACCAAAGGGCTAGTAGCCACGATTTCGCCTACGGAAGCACCGTGAATCCAAATGCAGTCCTTGCCCATAACCTTGGCAATTTCGGCCTCATCAATATTACCGAAAACTTGCTGTTTAAAGCGCAGGCCAAAGCCCTTTTCCGTGAACAAGCGATAGGTATAATAGGGCAGTACAAAGACTAAAAGCACTATTAAAATAAGGATATTATACAGAATATACATGAATTAACCTCTTTTCACCTTAGTGAGTCTCTTTGCTGCGATACTGGATTTTATACAGATGAGCATATAGTCCATCCTTAGCCATAAGCTCATCATGGGTGCCCTCTTCAGCAAGGCAGCCCTTTTCCAAAACCATAATCTTATCAGCATTTTTTATGGTAGAAAGGCGATGAGCGATAACGAAGGAGGTACGACCAATCATCAATCTGTCCAGAGCCTCCTGCACTACGCGCTCGCTTTCCGTATCCAAAGCAGAGGTTGCCTCATCCAGGATGAGGATTTGGGGATTTTTGAGTATTGCCCGGGCAATAGAAATGCGTTGGCGTTGACCGCCGGAAATATTCACACCGCGGTCGCCCAGCATGGTTTGGTAGCCCTGGGGCAGCTCCATAATAAAGTTGTGGGCATTGGCAGCCTTAGCCGCAGCCTCCACCTCCTCCTTGGTAGCATCCAGGCGACCATAGAGGATGTTGTCGTACACAGAGCCATTGAAGAGTACCGTTTCTTGAGGTACAATACCCACCTGCTCACGTAGTGATTTTAGAGTTACGCGACGGATGTCCTCGCCGTCGATGGTGATACTACCATCGGTTACATCGTAGAAGCGAGGCAGCAGGCTGGCCACAGTGGATTTACCGGCACCGGAAGGGCCCACAAAGGCAATCATCTGGCCGGGCTTCACATCGAAGCTCACATTGTTCAGCACCTGCTCCCCTGGATTGTAGGCGAAGGAAACATTTTCAAAGCGCACATTGCCCTTCACCATGGGCAGAGCCTTAGCATCGGGCGCATTATGAATGGTCTCAGGCAGATCCAAAACATCAAACACGCGTTGTGCAGCAGCCAAGGCCTTTTGGATATTGCCAATGACGCGGCTTAAACGCTTAATGGGGTTGGAAATATTAACTGCGTAGGTCAAGAACGCTACTAAGCTACCAGCAGTAATCTTGCCATCGATAACACTGTTACCGCCGTACCACAGAATGATAGTAACACCTACAGCAGCAACAAACTCAATGGTAGGAGTAAGGGTTGCAGAAAGCTGGGCGTACTTCATATTAGCACGGAAATTTTTAATATTTTCATGGTCAAAGCGATTAATTTCGTATTCCTCGCGCACGAAGGATTTAATAACGCGAGCAGAGGAAACGGTTTCCTGCAGCACAGAAGTAATATCAGCAGTGGCCTCCTGAATGCGGCTACCGGACTTACGAATACGCTTGCCAAACTGATCGATAAAGAGCAGCACCACAGGGAAGGTGCTAAAGGTTACCAAAAAGAGACGCCAATCCAGATAAATCATCATGACGATGGAGGCAATGAGGATAACGCTTTCCGTCACCATTTCCACTACGTTTTCTACCATAGCCGCCTGCAAAGCATTAACGTCGTTGGTCACATAGCTCATAATAGTGCCAGTTTTATTCTTATCATAAAAGGATAGGCTCAAACGCTGCAGCTTTTCAAACACAGCCTTACGGATGTCGATAATCACCCTTTGGCCCACATAGTTCATCAAATAGCTCTGGCCGTAGAAGGAAATGCCACGGATAATAAACACTACGATAATGCTGATAACAATCCAGTTAAGCATCTCCGTGTTTTTCTCTTTGAGGACCTGATCCACCATGTCCTTGATAATCCATGGCAAATAGGCGGTGCCACCAGCAGCGATTACTGTACAGATGGCAGCACACAAGCCCCGAAACAAATAGGGCTTCACATATTTTAACGCACGAAAGTATAAATTCATTTTTTCTCCTCAGCTATTCTTAGAATTAGTTGGGCAACTCTGTTGACCGCTCCCGGTTCACCTAGGCGTGCCTTCATGTAAGCCAAATCGGCCTCCACTTGGGGACGATACTCTGGGGATAGCAGCTTTACTGCGGCCTCAGCTACCTTTTGAGGCGTGAAATCCTCTTGCAGCAGCTCCGGCACAATTTGGCGACCGGCCACAATATTGGGCAGGCCAATATTAGGAATATTGATCACTCGACGAGCGATGAATGCATTGAGAGCGGAGGTGCGGTACACGATTACCGTGGGCAGACCGCACAGAGCTGCCTCCAGGGTTACCGTGCCGCTGGTGGCTAAGGCCACATCGGCCACGCTGAATAAATCGTAGTTATGACCTTCAGTAATTTTAATCTCCAGTCCGGAGGCTTTAATTTTACTTTGCAAAAGCTCCAAGGGAATGGTTCCTGCTCGAGGCATAGCAAACTGCACCTCAGGCATTTGCTTTTTGAGGAGCTTCGCTCCTTCCAGCAAATTGGGCAGCATCTTTTCAATTTCCATAAGGCGGCTACCAGGCATCAAGAGCACTAGCGGGCGCCCAGCCTCCTTACCAACCCAGGCCTCAGCCTCGGCTCGCTCCATAGAGGGATGTACGATATCTAAGAGAGGATGGCCCACGAATTCCACGGGCGCGCCAGCCTCCTTATACACATCATATTCAAAGGGAAATATGCAGGCTACCTTGTCCACAATTTTGGCTACATTCTTGGCGCGCCCCTTGTTCCAGGCCCAAGCCGAGGGCGCGATGTAGCTCACTACGGGAATACCCTTATCGTGGGCCAGCTTCGCCAGCTTCATATTAAAGCCGGGGTAGTCCACTACGACTAAGCAATCGGGCTTGCGCTCGTCCATGACGCGCGCAAAATCGCTGCGCAGCTTAAACAGGTCAGGCAGCTTTTTGATAACCTCCACAAAGCCCATGACACCATGGTCTTTGATATCAAAAAGCACCTCACCCCCGGCAGCGCGCAGCTCATCTCCGCCCATGCCAAAAACTTCCGTTGTGCTATCTATTTTTTTGAGAGCGGCAGTGACAGCCGCTGCGTGAATATCACCGGAAGCTTCTCCGGCGGAAATGAGAATCTTAGCCATAATAACTCCTCGACAAAGCTTATACTACTTCATAGTATATTATAACACAAAAAGCGGCTGACATAAGCTGTCAGCCGCTAAGAAATGCGAAATTTTTTGCAAATATTTTTCTAAAATTATTTAACCAGGATGGTTATGTTGTTTTTATCAGCCAGTTCGATGACCTTTTCACGCTCGGCAATCAGAGTATTGCCTGCTTCGATGACAATTCCAGTAGCTCCGGCATAAATCATAGACTCCAAGGTCTTTGTACCAAAGCCGGGAATATCAAAGCGTTGGTCCTGGGAAGGCTTAGCCGCCTTAGCTACAATGACACCGCCCTTGCCCAGATAGCCACCCCTTAGGATGCAGGCATCGGTGCCTTCAATGGCCTCCACGGCCATCACGGCACGATTTTTCACAACCACGGTTTGGCCGATGTCCAAACCGCCGATAGCCTTAGCCATCTCAAAGCCAAATTCCATATCCGCCAGCTCCGCCTCCGTGGGCTTACGCTTGGTGAGCACGCCTGGTGCAGGCAACAAGGGCTTAATAAGGATGGTTTGGTCCATAACCTCAATGCCCTCACTCTCCAGCTCCTTGACGATAGCATTCATAATAGTATCGTCCTTGCGGTCGGGCACGCTAGCAAGAATTTTAATGGCACGCAAATCAGGCACGATTGCTCCCGCCTTATAAAGCACCTCCTTGGTTACCTTACCAATCATGGTAACCTTGGTCACCCTGTGCTTTTTCAAGGTGGAAATAATCTTGCCTATTTTGCCAATATTGATATCGTAATAATAGTCTACGCTGGGCTCTAGCTCCTCGTCAATGCCGGGAACCACGCCCACCGCCACAACCTCGTAGCCCAAGCTCTTTGCAGAGCGGGCTACCTCTACCGGCAAATGACCTATGCCGGACAGTACGCCTAATACTTCCATTTAGATTAGCCTCACAAATTAATTATTTGCGGGTGCGAATAATGCCACGCTCCACATTGCGCAGGAAACGCAACAGATGCTCTACGGGCTCACAGCTCTCTAGGTCAGACTCCATAGTAGCAATGGCCTCTTGAAGGGGCAGGCCGCTACGATACAGAATGCGGAAGGCCTTCTTCAGCTCGCTACGATGCTCTGCGGGCATGCCAGCACGGGACAGACCCACACTGTTCAGGCCAGAAACGAAAGCTGGATCACCAGCAACAATCATAAAGGGCGGAATATCTTGGCTAACGCGAGCCATGCCGCCTACCATAACATTGCGACCGATCTTGCAGAATTGATGTACTGCGGACAAGCCACCGATAACAGCGCGATCCTCAACAATTACATGACCGGCCAGGGTAGCAACGTTGGACATAATAACATTATTACCCACGATGCAGTTATGAGCCACATGGGTGTAAGCCATCATCAAAATATTGTTGCCGATGCGGGTTTCATTGCCCTCGCCACAAGCACGGTTGACAGTAACGCACTCGCGGAAGGTACCGCCATCGCCAATAACCGTAGTAGTTTTTTCGCCCACGAACTTCAAATCCTGGGGCACAGCACCAATGGAGCAGCCAGGAAAGAAACGGTTATTTTTACCAATAGTCGTATATTTATGAATGGTTACATGCGCACCGATAATACAACCGTCACCAATCACTGTATCCTCATCAATAACAGCATAAGGACCAACAGTTACGTTCTTACCAAGAACTGCGGACGGATGAATGATGGCGGTTTCATGAATACCACTTTCGGGCATAATCACAGAACTCATTACTTTCACTCCCCACAAAATTTAATCAAACAATTAAATTGGAATATATTATTATAGTCATCCCCGCAGGTCTTTTTTCACAAGCCAAATAAGTCGATTATCCTTAATTTACTATGAATAAAGCCTTTTAGCTCAATTTTCCTACATATTCCTGCTTATTTGAGAAAATTTTGTTATTCCTTAGGATCCATAATTGCAAAGGTGCAGTCGCATTCGCAAGCAACCTTGCCATCAACCTTGCCCTCGCAGTGAATAATGCCCATATTGCCACGCATAATCTTGGTCACCTCAGCGGTGGTAACCACTTGGTCGCCAGGCACAACCTGTTTGCGGAAGCGCACGTTGTCGATTTTAGCAAAAACAGCAATCTTACCGCGGTTTTCTTCGGGATACAGCATAGCTACGCCGCCAACCTGAGCCATAGCTTCAATCAGCAACACACCGGGCATAATGGGCTCGTTGGGGAAATGACCCAAAAATTGTACTTCGTTAGCAGTGATATTCTTAATACCTACAGCACGCTTCATGGGCTCGATTTCCAGAATTCTATCTACCAGCAGCATCGGATAACGATGGGGAAGAATTTTTTTAATTTCATTGATATCTAATACGGTCATTTTTACTCCTCCTTGGTTCTATAGGCCTGAATTTGTTTAGCAATTAGGGAATTAAAGGCATGCCCTGTCTTAACAGCAATTACATGAGCCTTGATGGGCCCCAACAGGAACAAATCGCCAATAACATCGAGAATCTTATGGCGAATTAATTCATCCTCAAAGCGAGGTTCGGACAAAATCTTTTCCTCGTCAAATACAACTACATTTTCTAAGGAGCCGCCCAGGCCCAAGCCCATTTTGCGCAGCATCTCCAGTTCATAGGTAAAGGCTACAGTTCTTGCAGCCATAATTTCCTTCTTAAAGCTTTCCTTATCCAACAGCACATCAAAATACTGGGTACCCAGCTTAGGATGCTTGTTGATGGAGGTAAAGCTAATGCGGTAGCCATCATAGGGCAAAATAGCGATATAGCGGTCACCATCGTACACAGAAAAGGCTTTATCTACCGCATAAACCTTGCGCTTAGCCTCCTGCTCTACGAGACCTGCCTCATCAATGAGCTCGCAGAAAACCTTGGCACTGCCATCGGCCACAGGGGGTTCGGGAGAGGACATTTCCACGCGAATATTATCCACACCACTCATAGAAATAGCAGCCATGAGATGCTCCACAGTGAACACCTCGGCACCATTTTCACTAAGGGTGGTTGCCTTCACCGTAGAGCTTACGTTTTCTGCCAGAGCTCTAATTTCCGGTTTACCGGGCAAATCGGTACGAATAAAGGTTACGCCGGTATTGGCCTCAGCCGGCTTTAAAGTAATCAAAACATCCTTGCCGGAATGCAGGCCGATGCCGGAATAAGATATTTCTTTAGCAATAGTATGCTGGAATTCTTGAATTTTTGCGGACATCTTCATCCTCCTTCGACAATTTATTTTTTCTTATGGAACCGCTGACGGCCATCCTTCCAGCGGTCGTGCACCCAAAACCACATTTCCGGGTGAGCAGTAATTTCCTGCTCCAAAATATCTACAAGCTGACGGGTTACCTGATAAAAATCCTGCTCCTTATCCTTAGTTTTCGGAGTGTACAGGGGCGGATAGATTTTGGCAGTACAGGTCCAGTCCTCATTATTGTGCAAAAAGATTGGCAGGATGGGAGAACCATAAATGCGGGACAAAGCCGCCGGTCCTAAAGGGATAATGGAGCGCTTGCCAAACAAATCGATCTCCACGCCATCATCATTGGTATCCTGGTCGTAGAGCACGCCTAAGAGATTCTTCTCCTTCAGCATGCGGCTGATAGCCAAAAGGCCGTGTCCGCCGCGGTTATAGGTCACCCTTTGCCCCACCATCTGGCGGAACTCATTGATGGCCTTATCCATATTGGCGTTGTTCTGCTTGCGGGTGATGGACAGCATGGGATAACCATGCAGCGCCACCGTAGCACCCAACAGCTCCCAGTTACCATAGTGACCCGTGCACATAATCACGCCCTTGCCCTCGGCATAGGCCTTCTCCAAATACTCCAAGCCCTCTACCTTCACTGTTTGGCTGATGTTGTCCTTGTTGAGCAAGGGGAAGCGCAAAACCTCCACCACCATGCGTCCGAAGCGACGCAGGCTGTCCTCCGCGATTTGCTTTGCACGCTCAGGAGAAACGCCCAAACACTCCTGCACATTGGCCTGAGCCATCTTAAGGCGCCAATCCTGCACCACTAGCACAGCCACACTACCCACAAAGCTAGCAAATAGCTTGCGTAGGCACAGGGGCAGTATGCACATTATTTTACTAAAAATTTTTACTGCGTAATAACCTAACACGTATGAACCTGCCTTATAGACACAGGCTTAATTGCTACGAAAGGTAGCCTAACCCTGCATTATTTTATTTCTTGAGAGCTGCGATTTCTTTTTCCAATGCTTTCATTTTCTTCAGCATATCGCCTACCTTGCGCAGATATGCCTCCTGACGCAGCCATTCCTTCATGGGCATGGCAGGATAGCCGCCCATCACAGAATTATCAGGAACATTATTGGTAATGCCTGCCTTACCACCGAAGACGCAGTTATTGCCGATGGTAATATGACCAACGGTACCTACTTGACCGGCAAAGGTTACATTATTGCCCACGGTTACGCTGCCGGAAATACCCACATGAGCTACAACCAAGCAATTTTCACCTAAAACATCGTTATGACCCAAATGTACCAGATTATCAATCTTTGTGCCCTTTCCCACGATAGTACTGTCCACCGTAGCACGGTCGATACAGGTGTTGCAGCCGATTTCTACATCATCCTGCAGCACCACGTTGCCGGTTTGCAGCACCTTGGAGTGCTTGCCATTTTGGGTAATATAGCCAAAACCGTCGCCGCCGATAACGGCGCCAGATTGCAGGATTACTCTGTTGCCCAGCACGCAGTCCTCGCGGACAGTGGTATTGGGATAAAGAGTGCAGTTTTGGCCGATTTTTACACGCTTGCCCACATAGGCATGGGGATAGAGCACAGTGCCATCACCGATTTCAGCGTCATCCTCCACCACAGCAAAGGGTTGAATTGCCACATTGCTGCCAATCTTAGCCTTTTTAGAAACAAAAGCATAGGGGCTCACTACGCGCTCCACCTCTTCCTGAGGACGGAACAGCTCCAACAGAGCTGCGAAAGCAGCGCGGGGATTTTCCACACGAATAACGGGACGACCATCAAGCTCCGGGTCCGCCGGGCTCAAAACCATAACGCCAGCCTTGCTCAAATGGCAATGCTCCACATGGGGCGGAACCGCAAAGGAAATATCGGTAGGCCCTGCTTCTACCAAGCCATTGACACCGGTCACCTTTAGCTCCGGATTATCATGCTCCACAGTACCATGTAAAAACTCAGCTAACTCTTGTACACTCTTCTCCATTTCAAACCTCCATCGACTCCCTAGTACTAGTCATGCCTTGGGCTTATTGACTGTACACGAAAAGCGGACGGAGCTCAACCGCCCGCTCAGGGTGCAGCTTATTTCATTTTCTCAATTACTTCCTTGGTTACATCGGTGCCGCCCTGAGGCACAGCATCCTTAACCATGATAGCGCCCAAGCTCTTTTCCTTAGCTACTTGGTTCAAAGCAGTATCAAGACTAGCCTTCAGCTTGTTTTGAGCCTCGCTTTGCACCAGCTTAGCTTTAGCGGAATAATCCTCAACAATCTTGCTGGCCTCTTCGCCGGATTTGCCGGCCATGGCCTTATCCATTTGCTCCTTGAGCTCCTTCATCTTAGTATTAACCTCTTCCTTAGTGGTTTTAATAACCTGGGCTTCGGTCTCCACCTTACGCATATCTACTACACCAAAAGCCGCATTACGGCCGCCACAGCCAAAGGTCAGCATAGCTGCTGCTACCATAAAGCCTGCAATAATTTTTTTCATTTTTCTAACCTCGCTTATCTTATTCTAATGCTTATTTGGGTAAACCATTAATTACTTGGGTGGTGATATCATCAGCGCTGATATTCACCTTATATTTCTTAAAGATTACGCCATAACCCTTTTCATGGGCCAATTTAGTGGCTTGACCGGAAATATCACTAGCAATCTTTTTTTGCAGCTGCCCATTCTTTTCCCGCTGCTTATCTATTTCCCTATCCATAATGGATAAGGCATTCTGCAAGGCCTTGGGCGCGGCGCTGAGCATTTCCTGCTCCCGCTGATCCTTGCCCTGCCTGTGCTGCACAATCTCAGTCTGGTACTCCTTGGCAGCCTCCTGCATACGCTGATGCATCTCCGCTCTATACGGAGCCAGCTGCGCTTCCATGAGTCCTTGCTTTTCGGCATCCAAGGCACGCACCTGCTGCCCACGCTTGTGCTGGGCCTCCTTGAGCTTTTCCTCCACAGCCTTCCTTTCGCTACGCCGCATTTTCAGCATTTCCAGCTGAGCACGTAGATTGAAAATCTCCAGCTGATAGGCGTCCTCAACGGCCTTTTTGCGCGGAGCCAGCTCGGCATCAACCTTGGCCTCTACCTGAGCAGTATATTCATACAGCTTCTTGTTCTCGCGCTCACGCATTTCCACCATGCGCGTATTCAAATCAGCCTGCCAATAGCTTGCTTCGCTAGCCTTACGCAGATTGCGCAGCCTATCTAGGCTACCTAGCTGAGCTCTGGCCAAGTCTGCCTGGATTTTGCGTCTTTCCAGTAAATCCTTGAGAATTTTCTCACCCTGCTGGAGCTTTTTGTATTCAGCATGGCTGCTCATGGCCCGCTGCCAATCCACCACAGCTATTTTTTCTGAGGAACTGAGAGGCGCCTTGGCACAGGCAGAAATTAGCAGCACACCGGCCACTAATAGGCTCAATTTAACTAAACTGCCTCTGTCCATGAAAGCCTCCTTCAACAAGCACATGCACCTTGATCCTTAAGTGCTAGGAAAATTATTTCGCAGTTTGCAGAGATTTAGCTACCTCATCGGTAATATCCGTGCCACCATAGACAACGGTGCTCTTTTCTACAACCACACTCAGGCCCTTTTTGTCAGCTACCTTTTTGATAGCAGCTTCAATCTTTTTCATCACAGGATCCATGAGCTCCTTTTGCTTATTTTGCAAACGCTCCTGGGTTTGGGTGTAATAACGACGCTTTTCAGCATCATTCATTGCCTGAGACTTCTCGTTAAATTCCTTTTGGGCATTTTCGATTTCCGTCTTCATAGCTGCATCCACATCGCGGATATCGGGGCATTGAGCTACCAGCATTTGGTAGTTAACAACACCAATTGCAGATTCACTGGGAGCGGCGGAAGCGCTCTTGCCAAAACCGCTTTGGGTCAAGGACAGCGCAAAGCAGCCCAGTACAAAAATAGCTGCTACAAAAAGAGAAACCAGTTTTACATTTTTAGGATTACGCAATTGCTGCATCATAATCAAAATCCCTACCTTTTCTAGTTTGTGCTATAGACACACATATATAGTTTATTATAACAGCATACGGCCATTCTTTCAAGAATTCTTACAGATTTCCTATAATCCGCATATAAAATTCCTTACCACCGTACACATATTCTGCGCTCAGGAACTCGTGAATGCGATAACGCACGCCAAATTCGTTGCGGTCTTCCTCAGAGAAATGCTCAGCTCTGAGGCGCCATTTAGGGCTTAAATTATACTCCAAGCGATAATTATTGTCACCCATGGGCATACGACGGGTGTAGCTCCACACGCTCTTGCCCCAATAGGTGGAATAGCCTACTCCAAAACGCCAGTCCACATGGTCCAAAAGCACCTCGGCCTCACCGAAAATCTCGTCCGTAGGCGAGATAAATTTGCCTATATGAGCCTTGCCGGAAAGATTGTCGTTTTCGCGACCGATATCACCATAGCCCTCGAACCACACCTTGTACTTATCAGAGTTAATCATGATGCTCACAGGCATATTGGCAGCAGGATCAAGCCTTACCACAGGCTGCAAATCAAACTCCTGCACAGATTTTTCTGCCAAGAGCTTCTCCGTAAGCATTTTTTCCAGCTCCGCCTGATGATGCTTTACATAATCAACAGACAAGCCACGCAGCTTATCACATTCGGCGGCGTATTTATACTTCAGCTCCATGAGGAGAATATTAGGGATGGCCTCACTGCGCAGCTCGTACTTAATATTGGTCACCAGCTGCCCCACAGGATAGATGACCACCTGCACCAGCGTCCGGTCCCCCTCCTGCAGCACGTCCACCGCTGCCCGAAACTCGGGCAGCGCTTCCTCCACTTGGCGGCGCACCATGCGGCGCAACACACCGCCGGCCCAGTCGCCGGCGTCCACGCTAGCTCCGCTAATAGCACGCTCCAGCTGCTGCTGGAGCTCAGGCATGCGCCGCCCTAGAAGAGCTGCTGTTTCCGGCTCCACGCCGGAAAATTGCAGCTCAATCACGGGCTGGCTGATGGTGGCGCCCCAAGGACGCGCCAACAAGGTAATCCTTGTGTGGCGCGCTGCCTCCAGGCGCACATCCACCAGCTCGTAGCCCGTGAATACACGGTCGCCTATCTCCGTCAGGAGGCGCTTGTAGTCGCCTGCCGCGGCGGCAATAGCCCCGTCATCCTTATCGATAAATAATTGGTTCGCCACCACCTGCATACTGCTGCTCATTTTCTCCAGCAGTACGGGGCTTGTGCCGCCGCTGGTATCCACGACCTGCACCGCAACGCTCTCAATGGGGGCAGAAAAAGCTTGCTGCAATGGCAAGCATGTCATTGCAGCAAGAATGATAATCTTATTCAGCTTCATAGCAGCATCTGCTCCTAATTTGTACTGATTAGAACTGACCACCAAAGCTAAAGTGGAACTTGCCACCGTCTTCGCCATAGCCATAGTCAAGCTTAACAGGACCCAAAGGAGAGTTTATTCTGAGGCCCACACCATAGCTATTCTTGATCAGACCAAAGTCAAAATCATCCTCGTGACGTTTATCCCAAGCATAGCCGTTATCAGTAAACAGCACACCCTGAACCTTCTTCACGATGGGGAAGCGGTACTCCAGAGTTGCCTTTACCATGCTGTTGCCACGGAATTGGTCATCCTCGTAGCCACGCAGGGTGTCGCTGCCACCCATGGAGAAGCGTTGGGACAGGGGCATATCGCCATCGGCATAGCCTGCACCCAGGTTCAGTGCCCATACGTTCTCGCCACCGGCACGGAAGTAGTAGCGCCAATCGGCAGTAAATTTGGTGAAGTCAAAGTCGCCACCTAAGCCACCGGCCCATTCCACGCTATAGGCCATACGCTTGCCTTCATGGGGATCGTAGATATTGTCACGGGAGTCATAAATACGTCCCAAAGTAATGGAGCGAGTTTTACCAAAGTTTTCTTTGCGACGTTCTTCAGCTGTCTTAGGCATCCAATCCTTGTATTTCGAGCTAGCTCCGGTGAAAGAACCAGGCCCTTGATCACTAGCATAGTCCGGACCAAATCGAGATTCGTAATATTGCTCATGGTCGCTTTCATAACCATCAGCCATTCCCTCATAAATATCTTCTCGATTCTTCAAGGTGATATAGTTACTGATGAACTCGTTATGAGTCTTGCGGCTGAAGGTCAGCTCCTGGCCACGACGCTTTTTGTCGTAGCGGGCAATCTCATCGCCGTTAATATCATAGTCAGCATATTCATTGGTGATATCATAGAGGTTAATGGTAGCAGAAGTTTCCTTGCTATCAATCCAAGGACGAGTGTAGCTAAAATCATAGTTCTTGTTGTCCTCGCCACCGAATTCCCAACGAATATTGATCTTATCGCCGGTACCACGGAAGTTTTTATCACCGATGGAAATCATACCAACGAAGCCGTCGGCATTACTGTAGCCAGCGCCAATACCAAAGGTACCGGTATTCATTTCCACTACATCGATTTCGACCTCAACGGAGTTGGGCTCACGACCGGGGTTCAGCTTCACATTAACATCTTCAAAATAACCCAAGTTGTAAACGCGCTGCATACTACGGCGGGCATCCTTAGCGTTAAAGGGCTTGCCGGGCTTCAGCTTCATCTCGCGGGTAATAACGTAATCCTTACATTTTTTATTGCCCTTCACCTTAAAGCCCTCTACCAGACCTTCATTGACGGTTACCTTTAAGGTACCAGTTTGCTCCATATGCACGTCAGTTACGCGAGCCAAAATGTAACCAGAGGAACGATATTCCTCCTCCAGCTTCTGCACGCATTTATTGATTTGCTTTAAATTAGCAATCTTATCCCTTTCCAAATCGAAGCAAGCCGCTACCTTTTTGGCATCAATAACCGTATTGCCCTGCACATCCACGTCTTTATACACAGGATTTTCCAGCACATGATAAATCACCTGCACACCCTCGGGCACCAGCTTGAATTCGGGATGCATATCATAGAACCAGCCTAAATCATAAATAGCACTCAGGTCCTGGCTCAAACCCTCCTCGGTGAACTCCATGCCCTGCTTGGTTTTTAAGGCAGCAGCGATTTCCTCCTCGCTTACGGACACATTACCCTCGATAATCTGCTTGGTAATCTTCTTGCCCAAATAAGGAGCCAATTTATTTTCTTCCTTCTGTGCCGGAGCAGCTTGAGCCACTTCAGTGGCCTGTACCGCAGGAGCAGCAGCCGTTTCAGGTGCCTGGGTTTCTTCAGCATAAGCAGGCAAAGCCAGCAGCAGTGCTGCCAGTCCCACCGTCAGAGGCTGCCATAAGGTTCTTTTCATCAATGAAGTCCTCCTTAGTATTAATTCACGTTAGTGCGTGTTATTTCGAATTACTCAACTCAACTCGTGCCGATTGCACCAATTTATGCAAATCAGCCTTGGATATAGATACCTGGGACTGCTTTGCTTGCTCAGCCTGTTCTTGGGAAAGCTCAGTCCCAGAGCTTTTCTGTACTTCTTTAGCAGTGGTACTTGCCGGCTGCTCCTTAACAGGAGCACCTTGCTCACTTTTAGCCTGCACGCTGGCACCGGCTACCACCGGTGGTACGGCTTCCTGCGCCCGCGCTTTATAATGCCCGCGGGCAAAATACCAGCCGCCCGCTCCGGCTAAGACCAGCAGCACTGCTGCGCAGGCTGCCAAAGCCTGCCTGTTCCAACTCCAGGGGCCATCCTTTTTCTTGCGCAGATTTTTTAGCTCAGCTTCAGCCAGCATCAAATCCAGCTCACCGCGTATATCCTTATTATCCAAAAAACTCTGCTCCGCATTATCCAAGCTGCTCTTCACAGAGCGGATGCGACGGAACAAGGATTTACTTGGCTGCGCCATGGAAATACCCCCTTCTGCTCAAAATAATAACTATATCAATTAAAGTCAGTATTCTTTGCAGATTTTCACAGTGTATATAAGCAAATTAACACCGTATTTAGTGGCTTTTCTTCTCTTTTCGCTATTTTTCTCTTTATTTTAACATGTAGGCTAAAATCGTGTTTTATTCCTTGTTAAAATCATGCATGAAGCGGGACAGCATGCCGCGAATGCGGCGCACGCCCTGCTTTTGCAGGCGATAAACATGGCCTAGGCTCACGTCAATGGCCTCCGCCACTGCCTGAGCCGGCCTATCCTCCAAAAACATACCCTGCAGCACCTGCTGCTCCTTCAAGGGTAGGCGGTCCATGGCCTGAGAGACCTTTTCGGCTAGCAGCTTTTGCTCAGTCAGCTCCGTAGGCGTGGCCAGTTCGGAGGGCAGCGCATCACTCAAAGTAAAGCCTTGACTGATTTCACTGTCCAAATATAAGAGCCCCTTGCGGTCCGCATGGCGCAAATAGTCCACCATGCTGCCCTTAATCCGGAAGGAAGCAAACAGGCTAAAGGCTACCTGACGGGTATAGTCATAGCTTTCCGCCGCCTCTAGGAGGCCCACCATGCCCTCCTGAATGAGATCCATAGTCTCGGACTCACCCAGCTTAAAGCTGGCTGCAATTTTAAATACCAAGGGCTGATAGCTAGTCATCAGCCTTTGGTGGGCTTGTAAATCGCCCGCCGCAGACTGCTCCCACAGCCTGCTCTCCTCCTCCGGCTCTAAGAGCGGGGTTTTGCGCAGCTCCTCTAGATAGCTTTGCAGCATGCTTGCACCTCCCTTCTTGAAAATTCTTTAGCCTTAAGCTACTTATTTTAGAATGTAATCTTGTATTCCAAACCATACCAGTTATCGGTTTTATCGTTTAAATCATAGCTTCTAGAATAGGTAATATTCATGTGCCTACTAATATCGTACTGCCCAAAAAAGCTCCTGTCAAGGGCATCAAAGCTTGTAGTGTAGCCAAACATGAAATTATTATTCAAGTATTTGCTTACTAATACATTATACTGATTACGCTCATCCGTAGTCAAGTCCTGATTGCCCACTTTAGAGCTTTCATAGCCAATTCCGGAGCGTACCTTGCCTGTATAAATGCGGAACTGGTCCAGGCCCAGGGTCTGCTTAATCCAGGTCTCCACGTCGCCCAAAACCGTCATCTGTAGGCCCACAGTCATGAGATTATTCATATCATCACTGGTAACCTCATTGCTACCTGCAGTATCACGCTGCAGAGTGAGCATACGCACGATGGTGTTGCGCTCCAGCGGCGGGTCACTTGTCAGCACCAAATCCATTTTTTCCACAGGGCCACTGATTTTCATGTAAATACGATAACGGCTAAAGCGTGCGGTGCTTTCCAAATTCACATTGGGCAGGAAAGTGCCAGGTTCAATCCACACTAGGCCTGCTTCACGCAGCTTAAAGTCCGTGCGCAGATAGGAAATGGTACCCTTATCAGCCTTAATAGTGCCATCAACAATAGGAAATACCGTGCTGCCCTTTACATGAATGCCTCCCTTAAGCCAAATATCGTAGAGATAGCTGTTGTATAGGTGGATTTTTTTGCCCAAGTCAACCTTCAAATCGAGACCAAAATTGCTCTCGCCCTCACCCATATCCGGCACCGTGGGCATATTCACTACAACATCATCCAGCGCCAGCTGGCCCTTGATTAAGGGTCTGTACTCAACGGGCGGAGGTACATTGCCCTTGGCCTTGCGCCGATCACGATATCTTTGGGGAACAATCTCGATTTCGCTGTTGATGCGACCGCTGACTAGCTGAGATGCCAGCTCCACATTATCGGCTTTAATGTGCAGCTTATAAGCATCCTTTTCTGTAGTCTGGAGTGCATAGCTGCCCTCCGCAGACAAAAGGCCCTTGCCCAGTTTGGTAGAGAAATTGCGCAAAAGCACAGCATTGCCCGCAAAATCCACATCCAAATTGATATTTTCTAGTGCTGTATCCAAATCCTTAATCTTCACAGCGCCATCAACGATTTTCAAAGAACCATAAAGCAGGGGCTCCTCAAGAGTACCGGCCAAGCGCACCTGACCATTGGTATCGCCCACGCCCCATTCCACCATCTTGCTGAGAGCAGGCAATATTCCCAAGCGGGCCTCGTTCAAATCCATAATGATATTCATTTCCGAGCGAGGATTCCTCCGCTGCTCCTTAGAGCGGAACACATCCAGTGGGATATCACCGGAGGCCTTCACGCCATAGGCATCCTTGGTTGCCACCAGCTCCTGTAATTGAATAACATCATTCTTTAACGATAGCTCTGCATTGAGCTTATCCATGCTTACACCGGCCACGGAGCCATTGGTAATCTCCAAGACACCCTTGCCCTGAGGCTCAGCCACACTGCCCTCCAGGACGACCTGCATATCCATCTCGCCCTTGATTTCCGGCGGATTTTTCATCACTGCCGTCACAATGGCCGGATTAGCCTTGGTAGAGGCCATGCTTAAATTAAAGGTGTTTTCCTTCAGCTCAATGATGCCACCGGCAGTAATCAAACCACGGTCAACCACACCATCCTGCTCCTGTAGCTTCACCTCTTCCAAGGTCAGAAGGGTATTTTTAACATTGCCATTCAAAACCATATGTGCATAGTTCAAATCATGAATTTTGACATCGTCAGCCTTGATAGCTATATTCAGGCCACTACCCTTGCCCTGGGGACAGAAATCCAGCAGGCCCTGCATTTGTCCATCAATCTCATAATCCATGCGAGCCATGCGCAACAGGCCACCAATATCGCCCCACAACATCTGCACCTTGCCCTGCATGAATTTTTCTTGCAAATTGATGTTCACATCTGCGGTGTAGAGACCATAATTGGAGGGGTCATTTTTATAGGGCTGCTTAAAGGAGACCTTGAACATGTTATAGGGCAGACCACGGCCATCCACCGTACCGGATAGCTCTGTAATGACCTCGCCATTAATCAAAACCTTGTCGCTGTCAACATCACCTCTGAAGGTAGGCGCTGTGAGTTTACCGCCCAGATGACCCTTGGCGTTAAGCTTGCCGCCTAGGTCCACCGTTTCGTCCTTAATGGGCAAATGAGCCAAATCCACATCCTTGGCCACCATATCAAAATTCAAGCGACCATCATCGGCCATGGTGCCGTTCAGCTTAATATCAGCGTAAAAGGCCTTGATCAAAAAGTCCTCCAGCTCCAGCGTGCCCTTGTCGTACAAATAACGACCGTCCACACTGTTATACAGCTGAGCTAAAGCACTGCCATCAGAAGCATGGATTTCGCCATACACATAGGGCTGGCTCGCTGTGCCACGCACCTGCATCACGTTATTTAAATTGCCTGTCACAGGCACATCCTTCTTGCCCAGAATAAGCTCCATAATGGGCTCAATGCGCACCCCATAGCTTTCCAGGGACAGGTCCACGAAGGGCTCTTCACCACGCAAATCCACAAGACCGCTGATGATGTGATGTCCCTGCTCCATATTGGCACGGAAGTCTTTAATAGTAAGCTGATTATCCTTCAGACTCATGAAGCCATGGGCTTCCCTAATTTTTTGCTCCATAAACTTAGCCTGACGCAATTGGATAACGCCAGAGAATTCCGGTGCTTTGAGCTTACCGCCCAGAGCAAAGCCCGTGGAGCACAAGCCACTACCCTGCTTGCCAGCTGCTGCCAGCACAGGATCCACCGGGAAGTCCGTCATCCGGCCTTCGATATGCAGCTCACCCTCTTTATTCACACTGCCACTAGCTAAAAGTATACCCTTGGGGCCTGAAAAAGCACTGAAATGGTCTATGGCGAGGCCATCCTTAACGAGAGCTCCATCTAAGCTCATACGGTCGATTTTAAGGCCACGCCACTCTAAATCCATGGTCTCGGCTGCAGCATGCACTTGTAATTTATCAGCCAACGCCTTGGCCAGCACAGCCAGCTTGGCATTAATGTGCACATCATCCTTGGGTCTACCCGGCGTAGCATGGGTAACATTCGCCAAGCTCAAGTCACCAGTTAGTACCTTTTCCTCGACGCTATAAGTGGCATTGCCCTTGATAGAGCCACCGCCGTAGGCAGCAGCCAGATTTTCTACAATAATCTGCTCCTTATCGGCGCTAAAGGGCACACGCAGCTTTTCTAAGCTATAGCCCTCGTAAGCCAGCTTGTCCGCAGTGAGCACACCTTTGCCGTTAGGTACATCCGTATCCCGTAAATCGGCCTCGCCCTCAAGGCGCACTCCTTGACCATCCACTAAAGCATCCAAGGAGCTGATATTTATATAGTTGTCATGAGCACGCACAATCCCATCCAGCTTCAGGCTATGCTTGGATGCGCCCACCAGCATTTTACCTTCCAGTCCGGACAAGGCCACTTGGCCAGAATAGCGCTGCTTGCCCTTTTCGTTCACATAAATTAAGGCTAGCTTGCTCAAGCCACCCTTAAGCTCTTCCACACTGGCGTAATGCTTAGCCAACGCAGCATAGGGAGCCAAATCCAGCTTCTCGCTCTTCAGCTCCACACGGCCCTCGCCCTTGGTAGTCACAAGACCGCCAATAGCCAGCTTGTCCATACCACTACCTAAGCGCAGACCCAAAGCAAATTTAGGATTGGCACCGCCATCCACTGTACCTGCTACCGGGAAATCCCACTTTCCCTGGGGCATGCTCACATGTAAAAGGCCATTGGAAATTTCCAGCAAGCCGTAGAAGGGTGTCTCATCAGAGTCGGAGGGCTTTAAGAGCTTGGCCATGTTCCACTGCTGCTGCTCATCCATCTCAAGATAAACCTGAGGACGCACCAGCTCCACACGGCTCACAGCCCTGGCACCCTTGTCGATGGCAAGCCATGGGCGGAAATGCACGATAATACGGGGTATTTCTGCTATCTTCTTGCCCTCAACATCCTTGACCTTCAGCTGGCCTATCTCGGCACTGAGGCCACCATCCCAAGTCATATCCTCCATAGTAATGCTGCCATTGATAAAGCTAGAGGCAATGCGCTCCACCTCTGGCAGAGATTGGCGAATATATTTGGGCATTACTGTATGCACTAAAAAGATATAGCCTGCGCTCAGCAAAACTATTAAAAAGGCGATAAATCTAAAATATTTCTTCATAAACGTCACCATTAAATATTGTAACAGACGGGAGTGACAAAAATGTGTCAGCACCGCCTTTATTTTAAAAAATAAATACTCCGACTTTTATTATTTCGACGCTTATGCTAATCCTCCTGTTAAAGGGAGGAAAATTTTTTGCTTAGTAAAGCTTGCACTTATAGCTACAAGCGTAGCAAAGCAAAACGCCTGTGGCGCTAGCCACAGGCGTCGTCTTGTCATATAGTAAATTATTTTGCTTTCTCGGCTTCAGCTACCTTGGGGTCTACTACAACCTTGGTGGGGAACTGCATAGGTACGCCGATAGCGGTCTCTAGGTTAGTCTTGCAGGTGTTGTAGTCATACATGGCCTGCAAATAGTTGGTCTTCGCATCGGTCAGGGCCACCTGTGCATCCAGCACATCAGTGTTGGTGCCCACGCCATTCATATAGCGCAGCTGAGCGATACGATAATCTTCTTCAGCTTGAGACACCGCCAGCTTGGTGGTGTCGATGCGCTTTTCAGCCTCGCGCAGGTTCAGATAATTGGAGCGCACGTCCAGATTTACTGCGTCCACAGTGTCGCGATAGGTTTCATGTGCTTTTTTCAAATCTGCTTCAGCACCATGGATTTTAGAAACAGTAACGCCGCTGTCGAAGATGTTCATGGTTACTTGAACACCAACGCCCCAGTTGCCGTTTTCATCGCCAGGCCAATTGCTATCCTTCCAATTTTGACTTGCACTTGCAGCTACCTGAGGCATGTGACCGGAAATTGCTACACGCAGTGCACCTTTTGCAGCCTCTACGTTTTGCTTAGCCTGCTCCAATTCAGGACGATGCATAGCAGCATAATCCAAGCAATATTGCATGTCATTATCATAAGGAGTATAAACGAGAATATTATCCAGCTTCAATTGAGTATCCATGGGCAGACCCACGATCTTATTCAAATTAGCCTCTGCAATCTGGTAAGCATTTTCTGCTTTAATCAAGCTTTGCTTAGCGTTAGCAAGTTCAACTTGGCTGCGCAGCACGTCAACCTTGGCTACTACGCCCACCTCGTATTGAGCTTCCACATTCTTCAGATGATCTGCCAAACGGTCTACGGACTCACGGCCCAACTTTTGCATATTGTCAGCTTGCAGCATATCAAAATAACCATTGGTTACAGTGGTACGCATATCGTTGTACGCCTTTTGCAATCCTTGTTCAGAATAGATATATCCAGCCTTGGCCTTCTTAATGGTACCGCTGAGCTTGCCACCGGTGTAGATAGGCATAGAAGCAGTTAAAGAATTGGAATGTTCATTGCCAATCTGTTTTGAAGTATTTGCCCATGCTACCTGTTTGTGATCAGAACCATCCCAAATCCAGCTATTTCCAGTCGTTATATTATCGTTACTGCCACCACGTTGAGTTACATGCTTACCTTCAATAGTAATCCAACGGCTGTTGCGTGCTGCATTGTAGCTAGCGCGAGCGCTATCTCTCTCATAACCCGCAATAGTAATGGCAGGGTTGGTATTAAAGGCGCGCTGCATAGCGTCCTCAAGATTGAGCGCCACAACCTCGCCAGCAAAGGCTGACTGGCTCAGCAGCATGGTCAGCGCTGCACTCAACATCACAAAGCGTTTACTAAATTTATGTCTAGTCATCAGGAAACCTCCATTTCAACTCTGACTAATCAGTCAGTATAGAAAAATTATATTTTCTTTGACGAAAAATGTCAAATGAAATTTCTGTAACATTGATTCACAAAGATTGGCGAGAAAGTACCAGAGACGAGGAAGGGCGACGACGGCGTATCGGAAATACTCCTAGGAGCCCTGACGAAGTATATGGTGCTTTATCGGCAATCTTAGAAATAAGTACGTACGCCCATATAGGTATCACGCTTCGTACCGCGTACATCCATGGTCTCGCCGTATAACGAGAAGGTATTGGTGAGCCTCAGCTCGCCGCCTAAGCGCACCTTAGCATCGTCAAAATCATAGAGCTGGGAATAGAGTTTAAAATCCTTGCCAAAATCATAGCTCAGGCCTACGCCAAAATCCCCCTGCATAGCGCCCATGCTCACAGCAGCATTGCCCAGCTTGTGACCCATGATAAAGTCGAACTTATTAGCTTCGCCAATATCGTAGCCACCCATATAAAGATAGTTTTTATCGCTGGGGCTAATGGTCACGCCTAAATTGCCACGCCAATCGCAACCCTTAGCGCTGTAGCCAGCGTCCGCAGAAATCTTTGCCTCAGTGAAGGCTCCCATAATCTTATTGGCCTTAGCACTGGCTTCCTTCACATTGACCAGTGTATCTTTCAGGGACTGCTGAGTCACAGGGTCCTTGGCCACGGTCTCCAGCATCTGCACGATATTTTCCAAACGCTTGGTAGTATCTGCCATATTCTTGACGATGGCCGCAGCATTTTTGCCCGTTTCGCCATTATTATCCATGTTTTTCATGGTGCTTTCAATGTAACCTGCAGTAGCATTCATCTTTTGGGTCAGCTCGTTGATTTGATGAATCATCTGGGTAATATCCTGCTGATTAGCCACCGCCACATCGGCCATGACCTTGGTAAAGGTATTCATGTTTTCCGTAATGCCCTGCATGTTCTTGAAGCCATTTTTCATGGATTCCTGAACCTCTTTATCCCCAAAGACATTTTCAAAGGCTCCGGCAATATTTTCCAAGCGTGTTACTAAATCACCGGAACTAGCAAAAAACTCGTCCATGCCACCACCTGGAACACCTTTTAGCGTGCTGCCTTCAGTGATAAAGCCCTGGCCGGGCTTGGCAGGAGGCACAATGTGCACATATTTTTCGCCCATGATGCCATCGGAGGCAATGGTAAATACCGCTCCGTGGGGAATTTTTATATTATCATCTATTTCAGTTACAACCTCAACCTTATCGGGAGCCACATTGAGCTTCTTCACAGTGCCCACCTGCACGCCTGCATAGCGCACTACATGACCCGGCATCAGACCACTTACTTGGGGATAGTTGATGCGCAGCTCGTAGCCCTTTTTACCAAAGGAAAATGCTCCCATAAAGGTGATGATGCCTGCCAGTACCACAGCGCCGCCCAAGGCAAATGCGCCGACTTTAACCTCACTTGCGCCCATCTACATCCTCCTCTTTCCTTTCCAGTCCATTGACAAAGGCATGAACCACAGGGTTCGTGCTCTGCCTAATCTCGTCCGGCGTACCAATCTGGACGATTTTTCCTTTATCTAGCATAGCGATGCGGTCCGCCGCATAATAAGCGGAGTCCATATCGTGTGTTACCAAAACCGAAGTAACGCCCAGCTGCTGCTGGGTTTTGCGAATTAAGCGGGAAATAGTCATGGTCATGACCGGGTCCAGCCCTGAAGTGGGCTCATCGTAGAGCACAATCCGCGGCTCCATGGCTAGGGCTCTCGATAGAGCCACACGCTTTTTCATGCCGCCGGATAATTCACTGGGCCACATTTCCTGTGTACCCGGCATGCCTACCAAATCCAATAGAGTGGCCACGCGGCTCTGGATTTCCTCCTCGGCCAGCTTAAAATGCCGCCTCAGGCCAAAGGCCACGTTCTCGCCCACGCTCAAAAAATCGAAAAGGGCTGAATACTGAAAAACCACACCCATGCGACTGCGCAGGCCATCCCACTCCTCCTCGCTGTAGCTCGCTGTTTCCTGTCCGTCGATAACGACGCTACCGGCTGTAGGAGCTAAAAGGCCCGTCAGTACCTTAATCACCGTGCTTTTGCCCGTACCGGATGGGCCGATAATGGCTAAGGTCTCGCCCTCGTATACATCCACATCCAAATCATTTAAGACAACCTTGTCTCCAAAGGCAATTTTTAGTTGGCGAATTTTAATCATTGACTTCCTGTTTTCCATGCCGCCAACTCCCTAGACATAAATCACAATGGATAAGAAATAATTAAAAATGAAAATTAAAATAATGGACAGCACTACAGAAGCCGTAGTAGCCAAGCCCACTCCCTCGGCTCCATTAGGAGCATTGAGTCCTTTATAGCAGCCAATAATGGCAATAATACCGCCGAAAACACAGCTCTTTAGCATGCCACCGAAGACATCATAAAACTCCGCCAGCATTTTAATGGAATTGGTATAAGTAAAGGTGCCGATACCTGCATAATAATGCGCCACGAGCCAGCCACCGATATTGCCGATTAAGTTGGCAAAGACAACTAAAAGAGGCATCATCAGCACCATGGCAATAAAGCGTGGCACCACCAGATAGCTCACCGGATTGGCCGCCATCACACGCAGGGCATCGATTTGCTCGGTGACCTTCATGGTGCCCAGTTCCGCCGCAATGGCTGCGCCAATGCGCCCTGCCACCACCACGCCTACTAAAACAGGCACCAGCTCGCGAGCCATGGCAATGGCTACGATGCCGCCGACAGTGGAGGATGCGCCCAAGCGGACAAATTCCTTAGCCGTCTGCACAGAAAATACCATGCCCGTGCAAAGGATGGTCATCAGCACAATGGGAAGGGAGTCCGCTCCTAAAAGAGCCATCTGCCGCACTACCTCGTGCCAATTTGCTTCCTTCAGGCGCCCAAGGGTCTGCAGGAGTAAATTAGTGATACGGCCGCTAGCAGCGCAAAAAGCTAATATTCTTTTGCCACAAGCTTCACAAATCGCCTTCAGCATGACTTCTGTCCTTTACTCATTTCATACTATACTCATTTGATACTATAATTATAAACTAAAAATATGACATAAATATGGCAAGAGGCAAGCAATACAGCAAAAATTAGCTGTCAAGCTATTAAAAATTACTTCGGAGTAACCTCTACGCTTACCTCGCCCTCGCCGTCAATAATAAAATCAAAGGGATATTTTTGCTTAAAGGGTGAACCGGCCAGCATACCTGCTAGGCCCGCATCCTGGGCCGCAGCCTCAGCATTCATTTGCTGCTGTCCCGTAGCAATATCTACAATAATCTCGTTATTTTTATCAGCATTATTCACGCTCTTCACATAGTCAGCCAAGGTGTGACGCTGCTCCTGCTTTTTCGCAGCCGGCACGCCCTCCTGCTTTTGCTTGCGCAAAAGCTCGATAATCCAGGCCATGCTGCTACCTCCACGCACCTGCAGGTTCAGCTTGCCACCGGGATGATCCTTGGGCACCTTAAACTGCACCGTGCGGGTGAACTCCTGGCCGCGGTAGGGCTTCATCGTTACGTCAATAGCCAGCTTGTCCCCGGCCTGCACCTTATCGGTGGCAGCCTTCACTCGCTGGATTTCAGCCACCTGCACCTGGTCGCTCACCTGCGCCTTCACGTCGATACCATATAGTTGCACCGCTTCAAATTTATTCTGCAGCAAAATGGTCATGGCCTCGCTGAGCTCCGCATTCACATTTTTTAAGAGCGCATCCGTAGCATAAAACATATTCTCACGATCAATAATCAGAGGCTTTTTCTTGCTATCCACACCGGAAATAGTGAAGTGCACCCTAGCCGTGCCACCACCGTTGCGGTCCACGGCTTTGCTCAAGGCATTGAGCACCGCAGCATCCACGATAGCCGGAGCTAGCTTCTCATCCTCCACCACCTGCACGCGCATGCTGGTGCTCTGGCCGCGCCCGGTGTCGTTAGCGGTCACGAAAAGAGGAATGGTCTTGGGCAATGCTCCCACAGCGCCACCGATGCCGCTGGCGCGATCCTGAGTGAAGCTGCCTATAGGCTCGCCCATATTGCCCACCTTATAGCTGCTCTGCATATTGGGCACTACGCCCAGTACCCAAGCCTTGGTGAGATAAAAATTACTCTTGCCACGCTGCATAAAGGGATGGCCAAAGGCCAGCACCTTGCCCTCGTCATCAGTCCAGGTCACAGTGCCCAGTGCGCCCAAGGTCAAGTCACCCTGCAAAATAGAAGCGCCCACAGCACTGCCCGGCTCCAAGGCCTTGCTAGAGCCCTGGCCTGCGCCAGCGTTGCCCAAGGCGGTAAGGCCCAAGGGAGCCAGTTTTTCCTGCAGATACTCTAGGCCATAATCAGTGAAGCCACCGGCCTGCAGGGCCGTGCCCTTAGGCAGCCAATCGCTGGGCACTGACTTAGGCTCGTCCAAAAGGCTCAGCATACGTCCAATAGGAGTCAAAAAGCAGTAGTGCGGGTCATTGAAGACCTTGCCAAAGGCTACAGCGCCCACCAAACGACCATCCACATACACGGGACTGCCGCTCATGCCCTGGGCCACGCCGCCTGTCTTCTCTATTAAATCGCCGTATAGGCGCACGAAAATGCTATAGCCGGTGGCCTCGCTGCCCTGCACGCCCAAAATCTCCACATTAAATTCTTCGATGGTATCGCCCTGAATTACTGTCTTGCCAATGCCCTGCATACCAGGCTTTAAATCCCGCACGGGCATCAGAGATACATTGGCAGCTGCGGCTACTGCAGCCACTGCCAGCTGCAGGCACAAGCATAAAGTCAAAAGTAAAAGTCGCATCTTCACTCCTAATGATTAAATAATCATTTTCATCGTCTCTTAATAGTTGAAAACCGGCGAGGCACTTCCCGCCGGTGTAAACGCCAAATAAAAGCAAAGTATATATGGTTTTATTATACTGCGCAAAAAAGGCTTTGACAAGCTTTTACAAGCCGTTAATTGTAAGGTAATTGCAAACAATTATCTTGGGAAGAGACCCAAGCCGATGCTTACAGGCCGCTCCTTGCCATCAGAGGGCTTGTTAACCACAAGCCCGTTGATGGCAAGCACGCTGCTGCCGCCGCCGTCAAAATTGACGGCTTCCCGAGCGCCCAGGCGCAGCATGTAGGTTGCCAGCTCCGCCAGGGTCAGCCCCGCAGAATTATTGCTGCGGCCATCAACTACCACCAGCATCACGCTACCGTCCTTCTTGATACCCACCGCGGTGCGGGGCGCACGACCCTTGGCGATGTCCGCTGGCATGCGCTCCTCGGTGGTGCGCACATGGGCTCGCCCATGCTCCACCAGGAGCGGCCCGCCGCTGACAACTGTGTCAGCGGCATCGGCGGCGCTATTGCCCAGGGTTTCGCTGAAGCTGACTTTGTCGCCTACCTTCAGCTGCGCCAGCGCGGCTGCGCTGGCGCCGTGGCCGCTCACCACAACTGAGCCCGGCGTAATCACCATATTGCCCGCCGTGGCCACGGCGGTCACCCTGTTGTTGACAATCTTCACCTCGCGGCCCCATTGATTAGTTTTGGTAGAGGGCGCAAAGAAGCTGTTATAAAGCACCAGATCATCGGCAATGCGCATGCGGTTCATGCCCTTAAGCACCAAGCTCTGCCCGTTGGGCAGATTTAAGGTGCCATAATAGCCAATATCCTGCACTATGTCCGCATTGCCGTTCTTCAAAACGTAGCCACTACGAGGCAGCTCATCCGCCGCCATCATCTTGCCCTCCTTCTTGACGGAACCGATGACCCAGCCATCGGTATCAAAATAGGAGGCATTGATGGCGGCGATGAGCTTGTGCTGCTTCGCATATGCGGAGACGCGGCCGCGCCCATTATAAGCGCCTGCGGCGCTGAAGGGCAGCAGCTCATAGCGTGCTCCAGGCTCCACAGTGACCAGATAAGCCTGAATTTGGCGTCCGTTCATCTCGTCCTGCAAATAGGTATAGACCACTCCCTTGGCCAGTTGCTTACTCTGCTTCACAATATTAATGCGAAACAAATCCACCACCAGACGGTGTGGATTGGGCAGCTGGTAGACCTTGTATTGGCACTCCTTGTTGAGCTCGATGATGAGCTTGGAGCTGGTCTTTCCTTCAGGCACAAGGCGCACCGACTTAATGCTGGCGTCCTTAAGCTTGGCCTGCTGCTTGACCGCAATGCTATTAGGAAGCGCCACCTCCAGCGTTAAGCCATCCTTATGCACCTTGTGGACAATAGGCTCAGAGCTATCCAGCACAATGCGTACCCTTGCAGGACTCACGCTGCTGCGCAAATTGCTCACCGGTGCTGCGCTGGCCAGCGCAGAAAAACATAACAATATAAACAATATCAATACAGAGATAAATCTTCTTGCAAATTTCATAGATAACTTCCTAGTAAAGATAAAAGAAAGACTCCCCTATTTAGGGGAGACTTCTCTTTAAAAAATTATATGTCCAAGTTGGACACAGTATAAACAGTCCCCGGATGCAGCTTGTCCAAATTCTCCAAAGCCTTGCCGGTACCCAGTGCCACGCACTCCAGCGGATCCTCCGCAATGCGCGTAGTAATACCGGTTTCCTTTTGCATAACCTCAGCCAGGCCATCTAGGAGGGCACCGCCGCCGGTCATATAAATACCATTATCCACAATATCTGCAGCCAGCTCCGGCGGGCATTTTTCCAAAACGCTGCGCACGGTGGCAATCAAAGAAGCAATAGAATCCTCCAAGGCATCGCGACACTCAGCGCTATTTACTGTAAAGGTTGTAGGCAAGCCTGTAACCATATCACGACCACGCACAGTAATAGTCTCATCACGTCCATATTTGGAAACAGTGGCCACTGCCATCTTGATTTCTTCTGCAGTACGCTCGCCAATAAGCACATTATGGACCTTCTTCACATGACGCACGATGGCCTCGTCAAAATGGTCGCCACCGATGCGGATAGATGCATCCACCACAATGCCACCTAGGCTCAGCACCGCAATATCGGTGGTACCGCCGCCGATATCCACAACCATATTACCACGGGGCACGGAAATATCGATGCCTGCGCCCAAGGCTGCAGCCAGAGGCTCCTCAATCAAATAGGTTTTAGAAGCACCACCCTGGGTAGTAGCCTCCATAACGGCACGCTTCTCCACAGAGGTAATGCCGATGGGTACGCAGGTCATAACACGGGGCTTAAAGAATAAGCTCTTGCCTGCTACCTTTTCGATAACATAAGCTAGCAGCTTTTGGGTTACAGTATAATTGGCAATCACACCCTCCTTTAAAGGACGAATAGCCACAATAGTTCCCGGAGAGCGGCCCAGCATCTCGCGAGCAGCATCACCCACAGCCAGCACCTTATTGCGCACCTTATCAATAGCCACAACGCTGGGCTCTTTGAGCACTACACCCTTACCCTTGACGAAAACAAGGATATTGGCAGTGCCAAGATCTATACCTATATCCATACTTTTAAACATCTTCTTACTCCTGTTCCTTTACACAAGCTTAATCTATGGTTACGCGCTCAATGTCAGCGCCCAAATTTTTGAGCTTAGCCACAATATTCTCGTAGCCTCTATCAATATGATAAATATCGCCAATGCGGGTTACACCCTCTGCCACCAGGCCTGCCAAAATCATGGCCGCTCCGGCGCGCAAATCTGTGGCACGCACATCGCAGCCCGTCAGCTGGCAGGGGCCCTCTACCACGGCACTGCGACCCTCGGTAGTAATATTGGCGCCCATGCGATTCAGCTCCACCACATGCATAAAGCGATTTTCAAACACGGTCTCGGTCACCTTACTGCGACCATCGGCAATGACCATCATAGCCATCATCTGGGCCTGCATATCCGTGGGAAAGCCGGGATAGGGCAGGGTTTTGATGGCCACGGGCTTCAAGGGTAAATGCCCTACTACGCGCACCTTATCAATATCCTCTTCCACAAAAGCGCCTGCCTCGCGGAGTTTCGCAATCAAGGGCTTTTGGTGCTCCGGCAGCACGTTCTCCACAATCACATCACCGCCGGTCATAGCAGCGGCAATCATATAGGTGCCCGCCTCAATGCGGTCGGGAATAATAGTATAATCAGCGCCGTGCAGCTCCTTCACACCCTCGATGCGGATAGTATCAGTGCCTGCGCCGCGGATTTTGGCACCCATTTTATTCAAATAATTGGCCAAATCCACTATTTCCGGCTCCTCAGCAGCATTCTCTACAATGGTAACACCCTCAGCTAAGGAAGCAGCCATAAGCACATTTTCTGTTGCGCCCACGCTGGGGAAATCAAAATAAATATTAGTACCCTTCAGTCCATTGGGAGCGCTGGCATCGATATACCCATGCCCCTGCTCAATCTTCACGCCCAAAGCCTCGAAGGCCTTCAGGTGAATATCGATGGGACGAGCGCCAATAGCGCAGCCGCCGGGCATGGAAATGCGAGCCTTGCCCACACGGGCAAGGAGCGGACCCATGACTAAAAAGGATGCGCGCATGGTGCGCACCAGCTCATAGGGAGCCTCATAAGCAGTAATATGCGTGCTATCTATATGCAGAACGTTGGGTTCAGGGCTGGTCACCACGAGCCCCAAGCATTTCAATACTTCACTTATGGTATGCACGTCCTCCAGCATGGGTACCTCGTCCAAAAGGCTGGGCGTTGTCCCCAGGATAGAAGCCGCGATAATGGGTAATACAGCGTTTTTCGCGCCACTGGTCTTGACCGTACCCACAAGACGTGTACCGCCCTTAACAACTAGCTTTTCCAAAATAATCCTCCTGTATGTGCCAAGCAAAGCTTACACATAACACTTATAGTAGCAATATTTTATCACTTGCAGCCCTAGCTTTTCAATAGCGACTACAAAGAAAAAGCCGGCAATTTTTCCGGCTTAATGGTTCATGCGCTGGCGGTCTGCAAGAATATTATAATAGGTTTCCTTTTCCATCAGCTCACGGCGTATGGCCTTTTTTCCTTCCTCATCCTGCACCTCAGCCAAACGCTGACGCAGAAGAGCTATATCCTGTTTTAACATCAGCATTTTATTGCCCGCAATACTCTCTACGATATCTGCCATCTCACAGCCCTCCTTTTTATACTCTTATAGAATACTATAAGCAAGCATAATATGCAAGGGGCTAAAGCATTAGTTTCAATATTTGTTGCAAAGTATACAAAAACCCCCGTCCTTTCGGACGGGGGAATTGTTATTTTGGCATTGTCTTGTATGCTTTTTAAGCCATACCTGCAACCTTCAGACGGGTGATAGCTCTCTTCAATGCACGATGAGCGCGAGCATTGTCTACGTCAGCATCCTTGCTAGCTAAGCGGCGCTCAGCACGCTCCTTAGCAGCATTGGCGCGAGCGGTGTCAATGTCGGTATCTGCGTCGGCAATGGTTGCCAACACAGTGCATTTGCCACCCTTCATCTCCAGGAAGCCGCCGCATACTGCGAAGGACTTCTTGCTACCGTCAGTAAACTCTAGCTTCATGGGAGCAACATCCAGAGTCGCGATAATCGGCAAATGGTTTGCCTTAATACCCAAGCCACCCACCATGGAGCGGAAGCCTACATAGGTTACATTATCAGCGGAAAAAAGCATTTTATCCGGCGTGACAATTTCAAAAGTAAACGGTGTAGCCATTATTATTCCTTCATAGTTGCAGCCTTGGCAATTGCGTCATCAATGGTACCAACCATGTAGAAAGCGCCTTCGGGCAGGTCGTCATGCTTGCCTTCCAGGATTTCTTTGAAGCCGCGGATAGTTTCCTTCAGCGGAACATATTGACCGGGGGTGCCGGTGAATTGTTCAGCAACGAAGAATGCCTGGCTGAGGAACTTCTGAATCTTACGAGCACGGGCAACGGTTACTTTGTCCTCCTCGCTCAATTCTTCCATACCCAGAATTGCGATGATATCTTGCAATTCTTTATAGCGTTGCAGAATAGCTTGTACGCCACGAGCAACTTTATAATGCTCTTCGCCGATTACCAGCGGATCCAGGATACGGCTGGTGGAGTCGAGCGGGTCAACTGCCGGATAAATACCAAGCTCTGCGATAGAACGGGACAATACGGTGGTTGCATCCAAGTGGGCGAAGGTGCCTGCCGGAGCCGGGTCAGTCAAGTCGTCCGCAGGTACATATACTGCCTGTACGGAGGTGATGGAACCGGTCTTGGTGGAGGTAATACGCTCTTGCAGAGCGCCGATGTCGTTTGCCAGAGTGGGTTGATAACCTACTGCGGAAGGCATACGGCCCAGCAATGCGGATACTTCGGAACCAGCCTGAATGAAACGGAAAATGTTATCGATAAAGAGCAGTACGTCTTGGCCGCCAACATCACGGAAGTATTCTGCCATGGTCAGGCCGGTCAGACCAACGCGCATACGTGCTCCAGGAGGCTCGTTCATCTGGCCATATACAAGAGCGGTCTTGCTGATAACGCCAGATTCCTTCATTTCGCCCCACAGGTCGTTGCCTTCACGAGTACGCTCGCCAACGCCTGCGAATACGGAATAGCCACCGTGTGCAGTTGCGATGTTATGGATCAGCTCCATAATAATAACGGTTTTGCCTACGCCGGCGCCGCCGAACAGACCGATTTTACCGCCCATTGCATACGGAGCGATCAAGTCTACGACTTTAATGCCGGTTTCCAAAATTTTAGTAGATGTTGCCTGTTGGTCGAAGGTCGGAGCAGGTCTATGGATGGGCCAGTGATCTGCTGCTTCAACCGGAGTATCGTCATGGTCAACGGTCTCGCCGAGCACGTTGAAGATACGACCCAGTACGCCGGGGCCTACGGGTACGCTGATGGGAGCGCCGGTATCTACTGCTTCCATACCGCGAACCAGACCATCGGTGGAGCTCATAGCAACGGCACGAACTACATTGTAGCCGATGTGTTGCATTACTTCAGCGGTCAGGTGAATGTTCACCTTGCCGTCATCAGTGGTGCCATCGATGTGGATTGCGTTCAGGATAGCGGGCATGCTCTTCGGAGGGAACTCAATGTCGATAACAGGGCCAACAACTTGTACGATTCTACCTGTATTCAAGGTTTTAGCCTCCCTACGAAATAATTCAGATTATTGTTGTGCTTGCTTCAGCGCTTCTACGCCGCCAACGATTTCGTTGAGCTCGCGGGTAATGGATGCCTGACGCGCCTTGTTATAGGACAGCTCCAGGTTTTGTACCAGCTTAGCAGCGTTATCAGTAGCAGAAGACATAGCAGTCATACGAGAACCCAACTCACTGGCAGCGGATTGCACCAGTGCAGCGTAAACAACGGTCTCCAGGTACTTGGGTGCAAGTACGCTCAAAGTCTCGTTTTCACCGGGCTCAAACATAAAGCTTGCTTCGGCCTTGCCAGCTTCTTTAGCAGGCGGCTCTACCGGCAGAATCTTCTCGCAGGTAGGAGTCTGGGACAAAGCGGATTTGAAAATAGTATATACGATGCGCAGCTCGTCAAAGCCCTCGTCAGCAAAACGCTTTGCTGCGTCACGGGCAACCTCTACTGCGTTATCATATGCAGGTCTGTCGGAGAAGCCAAAATGGGATTCCAGCACATTGTAGCCACGACGTTGGAAGAAGTCTCTAGCCTTACGACCGCAAGTGATAACAACAACCTCGTCCTCACATGCGGAAATCTCAGCAACAGCCATCTTCAAAGCGTTGGAGCTGTATGCGCCTGCCAGACCTTTATCAGAGGCGAGCACCAGATAACCAACTTTTTTAACTTCACGATGTTGAAGCAGCGGGTGTTCCTTGGCACTTAAGTTTGCAAGAATGCTTGGATCGCTCACAACGTTGGACAACACTTCTTTGATCTTGATGGCATAGGGACGGCTGGCGGCAGCGCGCTCTTGAGCTCTTCTCAGGCGGGCAGCAGCAACCATCTTCATAGCCTTAGTGATCTTACCAATGTTACCTACGCTCTTCATGTGGCGATGAATCTCGCGTGCAGTAGCCATTAGTTAATCACCTACCTTCACTAACAAAGGTTTCCTTGAACTCGGCGATCGCTTTCTTCAAAGCTTCTTCATTCTCATCAGTGATTTTCTTGGTTTTCAGGATATCTGCGCCAACTTCAGGATGGTTAGCTTCCATGAAGTCCAGGAATTCTTTTTCGCAGCGAGTTACTTCTTTAACTGCTACGTCATCCAGATAACCCTTGGTGCCAAGGTAAATTGCCATAACCTGTTTTTCAACAGACAGCGGGCTGTATTGACCTTGCTTCAGAACCTCGGTCAAACGTTGACCACGGTCCAGCTGAGCCTTGGTAGCCTTATCAAGGTCAGAAGCAAACTGAGCAAATGCTGCCAGTTCGCGGAATTGTGCCAAATCCAGACGCAGAGTACCTGCAACCTGTTTCATAGCTTTAATCTGAGCAGCACCACCTACGCGGGATACGGACAGACCGGAGTTGATAGCCGGACGGATACCGGAGTAGAACAGCTCGGATTCCAGGAAGATCTGACCGTCGGTAATAGAAATTACGTTGGTCGGAATAAAGCCGCCTACGTCGCCTGCCAGGGTTTCGATAACGGGCAGTGCGGTGATGGAGCCGCCTTTCAGCTCGTCGTTCAGCTTAGCAGCGCGCTCCAGCAGACGGGAGTGCAAATAGAATACGTCGCCGGGATATGCTTCACGTCCGGGAGGACGGCGGAGCAGCAGGGACATTGCGCGGTATGCGACAGCGTGCTTGGACAGGTCGTCGTATACGCACAGAACGTCTTTGCCTTGATCCATGAAGTATTCTGCCATGGTTACACCAGCATAGGGAGCCAGGTATTGCAGCGGAGCGGAGTCAGCAGCAGTAGCGGCAACGATGATGGTGTATTCCATTGCGCCGTGTTGTTCCAGAGTACGAACAATGCGGGCAACGTTGGAAGCCTTTTGGCCGATAGCTACATAAATGCAGATAACGCCCAGGCCTTTTTGGTTGATGATGGTATCAACTGCAACGGCGGTTTTGCCGGTGCCACGGTCGCCGATGATCAGCTCACGTTGGCCACGTCCGATAGGAACCAGTGCGTCGATACATTTAATACCAGTTTGCAGCGGGGTATCAACGGACTTACGATCTGCGATACCATGCGCAGGGGATTCAACAGGACGGTGTTCAGCTGCGACGATTTCGCCCTTGCCGTCGATAGGAGCGCCGATAGCACTAACTACACGACCCAGCAGGCCTTCGCCTACAGGAACTTCCATGATGCGGCCGGTACGGCGAACAACGTCGCCTTCCTTAATCTTGGTTTCGCCGCCCATCAATACGATACCAACGGAGTCCGGGTTCAGGTTCAGAACCATGCCGGATACGTTGTGGGGCAGTTCTACCAATTCGCCAGCCATTGCGTTTTTCATACCGATAACGGTTGCGATGCCGTCACCGATCTTCTCAACGATACCAACCTCTTCGAGATCAGCGTCCACCTTGTAATTCTCCAGCTTAGCGCTGAGAGCATCACCCATAGCCTCGGGCTTGGTGTATTCGTGGATGTCGATGCCGCTGAGGGCAACTTCCATCTTCTTCAGCTTACGAGCAGCGGAAGCGTCGAATACCTTATCGCCAACTTGTACGATGATGCCGCCGAGAATGGAGGGGTCAACCTTCTTGTTCAAGAAGATTTCACGGCCCAGCTTCTCAGTCAGAATTGCAGAAATGGATTGATACTCGTCAACAGTCAATTTCTTAGCTGTAGTAACGTTTACATCTAAAAGCTCTTTAATGGAGCCCAGATCAATTTTGAAGTCGGACAATTCTTGCTTCAGCAAAGCAATATTTTCTTCACTCTTCATATTGTACCAATCACCTCCGAATACCGGCTCTCAGCCTTACTGTTTCGCATTTACAGCAGACCTCGTCCGGCCTAATAGGGAAACGAGCAAAATTATTATTTCAGGATGGAATCAACAATTTTGCTAGCCATTTTTTTGTCTTCTTCAGAATTCAGCTTTTGCTCAACAATTTTGCCAGCAGCGATCATGGACAGGCTGATAACCTGAGCACGAACTTCGTCCATAGCTTTCTTCTTCTCAGTAGCGATAATCTCTTTTTGAGCTGCTACATATTGCTCCTGCTCAACCTTGGTGTCAGCCATAATCTTATCATGAGCTGCTTGAGCGGTTTTGCGGGCGTTTTCAATGATAGCCTGTGCTTCCTGTCTTGCATCCGCTAATTTTGCAGCATATTCAGCTTTAACTGCTTCAGCGTCGTTCTTAGCCTTTTCAGCAGTCTCTAAATCGCTAGCAATTTTATTCTTGCGCTCTTCCATGATACCCAGTACAGGTTTGTAAACGAATTTAGCAAGAACGAAAACAAGAACCAAAAAGTTCAGGATTTGCGCGATAAGTGTTGCGTTAATATTAACCAATTATCTCACTCTCCTATTTGTTTTCTTAATTTACGGATCTTAGATCATTTTACGAAGGGGTTAGCGAATACCAGTACTACTGCGATAACGTAGCACAGAATAGGCATGGATTCTACCAGACCTACGGATACCAGCATGTTGGTGAACAGCTTGCCAGCTTCTTCAGGTTGACGAGCCATGGACTCGATTGCTTTACCAGTTAAGTTACCGTTACCAAGAGCAGCGCCCAGAGCTGCAGCCAGGCAGATAAATGCAACAGCAAACATAGATGCTGCAATAATAATTGCGTTTTCAGTCATTGAAATTTCCTCCTATCAATCATAGACATTGTAAAGTTTTAATTGTTGTGCGCCCTTTTAAATTAGTGATGCGCAAAAGCCAGCGCGAAGCTGGTCAGAGCCAGCATGGTGAAGATAAAGGCTTGCAAGAAACCGATAACCAAGCTGAACATTACCCAGAATTCAGGTACAACCCACGGAGCCAGTTGATACAGTACGATCAACAGGATTTCGCCTGCCAGAATGTTACCGAATAGACGAAGGGCCATAGTCATCGGTTTAACAACTTCGTCTAACAAATGTAACGGCAAGAATGCGGGGGAAGGACTAATATAGTGCTTGTAGTGACTCAAGCCCTTTTGGCAGATACCAATGATGTGCACGCCGATTGCGACAGTCAAGGACAGCGCAAAGCAGGTGTTAACGTCGTTGGTAGGAGAAGTCCAGTGTACACCAACCTGCGGCAACATACCAATCTCGTTACTAATAAAGATGAACATGAAAAGGGTGATAATAAAAGGAGCCATGTACTTGCGTCCTTTAATACCCAGTTGGCCTTCCATAAGATCGTTTAAGAAGTCAATGAAGAACTCCATAACATTTTGGACTCCGCTAGGAACCATTTTCGGATTTTTGGCGGCCAGCAAGAAGAGAACAAACACTACTGCCATTGTAATCCAGGTCATATACATGGTCTGCATATGAATAACAATACCAGGTGCTACTTCTTGAGCAAGGTAATGGATAATCTCACCGGAATGTTCTTGTGCTGCAGCTGCTGCTTCATTTCCCATTATTTCTCTCTCCTTTCTTCACGTTACCCTCGTTATTGAGTTGGTACGCGATAATTGTTAAATTAAAAAGTAAAAATATATGTATCAGCAGAAGGCCGATGCAGACACCTGCCACATTGGCTCCCTGCCTTAACAACAAAACGATGATGCTGGATACAGCTATAATCCTGTACCAGCGGTGACGCTTCATGATGAGCAGCCCTCGCTGAGGGTCCTTCTCATAGGGCAAGGCCTTTTTAATGCCGTGGACCAGAATCACTGTGTCCAAAAGCCCCAGCACGAAGCCTCGGAAAAGACTCAACGCAGCCTGAGGATAACCCAACACATGGAGAGCTATGACCATGACCAGACCAATGCAGGCCGGCAGCATGAGAAAGCGTTTATAGCCGCCCTTAACTACGGGGGCAAAATCAAAGGTCATCATAGGGGTTTACTCGTCCTCGTCCTGCATTACTGAATATACCAGCTTGAAGAAGGTTAAGAAGATGGTCACGATGGCAAGGCTAATGCCCGCCAGGCGAAAGGTGTGGTCACCGGTCTCAAAATAAGCATCCAGCCAATCCCCACCAAAATAAGCCAAAAGGAAGTCAAATACTATCATGGCCGCTAGGGAAGAAACCGTAGCCAAAGCGTTGAACATTTTGAGGCGCTGCTTGCGCTCCCTATCTTCCTTACGCTTATCCCGCATCTCCACAGTCGGTTTTTTCTCCTTAATTTTTACAAGCTTAATAGACCACCTGCAAGTTCACAGAATGGTACAATATAATTTTAATTTATTTCACAAAAATTGTCCACTCAATTATGCTGAAATTCGGAGAAAATTTCCACCGAGTAGCCGTTTTTGTGTAAAATCGCCTTAATAATTCTCTCGCAGGCCTTGCCATCGCCGTAGGGATTAGCAGCCTCCGCCATGGAGCGATAGTGCTCAGCATCATCCAGGAGACGATTGGTTTCCCTGAGTACATCCTCATAGGCTGTGCCAACGAGCTTAACAGTACCTGCCTCCACCGCCTCGGGACGCTCAGTGGTATCCCGTAGCACAAGGACAGGCTTGCCCAAAGCAGGGGCTTCCTCTTGGATGCCACCGCTATCGGTGAGCACAATATCCACCTTGGCCATCAAATTGGCAAAGGGCTCGTAATCCATGGGCTCAATGAGATGCACACGACTCAGATGGCCCAGCTCTTGGTTCACAATCTCACGCACCTTGGGGTTCTTGTGCACCGGAAAGATAGCCTCCACATTCTCATGAGTCTCTAGCACGCTCTTCAGGGCGCGATACACATGACGCATGGGCTCACCCAAATTTTCCCTTCTATGAGTAGTCATCAGAATCAATCTGTGGCCTGTAGCGAAAACCTTGTTAAAATCCTCATCGGCAAAATGATAATCACTATGCACAGTGGTCTGCAGGGCATCGATAACCGTGTTGCCGGTGACCAGAATATTGGCAGGGTTCACATTTTCCTTTAAAAGATTGGCCTTGCTAGTGCCCGTAGGCGCGAAATGCATATCCGCAATGGCGCCGGTCAGCTTGCGATTCATTTCCTCCGGGTAGGGGGAATACTTTTTACCGGTTCTCAGGCCTGCTTCCACATGGCCTACAGGAATTTGGGCATAGAAGGCAGCCAGCGCTCCAGCGAAGGTAGTGGTAGTATCACCATGCACCAGCACCATATCGGGCTTGGCCTCCTCCATGACGGGCTTGAGGCCCATCAGAGCGCGAGTGGTTACATCATAAAGCGTCTGGCCGCTGGTCATAATATTCAAATCATAGTCGGGCACAATGCCGAATAAATCCAGCACCTGGTCCAGCATCTCCCGATGCTGCGCAGTTACAGCCACAATGGGCTGAATAAATTCAGGGTACTTGCGCATCTCTAACACTAAAGGACACATCTTGATGGCCTCGGGACGAGTACCGAAAACCGTCATCAGTTTAAGCTTCTTCTTATTATCTCCCACGGTTTTTCCTCCCTCTTATCGATCGTTCAGAATACCGATTTTTTTCGCGCCCACGGCCACGGCCGTGATAATCGCTGCAATAATGAGTGCTGCATAAAAGCCGTCAAACTCGGCCCACAGCACTGCCGCAATGCCCAAGATAGCGGTGATACCATACATCAGGAGCACAGCCTGCTTTTGGTTCATGCCCATGGCCAGCAGGCGGTGGTGTAAATGCCCCTTGTCCGGCTGGAAAATGGGGCGACCATTGCTGTAGCGACGCATAATGGCAAAGGCCGTATCCATGATAGGTAGGCCCAGCGCAATAGCAGGCACAATCAGAGCCACCGTAGCTGCGGTCTTCACTGCTCCATAGACAGAAATCGCTGCCAGCATATAGCCGATGAACATACTGCCCGTATCCCCCATGAAGATGGTGGCCGGGTTAAAATTGTAACGAATAAAGCCGATAATACCGCCGGCCAAGGCCGCCGTCATCACCGCAATATGGTAGTAGCCCATCTGCACCGCCACCAAAATCACCGTCAGAGAGGCGATAGCAGATACACCCGCTGCCAAACCATCCAGGCCGTCAATCAAATTCACTACGTTGGTGAAGCTGATGACCCAAAAAATAGTGAGGGGGATGGACAGGTACTCCAAATAAAAATAGCCGCCAAAGGGATTATTGACCCATTCGATGCGTATATCGAACAGCACCAACACGCAGGCAGCAAAAATCTGCCCCAGCAGCTTAACCTTAGCCGGCAGCTGGTATTTATCATCCAGCACACCGATGATGACGATGACCGTAGCACCCACCAGGATACCCACGATGTCCTTAGTCATCTCCAGACTTGCCACTGCGGCAACCATAAAGGCAATATAGATAGCCAAGCCTCCCAAGCGAGGCATAATCTTCTTATGCACCTTACGGTTATCGGGCCTATCGATGGCACCGATGAGGAAGGCTAATTTTTTAATGTACGGGGTTAGAATATAGCTCACCAGAGCGGCAAGCAAAAAGGGGAAACCATAAGCACTTAACATTCTATTTTTACTCCAGAATTTACACACACCAAAAAGCAAATCCAAGCTCGTAAGCTTTGCCTTCTCTATAGTATATCATTTTTCGCTAAGTCGTCAATTACTTTTGTTTCAAAAAGAACAGAAAAGGATATTTTCTTACCGTTGCCAAGACCACAAAAAAATTATTTTACAAATTTGACAAAAGATGGTAGAATGTTATCTACCGTATAGTTATGAATATATGTAGCTTCACTTGGACTATAATTCATAACTAGTTTAACAAGTAATTACAATGGAATAATTTCATATTTAGTAAAACCGGCGAAAGTCGGCGACACAAAGCTACAGGGTCTTCACCATAACGGAATGACAGCCAGCTGCACACGTAAGTGTTTAGTACTGGGCAAAATCTGTTATGGATTTTGCCCTGCCTGTTTTTTCAGGAACAGGTATACAAAATACATTATGCACTAATTGTTTAACGTGAGGATGTTCTTATGAAATTTTTTAACCATCGCAATATTATTTTTTCGTTAATAACGATTATTACTTTGGTGGCTGTTTCTGCGGGCTTCATCCATATCATCACTAATGATACTCGCAAGGATACGGAGCTACAAATGCGAGAGCTGAGCAATCAAAGCCTTAGCACCATCTCCCAAAAGCTGCATGCTGACACCGTCTGTTTGCACAGTATTGCTGAAACTGTGGGTAAAAGCACCATGCAGCTCAATACAGAAAAGCTGCGCGAATATCTAGACCGTAAGCGCGGTATTTATGGCTTTGGCGATATCGTAGTCATTGACTTGGATGGCAAGCCTCTCTCTGCTATTGGTGCTAAGCTGCCCAATATGAAGCAACAGGAGTTCTTTAAGTTGGCCCTACAGGGTAAGGCGGTGCTTCACAACGGCATGGGTCTGGACAACAGTAAGCAGCATCTGGTACGCATTGCTACCCCGATGCGCCGCAACGGTAAAACCATTGCTGTACTTTACGGCGTGTACATGCCCAACCAGCTGCGGGCCATGCTCACGGAGAAACTTTTTGACAATAGCGCCAGCACTAAGCTCATCACCAGCACTGGCGATGTAGTTGCTTCCCCCGATACCATGCAAACCTTCTCTACAGTGGAGCAATTTTTTGATGGTAAGGATACCTCCATCTCCCCAGAAGAGCATGACCGTTATTTTAGCCTGCTGCATAATAATCGCCAGGGCTTTGCAAGCTATAAGTTTAATAATGAGGATTATTTAGTCTCCCTGACCCCCATGGAGATGAATAACTTCAGTACCATCGACCATGCTAGATGGTATTTATCTCTGGCAGTTCCCTACGAGGTCATTGCTGCCAAATCCCGCGTAAAGATTTACCAGACCACCGGCTTTGCCTTTGTGCTTCTGGTAATTATTGGAGCCTTGAGCTATGCTCTTTATCGCAGCAACCAAAAGAAGCGTGTGGAGCTGCAAAAGGCTTACGAAGAGGTACAAGCCCTGTACCGCACCATTCCCACGCCCATTATCCGCTTCCGTATGGAGGATGGCGGCATTGTTATCAGTGATAACCGCAGCTTTGCTAATCTTGTGGGCTGTCCCCACGAAACCTGCCAACACCGCTTCCGCTTCTTCACGAAGCCGGAGTTTATTGAGCGCATTTGGGCCCTGCCCGATGGCTCCCATCAGATGGAGATGCTCATTCGCGGTTATGGCAAGAAGTATATTTGGCATCTGGCCTTTCTGGAAATTACGACCAAGCCTGAGGGCCGCGAGGTACTCTGCGTTTTGGCCAATATCTCCCGTCAGCACGAGGAGCTGAACAAGGTGACCTTAGTATCGCAAACTGACGCTCTCACAGGCCTTGCTAATCGCCGCGGTATTCAAGAGCAGCTAGAGCCTCTTTTCGTCAGCGAGTCCACTCAGGGCGCCCTGCTCATTATGGACTTGGATAATTTTAAGCAGGTAAATGACCGCTTTGGCCATCAGGCCGGCGATACTGTACTGGCTTCCTTTGCGGATATGCTAGTAGAGACCCTGCCCGAAACCAGCTTTATCTCCCGCTATGGCGGTGACGAATTCGTAGTTTTCCTGCCCAATGTGGATAAGGAGCAGACCTGCGCATTAGCTGGCAAGATTAAGGAGGAACTGGCTAAGCAGTTCCCGCTCTTTGTGAAGACTTGTCAGTTCGGCGTAAGCTTCGGCTCGGTGTACTTCCCTGAGGATGGCAAAGATTGGGATACGCTCTTTGCCAAGGTGGACGAGACGTTGTACTACAATAAGCGCTTGAATAAGATGGGCGGACATGGCGAGGAAAAGTAACAAGCAATGTATTTAATCCCTTGTCAGTGTACAATCGGTTCGATTTAGACTCCTACCGCAAAACGCGGTAGGAAACAGATGTTTATGTAATGTGTAGTAAAAAAATCCCTGTCGGGTTCCGCCCGACAGGGATTTTTTGTTGCCTCATTTATCCATCACTCAGCGTACTCGTCCGCCAGAGCCTCGAATTCTTCCTTTGCCTTCGCAAAGCAGGTCAAAATCTTCTCCGAGAACACGCCGCATTCACCAGCCATAATCATCTTAAAGGCCTGGCCCTTGCCATAAGCATCCTTATAGCAGCGCTTGCTTACCAGTGCATCATACACATCTGCAATAGACACAATCTGAGCAGAAATAGGGATTTCATCCCCCACTAAGCCATCAGGATAGCCACGTCCGTCAAACCGCTCATGATGATAGCGAGCAATCTCATAGCTTACTTTCTCATATTCATTGGTACCAATGCCCTTGATATGCTCAATAATGGCACTGCCCTCCGTAGTATGGGTCTTCATAACATCAAACTCTTCCTTGGTCAAACGACCAGGCTTAAGCAAAATACTATCGCTAATAGCAATCTTGCCCACATCATGAAGAGCGCTGGCAGCTACTATCACATTAATCTGCTTGGTTGTCAGGCCATATTCAGGATACAGCGCAGCGATTTTTTCTGCCAAAATCCGCGTAAAGCCCTTCACCCGCTGGATATGCTTACCGCTCTCCAGATTGCGATACTCAACCACCGTACCCAAAAGCTCGATGATGCGCTCGTTGGTACGCTTCAGGCAGGCAGCCTGCTCAGCCAGCTTCACGTTTTGCGCTTGAATTTCCTTAGTCTGATCATTAACCAGCTTTTCTAAATTATTCTGGATTGTGTACAGCCTAATGATATTATATACGCGACGATTAACAGCCAGCTTATCAAAGGGCTTGCGAATAAAATCAATAACCTTCAATTCCAAGCATTCGCGCTCTGTTTCAGGATCTGCCTCAGCGCTGATAACAATAACAGGCACTACATCAATAAGCCCATTGCCATTGACATACTCCAATACCTTAAAGCCGTCCATCTTAGGCATTTTCAAGTCCAGAAGCATCAGGGAAAAGCCATTACCATCCTCGCCCAGTGCCTCAACAGCCTCCAGGCCATTAGTAGCAAGCACCGTCTCATAGGTATTAGCCAATATACCCTCCAGCATATCCCGGTTTATTTCTTCGTCATCTACTATTAAAATCTTATCCCTTAAAACCTTTTCGTCCATCATTCACCACCAACACAACTAACCTGGGCAAAACTATTTATTAGCACGATAATCCTCTAGAATCATCATGGTGCGAGCATAAATATCCTTCATGCTCTCCAAAAGTGCCAGGCTCTGGGGTGCCTTGCCGCCTCGCATCTCCTCAGTGATAGCCACCACGGAGGGCTCCAACTGAGTCAAGCCCAAATTCAGCACTACACCCTTTAAGGTATGCACAGCCATAAAGCCTGTCTCATAATCCTGACGCGCCAAAGCATCAATCAGCTTTTGCATATTGGTATCCTTGGTAAATTTGAGCACCAAATACTCAATCATATCTGCATCGCCCAAGCGACTATAAATATTCTCGTAATCAGCGCCCATTTTGTCATAACAGTCTTTTATATTCATGCTTGCACATCCTTTTCCGAAATGTAAAGATTTCTATACATATTGTAACTCATTTTTCACTGAAAAGCAAAATGTTTCAGCTTAGTTTTTTTGCCATACTCTCTGCAAGGTCTTGTATAACACGTCGATATAAATGGGCTTGGCAATATGACCGTTCATGCCATTTTGCAGTGCACGCTCCTTGTCCTCCTCAAAGGCATTGGCCGTCATAGCCAAAATAGGCAGGCCAGTCACATCCCGACGCGGCAAATTACGAATGGCCTTGGTAGCCTCATAGCCGTCCATAATAGGCATCTGAATATCCATCAGCACCAAATCATAATAATATTCTGGTCTATCCTTAAGCATAGCCACCGCTTCAGAGCCATCGGCAGCCTCCTCCACCGTAAAGCCCGCTCTGGACAAAATCTCGTAGGCGATTTCCCGATTGAGCTCGTTATCCTCTACCACCAGCACCCGCTTGCCCTCAAAGGTAATAGGCTTTTCTTCAACCTTCTTCTCCGGAGTTATACCACGGCAGGCTCTGGCAGTCTCCAGCAGCACATTGCGCAAATCCGACATAAAGAGGGGCTTATTGCAGAAGCCAGTTACTCCGGCCTCCCGTGCCTCTTGCTCAATATCGGTCCAATCATAGGCTGTCAGGATAATAATAGGCGCTTCGTTGCCAATCACACGGCGAATACGCCGCGCCGTCTCAATGCCGTCCATTTGGGGCATCATCCAGTCAATAATATAGCTGTAGAAGGAGTCGCCATCGTTATGAGCCTTTTGGGCGCGGAACACTGCCTCACGACCGGAGGTGGTCCATTCAGAGCGCATGCCGATTTGTCCCAGCATCTTGGTGACGCTGTCGCAGGTCTGGAAGTCGTCATCCACTACGAGAGCGCGCAGTCCCTCCAGCTCCACAGTGTCCTCTTTTTTATGTACCACACTGCTCAAGGCAAAATCAAAGCCCACCGTGAAGGTCGTACCACGGTTGATCTGGCTTTGTACCTCGATGGTGCCACCCATCATATCCACTGTGTGCTTGGTAATGGTCATGCCCAGTCCTGTGCCCTCGATACCGCTGACGGTAGCACTCTTTTCCCGCTCGAAGGGGTCAAAAATATGCTTCAAAAACTCCTCGCTCATGCCAATACCGCTGTCCCGCACAACGAACTCATAGTGGGCGTGACCTGGCTTTTTAGAAGGCTCCTGGCGAATAGCAAAGGACACCACGCCACCAATGGGCGTAAACTTGGCCGCATTACTCAAAATATTTATCAGCACCTGATCTAGGCGCAGCGGATCAAAAATCAGCTCCTCGTCCTCCACGTCAATGGTATCCACATAAAACTCCAGACGCTTAGCTCTCATTTGGGGACGGATCATATTCACCAGATTATGAATGCGCTCGCTTAAATTGCATTCCTTTTCCTGAATGACAATCTTGCCACTTTCAATGCGACTCATATTCAAAATATCGTTAATCAGGCTCAGCAAATGATTGCTGGAGCTCATGATTTTTTCTAGGCAGTCCTGCACTCTTTCCTTATTGTCCAAATGACTAGCCGCAATGCTCGTAAAGCCAATAATAGCATTCAAGGGCGTGCGAATATCGTGGCTCATGTTGGAAAGGAAGGTCGTCTTAGCCTTGGAGGCATGCTCTGCCTCAGCCAAGGCATCATGCAAGAGCTGCTGCTGCTTCATCTCATTAAGCACATCATTGTCCGCATCACGTACTGCGAAAACAGCTGTAAAATTTTTCTCATCCATATGCATGCGCAGGATGCGCCACTCGCCGTAGCCATAATAAACGCTATCAGGCATGGCCTTGCGACGGGCCCGCACCACGAAGGATGGCTCCTGACTCAAAACAGCGCGGATATTCTCAATACTGGTATCACGCAGCAGCCTTTCCTTATCATCCGGATGGACATAACGCTCGATATACTCACTCATGGCCTCGGTATAATTCATTTCCAAAAGTCCATCCATGGTTACCGCAGCACGGTTATGGTCATCACGCTGCAAATAAAAGACGTTTCTATTCAAGTCCACTCGCCACAAAGCGTAATAATCCTGGCTCAGAGCGTATACTGTTTCCTGCAAAGCCTCGGACTTTTGGCGCAATTCCTCTACATTAGAGCGCAATTGCTCTAGGGTAGTAGCCCATTCTGTTCCCTTCGGTGTATTCTCGATCATCATAAATCTCCCCTTAAAACTAACCGCACAGCTGCGCCAGCATATCCATCAGCTTATCAATGTCGATGGGCTTGGCCATATGAGCATTCATGCCCACGTCCAAGCAATGCTGCATGTCCTCAGCAAAGGCATCCGCCGTCATGGCGATAATGGGTAGCTTGGCATCATCCCTGTCCAAGGCCCGGATAGCCTTGGTTGCCTCATAGCCATTCATCACCGGCATACGCAAATCCATGAGCACAGCTTGGTAGTGGCCCACAGCAGCTGCTTTAAATTTATCCACACAGATTTGGCCGTTTTCAGCCGCATCCACTTCAAGTCCCTTGCGCTCCAAAAGCGCCACAGCAATCTCCCGATTAAGCTCGTTGTCCTCAGCCAAAAGCACTCTCAGGCCTTCTAAATGCACCTCGCTTTTCTTTTGAGGCGCATAGCTCTCGCCACAGCGATGGCCACGCTCTACATCCAGCACAATGATAAATTCTGTACCCTGATTGGGCTTACTATGGACGGAAATCGTCCCGTGCATCGCGTCGATGATATATTTCGTAATGGCCATACCTAGGCCAGTACCTTCAATCTTTTGCACCCGGCGGTTGTCCTCTCTGGCGAAGGATTCGAAAATATGCTGCACAAATTCATCGGTCATGCCAATGCCGTTGTCCTTGACTCCAAAGCGCAAGCGCACATAATCCTTGCCCTTAGGCGACGCCTCCTCCTGCAAGGAGAACGCTACCTTGCCGCCCACGGGTGTAAATTTTACCGCATTGCCCAAGAGGTTCAGCAGCACCTGATGCAGGCGCACCCCGTCGCTGTAGACGCCGGTGCAATTAAGCTCGCCCACATCCAGCACCAGCTCCTGGCGCTTGGCTGTAATCTGGCTTTGCATAGTAGTAACGATGTTTTTCACCAGCTGGCGCAATGATACATGCTCACGATTGAGCACTAGCTTGCCAGCCTCGATTTTGGACATATCCAGTACGTTATTAATAAGCCCTAAAAGATGCTTGCTGGAGACTACGATGTTCTCCAAGCATTTGCGTAGCTCCTGAGGGTCATTACCATTTTCCAAATTATCCATAGCAATGGATGTCATGCCCATAATAGCGTTCATAGGTGTGCGAATATCGTGACTCACATTGGAAAGGAACTCACTTTTAGCTCTGTTGGCCTGCTCTGCCTCTAGTAGGGCCGCCTCCAGCGCCTCCTTACTGCGGCGCTCTGCCTCTACCGAGGCAGTTATATCCGTGCGAGCCATACACACCCTGCCCAAGCGCATATCTATGGCCGTTACCGTAGCCATCTTCACCTTGGGCGGAAAATTAGGATTCTTATATACGGAATAGGTAAAGCTATAGCTATCCTTATCCTGAAGCTGATGCTCAATATATTCGGGCTGCAGCTGTTCCAGCCATAGCTCTCTATCCTCCGGCACCACATGTCGCTCCACAGAATTTCTTAAAAAGTCGGTATAGGCACCCCTACGTCCGATTAATGCCCCGTGAATACGGCCTGCATAAAGCACAGTGCGTGTGCCATGGATTAAATCTATATCAGTGATGCGGTCCGCGCCTAGGACGGACATTTTGCGCACAATTTTTCTATTGATGGTCTGCTCCGTAGCATCGGTGATGGAGAGAACGCCCATCACATCATCCGTATCAGGGTTTTGCATCATGGTCACCTTGAACTGAGCATAACGACCATGCTCCTCAAGGGGACTTTTCACAAAATAGATGTGGCTTACCTCACGCCTACCCTGAGCATAGGCCTCTAAAAGGGGAGCATTTAGGGCAAAATCCAAAAACTCCTGCCTATCAACGTCACTGACGATGTATTTTCCTATAAATTTGACAAAGGTTTCCCTGTCGTCCCCCAGCATGGCCAGTAGGTCCTTGTTCTGATTATCCACTACCTCCAGCATTTTGTTGCTGGTAATATTGCAGTGTCCCACCAGGAGCATATCATGTCCCAGTCCGTGGTAGTGACTAGCCAGCAGCTCGCGATATTTGGCACGCAGCTGCTCCTTTTCCTCCAGCTCCCTGGTGATGTCCCGATAAACACAATAATTACGGCGCACGCCGTCCTCACCGAACATAGAGTTAATAGTATTGCGCACCCATAAATAGCTACCATCACCGCGAATAAGACGATAAACAAACTCACGAGAATTTTCTTCGTTATGAATATATTCTGCTAGCTCTCGTCCCAGCTTAGCTCTATCGTCAGGATGCACGCCCGTCATGGCATCCTCTTTATAGAGCAGCCACAGCTGCATGAGGCTCATGCCCACCATATCGGCAAAGCCCTCGGACATAAACTCCGGCGACCACACGCCGTTGGCATCCTGCTTGATGACAGCCACGCCACCGGGAATGGTATTCAAGATTTTTTGCTTACGCTCATCGTCCTTGTTCAGCTTTGCATAGCCCTGCTGGGTTTCCTTGAGCTTGGTTTCAATATTCTGCTGTACCTGCACTACATCCGTGATATCCTGATGACAGCCGTGTACCCGCGCGCCCTGGGTATAGCTCTTGTCCAAATCACCGCAGCAGCGGATATACATCAGACCCTTTTCTGGATGCTGCCAAGCGTATTCAATCTCCGAATGCTCGCCGTTGATCATAGCGTTCATGTAGGCTGTGGCACGTTCCTTTTCGTAGGAAGGAATTTGGTCCTCCCAAATTCTGTAGCTCTCCTCCGGCGAAAGGTGCTTGGCAATCCCCATCATGGATAAAAAGGTATCGTCGGCATATAAGCGCGGTGGCTTGTCCTTATCGTATTCCACACACCACAGGCCAATTTTTGCTTCCTGTAGCATGGTATGCACTTCACCGATTTTACTAAAATGCTGGTCCACTTTGCTCCCTCTCCTATATAAAGATTATTAGCTCGTTCATGTTAGTGTCGCCAAGGCGCACTACCCCTGAGTATAATATTAGCAAATAATTTGGCTAAATGCAAGGATATCTACCAAAATGAAGGCAATTTCTTGACCTTTATTCTAAAATTATTTTTATCGCCAATAAAATTACATAAAACACAAGCCCTGCTTAATAGCAGGGCTTGTGAGAGTGTCGCTTATGTAATTAAAAAATCTTAGTAGTTGGATTCGTGGATTTCGAAATAGGATTGAGCATACAGGCAAACCGGGCAAACCTCAGGAGCCTTGGTTCCAACTACGATGTGACCGCAGTTGCGGCATTCCCAAATCTTGATTTCGCTCTTAGCGAATACTTGAGCAGTCTCCACGTTCTTCAGGAGTGCTCTGTAGCGCTCTTCATGATGGCGTTCGATTTCAGCAACAGCGCGGAATTTAGCAGCCAGCTCGGGGAAGCCTTCCTCGTCAGCGGTCTTAGCAAAGCCTACGTACATGTCGGTCCATTCATGGTTTTCGCCTTCAGCAGCAGCCAGCAGGTTAGCAGCGGTGTCGCCGATGCCCCCCAGCTCTTGGAACCACATCTTAGCATGCTCTCTCTCGTTTTCAGCGGTCTTCAAGAATAGGCCAGCGATTTGCTCATAGCCCTCGTTCTTAGCTACAGCGGAGAAGTAGGTGTATTTGTTGCGAGCGCCGGATTCGCCTTCAAAGGCAGCGATCAGGTTCTTTTCGGTTTGGGTGCCAGCATATTTATTAGCCGGAGCAGCAGCTTCTTCAATCTTTACAAATACGCTTGCAGGTTGTTTGCAAATGGGGCAGGTAAAGCCTTCCGGCAGAGCCTCGCCTTCATAAATATAACCGCAAATGCCACATTTCCATTTAGTCATTTTCTTTTCCTCCTTAACACCAGCAGTAAGCAGTTCGCTTCTGTCTTTATACATAGTATGAAGCATCTTTTCAGCCAATTCGCTCAAGGGTTGGCCATAGAACTCTTCATACAATTTTTTAATGGACTCATTCTCGTGGCTCTTGCGCAGCTTCATGCTGGCATCACGAGTGTACAGGCTAGCAATACGTGCTTTACGTGCATCGTCAGCCACGGGCAGCATGGTCTTGGGTTGGCCACCGCCACCAATGCAGCCGCCGGGGCAGGTCATTACTTCGATGAAGTGGTATTGCTTTTCGCCGGATTTCACGCGCTCGATCATCTTGCGCACGTTGGCGGTCCCATAAACAACAGCCACGTTCACAGTAAGGCCCTTCACATCCAGACTGGCTTCGCGAATGCCCTCATAGCCCCTTACCGGCTGCAAGTCCAAGAGCGGAGCCGGAGCTTCTTCACCGGTGATGAGCTCATAGGCGGTACGCAGAGCCGCTTCCATAACGCCGCCGGTATTGCCAAAAATTACGCCGGCGCCACTGCCCTCGCCCATGAAATCATCATAAGCGGAGTCCTCCAGACCAGCGAAGTCAACGCCCTCTTCCTTAGCCCATTGGGCCAGCTCTCTAGTCGTAATGACAGCGTCCATGTCTCGCAGACCCTCAATGCTCAGATAGCTAGCTGCGTCGCTCATTTCTTCGCGACGAATTTCAAACTTCTTGGCTGTGCAGGGAGTCAAGGCTACATTGACGATTTTCTTGGGGTCCAAGCCCATTTTCTTAGCGAAGTAAGTCTTAATAGTAGGACCCTGCATGCCAATGGGGCTCTTAGCGCTGGAAATATTGGGCAATATTTCCGGATAGTACATTTCTGCGAACTTAACCCAAGCTGGGCAGCAGCTGGTGAATTGGGGCAAGGGGCCACGGCCCTTGGTAATGCGCTCAATCAGCTCGCTACCTTCCTCCACAATGGTCAGGTCGGCAGCAAAATTGGTGTCCAAAACATAGTCCACGCCCAGCTTGCGCAGCAGAGCTACCATTTTGCCTTCCACAAAGGAGCCTGCGCTCATGCCAAACTCTTCGCCCAAGCCCACACGCACGGACGGGGAAGTGCTGACGATGACGATCTTATCAGGGTCGGCCACAGCCTCGCGAATATCCTGGTATTCATAACGCTCGGTGAGACTGTCTACAGGGCATACCTGAGTGCATTGACCACAATGAATGCAAATTCCCTTGCCACCTGTTTCTTCTAAGGTATAGGTGCCATGAACGCCAATATACTCCTCACAGACGTTCTTGCACATACCACACTTAATGCATTTGTCCTCATGACGCACGATGGCCACGTTATCCTCATCCATGGGCACGCGCACGTTCAACGGCAGATGTTGCATATAATTCCCTCCTTTAAGGTTTTGTTCAGCTGTTTGGCGAACAACCCTTTCCTTATATTATGCTACTTATGACCAAACCTGTCAACAATATTAGCCTAATATTTATTATTAGTATGTCATACTAAGCTTAATTTGTCAATAATGATTTTCTGTTAGGAGAGAATTCAGAGTTAATTAGTGGGAATTGAGAGAGGCAAATTTATCGCTCAGTTTATCGCTCATTTTATCGCTCAAAAAACCTCAAACGCCTATTTCAAGCGGATTTTAGGAGAAAATTTATCGCTCAGTTTATCGCTCACGTCTATTTGCTAGATTAACCTCAGGAGTAACAAAATCATAATCCTCCAACTCTTGGAATCTTAAACAACACAACGCCCAAAAGAAGAACATTTTTAACATGTAGTAGCGCCAAATAACATTAATATCTACTGCATTATGAATTAACATACCACATATTATCGCACCAAACATATCAGCAATATTCAGGTTAGAGTCAAAGAGTTTATACTCATTAATGCTATTTTTTATAGTCATTTTAATCTGACCGAATAAAAAACTAAAATAAGCTATTGTGCCAATTATTCCTGTTGTTGATAATAAATGCAAATAAAAATTATGGCAGTGCGGTAGATCTGGTTCCTTTGCTAAAGGGCTAATATACGCAGTCTTGTATACGCTATTCCAATCATCATATCCGACACCAACCACAGGATGATCTAAAAACATTTCCCAAGCTGCTCTCCACAATAGTACCCTTTCGAAATCATATTTTCTTGGACTATAATGTATAAAAAGTAGTATCAAAGCTGCAATCGCAAATGAAGCTAATAATATACACTTAGAACAAGATTTAATTTTATACCTTCTATAGCAGTAAATAGCTAATAAAACACATATCTCTCCAATTACAGCTAACTGAGCGCCTCTGCTTCCTGATATTAATAGACATGCACAGGAGCTTAATAAGGTAACTCCACCTATACAAGCATAGTATAATCTGTCTCTAAATTTATAAATCGCATAAATTAAAAAAGGAATGGTTAATTCCATGACGGATCCCAGACTATTGGGATGCCCATATGTGCCACCAAAACGATTGTCTAATAAGCTTGTTTGGGCAAAATATCCTTGCAGAACAGAAGCCTCACCCATTAAAACACCAATAATAAATCCCAGAGACCCAAAAAGAAATGCATTTTTAGTCTTTCCTAATAGTAAATATACAATTAAAAACGATGCTATCTTTTCAAAATTTCGTAATACCAGTTTCAAGTCATGGATATCCCAATTCATGAGACAAAGAAGAGCTAATGTTCCTACATAAATCAAAAATAGTATGAGCGTCTTATTGAAATACTTATTATGTATATTACTAAACCCTTGCCTATCAAAAAATGCGATAACAAGAGCAATCAAAGCTGCTATAGCCAAAAAAACTCCTTTTTCTATGGCTACACCTAAACCAATTAAAAAGAAGGCTAATCCTTTTATGTTGTATCTCTCCATAAAAACCAAATTAAACATTAAACTCTTACTCCTTTATGGTAAGAAATCACCTAAAAATAGTTACTAAACTATGTACTTTTATAACTTTCTAAATCTATACTTAGCATACAAGCGACACAAGAAATGATTATCTCTTAATAATCTATTAACCCAAAATCTGTCCTTAAAATCTACAATAAACCTATTTTTACTTTTTAAATATTCTTTCAAAAACACTCTTTTGTCATCATCTAATGAACCATCGACCAAATCAAGCAACAAGCAATTTCTCATCAAGTTTATGATAGTACTATCTAATGACGAGATGTCAGACATACCATTATCTAATGCTTTTTGCCTTATGAACAATTTAGCTTCTATAAACTTATATTCATGACTAGCTGTCTTATTATGGGTAATAGAATTAAGATTACAACAATTATAGAAATATGTGGCTTCTTTTATACATTTAATAACCTTTGCTTCTTTGAGTACCCCCCCGATAAAATACATATCCTCAAAAATTTTTCCAGGTATAAATGCAAACTCTTTAAATGCATCTCTTCTGAAACACTTATTGCATACCCAGAGGGGCCACTCATCTAACAACAACTTTTTTCTAATTATATTAATCTCATTCTCATGAAAGAGTATTCTATTGGTCTTCCTATCTGAGATAACCGTAACACCAGATATAATTAAATCGGGTCTACTTTTAATTATTTCATTGTGAAACAATTCCAGAAAATTATTTTCTATGTAATCATCAGCATCTAAAAAACAAATATACTCAGAGTCAGAGTTTTTAATACCAACATTTCTAGCAACACTTACACCTTGATTATCTTGGTGAATAACCATAAAATTGTTATATTTAGAAGCATATGCATCTATAATTTTACCTGAGTTATCTTTAGAGCCATCATCAACGATAACTACATTGAAATCTTTAAAACTTTGTTGGACTACAGAATTTAAACATTTCGCAACATATACTTCTGCATTATAAACAGGAATAATTATTGTAAACTCTGCCATATTTTACACCTATCCTACCATAAACAACAATGTTACCACATACCAGTGAAGTGATGTATGCAATGTGTCCGCTCCGTTACAAGCCATTTATCCTTATCAAGACAAGGTGAAAAGTAGTCTCTAGGATAAATATGCAATCCACAGGGCAAAATCAAATCGTCACCATTAAGCTTTACTCCATAGTGCAATTTAGTTATTTTGCTTACGACCTTTGTGTTTGCTATTTCAGTATAGTCATCATCACAATGAATGCAATCGTACCAAAACAACATTTCTGCTATCCAGGGATGGTGCCTTTTAAATCCTATAGCTGCCATGGCAATTAGATTTAATGACTCGTAAGATGTAAAGCCATCCTCTGATAAAAAAGCATCCAGTGGTTTGAGCATCTCCACATCAGTATCAAGATAGATGCCACCCTCATAGTACAAAGCATGTAATCTAGCGATGTCAGCTATAAAAGCCCATTTTTTATTGGCCAGTGCTTCTTGAGCAAACCTGTATTTTTCAAATGGAAAATTTGACTCATTCCAACACTTTATTTCATAATCAGGCATTACTTTCTTCCACGTATTTATACACCGAACTACCTTGTCAGGTAATGGATTACCCCCAAACCAACAATAATGAATAACTTTAGGAATTCTATTACTGCTGTCATATTTCTCCTTATACGGAATTAAAAAACTGCTCTTTATTCTATGTACCAATAAATCCTTGTTAAATTTTAGCTTTTGCCTCAATTCATTAACATGATGACGCCATCCAATATATTTGCGTCGTTGGTTAAAATGCATTTTTAATACATCCTGAAGCGTTTCTGAAAGCAACAAATGTAAATTCACTAATCTTTTAATATCAGGCAGTTCATCTCTGCTTTTAGCTATACCAACATGAACATTTCTATATCTATCTATATACTCTACTAATTTATGAAACTTTCCTATATCATTTTTTTCTATATTATCCACATAGAACAAAATATGCTTATTAGAAAGCTGCAAATAGCTATATTTTAAATATGTGAGTACATGCCAGTCGCTTATAGGTATAATTAGAGCATTACCAAACTCTTTATCATTTATCTTTCTGTATATTTCATCGAATGCTTTGACTACAGATTTTTTCGTCTGTTGCCCAGTATGAACAGATAATAAAGACTTTAACTCTCTCTCAATGCTAAAATCTAGTACGCTTGTATCCGTAAACCTACCAGAAGCAACAATATTAATCCTATCCTGTTGCCCTTTGAGAGTATTAATTAGGCCATTAAAAACAGTGATATCTATTGGAAACTGCTCATATAAAGCTATAATGGAAACATTCATACCCTTATCCCCCGTCATCCTAATCAACTTATCCAAATATATTGCTAATAAATCTTGCCCATTTTAATCGCCACAGCTGCCGACTAAGAGAATGTCCTTTTTTCTTAGGATTTGGTTGTGGCATTTTTACATTACAATACTCTGTATATGACAAATATTCATAATATTTATCATTGAAACCTATAACAGATTCATATTCCCAAGGCTTATAGCCTCCGGCATAATGAAGGATGGCTGGCGCTTTTAGGGCTGCTATCGCTCTTTTTCTTAAGGCTGAATCAATAACAGTGCGGAAAGGCATATTGAAAATAGGTGGTATTACATTCCACTTTGCTTCCAATTTTACCCAATTATTCATAAACAAGTAATTTAACACATCTTGGTCATGGTGCCTAAAGCTTTTAGTAACAGCCAATTTTAATAGCTTCTTAGCATTATTACTTTCACGCCACTGCTTCACATCTATTAACAAAACACCGGAATTAAAGTAAGAATACTCTCTTTTCCAAGCTAGATTCTTAATTTTCTCGGCTCTTTTAGCACTAGATGAAAGAATACCAAAATCTTCAGTTGCAGCCAATGGCTTACCATTTAAATCTGTTTCCCACAGTTGTTTAATATCACTTAGAACAAGTAAATCACAATCAATATAGATAATTCTATCAACACTAAAGGGCACCATATTAGGTATATCCAAGCGTAAATAAGCTGCCCTAGTCAAATTGCCACTAACAAATACATCTTCTAAAGCTTTTTCATTTGCTGTTACAAAAGAAAGTCTTCCTCCAAGCTTATTTACACTTGAGAGCATTTTTTCCTTGTTGTCTGCATTAATATTATCATCGATTACAAAAAAATAAATTTTTTTTGGCGTATAGGTATTTAATAATACTGACGCCATAGCTACAGTAGCATGCTGAGCATAATTCTTGTCAGTCGCCAAAATTATATTAATACTATTAGCCATCTTTTCTAGGCTCCTTATCATCGCTTATCTTTTTCTCACCTAAATTAGTGGTCAAAGTTGCAGGGGTAAATATATAATTTTTATTTAGAAGGCTGTTGCCTTCATTAAAATTATTAGATTTTATCTGCAATAAATCACAGATAACCTCATACAGCATATCATTTGTAAAATATTTATTTCTATTTTGCTTATAAGTTTGTATAGATTCATTGTAAATCGTCCTATACTCGTTAGACACATACACAAACAAAGGAATTTGCAATGACTTAAAGCCAGCCACGTCTGGATGGCGCTTGCGATAAGGATCGCCGCCATGATCACTAAAATATAGCATGGCTTGCAAATTTAAATTACTATAAGCATATTCATATGTCTTTTTTAAAACATAATCCGTATATGCCAAGCTATCATCATAATTTTTAACCATATCAAATTCATGAGGCTTGCTAAATTTGGCAAACTCTGGTGGATACCGATTGATGCAATCCTCATGGCTTCCCATAAAATGAAGAACAATAAAGTTATTTTTATTGGGATTAACTTCATGCAAATATTTAAGTAAGTCTCCATCATATTGGGGTTTGCCCTTTAAACTCTTATCTTCACTAAGCCATTTAGCATGATCAGCCGTTTTAGCAACAAGAGTAATAGGAGTGTCAGCATCACTAATATAACCCTGATTACTAAACCAATAGGTTTCATAGCCTGCTTTTTTAGCTACATCTATAATGGTAAGAGACTGATTGAATTCCTTATCATTGTATTGATTTTTTTCTGTTAGTGCACGCTCTAACGCTGGAACAGTCTGACACTTGCTAGTATACGCATGAGTAAATAGAATAAAATTATCGTTGCCCTTCATTGAGTGCAACCAAGGAGTATTATCATTTTTTACATCACTATAAGCACTCATGTAGTAAGAAGAAGCTGATTCACCTATAACCACAATTATGGTAGAAGGCTTAGAGAACTGTGGTTTAGACGGACTAACCTCCAACTGAGCAAAATTCTTATCATGGAATTCTCTAAACTTATTAGTTCTTTCAAAATAGTCCTTAGCGAATACAAAAGCTTGCATAACGCCAGTATCCTTAAACATTTTAGTACCATAACCTGCTGTAGCAATAATAACAACCAAGGCACACACAAAGCTCTTTTTACCGAACTCAACACCAAAATCTACAAACTTAGCAGACCAATCTAAGGAATTTAATTTACATAGTAATAAACACAACACTGCAATGAAAGCAACTATTGAAAGCAATCCAAAGTAACCAAAGTTTAAAAGCAAAAATTCCTGAGCTTCTGCCGGATTAGTTTGCAGCACAGCAATAGCAGCAGCCTCTGTAATAGGATACTTATAATTCACAAAATAGCCAATTTGCAACAAAGGAATAAACAGTGCTATTGAATGCAAAAGGCCAAATGTATATTGAATGATTTTTTTATCTTCCCAATTATTCAATTTCAGCAATAACACGCGCACGCATACACTAAACGCGAAAACATATGCACCAAAAGCTTGATCAAAATGATTATCAATAAATGTCAAGCTCTGATGAAATGCAGACCAATAGCAAAATGGATATACTACTACCCATAAAAATCCCACTAAAGCATGTGGCAACAGCTTCCCTAGACTTAAGCCAGCTTTTTCCCACAAAGTTATGGCAATTGCTACAGCAATAGCGCAGGGAATGTAACGACGCATTTGTAAAAAAAGAGTACTATTGCGAACACCAACAGAGGTAACAAAATAAACTCCTATTAAAACCAAAAAACTCAATATCATGCTAAAGACAAACAATTTGTTCTTTCTTATGTAAGACATATAGTTCAGTGCCTCCTTAACATCTCTCTACATTGAAAATTATCTTCTTTTAATAAGCACCCACGCACTGGCAGATAAGCTGATTATTATTACACTAAAATATCTGATTCCTTTTCCCTTTCCTAATCCTCATATATGTGTTATAATTAAGATCAAATTAAGGAATTCTAGCTAGGAAGTGATTACATGACATCGGCATCAGATATTCTTTATCTCAAGGACGCCGACATTATTGGGGAAGGGGCACATAAGATTACGTACAAGCACCCTAACAACAAAGCTTTATGTATCAAAATAGCAAAACAAGGAAACGATATAGATTTAAAGCGAGAGCTCGATTACCGTAATGTCCTGCAAAAAAAGAAAAAAACTCCCAAATTATTGCCCTTGTATTACGGAACAACCAAAACTAATAAAGGGACAGCCCATGTTTTTGAACGTATCTGCAATTACGATAACCAAACTAGCTTAACCTTAGAACAATACATAAACAAAGCCATTTCCAATTCATCCATATACGACGCTCAAAAGCATTTGATGGATTTACTGTTAAGCTTCAAACAGGAATGGTTCGAAGAACGAATAGTAACGTCCAACATTGAACTAGCTAATTTTATGGTTCAGTACAAAAATCCCAATGAAGCAAGAATAAAGATAGTGGACAATATTGGTACTCCAGTTTTAATTCCATTAGCATATTACTTAGACTTTTTCGCAATCAAACGTGCCTCAAGATACTGGAAGCAATTTTTAGATGTGCTTAAATCTACTTTCCCGGTATTTTTCAGCCATGAGATGATTAATCAATTAAGTAAATAAAATACTTCCTATAGAAAAGAGCATGCACACAGCCTGCTCTTTTCTATTTTTTACTCAAAGTTTACCATTATCCTTGTATAGATAATATAACTTAGCGTATTTCATGGTAGTGTAATAATAATGAGCCACGGCAAATACCCAACCTATCTTGCCATCCAAAAAGCCCAAATCAATTATGTACTCTTTAAAAAACCCCCACAAAGGTCTTAACACAACATCTTTAGCAAAGCTTACCTTTTTGCCCTGATTTTTATATTTTTCAGCAGCTAAGGTTGTGTATTTATTGATTTTATTCATATGTTGTTCCCAATTATCATAAGTATAATGGTACATATGTCCTTTTAATTTAGCATCCTTATACGGGGTTATAATGGCAGGATGTACCTCACCTTCGACATAGGAACCCTCTGCAGGCATAAGCCTACATACGTAATCCGGTCTAAGGCTGCCATGGGTAGCAACATTATTTCTAAACTTGTTCTTTCTTTTAATCCAATAGGCCAACTTTTCATTTTTATTTACAGCTTGTGCAATTTCTTCTCCCAATTCAGGAGTACATCTTTCATCAGCATCTATAAAGAATATCCAAGGATACTTTGCCTGTTGAATCGCAAATGTTTGCTGTGCACCCCAATCTCCATTCATACTATGTTGTATTACACGAGCTCCTAAAGACTCAGCAATTTCTTTAGTTTTGTCAGTGCTTCCATCGTCAATTATTAATACATCATTAGCAAAGCTGCAACTCTCAATACACTCTTTTATATTTCGCTCTTCATTTTTTGCTAAAATAAGTACGCTAACATCAACCATAATTTATTGTCGAGTAACACCCGACTCCCCTTTCTATAATCTGTTATCCTTAACTATATCTACTTCATAAAAAACAGGTCATATACACCCTTTGTAACACTTCTTGACTATCTTGTCAAAATTTGTAAAGAGTACAAGTATATTATACCATGCTTAAGAGAACTTAGGTATATCCTTTTTCAAAGAACGAGCCTAAAAGCAGCGGCTTGCGGTAGCAATCCTCTGCTTTTATATTATCTCTATGATACCATAAGCTCTTTTTTATGCAGCAGAAAGTCCACAATATTCATATGGATAATCCCATTCTGGCTCATATCAATTTTATCCAAGGATAAAACATATTTTGGAGAAGCATCTGTAATAGGTTTAAATTCCCCAAATTCCCTGTCAATAGTAGCTGGGCTAGTCAGCAAATAAGCCACCTGAATAAAGCACTTCTTCCCATCCTTAATCGCCACAAAATCAATCTCGCCCTTATATGTCTTGCCTACATACACAGTGAAGCCTTGCACACACAATTCATTATAAATGATATTTTCCAAGAAAAAAGTATCTTCGTAATTAATCGAATTTGTATTGATGGTTCTAAAGCCTGTATCAATAGCATAAAATTTTTCCTTGGTTTTCAGTGCCTCTTTACCCACAATATTGTATCTTGGCACGGTGTGTAGCAGGTAAGATTTACGCATTTTATCAAGATAGTTATAGATGGTACGCTCAGATATAGCCTTTTTATTCTTATTGGCAAAATAAGCTACGATATTGGCTGCCGAAAACTCCTTGCCCGCATTAGCGAGAATATACAGCGAAACATGCTTAAATGTCTCTTTATCTATATTTCTCCCTTTTTTTATAATGTCTTTATTAATAATACTGTCATATAAATTAGTCACATAACGCCGTACTGATGCCTCATCATGAAAGTTAAATCTTAAAGGCAGCCCGCCCCATTTCAGATAATCGTAGATATCATCCTCTGAAACAGCATATCCATTTAACTCTTTATACGCCTTCGCTTCCAAAAACGAAAACGGAAACACCTCAAATTCTACTGTTCTACCAGTTAACAAGGTGGCTAGTTCCCCTGATAAAAGCGTTGAATTACTACCGGTCACAAAAACTGAAACATTTAAAGTGGCCCTAAACGATGCCAACGTTTTCTCAAAATCTTTTACGTGCTGGACTTCATCCAAAAAAATATAATATTTCCCTGAATCAACTATCATAAGTTTCACGGCATTGTGGAGATCGCTAGCTGTTTTGATAAATTCATAATCCATGTCTTCCAAGTTGATATATATTATATGCTCACCATCAACGCCTCGTTGTAACAGCTCGTCTTTGATGGTCTCCAACAATATTGACTTTCCTGCACGCCTAACTCCAGTAATAACCTTGATTAAATCGGTATCATAATAGGGGCGTATTTTTTGTAGATAGGCTTCTCTAATCAGCTTCATACATACCCTCCTTTTTGTACATGATACCATCATTTTTAAGTTTCTGCAAGATATGCTTGCAGAAACTCAAAATTTTTCTGAGTTTCTGCAAGGCATTCTTTCACAAACTCAAAATTTTTCTGAGTTTCTGCAAGATACTCTTTCGCAAACTCAATAATCTCCCTTGCTTTGCGAAGGATTTTTACAACTTTTTACATTTTTCCTTTCTAAAATTCTTTTTTAACACTTCTCATCCAGCTCAAAATTTCCTGCTCAAGCTTACAATTATGGCTTAGCATATACTCCATCTCCTCCTGATAGAGACCTTTTTGCAGCATATTATTCGCTTTAGTTATATCATTATCCTCCAACTGCTTGCTATAAGGAGCATACCTTTCTAGTTCTGCGCACCCCATATAGATAGGCTTAAAATCGATACCTGTCTTGTTGCGCAGGTGCTCAATAATCAAAAATCCATCAGGATCAATATCCCCAAAATGAAACCACTGCAACCCATTATTCTGTTTAGCAATCTGCGTGAGCAAATGCTGTTTAGCAGTATTATGATAACCACTTAAAAATAAATAGAAATATTCCTGTTCCTGCATGCGATTAAAAGATGTCAGGTTTTCTATGGTCATCACCCTAGGAGCACGAATGTCTATTTGCTCCAAATTCTTCAAGCTATTGGAAGAGAAGGCCATGGGTGTCTCTAAAGACAGCTCAATCGCAGGCAAATTTGAAAATCTAAGCGTTGCAGCGCCTTTTACATAAAGATAGGACGGATTACTATAGATGTTATGCTCAGCAAGAATGATTTGCTCTCTTTCCCGCTTATCATCAACACCATCCAGCAAATCACCATAATCCCCATATTGCTGCAAAATTTGACAGAGGCGAGTCCTATACTTTTGCTCGAATACTTTACTATTGCTAAACTGCACTATGGACAGCTCCCTTTCCAGAAGCTCCTGTTGATTATGCAAAACGAGTAAGCATAAAGCTAGTAAATCTTTGGCTTCCGCTTGACTATACTTAGTTTTTTTGCCTGATTGCAGTAATCGTATCTGCTCAGCGCAGAAATTGGCTACTAAAGGCGCCTGCCCTAAGTAACTGCCATAAAAGTCCAGCTGTTCCTTAATTAAAGCATTCTTATCCTTACGGCCCAGAATTGCATAAAAGCGTGGTATAGCGCTCATATTTAATACTATTTTGCGAATTACTATTCCTCTTTTTTCCAAAGATACGAGCCCTTGGCTAGCTAATTCTTCTAGCTCTGCCTCAAAATTGCACAGCTTATCAACGCCTACGAAATCAGAATCATATTCAGGCATTAAAATAGTCGGGGTAATAGCAAATGACTGCTGAACCAAGTTTTCGCCCTTATAGGTCTTGCTATTTTCATACTTATCCAGTAATACCTCCAATACCTTGCGTTGTATTGCGGTCATATTAAATTTCATGCTGCCTAATCAGTCCTTCCACCACATTAGTGTAGCGACCTGTCATCACTAGGCTAACGGTACAATCAATAAACTGACCGATACTGCTAATTTTTTCCGGCGGAGCTGCATAAATCACTTGGAAGCCATTACTTTCAAAGTATTTTACCATCTGCTCGATTCTTTCTCTAGAAAGAGCGGAAAAAGCCTCGTCAATAAAGGCCAGTCTAGCGCAGCATTTATTCCTTGGATAATACTGCATTAGACAAGCAGCTAGAATGATAAAGTAGGGAGTCTGCTTTTCGCCATTGCTAGCAGAGCCCTGCTTTTTCGACAAGTCTGCTGTAATCTCTTCCCCACCCTGTCGACTCATGATTTCCATATCATAATCGAAGTATTTGCGATAATCGGTATATTCCGTTTCATCCTCTTCCTCTAGTATAACATTCATGAATTCCTGAATATCTCGCTCCATTTCTTCGTTATCTCGTAGGGAATTCATATATAATTCGGGCGAATCCATATAATCGCCCAATCTGCGACAAATCTGGAAAAATGTTTTACGCTCTGCTTTTTCCTTCATTACAAAGCGATAAGTATCGTTGCCAAAGGGTAGCTGCTTGAGCTCCTGATTAATAGCGTCTATCTGTAGTCTGGCCTCTATGATAGTTTCATTGATTTCTGCCACAAAATCATTCATAAAGGCGCTTTCCAAACGCTTGGACTGTTCCTCAAGCTGGTTGCGTACCTTCTCAATCTTTACATTTGCCAAATTACGATACTGCTCCCGATAAAAGGGTATATAAGCAGGACCACGTTGTTCCATATCAATTTTAGTAATTTGGCAGTAGGCTAGCTGAGCATCTTCCATCTTTTTCTTGCTCGTATCCAAATCAGAACGTAATCTGGTTACTGTATTCTCCTTGATGACTTTTACAGTACCAAGTCTGTTCCTAAACTTGGTATATTCCTCCAGCATGGGACGCTTCCACTCCAAATGCTTCAAGCATTGCTCCTCATAACGCTGCTGAGTGAGGTGAATTTCTGTGGCAACGCCTTGCAAACGCTTCTTCCCTTCTTCGATGTCGCGCTTGCAACCGCCCTGATCTCCTTGATTAATATCATTACGACGCACGACTTCCTCTAAATATGCTTTGGCCTTATCGTGTTCCTCCATAGCTGTAAAGTAATCAGGATTAGCTTTAATCGTAGCCATCTCCTGTTCAATAGCCTGCTTCTGGCGGGAATATTCCTCCAATTGCCTGGGAGCAGCGAATTGGTATTCATCCAATTTCCAGCTCACAACATCTAATTGCACCAGCTTTTCCATTACACGACCTTGCTTATTCTTAAGGCCAGCAAGCCTCTGCTCAAGCTCCTTGCGCTCTCGCAGCACTCTTTGTTTTTGTAAGCTGATAGCCTTCGAGCCTAAACATACTCTGGTGTCCTGCATATGCATTAAAGACACAGCATAGCTTTTTGCCAAGGTGCCATCCTGCATTAAGCCACCCTTAGGATGGTCGTGTAATTCCCGCAAATCATGGCAAAGATGAATACCATTTAACAAATAATTAGCATAGCGTCTGGCATAAATATTGGGAATCACTAGTTGTTCCGCTGCACTTTGTGGAACAACCTTGCTCTCAGGCAGCTTATCGGTTAAGACGATAGTGCCTGCCGCGAGTTTATGCTCATGCAAAATCTCCAAAGCCTGATGGCAATATTTGCCCTCGACCAGAATGTGGTGCCTCCTATGACTCAGGAAGGTTTCTATAGCCAAACGCCACTTTTCATCGCGAATATCCTGCACAAGCTCTGCAAAGGTACGTACCTCAGTTGTAATGCCACGTTTTGCCAATTCGCGGGCAATAACAGTCTTCGCCTCGGTAATGCCCCTCGGCTCTAACAAAATATTAGCTTCTAAGCGAGCTAACTGCTCTTCCAAATCATTCTTCTGCTCATCAAGGGCGTGCATCTCATCCTTAAAATGAACTCTATCTTCCTCCAAAGCATCTTTTTTGGCATTTACAAATTTACAAAGACGCTGAAAAGCAAGGCTCTTTTGTTCGTCCGTATAAGCCGTTGTCCCCAGCGTAGCAAGGCATTGCTTATCAGCATCAACAGCAATACCTTCCTCCAGCAACCACTGTAAGCTCCCCGTCAAAAGCTTCTGCAGTTTAAGTAATTTTGCCGTTTCTGTCTCATATGTCCTCAATAAAGGCTCGAGCTCACTAAGTTGCTTTTCCAAAATCTGGATACTAGCCTTCATTTCCGAGAACATATCATTAGCTTCGGCAGCCTGTAAACGCTCCTGTGCATAAGCCAACTGTTTTTTTATTTCTATCTCCTGCTGTTCTAAAGAGCGCAAACGCTGCTTTAGCTGTTCCTGCTGCAGCAGCTCTTGATTTTTTTCTTCTTCTTTAGCTTGTAAACCCTGATAAATTAGCATCAACTCGCGAATGCCCAGCATGCGCACAGTCTTTTCGTACTCTTGGGTTTTCTGCTCAATGTCTTCTAATTTGCGCTTGCCATCTTCCAAATCCTTATATGCTTGCCGTAATTGTTCAAAATGGGCCTTTTGCTCACGCAATTCTTGCAAAGAATTTACCTTGCCTGGCTCCAATACACTTTCTTGAATAAACTGATTGATATTGTTCTCAGGATTAAAGGCCATCATCTTGAGCAGCTTAGCACGATATTGTTTCACCTCGCAGCGCAAGCCTAAAGTCCGCAAAATCTGCTCCGTACCCTTGTCCCTACCCATAATCTCAGTGCCTTTAAGCCTTTTACCCTTTACAACCAACTGACGTACAGGAGTAACATAAAGCTTACCGGACTCTATTTTGCTAAAATTAATATCCTCCAAACGAGCATCAGCACAGATAAACCAATTAGCCCCCACATTGACCTCTGCCTCGTAAATACTGGTGGACTCAATACCAACGCCTACAACCAAGGGCATATTTTCAGTAGGTGACCAAAATTCCATAGCCACATAGCTAACCACCGGACCGGTTCTTAAAAAACGCTCTTCGCCATTACTTTTAGTATCACCACGCACGTAAGCAGTTACGGACCTGTCGCGGTCCTTAGCAGCTTTATTAAACTGTGTGTTACCTGTCAAAAGATAGGTCATAGCATCCAAAATCGTGGATTTGCCACTGCCATTAACTCCTGTAAAGAGAGTAGAACCCTCTAAGCGAACAGTAATTCGTTGAAAGCGGGACCAATTGATAAGTAAAAGCTTGGTAGCTGTTTTTCTATTCATCGAACTCGTCATCATCTGCTTGTTCATCCTCTACCTCCTCATATGGCTGCCCTTTTTTTAGCTTCATCCTTTGCGCAGTATCATTCACAAAATCAGCAAAATCCTTGCCGGACATAGCAAATTGCAGTGATGGATATAGCTTAATCAAACACTCTGTATCCCCAACTTTGCCCTGCACATCAATCAAATTAAAGCGTTCGAACAAGGTTAAAATCTGCGTCATTAATGTTTTATCAATTGGGTCCCTTAAGCCATATTTTTCTAATTCATATTTTAAATCTACTATGGAAACCATGATAAAGCGTTCTAGGCTACCCGAACGAATACGGTCTGCGTACATGGTCCAAAGCGCGCATAAAACAAGGCTTTCCGCCTTCTTGAGAATCAAATGATTGGTTTGGAGCTTGGTATTTTCCATTTCGCCCCTGCAATTATAGAGCATTACCACGCCATTATCCCTATCCACAATAATATCAAAACCAATGAAGCTAAAAAAACGCGTAAAAGGGTCCGGTCTTTTAGAAACGAAAAAATAAGCCCTTTTGCTTTCTTCATCCTTATCGCGCACAATGAAAGTTTGTTTTAGCAGCTTGCGACAGATTCTCTGAAATTGTTCCTTTTCTGAGGAAGTATAATCATCCCAATACTCCTTCATCTATTTTCTCTCCCTTCGAATGGTATAATTTCTGAGCAGCATCTGCCCTACCTCCATATAGCCCTCCTCGGTCTCAACAATGTAACCATTTTCTTCACTATAAGCAACCGCCGAAAGATTTGCCAAAAGGTCGTTTTTACTATGTAGAGGGATATTATAACTTGCAATAGAGTCGTGTCCTGCCAAAAGCTTCTCCACATAAGCACGCATTTTTTCGATAGAGTAGGGATTGAAGGCTTCCTTTTGTTGTGCCAACTTGGCTGCTTCAATCTGTGCCTCGGTCATCTCTTCTATGTCTGTAGCCACGGCTTTTTTGATCTGCTGCTGTTTTCTAGGACAACGCAAGGAGTTTTTATCCAAAAATACATTCCTGTCTAGCAAAAATAGTCTATTTATCTCCGCTGGCATATTATCCTTCATGCCAAACTCCTGCATTTCCTCTATGATATACTTAATAGTTTTTTCCACAGAACCACGCACATCCATCCCACGACTATGAATAAAGCGCATTCTGCCCACTGCTACATGCAAATAAATATTAATCTTATGCTTTATATCCTTCATGATACGATCATAATCATCCGTCAAAAATCTTTTGGTGGCCTGCAATAAGCTATATACCTTCACTTCGGCTTCCTCCTCAGTAATATCGTCCTCAACCGCACAACCAATGACTAACATGTCAAAGGTATCCTTATTTTGCAGCTCCTCCAGCTTTTTTCTAATGTTGCCTCGATAAACATGGATATTCTGCTGCTTGGTGAGCCTAGTATACTCTTTAATAAAACTGCCTTCGCAATACTCTAAAATGTTTTCAGTTAAGCTCTCAAATGTCTCTTCATTAACCATTCTTTCGATTATTTTGCGAATGAAAGTAGAAAGCTTTTTTAAAGCCTTAGAAAGCATGCGTGCGTTACGATGTACCTGCAGCAACACATCAATGTAGGGATTGTTCTTCCACATTTCTTTATTATTGAGAGTATTATAAATCGTATAAATGTAGCTAGAAAACTCTTCCTTCTCAGGCCTTTTTAAGGCTGACAAAAACTCTGCCAATTGTAGGCCTGCCTCAGTCATGACAATATGCTTTTCGTAGGTCATATCATCGGTTTCTTCCTCTAACCAACCCACATCTTTAGCTGCAAACTTACGCAGTACAGCACTGGCCATATCATTATAGTTATTACTGATATTAGTATTCTCATCATCTAGCTCTACATGATTTTCCATTAGATATATGGATAAGGCATCGCGCAATCTGCTACGGGGGATCCTATAAGATATTTCCCTATCATATTCGTCATAAATAACCTGTAAACAATCCGCATATATTCTATGATTACTATTACTAGCGAGATAGTTAAAAAAGCCAACCGGGATTACATCAAAGAGATTGGGCACAACTTTTCTTTTATTCTGTTGCTCCTGTTTGTTAAGCATCACTTTATTCTCCTCCCAGCTCCAGCAAGCATTTTTTCAATTCAGCATAGCGCTCATGTTCAAAATCAAAGGCGCCCCGCTTGGCAGCCTCGGCCAAAGAACAGCCTACAAATTTTTCTGTTCCTGCAAAATAAGTGTAGAGTAAATGGCGACCAGGATTGGTAAACTTAAAAGAGCTATCATTCTCACAACTTGTAAAAACTCTAGCAATGCCTTGCATACAAATTTTAGCATCGTTCTTACTAGAAACATCAGCATATCCACAGCCTAACGCTTTGGAATTATGCTCAAACTGCTGTACAAACTGCACTTCAGAGCGCACTATTCTGCGCATCCGCTCCACGCTCATCAGATATTCCCGCGCCATATTGAGCAAATTATTGAGATCGCTACCCTCGCAAGCATCCTCAGCCAGCGTTTCAAGCAGCAAATCCTCCAGATAGCCATTGCGCCAACGCTTGCCAGTACGTCTTCCGGGAAAGAAAAAATGCGCGCAGTAATCCCTTGTTCTAAAAAAGCGACTACTACGCACATCTAAGATTGTGTTTTTTCTATTTTCTAAATCATCCTGAGCATCAGCGAAAATCAATATCTTCTCTACCTGACTACTGCCGGGAATTTTGGGCAAGCGCTCTGCCAAGCCAGCCAGCTGCTCCAAGCCTCGATAATTAAAGAGCTGCACCGGAGGCAGATTGACGCCCTGACGAAACAAATATTGCAAATAAACATGTACAAACTGGGCCATCTCCAGACGCTCGCACAAAAGCAAAAGCTCGCCGTTAATCGTCAGCTGCTTACTCATGAGCCTCACCATGCTTTGCCAGCATCGCTTCCGCAGCCTGCACAACCTGCTCCACTGTAAGACGGGTCATGCACTGCATATCGCTGCATTTATGCTTCATGCCGTCAGCACAGCCCGGACAGGGCGGCACGGCGGTCACAATGGTTGCATCCTCGGTATAGGGGCCATAAAGCTTAGGACTAGAAGGTCCGTACATGGCCACAATGGGCACCTTTTGGGAAATAGCCACATGCATAGGGCCGCTATCATTGGTAATAATCAAGCTGCAGCGTCGCATAGCAGCAGCCAAGCCGCCGATAGTAAAGCTCCCCGTTGCCACAACGGGCGTAGTCTGCATAAAACTAACAGCCTCCTGCACCATCTCCTCATCCATGGTACCACCGAAAAAAACTGGCTTGTAGCCCTTAGCAGCGAGGGTATCGGCTACCTTGGCAAAGCGCTCCGGTGCCCAACGCTTGGTCACCACTGCACTGCCAATATTAAAGCCCACCAGCTTATCGCTACCAAAAACGCCATGGTCGCGCCAAAACTCCTCGGCATGAGCGAAATGCTCCTCGCTAGGGAAAATCTCCAGACCATTGTGTTCTATATTCTGCACACCCATTTGGGTCAGAACATCCAAATACATATCCGCCGCATGAATTTTGCGATTCAAGGGCGTAAACACATCCCACACAGGCTTAAACATGGTATGGGTAGTACCACAACGCTGCTTTACCTTGGTCATCGCACAAATAAATGAACAACGCTCGTTGGGATGCAGATTAATGAGTACATCAAAATCCATCTTGCTTAAACGGCGAGCACAAGCAGCCAACGCGAGCAGGCTGTTGTCGCGGCCTTTTTTGTCGATAGTAATGACCTCGTCCAAATAGGGGTTGTGGAGTACTACATCCTTGAGCTTTTCGTCTGCCAAAAAGGTGATGTGTGCATCAGGTGCTGCTTTGCGCAGAGCATGGACAAAGGGAGTGGTCAGAGTTAAATCACCCAAATGCATCAAAAATGTTACTAATATTCTTTTGCCATTCAATTCCACTGCTTTAGCCATGCGCCTTCACCTTATTTCGATAAATTTCGTATACCATCTCCGGGGTTATGTCGTGCATACAATGCCAATTTTGGCAATTTTTTTTCAAGCAGCCCGCGCAGGGCGCGGGCGATAAAATAACCTCGGAATTTTTGCTGCCATAGGGGCCAGTTCTATCCGCCTTGGTAGGGCCATACATGGCCACCAAGGGCTTTTTTAGCGCCGCTGCAAAGTGCAGCGGACCAGTGTCTGCGCTAATATAAAAGCTGCAATCCTTGATGAGAGCCGCCAGCTCGCGCAAGGAGGTCTTGCCCGTCATATCTAGCACCAGGCCGCTGGGACATTGCTCCGCAATGGCCTTGCCTTTGCTGGCATCATCGGGCCCACCGGCCAAGACTACGCTGGTGCCTTCGTTCACCAGCTTTTTGGCCAAGGCCACGTAATGCTCCACAGGCCACTCCTTCGTCCACCAGCGTGCCCCTGGCACGATAACCACGTAAGCACCGCCGCTCCAGCCCAGCTGGCGCAGCTTTGCCTTGACGCTCTCGCTTTCCTTGCTCAAGTCAGGCATGGGGAACTGCACATCCTCAAGGCTGTCTACCTTGGCTCCCAAATAACGAGCCACATCCAGATAGCGCTCGATAACGTGGTCCTTGCTATGAGACCCGCCGATGGCGCGGCTCACAAGACCACTACCCTCGCGCATTTCACAATAGCCAATACGGTTACTGCAGCCACTAATCGCAGCCAGCACTGCGCTTTTAAACAGGCCCTGCATATCAATTACCAAATCAAAATGCTTGCTATGGAGCAGCGCCTTCATTTCGCGAAAATATTTTAGCTTACCAAAGAAGCCCATTTTCTTAAATTTTACCTTGTCGAAATAAAGCACTTCATCAATGACAGGTGCATCCGGCACAAAGCCAGCAAATTGTGGATGCACCAGCCAAGTAATCCTCGCCTTGGGGTAGCGCTGACGTAGCGCTGCCGCAAAGGGCAAAGTGTGCAATATGTCGCCCAGAGAGCTCATTTTGATAAGTAAAATATTGTTATATTCCATAGTTGTTACTAATTATTACTCCACTATATTCTTAACAAACTCTAATAAATTGCCACCCTTGAACAGATAGCCTTTTATTCCAGCAGCCTCAGCCGCCTCCACATCCCGTGCACCATCTCCAATTAAGAAGCATTGCTCCTTATCCAAGGCATATTCTGCAAAGGCTTGATTTAGCATACCGGGCTTGGGCTTGCGGCAGTCGCAATCATGAGCGAACTCCGCCACCTTGCCCTCCTTATGGTGTGGACAATAATAAAACCTTTCGATTTTACCACCGCAGGCTGTAATTTCCTGCTGCATAAAGTCGTGCAGCTCCTGCATTTGGTCCACAGTATAATAGCCACGGGCAATACCGCTCTGGTTGGTAACCACAAAAATCTTATAGCCCAGTTTCGTCAAATAAGCCACAGCTTCACGAGCACCCTCAACCCAACGCAAATCACTGATTTTATACAGATAATCCACGTCCACATTGAGCACGCCATCACGGTCGAAAAATACGGCCTTATCTTTCATAGACATAGTAACCGCCGGTCTTATCCAAAATTTGGCAATACTCCTCCGCAGCCTCTTCGATGGGAGTAAAGCCGCCGTCATAGCCTGCTGCCAAGAGGTTGGTGTCATCAGCCTCGGTAAAGCTTTGATATTTACCCTTCAAAACCTCGGGGAAGGGCACATATTCTAGCTCGCCGCTGCCAAAATGGTTCAGCACTGCCTTAGCGCAGGTGTTGAAGGGATGAGCATGGCCGGTACCACAGTTAAAAATACCGCTGATTTCCGGATGATCCCAGAAATAGAAGTTAACCTTCACAACATCCTTTACATAGATAAAGTCACGGGTTTGCTCGCCAGGACCATAGCCATCATATTCGCCAAAGAGGCGCACCTTATGCTCGGCCTTCCATTGATTATACATTTGGTAAATCATGGAAGCCATTTTACCCTTGTGGTTTTCTTGAGGACCATAGACGTTGAAATAACGCAAGCCAACTACTTGGCTTTGAGCCGTAGGCAGCAAGCGACGCAGATAATTATCAAAGAAAAGCTTGGAGAAGGCATACACATTCAAAGCTTCCTCGCAGGCAGGCTCTTCTCTAAAGCCGTGAGCGCCGCTGCCATAGGTGGAAGCAGAGGATGCATACATCAATTGGATTTTGCGATCCAAGCAGAAATGGAGTACATTTTTGGTGTACTCAAAATTGTTTTCCATCATGTATTTGCCGTTGTATTCCATGGTGTCAGAGCAAGCGCCCTCGTGGAAAATAACATCAATTTTTTCATGATTAAATTTGCCTGCCTTTAAAGCATCCATAAAGGCATACTTATCCATATAATCGTGTACCTTAAGGCCTTGGATATTTTTAAATTTCACCATATTGGTCAGGTTATCAACTACCAAAATATCATCGCAGCCACGGTCGTTAAGACCCTTCACAATATTACTGCCGATAAAGCCGGCGCCACCAGTTACAATAATCATAATTTGCCCTCCTTCACCATGTTGGCAATCTTTTCAACTACTCCGGTTGTGGAATAGCCATCTTCAAACTCTATAATGCGTACCTCGCCCGCATATTCACGGCCTGCTACTTGGTCGGGACGATAGTCTCCGCCCTTGACCAGGATATCTGGGCGTATTTTTTCAATAAGCTCTGTGGGCGTGTCTTGGTCAAACAAAACCACCGCGTCCACGCAAGCCAAGGCTGCCAGCACTCTTGCTCTGTCCAGCTCGTGTACTAGTGGACGAGTTGCGCCCTTTAGGCGACGCACGGAAGCATCCGTGTTCAGGCCTACAATCAAGTGCTTGCCCAGATTACGCGCCTTCTCCAGATAAGTTACATGGCCCACATGGAGGATATCAAAGCAGCCATTGGTAAAGACGATTTTCTCACCGCAAGCCTTCCAAGTTGCAGCCAAGGAAGCGATTTCCTGCCAGCTCAAGGTTCTGTAGCCCCGGCCCTGCTTGCGCTCCTCGGTGAGCAAATCCTTCAGCAGCTCGTCCCGATGCACGGGATAGGTACCAACCTTCGCCACCACGATGCCGGCGGCTCGGTTGGCCATGTAGATGGCGTCCGCCAGCTCCAGCTGGCCGGCGACGCCGGCCAGCAGCGTAGCTGCTACCGTGTCGCCTGCGCCCGACACATCAAAAACCTCGATGGCCGTGGCCGGACTATGCAGCACCTCGCCATCATTCACAAGGGACATGCCCCGCTCGCTGCGAGTAACCACCACATTTTTAATGTGGTATTTATCCTTGGCAGCGCGGGCCATTTCCACCACCGCGCCGTCTTCATTATCGCGAGTGCAGCCTGCTGCCTCGCACATTTCCTTCAAATTGGGAGTGATAAAATCGCAGCCACGATACTTAGTCCAGTCCGCGCCCTTGGGGTCGATGAGAACAGGAATATTATACGCATGGGCCTCGCTAATCACCCATTGGCAAAAATCATCGGAGCACACGCCCTTAGCGTAGTCGGAAACGATAATGCCGTCCAAGCCCTGATCCAAAAGAGTAGCCAGCCATTGGCGCAGCTCCACAATTTCTTCAGGATACAAATCGCCGGTTTCTTCGAAATCGAGGCGCAGCATTTGCTGGTTACCGCCTAGCACGCGCAGCTTGGTAATGGTTTTGCGGCGAGCACTTCTTACTAAACCACTGTGGTTAATGCCTGCCTCATCCATGAGCTTTTCTAAGAGCACGCGGTTTTCATCATCACCGGTCACCCCGCCCATGAAAACCTGACATTCCAAATGAGCCAGATTGGCAGCTACGTTAGACGCACCGCCTAGCACGGACTTAATGCGATTAATTTTCGTCACCGGTACCGGTGCCTCTGGGGAGATGCGCTTTACCTCGCCGTGAAAATATCTATCCAGCATCACGTCGCCAAGCACGGCAATGCGTACATTTTTAATTTGCTCTGCTAAAAAAGTTGTTACAGCTAAGCCCAAATTATTCACCATCCACTAGCTCACATAAAATGTGGCCTATCAAAATATGCATTTCCTGGGCGCGGGCCGTAATCTTAGCGGGCACAGCAATGCATTCGTCACATAAGGTAGCCATTTTACCGCCACCGGCAGCAGTCATGCCCACACAATATACGTCCTTGGTTTTGGCAAGCTCAATGGCCGCTACCACATTGGGACTATTACCACTGGTGGAAATTCCTATCAAGACGTCACCAGGCTGTGCCAACGCCTCAACCTGGCGCACAAAAACCTTGTCGAAGCCGTAGTCATTGCCCACAGCAGTCAAAATAGAAGTGTCAACTGTAAGCGCAATCGCAGGCAGGCCACAGCGCTCCTTTTGGAAGCGACCTACGAATTCAGCAGCCAAATGCTGGCTATCCGCCGCGCTGCCACCGTTACCACAAAAGAGCACCTTGTGACCCTCAGCCAAAGCTTTTCTGATAGCCCCAGCAATGGTCTCAATTTGGCTCATAATTTCACTTTGCATCACCGCCTGAGCCACCTCAAGATGGTCCAAAAAGCGTTGTTTAATAATCTTTTCCATAACCTACCTCATACTTACAGATTGTAGAAATAATACATTACCTTAAAGGAATTATCACCTTTCTCATAATGCTCTTGCTCAAAGGTGAACTCCAGAGCCCAGCAGCAGAACTTATGCAGCCAGCGATAATCGGTTTCATAATTGCTGTGTTTCCCCAAATCGTAACGATTAATTATGCTGACAATATTCTTGCTATCCGGTGCCCATTGCAAACCATTGCGCAGCTCGCGAGCCATATCTGGCTGGCCAATATCAAATAAAGCACTAGTTTGTTTTTCGCGATAATAACCAATCCATGTGCGCCATTGAGGAGCCAGCTTTTGTCCTAAGGTTGCATAATACATATCAGTAGATAGAGTATCGCCTGTATAGCTTTCATTAATCCATTTTTTACCTACGGTCAAATTCAGTACTGTTTTTTTGGAATTAAAAAGATAAATGGGGTCGTGATTTAAATATACAGCATATTCCTTGTGCCAGCTCTTAGGACCTGTTTTCTTAGTTTCCACATCATAGCGATTCCATAAACCATATTCGTAATAAGCAGAATAACTCAAGGGTAAACCATCAATAATGTGGTGATTTTTGTAATCAATCCGCCAAGTATTTTGCTTTTTGTACCAGACATCATCATCCTCATCCCAACCATATAGATAAGAAACACGGAAGTTGCGCTCATCATGGTCAATCTTATATAGGGATCTAAAACCAGCTTTACTATATTGAGTTAGCTCAGCATTTAAATTGGTCTTCTCACTAAGAGGTTGACCAATTTCTACGCCCAAATAAGTACCATTATCGCCGTCATAGCCAGCACGAGGCAAAATCTTAGTCTGATTATCATTAAATCTATTAATCCATAAATCGCGGGAATAAATATGCTTACCTCTAACAAAAACCTTAACATCATGAGCAACTATTTTATCTTTAGGATAAATTTCAAAGGTATTAGCAGTTATGGATAAGCAAGGCGGATGCTTTTTGGCAGGACAGAGGGAAGCCCTACCGCCCTCATCCACCACAATCTTATCAGGATAGATGGTGGCATGGGGAGCATCATAAAACTCCTTGACTGTCTTACCATTTATTTGCTTAATTTCACCTGTTTTACTGTTGAAATTGTAGTGCACCCACTCACCCTTCATGGTGCTCTGACCTTCTACTAAGGTTCCACCCTCCTTGAGCCACACATCGCCTGTTTTCATGTTGCCCACTGCAGCAGTAGTCAAGAGCTTTTCGGGACCCTGGATTATTATTACATTACCAGTAGCATGAAAGTCACCGCTAGTATTGTCATATTCGGCATGGTCTGCACTCAGCTTAATAGGCATTGGCTCACCGGCCTCTTTAGCCATTTTTTTTGACTTCTTTGGCTCTACAGCCTTATTGGTAGCAACCCTGTCCTCATCTTCTTCGAAAGCTGGGCTATTATAACGGTCAGACTCAGAATTAGTATATTGCGCAGCATAGACTGGAACACACATCCCTAGTGCTAGTGCTATGGTAAGAAAAGCTTTCTTCATGAAAATTCTCCTTTATAATTTGTATCAAAATCGTTGTCTTATAATCGAAAAATACACACAATAATCCACTTAACATTATAGCACAAACACAACAAAAAAGCCCACTCTTTTTTTAGAGTGAGCTTTTTGTGATTTAATTATTTTATCAAATCAAGTAATTGCAATACTAACTACTATGACTCTTGGTGAACCACACCCTGCAAGGATACATCTTCGCTAGTCTGTACAAAGGTCTCGCAGCCCACAGGAATAGTCACACTATTACCTTTAACAAAAGCACCGCCAACGATGCCCACTGGGCCCAGAATTACCATACCGCCAATAGCTGCACCGGCTGCGCCCGCAATGCTTTCAGCTTTTTGTTGAGCCAATTCGCCCACGGTCAGAGGGATCTTAGTACCGTCAACACCATAGATGTGGGTAAAGGTAATATCAATGCGGCCGTCCTTGCCGAAAATGCCGGGTTGTACAACCTTTTTAACTACACCAACGCCGGTAGCGCCTTTAGGCAGTACCAAAACATCATTTACATACAGATTATCGGCAGCCTTGAAGCTCACCTTATCGCCTTGGCGGCTCATCTTGGTGCTCATTTCACTAGTAAAGCTAATCTTAAATACGGAATCCTTGGGCAGTGTAACCTGCTGTACGGGAACCTTACCATCGGCATAAGAAGCAAGCTTCAAGAGCTCTTCCAAACGCCCGGACAAGGAACCGTTTTGCACTTGACCGTTGAGCAGCTTTTCTTGAGCTTCAATGCGATTTTTAGCAGGGCCACCAGACATGCTTTCATTAATACGCCATTCCACCACATTCAGCTTAGTAGCAAAGGAGGCTTCACCATTTTCAGGACTGCCCTCCAAATAATCATACATATTATCCACACGATTTAAAATAGAGTCAGTAGTAACAGCGCCATAAACATCGTCCTCAAGGCTATCCATGCGCTGGATCAAGGAACCACTCTGCTCCGTACCATAAAGCATTTTTTCCATAGCACCAATTTTGTCGGCTACGGGTACATTGGTCTCAGCTGCAAAGCCGGGCATTACCATCGTAAAGCAAAAAACAAACGTTAGCAAAAGTGTTGTAAGCTGTTTTTTCAATTTTCATACCTCCAATCAGAGTTTTCCATATATGTATAATTATAACATAACCAACGCTAAAAAAATAGCTTACCTGCTCAAGAAACAGGTAAGCTATGCAAATTATTTTTGAAAATTGGACAAGCTTTCCGCAACAGCTGCTTCTAACTCATCCATTTTGGCAAAGCGACGACGGTGCTGGGCCCGTTTAGAAGGCTTCAGCTCCTCCATGGACTTACGATACTCCGCTACAGGCATAATATAAAAACGTCTGTCAGAGCATTGCTTACCCTCGCACTCCTGCCAAAAGGCGCCAAAATCCGTCTTCAGCTTGCGGTCCATGCGCACATGGCTCATAGCATAATAGCCTTCGTTGGCCACTGCGTAAATGCTTTCAATTCCCATGGCCTTGGCAAGGCTACGTAATCCGTAGAAAATTAAATTCTTGGTACGATAGCCAAAGAAGGCTTTGGTCAAGCCCTTAATTAGGTCGTTACCATTTTGCGGGCCCTGCAATGCACCAATATAAATTACATTTTTGCCATCATTAGGATTTTTGGCGAACCAGAACATTATTTGGTAAAGCTCCTCACCCTCATAGCTCAAAACCAAGGATAGGCAGCCCTCCTTGCGCTGACCAGCATGGAACCACAGGCTCATGGTTAAGGGCTTATCTAAGTAAGAGTCCTCCCAAAGCTGCACTTGCTTATGTTCAACATAAAGCTCATCCATAAGCTCAGGCTTAAAGAAGTGCTCCATAATCAGCACATGGTCCTTCACTAGCTGCATGCGCTCCTCCCAAGTAGAGCCCTTATAAAAGAAGGTACGTGTAGCCTGCTCCACGAAGGAAGGATTGCCCCTAAGCCACTTTTCTCTATGCTCATTAGCGTCAAAAAAATCCAGCAAGTCATTAACCATACTGCTATGCAAGCGACAACGAGTGCGAAAAACCACATAACGCTTCATTTCCTTAAGAATATTGGTTTGGTATAAGCTTTTACCGATATATTCTAAAATATTTTTCTCCATGAGTTACCCCAATATAGTCTTATTTCTTTTCTTCTCGATAAAACATATACTTATCTCGTACAGCACTTTCTGCATCTTTATCTGATACAAAGCATGCTTGTTGAGTTTCCTTTCGAGAAAGAAGCTTATCCTCGTAGGTGCACAGCTCAAACTCGCCGCCAACTTTTTCGTAGCTGGTTGGTCCAGTACGTTGGCAATATACCTTCCCTTTATAGTACACCCTATCATCAGGATTATACGCATAGGTAACCAATACTAATTTGTTGCTTTCATCTGCATCTACACCAGAAGCTCTATTATCCAAGAAGCATAACCAATCCTCAAACCCAACTTTATTATCTTTTAGCAGCATTTTATTAAAGCCATCCGGTAATTCTGGCATTTCCATATCGGATACAGTTGCTTTTGCTTTTTCTTTATAGACATCCGGAGCATAATAGAAAGGCTCGGAGCCATTCATCGGTATTCTTCTTTGAACATCCAACTCCTCAGCCGATTTTAAAGTTCCATCTAGATAAAATACTTTTCTTTCCTTTTCTTTATAGTAGCTTTTATCTTTGGCAATTTGAACCCATGTTAAGACAATTTCATTTTGTGCTTTAACAATTTCGGCTAACCAAAAGCCAAAATCACCTCTGTTAGCTTTACTCTTGTGAAATCTAATGGATGCAACATCCATTCCATAAATCACCTTGGTGCCACTGGGATTGTGCCCGCTAGGAAGAACCTGATCTTGTAAATGCATCCATACAGGTTTTATTTCTTCCTCAGCCTTTTTTGCAAGCGCAAAACCTATGTTATTTATGCACAGTACCATAAGGAAGCTCATAAGAAATAATAATACTTTATTTTTAATCACGATAACACACGCTCCTAATAAAACTATAACATAGCCTCATTATCCTTCTCAACTTTTAACTTGGCTTGTAAATCCTTGATTTCTTTATCACTAAACTTTAAAGCCACTTTAAAGAAATTAACAGCAGCCTCTTCCGGTACAATACCATATAAGCTGATATTATCAGGTACCCCCTGTAAGTCATTTGCACACTCAGGATGAGCTATGTAGTAAATGATCTTGTCTGCTTTAAACTTCCTAAGAATTTCATATTCATAGCTTTGCGGTTTAATATGATAATAATTGCAGAAGGTTTGCAAATAGTCCTTGCGCAAATCTTCTATGGATGCTCCAGCTAAGGCTGAGCAAAGCATGGAAAATATGCCAGCTCTATCGCGTCCGAGACGGCAATGCACTAAATACGGTCCATCGTTGTCAAGCATAAAGCGGAATGCTTCAGCAATATTGGGCCAATCCTTTGATTCTAGACCATCTCCACGCAAATGCACGCTGTATATTTTACCTTTTTTATACAAGCCATAGCAATATTTCTTTCTAGTTCCGGAATTTTTAAAGTTATCCTTAACTTCATTTTCATTCTCTGCCAAATCAATTTCTGTCTTAATCCCTGCTACCATAGCTAATCTGTCAGCATAGGTATGTCTAACCTTATTGCCATGAATATCTATGGGATTGCTGGAACGATAAACTGTTCTGGCTTTAATTCCAGTGGTTCTTATCTCCCTAAAGTTTGCAAAAACCTCGGCCGATTCATAATCATCTGGATTTCGTGTTACCTTGGATGAAATACTGCTATATACCTCACCCACTTTATTGGGAACAATAACTTTTTCCGGACTCGCAAAAGTTGATGCATAAGCAGAGCCTTGCAGCATAACCGCCAACAAGAACCCGCCAATGAACTTTTTAAACATAGTACCACTCCTCAAGAATTATGGTCTATTCGTATTATCAAAAATCTGCGATTACATCTTCTACAGGCGGCAGCTCAACGATAGGAGCTTCTGCGCCACCAGAAAGGCCTTCCTCCCAGTTTGCTACAGAGGCACTCTTATAATCAGGTAATTGAACTACTTCTTGCTGTGCTTGTTGTACCGGCTCTTCTCTTACAGGTTCTCTGTATACAATTTCCTCCTTGGGTTGTGTAGTCGGTTGCACTACGGGCCTTTCTACAGACTCGACCACAGGTTGCGGTGTTGGCTTTACAACGACTTCTTCTACAGGCTTAGGCACCGGGGCACTAACGATTCCCTTATTCAGCAAATCCTGATAAACCTTATCTGTTAAATCACCCTTATTATATTGAACCCCTTTATTAGGAAGGGAAAATGTTTCTAGAACATTACCACGATAATCATAAAGCTCACATTGGCTTGCACGGATGGTCATGGCTACTGGATCAATTACAACACCCCTGTAGTAACGTAGTGTTCTGTTTCTAGGGTCGGCTTGCAATAAAACCAACATAGCCTTTTGGCCATCTGCTTTTGCTGTTGCTATTTCATAAAAAATATAACTTTTATCCACATCTCTACGACCAATGTACTCATATCTGATGGGATCAGGATTAAAGGCAAATGCCTGTGAACAGCATGCTACAAGCATCAAAACTAATAAAATGAGGCGTTTCATAATTTTTCATCCTCCTACCACAATCTTTGGACTATCATATCTTCATTTAGTCCTAAAGCAACATTTTCTACTACCTTACTGCTACCCTGTTTAAAGGTGCCGTCGCTGTAGTAATCCAGAGTTTTTAGGATTCTAGCTCTATCATTGCCCTTAGTATATTCTTTATACATCAATCTGTAGGTATCGAAGTTTTTATAATGATAACAAAGCCAAACCCTAGCCACGTTACCATCATTCTTAATGCTGCTCTCATTATAGAAAGCTTCAATATTGTTTACATTTGCGTAATTAATCCATTGAGTACGGTCTATTTGAAAAGCACTACAAATAGAAGTAATTGCCAATGTCAAGATAAAAGCTACAAGGATAGCTATTTTTTTCATGATGTCCCCTCCTATTTATTTAGCTATTTGTGCCTTAAATGCATCTAGTGAATCCACAAGCAAGGCATTTTTCTCGATTTTCAGTGTTGTTTGGACGGTATAATTGAGCTTTTTACCCTTACCAGCTACTCCCAATAGTTCAGCCGCACCTTTAATATAAAAGCTCTTGCCACCATCTTTATTGATCAATTCTAGCTCGCCCAGGTTAATATTTTCCACAGGCATGCTTTTTAAAGAATTCTTCATAGCATAGTTTCTCATAGCATTATGAGCTTTGGTAATACGCTCATTTTTGTCTGCCATGGGTGTATACAAGGAAGCGCTCATAACCATGCTCTCACTAGTACATGCCTGTTGCAAAATATCACTCAGCATATCCTTAACTGTATTTTCAGCAGCAGCTTTCACATTAGCGCCCAACTTGAATTCCTTTACTAGCGCAATTTTTCCTGCATTGGAAACATTCAGATTTTTGTCATAATCAAGGTCAAGTAAAGCATGCTTTAATTCTAGGCTATGCTTGCCCACGGTAACCTCAGCATCAGTACTACCACTAATGTCTTTACCATCCAAAGTAATTTGCGTGCCCTCCGGCAAATCGAAGGTAATAAGCACTTTTTGACCTTTAGAAACAGGAGGCTGAACTACTTCTTTATTCTTACCACCCGGAGCAGTTGGCGGTGTAGTATTATCTTTTTTACCGCCAAATGCGAAAAATCCCACAGCAGCAATTACAACAGCAGCAATGGCACCATACATAATCATTTTCTTAGAACCACTTGCTTTTTCTTCTCCACCTTGCACCATCTCTTCCCTTACTTGTTCAGTGGGAGCGCTTGGAGCTTCAACAGGCTTCACTTCTTTGGGTTTCTTAATCTCTGTCTCTAAATAATCTAAGTCTTCTTTTATTGCTACACTAGCTTCTTCATCAGACAAAAAAGTTCTTGCATTACTGATAACATCTAATGCTAAAGACTTATCGCCTAGTTCATTAGACTTAGCTGCTAACTCAATGCACAAATCAGCATATTCAGCAAGACAATTGTCATTAAACGCTTCCGCATCATAAAGTGCTCCAATCACACCTTGAAGGCCTTCATCATCTTGCATTTCTTTAAAAATCTTGTTACATTCTGCAGCTGTACAAGTATCTTCCCTTAAGCGAATTAAAAAGTCCTTTTTTAATTTAAGGAATTTTTCTTTATTCTCCATATTAATCAACTCCTATAGGTTTTAGCAACATGGGCTAATGCTAAAAGTAATTTCTCTATGGTAGCACCTTCTGAGAAGGTCTTTTTGGAATTATATTGATATTGACTACCATCAGCACAAACAAGCTCTATAGTTCTCCCTTGTACAACTACATTCTTAATATTCTCTAACAGTGTATTAACACCATTGCTGGTGATGAGCTTCTTACTCGTCAGCATTATTCCACTTCTTCCCATGAATGCAGGTATAGTAGCATCATCTAAAATTGCGAGCACATCAAAGGGAAGATTTCTTCCGGCATAATTATTATTAGCTGCCACTATATACTTGGAATCAATACGGGGACAGAATTTCCAGTATTCTATATTTTTTGCCCCTACAATTCTGCCAACTATTTCTTTAGCCACATCCCGTTGACTAAGGCCTTCGGCTTTCATAGCTTCTATTTCCTTGGCATAGGGAGTCTCTGGTTCTTTTTGTTCATCCTTTTGACTCAGTTTATTTGCGATAATCCCAGAAACAGCTGCGGCCAATGAATTTACAGCATCTAAATTTTCCGTACTAAACTCATCTGCTGGCTCTGCAACATGTGTTGCATCAGCATTGACAACAGTTTGAACTATTGTAGTAGCTTTACTGATTCCAACATCAGCAGCAGGAGCATCTGACTCTAAATATGCTGCAGCCTCAGCAGACCCTTTGCTCTTGGCCTGACGCCATAAGCTCATAGCTTCCTCCACCTTGACCCTGGTTCCCCAGCCATTCTTATACATTAGACCAAGCTTAACCATGGCTTCCACGTGTCCAGCCTTAGCTGCACGCTTCATATAGGTAAAAGCAGATTTGTATTCCTCTCGCTTATAATAAATCAAGCCCAGATGTAGATTAGCTTCACTGCACTTTGCGTCCTTTGCCATGGAATACCAACTCATAGCCTGGTCAAGATCTTGAGGGAACCCATCTTGCCCATTTTCATAGAGCTCGCCCATCTTAATCATAGCACGCGGATACTGTCTTTTAGCTGCCTCTTCTAATGTATCTTTAGCCTCAGAAAGTTTATTATCTTGGAAGTAAAATTTATATAACGCATACATTGCCAAAATATTACCTTCCTGAGCAGAACGTTCAAAAAACTCCTTCAACTGCTCAGCATCCAGCAATACACATTCATAATCATCACAAAGCTTAGCTAGTTGAAAAGCAAAAAAATTATCTTCTTCGGCCTGGGCTAAAGCCTCTTGTGCTTCCTCGCTTTCTTCATCATCATAGATATCGATATACTCGTCTTCATCCATCAGGCACATATGACAAAGGAGATCATCATTTTCACTGCCAAGACCCCATTGTTGTATAGCCATGCTGCTATCTCCAGTTACTCCCAAGCCCTCTGAGTACATAAGCCCCAAGAAATAATATGCTCTGGCACAGCCTTTGGCAGCAGCTTCATTAAAGTTCTTAAAAGCTTCAGGAAAACGTGCACTTAAAAAGTCTTGTTTGCCATAATGCAAATAGTCTTCTCCTGCATCTGCACCAGAATCACCTAAGCCACCAAAAGTCATCCCACTATTTTCTTCACCAAAATCATCAAAATCATTATTTGATTTTTCTCTACCCATGTTCCCCGTATCAAATTCTTCAAACTCATTCCAGGACATGTCTATTCCTCCTAAAGCTGTATTGTTCCCTATCTGGCAAGAGCTATTTTGCCTTTCATTTTGAGGATAAAAGTTCCCTTATCATCTTGCACAAAAACGGCTGGCTTTTGCAAATTGATTAATTTGCCATCTAAAGCCGGTACATAGGTTATATCAAAGAAGTACGGCAGAGCCAATCTAATAAAGTCTCTTTGACTATACTTCATGTCTGGCTCTGCAGGAGCTACAAAATAGATAAACTCATCCTGGATTTGCTCGCAATCTGCATAAAACATATTAGAGTCATAAGCCTCTTCCAGGCAAATTCTTTCTTTAAGCTCACCAGGCACCTGCTTCCAATCAAGGTATTTTTTGAGCTCTTTTATTAAATCCTTAGCAATATCTAAATACAAATGGTATTCGCCATTGCCAGAGGCGTATTTCTCTCTAAACAAATCTATGCTCTTAAAAAGGCTCTGCTCCACATCCATGGGCAAGCCTTCTTCATCTTCCTTTGCAATAGTAGGTAATTCAGCCACCACAGGAGCAGCTTGTATGGGCACATTAACCTCTAGCTCCTGCTGTTTTTCATTTCCTTGCTGCACTACTTCAGCAGTAATTTCTACGGCTTGACCAGCTTGCAGCAGTATCTGACTTAACATCTGTAGCTTTTCTTCCAAAACCTCTACTCTCTTTATTAATTGTTCAATAGAAATATTTTCAGCATTCTTCATTTTCTTTTACCAGTCCTATATAACACAATAAAGGGTACTCAAGGTACCCTTTATTTTCTTAGTAATTACTCAGCTTCTTCATTGCTTCGCGTAGCTCCATAATAAAGATAGGCTCAACAACAACACCTTTTCCTGTTCTAGTTACCCTAGATTCCAATTCATTGGCTACCTTATCAAAAATGTTAACCAAATCATTGGTGCCACGAGTATTGTTAAAGACAATATTCTTGCCATTGAAAAGATGATACTTACCTACTTCATGGTTAAACACCTTGCAATAACGAACAAATCTATTCCTATTGGGATTGAAATCGACGGTAATTTGCAGTCTTCTGTTGGTGAAATTGTCAACCGTAATCATCTTGTCATCAGAAGATTCTCCTCCCGCATCACTAGTGAAATACAGTTCACCGGAGATAACAGGATAGGATTTATTCTTATGTTTGTTAGCCTCCGCTTCAACATTACCACTGATTGACTGAGCATCATCAATATCATCGAAATCACTGTTACCATTGCCACCGAAATCACTGTCAAAATCGTTGTCAAAGCCACCGTTCAAACTGCCAAAGCCATCATCAGAATCTGTCATGAAGCCATCAGCATTTGCGGATGTATCTTCATTAGGTTTATTACCCTCACCACTAATAAGGCCAAAGGAAACCTCATGCTTCGGTAATTCAGATTGCTTAATGGAAGGATTAACACCAAATCCATTGAGTTCACTGCCTTTGATTTGCATGCAATCCAGCATACCCCAAACAATGCAATCTCTCAGGAATACCTTGAGCTTATCATTTTGGGCAAAGGCTCCTTTAGACGCCCAATCCAAAAGCTTAGAACCGTTACCGCCCACAAAGCAGTCAGGCAAGCCTCTATTTATTGTACAGTTAATTGTGCCGTCAGGATCCTTGCGCAAATGACCAATAATCTCGCCTGCATAGTAGAAGATACCACCCAAGGCAAACGCAATATCACGCATTACAGTATTCAATTCCTGATACTGTCTGCCACTGAAAGCAGCAACACCCATGCCCTGAATCAATTCTTTTTCAGAATACTTCAGAATGGACTCCAATTCCAGTTCAAAGGTTTTCCAGCTTCCGGCATTTTCCTTAGCAGCCTGAGCCAGCTCGGTCAGCTTTTCAAATTTTTCCCTTAGGCTTCTATTGTTTGCGCCTAAAGGACTCAATAAATCAGAAACTTTTCTATATTTAGTTTTTATGTAATTAGAGAAGATATCGGTACCAGCCAATTTAAAGGAGCATTGATGCCAATTTTTCAGTTGGTCATTACCATTATTGCCCTTCCAAACAGCTATATCTGTAGAGCCGCCACCAATATCAATGGTCAACAAGCCCTTAGAGAAAGCGTTAGCCCTATCATTCTCATCAACACCCTTTTGGAAGTAATCAGCCATGGACAAGCTTTCAGTTTTTTGACGCACATCTTCACTATTAGAAAGCGGAGCTATGTCATTCATAGCATCGACTAAGGTAGTAGTCCAGAACTTCTCATAGTTACTTTGCTTATCTTCGTCGTAAGCAGTGGGCCAGGAATATTGCCAGAATACTTTTTTGGCACCCTTCATTACAGCTTCAGCCATAGCCTGCATACAAAGCTGATGTACAAAAGCATGCATACGCTTTTCGTTAGTATCCTCTTCCTGCTTATTATCCCACTTAATATTACCCTTCAGTTCATCAATAACTACTAGATCATCAGATACATTTTGTCCATTTTCCAGATAATAAATGTTGCCCCATACCAATGGTTGTTCGAAATTCTCAATCTGGTTTTCATCAGCCAAATTAAAATCATGGAAAATTGTACGAATAGAATTGGTGGTGACACCTCTTACGGTTTCTGGCTGTTGGCTAGCCGGCAAGAAATATCTTCTTAAATCGTCTTTATTATCCTCCTTGACTCTAGTAACGGCAAAATGTCTGTCCTCAAAATGCATCTGCTCACGAATAGCATCATTACCGAAATTATTCGCATAATAAACAACAGAGTTAGTTGTACCAAAGTCAACACCAATGTAGCTAGTCCTTCTTTCATTACTATCTTTAGGAACTTCAAGATTAGCTTCATTCATACAAATTAAGCCTACAGGATCAGCCTGTTGTTTTTCAATATTTTTACATACGAAAATAGACGGGAATTTAGCACCGCGACGCAATCTAACCTTAATTTCTCTTGCTTTAATTTCAAAATTAAGGTTTTCTACTTTTTCACCATTTTCCAGCTTTTCATCTGTCCAGGCCGGTTCAATAGTCAGATTGGGCTCCAAAGCCGTACCAGTAAATACATAATACTGCTTCCAGCAATCTGCCTTAAAATTCGGCCAAATTTGTACGTTGGGAACAGCAGTACGTTTTACAATGTCTGCTTCTTCATATACCTTGGATAACAATACAGCTTGTTTTGTACCCTCAGAACCACAGCCAGAAAGCTCCACCAGCAAGGAAACCTTAATAGGACTATTGGAGCTCTCACGCTCAATAATGATATTCTTTACTAAATCCTCAGGAGCTATAAAATCCAATACTTCTTTGCGTATGGGCAGAATAAATTCTTGTAAATTGTTTTTACCAAAGTCAAAGCAGAACTTGCCCTTGTACTCATCAGTTTCCGTCAAAGAATTGGGGAAAGGATTAGCGTTAGCGGCAAAGCCTGTAATATAGGCAATCTTATTGGTGAAAAAATCATCGGCAGTCCATAATTCTGCGCCATAATTAGCTAGCTTGCACTCCTCCAAAAACTGTCTCTTTTTGGCCTCATTACCAATCATTTCAATAGCACTGCCTAAATCGGTAGCACCAAAGCATACTATATTGCTAGCCTGCATCTTCCATTGCTCAGCAATGGCCTTGTCAATAACAAGAATATGTCTCTTCTTCTTTTTATCGATGCAATCCAGTCGAATATTAGATAAATCTAGATCTTCTTTAGAGGAAGGAGTGGAGTAAACCTGGCTAAGCATACTACCGTAGCCTGTGATCACAAAATCCTTATCTTCATCAGTAAATACTAGCTTTTCAGGATCATCCTCATCAGGAATTTCTTCCATGTTATAGCCTAAATCCTTGATATAATTCTTTAAGCATCCACTCATCTCTGTGGCCGTAGAAGTATTTCCCAAAGCAACATTATTTCTAATTTTTTTGAGCCATTTAGCCAAAATATAGCGCTGTTGCTCACTTAACCATCCAGATACAACAGGCTCCTCACCCTTATCTGCTGCTTCCACTGCTTCCTGCTCAGAAATTTCCTTATTCTGGGAAGGGTCATGGAATTTTACTCCATCCCACCAGGGAGCATTCACACCAGCTCCAGAAATAGGATAAATAATGGAGTTGGGCCATACCATAGCAATAGTTTTGCTGCCACTGCAAATCAAATGAATAGTGTCTCCACCAGGATAATTAGTGAACTCCTTATCCATAAGACGAGCAACAACCTTCAAAAAGGGATGGGTATTCTTATTATTATAAACAGGGGACCCTACCTTAGGCACCTTAATAGCTTTAATTTTTAAATTGAAGCGCATAACCTTGCGTAAGCCAATGATAGCTAAAACCGCTCTCCATTTGGTACGCTGGTCTTCCACGTCATCAATCAATTGGGCCTCGAAGGCCTTGGGGCCGGCCCAAATATCAGGAATAGAGGTAACATCAACCTTTTGCTTAAACTCTGACAAGTCGGTAACAAGGTCACCCAAGCTATTTTTAGTAGGAGAAGTCCATTTAGCGACATCAGAACCATTAGCAGTGCCTGCTTCAAACGCACAGTTGACTGCTTCAATAGGCAATAAAATCACAGACATGGCTTATTTTACCTCCTTTCCATCTTTGCACAAATCATAAACCATTGCCAGCATAGGCTTTACACCCTTAGCTTCAGCATCAGAATTAACCATCTGCTGCAGGAAATTATTTTCTCCACCATCAAAGGTAGTATTAGCCTTCTCTACAAAAATTTCCTCCGGCTTAATTACTTTACTACCCTCTGCTGCAGTTAAGTTTTCCTCATAGGTTTTACTATCATCGTAAGCATAGGTACCCTCATTAATGAGCTTGCCACAGCGCAGCATGGCAGGTTCTTCGCTGTAAGTGAAGTCCTTCAACCAATCCAAGAATTTTACGCAGTACTCCTCGAAAGCTACAATAATCTTATGGTTTTCATCTGTAATATAGGCCTGATCTTCTTCTTTTTTGAAAAGAGATTTCAGCTTACTGCGCACAGGCCTAATCTCATGCAAGAAACCACTAATCCAATCATTGTCCTTATACTTTTCTTCATCCTGATAGCATTCCTCCAGCTTAGGATAAACCATGGATCTATACATATAGGCCATGCGAATAAATGTCTTCAATTTTGCTTCAATGTCACAGCCAGAATAAACAGGGGGCAAATCCTTCCAAGTAAAATCATTGCCCAACATAGCCAGCATATAGCATTTAGCTTCTTCAAAATATTTATCCTTGCTATCCTTATTGAAGAATTCTAAAGCAGCCAAAGCGGCCAACATCTCTAAGAAATGCGCCTTGTTCCTTTGATCGGCACGACCAGGTTTATATTTATCAATATTAACAAACTGTTTATCACCCAACAGATAAACAGCATCAAATACATCGCCTACCAAATCACTGGTATCATAATAATTCAAAGCAGCATAGGTGCTGGCCAAGAACTTACCAGAATCAGGCACAATAATTCTCTTGGTCGGATCGTTAGGATCTACCATATCTGCCTCAGAAGCTTTAGGGAAAGTGAAGTAAGGCAACATCAAGCAGCCAGCCATTCTAATTCTGCAATCCTTCTTGATGTTTTTACTATCAGGATTATTATTAGCCGCTTTATCGTTGAAATACTTTCTAATGATCTTGGCAATATTGGGGAAGCCAGCTGCACCGGTTCCACCAAAAACAGAGCCAAAGAAGAAAATTCTTGCCTCTTGCTCACCAATATCATTGACCATGCTTTTCCACACAGAGCCATCCTCATCCATATTCATATTAGCACCGATAACGGCTGCACCAATAGAAGGATGGGCGCGGAAGCCCTCCGTAAGGCTAGTATTCTGCTCTTCTTCAGAGAACAACACATCGAACAAGCAGTCTAGATTTTCTGCTTTGACATCCATGTTAGGACGATCAAAAATAGTCAACAAATTGGCATTAGAGCCATCAGGTACGGGATTCCAGGTTATTTCCTCAGGAGACAGGGGATTCTTGAAAAAGTTATTCTCCTGGGATGCACCCCTATAAGCATTAATGTATGCAGCAACTGTATTCTTGGTTTTGGCAAGATTACCATTGCTTGCATCAGGATCCACATAAATTATTTTAATTTCACCACGATTTTTCATCAATCCGGCAGCATTCATATGTACAAATGCCTCTAAGCATTTAGCACCTGTTCCACCTATACTAATCAAATAATATTTCATCTTTATCTGCTCCCCTTATCAACCGAACGGCGGATATTTTCTGCCTGCCGCAGGAGTACCCAAGCAAGCAGCAATAATGTAAACTAAAAGGCCAGCTAAAAGAGTAAGTACGTAGTTTACACCTGCATCTCCGGCACCTAAGAACATCAGGTAACCCATACCAGCGCCACCAACTACCAAAGGCAATGCCATCAAGCTACGATACTTTGTACCTAAGCTGCCACGTCCACCATAATTTCGAGCAGAACTAAACCACATACTAGCTGCCACAGCACCTGCCACACAAACAATGGCACCGATAATCATATACTGCAAAGCATAGCTATCCTGGGTCATTCTTCCAGGAGGTACAATATCATGTAGATTGCCCCACGCTGCGAAAAATAACAACCAAACACCCACTAATGCACCCATGATTGCTGCCATAATAAACACTCTCCTTTATACTTATAATTATTCGATATCCAGATAGAATACTATGTTACGCATACCAGGCTTATCCTGCATGTAATGCTTATCCGCAACCAACTTAGTAAATGCAGAAATGCTCTGGGTCTTTTGTCCTATTTCAGCATCGCTGCCGGGTACTCTGTTTTCGTCAAAATTCCAAGCATCGAAAACATTCTGACTATTAACATAGTCTTCACGAGAAGTAAATAGGCCTAAAGTAACTTTATATTTGCCTTCGTTATCCTTTTTAGCATCAACAGATAAATCTACTGTAGACTTAATGTCCGCACCATCATAGGCCAAATTCACTGTGCCAGTAACCAAATCCTTGTTATCAACCTTTTTAAATGTTGCCTTATCATCAAAGAAAAAGCTCAAAATTTTATCTACTATACCCTGATTACTGTCATTAGTCAGCTTCTCCAAGTTGATTACTTCAACATCGTAATCATGTGGAATGCCAACAGGTAATTTTTTACCCACTAAAACAAGCTTATCCTTTACCTTATCACCGGACTTAGCTTTAATATGGATAATGCCATCCTTTGCCTTGCCATCCTTATCGCCCTTATTTTGGAATCCACCCTTGGTCTTACCAAAAGCTTCACCTAAGGACAGAGCATTGTTATGGCCATATTCATTCGTAAACAGGCTAACCTTTAAGTCAGAAAACTTTCGTTGTATCTCATAAGCAAACACCTTAACATCTACGTCATTACCGATAACCAGCATATACAATGGTCTATAGGTACCAACATTCCCCTCTTCCGAGCTATACTCTACCGGTGCATGGTTAGCTACATCGTAAATCTTACCCTTGAATTGACTTTTTACGCCAATAATGGCAAAGCTCCTATCAGCTTGATTGCCAAAGCATTTTGACTCCAAAGCATTACTTAGGCTAGTATAATGCTGATTAGTTTGGAACAAATCGGTAATAATAATGCTTAAGTTTCTATTGTCAGTATCCTTAATTACATTGTCAAGACGAGTATCTTTGTCCTGATAAAAGTCTTCTTTCTCAAATTTTAAGAACTCTTCACCGTTAAAGGGTACATAGGAATCGCCAAAGCGTATGAACTCAATTTTATTGCTTTTCCACCTGGCATGGAATAAAGGCTCCAAGCTTTTAATAATATCCTTATAAACAGAAGGAGCAGTTTTATTGGTATAACCAGCCATCGAAGCAGTACCATCCACATAAACCTTAACCGACATATTTTCGGTAACGGCAACTGTATTTAAATAGGAATAAGCAGTCAATGCCTTACCATAACTGGTTGGAAGCGCATCGGGTGTTCCGGTAGTAGTAGTAGTAGTAGTAGTAACGGTGGATGTCTTTTCCTTTTTAGCATCCTCCCAGGGCATTTTACAAGCAGTCAAAGTCAAGCAAAAAGTTGCAACAGCCAAACTTGCCATAAATTTTTTTAACACAATATATGACACTCCTTTTCTGTGGTATTGGGACATTTTTACAAAGCGAGATTAGTATTTCGGATACACATCTACGTCTATCATTATACCAAATTCAATTTTATTTTTCAATCTAGACACATTTATTATTTCAGGAGTTTTTCCGATTCCCATAAAGGCAAAAAGTTCCTCGAATAACACTTTTGTGCATTTCTAGGAACTTTTTGAGTGGATTACTAGACAATATCTAATTGTTCTTTACTTGAGCGTTAATTTGAACCCTCTCATTTTTTACGCATATGCTCTTCCAAATACTGGCCCACGATTTTAACAGCGCAATAATCGCCGCACATGGAGCAAGCCTCATCATCGCTCTTATTCTTACGCTGGCGATATTCGGTAGCCTTAACCGGGTCGATGGCTAGACGTAGCTGCTCAGGCCAATCCAGGACCTTGCGAGCCTTAGCCATAGCCAAATCCCATTCCCAAGCCTGCTTATTGCCCTTAGCCAAGTCAGCAGCATGGGCTGCGATGCGTGCTGCGATAACGCCCTCACGCACATCCTGCAAATCAGGTAAGCCTAAATGCTCAGCAGGAGTTACATAGCACAGGAAATCCGCTCCGCTCACCGCTGCCAGGGTTCCGCCAATAGCGCTAGTAATATGGTCATAGCCAGGAGCAACATCGGTTACTAGGGGCCCTAACACATAGAAGGGAGCGCCGTGACACAGGCGCTTTTGTAGCTGCATATTGGCCGCGATTTGGTTATAGGGCACATGACCGGGGCCCTCAACCATGACCTGCACGCCCTTATCCCAAGCGCGCTGGGTCAGCTCGCCCAAATTCAGCAGCTCCTGGATTTGAGCGCGGTCAGTAGCGTCAGCAATGCAGCCGGGGCGCAGTCCATCGCCCAGAGAAATGGTCACATCATATTCAGCGCAGATATCAAGAATTTCATCATAGTATTCGTAAAGAGGATTTTCCTTATCATTGTGCAGCATCCAGCCAGTGATAAAGGAGCCGCCGCGGCTGACAACGTCCATGACGCGGCCCTCGTCAATCAAAGCCTTGAGCACATTCTTATTGATACCACAGTGAATAGTCATAAAGTCCGCACCATCAGCAGCCTGTTGGCGAATAACATCAAAAATATCTTCCTTGGTCATCTCCACCACAGCGCCACGCTTCAAAATGGTCTCCACAGTAACCTGATACATAGGCACCGTGCCCACCATAACAGTGGAAGCGCCGATGATAGCTTGACGGGAGGCACTGATATTGTTACCAGTGGATAGATCCATGACGGAGTCAGCGCCAGCTTCGATAGCAGCTGCCAACTTCTGCAGCTCCGGCTCCGGATCGGGGAAGCTAGATGATGTACCAATGTTCGCATTAACCTTGACCTTTAAGCCCTGGCCTACGCCACGAGGAATGATATTCTTGTGATTGATATTGCAGGGAATGGCGATGGTACCTTGAGCCACACCCTCACGAATAAATTCAGGAGTTACCTGCTCCTGCTCAGCTACAATTTTCATTGCTTCCGTGATGATACCCTGTCTTGCCAATTGCATTTGTGTTGCCATATTTTTGCCTCCTTACATACGCTTAACCTGTACGCCAGCAATAAAAAAGCTGTCGCTTCTTCCTGCGACAGCTAGTCTTTTTACAACTTCGCTTTCCTACGCCGGTACTAACCGTCTCAGGTTCAAAGGGTCGGAACTCTCCTCTCAGCAGCCACCTTGCTGCGCCCCTAGCGCTTTTTTCAACTGCTTATACTTTAACACTAAAAGCTATTTTAAGCAAGCAAAACCCTCCTAGTAGCTTCAAAAACATAAATTTCTCCTGTTAATTTACTTGATAGGTGTAAACTTTCTAACACAATGGAAGCAAAACAAGTATACACGAATAATTTCTTGAATTTCACTTGACTCCCTTCGTAAAAGTGTTATAATTCACTTTAATATCAATATTGCAACGCTATGAAGGAGAAGCAGCCTGTTGAGCTTTCAGAAAGCTGTCGGTTGATGCAAGACAGCAGCAAGGCATACCTGTTCCGCTCCGGAGCGGCAAATGATGAATTTGACGGGCTCGCCCGATACAGCGAAGGAAAGATGGCCTTTGGCAAATTGGGTGGCACCGCGAGCAGTTCTCGTCCCATGTGGGATGGGAGCTTTTTTATTTGTGTTACTTAGCCTAGGCAATTTGGGTGGTACCGCGAGAGGAGAAGCTCGTCCCAAAGGACTTGCTTCTCTATATTTTTTTGATAAACGATGAAGCAGATGATGCCTTATCGCACGTTTCAAGAGGGAGAAATAAAACCATTATGAAAAGAGCTTATAATTTCAACGCTGGCCCTTCTTGTATGCCATTAGATGTGTTACAAGAGGCCCAAGCAGAATTTTTAAACTATGCCAACACCGGCATGAGCATCATTGAGATGAGCCACCGCAGTGCCGATTACGCCGCTATGCATGCTGAAACCAAGGCTCTGCTCAGAGAGCTCATGGAAATCCCTGAGGATTACGAAATTCTCTTTATTCAAGGTGGTGGCAGCACCCAATTTTTAATGACCGCAGCCAATTTTCATACTAAAAAATATGCAGCTTATGTAAACACAGGCGTGTGGGCTAAAAAAGCTATGGCCGAAGCTAAATTCTATGGGGAAGCCTACGAAGCAGCCTCCAGTGCTGACAAAAATCACAGCTACATCCCCACGGAATTCACCTTCAAGCCCGATACATCCTACGTGCACATCACGGCCAATAATACCATCTACGGCACTGAGTACAAAACCTTCCCTAAATTTGAGGTACCCATTATTTGCGATATGTCCAGCGATATACTTTCTCGCAAGGTAAACGTAGCTGACTTCGACTTAATCTATGCCGGTGCCCAAAAAAATCTGGGGCCTGCAGGCGTAGTCATTGTCATCGCCAAAAAGAGCTTTTTGGCCACAGCTCGTCAAGAGCTGCCCACCATGCTCAAATATTCCACCTTTGCTGACAACGACTCACTGTACAACACCCCGCCGGTTTTCGCCATCTATATGGTGAACAAAACCCTGCACTGGATAAAAAAACAAGGTGGCGTCGAGGCAATTGCCAAGAACAACGAGGCCAAAGCTAAGGTCATCTACGATATTATTGACAACAGCAACGGCTTCTACAAGGGCCATGCTGAAAAAGGCTCCCGCAGCCTTATGAATATCACCTTTAATCTGGCAACGCCGGAAATGGAAAAAGACTTTGTAGCCAAGGGCAAAGCCGCCGGCTTTGTGGGCATCGGCGGACACCGCCTGGTAGGCGGCTGCCGCGCCAGCACCTACAACGCAGTCCCCATGGAGGCCTGCGTAGCCCTAGCCGAATTTATGAAAGCATATCAAAAGGAGCATGAATAAAATGAGCATGAAAGTATTCGTAAGTAATGATATTAGTGAAAAGGGCGTGGCACTGCTACGCGAGCATTTTGACGTGGACATTATGCCCAACATGGAGCCTGCCGAGCTCATCAAGGTTATCAACAACTATGACGCTCTCGTAACGCGCTCCCTCACCCGCGTAACTAAAGAAGTCATCGAAGCAAGCACTCGCCTCAAGGTCATCGGCCGTGCTGGCGTAGGCGTTGATAACATCGACATCCCCGCCGCTACCGCTAAAGGTATCGTCGTTTTGAACACGCCCGAAGGCAACACCATGGCTGCTACCGAGCACACCGTAGCCATGCTCATGGCCATGACCCGCCACATTCCCCAAGCTCATCAATCCATCCAAGAGGGCAAATGGGATCGTAAATCCTTCACCGGCATCCAAGTACAGGGCCGCACCCTAGGCATCATCGGTGTAGGCCGCATTGGTAGCCGCGTTGCGAAGCGCATGCAGGGCATGGAAATGATTACCATCGGCTATGACCCTTATATCTCTGAAGAACGTGCTCGCCAAGTAGGCGTAGAGCTGGTAGATTTAGATACCCTGCTCAAACGCTCCGACTATATTACCATTCATACACCTTTGACCAAAGAAACCGAGCATATGATTAACGCTGAAACCATCGCGAAAATGAAGGACGGCGTACGCATTGTCAACTGCGCCCGCGGCGGCTGCAGCGACCATCAAGCCATCGCCGACGGCATCAAGTCCGGCAAAATTGCCGGTGCTGCCATCGACGTTTATCCCTCCGAGCCTCTTACTAAGGAAAACAACCCCTTCCTGGGCCTCTTCAACGTAGTCCAAACACCGCACTTAGGCGCCTCCACTGAAGAAGCTCAAATCGGTGTCGCCGTAGACGTTGCTTACGGCGTTATCGATGCTCTAGAAGGTCGCCCTGTCATGACTGCCGTCAACATGGCTCCCATCCCCAAGAGCGTTGCCGAGGTTATTCGTCCCTACTTTGGCCTGGCCGAGCGTATGGGTACTGTGGGCATTTACTTAGCCGATGGCCCCATTACTAAGGTAGAAGTAGAATTCACAGGCACCTTGGCTGAGACCGAAACCCAAGCTCTCACCACCGCCTTCTTGAAAGGACTGCTGAACCCCATTCTCCAAGAAAGCGTCAACTTCGTCAATGCTCCCGGCATGGCTAAAAAACGCAATATCGAAGTGAAGGAGGTTAAGGCTAACAAGCCCGGCTACTTCTCCACCGCTATCAATGTGCGCATCACCACCGCCAAGGGCACTCATAAAATCGAAGGTACCCTCTTCGATGGCAAGACTCCGAAAATTGTCCAAATCGACCAATACTACATTGATTTCAAGCCTGAGGGCTATCTGCTCTTAGCGCCTCACATCAACCGTCCTAACATGATCGGCCAAATGGCTACTATTTTGGGCAAGGCTGGTATCAACATTAACAGCATGCAGGTTGGTAGCACTCCTAAGTCCGATACCAATATCATGGCTATCGCCGTTGGCGACGACATTCCCAACGACATCATGCTGCAGCTGCGCGGCGTGGACGGCATCCTAGACGTAAAATTAATTAACTGCGAGGGTTGAGATGACGAGAATTATTTTAGTTCGCCATGGCGAGACAACCTGGAATATTGAAGGACGCTATCAAGGTCAAGAGGACACTCCTTTGAGCGAGCGCGGTCTCAGGCAGGGCCATCTGTTGGCCGAAGGATTGCGCAATATCCCCATTGACTTGGCCATCTCCAGCCCCTTACAGCGCTCCTACCAAACCTGTAAATTCTGTGCCGATTTGCACAACCTCCCCGTTGCAACCGATGATAGACTTTTGGAAATCAACCACGGTAGCTGGGAAGGCGTGCTAGCCGGGGATATTCAAAAGCAGTACCCTGTGGAATTTGCCCAATGGCACAGCGAGCCAGAAAAGGTAGTGATGCCCGGAGGCGGTGAAAGCCTTGAGGACGTGCGCAAACGCGTGCGTGCTGCCTTTGATGAGTATGTAGAAAAATATCCTGAGAAAACTATCTTGGTAGCCGCCCACGATGCTGTGAACAAGGCTATTATCTGCGACCTTTTAGGCTTAGGCATGGAACACTTCTGGCAAATCAAGCAGGACAACACCTGCATCAATGTGTTAGAATGCAACGAAGGCGTGTGGCGCACTGTACTCCTTAACTCCACCAACCATATGGGCTTCCTCTTCAGCGGCATTGAGCAAGCCGGATTATAAAATTGCATAACAAATAAAAGCGTGAGGCTATTTCAGCTTCACGCTTTTTGATTTAGGCTATGTCACAACAAACAGTTGATAAATAGCCATTTTTATAGGGGAGTATCAGAACTCCCCTACAAACTGTTATTTGCAGTTATCTATACTCATTTGGAATTTCGATATGAAATGTCTCACACAATAACTTCACATCAT
>JAXDZG010000004.1:0-54498 GCA_034086985.1 Phascolarctobacterium sp.
AAATAATGGTGTAGAGCCTGAAAGAGCATATAAGGGGAGCTTTAATGTGCGTGTGTCTGCGGATTTGCATAAAAAGGCAGCAGTATACGCCATTGAAAATAATATTTCTCTAAATTGTCTTGTAGAGAAAGCAATGGAGCAGTTTCTTGTTGCACATATGTAGTGACTAATGAGCCAATAGACGAGTTTACTGAAGATGTGGCCCGTTAGATCGTGGTTGTGAAGAATGACCCCATAGCGAGGAGGGATTATATGGTACTGGCAACTAGAATTAAGGATGCGAAGCGTGAAGGTTTTGTGGAAGGCGAAGCGAAAGGCCGTGCAGAGGGCGAAGCCCAGGGTGAATTAAAAGAGCGCCTGAAGAATGTCAAGGCTGTTATGGAGAAAATGGAAGTAAATGCCTATGAAGCGATGAACATTTTGGAGGTTCCTCCAGAAGAGCAGCAGAAGCTCTTGACATTGCTGTAAGCACGTGTTTTTGAAATAGTTCGATATTGTAATTTATTAGCGCCCCGGAGTAGCGGAGGATGAGATTGAGAGTAATCACATCTTTCGCTGCGCAGGGGCGCTTTTGTTATGGGGTGGGGAGAGTGACATCTTAGCAGAGTAGTGTGTTATGTTTTACGAAAACAAATGTTACAATTTGTTCATAGCATAAACAGTTGTACTAAGTAAAGAAAAGTTGTATAATATATGTAGTTGCAGCGGTAGCCTTGCAAGCACAGTTTATGTGTGAGTGCAAGGAGCTTCTGCCCAGTCGTGTGGATTGGTTGGCACCTGTCAGAGCTTGGCAGGTGCTTTTTTATCTTGACACCATATATGACACCAAGTATAATATAGTAAAGGAGTAAGAATATGTCACAGTGGGATAAATTATTAGAAAAGCTCAAAAATTTGTCAGCTGATCTTCGTTTTGAAGAGTTAAAAAAGATTCTTGAACACTATGAATATAAGATGGATTCTCCCAAAAGTGGAAGTAGTCATTATACTTTTCGTAAGAAGGGAGAGGGGATTATCACGATACCAAAGCATAAACCAATTAAGAAAGTGTATATTAAACTTGTTAGAGATGTTGTTGAGAAGGAGGAACAATAATGGTATTAGAAGATTACTTAAAGCTAAATTACAGATTAGAATTTGTTCCTGACGAAGAAGAAGGCGGGTATGCTGCCTATTTCCCTGAGTTACCAGGATGCATCACTATGGGAGATAATATTGAGGAAGCTGCTACAAATGCTGTTGAGGCAAAACGAGTTTGGCTAGAAGCTGCACTTGAAGACAATATCCCTATACCTATGCCTGAAAGCAAGGAAAAGTATTCTGGACAGTTCAAGTTGAGATTGCCAAAAACCTTACACAAGCTCTTGACCGAACATGCCAGAGAAGATGGTATTAGTTTGAATCAGTATTGTGTTTATTTGCTTTCCAGAAATGATGCTTTGTTGAACGGATGATATTTCGAATTGGATAATTTGAACAAGCGCTCCAGTGCGGAGAGGATAAGATTGAGAGTAGTCACATCCTTCGCTGCGCAGGGGCGCTGTTGTTTAAGGATTAATGTTGCTCACCTTTGCTCCAAAGCCAGCCCAATCAATCGCTCTGTTTGATCTGCCATGAACAGCGGAATATTGAGCATGTCGTCATCTAGCTTAAGATTATCTAAGGAGAAGCGGATACGAAGTTTTACCTTATCAGGGAAGAGTTCTTTGAACTTTTTGAGACTCTTACTGGATGTATTGGCTTCGGATTTGACCTCAACAGGGAAGATATCATTTTCTCGCTGAATAAGGAAATCTACCTCATAGGGTGGATTGGTTTGTGTCCAGTAACGAGGAACAACCTCAAACTGGGTAATCAGGGTTTGTAGTACAAAATTCTCAGTTAATGCGCCCTTGAACTCGGTGAAGAGACGGTTACCTTCACCAAAGGCAGTGGGTGCTAGCTGTGCTAGACGGCGCAGCAGACCTACATCCACCAGATAAAGCTTAAAGGCTGACAGGTCATCATAGGCAGAGATAGGAAGGCTAGGAGCGGAGCTACGGTAGATTTTATGCACTAACCTAGCATCTACCAGCCATTGGAGAGCGTCCTCGTATTCACGCGCTCTTGCACCTTCTTTGACCACCTTATAAATGAACTTCTTGTTCTCTCGTGCTAGCTGGGAGGGAATGGATTTCCAAATCATAGAGATTTTGGGAAATTCGCTGATATGAGGATGTTTGGCAAAGTCACGCTCATAAGCACCAATGATGCCGGATAAAGCCTCCTGCATAGCGGCAACGTCACGGGCTTCCGTCCACATTAGCACTGGTTCTGGCATGCCTCCTGTAACATAGTACATTTTTAATTTTTCATAAAGTGGATTAAAAAAAGCGTCGGGGATGGGTTCAAGGGTGTCAACGCTCGCTAAATATGCAGCAAGGTTGGCATCACCATTAGCAAGAAGAAATTCTGTAAAGGTCATAGGGTCAATTTGCATGAAGTTGACCTTGCCTACGGGGAAGGAGGAAGGCTTTGACAGCGCAATGCCTAAGAGAGAACCAGCACATGTGATATGGTACTGGGGAGCGTTCTCGCAAAAATATTTCAGGGAGTTGATGACTTTGGGGCAATCCTGCACTTCATCAAAAATGATGAGAGTCTTTTCGGGCACAATCTTCTGACCACTTGCCAGCATTAGGTTTTGTAGAAGACGATTAACGTCCTTGGTAGTTTCAAAGAATTGTTTGTATTCTTCATTTTCATCAAAGTTGAAATAGGCAGTGTTTTCATAGTAACACTTGCCAAATTCTTTGAGAATCCATGTCTTGCCTACCTGACGTACACCTTTTAGAATTAGTGGCTTACGGTAGGGAGAATACTTCCAGTTCAGTAGTTTTTGCAGTATAAATCGTTCCATAGCTTTTCTCCTCACAATTTTATTGGGGATTTAGTGTAATTTCATCACATTTTTATTATAGAGGAAAGTGATGTAAAATGCAATCGCAATCACAAAATTATACAGTTTTTATGGAGAGATTATCACATTTTTATTACTAAGACAGTGAATGCACCCCCGCGCGGCGAGGAAGAGATTAGGAGTAGTCACATCTTTCACTGCGCTGAGGAATTGTAGTTCTCTGGAAAAATAATACTGTACGGTAGCTTGCTAAGGGACAGTATACAATATTTTTCACGATTTTTTTGCTTGCGCTCTAGCATTATGTGCTATAATAAGAGTATCACAAATATATTTTCTGAAAGGAGTTGTTCTTCATGGCTAAATGGGTATGCGGCATTTGCGGTTATGTATATGATCCTGAGGTTGGCGATCCTGATAACGGCGTAGCAGCAGGCACTGCTTGGGAAGATGTACCCGAAGATTGGGTATGCCCCCTGTGCGCAGTGGGTAAGGACCAATTCACTCAAGAGTAAAACGCGTTATAAGCACCATTATCCTTCGTCACAGAGCAATTTGCTTGCTTGACGTACCATAAGTACGCCTGCGCTGCACAAATTACTCTGTTCCTCGGCTTCTGGCACTTCTAACGCATTTTACAGGATGGTGGAAAAAGGCAAAAAAAGAAGCGGCTCGCTCTTCTCTAGGTAGAAGAGTGAGCCGTTTTTTGATGAGTTGATGTTGGTTTAGAAATAGTTTCGATGGCTTTGTAAAGCTTAAACTGTTTATTTTCTATATAATTGTCCGTCTGAATTAATCTCTACTAATTTATTGCCTTCTTCGAAACGTATATGAGTATTTATATTAGTACTACCCGTTAAACCTTGTTGCATTTGTTGAGTGAGGTTTCCGTTCTTATCAAAACACATTGTTAAGGGCTCATTAGTGCCTAAATTGGCACCTTTAAAAGTACTATTCTTCAGCATTTCCTGAATATTTGTATTGAGAGCAGATTTAGGATCATATCTTTTAATTTTATCATTACCGTCTTTATCTTTCTCATAAGCCCATAAAAAGTCTAGATTACCATTCTTGAGGTACTTAAAACCTGCAATTTGCTTATCAGGATACGCATTAAAAACAAGTTCGCAAATTTTATCAACAGTAGCACCATATTTCGCAGCATCATCTTCATTTGTAAAACCAGGTATTTTATATGATTTGTTAGTAGAAGATACTTCCCCCGAAACCAGACCAATAGCTGCAACAGCTTTACTTACCGCACTGGAAATACTGCTGCCAAGCCCACTATCAGAAGTGAAACTGGCACCGACTGCTGCCACAAAGGCTAACAGCACAGCATATTCCGTCATGGCAACGCCTAATTTATTCATTTTTTTGAGATATGCTAAAAACTTAATCATAAAAACCTTCCTCTAATATATTATGTTTTTATTGTACTCAATAATCGAATAATTGTCAAAAAGATTTGGCCTTTTTTTTTACGCAAATTTAACAGCGCGCGCAGGAAAAATCCGCTATGATATATAATATAAAGGTGAACACTTTACAGAACGTTTGCTGTTTTACAGCAGCTCCTATGCTTAGTCGTTGTGCTGGGAGAAAGCAATTACTTAAATTATGTGCATCAAAGAAATGAGGTAAAAACATGATTTACTGCGTCGAGGACGAACAAAATATTTGCGAATTAGAGGTCTATACCCTGCAATCCGTAGGTCTGGAGGCCAAGGGCTGCAGCAGTGGCAAGGAGCTATTTGCCGAGCTGGAAAAGGAGCTGCCCAAGCTTATTTTGCTGGACATCATGCTGCCCGACGAGGACGGCCTCAGCATCCTGCGCCGCCTGCGTAGCGACAAGCGCTACGCCAGTATTCCTGTCATCATGGCCACAGCTAAGGGCACCGAGTTCGATAAGGTCAAGGGCTTGGACTACGGCGCCGATGACTATATTGCTAAGCCCTTTGGCATGCTGGAAATGGTGGCCCGCATCAAGGCTGTGCTACGCCGCTGCGAGGGCCGTGGTGCGCAGCCTGCTGCCCAAATCATCAAAAGGGATGAGCTGGAGGTTAACCTAGAGGAGCATAAGGTCAGCGTTCAGGGCAGGGATGTAGTCCTCACTCTGAAGGAATTTGAGCTGTTGAAAAAATTCTTACTGCATCAAGGCATCGTCTTCTCCAGAGATAAGCTCCTCAACGACATCTGGGGCTACGAATTTACCGGTGAGACCCGCACTGTGGACGTGCATATCCGTACTCTGCGCCAAAAGCTGGGCAGCGCCGGGGACTTGATTGAAACCATCCGCGGGGTGGGCTACAGAATGGCGGCCAGCAAATGAAGCAAAAATTATTTCGCAGTCTTTTGCTGCTCACCATGGGCAGCGTCCTTTTGGTGGTGGCACTCTTTGCCTGGCTCAGCGTTCACTACATTACCAATGATAGCTATCAAAGCCTGAAGCGGGAAGCGGCGCTGCTGCTAGAGACCGATGAGGATGGACGCATTACCGTGAAGCAGCTCAATCGGACCCAGCTGGCCGATAGGGTAACACTGATTACACCTACAGGCCAGGTGCTTTTTGATAACTACACCATGGCCGAGCAGATGGATAACCATTTAATGCGTCAGGAAATCCAGCAGGCTCTAGAGCAGGGGGAGGGCTTTGCCAGCCGCACCTCCGATACGCTGGACAAGGAAATCCTCTATTACGCCGTAGTCCTAGGCGATGGCAATATCCTGCGCCTAGCCCGCACCAATGCGGCGGTGTTCCAGCAGGCCCAGTTTTTGGCTGGCTATATAGCCTTGGTGCTGCTTTTAGTCTTGGGCGGTGCCTTTGTGGCGGCCCGCAGCATCACCCGCAAGGCCCTGCAGCCTCTAGAAAGGCTGGATTTGGAGCAGCCTGCAGATAATAAGGATATTTATCCTGAGCTAGCGCCCATTGTGGAGCGCTTTGCCCAGCAGCAGCAGGCCCTGAACCGGGAAATGCGCCGCTATAAGAGTAAAAAGCAGGAGCTGAAGGCCGTCACCAATAATATGGACGAGGGCATGCTCTTTCTGGATACCCAGTGGCATGTGGCTTCCTTAAATAAGAGTGCTATTAAATTCCTGGGCAAGGATAAGGACGAGCTTTTAGGTAAGGACATTCTGGAGCTCATCGGCGGCGAGGATATTAAACGCCTGCTGCAGCAAATGGAGCTGGTGGGCAAGGGGCGTCTGGTTATAAATCGTGGCAGCACCTACTACCAGTTTAACGGCAGCCGCATTGCGGACAAGGGCTTTGTGCTGCTCATCATGGATGTGACCGAGCGCACCGCCTCGGAAAAGCTGCGCCGCCAGTTCTCGGCCAATGTATCCCACGAGCTCAAGACGCCTTTGCAAAGCGTACTGGGCTATTCAGAAATCATGCTCAGCGGTCTGGTCAAGGAGGAGGACAGGCCTCGCTTTTTGCAAAAGATTTATGACGAGGCGAGAAATCTGCTGCGCCTTATCGATGATGTGATGAAGCTGTCCAAATTGGATGAGCTGAACCACGATATGCTGGAGGAATTTTCCTTGCCGGAGGTGGGCCAGAGTGCGGTGCGCCGCCTGCAGGACAAGGCTCGCAGCGTCAAGGTGCAGCTGGAGCTGGATAATAAGCTGCAGAGCGACGGTCACCTGCTAGGCATTGCCTCTGTGATGGAAGAAATACTCTTCAATTTGCTGGATAATGGCATTAAATATAATCACGAGGGCGGCAAGGTAATACTGTCCTTAAGCGAAACGGAAAATAAATATGTGGTCAAGGTCAACGACACGGGCATGGGCATTGCCACTGCGGAGCTACCCCATATTTTCGAGCGTTTCTATCGGGTGGACCACAGCCGGCATAAGGGCATCGAGGGCACGGGCTTGGGCCTTTCCATTGTGAAGCACGGCGTGCTTTTCCATGGCGGCACCGTGCGGGTTAACAGTACCGCAGGACAGGGCACAGAATTTATCCTCAAGTTTCCCAAAATGAGCGCATGTATACAAGACAGCGACCAAGATATGTGATAAAATATCATTGTTAAGTATTTTTATGCGCAACAAAGGCTGCTTAGTTAGGGCTTTTTGAGAGCTAGAGCTTAAGTAAATTTATTTAAGGGGGACTGTGCGATGCAGGTCGTTTTAACAATTGTAGGCAAGGACAAGGTAGGCATTACCGCTAAGGTGACCAATGCTTTAGCAGACATGAATATTAATATTATCAACATCAACCAAAATATTATGCAGGGCTTCTTCAATATGGTGCTCATTGCGGATATGGAGGGTGCTAACGTGACCCTAGCCGAAGCTCGCGAGGTTATGGTGAAGCTGGGCGAGGAGATTGGCGTAGAAATCCGCCTGCAAAGCGAAGAAATTTTTACCGCTATGCATCGCATATAGGAGGCCGCCATGCTGTATAATGTTCAGGATATTTTAGAGACCACGCGCATGATTACCGAAAATAATCTGGATGTGCGCACTATTACCATGGGCATTAGCCTGCGGGATTGCTGCCATCCGGAGCTGAAGGTGTGTGCGCAAAAGATTTACGATAAGATTTGCACTAAGGCCGAGAAGCTGGTGAAGACCGGTGAGGATATTGAGGTTGAGCTGGGTGTGCCCATTATCAACAAGCGCATCAGCGTAACCCCTATTTCCATGGTAGGCGAAAGCTGCCAATCCCCTGATTATGTGCCCTTGGCTATGGCTTTGGACAGAGCTGGCAAGCAGGTGGGCGTTAATTTCATCGGCGGTTTCAGCGCTTTGGTTGACAAGGGCTATACCAAGGGTGACCGCAATCTGATCGCTTCTATTCCTGAGGCTTTGGGCATGACCGATATTGTGTGCTCCTCTGTGAGCGTGGGCTCCACCAAATGCGGTATCAATATGGATGCAGTGAAGCAAATGGGCGAAGTGATTAAGGCTACTGCTGAGCGTACTGCGGACCAGGATGCTATTGGCTGTGCGAAGCTGGTGGTTTTCTGCAACGCTGTGCCCGATAATCCCTTTATGGCCGGTGCCTTTTTGGGCGTAACCGAGCCGGAAACCGTGATTAACGTGGGCGTTAGCGGCCCCGGCGTAGTAAAGCATGCTCTGGAGCAGGTTAAGGATGGCGACATCGGCACGGTGGCCGAGACCATCAAGAAAACCGCCTTTAAGATTACTCGCGTAGGCCAATTAGTAGCTCAGGAGGCGGCCCGTCGTTTGAATACCCAATTTGGTATTATCGACCTGTCCTTGGCGCCGACTCCGGCTGTGGGCGACTCCGTGGCCCATATTTTGGAGGAAATTGGCCTAGAAAGCTGCGGCGGCCCCGGCACCACGGCGACCTTGGCTATGCTCAACGATGCTGTGAAGAAGGGCGGTCTCATGGCGTCTAGCTATGTGGGCGGCCTGAGCGGCGCCTTCATTCCCGTCAGCGAGGATGCGGGCATGATAGCGGCAGTGGAGTGTGGCAGCCTGAGCTTAGAAAAGCTGGAGGCTATGACCTGCGTTTGCTCCGTAGGTCTGGATATGATTGCCATCCCCGGCGGAACCAGTGCCAGCACTATTTCCGCCATTATTGCGGATGAAGCTGCCATTGGCATGATTAATAATAAAACTACAGCTGTACGCCTGATCCCCGTACCGGGCAAAACCGTGGGCGACAGAGTGGAGTTCGGCGGCCTCTTGGGCTATGCTCCCATCATCGCTGTGAACACCTATAGCGCAGATAAATTTATTGCACGCGGCGGCCGTATCCCGGCCCCGGTAAGGAGTCTGACCAACTAATGCCTCGTCCCTTAACGAAAGCACAAAAGCAAGTAATACTTGCCAAATTAGAAGAAACCTATAAGGATACGAAGACGGCGCTCAATTATAATTCACCCTTCGAGCTTTTGGTGGCGGTGATTTTATCCGCCCAATGCACCGATGAGCGGGTGAATGTGATTACCAGTCGCATCTTCCCGCGCTTGAACACGCCGGAGAAAATGGGCGCGCTGACTCAGGAGGAAATGGAGGCGGAGATTAGGGACTGCGGTCTCTATCACGCCAAGGCCAAGAATTTATTAGGCGCCTGCCATATGCTGGTAGAGCGCTTTAATAGCACTATCCCCAGCGATATTAAAACCCTGATGGAGCTGCCGGGTGTGGGCCAAAAAACTGCTAATGTGGTGGCTAGCGTGATTTATAACGTGCCTGCCATTGCGGTGGATACCCATGTTTTTCGCGTGTCCCACCGACTGGGCATGGCCAAGGGTGCGGACCCGCTAGCCACGGAAAAGGAGCTGCAAAGGGCTATCCCCATGGAAAAATGGAGCGATGCTCACCATTGGTTTATTTGGCATGGGCGCAAAATTTGCAAGGCCCGCAAGCCCCTGTGTAGCCAGTGCGTGCTGCTACAGGAGTGTCCCTTTAAGGAGAAAAATTTGGAATAGGTTCCTTGCTTTATAATTTTGCATATTTTTAGAATAGACATCATCTTGCGTGGGTGATGTCTATTTTTGTTAGCGTTTTTTATTTGAGAGAATAAGTTCTTGTGGCAGTTTTTGTGTTATAATAATATACTAGAGAGGTGTAGGTAAATGCAAAATTTTACTTTTGACGGGCCCCTGGGGCCTATAGAGTGCCTAGTGGAGCCTAATCGCAGCCAGCGTAATGCGGTGCTGGTCATGGCTCATGGCTTTCGGGGCAGCCGCGAGAGCGGGGGCCGGGCGGCTGGGATTGCCTACCAATGTGCGGCACATTGCAGCGTCGTGCGCTTTAATTTTACGGGTACGCAGATTTTGTCGCTGCAGGTGGCGGAGCTGCGCGCAGTGATTGGGGCGGTGCGGGAGCGCCAGCCGGGCTGCGCGGTGTACCTATTAGGGCGTAGCTTGGGCGGAGCGGCGTCCATTGTGACGGCGAGCCTAGAGCCGGATTTAAAGCGTTTGATTTTGTGGGCTACGCCCAATAATCTCAGGGAGACGTTCCGTCATGTAATGACGGATGAGTATTATGAGCGTCTTGATGCCGGGGAAGCGCTGGAGTTTGATGATGAGCGCGGGCATTGCGTGCTGACGCCGGATTTTCTGACGGATTTTGACAAGTATGATTTGAGCGAGATTTTGCGTAGCTGGCGTGGTATACCCGTGTTACTTTTGCATTGCAAGGGTGATGACACGGTGCTGGTGGAGCAGGCGCTCAGGAATAAGGAGTTGTTGGGCCATAGGGCGGAGCTGCGCTTGTGGGATGGGGGAGACCATTCCTTTACGGAGTATAGTGAAGAGGCTGGAGAAGTGATAGCTAAGTGGATTGGTGAATAATGTGCAATAATAGTATTGTTCCGTTCGCGAGGAATTTCTTAACGCTCATTTCGTGGGGTACAATCACGAAGCTGCGGTGTCCAATCTGTTCGCATTGGGATATAGGTTTTCGAAACCTTGCTTCTATTGTACCGACCACTCATGAGCTAAAATTCCTAGCTCGCTGCACAATACTATTATTACGACTTTGGAAGTATAATATTGGTTTTTGTTGATTGGAGGATATATTTATGAAGAGGATTGTATTGATTTGTGTGCTGCTGCTGTGTATGGTGGGATTGACTGCGTGTGGGCAGGAGAAGAAGGAAGCTATAAAGGCGGAGCCGGCCACGGCGGTGTTCCAGACCAGCATGGGCGATTTTGAGGTGAAGCTGGCTACGGATTATGCACCGAAGACCAGCGAGAATTTTATTAAGCTGGCGAAGCAGGGCTTTTATGATGGCTTGACCTTTCATCGGGTGATTGATAATTTTATGATTCAGGGCGGTTGTCCCAAGGGCGATGGCACGGGCGGTCCTGGCTACAAGATTAAGGATGAGTTTTCCAGCAAGCTTTTGCATGATGGCCCGGGCGTGATTTCCATGGCTAATTCCGGTCCTAATTCCGGCGGCAGCCAGTTCTTTATTACCCTGCGGGAGTGCAGCTGGCTTAATGGCAAGCATGCTGTGTTTGGCAAGGTGACCAAGGGCATGGAGGTTGTGTACAGGATTGGCAAGGTGCAGACGGGGCCCATGGATAAGCCGGTGAAGCCGGTAGTTATTAAGAAAATTACCATTGAGAAGAGATAAGTCTGTCTTAAGGAAAAATATGTAGGAGGAAAGAATTTGGCTACTAACGTTGAATTACAGACGTTTGACCAACAGGAAATGGTGGGCATTTGCGGGCGCAATGATGAGTTTTTGCGGATTATCCGCGGTGCCTTTGACTGCACTATTGTGGCGCGGGGCAATGCGATTACGGTGACAGGGCCGGACGAGGAGGCTGCCCAGCTGCAGCTGCTCTTGCAGGAGTTGCTCTTCCTGTACCGACAGGGCTTGCCGCTGACGACCCATGATGTGCGCTACAGCATTTATATGGTGAAGGAGGGCAAGCTGGAAAGCCTGCACCGCATGTATGCGGATACGATTATTGTGAATAATCGGGGCCGTCAGGTGAAGGCCAAGACCCTGGGCCAATGGCAGTATGTGGAGACCATTCGCAAGAATTTCATTACCCTGGGCATTGGTCCTGCGGGCACGGGCAAAACCTATTTGGCGGTGGCGCTGGCTGTTTCTGCTCTGAAGAAAAAAGAGGTGGAGCGCATTATTCTCACCCGTCCTGCGGTGGAAGCAGGGGAAAAGCTGGGCTTTTTGCCCGGTGATATGCAGGACAAGGTGGACCCGTATTTGCGTCCTCTGTACGACGGTCTGTATGATATGCTGGGAGCGGAAACCTTCCAAAAATACCTGACCAAGGGAACCATCGAGGTAGCTCCCTTGGCTTATATGCGTGGTCGCACCTTAAATGATGCTTTCATCATTTTGGATGAGGCCCAAAACACTACGCCGGAGCAGATGAAGATGTTTTTAACACGCTTTGGCTTCGGCAGCAAGATGGTGATTACCGGCGACATTACCCAAATCGACCTGCCGGGAGGCAAGGCTAGCGGCTTGAAGGATGCGGCTAAGATTTTGAGTAATGTACCTGGCATTGGCGTGATTAAGTTCAGCCAGCAGGATGTGGTGCGCCACGAGATTGTGGGCAGCATTATTAAAGCTTACGAAGCATTTGAAAAGGGAAAAAATCATGATAATTAATCTCGAAAACGATCAAGAAAAAATAGAACTGGCCGACGCCGTCCTGGAGCGCCTGCAGCAGGGGCTGCAGGCCGTGGCACGCCTCAACGAGCTGGAGGAGGATGCCGAGGTGGACGTGACCATCGTGGATGACGAAGAAATCCACGCTTTAAACCGCGACTACCGCGGCATGGACAAGCCCACGGACGTGCTGAGCTTTGCGTTGGACGAGGAGGCCGAGGATAGCGACGAGCCGGAGCTGATCGGCGGGCCGGAGGAGCATCTTTACGGCGATATCATTATTTCCGCCGAGACTGCTCTGCGTCAGGCCGAGGAATATGGGCACGGCCTGGAGCGGGAAATGACCTATCTGGCCGTTCATGGCATGTTCCATCTTTTGGGCTATGACCATATGACGGAGGAGGACAAGGCCGAGATGCGCGCCAAGGAAGAGGAAGCTTTGCGTGCTATCAATTTGTCCGAGGAATATTTTGACCATCCCACGGGTGAGCATTAAGAAAAGGTGAAGGAGGTGCGCCCATGCAGGATACTCATTTGGCAGCGTTGCCACCGGATTTGCAGATGCTCTACGCAGCAGCTGTGGTAGCAAGACAGAATTCCTATTCACCCTATTCTCATTTTGCAGTGGGTGCGGCGGTGCGCACTGCTGCAGGGAAAATTTACGGCGGCTGCAATGTGGAAAACGCTTCCTATGGCCTGTGCTGCTGCGGTGAGCGCAATGCGATTTTTGCTGCTGTCTGTGCCGGAGAAAGAAATTTGGACGCTATTTGCGTGGTAGCGGATACGGAAAAGCCCGTGTCTCCCTGCGGTGCCTGCCGTCAGGTGATGAGCGAATTTAAAATTGAGAAAATACTGTTGGGCAATATGCAGGGGGACATTAAGCTATGTTCCTTGGAGGAGCTTTTGCCCTACGGCTTTGATTTATAAAAAGGAGTACTGAATGAAGGAAGAACCGAAGCATTATGCAGGCTTTGTGGCCATGGTGGGCCGTCCCAATGTGGGCAAATCCACCTTGACCAATAGCCTGATTGGCGAAAAAATCGCCATTATGAGCGATAGACCCCAAACAACCCGCAACCGCATTATGTGCATTATGAATACGGATAATGCCCAGATTATGTTCCTGGATACACCGGGCATTCACAAGCCCCAGCATAAGCTGGGTGAATATATGGTGCGCACGGCGGAGGGCACTTTGCAAGAGGTGGATGTAATCCTCTTTATTGTGGATGTGAATGAAAAGCGTGGTGCCGGTGAGGAGTATATTCTGGAGCTGCTGCGCAAGGTAAAGACGCCGGTAATTTTGGTGTGCAATAAAATCGACAAGCTGCAGGACAAGTCCAAGCTGTTTAAGATTATGGAGGACTACAGCAAGCAATATAATTTTGCAGCCATTGTGCCCGTTTCTGCCCTCAATGATGGGGAATTTCCCGGATTGGTGCAGGAGATTACCAAGCATTTGCCGGAGGGGCCTGCCTATTATCCCGATGATATGATTACGGACCAGCCGGAGCGAGTTATTGCCGGGGAAATGATTCGCGAAAAGGTGCTGCGCCTGACCCGTGATGAGGTGCCCCATGCTATTGCCGTGGAGGTGGACGAGTTCAAGGAGCGGGATGACGAGACGATTTATATTCGCGCCACTATTTTTGTAGAGCGTGAGTCCCAAAAAGGTATTGTCATCGGTGCCAAGGGCAGTCTTTTAAAGAAGATTGGCCAACAGGCCCGTGCCGATTTGGAAAAGCTATTGTATTGTAAGGTGTTCTTAGATTTATGGGTAAAGGTTAAAGCTGACTGGCGCAATCAGGATAAGGCTTTAAGGCAGTTTGGATTTAAGGAGTGATGACTTATCAACGCTGATCCTTACTTTAGTAGTATTGTGCAGTTATTGTTAATATTACTGATGGTATTTTTAAATGGCTTTTTTGTAGTTGCTGAATATGGTCTTGTGCGCGCCCGCAGAGCCAAGCTGGAGGAACTGGCCGAGCAGGGTGAAAGCAGTGCTAGCCTGGCCTTAAAGGTCATGGATAAGCAGGAAACCTATGTGAGCGCTGTGCAGCTGGGCATTACGGCTTCCACCGTGCTTTTGGGCATTTTGGGCGGACGCTTTTTTGCGGAGCTGCTTCATGTTCATGGTGCCTTAGACATGATTTTGGCCTGGGCCTTGAGTATTCTTTTTGTAATTTTGTTGCACGTGGTCTGGGGCGAGCTGGTGCCCCGTGCTATGGCCGAAAGTAATGTGGAACGGGCAGCCATGAGCACCGTTTATCCCGTGATTTTTTTCCACTATCTGCTCTATCCCCTGGTGCTTATTTCCAGTAAGGCTTCACTAGCAATGCAAAATCTCTTGCATATTACGAAGCCTGAGGAGGATATGGCTCGCAGCGAGGATGAGCTGCGCCGCATTGTCAGTGCCAGTGAGCAGGAGGGCGAAATTGACCACATTGAAAGCAGTATGATCGATAATGTGTTCGATTTTGCTGACCGCGTGGCTCGTGAGGTCATGGTGCCCCGTCAGGATATGGTCTGCCTGTTTACGGATGATACCTTGGCCGAAAATCTAGCCACCGTGCGCGGCAGCCGTCACACCCGCTATCCCCTGTGTGATGAGGATAAAGACCATGTTATTGGTACCATCCATGTGCGCGATTTGCTGGCCATTCGCGGCGGCGTGCAGGAATATGATTTGCGGCGCCTGATGCGTCCCCTGGTGGTTATTCCTGAGGCCATGCCCATTTCTAAGGCTTTGCCGTTGATGCAGCAGCGCCATGTGCAGATGGTGCTGGTGGCCGATGAATACGGTGGTACCGCAGGCCTGATCACCATGGAGGACTTGGTTGAGGAAATCGTGGGCGAAATTCAGGACGAGCACGAGGCTCAGGAGCCAGAGGATGTGGTGGCCCTGGAAAATGGCGCTTACGAGTTTGATGGCATGGTACTTTTGGATGAAATCACCGAGATTTTGGGCATCGAATTTGAGGAGCCTGAGGAGGACACCATTGGCGGCTATGTGTTCGGCCTTTTAGGTCGCAAGCCTGAGGTGGGCGACCCGGTGGTTTTAGGAGATTATTGCTTTAAGGTGCTGCAGGTGGAGGGCTTTAGAGTGCTGCGCTTGCAGGCAGTGCCTTTGAAAACAGATTTACAGCCGAAGGAAGAGGCTCATGAGTGAGAATGAACGGGAGCTCCTAGAGGATGAGGCGCTGGTGCTCCATGTAAAAAATTACCAAACGGCGGATAAATACGTGGTCTGCTTCACGCAAAACCACGGCAAGCTGCGCTTTATCGCCTACGGCGCACGTTATGTGAAGAACGTGCAGGGCCGCCTGCTGCAGCCCTTCGCCTGCCTGCGCATCCAGGTGCAGCAGGGGCAGAAGGTGGATAAGCTCCGCAGCGCGGAGCTTGTCCACCTGCCCCAGCAGCTGGATATGCAGCAGGTAGCCTACGGGGCCGTGGCAGCGGAGCTGACCGCGGTGCTGACTGAGGACCGTGAGCCCCAAGGGGAGCTCTACGAGCTCCTTGGCTTAACGCTGGCAGCACTTACCAAGCGCAATCCGCGCTTGGTGGTGCTGTCCTACGCCATTAAGCTTTTGGGGCTCACGGGCTTTGCGCCGCAGATGGCCCACTGCGTGGGCTGCGGCGCCCCCATAGCGCTGCCAGAGCCCGCCTGGTTTAGTCCGCTGCAGGGCGGCTTGCTGTGCAAGCAATGCCACGCAGCGTACACAGGCGAGGGCCTAGAGACTTGTGCCGAGGGCACAAGGAGGCTGTGGCAATGGCTGGCAGCGCTGGATTATGAGAGCCCCGCAGCTTTCAGCGTGCGGGGCGGGGACCTGATGGAGCTGGAGCGCATTCTGTATAAATTTATTTTCTTCCAGACGGATAAGCCCTTAAACAGCTTGAACTTTTTGAGCCAGATGGGATTATAAAGATTGCTATAGTTGGTAATGCCTACGCTTGTGTTCATGGGAACAGACTTGTGAGCTTGAGCGTTCGTGATAAAGGATGTTTTTGCTGATGATGATGAAACTAGCCCTAGCGCTGGCGCTCACCGCCATGTTGACGCCGCTTAGCGGACGTCTCATGGCTTGGTTTTTACAGCGCAACAAGGATAGTCTAGCTGAATATAATTTGGAGCCGGGGCCGGTGTGCTCTCATATTACCCTTGCGGTGGGCATTTTCGTAGCCCTTACCTTGGGCCTTGTGATTGCGCCGACTACGGTGAGCAAGGCCTTGAGCTGTTTTTTGCTCTACTGGCTGTGGCTCTTATGGCTTATCGATTATCGCTTCCAATTTATTTTTGACGATAGTCTCGTACCACTGGTAGTGCTGGGCCTGGCGGCCACGCCCTACCTGCCCTTTAGCATCTGGCAGCGCTTAGCAGCGGCCGCCGGTGCCTTTATCGTCCTCGCGGCCCTTGCCATTTTGGGGCGCGGCGCCTTAGGCGGCGGCGACGTCAAAATGATGGCCGCGCTGGGACTGTGGTTCGGCGTGAACGGCATCATTACCACGGCCTGCATCGGCTTTATTGTGGGCGGTGTAGCCGCTGTAGTTTTCCTGCTTTTGAAAATTCATGGGCGCAAGGATTTTTTTGCCTTTGGTCCCTTTTTAATTATCGGTGCGGTGGTGGCCTGGCTTAGTCAGGTGCTGCTCTGGAAATAGGAGATGAAGTAGATGACTTATTGTTATGTATGTCCTCATCGCTGTGGGGTGGATCGTCCTGAAAACATGGCGGACACCGAGGGCGAGCGTTATTTTGGTAGCTGCGGCTGCGGTATGCTGCCCATTGTAGCCCGTGCGGGGTTGCACATGTGGGAGGAGCCCTGCATCAGCGGTACGCGCGGCAGCGGCACCGTCTTTTTCAGCGGCTGCAATCTGCATTGCGTGTTCTGCCAAAACTTTGATATTAGCTGCAAGGGCTTTGGCAAGGAGATTTCCATTGAGCGCCTGCAGGAGATTTATCAGGAGCTTATTGCCAAGGGTGCTCATAATATTAATCTAGTTACGCCTACTCATTTTACGGAGGCAGTAATTAAGAGCTTGGCAAAGCCCCTGTCCGTGCCAGTTGTTTATAACACTAGCGGCTTTGAAACCCAGGATACTTTGCGTCGTTTAAAGGGAAAGGTGCAGATTTATTTGCCTGATTTGAAGTACAGCGATGATATCGCGGCCATCAAATACAGTAACGCACCCTATTATTTCCGCATTGCTACGGACGCTATCAAGGAAATGTATCGTCAGGTGGGCGATTATGAGCTGGATGAAAATGGCCTTTTGAAGAAGGGCGTTGTCATTCGCCATTTAATCCTGCCGGGGATGCTGGATAATTCTAAGAGGGTTATCGACTGGGTAGCTAATACCTTCAAGCCGGGCCAAGTGATGTTCAGCCTGATGCATCAATATGTGCCCTGCGGTCGCGCGGCGGAGTTCCCGGAAATCAACCGTAAGGTGACGGACGAGGAGTACGCTGAGGTGGAGGCCTATCTTATGGCCAGCACTATTGAGGATGGCTTTGTGCAGGAGGGCGAGGCAGCCTGCGAGGATTTTATTCCCTGCTTTGACGGTACGGGAGTGTAAAGATATTGACAAAAATTGCGTAAGCTTTTATAATTTTAGTAGTAGGTCATATAACTGACGGAAGTGGGTCACCACAGGGGAGTATGACCGGTGAAGCCGACCGTCTGGGCATGTGTGTGCATCAGTGTGTCGGTTTTTCTTTTTTACCGACCACTTTATTAAAAGGGAGGAAATTTGATGAACGAATTAGCATTGAAATATGGTTGCAACCCCAACCAAGCAAAAGCAAGAATTTACATGGCTAATGGCGCTGAGCTGCCCATTAAGGTGCTCAATGGTCGCCCCGGCTATATTAACTTTTTGGATGCCTTCAATAGCTGGCAGCTGGTGAAGGAGCTGAAGGAGGCCACCGGCCTGCCCGCAGCTGCTTCCTTTAAGCATGTTAGCCCTGCCGGTGCTGCTGTAGGCCTGCCCATGAGCGACACCCTGAAGAAGATTTATTATGTGGACGATTTGGAGCTGTCCCCGCTGGCCAATGCTTATGCTCGTGCTCGTGGCGCTGACCGCATGAGCTCCTATGGCGATTTTGTAGCTCTGTCAGATGTGTGCGATGTGCAAACTGCCAAGATGCTGCATCGTGAGGTTTCTGATGGCGTTATCGCTCCCGGCTATACTGAGGAAGCACTGGCTGTTTTGAAAACCAAGCGTAAGGGCACCTATAATATTATCGAGATTGACCCCAATTATGTGCCGGAGCTGACCGAAAGCAAGCAGGTTTTTGGCATTACCTTTGAGCAGGACCGCAACGAGGCCAAGATTACTGAGGCTTTGCTGGAGAACCGTCCCACTGTGAATAAGGAAATTCCTGCAGAGGCAGCTCGCGATTTGCTGATTTCCCTCATCGTTTTGAAATATACCCAATCCAATTCCGTATGCTATGTGAAGGATGGCCAAGCTATCGGTATCGGCGCTGGTCAACAATCCCGCGTACACTGCACTCGTCTGGCTGGTAACAAGGCCGATATTTGGTGGCTGCGTCAAAATCCCAAGGTTTTGGCTCTGCCCTTTAAGGACAGCATTCGCCGTCCCGACCGCGACAACACCATCGACGTATATATTTCCGATGACTACGAGGATGTTTTGGCCGACGGTATTTGGGAGAACTTCTTTACCGAAAAGCCGGAGCCGCTGACCCGTGCCGAGAAAAAGGCTTGGCTGGCTGAGCTGAAGGATGTTGCTCTGGGCAGCGATGCCTTCTTCCCCTTTGGCGACAACATCGAGCGCGCTCATCGCAGCGGCGTGCAATACATTGCTCAAGCTGGTGGCTCCATCCGCGATGACAATGTTATCGAGACCTGCGATAAGTACGGCATCGCTATGGCCTTCACCGGTCTGCGTCTGTTCCATCACTAATATTGCTATACAGAAATTAATATCGTTATTGAGCCTGTCCCATTTGGGGCAGGCTTTTTCTATAATAAAAAAACAGCAACTCTCTGAGCGAGAATTGCTGTTTAGATAGTCATAGGCAAAATGCCTTGTCAAAAATGCCGCAGCCTTTTAAGCCAGGTCATCCTTCAAATCATTATTAGTCATAGCACAAACGGTGGAGTCAGACCAAACATTTTCTGCAGTTTCAATCATATCGATGACTGCATAAATCGGCAGGATAATGCCCATAACACCCACAGGAGCACCCATGGAGGATACCAGGGAAAGGGTCAGGAAATAGCAGCCCATCGGCACGCCGGCATTACCAACAGCGGCAAATACGGAAATGCAAACCCAGGTCAGCATGGTGCCCATGGTCAGCTCTACGCCACCATTTTGCAGTACAAAGAGAGAAGTTACCAAAATGAAGGCTGCGCAGCCGTTCATATTGATGGTGGTACAAATGGGCAGCACAAAGCGAGTAACTTCCTTGCGTGCCTTTAGATTCATTTCTGCAGAAGCCAGGGTTACAGGCAAGGTTGCAGCAGAGCTCTTGGTAAAGAGAGCAACAGCCAGCGCCGGAGACATCTTGCGGAAGACATCAAGAGGATTCAGGCCTCTTGCCAGCAAGAACAGGGGCAGCACGATGAACATTTGGATAAAGTTGCCGCCCATAACGACAGCCATATATTTACCCAGAGCACCCACAATTACGCCAGCCTCAATTTGAGCAGACAGCTGAGCTGCAAAGGCAACGATACCAATGGGCAGCACCTTCATAAGACCACGGATCATGGTAAAGAGCACCTCTTGCAGGCCAAAGACGAACTTCAGCACTACTTCGCGGTTTTCGTTCTTAGGAGCACAGGCAATGCCCATACCCACTGCACCGGCAATAGAAAGCACGGATAGCACATTACCCTCTAGGAAGGGCTTAACCATATTGTTAGGTACAACATTCAAGAAATGGTTATAATAAGACAGGCTAGCATATTTTTTGGTTGCACCGGCAGCTGCGCCAATTAAGTCGCTGGGCAGGTTGCCAGGAGCAATAAAAATATACAGAGCCAGAGCCACAAAGGATGCGGCAAAGGTAGTCAGCAAGGTATAGGTAATTGTGCGTACAAAAATCTTGCCGGTGTTCTTTTCTGCACCCAGACTAGCCAATGTGGTGATTACAGCTAATGCAATAGTAGGTACAGCAATAAATTGGAACAAACGGGTAAAGATGGTGGCAACAAAGTCACACATCTCGTTAATAGTGCCATTGCCCAGCATACCTAAAATGCCGCCAATAATTAATGCAGCAATCCAAAAATACAATTGCTTGTTGCTTCCCTGTTGACGCTGCGCGTCCATTGCCTCTTGGGCAGTTCGTTTTACATCCCTATTTTCCATGTAAAGATTAACCTTCCTTCCTCGAAATTACAAGCCCTAAAATCCTACCCCTTTTTAGGAGTATATATTATTATATCAAATCACAAAAGAAATTACAATGAATATTATAATTGAAAAATCTGTTTTTTCGAAACCTGCGGTAGGTCGGTTAGCTTATATTAAGAAAGAAAATTATTGCAATGGAAAAGTCCGACATATATGATTGTCTTGATCACATTTTTCACTGCGCCGGAGCGCGTTTATTATGGGGTGGGTAGGGAGAGCCTAACTAGCATGGTGCTGTTTTATATTTCGCAAAAGCCTCTGCAAAGGCTGCTTATGAAAAAGCCGTCGAGATTGCAAAAGGATTCTTGAGGACGGCATTTCTGTTGATATTGTTTCTAAAATACCAAGCTGCCTCGTGAAGAGGTAGAAGCCATTGCTAAGCGCTTGGGCAAATTGATTGCCTGAGCAAACGCCTGTTTCCTACCGCGTTTGCGAGTAGGAGTCTAAATCGCACCGATTGTGCAATACTAAGAGACAAATTAAAAGCTCGCTGATGCGGACAAGAGAAAATGCGCTCCAGTGCGGTGAGGATGAGATTTTGGGTAGTCACATCTTTCACTGCGCTGGGGCGCTGTTATATACATATGTTTGACTTGAAAAATTCACTTCGATTTAGTGTAATTTTATGATTTTATTCTGTTGCTAGCTTAGCCATTGTGTAGTGGACCTTTACGCTCGTCAACAAATTCGATATCTCCTATAACAATCCATGTAAAGGGATTACTATTGTTTTGCTTTTTAACTTCTTCAAAGGATTTGGTAATATCGGCTTTGATTTCATCACGCACTTTAACTAAATTAAAGTTTTTCTCGTTGATACCCTCTGTTACTACGGGAACTTGAGAATTCCTACAGAAGAGAGATTTACTCTTTTCGTTATACTCAATGTTGAAGTCGATACCCTTAAAGGTACCATAGAGCTTGCCCTCTTTTTCGGTTAAGGGCACATTCATCACAAATTTATCGGACCAAGTATAACGGAAGTTGATGATTTGTCTGCCGTTATTATCCCTACCTGCAGGAACTTTTTCCTTGACATAAGAAAGAACATATTCGGCATTGCTGTATTTTTTATCATCTTTTTGGTCCTTCTTGATATCAGAGCGAGTGATAACATTACCAACTCTATTATACCACTTACCCACGAACTTATCTTCGCCGCAGCCGGCTAGGAGGAGCGTGGTTAATAGTAGCATGCAGGCAACAATATACTTTAAAAGCTTCATATAAGATGCCTCCTTTATTTAGCCAGCTTTTGCTTAAAGAATTCAGCGGCGATATCGATATTTTCATCTTCACCAAATCTAAAGGTGTGCAACGCTTCACCAAGAATACCTGGGAATAAGCCCTGCTTGTGGCTTTCGGTCAATTCACCGGTGTTAATGCGATAGAATTTTGCGCTGCTGGGTTTAAATTGTTGTTTGATATAATCAAATTTACCTTTGACCTCTTCGATTCTGTTGATATCGGGGATCCAGAAAACTACCTTAGCAGAGACCGTATTGCTCTTAGTATCAACCTTGACATCACGCGGGTCGTAGAACACACCAACCTCAGATGTGGACTTGATCCAAGCTAGGCCGCGACCTTTGGGTGTCTGGTAGGGAGAGCCATCATAATTGGGCATATCAAAAAGGGGGCCGAACTCTTTATACAAAGCAGGGCCTAAGAATAAAGCACCGTAATGTAATCCTAAACTGTCGATTTCAACACCATTTAAATCGTTTCTTTTAACATAATCTCTTTCTATATTATAGGTTTTGGCACTTTTACTAAATTTACCAGTTTGAATACACTGAACCCAGGATTTCTCCGGAGTCTCCTTGAAGTAAATTCGATATCGTTTAAATTTCATTATATCGGTTGGACCATATTTTTCATCACCTGTAGTATAGATGATACTTGCATCAACAAATCTTTTATAGCGATTTACCTCTATTGTATCGCTATCAAAGTAGAAATCATGCTTTGGAGCAGCTTTGTATCCAGCTGGCGAATTATATGAAATCTTGGTTAATTCTCCCATATAAAGCAAGTCCACTGCTGATGCAATGCAACCAATACTCATGCAAGCGGCAAAGGCAAGTGCTAATACTTTTTTCAACATAATAAAAGCCTCCTAGATTAGTATTTAAATATAATTATTTACTTGTTTTAAATAGCTTCTCATCAATAATAAGGGATACCTTAGGAGCATGGTTCCCGTAGTTAGAACTAACAAAACCTAATACTTAAAGAGCTTCATAATTATCCCTCCGATTAAAATATAGGCAACGCAATTATAACAAAATGCTAGTGATATCAATTAGAAAAGATAGACTCTAGTATTAAATGTTGTAATGACACTGCCCAAGTGAATTTTAGCACTGCATCGGAAAATAATCAAGATTTGTTTATTTTTTTTGATACTGGCTCGCGATAAATGTATAGTTTGAAATACTTTTTGGATATCTAAGTGAATATTGGCGATATAGTTATATTTTTCCTTTTCCAGTCCAAAGCTAAGTACTATAATGTATCTGTAATACTATATTTTGGCAGATTGTATTTTACTTTTTTGCCCTACTTTTTGCCAAAAAGTCAAAAATGCCATAAAAAAGTCATAATTGACCTGTACAATAAAGACAAATCAAGGGAGCAAGCTTTCAAGATTTTTGGTAGCATTGCATCAACGAGAGGCTTGATTTATATAGGAGAATAAACTAAAGCCATGAAGAAGGAGGCAGTAATCATGGGATTTTTTGGCTTAGGAAAAAGTGAGGAACAAAAAAGAATGGAGGCTGAAGATAAGCAGCGTATTAATTCTGTAATTCTAGTAAATATGGAGAGCGTTCCTTTCGATTATACGGTTGTTGGACCTAGTATGTATTCTTGGGCGTATGATTTTGATTACAATACAGCAAGATCTAAAGCAGTAGAGGGATTAAAACGTAGTGCCTATGAATGCGGTGCTGATATGGTTATTGCTTGTAAATTGTCTCAATCTATGGCTTTCGGACATTTTGCTGGAACCTTTCAGGATAAGGCAGAGATGGCGTATTTAGTTGATATTTCTGGTGTAGCTATCAAGAGAAACTAGTGGGGTATCTATACATTTTTTTCCTTTGCTTGATAAGAGGTGTTAGTCATGAATTTAGATGCAAAGAGATTTATCGCATTTATAATTATAACCTTTACTTTCATTTGGGCTTGCTTTAAATCCATAGGAAAGTTAGTTTTGTGGATTATCAATTTGATTAGTAGGCTGGTAAGCTCATACAATAGTAATAAAAAGTCTTTAAGTAATTAACAGGAGGGTGTTGTTTATGAAACTATTCAAGGTTATGGCTGTTGGTATGTTGGTTCTAGGAGCTATGGCTATGAGCGGCTGTGGCGGGGATAAGTACACCGGTAAATGGTATAAATCAAATGGACCAGAAGCCATCGACTATCAGCAATTGGATATTCAGAAAAATGGTAGCGGTTTTGTTATTGATTCCAATGATTTTTCTTATGAACAAAGGATGATAATGTTAAATAGCAAGGAGCATGAAGAAAGCAAGCAGATGGGAGGAGCTTTTTTATCTCGTAAAGAATTTTCAAAGGCAATGCATCGAGTCATTCCTCCAGTTTATGATGTAAAAGTACAATGGACAAAGAAAACAAGGTTTAAAAATTCTGCTGTCTTAAAGGATGGTAACTTAATATTAGATGATGGCGGCAAGATAGTTTATGTAGAAAAAAACAATACATTGCTTTATAATGGTAAAACATATAAGAGTGAAAAAGACTTTAAGCCTAAGGATGTTCAGGAGCAGCTAAAGAAAAAAATTGAAACAGGCATCGAAGAAATGAGAAATTTAAAGAATAAGGTTATATATGCCAATCAAGCACCAGTTATTCAGAAAGTGGAAATTTATGATGAATTGCCAAAATAGTAACTATCATATTTTTAGTAATACTATATAGGAGATGACAGATGATGTTGAAAAAAATGGTGGCTTCCCTATTTGTTGCCGGTATGATGTTTGCTAGCACGGCGGGTGCGGAAGATTGGAATTCTTTAGGTCCAGTTACGACTAATCCTCATCATAATGATACTTTTGTGCTGAATAGTGGATTAGCAAAAACTGGTCAATTGTTTTTCGACGCTGACAGTTTAGTGGTTGATAAGGCCAATAATACTGTTGAGTTTGTTTTAAAGGATACCGATGCTGTGGGTTATATTGTGCCCACTTATGCTATTACAAAATTAAAGCTACATTTCTTTAATGATCCTAAACAATGCTATGTCACTACTGTGTATCGGGATACCTTTATCAAATCCAGCAATAAGCTCTTGTATCATGAGACTGGTGGTACGGTCGGCTTTAAGGATTTCTCCAAGGGTAAGCGTAACTACTTTTTCCCTTATGTGATGTGGAAGGAATTCGGTTACTATCTAGATTTGCCTAATCAAGATGGTAAGCCCTACGACACTCCTAAGGCATTGGGATTGACTTGGGGCGCTTCAAGCGATCGTGTGGGTATTTTCTATGATGCTAAGAGCTTGAAGGTAAAGGGAAACAAAGTGGAGGTTGTTGCTTATATGTGGTGGCCCAAAATTAATCGTTATCAATTGACGGATGGTATTTTTGACTATGATATTGGTGCATGGCGTGCTACCTATTCAGAGACGCGAAGAATTAGCTCTGGGGATGCTGTAAAAAAATATGAAGCTCCTTATGGAAAGGAGTTCGAGCCAAAACCCTTTAATTCTGATCCTGATATTCAATTTGCTGCTGATTATTTCAGAAAGTTCTTGTAAGGAGTACTGCTACAAGAACAACTGAACTTAGATAATGGCTGAGCTGAAAATGCGAAAAAACTGCGGTGAAAATAACATTGCAATGTTGTTTTTACCGCAGTTTTTGGGTATAATGGGCCTAAAAAGGCATATTTAAGATAAAGGAAATGTGGATGATGGCAACAAAGGGGGATTTCCCGATGGCTCAAGTAAAGTATGAGGTACATAAGGCATTTTATGAATCACCTCTTGGCTTGCTAGTTATGGTTAGTGATGGAGAGAGCTTGATGAGACTTGATTTTGTGCGTGATGCAGAGAAGGCAGAGTCTGACTTAGTGGTAGATGCTGTTTTTTGTGGAGGTTGTGCCACGGAGGTTAACAAAGAAGCTGATGAGGCTAATGATGTTAATTATGTTAATGATGTTAATTATGCTAATGATGTGGTTCTCGCCAAGACGAAGCAGTGGCTTGATGATTACTTTGCGGGATGCTCTCCGGACTTTGCGCCACCGCTAAAGCCCCAGGGCACGCCCTTTCAAGAGCTGGTGTGGCAGTTATTGCTAGGTATTCCCTATGGCGCCACCACAACCTATGGCGAGCTAGCGCAAGCTGTGGCACGGCGTCTAGGCAAGGAACGCATGTCGGCTCAAGCTGTGGGACAGGCCGTGGGTCATAACCCTATCGCTGTCATTATTCCCTGTCACCGCGTGCTTGGTAAAAATGGTCAGCTTACAGGCTACGCCGGAGGCTTGGAGCGTAAGAAGGCGTTGCTTGCGCTGGAAGCGCGTATATGATTTCGTAAATACTTCGCACAAGCCAGAAGTAAGATAATAGTATGTGGTAGGCTTATGGATTAAGCCTAAAAATAGTAAAACAGCCGCTGGGCAGTGGGATGAACTGCTTACAGCGGCTGTTTTACTGTTTTAAGTGGGAGAGGGTTATATAGGAAAGCTCGAAAGCTTATACCTCGTAGTCCTTCATAAAGTTATAGTAAATATTGATGGCTTCATAGAATTGCTCAAGAGGAATATGCTCGTTGGGCTTGTGGGCTTGGTCGTCCTCACCGGGCCCAAAGATTACTACGGGCAGGCCGGGCTCAACGAGCACGGAGGCGTCGGTGAAGAAGTTAACGCTCTTGCGCACCAGCTTGCGACCGGCGGCCTCGTCCAAAGCATCCATGATATGGTGCTTGGACGGGCAGGCTACGGGCGCAAGCACCTTGCCCATGTAGGCATAGCGAGCGTTGAAATCCTTGTCGCCTTCGGCGGCAAGGGCCAGAGCGCGCTCGATATGACTCTTGATATCCTCCCAGGTTTGGCCGGGAATAGTGCGGTAGTCCAGCTCCACCTCCGCGTGGTCGGGGACCACGTTAGTGGCGGCGCCGGCAACGCATTTGTTGACGCTGACAGTGGGCATGCCCAGCTCCGGATCAGGCTCCGTCGCAAAGGGCAAATCCCTGAGCGCTTCTACGAAGCGCGTCATTTGCAGCAGGGCGTTAATGCCCAAATGGGGCATGGAGCCGTGGGCCGTTTTGCCAAAGAATTCCACCTTCACCCAAATGGCACCCTTATGGGCAATGGTCTGCTTCAGCCCGCTGGGCTCGCAGACTATGAGAGCACCTACGTTTTGCATACCGCCCTGCTCCACGAAGCGATGAGCGCCTAAGGAAAGGGTTTCTTCCCCGGCAGTGGCGATATAGATTAAATCCTGCTTGGGGATGACGCCAGCACGCTTCATTAAGAGCATAGCGTAGAGACAGGCGGCGTCGCCGCCCTTCATATCTGCTGCGCCGCGGCCGTACAGCATGCCGTCCGCTATCTCGCAGGCGAAGGGCTCGTGCTCCCACTGTACTTGGCCCACGGGCACAGTGTCCATGTGCCCTGTCATGGCCAAAACAGGCTTAGTGTGGTCAAGTCCCGGATATTTCACCACCATGTTGGCGCGACCATTGGGACCGAATTCATCAATCTCACACTCAAGGCCTTCCTTTTCCAGAATTTCCTTGAGCTTGCGCTCTAGAACAATTTCGTTACCATTGACAGTATTGGTGCTGACCATTAGCTTTAAAAGCCCTAGGGCTTCCTCATGATCAAAAGTAATTTTTTCCATGTGCTCGCTTCCTTTTTGCAATCGTAAAGCTTTATTATGCCTTACTGAAATCGAAAACCTTTATTTTTCACCGTGGCTCATCAAATAGGAGTTCTTGAGGCGCTCCTTGGAGCCGGGGTCATCATTGGAGCAGGAGGCGATAATTTCGCCCTTCTGCAAAAGATAGGCTTTATCGGCCATGGCCAGGGCCTTGAAGCCGTTTTGCTCAATTAAAAGTACGGTAGTTCCTTCCTTATTAATCTCCTTAATGGTGGAGAAAATATCGTTAACTACCAAGGGCGCCAAACCTAAGGAGGGCTCGTCCAAAAGGACAATTTCCGGATTGCTCATGAGGGCGCGGGAAATAGCCAGCATTTGCTGCTCGCCACCGCTCATGGTACCGGCCATTTGCCAGCGACGCTCGGCCAAGCGGGGGAAAAGTGTGTAGGCCCTTTCCAGATTGCGCTTGATAGAAGCCTTATCCGGATTGCAGCAGGCGCCTACATAAAGATTATCCTCCACCGTCATCTTGGGGAAAACGCGGCGACCTTCAGGGGAAACACCCACACCCATATGCACGATTTTTTCGGTAGAAAAATTATTGATGCATTGGCCATTGAAAATTATCTGACCGCTGGTGGGTACCACAATACCCAAAATGGTCTTGATGGTAGTGGTTTTACCGGCGCCGTTGCTGCCCAAAAGGCAGGTGATGCTGCCCTTGGGAACCTCGATATTTACATTACGGAGTACGGGAACACTGCCGTAAAATGTGGAAACATTTTCTAGCTTTAACATCAGCCTTCCTCCTCCTGTCCTAAGTATGCCTTGATAACGGCTTCGTTTTGAGCTACCTCGTCGAAGCTGCCCAGAGCGATATTTTGACCATAATTTAAAACCATAACCTTATCCACCAAGCCCTTGATGAAGTCCATATCGTGCTCTACCACGATGATGGTCAGATGGGGCAGGGCCTCCTTCACCTTCAAAAGGTCGTTCATCAGCTTCATGGTTTCCATGCTGTCCATACCGGCGGAAGGCTCGTCCAAGAGAATAACCTTGGGGTCGGAGGCAATGGCACGGCAAATTTCCAAGCGGCGTCGATCCGCATAGGGCAAATCCTTGGAGAGCTTATTGGCTTGGCTGGTGAGCAGGGTACCAAAAATCTTCATAATGTCCACTGCTTTGTCGATGGCCTTTTGCTCCTTTTCCTTCTCTGCCTTGCTGGGCAGCAGCGCCGCAAAGGGGGAGGTGTGGCGCACCTCGCTGAGGCCTACCATAATATTTTCCAGCACGCTTAAATTCCAGAACAGACGCCCGTTTTGGAAGGTACGGGAAATACCCTTGGCAAAAACAAGGTCGGAGCGCATGCCATCAATGCTTTCGCCGTTGAGCTTAATACTGCCGCTGGTGGGCTTGTAAATGCCGGAAAGCAGATTAAAAAGCGTGGTTTTGCCGGAGCCATTAGGGCCGATAACGCCCAGCACCTGACCGGCTTCCAAATCAAAGCTAACATTATTTACGGCAATAACGCCGCCAAATTTAATAGTAAGGTCCTTAACCTCTAATAGACTCATTATGCCGCCTCCTTACTAGCTTCAGCTTCCTTATTCACAGAATTACTGTCAAGGCCCAAAGCTTTAAAAATACGCAGCTTGTAGGGCAGCACACCCTCGCGCATGAAGAGTAAGCAGAAGACGATGATGAAGCCGTAGAACATAATACGATAATCCTCAAAGGCACGGAATTTTTCCGGGAAAATGGTGAGGAAAAAGGCGCCAACGATGGCACCGGGAATGGAGTCCAGGCCACCTAGGATAATCATACTGATGACGATAACAGAGAGGCCATAGCCGAAGTTTTCCGGAGCGATGAAGTTAATCATACCGGCGTAAATGCCACCGGCCAGACCGCCGAAGAAGGCGCCAATGCCAAAGGCATACAGCTTGTAGTTGGTCAAGTTCAGACCATAGCATTGGGCAGCAAGCTCGTCCTCGCGCATAGCGTTGAGCAAAAGGCCGAAGAAGGAGTTGCTAAATTTATAAACGATCATGGTGGCCAGCGCTAAAATGACCAAGCCAAGATAGAAGAAATTGCCTAAATAGGGCAGGCTGGTGAAGCCCAAATCCGTGGGCGTACCAAAGTCAAAGCCAAACAGGCTGGGCGAGGGAATATCGATAAGGCCGTTGGTACCACCGGTAACGCTTTCCCAGTTCAGCAGGATTTCTTGCACAATAAGGCCAAAGGCGATGGTAACCAGCGCCAGGTAGTGACCTTTCACGCGCAGGGCAGGCAAGCCTAAGACAACGCCGAAAACGCAGGCCAGAATACCGCCCAAGGGGAAGGCAATCCAAAAGCTCATGCCCAGCTTGAGGCACAGAATGCCCACAGTGTAAGCGCCGATGGCTTCAAAGGCAGCGTAGCCCAAGCAAATGAGGCCTGCACGGCCGGTCATAAAGTTCAGGCCTAGAGCCATAATAGCGTTCAAAATGGCAAAGTCGATAATCTGCAGCCAGTAAGGATCGCCGTCAATGGCGAAGGGGAAGGTGAGGGAGAGCACAAAGGCAACCGCACCAACCTTGGGAATATTGTTGACAAAGGCTTCATTAATAAGAGCGACCTTCTGGGGCAGCTGCTTGTGGGCCAAGAAAATGCCTGCAGCCAGAGCTACCAAAAAGCCCGTTACAATCAAGGGATCCTCAATTAAAATGAAGGCCAAAAGGAGCAGATAGATGATGATTTCGGTTAAGATAACGATTTTCATATGCCTGCCTCCTTATACCTTTTCGTAAACCTTTTCGCCAAAGAGACCGGTGGGACGGAATACTAGGCAAAGGATAACGATGACAAAGCCGATGAGCTCTTGATAGGTGGAGCCGCCGGGAATGCAGCTAACGGTGAAAATTTCCAGGCAGCCTAAGAGCATACCGCCTACGATAGCGCCGTAGATATTGCCCAAGCCACCTACAACGGCAGCAGCAAAGCCCTTGATGCCAGCGGCAAAGCCCATGTTGAACTTAATAATGCCGTAGCTCATGCCGTTCATCATACCAGCGATAGCGCCGAGGATGGAGCCCAGCACCAGGGTCATGATGAAAACCTGGGTAACGTTGACGCCCATCATCATGGCTGCTTCACGATCCTGAGCCGTGGCGCGAATATAGCGACCAAAGGTAGTTTTTTCAATTAAATGATACATGCCACCGATTAAAAGAGCGGAAACTACGATGCAGACCAGTGTCTCCGGCTTAATCAGGGCACCGCCAACGCTTACGCTGGGTAAGTCCAGCAGGTTAGGGAAGGGCTGAGGGTTACGACCATCGGGCACGAAAAGCTGGATAGCTTCGCGGACTACGATGGAGGCACCGACGGTGATTAAAAGTGTCATAATGGAGGGCGCGTTGCGCATGGGGCGCACGATTAAATGCTCCAGCGCCGCACCAAAGAGAGCACCCACGGCCACAACAACTGCGAGCACTAGCAAAATGAAAAGCACTGTGCCTTGGGTCAGGCCACAGCTAGCAAAAATGGCGCTGGCAATCATGGCGGCGAAGGCGCCCAGCATGAAAACCTCGCCATGGGCAAAGTTGACAACCTCAATAACGCCGAAGAATAGGGTGAAGCCCACCGCAATCAGGGCATACATAACACCCAGGCTCATGGCGTTAATGAACTGTTGAATAAAAACATCCATAAAGTTTCCCCTCCCTAAAAAACTAGCAATACGGGCGTCTGAAAATCAGGCGCCCGTCCTTGCGAAAAAGACTTATTTTTGAACTATTTTTTTATCCTTAACCATAACCTTAGCTTTGTTGTAGGGAACCCATTTGCCTCCCTCGGAGATGTAGGTGGTGATCAAATCGTTTTTGGTATCGCCCTTTTCATCAAAGGAGGTGGTGCCTAAAACGCCTTCATAGGTGGTCTTGCGAATGAGCGGGATCAGCTTGTCGCGCTTGGTTTCCTTGCTTTCGCCGATAACCTTAATCAAAAGGCCTACAGAATCATAGGTGAAGGGGCCGATGTTATCAGCGGGCTCTTTAAATTTAGCTGCTTCATAATCATCCAGGAATTTTTTGCCGCCGGCCAAATCCTCCAAGGGCTTGCCGATGTTGAAGGCGATCATGCCTGCTGCAGCAGGACCAGCGATTTTATTGAAGGTATCGGAGATGATGCCGGAGTCGCTGAGAAAGAGGGATTTCATTTGCAAATCAGCCATTTGACGCTTCAAGAGGCCTGCTTCAGTAGCAACGCCACCAAAATAGATGCAGTCGGGGTTGGTGGCTTTAATCTTGGTCAGCAGGGCTGCAAAGTCCTGTTGGCCTACGCTGATGCCGTCCACGGAAATAACCTTGGCACCGTTAGCTTCAGCTGCTTTACCGAATTGCTCCGCATTGGTCTTGCCATAGTCGGTGCGGTCGTTAATGAGAGCGATGGTCTTGATGCCCCATTCGCTAGCAGCTAGCTTGCCGGCATATTTATTTTGGATATCGGCAGCGGTGATAATACGGGTGATTTCTTTATAGCCCTTAGCGGTGATGCCGGGGTGAATAGCGCCGGTTACCAGGAAGGGAACGCCTGCCTTATGAGCAACAGGAGCAGTAGCCAGAGCGCAGCCGCTGTTGAAGTGGCCGGTAATGGCGCTAATGCCCTTGTCGGCAATCAATTTATTCATAGCTGCTACTGCGGTGGAGGGGTCGCCTGCGTCATCCACAGTAACAAGTTCAAATTTGAAGGGATATTTGCCGGATTTATTGGCTTGGTCAACTGCCAATTGGCCGGAGTTCTTCATGCCCACGCCCAGAGCAGCGTTGCCGCCGGTCAAGGGAGCCAACAGGCCGATTTTCACAACCTCTTGTTTTTTTGAACCGCCACAGCCACTAATGAAGGCCATGCACATTGCTGCTGCTACAGCACAGGAAATCGCTTTTTTCATTTTCATAATACTCTTCCTCCCACTTAGTTCAAAATCAGGAAATAAAAAAACCAGAGTCATCCCAACTCTGGCTTTGCGTGAAACTGGTGCGATTAATCAGGCTATGGGTAATAAGCCCCTAGCGTGATAAAGCATCTCTGTCCATTGGCCTGAGAGATTAAGGCAACGCTGCCCTTGCACCTTCGGCGTCCATTTAAGGAACTCTCCAGAGTTGTGTCCACCTGCGGTCCTTGCATTCGCACCTGAGAGTTTTGCTCCTTCGGTAGGCCTTCGCCTTCTCCCGCGCGGTTTCATCCACTGGCTAAGTAGTTTTTAACTTAACCATGTACATATCATAAACCTATTGTGACAAAAATGCAAGGGTTTTGTAATGTATACATGAATTCATGAGGCGGACATTGGGTGTTAAGAAAGATTTTTTCTGTATACTTAAAATAACAGGTTGACGATATTTGCTTACTAGTGATATACTGACCATGTATTTTAATCTTAAGTCTTGCATGGAGGGACGAACCATGCTGACTGAAGCAGGCTTTGGCTTCGGGAAGGAGTTAAAAGAAGATGCAAGGAAGGTTTTTGTGGAAATGCGCAGCAGTTGCCATGGCTTTAGGTCTTTTAGTAGGTGGCTGCGGTAGCAGTAAAAAGGATAGTAAGGTAATTAAAATTGGCGCTTTGGCAGAAAGCACCGGCAGCAATGGCTCCTACGGCACGGCTATTTTGAATGGCATGCGCCTGGCTGTAAAAGAGGTTAACGAAAAGGGCGTGCTGGGCAAAAAGCTGGAGCTGGTAGCGGTGGATACGAAATCTTCTGCCGATGCTGCGGCTAAAGGTATGGCCAAGCTAGTGAATGATGATAAGGTGGATGTGGCTAGCGGTATTTTCGCTTCCGCCAGCGCTATTGCGGCCAGCGAGGTCAGCGAGGCGGCTAAGGTGCCTTATTTGGCCACCGGTGCTACCAATCCGGCGGTAACTGTGGGCAAGGATGGCAAGGTGAAGCCCTATACCTTCAGAGCCTGCTTCATCGACCCCTTCCAGGGCGATATTGGTGCACGCTTTGCTACGGATACTTTAAAGGCAAAGAAGGCTGCTGTTTATGTGGATAGCTCCAGCGAATACGCTAAGGGCTTGGCAGAGCATTTTAAGGAGTCCTTCTCCAAGCGGGATGGCAAGATTGTGGCTGAATACAGCTATGCGCAAAAGGAAACTAATTTCCAAGTGGCTTTGACCAAGATTAAGGCAACTGAGCCCGATGTGCTCTATGTACCGGGCTATTACGAAGAGGTGGGCCGCATTATTAAGCAAGCCCGTGCTATGGATATGAATTGTGCCATCGTAGGGGGCGACGGCTGGGACAGCCCCAAGCTGCCGGAAATCGCCAGCGTGCGCGCTCTCAATAATACTTATTTTACCAATCACTTCTCTCCGGATGCGGAGTCCCCTGAGGTGAAGGCCTTTGTGGTAAATTATCTGAAGGAGTACAAGCAAAAGCCCCTGGCCTGCGCCGTATTGGGCTATGACAGCGTGAAGCTGTTAGCGGACGCTATGCAGCGCGCTAATTCTGTGGATGCGCAGAAGGTAGCCGAGGCACTGGCCGCAACCAAGAATTATAAGGCTGTGACGGGCTCCTTGGCACTGGATAAGAACCACGATGCGGTGAAGAGCGTGGCCATTATTGAGTACAAGGACGGCAGACAGGTTTATAAAACCACTATTGAGCCGTAAAAAGTGAAAAATAAAGGACTTTGGCAGAGTGATGAGCTCCGTCAAAGTCCTTTTTTGTGTTATGTTCTCTTTGTATGGCGTTTGCTTTTACTGTTGTAGTGGTTTCACACTAACCTTGCTATGTATGTTTAGGTCAACCTCGAATATTCTGTTCCAAGGGAGCTTGGCGCCCACCTTAAGGTCGTCGAGGTAGTAGGCGTCGTGGGCGTCGGCGTAGAATGGCGTACGATTAAGGCTACACCAGTACAGCAAATCAGCGTAGAGGGCGAGACGCTCTTGAATGCGATACTCGGTCTGCGTTTTTTCCTCTGGCTCCAGATCCGTGGGCGTGGTGCCAAAGCTCTCTAGATAGGGACGTAGCTTGGGATGGATGCACTTTTGGTAGTAGTAGTCCTCCAGCATGCGCTCAACTGTAAAGTTGAGGTTGGCAGCGTAGAGGGAGGCGACGGCAGCGGAGCTAGCTTGTTCAACTGTAGCTTGTAGTGCGTTTGTAGGCTTTTCACCGATAGCAAAGCTTTGCGCTGCCTCATGCTGACGCAGCTCCCTTAAGCGTCCCGCAAAGATGACGCTTTGGGCTAGAGCAGTGCCGGAGGAATTGCTAAAGGTATTCCAGCCGGCGTAAGCCGCCAGCTGGTTCACCGGCACAGCCCGCTTCAGCAGCTCCGGCAAAAGCATTTCCTCCGCTTCAAAATTAGCGCTCAGGTCGATTAAAGCTACCTGCTTGCCGGTGGCAAGCAGCTGCTTTAATGCACCTGCTTCGCTTGCTGTAGGCTTGGCATCGTCGTCGCCACAGTGTACGAATAGTACGATGTCAGCGTCCTTGGGCGTTGCTACGAGCTGCGCACCAACCAGCTGCGCTTGGTTGCGCAAGCAGGCCCCTGTACTAGTCGCCATATAGGGCATGTTCTTAAATTCAGTTTTAGGAGAAGCAAATTGCAGATAAACTTTTGGCTTCCAAGATATTTGCTCAAGATAATGTCTAGCCAATAAAAGGGCGCCGATTTCATCGGCACCATAGGTTATCTGTGCCTTATTCTCCAGATCCTGCTGCTGGATGTGGCGCTCCAAATTATGAGTCGTAATTTTAGGCAAGCCGAAGGGGGAAGAGTCATCTTGACCGATGATTAAGCTCATAGCAGGATAATCATTCTTTTGATAGCTTAAGGGAGCAGTGCTTGGCAAGCTGTTTTTGGCTTTTGGTGTAAGACTAGCTAACAGCTTTTCATTAAAACCTTGGCTTTGCGTAAAAATACTAGTGTATTTGTTTAAAATCTCAGCCGGTATTTCCTTCCTATATTCCTCAAGCTCCTTGGTCATAGCATAATCCCCATTGATTTGCACCATGTCCAGCAGTTGGGAATAGCGCATGAGATGCCATTGGTACCAGCAGTCGGGATAGATATCGTCGCTTACTAAAAGACGAGGAATTATAGAAAAGAGGGTGAACTGAGGCGCGCTAGGGGAGTCTTTACTAGATGGCGCTTGGACACTTCTCTGAGCTTGGATTTGTTTCTGAAGTTTCCCTAGCTCTTTGAAAAACTCGTCCTGTTCGGCTTCACTTGCCACATGCTGGCGCGTCTGCAAAAGGCTGCCGTGGAGCAAAATATCCGCAGAAATGATATTAGTGCTACGGGAGGGAGCTTCTTTTTGCAGCCACAGCCAAAGATTTTTCCTATCAGCTGGCTCTTGATAGTTGTCAAGAAGCTCTTTTGGCGGTACAATTACATTGATACCGGCCAAGCGGCCTAGCTTTTGCACCATGGTGCTGCACACAGGACGACTATCCAATGGCACTAGCAGCAGCTCGTCCTGCACTGGCAAGGCTGGTAAGGGCACAGGATTATGGCTTGGCAAAAATGTGCTCAAATATATAATTATGATAGCAAGAAAAAGCACAAGGTATTTTTTCATCGATTAGACCGCTTTCGGAAGTATTTTCTGAGAAATCTCGGTAGCTACAGCAGGCTACCACATTCATTATATCACAGGAGTCCATACATGAGAATTATCACTGGCAAGGCCCGTGGCCTGCAGCTAACTGTACCCAAAAATTATGATGTGCGTCCCACGGCGGACAGGGTCAAGGAGTCATTGTTCAACATTATTGGCAGCAAAATTATTGGTGCTACCGTCCTGGATTTATTCGCCGGTACGGGCAATTTGGGCTTAGAAAGCTGGAGCCGTGGTGCCAAGGCAATTACCTTTATTGACGAGAGCAAGGAGTCACTGCGCCTTGTAAAAAGCAATATTACTAAATGTCGTGCTGAGGCCGATTGCGCCATCATAAAGGGCAGCGCGCCCCAGGTAGCAGAGCGGTTGGCTCAACAGGGTCAGCGCTTTGATTTTGCCTTTTGCGACCCTCCCTATAATAAGGGCTTGGTGCAGCAAATTATTGCTGTTTTAAGTAAAACCTCTTTTTTAAAGGACAGGGGCTACCTAGTTGTAGAGCGTTCCGCTCACGATGAATTACAAGCTTTGCCCACTGGCTGTGAGCTTGTGCGTAGCCAACGCTACGGCGAAACAATAATTGACTTTATTTTGTGGAATATTCCTGAAAAATGAGTTAAAATAAAAAGGATATTAGTATTTCGTGTCGAATAGATAAAAGACGAAATAGGGCTTCTTGTCTTTTCAGCAGGAAGTAAGGGAATTTAGGAGGTCTGGCTATGCGTAGAGCAGTTTGCCCAGGAAGCTTTGACCCTGTAACCAAGGGCCATATAGATATTTTTGAGAGAGCAAGTGGAATGTTTGACGAGCTGATTATCAGCGTTTTTCATAATCCGGGAAAGGATAAGGCCATGTTCACCATGGAGGAAAGGGTAGACATGCTGCGGGATGCGACAAAGCATATTCCCAATGTTAGAGTAACCTGCTTTTCCGGTCTTTTAAATGAGTTTTGCAAAAAGGAGAATGCTCCCTTTATCGTAAGAGGCCTGCGCGCCTTTACGGATTTTGAATATGAATTTCAGAGAGCGCTACTTCTGAAGAAGATTGATAACCAGCTGGAGACGGTCTTTATTATGACAAATGCCAAGTATTCCTTCGTGAGCTCCTCCGGTGTCCGTGAGCTGGCAACCTTTGGTGGCCAATTGAAGGATTTGGTGCCGGAATGTATTGAAGAAAGAGTGCGCAAGCACGTGTACGCTAAGTTTGAATAGATTGTGGGGAATGGAAGATGATTGAACGCAGCACTAATACTAATGTGGCTTTAGAAAAGCTTTTTGAAGAATTCTATACGATGATCTCCGAGGCTAGAGGTGTTCCCTTTACAGAGAAGATTATGTTGGATGAGGATGATTTAGTAAATCTCATCGAGGATTTGAAGAACGCCATCCCCCGTGAAATCAAGAGCGCTACCCAGGTTTTGGAGGAGCAAAAAAATATTGTAAATAAGGCTTATGCTGATGCGGACCGCATTGTACAGCAGGCCAAAAATGAGGCTGAGCGCATTTTGGGTGTGGCCCAGGCTGAGGCAGATGCCAAGATTCAGCAGGAAGAGATTGTAAAGCAGGCTAATGCCGTGGCCGAGGAAATCAAGGCTAATGCTTTGCGTTACCAAGAGGAAACAAAGGCTGCTGCCGATGATTATGTACTGCGGGTTAAGCATGACTCCCTGCAATATGCGGACGATATGCTGGCTTATTTGGGCGAGAATCTGCAGAGCGCCCTGCAGGGACTGAACGATAATCGTCAGAACATCGCTAAGGAAGTGCACAAGGTGCAGTATGGCGAAAGTGTTGCTTTGCCTGAGGAAGCAGAGGAAGAAGCGTAAGCTGAAAAATTAGGACCTGCTCCTACCCCGAAACGCGGTAGGAAACAGGTGTTTGTATAATAGCTAAAAAATAGGCTCCCCGCGGATGCGGGGAGCTTTCTTTGTCTCTAGGCTTTTCTTTGGCTATTATCTATAGACATTATTGAAATGCTTCTTGTACACGTTTTGCACGATTTCCAAGGACTCCTCCTGGGAGTAAACAAGATCGCAGTCCTGAATCCAGAGGAGGAAATCGTGGAAGGCGTTGACTAAGCTGATTTCTTCAAGTCTGAAAATGTGGATGCTGCCTGATTCATCAAAGTGATGGATAATCACGTGCTGCTTGGAATAAGCAGTGATGACGATGGGCTTAGGGATACTGAACATATTTGGCTTTGCCAGATGGACAACAGCACGTCCATCCTCTATGGCAGCGATGAAATTAGCAATAATCTCAAGACGTTGCTTTTTCGTGGGATGGGCCCGCAGCATAAAATCGGGTATTTCCAAAATTTTGCCCGTGCGCAGGAACAAGTCCAGACCCTCCTCGGTAAAGACCATTTGGAAGGTGTTGTGGCAGGTGCTGATATTGTACAAATACTCCTGAATTTGCGCCAGCATTTCCGGAGTAAGCAGCTCCGTATTGATGCAGGCGTTTACTGTATCATTGGGAATGTAGGGAACGATGCAGGGCTGGTACATAATGTTGTAATTGGACTCGGCATCGAAATCCATAAGGCCTGCTACATTAGCAAAATATTGCTCAGGCTCAGCGCTAATGGTATCAAAAAGAGGCTTGGCGTTGAGCATTTTCTTCTCAAAGCTTGCCAAGTAAAGCTGTCTGATGGTGGCATCGCGGATGAGCAGCGCCTGCTTACAATCATTGGAAATACGTAATAAGTATTCGCTGGTGATGATGGTCAACGGCATTACTGTTGTATCGTTGAAAATAGTGTCCACATGGTCATGCACATAATAGGGATGAAAATGGGGACAGGAGAAGAACAGGGGCACCAGCTTTTGGAAAACATCCAAATTATAATTGACGGCGTTATCATTATCCTGCTTATAAAGGACGATGATATTCTCGACTTTCGTGTTGCTGTTTAAGGTGGAGATGCAGTCATAAATATAGGAGAAGCTGGGCTGGGCCAAAATCTTGATGCAGCCATCCTCATTAGAGGCCTCAATTTCCATGATGGCCTTCAGGACCTTATGAATGGCAGGCACACCGGTGATGTGCTCCACCTCGTTTTGCATGACAAGATTGTTTTGGGTATTACACTCTAAAATAAGGGAGTTTTGGGTTTGCACCTCGGCAAAGCTGCTGATAATATTTTGCACAAACATCCTTTGAAAGTACTTACCCTCGCCCATTTTGGCGATGGAGTAGGCTTCCACTAGCTCGGCAGCTTCATTGGCGGTGAGCATCAGGCCCTTAGCTAATTTTAGAATGGTACCTTTTTCCGCAGGAACACGCGCTCCTGATTTCATCTTTTGGATGTAAGAACGTTCTATGCCCGTGTTTTTAGCAAGTGTGTAAATAGTCGTATTCTTTTCATTGATGAATCTTGTTAAGAGCTTATGAAACTCCTGCATAGTAATCCCCACCCAACGATAATCTTTCCTAGATAGTCACATTATTGTGATAACTGTGCCTATCATAGCACAGAAAGGGCCAGAGGTAAATGCCTAACTTTACAAATATTTTGTCACACTTTCTGTCACATATTGTTCAAACTTTAGTTACAAAGTAGAATAAGGATAATAGGGAATGTCGACTTTTTTATAAAATACCAGTATTGTTATGTTTTAAATACCTTATAAAGTAGTGGGTTTCCTTGGAATGAGAGGCCTAATCAGCAAAGGGACTATCCCAAAGGAAAATTCTTTGTTTAGTGACAAAAAAAGTAAAATTTGTCATTGTTTTGACATATTTTAGTCATAAAATGAGAAGCAAGATAGAAGTAAGGAGTTGGTCTAGATGAAAAAATTGGCTGGCATTTGTTTAGGAATGATGTTGTTGGCTAATTCTGCATTTGCTCAGGTTACTACTGTGGATGGCGTTGGCACTGATAAGGATAGTGCTGTGAGAGACGCGATGCGCAACGCAGTAGAGAATGTAGTGGGCACTTTTGTTGATTCTAAGACTTTGGTTAGCAGCTCTGTAGTGGCGCTGGACGAGGTTTATGCCAAATCCCAAGGCTTTGTAAGACAGATTCAGATCTTGAGAGAGGGTCGTGACGCTACAGGTTATAGAGTAACAGCACAGATTGATGTGGATACTAATCCTAACTCACAATTGATGGATCGCTTAAGCATGATCATGATGCTTAATGACCCTCGCATTGCTGTGGTGGTGCTGAAAAACAAATCTTATGGCGAGGTTGAGAACGATGACCTTTCTGAAACGGCAATGAATGAAAAGCTTTTAGAGCTGGGCTTCTCCCATGTGGTGGATGCGAATATGGTTGCTAAGCTGCAAAACTCTGAGCTTCTGAACAGCATTTATAATGGCCAAAGAGGTTTGATTGGTGACACCAGCAGCTATGGTATTGATTATCTTGTGTTAGGTAAATCCAAAACTGATTCCCAAAATATTAGAATTCCGGGCCGCAATGACACCTATGTTAATACCTTGCTCAATAGTGGTCGTGCATCTATTAATGTGAAGATTATTAAATTTGACACTGGTGATATAGTAGGCACTTTTGCTGTAGATGGCCAGGGTGTAGAGAATAGTAATGAGCGTGCTTCCCAGAAAGCCTTGCAGGACGCAGCTAATAAAGCGGCAGAAAAGCTGCAGGAAAAATTCAAGAAGCTTTCCGCAGCTGTGTCCCAGGGCATGCAGGTGAAGGTTTCCACTAATGACTATAGCAAAGTACAACGTTTAGCAGATGAGTTGAGAAATATAACCGGAGTCCAGAATGTTTACATCCGTGAGCATAATGGCAATAAGGCTATTCTAGAGCTGGATACTAACCAAAAACCACATTTTATTTTGCGTGCACTTAAGGAACAAAGCCGTTTAGGTATATTTGTAGAAAAAATTAGCAACAGTGGTATGGAACTTATCGTGTCCTAAATTTGAATTTCACATAAACTGAAAGGAAGCGTATAGTATGAAACTAGGAAAGCTAATGAAGGGATTGGTAATATCTGCAAGCCTGTTGATTTCTTCAACGTGTTTTGCAGGATTAAATGATTATCCAAATGTTGGATTGCTCGATTTTACTAATAAAGCAGCAGTATCCAGTGATATTAGCTTTGAAGATGCTAGTATGGTAAGCGATTATATGTTAGAAGAGCTTTTGGATAGCGGTCGCTTTAATGTTATGGAAAGGGAGCAGCTCAAGGGTATTTTGGATCAATATAGTTTCAATATGTCCGGTCTGGTGGATCCTTCAACTGCAGTTCAAATTGGCAAAATGACAGGTGTAGAATATCTCGTCTATGGTAGCATCACTGGTTTAAGCACCAAGAATAATGAAATAGGCCTTGCTAACATGCGTACTGGTGGCATTGGCAACCAACAAAATGTAGTTACTGCCAATATTGCAGTTCGTTTTATAGATTTACAAACAGGACGTATAGTTTTGGCTGCACGTGGTGTAGGTTCCTCTACTAGTTCTAGTACAGAGTTTGTGTTCCGTCACAGACGTGGCTATTACCATAGGGATAGTTCTGTAATTCATATTGGTTCTGATAGCGTTAGCCAGGTGCAGGTGCATAATGCTTTAGCAAAGGCTGTAACTGATGCTGTAAATGGTAAAAATGGCATTTTGGCTAAAATGGACGGACGGGCTAAGCGTAAATACTAAGCAAAAGGGGATGTTGTTATGGGATTCATGCGGTTGTTAATGGCGTTGGTTACTATATCTTGCATGATGATCGGTAGTGGTAATGCAGAGGCAGCTTTTGAAAAGGTCAAGGGTTTTCAAGGTGGCTCGAAATTACCTGGTATTGTTGTCTGCGAAGTAAAATGCTTTGGCGAAAATGCTTTGCGACAGGAGTTCTTCTTCACCTTTGAGGAATTATTGGAAGAACAACTACATAAATGTAAAAAGTTTAGAGTAGAGCAAAGAATGATGGTGGATCCGGTTTTGGATGATGGCACCACTCTAAGGTTAGATCCATTCTTTGATAAGCTGCATATGCATGCGATTGTCAATGGCAAGGAGTTTGAACCTGAAAAAGCAAATGCAGAACTATACAGATATTATCGTTCTCAAACTACTAAAAAGCACGGTGAGCAACAGGTTTATTACATTAACAACGAGTTGAAAAACCGTGTTCAAGAATTAGGTCGCAAGCAGGGCGTTGATTATTTATTGTTCTGCAATCTGAAATCCGTGGAAGTGAAAGAGACCGACGGTGGTGCTTTAGCACTTTTGGCCGATTCTTCAGAAGGTAAAAAGGTCTCCATGGATATGGATTTTTATCTTATCAACGCCAAAACTGGTAAAGTGTTTGAGGGAACCAGCTTTACAGATAAATCTTCTTCCAAAATTGCCTTGCCTTTTATGAGCTATGGCAAGACCATGACTGTGGAGCAAATGGTGCAAAATGTGCTGGAGACACAGGCAAAACGCACAGTAGCAATAATTGTGAAAACTGGTTTAAAAGAGGTTGCTGAAAATGGAAAACGTTAAAAGATTACTTTTAGTGTGCTTGACCATACTTATTACTGTGTGTGGAGCAGATAGAGTATTCGCAGCACAGACTTCCACGATTAGTATTGTGGGCTTTGTGAATCGTGTGCAAATAACTAATCTGTCCGGTGAGCAGGTTGCTAATTTCAACATCATCAATGATTATCTGGCTGATGAATTTATCAATAGTGGCAAGCTGGAGGTTTATGATATTTCTCCTGAGGTTACCAAAGGACGCCTGGATGAGATCGCTTTGCAGCTGGATATGGCCGCTGGACCCGCTCCAATACTAAAAAATATTCCTGCTGAGTATGTTGTGTATGGCTATGTAACTAATATGAGTGTTGTAGAAAGCACCACCGGTATTGATGATATGTCTGGTTCTGCTATTGGTGGGGACTCCACCGCAGTGCGTGTTAATTTAAGTGCCAAGATAGTGGAAACTGCCACTGGTAAAATTCTGTTAACTGTAACAGGTAAGGGTGAATCTGCAGGCTCCAAAGTAATGGCTGCTAATAAGGGTAAGGTATTACAATTTGGTAAGTCCAATGTTACCGAGGAATGCTTACACAATGCTTTGGCTAAGGCAACCCATGATATTGCTGTGAAGATTTTAGAGGCAGCATAAAAAAGGGGAGAGTGTATATGAGAATACTGATTTGTACAGTTTTAATGATGCTGATGAGTGTCAGTGCATTTGCTCGCAACCATGTTTGGTACGATAAAAATGCCGGCATCAGTACTATGAAAAAAATCGTGGTATTTCCTATAGAAGGTACCACTACATATCAAGGAGCTTATGGCGCATTGACTGATAATTTGTCTAAAAGAATAAAAAATATTCATTTTACAGTTTTGCAACCGGGAAATGCTCAAGCAAGTAGAATCATGGCTACTAATGATCGCTTGGCAGCTCTTTTAGGAGATTTTCCCTCCGAAGAAGCTAGAGCACAGGCAGTGCAGGAGGCAACTGCAGCGGATGCGTATTTGATTTGCCGTGTGCGCGAGGACCGCGTGCAACAGGATTGGTCACCTGAAACTGAATGTGCTGTTACCATTGAAGAGTATACAGAGGAAACAGGTGGTCCTGATGGCACTAGACGTTATGATGCGTCTTCTTACGTTACTACCCATGTGGTGCCTGGTCAATATGTATATCTGCATTTATTAAATCTTGATTATGCCTTATATGATGATCAAGGAAGAAAGATTATGTTAGTGCAGAACAATGCTCAGGGCTATGGTTGTACTCAAGAGGGACTCTATAAGGATTTGTTTAAAGAATTCTCGAAAGAGCTGAAGGTTGCTAATAAGGACAAGGGGAAGTGAGCATGATGAGTGTAAAAAAAGCATTACTTAGTTTAGCTGTTGTTGCTGCTTGTCTCTTCCCTTTAACTAGTACAGAGGCGGCTGCAGATGCCAATAAGCAGGTTGGCTTTGGACATATCTCCATGCCAAATGATATTGGAAATGATGAATTTGTAGTTAAGGCGCTCTACTTCACCTTGAAAAAAGAGTCCAAGCGCTTGAAAAATGTGGTTGTGAATTACGACGGTCAGTCTAAGAAGGCAGATGATTATATAATTAATGTAGACATTAATAAGTATGCTTTAGAAAGCTCTTGGAAGGAGCCATCTGCTTCTACTAGGTCTCAAGAGGTATGGCACCAAGAGACAAAATGGTATGACGATAAGAATAAGGAGCATACCATGCATACAAGACGCTATACCACAACCGTCTCTGATTCACCGGGAGGCTTCTATTTTAGAGCCTATGTGGGAGCGACAGTTTATTTGCAGAATGCAAAGACAGGAGCTGTTGTAGTACAGCATGATGGTCATGAGGGCAATGATAAGGAAATTGATGCCTATACTGACATTATCAAGGACTTTTATAAGAAGGTCAATAAAGCCTTTAAGGCTGATTAAACTTAGTTTCTTTATTAGTTAATGGAACAATTTATTGTGATGTTAACAAAGAATAATAAATATATGAAAGGAGAGCCCTGTATGAAAAAGATTGTAGCACTAGGAGTACTTGCTTTAGTTTATAACCTGAGCAGCACTTCTGTACCTGTGGCAGAAGCTGCAGAGATTTTTGCTGCCGACAATGTATTCCCTGTCTCCCAGAATGTTGTCCAATACAGCTTTTGGACTAAAGTGAGAGATAAAATCCTTGATCGTGATGATCATCACCATAAGCATCATGGACCACCGCCTCCGCCCCCACCTAGACATTATGGCCCGCCACCACCGCCTCCTAGGCATTACGGCCCGCCACCACCGCCTCCGGGACACCGTCCGCCACCTCCTGGCTACCGCAGACCTGCTCCGCCACCGCCGCCAGCTTATCATAGACCGCCAGCACCGCCTCCGGGACATCGTCCGCCACCGCCATCCCCTGGCTATCGCAGACCTGCTCCGCCGCCCCATGGTGGCCCCGGACCTCGTAGATAAATGATTATTACTATCTGAAAGGATGATAACCATGCGAAAAATACTTAGCAAAAAAATGTTGGCTGCTGTATTAGGATTAAGCTTAAGCGTTGGTACTGCTTACGCAACTGTAGCAGCTGCGGCTCCTGCACCTACAAATACTACTTCTGTTGAAGTAAAGGTTGATGTACAACAAACTGCTGTTAACTGGGAAAAAGGCTCCGCAGCTGACGTTACTGCCTTGGGCGTTGGTTTGCCTCCTGTTAATGCTGGTCCTAGAGCTGTGCCTTTAGCGCGTAGAGCAGCCATTATTGATGCCCAAAGAAACTTGCTGGAAGCTGTTGAGGGCGTGCAAATTGACTCCGAGACCTTAGTAAGAGATATGGCTGTGGAAAGTGATGTTGTAAAATCTCAAGTACATGGCTTAGTAAAAGGCGCGCGTATTATTAGAGAAGGTAGCAATCCGGATGGCAGCTACTTTGTAGAAATGAGTATTCCTCTGTTTGGTGCTACTAGAAGCTTGGCAGCCGAGGTTTTACCGGCAGCAACTCAGAATATTGTTCAAGAACCTGCACCTGTGGTTGATTTAAGGACTACTCCTTTGACCAAACAAGAGGTTAAAGAAATCAAGTCCGTTACCTATACTGGTATTGTAATTGATGCTACTGGCTTGGGTATGGAAGCAACCTTCTCTCCTGTTATTTATGATGTTAATGGCAGAGCTATTTATGGCATGCAAAACATTGACAAGAATATGGCTATTTCCAAGGGTATGGTAGAGTATTCCAATAATCTGCAAGCTGCAACTGGTGGTACTACCCGTGCTGGCGCTAATCCCTTAGTAATTAGAGCAACCGCAGTTAAGGGTGGCGTTAACTCTGTGAACCCTGTAAATGCCATAGTTTCTGTTGAAGATGGCGACCGTATTCTTTTGGCTAATGCCAATGCTAATATTTTTGGTAACTGCGCTGTAGTTTTTGTTAAGTAATTCTTGATTGTTCTGAATGGGAATATTCTTTGCTTTAAAGAGTATTCCCATTTTTTGGAGGTACTATTATGAAAGCGTTAGGATGGTTAACTGTAATGCTGCTTTGCATGCCTACCGCCGTATGGGCAGATGAAGCTACCAATAAGCCCGAGAATGATACTATAACTATCGTTGAGAGTGTTATTGCTCATAAAACAGAAGAGAAAGAAGATCATAAAAGCAGCATGGACGCCAAAGAAGAGCAGGCAGCTAATGAAGAAGCTGTTACTGAGCAAGAGGCTGCTAATGTTGTTGATGCTCAAGATAATATTGAGATTAAACCAGAAGATGAGCAGAATGTTTTGCAAGCAGAAGTTGCCGAGGAAGAACATTCTGAACAAATAGAGAATGATAAAAAGATTGTAGTTAAAAAGCGAGAAATAGCATTTATTGCCATTAATCCATGCAAAGCTGAAGCTGTGTCAGCTTTTAAACTAGCCAATGATTATTTTGAAAAAGGTAAGCTAAGCGAAGATGCACAGGATAAGTCTATCCAGTATGGTGAGGCTATTAGATGTGTGAATGATGCTTTACAATATGAGCCCGATAACTGTGATTTAGCGCTTTTGGCTTCGCAAATCTATCGTAGTAAGGGTGGTATAGCTTACGCTAAGAGTTATTTTCAAAGAGCTGAGCGTATCTTGGGTGAAAATTTAAAGGCTCATCCAGATGGCATTGATATCAATTTGGATTATGCGTTGGCTCTTGTTGCTGGCGATTCCCGTTATCTTGCTAATTATAGCGAGTATGTGGAAAAAGGTAAGCAGGCTGCGGCTAAGGTTTTAGAATTGTGCGAACTGTGGTATAAGGAGCATGATAAAACTGCTAAGGCCTTGAGAGCGGAAGCGATGGCTAATTTGCTTTTGGGGAATAAGGAAAAGTGTGGTGAATTATTACTAGAGGCAGATGGACTAGCCGGCGAAGAGAGCACTTTAACCAAGGTTTATACTGAATATGTTGCTCAGGGTAAATGGCTTTGGCAGGTCAGCCCTGAGGCCGTGGACAAGGAATTCATGCTTTATTTCATGAAGGATGCAGAAAGGTATAAATAAAGGCTGGAAATTCAGAATGTTTTGGTTTAAGAGATTAATTATTGTCTTTACTTTTTGTATGGCTATGATGATAAGCTCATTTGCTTTAGCAGAAAGTAGGTATACAGATGAACTAACGCTTACTGTAGGTACTGCATGGAAGTTAGATGTGCCTAAGGTGTTATATCAGACCAATAATCATGCTGTATGTGATTTGCTGCAAAATGAAGATAAAAGCTACAGTATTCTTATGACTAATCCTGGTGATACAGAGATTACAGCTTATATCTTTCAGAATGGTGAAATTTACCAAGCTGTTTACTTGATTCATATCGTACCAGAACAAGCAGTTAACTCCCCTGATAGTGGTAGTACAGTGTACTATGACTCTGCTAATCATTCAGGAACACAGCAAAGGGGAGTTAGTGTGCAGCAATATGCTGAAGAAGTGCTTCGCTTGGTTAATCTTGAGCGTGCTAAGGTAGGCGTACGTCCATTGCGATTAAGTCCAGAATTGCAAAGAGCAACGGCAGTAAGAGCTCAGGAGCTGGTACAGCTATTTGACCATCAACGGCCTAATGGCAAAAAATGCTTTTCAGTTTTGCGTAATACTAATGCCTATCTTGGTGAGAATATTGCTGCGGGGAGAGATACTCCTGCTGAGGTTGTAGATCAGTGGATGAATTCTCCTGGACATAGAGGTAATATCCTTAATGGACGATATAGAGAATTAGGCGTGGGATATTACTACGCTCATGGAAATGATCCTCAGGGTTATCGGCACTACTGGGTACAGATGTTTAGAGGGTAGATAGTTTGAAAAATTAATAACAAAGAGGGAATTTGGTATGAAATTTCTTGCTGGAATATGTCTTGGCTTTGTATTAATAGCCAATACTGCTATGGCCCAGGTTGGACCTTTAACAGAGAAGGTGCAACAATCAATAGAAAGCACTGGTTGCTTTTACATTAAGTATAACGATTATACTTATAATGCTATGCTCAGTTATGGTAAAAAGAAGCCTAAAAGAGAGCCTTCTGGGTTTAGAATATTGGCGAATAATGGGGAATGTAGTTATCTTGAGTCTACCTCTATTGGCTATTATGCTGGCATGGGCTCGAAAGCACAATTAATTAAAGAGAATAAAAGTTATCTGTTGAACTTGAAAACAAAAAAAGGCAATGTTCAGATATTTGAGCAAAAAGTTCCTTCAAGGTTGATTGGAGAAGGCGGTGTGCCGACAGCTTTGGGCTTTTTAATACCAACAAATATGAAGAATAGAGTAATGCTGTCAGAAGCGAAGTCATTTACCTATAAAAATGCTATTGAAGAGACTATTGATGGGAGGATATATCATTGTGAGGTATACGGGTCAGCTCTTCCTGGTCTTCCCGATAGGGTATATAAAATCTATTTTGATAATGAGCAACCAGTGAAATTTGCCCACGGTAATAGTGTAACTGAGATTCTAGAGTTTATGAATGTAGTGGACAGCAATCTTTTTGTCATTCCCAAAGGATTTAAAATTTATGGGTTGGTGCAAAGTGATTCAAATGTGTTGCTGAGAAAAAATGAGGTATTAGAAGAATATTAAAGAGGTGTAATATGAAAAAGATGTTTAAAACTTTGTTGCTTGTAACTTTGGTATCCTTAGCCAATGTGGCTGCTGCTGAACCGCTGACTGATTCCATTGTCAATGTGTTTAAATCAGATACTTCTACAATAAAATATAGTATTGTGCAAATTCAAAATACGATGAGTGAAGCAGAAAAGACTCAAGCAAAAAATGTAAAGTATGAATATACACTTATTAGAAAGGGTGCTGAAGAAGCCTCTCTTATGGATATTTATACTGTAAACAAGCTAACAACTAGTATAGCTTCGTTATATACTAATGGAGAAAGTTACTCACTTGCTAGCACTTCAAAGCTAGTCTATAATGAGCAAGGTTTGATTAAGCCATCATATCCTGCTACAAAAATGATTGGTGCAGGTGAAAAAAGTTCTGAAGAAAATTATAAAAATATATTATTTATGATAAAATATCATTTCTTGCCTTTGCTTCCAGAAGAGAATAAAACTATAATAGATGGCAAAGAGTCACCACTGAATGGTTGTACACAATTTACTAAGAAAGGATCGGAAGTCGTAAATGGTAAATGCTTGACCTTTATAGAATATGTTACACCATCAGAATATAGTGTTCAATCCGTAACTAGGTATTACTTTGATAATGATAAGATCGTGAAATGTGTTAGAATCGATAAAAAGGGTACTGTGGCATTAGATAGTGACATGGCAGCTTTAACTGGACAGGACTCTGTGGAAGTTGGTGGTTATGCAATAGTTGATATTAAGGCTATGACTACAGAGGCTAATGAGAATTTTTTGAAGTAACCATTAAAGACAAAAGTTGTAACTTTAAATGCGCCTAATTCATATTGAGGTAATTCGTATGTTAAAAGTAATAACGATTCTCATGCTGGTATTCAGTGCCTTTCCTGCTGCTGCATTCGCACAGAATATACCCAAATTAGCTTTTTTGAATTTTGTTAATAAAACACAATATAAACAGATGGCTCCAGAGAAAATTTTTTCGGAATTACTCTTGTCTGAATTGGTAAATTTTCAGGAAATATATATCGTTGAACAAAGAATTCTTGACGAGTCATTGGAAGCTCAGAATAGACTAAATAAGAGCAGTTCATCCATGGAAAAAGCAACTGATAGTGGGGATTTTGCTTTTTTAATCGAGAGTCAGCAGAGAAAGGAAGTAAGCCAGACGGTCAAGGGAGATTTTTTGCCTTTAGAAGATATTAAATTTCTTGGAGAAAAGTATGGTGTTGATTATATTTTGCATGGGACTTTTGACTTTATAGGCTCCAAAAAAGAGATTAAGACTGATTTGGTGCCTATTATTGGTGTTGAAAAGACCAAATTTTCCGTACTTGCTTTAGGTACAGTAAGAATTATAGATGTATCTAATGGTGAGGTTGTTTGGGCATATCGAGACAAAGGTGTTGCAAACGACCGGTACTATTCTTCCAATGCCGCTAAATATGGTACTACTGGTTTTAATACCGCTATGATTGATGAGGCTATGACGAAAATGACTCAAAATATAGCCAAACAGCTCAATGCCTGTCTAAAGGATAAGAGCTTGGTCTTGACAGGTAAGTAGGCATGCGTAGTATCTGAATAACGTATCGCTATAACGGTGTTCTATCAAGAATTGCACGCCATTGGATATGCAAAGGGAAATCAGCATACTTTTAATGCTAAAAGGTGCATAAGTACCTACTATTCTCCTTTGTCATATCATGGAGGGGCCTTGTTAAGTCAACACCAGGATAGGTGTACATATATTGCTAGAATATTTGTTCATTCCTTGAGTTTCCAAGGGGGATTGTTTTGGCACATTTGAGTTGTATAATACATGCAACAAATAGCGCTCCTGTGCAACAGTGCAAGGGCGCTATTGTAATGTGTGGCAGTAATTAATCAGTTTGTTTGGAAAATATGTGCACTTTAGGAAAACTATTTAGTTGTACAAAAAATTATCTTGTCACACTATTTGTCACATATTGTTGAATTGTTTCAGAGGTAGTAATATATGATTAAGGGAATTTTAAAGAGACAGGAGGTATGTAAGGAATATAGTAGTAACAATTGTTAACTACATAAAAGGGAGGTTGTTGAGTCTTGACTTTATTAAAATCAATTATGATGGGGTTTGTGGTTTTCGGACTGTTAAATCCTTGCTTTACTGCATCTGCAAAAAATAATGTCGAATATGATATGCAGGTAGATTCTATTACTATAAAAAATACTCATAGAGTTACTAAAAGCGAAATATTGAGGTTATTACCGGAATTAAATAATAAAAAGATTAATATTAAAAAATTATCAAAAAATATTCAGATCATTAATGATTCTGGAGCCATTAGTATTAAGGTTCAGTTTGTTCCAAGCAAGGATGGAAAATATAATGTCTTTGTTCTTGCAGAAGATGGCAAAAGAGAAAATTATAATATAGGGGTTAATAATACTGGAGATGACTACACTGGAAACTGGCGTACTAATCTAACTTATGTTAATAATGATGTATCTCAAAATGGAGATTCATTAGGAGTAACCTATGTTACATCGCCTAATCATTTGCAAGAAGTTCATCAAGCAATGGTAAACTATAAATTTTTATTGCCCAAAATAGGAGATACTATCAGCTTCGGATATTCTTATTCAAATTCTGATATGGGACAAATAGCGGACATTTACGGGTTAGGATTGTATGCTGTTGGTAAATCTTCCAATTATGGCCTACATTATCAACACAATATTAAATATACTAAGAAGAATAAAAAGGTGATAGATGTAGGAATTGATTATAAAAATTTTGATGGCCAACATGAATTAAGAATTGGTGATTATAGATGGGCTGCAGGTGGATATGATTTTTCTGAGACGGTTTTATCCTTAGGCTATACAGAATCTATAGTCATGAACAATAGTTTTTTGACTTATAATTTTGGATACAGCCAGAATTTAAAAGGCAATAAAGAAGCATATAATAATTATAGAACTGGTTCTGATGATATATTCCATGTTTTTAAAGGGTCATTAAATTATCAGCATTACTTAGATAATAAGTGGATTTTGGTTGGTAATTTGGAAGGGCAGTATAGTAACGATGATTTGTTAGGTACTGAACAATTCAGCCTTGGAGGTGTTGGCAGTATTAGGGGATTAAAATCTGGTGCAGGTAGCGGAGATAAAGGATATAAAATGAGCCTCGAGGCCTATACTCCAGAAGTTTTCCATAATGGTAAATTTGTAGTTTTTACAGACTTTGGCCATACCTTTAATAATCACAATAATATTGGTGAAGTAAGTAAGACAATGACTTCTTATGGCTTGGGTTATAGGTTTAATGATAAGAGAGGGCTTTATATTAGTCTAGATTATGCTAAAGTAACTAAACATAGTGGCGTAAGTGATTCCTATAGATTACCATGGCATTTAAATATTGTTAAGACTTTCTGAGGTGACATTATGAAATTGAATAGAATAGTTAAAAAAAGTCTATCAGCTACAGTAGCATTTTGGATTATGTCTGGATGTGCTTATGCAATGCCGACAGGAGGTTCCGTTGTATCCGGTAATGTAACCAATGTAAATAATCCAGCAGCTATTATGGCAGCGAAGACTCATTCTATAATTAATTGGGATACATTTAATATTGCAAAAAATGAAAAAGTAATATTTGATACAAATACATTTAATATATTGAATAGAGTTGTTGGCGGACAAGAATCTCTAATACTAGGTATGTTAAAAGATCAAGGCAAAGGACACCTTATTATAATGAATCCTGCTGGTATAGTTGTTGGGCCAAATGCAGTAATTGATGCCAATAAGTTAACGCTCACTAGTTTAAAAATTACAGAAAGTGATTTCAATAATTTGATAAATGGAGGAAGTATTTTTTATGAAGGAGACAATGATAGTATAGTCAGAATTGATAAAGGAAGCAAGATTAATGTAAATAAGCTTTTAGAGATATATGGTGGTAAAATTACTATTGCTGATGGAGTTGAAATAGTTTCGAAGAACTACGGTGAGTCAGCTGTAAATATTCTTGGTAGTGATAGTATAAGAGTGACTCCTGTTGGAAATACACATGCTATATCTGCAACTGGATCTGGTAACGTTGATATAGGGAAAGCTGTCATTGGTAACGAAGAAGGTGCATTGACACACTTAGATATTCGAGGGAAAAAAATTTCTATTAACGGGATGAGTTCGATAGTAGATGATACGACAAATTCTAACAAAAGGGTTACTCGTATAAGTGGTTCAGATGTAAATGTACTAAATTCAAATATTATTAATAAAAGTGGCGATATGGTTGTAGTAGCTAGTTCAACTTGGGAATCTAGTGTTGATTTAGTTAAGTTTACTTCTCAACCAGATCAAACAGATCGGGTTACTATTAGTAATACAAGTTTGGATACCAATAAAGGCGATATTTCTATTTTAGGTGCGGATGCTAACATTTATGGTTCAAATATTACTTCAGGTAAGAATCTAATAGTTGGCGGTGTAAAAAAATATGGTAATGTTGAGGGTGTGATGTCTGCGGAGACTTATGATACTAGTACAGTAAATGTAGATGATGCTACGAATGTACGTGCTGCTGGAAAGTCTACTGTATATGGTGCTATTTTGAATGTTAATTGGAATAAGTTTGACCAGACTCTTGAGACTAAAAATCCTTTCATTACAATTCAGGGAAAGGATAATGTTACTATCGATGAAATACTCGAGAGAATGAGAAATAGTAAGAACAAGGAAGAAATGCAACGCATTCTAAATATCATTCAGAGTGCTGGTGGAGAGGTTATAGTTATTGGCGGGGATAAGAATAAATTTATCGTTACCAATATAAATAGAAACCCAAAATACGAAAAAATAATAGAGGAAATTTCTCAAAAATATAGTAATGAAGATGGTAATAAAGTACAGAAATTTGAGGAATTGAAGGATATAAAGAATAATTATAAAGAAAAAGCGCTAGATACTTACTTGGAAAATCAAAATGAAATCATAGAATCAGTAAGCAATATGTTCAATTTTGTTGAAGGATTCACAGAGAATGATCAGTCTGGATTGTTAGGTGAAATGGCGGGTTTAATAAAAGAACTAAATGACTGGCAGTTAAACTTAAAGAAATATAAAAGTGGAGAGTATGGATCTGCAAAAGTTACAGAGGATGCAACTGCTATTCTAGAAAAATCTAATGCAGTATTGGATAAACTAGAAAAGTGCATTTACGATTTGCCCAAAGATAAACAAAAAGGACTTCTTCTAAACTCTAAATTCAAGGGAGGTTTTAGTGTTCTTTCAGAAACGTTAGGGCTTATATCATCTATTGCAGCTGCAACTGAGGGTGTAGATAAGAAGAACAATGCTAATATTGTTGCGGATTATATATCAGCTGGAAAAGATATAACTAAGGTAGGAAAGAGCGTATATGAACTAAAAGATTTTGGTTCAGGTGTCTATTCAAATGCTGCTGTATACAGTGCTCTTATCTCTAGTTCCATAGAGGGTATTGCCCAAACAATTAGAAGTGTTGATACATATACAGAGGATGGCAGGTACACTGCTCAGGAAATTGGCTTCACTGCTATTGACGTTGGATGTGCAATGTTGTATGAAATAACACATGCGTTATCTTTTCATCTAGATGATGTTATTTTTTCTGCAATTCAGAAAGCCTCTGGGAAAGAAACTGAATTAACATATGCACAACAGGCTGCTGAAGGCTTTAAGAATTTATCAGTAATGCTAAATCACGCTTTGTTCACAAAAAATAAATGAAATATAAAACATTTTTGTGATGTTATATACTATTGCACAAAATGCATTTTGACGTAGCATTAAATAATTTTTCAATTCCTGAACTATTATTATATGGCGTTTATAAGCTCTGGCGAATTATGGTGCCGGAGCTTATTGCCATGTTATTAAAACCTCGTCACATGGTGATGCGGACATATTTTGGATAATACGACCGTTCTATCCCCGAAGGGGATGCGGACAAATTTTTAGACCTAATTGTCACTTAGATTAATCCTAATTGGGTTCTATATTGGACAGGACTTAATCCTCCTAAAGATAGCTTGATTCGTTTTTCAGCATACCAATGAAGATATTTATCCAGCTGTAGA
>JAXDZG010000005.1:0-41435 GCA_034086985.1 Phascolarctobacterium sp.
GGGGATGCGGACAAATTTTTAGACCTAATTGTCACTTAGATTAATCCTAATTGGGTTCTATATTGGACAGGACTTAATCCTCCTAAAGATAGCTTGATTCGTTTTTCAGCATACCAATGAAGATATTTATCCAGCTGTAGAACAAACTCTTTAATTGAAACTCCTATCCAAGATACTCCATAAAACATTTCGTTCTTTAACCTGCCAAAGAATCCTTCACAGGCAGCATTGTCAGGTGAGCAGCCCTTCTTTGACATAGATCTTATTAGGCCTGCTTCATCCATTCTTTGTATCCATCCTGGCCATCGATAATGGCATCCTCTGTCAGTATGTACTATTGGATATTCTCCAGGCTTTAATTGGGCTATACCGTCATCAAGCATTGTATTGACTAGCTCTGCACAAGGAGATGTTCCAATTGTCCAAGTTATTGGCATTCCGTCAAAGCAATCTATAATTGGTGATAGGTAAACCTTCCCCGCTGGAATATTAAACTCTGTGATGTCTGTAAGCCATTTTTCATTAGGCTTGTCTGCATGAAAATCCCTGTTAATTACATTTTCCACTTCTGGAGAAATTTCTCCCTTGTAAGAATTATATTTGCGTGTTTTAGGAGTATTTACAAATAGGTTCTCTTCCGCCATTATTCTTCTAATGACTTTTTCTGAAACTCTTTTATAAGATTTTGCTACAGCTGAATGTAGTCTCCTATAGCCATAGCTATTATTAGATTCCTTAAATATGATTCTAATTTGTTTTCTCAAATCCTTATATTTATCATATTCTAGCCTTGTTCTTTGGTAACAATAACTGCTCTTAGCCATATTCAAAACTGCTAAAAGCTCCTTCAAAGGATAGCAGTCCCTAAGGGCATTAATCAATATGGCTTTCTCTCTGTTTGAGAGCTGTTTTAAATCAATGCCCTGATCTTTTTTTATTATTTCTGTCGCTTTAGTTAGAACATCTTTTTCAAGCTGTAGGTTATAAATCTCTTTCTTTAACAATTCAGCTTGTTCCTTAAGTATTCTAACCTCTTCTTTGAGATTGGAATCTTTATCCAGATGCACAATGGTATTATTTTTGTTTGAACTACTTTTCTTATCTTTGGCCATCTTCTTTTTTCTACCAAGAAGTTTATTTTTCCATGAATATACAGTCTCTTTACTAATATTTAGCTCTTCAGCTATCTGGCTAACTGTTTTTTCTCCAGAAGTATACTCAAGAACAGCTTGGCATTTTTGCTCCTGAGAACATCTTACCATATGGTCATTCCTCTTGCAAAACCATTTTCTGTTTTGACCAGGAGCTAATTCATTAAGCCATTCACAAAGACAAGTTGTTCCAGGATATCCTAAAGCATTAATCGTTTTCTTTAGGCTTTTGCCATGAGTGAGATAATAGTCTACGGCTATACGTTTTTGTTCTCCGGTATATTTTGATCTGCCTCTTTTTAGCTTTTCAGGAAAACAATCACCATTTGCCTTATATGCTTTATACCATCGGTATAATACAGAACGATGGGAAGGGTAGCCTATCTGTGTTATTACCGCACCTGGGCTAAAGTCATACTGTATAAAAAGCTCAATCGCCTTTAGTTTTTCTTCGTTGGTGAAGATTCTCAACTTGGTCAACCTCCTAATCAATCGATTAGGTCCAAGTTTTTGTCCTCACCCCCTAGCGGTACTAAACAGCCATATTATCCACACATATTAAAAGATTTAGCAACAAGGTATCTAATAAGGTTGTCACCGTAGTGTGCCGTTGATTGAAGACCAATGATGAGCTCATCCTTGGAACATGCTTCCAGTTTAGAGATGAGCAGTTGGAAGCCATCAAGGTCATTCAAGAATTTAAACGGCTCAATGAGTATCTCGCTATCAGAAGAGGGGGCAGAAGCAAAATGGTTTAGCTTGGCAATATATATGCCGACATAAATCATGATGACAAACCTCCCTTACACAGTCTAATACTGTGATATCTACCAAAGATTATCATTGTAGACTTGATTGAAATAAGAACTCAGGATAAAAACTCCGGTACATCTAGATAATAAACAATTCAGATAAAGGTAGAGGCAAGACACTTCTATAAAGTAGTCAAGGCTACATGATAACATAAATTGTCCACGGTATCTGAATGTATAGAACCACAATATTAAAAGAAAGGAAAGTATGTGTTTGGGCTTCTAAAAATAGCATACAAGGTATATAGTATGAGTACTCTTTCAGTGGAAGAGAAAATTGCTGATTTGCAAAGACAGATAACTGATGAAAGGCAACACATAGCTGCCGATAGGATGGATGTTTCTTTTGGTGAGCTGGTAAATATGTACGAGCACAACGAATTAGTTATACATCCAGAGTATCAGCGTTTTTTTCGTTGGACTAACTCACAAAAGACTGCACTTATAGAATCTATTTTACTTGGTATACCTATTCCACCTATATTTGTTGCAGAAGATGAAGATGGTGTATGGGAAATTGTTGATGGATTGCAGAGAGTATCAACTATAGTTAGCTTTTTTGGAAAGTTAAAAGCTGATGTGCTAACTGGAGAAATAAATCAAGATTCAGAAGATGATGAGGAATACTCTATTTCTAATAAAAATAAATGGACCCTTGAAAGCGGTGACTTATTAAGAAGCCTAGAAGGGTTTGATGTAGATAGTCTACCTCAGAAATATGTTCTCAATTTAAAACGATCTGTATGTCGAGTTGAAATATTACGTGGGCAGAGCCGGGTTACGTTAAAGTATGAATTGTTCAGAAGACTAAATTCAAATGGCACTAAATTAACTGCTCAAGAAATACGAAATGCAATTTACAGAGGGATAGATGATAATTTAAATAAACTAATTGAAAGATTAAGCCAAAATTGCTATTTTGGCAGCCTTACGAAACTTACAAAACAAAAGAAAAAGGAGCTTTATGATCAAGAACTAATACTTAGATTTTTAGCATTCTACGATAAGGATACAGTAATAAACAGTAATACCGCAATGATACTTGATGAATTTATGGAGCGGTCTGTTAAAAAAGCTGATTTTAATACTGACCATTACGAGATAATTTTTAATAGAACTATTAGTTTATTGCATTCTCTTGATGATGAAGGTGTGTTTAAAAACAAGAATAATCTATTTGTACCTGCATATTATGATGCCATTATGATAGGTTTAGCCAAAAATATTGATAGGTATGAAAATAATAGAGATGTATTGCGTGCTAAGATAGATGAATTGAAAGGGTCTGAACAGTTTAAACAACAAATGGGCTCTGCATCAAATAGTAGAAGCAGAATTGCTAAACGACTAGATGTAGCTCTGAGCATTTTTAGTAACTAACTAGGTGATGCATGTGGATCAATTCTCATCTGAACATTTAACCATTATTGATGAATACTGTCATACCATGGTGCAGATTGAACGGGCTATCTTTATAAATATACTATCCTTTACCAAATTACAGAAAGAATTATTACATACCCAGTCAATTGCAATGCTATATTCTATATGGGAAGGTTTCGTAATAAGGTCATTTCAATTGTACATTAAGCACATTAATAATCAAGTAATACCATATAATATGTTGATAGACTCTTTATTTGTTCATGAAATGGAAACAAAGTTTAAACAGTTTAATGATTATCCTGGAAAGCTGAAGCATAAAACGAAGTTTTTTTATGAATTGTATGAGCATTGTCAGCGCAAAGATTTAGAGTTGACTCAGATAGTTGAAACTGAGAATAATGTAGGATTTGAAGTTTTAAATAAACTTTTGAAATTATATGGTCTTGAAGAGTTCCCTGCTTGCTGGATGGCTTACAAACATCCCAATCCTAGTTTGCAGAATATGTTGTCAAATTTATTACGACATAGGAATGCTATTGCTCATGGAGGAGATATCTCTAGTGAAGAGATTGTAACACAGGAGGTTTATAATAGGTATAGAACATTACTAAGAGAGCTCATGTATGGAATGCATGAAAGATTTCTTAAAGGAATAATAATGCAAAGTTATATGAAGCATAACGATACACATTAGAATCAAAAAGACATATGTAGACCATTTATGAAAATACAAGCCCCAGATAGCTAAAAAATTTTTCGAGACTGTGAGAAAAACTCTCACACCCTCGTTATAATGCACTGTTTGAATATCATCAACCAAAAATGCTTTGCACAGATTGAGGAATGGCGTTCTAGAAAGCTAACTGAAAGATATCCCTATGTCTTTGTAGATGGTATTTTTCTCAAGCGTTGCTGGGGCGGCTCCTTCGAAAATGCCTCAGTGCTCGTAGCTATCGGCGTTACTGAAGATGGCTACCGTGAGGTTATCGGTACTGCAGAAGGCCTTAAAGAGGATACCGCCAGCTGGAAGAGCTTCTTTGTCTGGCTTAAAAGCCGTGGTCTTGAAGATGTAAAGCTTATTATTGGAGATAAAAATCTAGACATGGTTGAAAGCATAGGAGAAGTATTTCCTGAAGCCAAATACCAACGTTGTACAGTTCACATGTATAGAAATATTTTATCTGTTGTTCTTCGCAAAAAGTGCAAAGAGGTAGCTAAAATGCTTAAGGCTATCTATGCACAGGAGAACAAGGAAACAGCCAAAGAAAAGGCAAAGCTGGTTATTGAAAAGCTGCAAGAGATGGAGCTTTCGAAGGCTGCTGAGAAGCTTGAAGCCGGTCTAGAAGAGACACTGACGTATATGGATTTCCCATCTGAGCACTGGCTTAGGATTAGAATCAATAACGTAATAGAAATGGTAAACAGGGAAATTAAGCGTAGAACCAGAGTTATTGGAACTTTCCCTGATGGGCAGTCTGCTTCGATGCTTGTATTCGCCAGATTGAGGCATATAGCCAGCAATAGTTGGGGCACCGAGAGATATTTAAACATGAAACACTTGGCTGATCTTATGACTGATGAAACATACCTAAAAGAAAAAATCTCATAATAATGACTTAATACGCAAAGGTAGTTCTAGCAAGATAGTAGCCACAGCGGTGATGTGCACTGTCCGTCAAGGCTACTTTGGTTGCTATGCCTATTGGACAAGAAAAAATTTGCGCAAAACTATTGACAGTACCGATGGCTTTTGTTACGTTCTAAATACAGGTTTGTTCTTTTTGCCACAATATAATTCGAATTGGATTAATTTGTAAATCTCCTCACTTTTTAGTTGTGCTCCCGGAAGAATAGTGGTAATATATATAAAAATACTTTGCAAGTTTATTCACTGCTTTGTATGTCTTGCTATAAGGGAGTCTTTGTTATGATTACGTTTCGTCCTGCCAAATTTAGCGATGTGGAGAATATTCACAAGCTACTGAATGATTATGCTAAGGAGGGCTTAATGCTGCCCCGTGCCCGCAACGCCATCTATGAAAATTTGCGGGATTATATTATTGCCGTGGAGGGCAATCACCTGCTAGGCTGTGGCGCACTGCATTTTGTGTGGGACAGGCTAGCGGAAATTCGCAGTCTGGCGGTGGCGCCGGAGCTCAAGTGTACCGGTATCGGTCGACAGCTAGTGCAACACTTGGAAAAGGAGGGCATTGAGCGTGGGGTGACTATGTTCTTTACTCTGACCTATCAGCCGGGCTTTTTCGCTAAATGCGATTATATTGAGACGGCCAAGGACAAGCTGCCGCAAAAGGTCTGGAAGGAATGCGTGTATTGCCCGCAGTATCCGTACTGCAACGAGATAGCCTTTGTGAAGACCACGGTGGACTACGAGCCCAGTCACGTGAAGTTCTAAGAATGCATAAAAATAAGCTCCCTACTTATTCAGTAGGGAGCTGTTTTGCTTCTAAACCCCTCCGCCTCGCAAGCTCGGCACCTCCCCTTTAAAGGGGAGGCAAGGTTAGCGTTCACTTCTCGCGAAGAGTGAGGCGGGGTCAATGCTCACTTCTTGCGAAGAGGTAGGCAGTTACTAAGGCGTGTTTTTACTTCTCATTGGCGTGCTGCCACAGGTACCACACTACTAGGGAGCGCCAGGGGCGCCAAGGCTCGGTGACCTTATTGATCATGCCGCGCTTGGGCAGCTCATATAAATTAAGCAGCTGCTGTAGCTCCTTCTTAAAAATATAATCCGCTGAGGGAACTACGTCCGGCCGACACAGACCCAAGAGCAAAAACATTTCAATCGTCCATTGACCTAAGCCGCGCACTGTGAGCAGCTGTTTCGTGATCTGGCTGTCGGTCATGTCCGCAAATTTGCCCATATCAATTTTGCCATCAGCCACGGCCTGGGCAAAGCCATATAGATAATCAATCTTCTGCTGCTTCAGACCTATGGCCAGATAATCATCTGTGGAAAGTCGAAGAATTGCCTCCGGGGTAATGGGCTTACCGGTGAGGGTAGTGAGCTTGGCTAGGAGATTCTGGCTCACCTCCGGGGGCAGCTGTTGGGAGATAATCCCTGTGAGTAGTATGCCAAAATATTCTGCTTGGGGCTTAGCCACAAGGGGGCAGGGAGAATATTTTGTAACTAGTGGGGCGAGCTCGGGCGCATTTTCGCGCAGATATTTGTCACCAAGGGACCAATCTGGGGTTTGGCACATAAGCATCCTCCTTTATCAAAAAAACTAGATTAAACCAACAATAGTTTACCACAAATTCACACAAAGTGCGAGGCCAAAAAACACAATATAATTGCACTTTTCAGCGCTAAGAGTTATAATTATACTGATATACAATTTTCATTTTTCGCTGAGAAAATATTAAAAGGAGACGATACAATGTCCGAGGTTAGAGTAAGATTTGCGCCCAGTCCTACTGGGTATTTACATATTGGTGGTGCCCGCACCGCGCTGTTCAACTGGCTTTTTGCCCGCAAAATGGGCGGTAAGCTGATTCTGCGCATCGAGGATACCGATGTGGAGCGCCTGAAGGAGGACTCCGTTAGCCAGATTATCACCAGCCTGAACTGGCTGGGCATCAACTGGGACGAGGGCCCGGAAAAGGGTGGGGACTACGGTCCGTACTATCAATCCGAGCGTTTGGATATCTATAGAAAATATTGCCAGCAGCTGGTGGAAGAGGGCAAGGCCTACTACTGCTTCTGCACCGTGGAGGAACTGGCAAAGGAGCGCGAAAAGCAAGCCGCAGCCAAGCTGTCCCCCCGTTATGTGGGCACCTGCCGCGACATTCCCGTGGAGGAGGCCAAGGCTCGCGCCGCAGCCGGTGAAAGCTACACCGTGCGCTTGAAGAACCCCACCGAGGGAGCTATTACCTTCCATGATTTGATTCATGGTGATATTACCTATGGTATGGACCAATTTGACGACTTTGTCATCATGAAATCCAATGGTATTCCTACCTATAACTTCGCCGTTGTAGTGGATGACCATCTTATGGGCATGACCCATGTGCTGCGTGCTGAGGAGCATCTGTCCAACACCCCCAAGCAGCTCTTGGTGTACAAGGCCTTTGGCTGGGAGCCGCCTCAGTTTGGCCATATGTCCATGATTCTGGCACCGGACCGCTCCAAGCTGAGCAAGCGCCATGGTGCTACCTCCGTAGAAGAGTTCCGCGGTCAGGGATATCTGTCCGAGGCTATTGTGAACTACCTGACCCTGCTGGGCTGGGGCCCCGGGGATGAGCGTGAAATTTTCTCCAAGGAAGAAACGGTCAAGCTTTTTGAACTGGAGCAAATGAGCCACAAGGCTGCTATTTATGATACCAAAAAGCTCACCTGGATGAATGGCCAATATTTGTCCGAGTTGCCCCTGGAGAAGATTTTGCCGGAGGTGAAGCCCTTCTTTGTGAAGGATGGCCTGGTAGACGAGGCTTGGTTTGCCGACCATGAGGAATATTTTGCCAAATTAGTGGACTGCGTGCGTGTGCGCGTGAAGACCCTGCAAGAGGTTGCCGATGCTTCCACTTATTTCTTCAAGGATGTTACCGAATACGATGAAAAGGGTGTAGCTAAGCACTTTAAGCCGGAAAACATCGCTATTATGGAGCAATGCATTGCTGCCATCGAAGCGGATGATGTTTATGATTTGGCTAGCACCGAGGCTGCTTATAATAAAATCGCTGCGGACAACGGCTTGGCCCTGGGCAAGGTTATTCATCCCACCCGCTTGGCCCTGACCGGCAGAACTGTGTCCCCTGGCATGTTCGACGTTATGGTGCTGCTGGGCAAGGAAAAGACCATTGAGCGCATGAAGAAGGCGGTTGAATATATTAAAACTCTGTAAGAATTCCTCCGCCTCGCAAGCTCGGCACCTCCCTTTGCAAAGGGAGGCTCTCTACTACCTAGGAGGTAGCGAATGAAAATACTATTAACTTCTATTATACTAGTTATGCTCTGCCTGCCGGTGTTCGCTGACCAAAGGACTACTATTCTTGAAGAGAACGCGACCATTGGCAAGGCTGCTGTCACCCTGCCTTATATCGATGGCAGCAACGATGTAGCTTATGAAAAGCAGCTCAACGCGCTGGTGCGCGAGACCGCTACCGCCCTCATTAAGGAAGTGGGCGGGGGCAGCGTGAGCTATGAGGTGAAGCTCAATCGTCCCAGCCTAGTGGGCATTTTGCTCACTGCTACCAACGGTGAGCGCGTGGCCTATGCGGGCCTGAACCTTGACTTAACCACCGGCAAGGAATTTACTGTTACCGATTTCTTCGTAGACAAGGAGCAGGTACAGCAAGCCTTGGGCGACTATAGCAAGGTGCTTTTTGCTGAGGAAGGCTTTTATCTGCAGGAGCAAAAATATGGTGCCTATACCAATTTTGTGCCCTATAACAAGGTGCTGGACCATATGCGTATTGGCGAAGCCGGCCGTATTATGCAGGTGGCGCGTCTAACTGCTGCTGCCAACGGCAAAACCTTGGTCATGGAGAAGCCGGGACTCTTGGCCCTGAAGCTGGCCAGCAATCCTTCTACCGGTTATAGCTGGCAAATGAGCGCAGATAGCGCCGCTGTGGTGAGGGTTGGTAGTACCTTTATTATCCCTCGTGAGGAAGAGGAGCGCCTGGCAACGGGCGTGGCTGGTACGGAAATTCTGTTCCTCAATGCGAATGAGCCCGGAACCTACAAGGTGCAAATGGAATACAAGCGTCCTTGGGAAAGAATTAGTCTGGATAAATTTAGCTTTACCATTGTTGTTAAGGGAGCATGAGGAGAAAGCTATGGAAAAAACAGCTATTTCGGTACAAATATATAATGAAACCTATGTGCTTCGCACCTCCGCACCTCAAACCCAGGTGCTGAAGATTGCTCAAAATGTGGACGAGCGCATGAAGCGCTTGGCAGCGGATAAGCAGGTGCAAAATCGGGAGAAGCTGGCCGTATGGACAGCTTTGGATTTGGCAGCGGAGCTTAATGAGCTGCAGGAGCGTTACGACAAGCTTTTGGCCGCAGTGCGTGAAAGGTAAGAATGATGAAGCAAGAATATATTGAGCTTTTAGCTCCAGCTGGAAGCTGGGAGGCACTGGAGGCGGCGGTGAATGCCGGCGCCGATGCAGTGTACATGGGCGGCAAAGCCTTTGGCGCCCGTGCCTACGCCAGCAATTTCGATAAAGAAGAAATGGCAAGGGCGGTGTACTTTGCTCATATGCACAGAGTACGCCTGTACATCACTGTCAATACCTTGGTGGATGATAGTGAGCTAGCGGAGCTAGCGGACTATCTCCTCTTTTTGAATAATGTGGGCGTGGACGGCATCATCGTGCAGGATTTGGGCGTGATTAGATTAGCACGCCAAATCGTGCCGGAGCTGCCCCTGCATGCCAGCACCCAAATGACCATCACCAATAGCAGTGGTGTGGACTTTGCGGTGAGTGCTGGCATGGAGCGCAGCGTTTTGGCACGTGAGCTGTCCCTGAAGGAAATCGCAGCCGCCTGTAGCCGTGGCACGGAGATTGAAACCTTCATCCACGGCGCCCTTTGCGTGTGCTACAGCGGTCAATGCCTTATGAGCAGTCTCATCGGCGGCCGCAGCGGCAACCGTGGCCGCTGCGCCCAGCCCTGCCGCTTGCCCTATAAGCTCTTAAACGCCAAGGGCGAGGATATGCTGGCGGGCAAGGACGCAGGGCAGTACCTGCTGAGCCCCAAGGATATGAACACCTTAGAGATTTTGCCCCAGCTCATCGAAGCAGGCGTAGTGAGCTACAAAATCGAAGGTCGCATGAAGCGGCCTGAGTACGTGGCCGTGGTGGTGGACGCTTATCGTCGTGCCATCGACAGCTACAAGGCAGGCAATTACAATGTTCCTGCCGAGGATTTAGCGAACATCGAACAAATATTTAATAGAGACTTCACCACGGCTTATCTGACTCATCGTCCGGGCAAGGAAATGATGAGCGACAGACGTCCCAATAATAGGGGCGTCTTGGTAGGCCGTGTAACGAAATTAGACAAGCAGCATAACAAGGCCACTGTGAAGCTGGACAAGGAGCTGCATTTAGGCGATGGCCTGGAGTTTTGGGTGAGCGTGGGTGGCCGCGTAGGCACCACGGTTACAGAAATGCTTAAGAATGGCGCCAGCGTCGAGGTTGCTCGCCCCGGCGAGCAGGTCACCATCGACGTGCCCAAGGGAGTGCGCTTTAACGATAGAGTTTTCCGCACGCTGGACAGTCGCTTGATGGCCTACGCGGGCCAATTCTTTGGCCCCGATGCGAAAAAACGCATTGGCATTAAGGCTGTGGTAACGGCCAAGCTAGGCCAGCCCATGACCGTCGTCCTCACGGACGACGAGGGCAACGTAGGCTACGGCGAGACCAACTTCATCGTGGAAGCGGCGCGGAAGCGCGCGCTTGACGATGAAGTGGTGCGCAAGCAGATAGATCGTCTTGGCACAACTGAGTACGCTTTGCACGCGTTAGAGTTCGTGCATGACGATAATGTTATGGTGCCCATGAGCGAAATGAACGAAGCGCGGCGTATGGCCTGTGAGGCCCTGGACGCCGCGCGCTTAGAAGCCTTTGCGCCGGCGCGCACTGCTGTGCACGCCTACAGCGCCAGCCTGCAGCCGAGGATGCGCAAGCCGCGCCCTGTGCAAAGCAAGCTCACGGTGCATTGCGACAGCCTGGGCAAGGTGAATGCTGCTTTGCAGGCGGGCGCGGAGCGCATCCTCTTCGGGGGCGATTGCTTCAATCATCAGCTGCCTAGCGAGGCGGATTATGCTAAGGCAGCTGAGCTCTGCCGGAAGGCGGGGCGTGAGCTGGCCTTTGCCACACCGCGCATTATTAAGGAAGCACAGCTGACTTATTTCGATAAGCTCTTCGCGCTGTGGCAGGATTTACAGCCTGACTATGTGTATATCAATAATAATGGCCTCTGGACCTTAGCCAAAAAATATGCGGGACTTAAGCTCATTGCCGACATGTCCCTGAACATTTTCAACAGCCAGAGCCTGCAGTTCTGGCAGGAAAATGGCGCTGTGGGCGCTGTCATCAGTCCTGAGCTGACCATGGGTCAGGTGGAGCATTTGACCAGCGTGAGCCCGCTGCCCTTGGAATGCATGATTCAAGGTCGCTTGGAAATGATGGTTTCCGAGTATTGCGTGGGCGGTAGCTTCCTAGGGGATTTGCACAAGGGTGCTTGCCAATTCAACTGCCGCGAAAAATTATTCTTGGGCGACCGCAAGGAGGCTCAATTCCCCGTGGCCACGGACCAATTCTGCCGCATGCATATTTTGAATGCTCACGAGCTGTCCCTTGTTGCCAACGTGCAGCAGCTAGCGGAGGCAGGTGTAACAAGCCTGCGCATTGACGGACGTGAGTACGACGAGGCTAAGCTGGCAGAGCTGATTGAGCTCTATCGCCGCGTGCTGGGCGGCGCCGTGGAAGATCCAGAAAATCTGCCGGGAACCACCCGCGGACATTATTTTAGAGGTGTGATGTAAATGGCACGCTTTGCAATCAAAACATTGGAATTTGATAAGGTCAAGAGCCTTTTGGCTGCCAAGGCCGGTACCTTTTTGGGTAAGCAGGCAGTGGGCGCCTTGCAAATCGAGAGCGATTTCGGCAAGGTGAAGGCTTTGCAGGAGGAAACGGCGGAGGCTCTGCGCATTATGGACGAGGGCAAGCGCTTTCCCTTTGGCGGTGCCTTTAATATCACTGGTGATGTGAAGCGGGCGGAGCTGGGCAGTACCCTGCTGCCGGAGGAGCTGTTGCACATTCAGACCACAGCGGAGGCTCTGCGCTCCATGAAGGAGTTCTTAGCCGATAACGCGGAAATGGCCCCTGCTTTGGCTGATTATGCCAGCCAGATGCAGCAGTTTTCCCGCTTGGAAAAGCAGATTTCCAGCGCTATTGACGAGCACGCCGAGATTAAGGATAACGCTTCTCCCAAATTAAATGGCCTGAGAACCGCTATTCAAATTTCTAAAAATCGGGTCAAGGATAAGCTGGACAGCATCCTCCACGACCCCAATAACCAAAAATATTTCCAGGATAACATCGTGACCATGCGTGGAGACCGCTATGTTATCCCTGTGAAGCAAGAATATAAAATGAATTTTCCGGGCATCGTCCACGACCAAAGTGGCACCGGTGCTACCCTTTTCATCGAGCCCTTGGCTGTTGTAAATCTGAACAACGATATTAAGCGCTATGTGGCCGAGGAGAAGGAGGAAATGGAGCGCATTCTGCGCCAGCTGACCCAAAACGTAGGACAGGAGGCCAGCGCGCTCCTAGCAACTCTCGAAATTTTTACGAAAATAGATGTGATTTGCGCTAAGGCCCTGCTGGCTCAGGAGCAGCACGCGGTGCGGCCCATGCTAGTTTTAAACGGCAAGGTGGATATTCATCAGGGACGTCATCCCTTGCTTAATAAGGACACAGTGGTACCATTGGACGTACAACTGGGCGAAAAATTCACCATGCTGCTGATCACGGGTCCTAACACCGGCGGTAAAACAGTGGCCTTAAAGGCCGTGGGCTTGTTCGCTTTAATGGCTCAAACTGGCATGTTCATCCCAGCTCTAAGCGCAACGTTGCCCGTGTTTAGGGCGGTTTATGCGGATATTGGCGATGAGCAGAGCATTGAACAAAGTCTGTCCACCTTCTCTGCCCATATGACCAATTTGATCAGCATTTTGAATGAGGTCAAAGCAGGGGACTTAGTACTAGTGGACGAAATCTGCGCCGGTACCGATCCCAACGAGGGTGCCGCTCTAGCTATGAGTATGCTGGAGCATTTACATGAAAACAAGGTGCTGACTATGGTAACCACGCACTACAGCGAGTTGAAGACCTTCGCTTACGGTCACGAGGGCATGGAAAACGCTAGCGTGGAATTTGACCCTGTGTCCTTAAGGCCTACCTATCGCTTGCTTATGGGCGTGCCTGGTAGTAGTAATGCCTTCAACATCAGCCGCAGGCTGGGGCTGGCAGAAGGCATTATCGAACAGGCTGGCAAGCTGCTGAACCAAGAGCATGTGCACATGGAAAATGTGCTGCAGGAGTTGGATAGCGAGCGCCGCCGTTATGAAAGCGGCAGCGCGGAGATTGAAGCCCTGCGGCGCGAAAGCGAGCAGCTGCGCAACGCGCTGGCTTACTCCAAGGCAGAGTTTGAGCGACGCAAGAACGACATGCTGCGCAAGGCGCGGGAGCAAGCCGACGAGATTTATCGCCGGAGCCGCCGTGAATCCGAGGCCGTGCTCAAGGAGCTGCGCTCCATGAAGGCCGATTATGATGCCAAAAAGCTGGAGGAGGCGGCGGAGGCAGCTCGCAAGAAGCTGAACAAGACGCTGAGCGAGGAGGCGCCGCTGCCGGAGGGAGCTCCCTTGGACGCGAAGACGGCCAAGAAGGGTCTCAATGTTTTCGTTATTTCCCTGGGCAAGAACGGTATTATTACGGACGTCAAGGGCAACGAGGTCACTGTGCAAGTGGGCATTTTGAAGATGAATGTGCCTGCCAAGAAGTGCCTGTTGACCAAGGCGCAGCCTGTCGACACCAGCGGAGAGGCGAAGAAGCGCAAGGGCTTTACGAAAAACGCTGCGGCTAATTACGCTCACCAAATGTTCGTGGCTAAGTCCGGCAGTGCCAAGCAGGAAATTGACCTGCGGGGTATGACCTTGGATGAGGCCATTCCGGCGGTGGATAAGGCCATCGACGATGCCCTCATTGCGGGCATCGGTCAGCTGCGTTTGATTCACGGCAAGGGAACGGGCGCGCTGAGGGCGGGCCTGACGGCTTATTTAGAGAATAATCGCTTTGTGCGCAAGCTGGAAACGGCTGCACTGGATGCCGGAGGCAGCGGCGCAACGGTGATTGATTTATAGGATTTTTTTAAAGGAGGCAAATATTATGGTTATGAGTATTGCTGCAAAACATGCTAAGGGCAAGGCTGCCCAGGACAAAATTTTTGGTGCTAACGCTGCTGCAGTAGCAGCTGCTGCTAAGTTCGGCAAGGACGCTGTTACCAACGCTACCATCGGCGCTATTTTGGATGAGGATGAAAATCTGGTGTGCCTGCCCACCGTGGAAAAGGTATATCGCAGCCTGAAAACCAACGAATTGATCGCTTATGCACCCATCAGCGGTCTGCCGGAATATTTGGATTGTGTATTGACCGCTGCCTTTGGCCAATCCCGTCCTGAGGGCTATGTGGCTGCTGTAGCAACTGCTGGCGGCACCGGTGCCATTCACCATGCTATTTGGAACTATCTGGACGAGGGCGAGACCGCTCTGTGCTCCGATTGGTACTGGGGCGCTTACAAGGTGCTCTGCGACGATATGGGCCGCAAATTCACCACCTATAAGATGCTGGATGAAAACAATAAATTCAATCTGCCTGCTTTAAAGGCTAAGATTGACGAGCTGTTGGCTCAGCAAGACAACCTGCTCTATCTTTTGAATACTCCTGCTCATAACCCCACCGGCTACAGCCTCAGCGAAGAGGATATGGACGGCGTGCTGGGCGTTTTGAAGGAAGCTGCTGCTAAGCCCGGTAAGAACATCGTTTTCTTCCTGGATGTGGCTTATATTGACTATGCTGGCGAGAAGGAAGAGGTTCGCAAAATCTTTAAGAAGCTGAGCGGTCTGCCTGCTAATATCCTCTGTATCGTGGGCTACAGCATGTCCAAGGGCTTTACCATGTATGGCCAACGTACCGGCGCTATGATTGGTATTTCCTCCGATGCTGATGTCATCAAGGAATTTGCCGACATTAACCAATACACCAGCCGCGCAACCTGGTCCAATATTAACCGTCCTGCAATGCGCACCTTGGCTACTATTTACAGCGACCCTGAGCTGCTGGAGAAGGTTTGCCAAGAGCGTGATTACTACTATCAAATGATTAAGGCTCGTGCCGACCTCTTCACTAAAGAGGCTAAGGAGTGCGGTCTGCCCATGCTGCCCTATGTGGCTGGCTTCTTCCTGAGCATTCCGGCTAAGAACCCCGATGCAATTTGCGATAAGCTCCATGAGGATAATATCTTCGCCGTACCTCTGGCTGCAGGCGTGCGTATTGCCGTTTGCGCAGTACCTCTAAAGAAAATTGCCGGTATGGCTGCTAAGGTGAACGCAGCTATGCAGGCTGTGGAGCAATAATGTTAGCCTGGAAGCTGCCTTGTGGGCAGCTGCGCCAGGTGGAGGAGGGGAGCACTCTGTTGGAGGTTGCTAAATCCTTGGCAGGCTCCTTCGCTTCTCCCGTAGTGGAAGGCATTTTTAATAACGAAGCTATTGATTTGCAAAAGCCCCTTTATGAGGATGGTGAAATTGGCTTTATTGAAGTGAATACTGAAGAGGGGATGCGCGTTTATACTCGCACCCTGCTCTTCATGCTCCTAGTGTGCACCAAGCGCTTGCGCCCCGATGTGGAAATCGAGGTGCGCAATACCTTGGGCAGCGCTCTTTACTGTGCTGACCATTCCAGCCACAAGCTGACTGCCGAGGATATCAAGGCTATTGAAGCAGAAATGCGCAAAATGGTAGAGACTAAAGCTCCCATTGCTCTTAAGCGTTTGCCCAAGGCCGAGGCGATGGAGGTGGCTTGCTCCTTTTGCACCTCCGATAGGGAAGCTTTGCTGAAGCAGGTGCCTGCGGAGGCAGTGCTTTCACTCTATTATCTTGAAGGTCAGCCCGGCTATTTCTTTGGTCCCATGTGCCCGGATTGCGGCTATGTGCCTAATTTTGAGCTCCTGCCCTATGGTGATGGTGTGATCATTAACTATCCCGATACGGGGGACTGGACTTATTTGCCTCCCTTTGAGGATAAGCCTCGCTTGAATGCTGCTTACCAAGAGGCGGAGGACTGGTCCGCCATGATTAAATGTAATACCATCGGTAAGCTTAATAAGCTTATTGAAGAGGGCTATGCCGGTCGTATTATCCAAGTGGCCGAGGCGCTTCACGAAAAGAAGCTGGCAGGCATCGCGGATATGATTGCTGCACGCAGGGAGGAGCTGAAGCTGGTTTTGATTGCCGGTCCTTCTTCCTCCGGCAAGACCTCCACAGCTCAACGACTGAGCATTCAGATGGCGGTGAATGGCCTGAGACCCATGCCCATTTCCATGGATGATTATTATCGCAATCGCGTTGATACGCCCCGCAAGGCGGACGGTAGCTATGATTTTGAATGCTTGGAGGCCATTGATTTGGAGCTCTTCAACGAGCATTTGCAAAAGCTCTTGGCTGGCGAGCGTGTAAAGATGCCTAAATATAATTTCCGCACGGGCTTTAGAGAATATCGTGGCAATGAGCTGCAGATGCAGGATAATTCAGTGCTGGTAGTGGAGGGCATCCACGGCTTAAACGAGAAGCTAACAGCATCCATTCCTGCCAATAAAAAGATGAAGATTTACGTCAGTGCGCTGACGCCTATGTCCTTTGATGAGCACAATCGCATTCATACTACCGATGCGCGCCTCTTGCGTCGCATGGTGCGGGATAGTCAGTTCCGCTCCCATGATGCGGAGTCCACGCTGACGTTGTGGAGCGACGTGCGCGAGGGCGAGGAAAAGTATATTTTCCCCTTCCAGACCAGTGCGGACGTGGTCTTCAATACGACGCTGATTTATGAGCTGGCAGTGCTGAAGAAGTACGCTGTGCCCCTGCTGCAGGCAGTGCCCCGTGAGTCCGGCAAGGCCTTTATGACGGCTCAACGTTTGCTAACCATGCTTTATTATGTCAAGGAAATTGACGATGCCGCTATTCCCAATAACTCCATTCTGCGCGAGTTCGTAGGCGGCAGTATCTTTAAGGATGCTTTATAATTGCATAAAAACGCGCTCCTGTGCCTTGTGCTCAGGAGCGCTTACTTTTTGTATAATATATAAACGTTTGTTTCCTGCTGCGTTTCGCGGTAGGAGTTTAATGTGGCTTTACTCCAACAGCTTGGCAATATCCGGTAGGGGAGCCACGGTGCGCTTTAAGATGCCGTGCATGTAGGCGATGGCGATGCCGTAGTTGGTCATGGGTACGCCCTGCGCCAAGGCGACATTATTGCGATGCACCATTTCCTTTTCATTGAGCATGCAGGCGCCGCAGTGCACTACCAGCTTATAGGGACGCAAATCGGTGGGGAATTCCGTACCGCTGGTGAAGCAGAACTCCGGCTCGGCCTTGGTATATTGGCGAATCCAGTTGGGCATCTTTACAGTGCCGATATCCTGGCACTGGCGGTGGTGGGTACAGCCCTCGCTAATGAGAATCTTATCCCCGTCATTGATGTTATCCAAAGCGCGTACAGCCTTCACTGCATTATAGAGGCTACCCTTGTAGCGAGCCATGAGGATGGAGAAGGAGGTGAGGGGGACGCTGGGAGGAACGATTTGGCTAACCTTGGCAAAGGCCTGACTATCGGTAATAACCATGCGGGGCGGTGCAGCCAGCTTGAGCAGTGCTTGCGCCAGCTCCGTTTCCTGTACGACCATAGCGATAGCGTTATTGTCCAACACGTTACGTAAAACTTGCTGCTGGGGTAGGATTAAACGTCCCTTGGGAGCAGCGCTATCAATGGGGGTTACGAGAATAACCACGTCCAAGGGCTCCAGCAAATCGCCCACCAGCTGGCGCTCTGTTTCCTTAGGCTTCAAGGCTGCAATGGCCTCCTTCAGCTCGCGAATATTCTCGCCGGTCTCGGCGCTAACCAAGAAGCAGTGCTTGGTGAGCTTCATAGCATTTACAGTGAGCAGCGCCTTTTGCATATCCTCTAAAAGCTCGATTTTATTTAAAACTAAAATAGCGGGCAGATTTTTTTCCTGTACCTTGGCCCACAGGGCTTCGTCCTCATGGGTCAGACCAACCTCGGCATCAACAACGAGTAGCACAATATCACATTTATTGAGCACCTGATAAGCCTTGTCAATGCGCAGCTTGCCCAGCTCGCCCTCATCGTCAATGCCAGGGGTATCAATAACCATGACGGGGCCCAAAGGCAGCAGCTCCATAGCCTTGTAAACGGGGTCCGTAGTAGTACCCTTTTGCTCGCTGACAATGGCCAGGTTTTGGCTGGTAATCGCGTTAATAAGACTGGATTTGCCGGCATTGCGCTTGCCGAAAATGCCAATGTGAATGCGTTCTGCTGCGGGAGTAGTGTTTAAGCTCATAATTTTTCCCTCCTTAAAAGAATTCCTCCACCGCTAAAGCGGGAGGCTAAAAAAGAGCAAAAAGCACTGAGGACAAGCCACAGTGCTTTAATAAAGTAACGAAACTAAAAATTAATCCACTAATTCCATCTTAGGATTAGGATTATACTTGCGTCCGGCCTTGGCGCAGTCCTTGCCATTAACCTTTACAATATCAGCAGTGAAATTGATATTGCCATCGAAGAAGGAGGAGCCAACTGCGTAGGTATCTACGGGCACGCCCATTTCCTCAAAGGCAGCCACGCGGGCAGCATCAAAGCCGCCGGAAACGATGATCTTCACATGGTTGAAGCCCTCCGCATCCAGGGCGCGGCGCACATTGCACACAAGCTCCTTGCATACACCGGTGGGCTTAAAGGTGCCGATTTGGGTCCACAGGCTCTTATCCACCATGGAGCCGGAGGTATCCAGGCGTACACCGGCCAGCTTTTTGCCTAGCTTGCGGGCTACAGCCAAGGAAGTGTTGACGCAGTCATTGTCAAAGTCAACCAGAGCAATGCGAGCGATGGAGGGGTCCACATATTTGTCAAAGGCGGATGTAGCGGCAACGGTATCGCCGTTGTAGGAAGCAATCAGAGCATGGGGAATGGTGCCCAAGCCCCTGCCACCGCTAGCCAAGGCGTTTGCATCGGTGGAGAAGCCCTTGATGCCACCGATTTTAGCAGCATAGCCATCGGATTCCTGGGTTTGGTAAATATCATAGCGAGCGGGGAAGAAGAGTACGGGCTTGCCATTAGCAGCCTTCACAACTCTGCGCACATTGGTAGCAATGCGGCTTTGACGAGCCAGAATGCCCAAATAAATAGTCTCCAAATGAGCAAAATCCTGATAATCGCCTTCGATGGTCATGACAGTTTCCCATTCATCCACCTCTTCGCCATCATGCAGGGAATGAATAACGATATTTTCCGGATGGAAGGCACAGGTTTTTATCAGCGCAATAACCTCATCAGTGCCACAAACAACCACATGGTCGCGAGCAAAAACCTGCATCAAAACACGGGGATGATAATTATCGCCATTTAAAATTTCCGCAGAGCGGATAAAATATGCATCAGTATAGTAACCAGCTTTAATTTTTTCTACAGGAAAGCTAAAGCTTTCGACAGGTAGTCTATTTGCCATCTTGAGGGCCTCCCAAAAATTTTCTTTAATTACACTATTCCAGCGTTGAATGTGATTAAAAATATGATACAATAATAACGCTGCTTATTCAAGCCCTATACGTGAATTTTTGTAGTCTTTTTTTCTTTAAGTGATGGTGTAATTATGTCTGATATAAGTAAAAAATATACAGTGTTGCTCTTATCGGCGCCCATTGGCTCAGGCCACAGATTGGCTGCGGAGGCGCTGCGTGAGGTGTTGAGCCGTAAGGAAAATGTGGATGTTGTGCACGGGAATGTGTTCGACTTTTTTCCGCATTTTTTGGGCAAGGCCTTTTTGCGTACCTATTTATGGATTTTGGGCTGCTGTCCCTGGCTCTATGAGCTGGCCTATAAATGGGGAAATAGCCAAGGGGGCTCCCTGTGGCTACGGGGCCTAATCAATCATACCTTGGCTTTACTCGGCAGTGGTTATTTGCAGCGCGTTCATCCTGACGCAGTTATCGCCACCCACGCCACACCGGCGGGCATAATGAGCTATTATAAAAAGAAGCATCCGGAGCTTTTTCTAGGAGCGGTGATAACGGACTTTACAGTGCATAAATGGTGGTTGGTGGAGGGCGTGGACGCTTATTTTCTGGCGGATGAACGCTTAAAGGACAGGATTACTGTGCTTAGCGAGGTGCATGCCTACGGCATTCCTGTGCGCCAAGCCTTCAAGAATAATGCTTATGCTGCATGTCGCGCAAAGTACGGTTGGTCTGCTGCAGAAAAAGTGTGCCTCTTAATGGGCGGGGGCGAGGGCCTCTTGCCCATGGAGGAAATGCTGGGCGCGCTTACAGCTGCGTGCATACCTGGACTGCGTCTTGTGGCCATTACGGGGCATAACGAAAAGCTGGCTCAAGAGCTGCGCCAATGCTTCCATAATAATTTGAGTAACAAAAATAATAGCAGTGCTAGCCGCGCTAATCCCATTGAGATTTACGGCTTCCGTCAAGATGTTCCCCAAATGCTGGCGGTCGCCGATATGATTATTACCAAGGCAGGGGGCTTGACCTGCGCCGAAGTTCTAGCTTCGGGTTTGGACTTGCTCATTTATAAGCCCCTGCCCGGTCAGGAGCAGGGCAATGCGACCTTTTTAGAGGCTCATTATGGGGCCAAGATTTGCCACAATCTAGAGGAATTAGCTGCAGCGGTGGCTAATAAAGCTTCTCAAAAAGATTTTTCGAAGGATACAAAAGTCTTGGGCAATCCCTTGGCAGCGGAGCAAATCTGCGCTTTTGTGCTGGAAAAACTAGCCAGAAAATGAAGGCTGCAAAATTTTGCCACTTGACCAATAGAGTTTTCTTCATTATAATGAAATAAAAATTACCCAAAGCAGGAACAGTCATTCGCTTATGAAAGCTTGTTCTCGCTCTTGTGGGTATGACATTGTTTGAGGATACGTATATGGATAAATTAGATGCTTTATATTTGGCTGCCATTTGCGCCACTACGGGCTTGGGCAGAGCCAAGCTGCCGGAGCTGGTGCAGGCCATGGGCTCGGCCAAGGCCGTGTTTGAGGCGGAGCCTGAGGCACTAGTGGCCACCGGCTTAGTTACCGAGGCGGCAGCAGCTACCTTTGTGAGCAAAAGAAGCAAGGCTTTGCCTGCTCGCCTCGAGCGCTACTGCGACCTGCATGGTGTGCGCTTGCTGAGTTATCAGGATGGGGAATATCCTAAGAGCCTGCTGCAAAGCTCCGACCCGCCCTTGGTGCTCTACGTGAAGGGAACATTGCCAACGGCGGCTTACTGCTTGGCAGTGGTGGGCTCTAGGGAGTGCACCGCCTATGGAAAAAAGGCTGCCAAGGTCTTTACTAAGGCTTTAGCTTCCCGTGGCATACCCATCATCAGCGGCGGCGCTCGCGGCATTGATACGGAGGCCCACGAGGCTTGCCTCAGCGTGGGCGGGCAGACGGTGGCAGTACTGGGCTGTGGCCTTGATATTGCTTACCCTGAAGAAAACGCGGGACTTTTCGAGCGCATTGTGCGCAGCGGCGGAGCTGTCATCAGCGAATATGCTCCGGGGACTAAGCCCTTTGCCAAGAATTTCCCTGCCCGCAATCGTATTATTGTGGGCCTGTCCCAGGGTGTGCTAGTGGCCGAGGCCAAGCAAAAAAGCGGTGCCATTATTACAGCCAATATTGCTGCTGACGAGGGGCGCGAGGTTTATTGCGTGCCGGGAAATATTTTTGAAAGCACAAGCGCAGGCTGTCACGAGCTCATCCGCACCGGAGCCAAGCTAGTGGATAAGCCGGAGGATATTTTAGAGGACAAGCTCCAGTGGGAGTTTGCCCGCAAGGAAAGAATTACTCAGCCATCTATTTTTGATTTTGTGAATACGGCTGAGGAAAAGGCGGTGCCGGTGGCAACCTCGGCGCTGGGCGCTAAGCTTTTGGAGCTTTTAAAGGTGAGCAGTATGCCCTTGGAGGAGCTGGTAGAGGGCAGTGGTGCCGATTTTGCCAGCGTGAGCATGGAGCTTTTGGAGCTGCAGGGTGCGGGCTTGATTGCACAAAACCAAGCGCTGCACTACTACCGTAGGTAGGGGGAAAGGAAATGACGATGAATCTGGTTATCGTGGAATCTCCCACGAAATCCAAGACTATAGAAAAATTTTTAGGGAAAAATTATAAGGTTAAGGCCTCCATGGGCCACCTGCGGGATTTGCCCAAGAGCACCTTCGGCGTGGACGTGGAGCATGGCTTTGAGCCTAAATATATCAATATTCGTGGTAAGGGCGACCTGATTAAGGAGCTCAAAACCTTGGCCAAAAAGGCCGACAAAGTATACTTAGCAACTGACCCTGATCGCGAGGGTGAGGCCATTAGCTGGCATCTGGCCCATATTTTGGATCTGGATGAGCAGCAAAATTGCCGCATTGAGTTCCACGAAATCACGGGCACAGCTGTGAAGGATGCCATCAAGCATCCTCGCATGATTGATATGGATATGGTCAATGCTCAGCAGGCTCGACGCATTTTAGACCGCATTGTGGGCTATGAGCTGAGTCCTTTGCTGTGGCGTAAAATCCGCAAGGGCTTGAGCGCCGGTCGTGTGCAGTCCGTGGCCGTAAAAATCGTGGCCGATAGGGATAGGGAAATCGAAGCCTTCGTGCCTGAGGAATACTGGACACTCAATGCGAAGCTCAGAGAAAGTGCCAAGGCACCGATTTTTGAGGCCGAGGCTGTGAAATACAAGGGCAAAAAGCTGGAGCTGAAGAATGCTGAGGATGCTCATGCTGCCGAGGCTGCTTTATCCGCTGCAAAATATATCGTAAGCAAGGCGGAGCGTAAGGAGCGCAAGCGCCATCCGGTGCCGCCCTTTACTACCTCCAATTTGCAGCAGGAGGCTAATAAAAAGCTGAATTTCTCTGCCAAGAAGACCATGATGGTAGCCCAGCAGCTTTATGAAGGCGTTAATTTGGGTAAAGCCTCCGTGGGCTTGATTACCTACATGAGAACCGACTCCGTGCGCCTTGCAGATGTGGCCATTGATGAAATTCGCCAGTATATCAAGAATAATTTGGGTGATGAGTTCTGCTCTCCCAAGCCCAATCATTATAGTGCGAAAAAGAATGCCCAGGATGCCCATGAGGCTATCCGTCCTACCAGCGTGCTGCGCACGCCGGATGAGATTGCTAAATACCTCACTGTGGACCAGCTGAAGCTGTACACCTTGATTTGGAAGCGTGCTGTGGCAAGTCAAATGAGCGATGCTGTTTATGATATGACCACCCTGCTTATCGACGCAGGGGACTACCAGCTGCGCGCTACAGGCTCCATTCTGCGTTTCCCTGGCTTTTTAGCTATCAATACTAAGCTCAGCGACGAAGAAAAGGATAAATCCGTGCCCTATATCGAGGTGGGCAAGGAGCTAGTGCTGCATAAGCTTTTACCGGCGGAGCAGCATTTTACGGAGCCGCCTGCTCACTTTACAGAAGCAACCTTGATTAAGGAGCTGGAGGAGAAGGGCATTGGTCGTCCCTCCACCTATGCGCCCACCATCGTGACGATTATTAGCCGTGGTTATGTGGTGAAGGAGGGCAAAAAGCTCCTGATTACGGAGCTGGGTAACCAGACCACGGATATGCTGACCCAATATTTTGAAGGCCTAATCAGTATTCCTTTCTCTGCTACTATGGAAGCAGACTTGGACTTAATTGCTGAAGAAAAGGCTAATTGGGTGGACGTGCTGCGTAAGTTCTACGACCCCTTTAAGCGTGATGTGAAGCGTTTTGAGGATGAATGTCCGGCGCTGCCGCCGGCACCGCCCGAGGTCAGCGACGTACAGTGCGAAAAATGTGGCGCTATGATGGTCATCAAGGAAGGTCGCTTTGGTAAATTCCTGGCCTGTCCCAATTTCCCCGACTGCCGCAATGCCAAGCCCATTGTGAAGAAGATTGGCGTGGCTTGCCCCGTCTGCGGCGGCGAGATTATCGAGCGCAAGACCAAGACCGGCAAGACCTTCTACGGCTGCGAGAAGTACCCTGAGTGCGAATATACTACTTGGGATTTGCCCCTGCAGGAAAGCTGCCCTAAATGCGGTCATATGCTGGTGGAGCACACCGAGCGCAGCGGTCGCAAGCGCAAGTTCTGTAGCAATCCGGAGTGCGTGGATGCGCGCTCTGTGCGCTCGGCAACGGAAGCTAAAGCTGCTGCCAAGGCCACAACGAAAACCGTGAAGAAGGCTACTCCTAAGAAAGCTACTACTCGCAAAAAAGCCGCAGCTAAGGCCTAACAAGGCCTTGTGGCTTCGCCATAAATATTTTTACAAAAGTTTTGACTAAAGGATAACAAGATGAGACCAATCCATATTATTGGTGCCGGCTTGGCAGGCTGTGAGGCTGCCAATCAGGTTACTAAATACGGTATTCCCGTTATTTTACACGAAATGCGTCCTGTGAAAAGTGACGCTGCTCATAAAACAGATTATTTTGCAGAATTAGTGTGCAGCAACAGCCTGCGCGCTGCCAATATTGAAAACGCAGTTGGTTTGCTCAAGGAAGAAATGCGTCGCTTAGGCTCCCTCATTATGGAGCAGGCTGACAAGCATCAGGTGCCCGCAGGGGGTGCCTTAGCAGTGGATAGGGATGGCTTTGCCGCTGGCGTGACCGAGGCTGTAGAGGCTAATCCCTTGGTAACAATTGTTCATGAAGAGGTTACGGATTTGCAAGCCCTGGAGGGCACGGTGATTGTAGCCAGCGGCCCCTTGACCAGCGATGCTCTTTTTGCCAATATTCAAGAGCTGGTCAAGAAGGATTATTTCCACTTTTTCGACGCGGCTGCGCCCATTGTAACTGCTGATTCCCTGGACTATGATAAGGTTTACCGTGCGTCCCGCTACGACAAAGGCGGAGCGGATTATTTGAACTGCCCCTTCTACACCAAGGAAGAATATGTGGCCTTTTGGCAAGCTCTGTGCAGCGCTGAAAGCGCTCCTGTAAAGGACTTTGAGCATGATGTGTTCGAGGCCTGCATGCCCATTGAGGAAATGGCTGCCAGGGGCGAGGACACCATGCGCTTTGGTCCTTTAAAGCCCGTAGGGCTTATTGATCCGCGCAACGGCAAAGAGGCTTATGCGGTGGTGCAGCTGCGCCAGGATAATGCAGCTGCTTCTCTGTACAATATTGTGGGCTTCCAGACCCATTTAAAATGGGGCGAGCAAAAGCGTGTTTTTGGTATGATTCCAGGCCTGGAAAAGGCGGAGTTTGTGCGCTATGGTGTGATGCACAAGAATACCTATCTCAATTCTCCCCAGCTTTTGGATGAGCATTTTTGCCTGCGCCAAAGCCCGCGTTTTTATTTCGCCGGTCAGATGACCGGCGTGGAGGGCTATGTGGAGTCCGCTGCTTCCGGCTTAATGGCCGGTATTGCCGCTGCTAGGGCGGAGCTGGGCCTGCCTAAGGTTGCTTTTCCTGCTGAAACTGCCCATGGTGCCTTAGCTAAATATATCAGCAATGAGAGCATTGAAAACTTCCAGCCCATGAATGTTAATTTTGGCCTCATTCCTCCTTTAACAGTGCGTATTCGTAAAAAGAGGGAAAAGAATGCCCAGATTGCCGCTCGTGCTCTAGAGGCTTTGGCTACATTACTCAATCAACTAAAAAATTCTTGAAAAAGATAAGTTTTAACTTGACAGACAAGCCGTATTAGTTTATTATAATCGTGATAATTTTCTAAATGCTGCTTCAACGAAGAACAGTGCTCCTATGAGCACTGTTCTTCTTCTTTTAAGCCAGCGGGAGCATGATTGAGTAGTCAGAAAAAGAAGTATTATTGTATACAATTGTGAACTATTAAAAAAATACTTGTATTCAGAAGATTTTTGTGCTAGGATATGGTAGAAGGAGTTTAGTGAGATAATGACTACTTTTGTGCAATATACTGAAAGGTTTATCAAGTATCTTGCTGTGGAGAAGAATTGCTCAGAGTTGACCTGCACTAGCTATCGCAAGGATTTGGCTAGCTTCGCTGCTTTTCTGGAGCAGCGTACGCAAAAGCAAGTAACATGGGAGCAAGTAGGAGCTCTAGATATTCGGGCTTATCTGGCATATCTTAATAGTGAGAATTATGCTAAGCGTACCATTGCCCGCAGGATTTCTGCTTTGCGCTCCTTTTACAAATTCTTGGTGCGGGAAAATATTCTTCAGGTTAGTCCTTTGACCAAGGTGCGTTCGCCTAAGCTGGACAAAAGATTACCTTCCTTCCTAGACGAAGTGGAGATTGAAGAGCTTTTGACGCTTCCTGATACTAAGCCCTTAGGCTACCGTGATCAGGCACTCTTGGAACTACTGTATGCTACAGGCTGCCGCGTCAGCGAGGTAGTGGGGTTAACAATGGGGAGGATCGATTTAAGCAATCGTTTCGTGATTGTCATCGGCAAGGGCAATAAGGAGCGCCTAATTCCGCTGGGTCATACCTGCTGTGAGGCTGTGGCTAGGTACTATCCCTACAGGCAGGAGCTGATGCAAAAATATCGGGCAGAGCAGCACGATTTTGTGTTTGTCAATAGTCGTGGTGGCGTATTGACAGATCGTAGCGTACGACGTATTTTGGATAAATATATTCAAAAGCTGGCTCTGAAAAAACATGTCAGTCCCCATACCATCCGTCATACCTTTGCAACCCATCTCTTAACCCATGGAGCTGATTTAAGGGCCGTGCAGGAGCTTTTAGGGCATGCCAATCTCTCTACTACCCAAATCTATACCCATGTTACTACAGAGCGTATAGCTGCTGTTTACAAACAAAATCATCCTAGAGCATAGTTTTAATTTAATGAGGAGGCAAACATGGAATTATTAGAAAAAACTAGAAAAATTAATAGTCTGCTGCAAAATGGTGATAAAGTAGAATATAATGCCATTGCACAGCTGTTGCGTGACATCATTGAAGCCAATACTTACATTGTTGGTGCTAAGGGCGAGGTTAAGGGCTACGCACTTATCCGCGAATTTGAATGTGATATTATGCGTGAGCAGGTGCTGGATCGCAATACCTTCCCCGATGATTATTTGAACTTTATTATGCGTGTTAAGGAAACTCTGGCTAATATTCCTCATGAGAACCAAAACTGCTCCTTTATTACTCATACCAAGTGCATTTTTAAGGACAAGATGACCACCGTAGTGCCCATTTATGGTAAGGGTGAGCGTATTGGTACCTTGATTGTGGCAAAATATGATGCTAGCTTTGACGATGAGGATTTGCTGCTGGCTGAATATGCAGCAACTGTATTGGGCGTAGAAATCTTACACGATAGAGAAGCCTTGGTTGCCGAGGATGTACGCAAGAAAGCCATGGTGCAGGTAGCCTTTGATACTCTGTCCTATTCTGAAATGGAAGCTATTGTCAATATTTTAGGCGAGTTGAAGGGTGATGAGGGCCTTTTGGTAGCATCCAAGATTGCTGATAGAGTGGGCATTACTCGTTCTGTAATTGTCAATGCCCTGCGTAAATTTGAAAGCGCCGGCCTCATTGAAACCAAATCCCTTGGCATGAAGGGTACCTATATTCGCGTGCTCAATGATTTGCTCTTCTCCGAATTGAAAAGAAGAACTAAATCTAAACGCTAAAGTCTAAACGCTAAAGTAAAAATAGAGCGGAGATTTTGACAAATCTCCGCTTTTTTGATGCTTAATCTAAAATAAACAGTGTACAAGAAATCAAAACATGTTATAATAGCAGTAGGCATTTTTTACAAAAATGGAGGTTGTTTCAATGCAAAAAATTGATCAGGCTTGTGTAAATACTCTGCGCTTTTTGGCTGCGGACCAGGTAGAGAAGGCTAAATCCGGCCATCCGGGCTTCCCTCTGGGCACCGCTCCCTTAATGTATACTATCTGGGATCGCTATATGAGCTATAATCCCGCTAACCCCAACTGGTTTAACCGCGATCGTTTCATCCTGTCCCCGGGTCACGGCAGCGCCCTTTTATATGCTATGCTGCATTTGGCTGGCTATGAGCTGTCCTTGGAGGAGTTGAAGAACTTCCGTCAATGGGGTAGCAAGACTCCGGGTCATCCTGAATATGGCCTGACTCCTGGCGTGGATGTATCCACCGGCCCTCTGGGTCATGGCTTTGCCATGGGCGTGGGCTTTGCCATTGCTGAGGCTATGCTGGCCGGCAAATATAATAAACCTGATTTCCCCGTAGTTAATCACTATACCTATGGCCTGACCTCTGACGGCGACTTAATGGAGGGCGTTTCCTGCGAGGCTGCTTCCTTGGCCGGTACTTTGGGCTTGGGCAAATTGATTTACTTATACGATGATAATAAGATTACCATTGAAGGCGACACTTCCATTGCCTTTACCGAGGATGTGGAAGCACGCTTCAAGGCTTATGGCTGGCAGGTATTGCGCGTAGCCGACTCCGAGGATGTAGACGCTATGGCTGCTGCAATTAAGGAAGCTCATGCAGACACTACTCATCCGTCCCTGATTATCGTGCGTACTCACATCGGCTTTGGCAGCCCCAAACAGGACAGCCCCTCCTGCCATGGCGAGCCCCTGGGCGCCGAGGCACTGGCCGCTACCAAGGAAAAGGCTGGCTGGCCGGCTGAAATGTTCTACGTTCCGGCTGAAGCTAAGGAGCATTTTGCTGCGAAGCTGCCCGCCTGCGCTAAGGCTGAGGCTGACTGGAATGCACTGATGGAGGATTATAAGGCTTGTTATCCGGAGCTGGCAGCTGAATTAGCTGACCGCATGGCTGGCAAGATTAACGTGGATTTGGAGGCTCTGGAAGCTATTTTCAAGGACCAGACTAAGAGTGCAACCCGTGCTTCCAGCGGCGATGTTATTCAAAAGCTGGCAGAGCAGGTACCTGCTCTGGTAGGCGGCAGCGCCGACCTGGGTCCCTCCAATAAGACTGTGATGAAGGCTGGTGGCTATTTCTCCAAGCTGGACCACAAGGGTCGCAACATTCACTTTGGTGTGCGTGAGCATGCTATGGGCACTGTGCTGAACGGCTTGGCTCTCCATGGCGGCTTCGTTCCCTTCGGTGGCACCTTCCTGGTATTTGCTGACTTCCTGCGTCCTACCATTCGTATGGCAGCCCTCATGGGTATTCAATCCATTTTTGTGTTAACCCACGACTCCATTGCTCTGGGCGAGGATGGTCCTACCCATCAACCCATCGAGACCACCATGGGTCTGCGCTTAATCCCCAATGTTTCTGTAATTCGTCCGGCGGACGCTCTGGAAACTGCAGTGGCTTGGCAGCAGGCTTGCCTGAACAAAACTAAGCCCACCTGCTTACTGCTGAGCCGTCAAAACCTGCCGGTAATGCACGAGCATGCAGCAGTTATTCACGAAAATGCAGCTAAGGGTGCATATGTGCTGAGCCCGGCTAAGGAAGCTGCCAAGGTAATCCTGATCGGTACCGGCAGCGAGGTTGAGCTGGCTCTTAAGGCACAGGCTAAGCTGGCTGAGGAAGGCATTGATGCTAGCGTAGTATCCATGCCCAGCTGGGATTTGTTCGATGCTCAAAGCGAGGAATATAAGGAAAGCGTATTGCCCGCCGGTGTTACCAAATTTGCTGTGGAAGCAGGCGTGCCCTATGGCTGGAGCCGCTACACTGGCAGCGAGAAGAACGTGCTTGGCATCACCACCTTCGGTGCCTCCGCTCCCGGTGGCGTAATGCTGGAAAAATATGGCTTCACTGTGGATAATCTGGTTGCTAAGGTTAAAGCAGTGCTGTAAGCAAAATATTGCATTGGATTTTGAGGGACCGGGGATGCAGTGCGTCCTCGGTCCTTTTGTGAAAGAGGTGCTTACTTGTGTTAAAGCATTTATTGACTATCGCCGGCAGCGACTCCAGTGGTGGCGCCGGTATTCAGGCTGATTTGAAAACCTTTGCGGCTCATGGTACCTTTGGCATGAGCGTCATCACCGCCGTAACGGCCCAAAACACCTGTGGCGTGACCAAGGTACAGGATATTGCGCCAGATATTGTGGAAGCACAGATTGCAGCTGTTTTTGACGATATTCGCGTGGATGCAGTAAAAATTGGCATGCTTTCTCGTCCGGAGACTATTAAAACCATCGCCGCCTGCCTGCGCAAATATAAGCCGGAAATCATTGTGCTGGACCCGGTGATGATTTCTAAAAGTGGCTATCCCTTGCTGCAGCCTGAGGCCTGCGAGACGCTAATTAGCGAGCTGTTGCCCTTGGCTACGCTTGTTACTCCCAATCTGCCAGAGGCCGAGGCAATTAGCGGTATGACCGTGACTAAAAAAGAGGAAATGCGTCCTGTGGCAGAAAAGATTATTGCCCTCGGTGCCAAGGCAGTGCTGGTGAAGGGCGGTCATTTGAGCGATACTGCGGATGATTTGCTTTTTGATGGCAAGGAGGAAATCTGGTTTGCAGCTGAGCGCATCGCTACGAAAAATACCCATGGCACGGGCTGTACTTTATCCAGCAGCTTGGCAGCTAATCTGGCCAAGAGTATGAGCCTGCCTGAGGCTGTGAAGGCCTCCAAGGCTTATGTAACCGAGGCTATTAGCTATGGCATTCCTCTGGGCAATGGCTGTGGCCCGACCCATCATTTTGTGGATTTGTATAGAAAGGCAGGAATTTTGGAATAATGGAACTGACCAATGTTTTTGGAGAGCTGGTGGAGCGCCTCCGTCAAAAAAAGCCTGTAATTCACGCTATTACTAATTATGTGACTGCTGAAAGCTGCGCCGATGTGGCCTTGGCAGCAGGTGCATCGCCGGTTATGGCCGATGAGCCTGAGGAAGTGGAAGAGATCACTTCCGGAGCCGATGCTCTCGTTTTAAATTTAGGTACCATTAGCTTTAATAAGCAAATCGCTATGGAGCGTGCAGCAGCAGTAGCAAAGTTAAAGGGCATTCCTGTGGTTTTAGATCCTGTGGGTGTCATGGCTTCCAAAATGCGCCTCAATTTTGCTCTGCAGCTTTTAAACAAGGGCTATATCGATATTGTTCGTGGTAATTTTAGTGAATGTAATGCGCTTTTGAACGGAAGCACTGGCGGCCACGGTGTGGATAATCTGGAGGGTGCAACTGAAGAGGGCGTAGCCTTAAAAGTAGCGAAGGATGCAGCGAAAAAGTTTAACTGCGTTTTTGCTGTTACCGGTGCCATTGATAATATTTCCAATGGTAAGCAGGCTGTGGTTTTGAACAATGGACATCCCTTACTGCAGGACATCACTGGCAGCGGCTGCATGACCAGCATGCTGGTGGCTAGCTGCGCCGCCGTGACCAAGGATATGATGGTGGCTGCGGCCTTGGGTGTTGTCATTATGGGACAAAGTGCTGAGCTAGCAGCCAATTTCTTAGAGAAGAAGGACGGTCCTGGCATGTTTAAGGTACGCCTCATGGACTGCATTTATCATGTTACCACCAAATGGAATTTGGTGAAGATGAAGCCTGAGGAAAAGGTTTCCTAAAGCCTATGAGTGAGCAAAAGAAGTTTGACAAAAAGCAGCTTGACTATAGCATTTATCTTGTGACCGATGAGGAGTGCCTTAAGGGCAGACCACTGTTGCGCTGCGTGGAAGAGGCCTTGCAGGCGGGCGTAACCCTAGTGCAGTATCGCTCCAAATTCAAGGATGGAGGACCCATGTACCAGGAGGCCCTGGCGCTGAAGGCACTGTGCGATAGCTATGATGTGCCCTTGATTATCAATGATAGGGTGGATGTGGCCTTGGCAGTGGGCGCCGCAGGAGTACATGTGGGGCAAGACGATTTGCCTTGTAATATAGTACGTAAGTTAGTTGGTTCTCAGTTTATCATAGGTGTGTCTGCCCATAATCCCGAGGAAGCTCGCAAGGCAATGGAAGATGGAGCTGATTATTTGGGCTGTGGTGCTGTTTTTGGTACAGGCACTAAGGCGGGTGTGGCTAAGCTTGGGCTGGAAAAGCTTCACAGTATCCGAGCTGCTGTAAGCATCCCCATTGTAGGTATCGGGGGTGTGAAGGCTGACAACTATGGCGAGGTTTTGGCCACGGGTGCCGATGGCGCTGCCATCATTAGTGGTATTTTATCAGTAGAGAATATTGGAGCAGAGGTAGGCAAGTTTGTGCAGATCCGTTCTTCTTTTAAATGATTAATTTACGTATCGGAAGCTTTTACTAAACTAACAAGAACAGTCACAGGATAAAAGTGTAAATAACGTTACACTTTGCAGAGTGCCGAAAAAATAAAAACAAAAATTTGCTTGCTAAGCAGGAATAATCAGTAAATTTAGCGAAAAATATAGGCATCAAAATATTGCCTGTAATAAAGGGGGATTTATCATGAAAGAATATACTGGCGATAAAATTAGAAACGTGGCCATTGTGGGTCATGGTGGAGCAGGAACCACGTCTGTTACCGAAGCTCTGTTGTATCGCAGCGGTGCTATCAGCAGAATGTGTAAGGTTGAAGACGGTGCTACCACCACTGACTATGAGCCGGAGGAAATTAAACGTAAGGTTTCCGTAAACGCAACCTTGGCTCCCGTTGAATGGCGCGACACTAAGATTAACTTTATCGATACTCCGGGCTTCGCCGATTTCGTAGCCGAAGTAAAGGGCGCTTTCAGAGCAGTGGACAGCGCTTTGATTGTTGTTTGCGCAACCAGCGGTGTACAGGTTGGCACCGAGCAATGCTGGAAGCTGGCTGAAGAGGCTGGTCTGCCCCGCATTATTTTCGTAAACAAGATGGATCGTGAAAATGCTGATTTTGACAGCATTCTGGATAATCTGCGCGGCAAATTTGGCAAGCACGTGCTGCCGCTGCAGCTGCCCTTGGGTAAAGAGGATAACTTCCAAGGCATTATCGATTTGTATAAGATGAAGGCATACCGTGCTAACGGCAATGGCTCCGATGAAATCGAAATTCCTGATGAGTATAAAGAAGCTGCTGAAGAAGCTCGTGAAAAGATGATTGAAGCAGCTGTTGAAGCCGATGATGACTGCATGATGCGTTATCTGGAGGGCGAAACCATCAGCGATGAAGAAATCATGAAATGCTTGATTAAGGGCATTCGCCAAGCTATTATTTATCCGATGCTGTGCGGCAGTGCTTACAAGGATATCGGCTTGGGCCGTTTGATGAACGCTATTGTGGACTTTACCTATCCTGCAATTTTGAACGACTTCGTTGTTATGGATAAAGCTACCGGCGAAGAAGAAATCCGCGATGCTAACGCTCCTATGGCAGCTTTGGTATTCAAGACCACCTCTGACCCGTTCGTAGGTCGTCTGAGCTTCTTCCGTGTATTCTCCGGCTCCATCAAGGCCGACAGCATGGTTTACAACTCTCGTCGTGAGCAGGAAGAGCGTATTGGTAACGTATTCACCATGCGCGGTAAGACCCAAATCCCCATGAAGCAGGTTGTAGCAGGCGATATTGGCGTTGTTGCCAAGCTGCAATACACCGCTACCGGTGATACTCTGTGCGATAAGAATTCCGAGGTTGAATTCCCTGTTATCGAGTTCCCGCTGCCCATGTACACCAGAGCCATTTATCCGAAGAAGAAGGGCGACGAAGACAAGATCATGTCCGCTCTGACCCGTCTGATGGATGAAGACCCGACCATTATCGTAACCAAGAACCCTGTAACCAAGGAAACCTTGATCAGCGGCATGGGCGACCAACACATCGAAATTATTATGGAGCGTATGCAACGTAAATTTGGTGTGGAAGCTCAGCTGAAGGCTCCCATCATCGAATATCGTGAAACCATTCGTGGCAGCGCTGAGGTGGAAGGCAAGCACAAGAAGCAATCCGGCGGCCATGGTCAATATGGTCACGTTGTTATCAACATGGAGCCCCTGCCTCCTGGAGGCGGCTTCGAATTCGTGGATAAGATTTTCGGTGGCTCCGTGCCTCGTCAATACGTCCCGGCTGTTGAAAAGGGCATGCGCGAAGCTATGGATAAGGGTATCCTGGCCGGCTATCCTGTAGTTGATATGCGTATTACCCTGCTGGATGGCTCCTATCATCCGGTTGACTCCTCTGAAATGGCCTTCAAGACCGCTTCCAACATCGCCTTCAAGAAGGCTATGGAGCAATGTAAGCCGGTTCTGCTTGAGCCTATCTACACTCTGAATGTAACCTGCTCCGACAGCATGATGGGCGACGTTATTGGCGATTTGAACCAAAAGCGTGGTCGTATCCTGGGTATGCAATCCGTCGAGGAAGGCATGAGCGTTGTAACTGCACAGGTTCCCTATGCTGAAATCACTGAGTACGCAGTTGACCTGCGTGCTATTACCCAAGGCCAAGGCTCCTTCGAAATGAAGTTTGACCATTACGAGGATGTGCCTGCTAAGATGGCTGAAAAGATTATCGCTGAACGTAGAGAAGCATAATAAAATTTAATAATCAGGACCTGTTACTACGGTAGCAGGTCCTTTTTCTATGGCAAAGGCCTTGATTAAGCTAGATTTAAGCGGGCAATAGTACAATATTTTCCAGGTCGAACTTATTGACGCAGAAAAATATCTGTGTTAAAATGATTTACTGAGTACGAAAGACGACCGCGGCTGGCTTTAAGCCAGATGAGGAAAGTCCGAGCTCCATAGGGCAGGATGCCGGATAACGTCCGGCGAGAGTGATCTCAGGGAAAGTGCCACAGAAATGTGTACCGCCTGCTTAGGCAGGTAAGGGTGGAACGGTGCGGTAAGAGCGCACCAGCAGTCTGGTAACAGGCTGGCTAGGTAAACCCCATCCGGAGCAAGACCAAATAGGGGAGGGATGAAGCGGCCCGCTGAGCCTCCCGGGTTGTGTCGCTTGAGCTTGCAGGTAACTGTAAGCCTAGATAAATGGTTGTCACCGCTATGCGGAACAGAACTCGGCTTATTGAGTACTCAAACGTAAGCACGGCTGCCCAATGGGCAGCCTTTTTTTAAGAACGTTGGTGAAACAGTGAAAAAAGTATCCTTAGTTGTCCCCGTTTTTAACGAGGAAGATAATTTACACGAGTTTTATAAACGCGCCACTGCTGTGATGCAGGCAGAGCCCTATGATTACAGCATCGTTTTTGTAGACGATGGCTCCAAGGATGCCAGCAGAGTGATTTTAAACGAGCTGGCTAAGCAGGACGACCATGTGGAGGCCTATCTTTTGAGCCGCAATTATGGTCACCAGATGGCGCTGACCTGTGGCCTGGATAATGCCGATGGCGATGCAATTATCACCATGGACGGTGATTTACAGCATCCGCCTGAGCTCATTCCTAAAATGCTGCGTCTGTGGGAGTCGGGTCATGAAATTGTCCAGACAAAGCGCATGGCCACTGAGGACGCAGGCTTTTTCAAAAATATTACCTCCAGTGTGTATTATAAGCTGATAAACGCTTTGTCTAAGGTGGAAATAACTCCCGGTGGCAGTGATTTCCGGCTTATGGATAGAATTGCTGTGGATTCCTTTAAGCAATATCGGGAGCGTGCTCGTTTTATTCGTGGCCTGATTACTACCTTAGGCTTTAATGTGGCTGTGATGGAATTTGTGGCACCGCCACGCTTTGCCGGTCATTCCAAGTTTAATCTGCATAAAATGCTGCATTTTGCCTTGGACGGCATTACTGCTTTTTCCAATCTGCCTTTGCGCTGGGCCTTTTATATTGGTCTCGTCTTTGGTATGTGTAGCCTGCTCTTATTGGGTCATGTTTTCTATGTAAAATTTGTTATATATGATGCAGTGCCCGGCTGGGCAACCATGACGGTTAGTGTGCTGTTTTTAGGAGGCATCCAGCTTGTTGGCATCGGTATTTTGGGCGAATATATCGGGCGTATTTTTGAAGAAATCAAGCATAGACCCCTATATTTAGTGGCACGCCATATAAAGTGTAAAGAAAGTGACAATTCTCAAAAACAGCAAGAGCGGGAAATAATGTAAAAAATTAAATTTTACAGATTGGCTTTTTTGTGCTATAATAGACGCGTATTAGATTATGAAAGGATGTGGATGTGGTTGTTTAAAAAGAAAGTAATAACACTTTGCTTAACTGTACTGTTTACTTTTGCAGGTGCAGTTAGTGCGTTTGCTTCCTTTCAACGTGGTGACGATGGCGAAGAAGTTTTAGCAATTCAAAAAAGACTAGTTGAGCTTAATTATACAGTAGGTACATTAGATGGTGAATTCGGTCCTGCTACAGAGAAAGCTATCAAGGCTTTTCAGGCTGCTCAAGGCCTGGAGGTTGATGGTGTGGTTGGTTCCGCTACCTATAGAGCGCTGATGAACAAGGAGATGCCTCCTAACCGTGCACAAAATGTGGTAAGAAGCATTTTGCGTGCTGCGTACAGTGTCATCGGTACTCCATATGTATTTGGCGGCACTTCCCCCTATGGCTTTGATTGCTCTGGCTTTACTCAGTACGCTTTTAAGCGTGCCGGTATTTATATTCCGCGCACTGCAGATAGCCAATTATATTATGGCAAGCGTATTTCCATGAGCCAGCTCCGTCCTGGGGATTTGGTGTTCTACACCACCTATGAGCCCGGTGCTTCTCATTGTGGCATTTATGTGGGTAATGGCAACTTTATCCATGCTGGTACCAGCACTGGCGTGACTGTAGCATCTGCCTTCACTGGCTACTGGGGCGCACGCTATTATGGGGCTTGCAGAATTTTGAAGTAAGCTTTATGAAATCGATATTTAGCAGACAGGCTGCGGCTTGTCTGCTTTTTTGTATTATAGAGTAGGGAATAGAAAAAATTAACCGCCTGTAGATATTCTCTACAAGCGGTTTTCTTACTTGGTGATCCAGGAGGGATTCGAACCCCCGACCCACGGCTTAGAAGGCCGTTGCTCTATCCGACTGAGCTACTGGACCATATGAAATTGGAGCGGGCGATGGGAATCGAACCCACAACATCAGCTTGGAAGGCTGAGGTTTTACCACTAAACTACACCCGCGTGATTTTTGGTCGGAGTGACAGGACTTGAACCTGCGACATCCTGATCCCAAATCAGGTGCTCTACCAAACTGAGCTACACCCCGAGCACGCAGTATATTATAGCATACGCCATGGGGATAGTCAAGTATAATGCCTAAAACAACGTTTAAGTATACTTTCTTAGCTTAGCACAGCAAGCAACATATAAAAAGCGGTTCCCCTTTCGAAGAACCGCGGAATATCTTGGTGCCGAAGGCCGGACTCGAACCGGCACGAGCGTGAACCCGCTTGATTTTGAGTCAAGTGCGTCTGCCAATTCCGCCACTTCGGCGTTTCAAGGTTCCGATGCGTTCGGAACAAGTAATATTATACTAGGGGTATGTCTGTTTGTCAACACTTTTTTATGCTATTTTCTAGCATTTTATAATACTTTCTAGCACTTTCTCATATAAAGTAGTATAAAATAATAGCTTTGGTGTCGTTGTGAAGCGCATGGCAGCCTTATTTCCCAAGCAGTGCCTTCAGCTCCTTCAGCTTAGCAGCAAATTTTTGCAGGGTGACGGTGACGGGCTGGGGTGTGTTCAAATCTACGCCGGCGTTCTTTAAAATGTTTAAGGAATAGTCGCTGCCACCGGCCTTGAGGAAGCCCAGATATTTTTCTACAGCACCCGGCTGGCCACTCAAAATAGCGCTGGCGAAGGCAGTGGCTGCACTGTAGCCAGTTGCGTATTTATAAACATAGAAGGGAGTGTAGAAGTGGGGGATGCGGGACCATTCGCTTGCAAGCTCTTGATCTACAGTCAGCGCCGGACCATAGTACTCTTTATTGCTCTCAAGCCAATAATTTTCCAGCTTTTCTGCCTGCAGTGAGCGTCCGGCAGTGATTTCGCTGTGAATGAATTTCTCAAACTCAGCAAATTGTACCTGACGGTACACCGTAGTACGCACCTGCTCTAAGAATTGGTTGAGCAAGTAAATCTTTTGCTCGTCCGTAGCATGAGCTAAGGTATATTCCAAAAGCAGATTTTCATTGGTGGTGGAGGCAACCTCGGCACAGAAAATCGTGTATTCGGAATTTACATAGCTTTGATTTTGAGAGCTGTAGTAGCTGTGCAGGGCGTGGCCCATTTCGTGGGCAATAGTGGAAATGCTGCTGTAGCGCTCTTGATAGTTCAGCAGCACGAAGGGATGCACACCATATACGCCCCAGGAATAAGCACCGGAGCGCTTGCCCTTGTTTTCGTAAACGTCAATCCAACCGCTGGTCAAGCCCTTATGCAGGGTATCAATATAGTCTTCACCCAAGGGAGCAAGGGCTTCTTCCACCTTGGCACAGGCTTCGGGGAAGGTGCAGGAGAAGCTGTCCGCAGCCTTAGAAAGGGGTACATAAATATCGTAGGCATGGAGCTCGTCATAGCCCAGTACATCCTTTTTCAGTTGCATATATTCGTGCAGGGGCGCAAAATTGTCGTGCACAGTTTGGATTAAGCCATCATAAAGGCTGGTGGGGATATTATCCTGAGCTAGACAGGACTCCAAGGTATCCTCATAATTGTGTACCTTGGCAAAATACAAAGCAGTGCGGGCGCTTCCGGTCAGGGTTGTGGCCAAGGTATTGCGGAATTTATGGTAGGTTCCCATAAGGCCTTGGAAGGAATGCTTGCGCAGGGTTCTGTCATTGGAGGACATATTCAAAATGTAATTGCCCTCACTGACAATGGCAGGCTTGCCTGCACCGTCGGTAATGGAGGGGAACTCCATATCGGCGCTGACCAAAGCGCGGAAGGCATTGACCGCGGAGCAGGTTGCCAAATGACTTTGGGCAAAAATGGCTTCCTTATCTGCGCTCAAAACATGGTCGGACAGGCGCAGCAAATTAGCAATATAGAATGCATATTCCTTGAGCAAGGGCTCGGAGGCGAGCATTTCCTCGACCTTTTCCTTGCCTAGGGACAGCATCTCCGGCTCAATAAAGCTATTGGCATTGGTAAATTCGGCTGCCAAGCCCTCGGCTTCACCGGATAAGGCCTGCATATGCTGGTCGGTGTTATCAGCATCCTGCTGTAGGCGTGCATAAGCATAAATTTTATCTATTAGCTGGGCCATAACATCCTGCAAATGCAGTGCTTCGTAAAGTGCTTGGGCTGTGGTAATATGGCCCTGCATAGCTTTTAACTGCTCCAACAGCTTCTTAAATTCTGCACACGCGTCCTGCCAAGCTGCTTCGTCAGCATAAATATCCTGTACATGCCATTTGCAGTCTGCGGGAATAGCAGCGCGGCTTACATTGCTGCCGTGAGGTGGTATCTGTATATTTTTTTCGGTCATTAGATTCAACTCCTTGCAAAAAACAATAGTATACTATATCATTATAGCATAATTAAGTGAGCTTTTAAGAGCTTAATAATGTATACATTGTGAATTGAGGCAGGATTATGCGAGTATTATTAACAGCAATCAATAGTAAATATATTCATACAGGCTTAGGCGTGCGCTATGTGGGCGAGTATGCTAAGTCCCAGGGGCATCAGGTGCAGCTGCTTGAGGAGACGATTAATACCCAGATTTTAGATGTTTTAGAAAAAATTATGGCTGCAAAAGTGGATGTCTATGGCTTTTCTGTGCATATTTGGAATAAGCCCTTTGTGATGCGCCTGATTGCTATGCTGCGCAAGCTTCGTCCTGAGGCAACAATTGTGGTGGGAGGGCCTGAGGTGGCCTTTGCTGCGGAGCGTATTTTTGCTGAGCAGCCTGCCATAGATTATATCGTGCAGGGCGAGGGAGAAATTTGCTTTAGCGAGCTTTTGCGAGCCCTGGAGCAGCATGAGGCTATTCCGCAGCATATTGCCTACAAAGTAGGGGACGAGGTGCGCTTAAACGGAGGAACCACAGTTATGGAAGACTTAAGCGTATTGCCCTTCCCTTATCCTGATTTAGAGCAGGTGTTGGCCGAGCACAAGATAGTTTATTATGAAGCTACCCGTGGATGTCCCTTTAGTTGCGCTTATTGCCTGAGCGGTATTTCCCGCACGGTGCGCAAGCGTCCCTTGCCCATGGTGTTGGCGGATTTAGATCGCTTTATTGCTGCCGGTGCACCCTTAGTGAAATTTGTGGATAGGACTTATAATCTGGATGAGAATTATTTCCTGCCCATGATGCAGCATTTAGCAGCGGCTAAAACTAACGCGACCTTTCATTTTGAAATTAAGGCCGATATTTTGACCGAGCAAGTGTTAGAATTTTTAGCAACTGTGCCCAAAGGGCGTTTTCAGCTGGAAATAGGCATTCAAAGCACCCATCAGCCCACTTTAAAGGCTATTAATCGCAGGGATAATTGGGAACGCTTGGCAGCCAATGTGCGCCGATTATTAGCCATGGGCAATATGCACATACATGTGGATTTGATTGCAGGCTTACCCTATGAGGATTTAGCTACCTTTGGCAAATCCTTTGATGATGCGTATGGCCTTAAGGCCCATATGCTGCAGCTGGGCTTTTTAAAGGTATTACCCGGCACGCAAATGGAAAAGGAAACGGTGGAGCATGGCTTGCGCTATATGGACGAGCCACCTTATGAGATTTTGGCCACGAAATATATGCCCTATGAGGACATGCAGTTTTTAAAGCGAGTGGAAAATGTGCTGGACCAAACGGGTAATAGCGGTTCCTTTGGCTATATTTTGCCGGCTTTAATGAAAGCTGAAGGATTAAAGCCCTTTGCTTTTTATAGGGCGCTGACCAATTGGTGGGTGGAGAAGGGCTATTATCCGCAAACTCACAATGTGAAGGGCGTAGCTGAAATACTTGCCCAGTATATAAAGGAAAATTTTGGCGAGGATGCTACTATGCTGCTAGAGATACTGCGCTATGATGTGTTCTTAGCCGTACCGGGATGGAGACCGGATTGGCTTGCTTGGCAGAGCGAGCATATCTTTGATAAAGTTTCTGCATTTTGGCGCAATGAGGAAGTGGCCAAGCAATATGTGCCTTCCTATGAATTCAGCAGCTGGCGACAGATTAATAAAAACTATCCTATAGAATTATTCCGTTATCATTGGGAAGATGGTAGAGCAGGGGAGTTTTATGTGCTTTTGGACAATTCGGGTGAGGTAAATAAGATAGTGGAGCTGCCTTGCTTAGCTAATAAATAGCTACTACATTGGCAATAATAGAGGGCTTTTGCTAGGGAAAGGGCGCTTTATTATTGGAAATGGTAAGTTTCTCAAAGATTTTTTGAAAAAATTTGGGGCCTGTAAAGCCTGTATACAAAGTGCTTTAGATTGCAACGGAGCCTAGTGTTTACACAAAGTTTGTTAAAAAAGTTACGAAAAAGGTGTTGACATAACTTGGGCTGCGTGGTATTATATACAAGTCGACGCGATACGGCACT
>JAXDZG010000006.1:0-33904 GCA_034086985.1 Phascolarctobacterium sp.
CCGTAGTCGGCATTGTAGGAAAATCCAAAAGTTTAGATTTTCTCAAAATGCTTATCTTTTGGTCTTTGGTTCGGAATAGTGTAGTGCTGGCGGTCTATCTATTGTTTTCGGTTGCTTGCTTCCTTACCGTACATGAGCATTAGCTAATAGTCCTGCTACGGGTCGTATTATCGGTATTAGCATGTTCCTTGCGGTGCTTCTGCAATATGGGGTAATGCATTCTCCGTGGCAAGGGAATGGTATGGTGCTGTTGGTTTTAGGACTGGCAGTAGCAGGAATCTGTCTGTTGATTTGGCGTCCTTTGGGTGACTGGTGCTTTGAAAATGCCTTACCCTATGAACAAAATCCTCCCTCCTTGCCGCGTGAGGGTCTGTTAGCCGTACTGATGGTTTTCTTCATGACCATGGGTTTTGCCTTTAGTGATGAATGTGTTACGGCTTTGGATGCTAAGGGTGAGCTGAACGTAGCTGCCTGGCCTAGACTATTTTATGGCTTGGGCTTGCTGCTGTCTGGCTATCTAGTGGACCTTAATCGTCGCAGCCATATTTATATTATTACGGGGATAGCCTTTTCCTTAGCTTTACTTTCTCCTGCTCTATTGGTGCCGCGTTTGTATAATGCTAGCATGAGCATTATGTATCTCTATAGCGGTTTTTATGTAATGTTTTTGACTACGGCTTTCTTGGATATTGCTCCCCGTACAGCAGAGCCCTGGCTTTGGGCTGGCATGGGACGCATAGTGCGATCCTTTACCACTGCTTTAGTTATTTTACCTGCTAAACTAGTGATGAATGAATTTGGCATTTGGGGTGTTATTAGCGCTAATGTTGTGGCTACCATAGGGGTGCTGCTGTTATGTGCCTATGCTAATGAACAGCAGCGTACTCAGGAAAGGCTAAAGCTGGAAAAAGAAAATGCTTCTCGCTTAGCCATAATGAACGCAACTGCACAGGCAAAGCTGGCTCAGGCGGTGTCTACAGCGGTATCTGCAGTTAAGCAAGAGGCTATGCAGGCGGAGCAGCAGGCAGCTCAGCGCTTTAATACGGCGCAGGCTACAGCTACACAGGCTCTTTTAGAACTGGAGCAGGCTAGAAGCGCTTTGGAAAGCAGTCGTGAACAGCTGCAGGCGCTAGAGCAGGCCTATAAGGAAAGCCCAATCGTTCAAGCCTTTGCTAAAGCTCATGAGCTGACGCCTCGTGAAGAGGAAGTGCTGCAATTAATTTTAACTAAAGATGGCACTAACAAGGAGCTGGCCAAGGAGCTGATGATTTCTGAGCGTGTTTACCAAAGGTATTTGACAAGCATCTATGATAAGACTGGAACCAACTCGAAGGTAGGGCTGATTTTGCTCTATTATGGCGGTAAGAAAAAATAAGAGGATGCTTAGCATTGTCCCTTCTAATTGGTGTATAGGGTAATTAAGAAAGATTTGGAATTATTTTTGTTTAGGACAGGAACACATTCTGACTTGTTTAGATGAATTTAACTTCTATAGGGGGCTGCGAAGGTGGCTGACTATAGAAGTTTTTGTTTGTGTAGTTACATTTGTTAAAGTTGTTTTTTTTTGAATAATAAGGCTAAAACTTGTAAGTTGGCGGATTTACGACCCCCCTGGAAAGCTTTTAATTTGACAAGATATGTTTTACAATGTAGGAGTAGGCTATCTGAGTCCTGTTCAATACAGGCTTAGTCGTTTAGCTGCATAAAAAATAAGCGTAATATCCATTTGGAATATCACGCTGAAAAAGTCTAACTTTTTGGGGTCATATCAGCCGCGTAATGATACCCTTTTGTAAAGAGTGTCGTTTACTTGATGAAGCGTGTTAATGTGGATGCCTAAAGCATCTTGAAGGAGGGTTTAAAATGAGGTTTCTGTCTAAGATTCGTGAAAGACAGTTCGCAAAAAAATGGGGGCGTACTTATAACCTCTCAAGGGCGGTTTTAGCAGGTGTGCTGGCTGCTGGGTGTTTGATGCCGGGGTTCGCGGAAGCGGCAAGTTTGGTAACGGATATAAATACTAATTTAATTGAGAGAAGCGGAAATACTGCCACAATCATCGGGAGCATCAGTGGAGGAGGTCTCACAGGGATTTCTTGGGGGCCCGGCGCTGAATCAAATGTTTCTGGTTGTTTCATCAATGTTGACCCTATAACCATCGAGCCTGAAATATATATCTATGCTGGTAATCAAGTAGGAAACCATATTGATGTAAATAACAATGCTGTTAATATTAATGGCACAACTTTCCAAAATAAAGCCCATATTTATGGTGGGCGTACTGCTAGCTTCGGTACTGTGACTGGTAATAAAGTTACAATTAAAGACACGACGTTTACATCAACTTCTTGGATTTATGGTGGATTAAGTAACGGTACAGCCACTAATAATAAAGTTATCATTAGTGGCGGCACTTTTAATGCTAATGTCTATGGTGGATATTCTGATTACGGTGAAGCCAATTACAACCAAGTTAGCATTAGTGGCGACGGCACTTTTAATGGTTATCATGTCTGTGGTGGTTATACTGATAAAGGTGCAGCCGATTACAACCAAGTTAGCATTGATGGTGGCACTTTTTATGGTTATGTTGTGGGTGGATGGGCAGATTCTGACGGTACAGCCAATAACAACCTAGTTAGCATTAATGGTGGCACTTTTAATGATGATATCTCTGGTGGATATACTGATAAAGGTGCAGCCGATTACAACAAAGTTAGCATTAATGGTGGCACTTTTAATGGTGATTTTGATGGTGGTATTTATGTCTATGGTGGAGAATCTTACTCCGAGACACCCAATAAGACAGCCAATAACAACCAAGTTATCATTAGTGGTGGCAATTTTAATGGTGATATTGATGTCTATGGTGGATATTCTGACTCCGTTACAGCCAATTTAAACAGCGTTATCATTAGTGGTGGCGAGTTTAATGGTAATCTTGATGTCTATGGTGGACAATCTGACTATGGTACAGCCAATGAAAACAGCGTCAGCATTAGTGGCGGCACTTTTAATGATTATGTTTATGTCTATGGTGGATATTCTGGCCCCGATGAAGTCGCAACTTATAGTGGGAACACTAGTAGCAACGGTGATGTGACTGGTAATAAAGTTGAAATTAGCGGTAACACGAAGTTTGAAGGAGGTTCTTCTATTAGTGGTGGATATTCTGATTACGGTGAAGCCAATTTAAACAGCGTTAGCATTAATGGTGGCACTTTTGATGGTGATATTGATGGGGATATTTATGTCTTTGGTGGAGAATCTTACTCCGTTACACCCAATAAGACAGCCAATTTAAACAGCGTTATCATTAGTGGCGGCACTTTTAATGGTTATGTTCATGTATTTGGTGGATATTCTGACTCCGATACAGCCCAATACAACCAAGTTATCATTAGTGGTGGCGAGTTTAATGATAATATTGATGTCTATGGTGGATATTCTTACTCCAGTACAGCCCAATACAACCAAGTTATCATTAGTGGTGGCAAGTTTAATGATAATATTGATGTCTATGGTGGATATTCTGACTCCGGTGAAGCCAATGATAATAAAGTTATTTTGATTGGCAATAACGCTAACTACAAATTTACTGATACGCAAGGCACTAAACATACTCTTACCGGCGGCAACATTAACATAACTGGTATTGTTTATGGTGGTCGTGTTTATAATGATGGTCTTTTGGTGGACACTACCTCCGGCAACGAAATCCACGTTTATGGCTCCAACATCAATGTTGGCAATATAAAAAACTTCGAGAAGCTCCGTTTCTTCATTGATGACACATTGACCTTTGGCGAAACCATGTTGACTATCAATGGTATACCTAGTACTGAGGGTATTATCTTCCCCAATGTTATCATTCCCAATAACAAGTTAGCTGTTACAGTAACCGGCAAGCCCCAAGCTTCCGGCGATAAAAACACCATTACCTTGGTTCATACTAGTAATGGTGAGATATCTCATTTTAAAAATGATGGCACACCGGTTCCTGTAGAAATCGGTGCAACACTTAGCGGTGACGGCAGTGTTGCTCTTTCCGGTAATCAAAAGGACTTGGTTCTGACTTTGAACGTTGAAAAGACCACAGTCAACGAAAACGGCAAGTCCCTGGTGGAAACCCGCGCTGCAGCAGCCTTTGTGGTTAACAATATGAGCGATTTTATGCTAGGCACAGGTATGGAGCAGGCTAAGGCAGCAGCCGGCGGCGTTACTCCGATTGATGAAGGCACCATGGCTCCCTTTGCTGCAGTTGGCGGTAGCAATATGCGCTACACCACCGGCTCCTATGTGGACGTAAACGGCTGGAACGGCGCTGTAGGCTTCGCTAAGCAGGCCGACAAGCTGCTCTTCGGCGTTGCCGTTGAGCATGGCAGGGGCAACTACGACTCCTATCTGGATAATGGCGTGCACGCTAGCGGCGATATTAAATCCACTGGCGGCGTAATCTTTGGCGAATATAAGCTGGATAACGGCGTGCATTATGACGCAGCCCTCCGCGCTGGTCGCGTGAAGAGCGATTACAACAGCACCGCCACCTCCTACGACGAAAGCTCCGCCTATTACGGCTTCAGCCTGGGCGGCGGCAAGGAATTGACAGTAAGCGACAAGGCTACCGTTGATGTTTACGGTCGTTACTACTTCTCCCACACCAATGGCTCCGACGTTTCCATTGCTACCGGCGAAGAAATTGACTTTGACGCTGTGAACTCCCATCGTCTGCGCATCGGTGGTCGTTATACTACCACCCTGACCGAAAAGAGCAAGGCTTACGCAGGCCTGGCATGGCAATATGAATTTGGCGGCGACGCTAAGGCAGCCATCAACGGCTATAGCGCTCCCACTCCCTCCCTGCAGGGCCACAGCGCCATCGTGGAAGCAGGCTATAAGCTCAATGCAGGTAAGAACCTGACCTTGGACTTCAACCTGAACGGTGCTATGGGCAAGCAACGGGGCATCGGCGGTGGCATCGGTGCTCAGTGGCTGTTCTAAATCGCACCGCGCTAATAGGAGGTGTGAAAATGCCCTATGTAAATATTAAAATTACTCGCGAAGGAAATGTGACTCCTGAGCAAAAACGCCAACTCATTGAAGGCGCTACCAATCTTTTGCACAATGTTTTAGGCAAGAACAAGGCTACCACTGTCGTAGTCATTGACGAGGTGGATACCGATAATTGGGGAATTGGCGGCATACCCGTAACGGAAATTAGAAAACAAAAGTAATAAAAAACTAAGAGTGCACTACCATTAGTCAGTAGACTTTATGGTAGTGCACTTTTTTAGTTGAGAGCTGCACCGCTCTAAGAGAAGAAAGTTCTTAGACGGTGCAAGAAGTTTTGCAGGCGGATTGGCAGGAAGTTAGAACCAGCCTCATCCTATGCAATTCCCATCAGGTCAACTATGTCTATTTAATTTTATCATTCCGAACACATATAGTCAACTTTATGTGTATTCACCAATTATCGTTCCCTTGTATAGTGTTAAATTTCACATTCTGTTTGTATTATAAACTATTGTACTCTACGATATTTTTAGTGTATAATAACCTTAGTTGCAGCGGTAGCCTTGCAAATCAGGAAGTTTTCTCTGGTTTCCAAGGAGCTTCTGCCCGGACATGCGGTTCGGTTGGCACCTGTCAGAGCTTGACAGGTGCTTTTTTTTGTTAGGAAGGGAGTTGATTTTATGGTTACTGAAGAAACTCGCCAAAAGTACAAAAAGACGATAGACGAGTTTTGTTTAATGGATGATACCTTTATGTCCGTAGTATTTGGCAAGGACATAAAGCTTGCAGAAATGCTATTGCAGATTATTCTTGAGGATGATAAAATTAAGGTGATAGAATGCTCTAACCAATACGTCATTAAGAATTTGCAAGGGCATTCCTCCACGCTAGATATTTTCTGTATTGATGGTAATGGTGAATACTTCAATGTGGAAGTTCAGAGGACCAACTCAGGAGCTGTTCCCCAAAGGGCCCGCTACCATGCTAGCCTTGTTGATACTAAGCACTTCCCTGCTGGTGAGGATTACGCAACCATCAAGGACAGCTATATCATCTTCATTACAGAACGTGATGTTCTTGGTGGCGATTTACCTTGCTATCATATTGACAGACGTATTCGTGAAACAGGTACAGCTTTTGGTGATGGAAGCATTATCATATATGTCAATGCTTCCAAGAAGAATGATGATACGCCACTCAGCAATTTAATGCATGATTTTTTCTGTAAGAATCCTAATGATATTAAAAATAAAGCCCTGGCCGCTAAGGTTAGACACTTTAAGGAAGAAGAAACGGGGGTTGATGAAATGTGTGAACTGATGCAAAAATTGGCAAAACAAGAAAGAATTGAAATAGCAGAAAACGCATTAAACGAAGGAGCTTCTGTTACTTTTACAGCCAAAATTACCAATTTACCTATCCACGAAGTCGAAGCGATCGCTGAACGCCTCGGCAAGAAAACTGCATAACGCATTCCCTTAGCAAAAACCGCAATCCATATCTCTGGGTTGCGGTTACTTTTTTTCACCAACACAAAAATCCCCCGACCGTAGCCGAGGGATTTTTTACATTATTATGGCCGTAATTACTGCCGCAAACAGCAGTTGCCGATGCAGATCTGGGTGATTTTGAACATGTTGCAGCCTATGGCCATGACCATAGTGCCACCGCTGGCGGTAATCTCGGCCAGCATTGCTTCGGTTACTAAGGGCCCCACAAAGCCTGCCAAAAGGGCAATGCTGTTCATCATGGTTTCCTGCCATTTTTCGGGCAGGCTCCGCTTACACAGGACTCCCTAGCAGAGCTCCTACTATGATGGCTACGCTGTTGTCCAGTGTTCCTAATCCTGAAACAATTGTACTGACCCCCGAATGTTAGACTAGAAATCTATCATTTGGGGGTCAGTATTTTTATGACTAAGTATGATTTTGAACTCAAGAAAAAAGACAAGGAGCCGTGAAAAAACACTTAATTTCTTCACGGCTCTATATTTTTTGCTATGGATGGTCTTACAGCTCCTTGATCATGGCAATCAGCTTGTCCACTTGGGCATCGTCGGTGGCCCAGCTGGTGCAGATACGCACGCTGTAATTGCCATCGGGCAGATAGGCGATGTGGCTCAGAGCAAACTCTTCGCTGAGCTTAGCAAATTGCTCCGGTGTCATGATGACAAATTGTTGGTTGGTGGGGGAGTCGGTGACGAATTTAAAACCGCAGTCCAGCAGTGCTTGCTTGATTTTCAGGGCCTGCTCCGTGCCCTTGGCACAGATTTTGGTATATAAATCGTCCGTAAAGGCAGCGCCGAATTGCACGCCTAACAGGCGGCCCTTGGCCATAATAGCACCGCATTGCTTTGCGATGGTGCGGAAGTCCGGCTTAATCTCATCGTTCATAATAACTACTGCTTCACCGAAGAGCAGACCGCATTTGGTGCCGCCGATGTAGAAAACGTCGCAGTTGGCAGCTAAATCGGCGGGAGTCATATCATTGTCAGGAGCGCCTAAAACATAGCCTAAGCGAGCGCCGTCCACGAAAAGGTAGAGGCCCGCCTCCTTGCATACGGAGTATAAATCCTGCAGCTCTTTTTTGCTATACATGCTGCCGATTTCCGTGGGCTGGGAAATATAGACCATTTTGGGCTGAGCCCAATGCTCACGGCTGGGGTCGGTGTCGTATTTAATCCATTCGGCCTTGATTTGTTCGGCGGTGAGCTTGCCGTCCTCACTGGGCAGGGGCAATACGCGATGGCCTACATGCTCGATAGCACCGGCCTCGTGGGTGTTGATGTGGCTGGGGACAGCGCCAAAAACAGCCTGATGAGGACGCAGAGCGGCGCAAATGACGGTTAAATTGGTTTGGGTACCGCCTACGAGGAAATGCACGTCGGCGTTGGGGCAGTTAAAATATTCTTTAATCTTGGCACGCGCCTCGTCGCAGTAGGGGTCTAGGCCGTAGCCATCGGTTTGGTCCATATTGGTCGCTGCCAGTCGCTCTAAAATGGCGGGATGGCAGCCCTCGGTGTAGTCGCTATTGAAACGATACATATCAAAACACCTCTCATTTTTATAATTAGTTGCCTAAGCTGCTTTGTCAGCACATGCTGTCTCTAAATTATTATTCAGCTTAGGCTGTTTAGAAAAAGCTTACTCCTTGTGCAAGAGCTTTTTGCCAACCAGCTCCCACAGCACGGGCAGCACGGAGAAAATAACGATGCCCAGGGTAACCAGGGTAAAGTTTTGCTTGATTACGGGGATATTGCCAAAGAAATAGCCACCGCCTACGAAAAGAGTTACCCAAACCACAGCGCCGATAACATTGTAATGAGCGAAGGTCAGGTAGTGCATCTTGCCCACGCCGGCTACGAAGGGAGCGAAGGTACGCACGATGGGCACGAAGCGGGCCAAGAAGATGGCCTTGTGACCATGCTTAGCATAGAAGGCGCTGGCCTTGTCCACATGCTCCTTTTTAATAAGGCTGTGCTTGGCGTTGATCATGGCTAGCCCTAGCTTTTCTCCAATCATATAGTTGCAGGCATCACCTAAAATGGACGATACAAGGAAAATCACGGTGATTATTTTAATGTCCATGCCCTCGGGTGCAGTAGCTGCCAAGGCACCGCAGGCAAAGAGCAGGGAGTCGCCGGGCAGGAAGGGGGTAACAACCAGGCCCGTTTCACAGAATACTACCAAAAAGAGGATGGCATAAATAAAATGACCATAGGCCGCCATGATTTCCGGCAGATGCTTGTCCAGGTGTAAAATAATGTCGATAAAATAGAGTGCGTACTGTTCCATTGCTTCAACCTTTCTCCTTTAAAATGTTTGCATAAAAATGAACGCGTTAAGCCTACTCGTGATGAGCAGGAGTAGATTTAGTAATACATGAAGATATTTTAACAGAAAAACCGAACTTTGTCATAATATTTTCCACAAAAAATGTGAAATTCCCCTTAAATGTGGTACAATAGAAGATATTAAAAGATTATTGTTAGTTTTTCTAGCTAAGGAGATATTACATGGAAGAAAAAAATTCTTTGTGCTGGTGTGGCAGCGGCAAAGCATATGCCTCTTGTCACCAAATGATTGATGCGAAAATTGAATTATTGCGCTCCCAAGGCAAGGAAGTGCCGGACCGCTGCATGATTAAAACCCCTGAGCAAATCGCGGGCATTCGCGAGGCCTGCAAAATCAACACCGGCGTGTTGGATGAGGTTGCCAAGTATATTAAGGCGGGCATGACCACGGAGCAAATCAATACCATTGTTTATGATTATACTATTGCCCACGGAGCAACTCCTGCTCCCTTAGGCTTTATGGGCTTTCCTAAGAGCGTGTGCACCTCTATTAACGACCAGGTGTGCCACGGCATTCCCAGCGAGCACGACGTTTTGAAAAGTGGCGACATCGTCAATGTGGACGTGTCCACCATTTATAAGGGCTATTATGCGGATGCTTCCCGTATGTTCATGATTGGCAAGGTGCGCAAGCCGGCCAGCGATTTAGTGGCTATCACTAAGCAGTGCCTCTTGAAGGGTATTGAGGCTGCTCAGCCCTGGGGCTATATCGGCGATATAGGCGCAGCCGTTTCTCAGCTGGCCCGCAAGCATGGCTATAGCGTGGTAACTGAGTTTGGCGGCCACGGCGTGGGCATTGATTTCCACGAGGATCCCTTCATCTGCCATGTGGGCAAGCGCAAAACCGGCATGGTGCTGGTGCCTGGTATGATCTTTACCATTGAGCCCATGATTAATATGGGACGCAAGGATGTGTTTGTGGATGCGGCCAATGATTGGACAGTTTATACCGATGACGGCAGCTTGTCCGCTCAATGGGAGCATACCATTCTAATCACTGAGAATGGCCCCGAAATCCTGACCTATTAATAACGCTGGTTGAGGCGTTATGTGGTATATATGAAAATATTTTAAGGAGGGTGTATTGCAATGAGTTTTCTCGAGTCTTTCTTCAAGCTGAAGGAGCATCACACCGACGTTAAGACTGAGCTTATCGCCGGTATTACTACCTTCATGACCATGGCCTATATTTTGGCCGTTAACCCCGGTATTTTAAGTGCCTCCGGCATGGATGCTGGTGCTGTGTTCACTGCCACTGCCTTGGGCGCTGCCATCGGTACGCTGTTGATGGCTTTCTTGAGTAATTATCCCTTTGCTCTGGCTCCTGGTATGGGCTTGAATGCTTTCTTTGCCTTCACCGTGTGCGGTGCTATGGGCTACTCCTGGAATGTTGCTTTGGCTGCCGTATTTGTGGAAGGTATTATCTTCATCATTCTGTCCTTGACGAAGGTGCGCGAGGCCCTTTTCGATTGCATTCCCATGTCCTTGAAATTTGGCGTTACCGGCGGCATTGGCCTCTTTATCGCCTTCATTGGCCTGCAAAGTGCGAAAATCGTTGTGGATGGTCCTTGCTTGGTAGGTCTGTACAATTTCCGCGCTTCCTTGGCGGACGGTACCTTCCATTCAACCGGTATTGGTGCTTTCTTAGCCCTTTTAGGCATTTTGATTACTGCGGCTTTCTTGGCTAAAAAGGTGCCCGGCGGCATTTTGTTAGGTATTTTGGTAACCTGGGGCTTGGGCATTATCTGCGAGCTGACTGGCTTTTATGTTCCCAATCCCAAGCTGGGCGCTTTCTCCTTATTGCCTAATTTCTCCAATGGTATTTCTATTCCTAGCCTAGCACCGACCTTGATGCAGCTGGATTTCAGTGCTATTGCTACCTTTAATTTTATCACCATCATGGTAGCTTTCATGTTCGTGGATTTGTTTGATACTCTGGGAACCTTGATTGGTGTGGCCTCCAAGGCTGATATGCTGGATGAAAATGGCAAGCTGCCGAAAATCCAAAACGCTTTCTTGGCTGACTCCACCGCTACCGCCATTGGCGCCTGCTTGGGTACCTCCACTGTTACCACCTTCGTTGAATCCAGCGCCGGTGTTGCAGCAGGCGGTCGTACCGGCCTGACCTCTCTGACTGTAGCTGTGCTCTTCCTTTTGAGCCTGTTCCTGTCCCCGATTTTTCTGGCTATTCCGGCCTTCGCTACCGCTCCGGCCCTTATCGTAGTAGGCTTCATGATGCTCAGCGGTATTGTGAAGATTGATTGGGATGATTATACTGAGGCTGTACCGGCCTTTATCGCTACCATCGCTATGCCCTTCATGTATTCCATTTCTGAAGGTATCGCCATGGGCGTTATTTCCTACGTAGTGCTGAATTTACTCACCGGCAAGCTGAAGGAAAAGAAGGTTAGTGCTTTGGTATGTGTGCTGGCTGTAATCTTTATTTTGAAATACATCTTTATGTAAGCTTAATGAGGTACTAAAAATGAACGACCGTATCAGAGCGGTCGCACTTGGCAACGACCCTGCTGATCTGCTCTTACAGAACGGCAGGGTTGTTGACGTGTTGACCGAAACAATTTATGAAGCCGATGTGGCCATTGCCGATGGCAAAATCGCTGCTATCGGTCCTCGCGGCACCTATAGCGAGGCTAAGCAAATTATCGATTTGCAGGGAGCATATATTGCCCCAGGTCTAGTAAATGCTCACTGCCATGTGGAAAGCAGCATGGCAGCTCCGGAAAGCTATGTGCGTGAGGAGCTGCGCTGGGGCACCACTACGCTTATTACGGACCCCCACGAGATTGCCAATGTGGCCGGGGCCGAGGGTATTCGCTATATGCTGCGTGCCGGAGGCCAGATGCCTATCAATTATTATGTGGAGCTGCCCAGCTGCGTGCCTGCCACTCCCTTTGAGCACGCCGGCTGCGTCATGGACGCAGCGGCTATGGCGGAGGTCATGCACGACAAGGGCGTGCTGGGCATGGGCGAGATGATGAATGTGCCCGGAGTGCTTTATAATGACGCTGAGGTACACAAGAAGCTGGACTTGTTTCACGCCGAAAATCGCGTGGTCGACGGCCACGCACCCATGGTTAAGGGCAAGGAGCTGCAGGCTTATGTGGCTAGCGGCATCGATACGGACCACGAGTCCATGAATTGGGAGGAAGCTCTCGAAAAGCTGCGTGCAGGCTTAGCTGTATTGGTGCGGCAGGGCAGCGCCTGCCGCAATCTGGAGCCCATTTTAAAGGGAGTACTGGCTAGTGGCATCGACGTGCAAAATCTGGCATTTTGCACCGATGATAAGCATTTGTCGGACATGCACAAGGAGGGCACCATTCGCTATTGCGTAAAGCTGGCGGTGGAGCTAGGGATGAGCCCGGCGCGAGCATTAAGGATTGCGAGCATCAACGGGGCGAAGCTTTTTGGGCTGCGTCATGTGGGCGCGGTAGCGCCGGGGTATGACGCTGATATTGTTGTATTTAACAATCTGCAGGATTTGGAGCCCCTGCGTGTATTCTGGCACGGGCGTGACGCCTGGGCGGAGGCTGACAAAGTCGTGCCTGTGCAGCCAGCGGCCAGCCTGCAGGGCAGTGTGCGTCCTGCGGCCTTCAGCGAGGAAACCTTTGCTGTGAGCCATTTTAAGGCGGGCAAGGAGTATCCTGTGATTTGCATGCTGCCCGGCGAAGTGTATACGGAGCGTGAGAGCATTATGGGCGAGGCTGTAGCTGCGGCTGTGGCTGCTGGTGAGCTCTATCTGATTGCTGTTTTGGAACGCCATCATGGCACTGGCAATGTGGGCTTGGGCCTACTGAGAGGCTACGGCCTGCAGTGTGGCGCGGCAGCGACTACGGTGGCTCATGATTCCCATAATTTGATTGTGATTGGCACGAATGCGGCGGATATGGTGGTGGCTGCCAATGAGCTGGTGCGCGTGCAAGGTGGGTACACCTTGGTGCGCGAGGGCCAGGTTGTGGGCACGGTGCCACTCAATATTTGTGGGTTGATGAGCAGTGCGCCTACGGAGGATTTGATTATGAGCCTCGATGAAATCGCGGCGTTGGCCCACGCACAGGGCGTACCAGACAATATTGACCCGTTCATTAGTCTAAGCTTTATGGCCTTGCCAGTAATTCCGAGACTAAAGATTACCGATATGGGTATGTTCGACGTAGATAAATTTCAATTTGTTAAATAAAGAGTGAAATTCGTAATAAGTAAGCATCATTCTCGCGGTAATTTTCTTAACGCAAATTTCGTGGGGTTCAATTGGCCTCTGCGGGGTACTATTTGTCTCGCAGAATGATATATGTTTTCGAACCCTTGAGGCCATTGTACCAAGCCACTCATTTGCTAAAAATCACAGCTCGCCTGCTGCTTACATATTACTCAATTCACTGATTAATGTATTATGGAGATTTTTTTGGATGAATAAGCTTGTTTCAAAATTAATCGTTTACCGCAATCTGCCGGATGATAATATCTTAATGCCGCTGGCCGAGGTGTGTGCCGAGGTGGCGAGCGGTAGCTATGAAAAGGAGGCAATTATTGGGAAGGTTTATGACCAGATCCATAAGCTGCTGGACATTGCCACTGTGTATGGCTTTAATAAGAATTTATGGCATAATTATTTAACTTATCTTTTAGTTAGCGTGGAGACACCCTTTGCCATTACCTGCGAGAAGGAGGGCGCCTGTGAGGGCAGTGTTAATGCGCTGGCTCTCAATGATTTTGCTATTTTTAAGGCGCTTTTTGACTATGATTTTACTGCTTTGGAAAAAGCGTTAGGCATTAATTGCTTTGACATTATCACCAATTATCAGGCTGTGGCCAAGAAGGAAACACGCTTTAACAAGAATATCAGCGAAAAGGTGCAGGGGCTCAGCGAGAAGTTGGAGCAGGCTGCTACGGCCGAGGATTTTTATAGGCTGGTAACTGATTTTTACAAGGCTTATGGCGTGGGCAAGCTGGGCCTCAATAAGGCCTTTCGCATTGACCATAAGGGCAGCGAGGTGGAGCTGGTGCCCATTTCTAATACCGAGCTCATTACCTTTGATGATTTGATTGGCTATGAGCGTCAAAAGCAAGCCCTGCGGGAGAATACGGAGGCCTTTGTGGAAGGGCGTCCTGCCAATAATGTGCTGCTCTTTGGCGATAGTGGTACCGGCAAATCCAGCAGCATTAAGGCTTTGATTAACCAATATTACGATCAAGGTCTGCGCATGATCGAGATTTATAAGCATCAATTCCAGGATTTGTCCGCCATTATTGCCCAAATCAAGAGCCGCAATTATCGCTTTGTCATCTACATGGATGACCTTTCCTTTGAGGAATTTGAGACAGAGTATAAATATCTAAAGGCCATTATCGAGGGTGGTCTTGAGGTGCGCCCAAGCAATATTTTGATTTATGCTACTAGCAATCGTCGTCATTTGATTAACGAGACCTGGAAGGATCGCAATGATGTGACTCACAATGAGGGTATCTATAAGTCCGACACCATGCAGGAGAAGCTGAGTCTGGTGAACCGCTTTGGCTGCACTATTTACTATGGTCAGCCCGACCAAAAGGAATTCTACAATATTGTAGTGGAGCTGGCTCATAAGGCTGGGCTTACCTTAAGCGATGAGGAGCTTTGCGCTGAAGCCAAAAAGTTCGAGCTTCATCATGGTGGTATTTCCGGACGCACGGCGCAGCAGTTTATCAATTATATGCTGGGTGTGCGGACAGAAAAGTAATGTAAAAAATTGCCCGGACACTATTCAATTCACAAGCTTTATGTTAGAATATATTTATCTTTGATTTGTAAATGAGGAGGATTTATCCAATGAAGAAAGTATTACGTTATCTTTTGATGACTGTTTTGGTAGTGTGCTGCTCCATTCCTTGCCTGAATGCTGCTGAGGCTGCTACTGTGGCTCTGCTGCCCTTGATTAATAATGTGGGAGGGGACGAGCTGGCTAACAAGGTATATTATAATAATGCTATTAAGGCCTTGAAATCTCAGCCTGGCTTTGTGGTTATCGAAAACAACAAACTTAATGAAGCTATTGATAACTCCAAGTATGCTGAGGCCGGCATGAGCCAAGGCGTTTTAGCTAAAATTGCTAAGGAAGGCGATGTGGATATCGTTTTCGTAATGCAGCTGGATAAGCTCAGCAAAAAGCCTATGAATCGTGTGGGTGAGCGCATGGTGAAGCTGGATATGCTGGGTAAGGCAGCAGCCTACAACCGTTTGAATGGCGTTTACTATACCCATAATATGCGTGGTGATAAGGAAATCGACGAAACCCTGACCTCTCGTTGGGATTGGGTGCACGAAGAGTTTGGTCGCGCTGTGCGCATAGAGATTAACCGCGCTCTGCGTGCTAAATAAGCTTAGACCAGAAGCTTAAATTTACGGAAAGAATAATAGGAAGAGACTATCCGCAAGGGTGGTCTCTTTTTTTTGCGCAGAAAGAAGCCATAAGTACATTTATCCCTTAGGAAGATATGCACTTTACAGAAAAGCAGGCTAATCAGAGGGGAGGAATGTTTCGAAAGAGGATAAAATTATGCTATAATAATAAGTAAGAATTAAAATTTTGGGGAGGTTTTTTGATGTTTGCAAGTATCGTTGGCGCAATCAGTAATTTTATGTACAGCTATCTTTTAATCGTGATGCTAGTAGCTGTGGGCCTTTACTACACTCTGCGCACCCGCTTGGTGCAGCTGCGCATGTTTAGGGAGACTATTCGCGTTATTTTGGAAAAGCCCATAGGCGAGCACGCCGTTTCTTCCTTCCAGGCCTTGATGGTCTCCACTGCATCCCGCGTTGGCACGGGTAATATTATCGGTATTTCCACTGCCATTTGCTTGGGCGGTTATGGCGCTGTGTTTTGGATGTGGGTTATTGCCATTGTAGGCGGTGCCTCTGCCTTTATCGAAAGCACCTTGGCTCAGATTTATAAAAAGCGCGGTGAGCATGGCAGCTATGGTGGCCCTGCCTATTATATCGAGGCTGCGCTGGGTAGCAGAGCTTTGGCCGTTATCTTCAGCATCGCTTTGATTGCTACCTATGGCGTGGGCTTTAATATGCTCTGCGCTTATAATCTGCAGTCCACCTTTATTGCTTATTCCTTCTATAATCCTGAGACCACTCCCTGGATTATCGGTGGTGTTTTGGCTGTTTTGGTAGGCTATTGCCTCTTCGGCGGTGGTCGTCGCGTAATCTTAGCCACGTCTACCCTGGTGCCGATTATGGGCGTTATCTACATTTCTGTAGCCTTTGTTTTGACGCTTATCAATATCAATCAGCTGCCCGCTGTTTTGGGCAAAATCTTCAGCCAAGCCTTTGATTTTCAGGCTATCTTCTCCGGCTTTGCCGGCTCCTGCGTGATGTTCGGTATCAAGCGTGGCCTGTACTCCAACGAGGCCGGTGTAGGCTCCGCACCTAACGCTGCCGCTGCTGCGGATGTATCCCATCCCGTAAAGCAGGGCTTGGTACAAATGCTGTCCGTATTTATCGACACCCTTTTAATCTGCACCGCTACTGCCTTTATGTGCATGACCTCCGGCGTGGAGCCTGTGAAGGAATTGGCCGGTGCGCCCTATGTACAGACTGCGCTGGCTGTTTCCATGGGCGGCGTAGCTAAGGTGTTCATTACTGTGTCCATGGTGCTCTTTGCTTTCACCACTTTGCTGGGTAATTTGTACTATGTTGACAACTGCTTTGCCTACATTATGAAGGCAGTGCCCGGTCCTACTTTTAATATGGTTTATCGCCTTATTGCCTGCGTGGTTATCTTTATCGGTGCCGGCTCCAGCATGGGACTCATGTGGGACTTGGCCGATGTGCTCATGGGCTGCATGGCCATCATTAACCTGCCCGTAATTTGTATGCTGGGTGGGCCCGCTCTGAAGGCTATGGACGACTACTCTGAGCAACGTGAAGCAGGCAAAAATCCTGTTTTCGTGGCGCGTTCCATTGGTATTACCCAAAAACTGGATTATTGGCAGGAGTAAAATTTAATATACTTTAATTTGAGCTAAATATTGCGGCTGATACTTCTTTACAGGAGAAGCAGCCGCAATTTTTTACAAATATTTTTTGTCAGCTAGCAGTAAAAATCCGATTTGTGTAGAATATACACTAGGAAAAGCAATTTTGGGTCAAGGTTGTTTATTGTTTTTATGCCTCAAAGGAGGGAATGCAATGATTTATAATTATTATCCTGGCTGTACGCTTTCTACGAAGGCGCAGAAGCTGGATAGGGCTGCGCGGCGTGCGGCTGAAGCCTTGGGCTTCCCCTTGGTAGAGCTGCCCCAGTGGCAATGCTGCGGTGCTGTATATCCCATGGCTCCAGATGCTATTGCGGAGCGACTCAGCGCCGTGCGGGCGTTGGCGGCAGCCAAGGCTAATGGTGGTGTGCTGGTAACATTGTGCAGTGCTTGCCATCATGTGCTCAAGCGTGTGAATAATGATATGGCTACGAAGCCTGAAATCGCAGCCAAGGTGAATGCTTATCTACAGCTGGAGGAGCCCTATCAGGGTGAAACCAAGGTTTTGCATTATCTGGAGGTTTTGCGTGACCACATTGGTTGGACAGAATTGGCAAAACACGTTACTAATCCCTTGAAAGGGTGTTCTGTAGGTGCTTATTATGGTTGTATGCTGCTCAGACCGGGACAAGTAATGGCCATGGATGACCCTGAACGTCCTAGAATTTTGGAGGACTTTCTTAAAGCCTTAGGTGCTACGCCAGTAGAGTATGCTATGCGCAACGAGTGCTGCGCAGGTTATTTGGCTATTACCAACAAAGCCATGTGTGAGCGGATGGTGGGTGAAATCAAGGGTAATGCAGCTAGCTGCGGTGCTCAAAAGCTGATTACGGCCTGTCCCCTGTGTGCTTATAATTTAGTGTCTAACGCTGAGGCTAATACCCTTCCCGTAGCTTATTTTACAGAGCTTTTGGCAGATGCCCTGGGTGTGGCTGAAGGAGGTGCAGAATAATGGAGTTAACCGGAAAAGAATTGGCTGCTCAGTTGCTGCGTCTCTCCGGCACGGACGTAAGCCGCTGCATCCAATGCGGTCGTTGCAGTGCCACCTGCCCCATGGGAGATAAGATGGATCTGCTGCCCAGCCGTATGGTGTGGGAGCTAATTAATGGCAACGGTGAAGAAATGCTGGCAGCTCGTTCGCCCTGGATTTGTTTGTCCTGCATGGCCTGCGAGCAGCGCTGTCCCCGTGGCGTGAGCCCCTGCGCTGTTATGGAGGCTACTCGTTTGGTAAGTATTCGCCGGCAGGGCGGCAACCGCCTGACGCCCGAGGCGCTGGAGCATTATCCTGCGGACATGCCCCAGCAGGCTTTAGTAGCAGCCTTTAGAAAATACAATAAATAGGAGGTGTCCTCGTGCAAAAAATAGGTGTTTTTGTTTGTTGGTGTGGCAGCAATATCGCCGGCACGGTGGATGTTGCCCAAGTAGTGGAGGCGGTGCGTCAGGTGCCTGACGTGGCCTACGCCATTGATTATAAATATATGTGCTCGGAGCAGGGTCAGGAAATAATTCGTAACGCTGTGCACGATTACAAGCTGGATCGAATTGTAGTTTGCTCCTGCTCACCCCGCATGCACGAAGCCACCTTCCGTAAGTGTGCGGAAAGCGTGGGCATTAACTCATATATGGTGGAGATTGCCAATATCCGTGAGCAGTGCTCCTGGGTATTGAAGGATAAGGCCGAGGCAACAGCGAAGGCAATTAAGCTGGCGAAGGCAGCTATTGCCAAGGTACGCTTTAACAGTCCTCTGCACGCAGGGCAGAGCGATGTGGTAAAGCGGGCGCTGGTCATTGGCGGCGGTATCGCCGGCATCCAAACAGCGCTGGATATTGCCGAGGCCGGTTATAAAGTGGATATTGTGGAAAAGGAGCCCACCATCGGTGGGCGCATGGCGCAACTGGATAAAACCTTCCCGACTTTGGACTGCAGTGCCTGCATTTTAACGCCGAAGATGGTGGATGCGGCCCAGCATGAAAATATTACTCTCTACACCTATAGCGAGGTGGAGCAGGTAAGTGGTTATGTGGGCAATTTTGCGGTGACCATCCGCAAAAAGGCTCGCAGCGTGAAGGCGGATATGTGCAGCGGCTGCGGCATTTGCACGGAAAAATGTCCCTCTCGCAGAACTCCCAGCGAGTTTGATATGGAGCTGAAAAATCGCGGTGCCATCTATATTCCCTTTGCCCAAGCTATTCCCAAGGTGCCTGTTATCGATAGAGAAGCCTGCATAAAGTTTAAAACAGGCAAATGCGGCATCTGCTCCAAGGTTTGTCCCTGCGAGGCCATCGATTATGCGCAGCAGGATGAATTGGTTACAGAAAAATACGGTGCCATCGTGCTGGCCACGGGCTTTGAAATGATTAATTTAGATAAATTCACTGACCTAGGCTGGGGCATGAGCAAGGATGTTATTTCCTCCCTGCAGCTGGAGCGCCTGACCAATGCGGCGGGTCCTACCGAGGGCCATTTGGTGTGCCCTTCCAGTGGTAAGGAGCCCAAGAAGGTAGTTATTGTGTCCTGCGTTGGCTCCCGCGATACCACCGAGCGCGGTAAGACCTATTGCAGCAAGATTTGCTGCATGTACAACGCTAAGCACGCTATGTACATTCGCGAAAAATATCCCAATGTGGATGTCACCGTCTTTTATATTGATGTGCGTACCCCTGGCAAGGGCTTTGACGAGTTCTATCGTCGTGCTGTAGAGGAATATGGCGTGCATTATGTGCGTGGACAGGTGGGCAAGGTTGTAGTGGATGGGGACGGCAAGCTCACTGTATTCGCCAGCGATTTAAATAGTGGCAAGCATTTGATGCTCTTCCCGGATTTGGTAGTTCTAGCTGGTGCTGTGAAGCCTAGCCCCGACGCTCGCAAGCTGGCCACTATGCTCACAGCAAGCATCGACAATGACGACTTTTATGTAGAGGCTCATCCCAAGCTGCGTCCTGTGGAAAGCCCCACCGCCGGTGTTTTCCTTTCCGGCATGTGCCAGGGGCCCAAGGATATTCCTGAGACTGTTTCCCAAGCGGGGGCTGCGGCAGCGAAGGTGATTGGCTTACTGGCTAAGGATCATCTAGAGACCAATCCCTGCACAGCCATGTGCCACGAAAATATTTGCAGTGGCTGTAAGACCTGCGCTCATGTGTGCCCCTATGGCGCTATTTCCTATGAGACAAAGCAGGTTATTACCTTGGCCGGCACCCGCGAAAATCGCACGGTTGCCGTGGTCAACGACGCCCTGTGCCAGGGCTGTGGTGCCTGCACCGTAGCCTGCCCCAGCACGGCTATGGACCTCAAGGGCTTTACTAATGAACAAATTTTGGCAGAGGTGGATGCATTATGTTAGAAAACGACACCTATGAACCGAAAATCGTGGCCTTTTGCTGCAATTGGTGCAGCTACGCCGGCGCCGACGGCGCCGGCACGGCCCGCAAAAATTACCCCGCCAACATCAAAATCATCAAGGTTCCCTGCTCCTGCAGGGTTAATCCCTTGTTCATCCTGCGGGCCTTCGCTCGCGGCGCCGATGGTGTCATCCTCTGTGGCTGTCATCCCGGTGATTGCCATTACACCACGGGCAATTATTTCACCAGGCGCCGCATGACGCTGCTTTTAGGCATGCTCAATTATTTGGGCGTGGCCGGTGACCGCTTTAGAGTGGAATGGGTCAGCGCCGCCGAGGGCGCGCGCTTTGCCCAGGTGATGAATGATTTTGCGGAGCATATTGCTGCGCTGGGAGAAAATGTAAAGTTGAGGGATTTGCGATGCGCGAAATAAAAAAGCTGATGCAGGACAAGGCCGCAGAGCTTTTGGCCAGCGGCGCTGTGGACAGGGTACTGGCTTGGCGCAGCGGCGAATTCTTTTATGATAACGCTCCCGCCTTTTTTAGCAAGGCTGAGGAGTGCGCAGAAATCGTCTATGACGAGTTCTGTCCTGCCAATTTATGTAAATATCTTATCCAAACCAGTCGCAAGGGCCTCAAGACCGCAGTTTTCCTCAAGCCCTGCGACACCTATGGCGTGAACCAATTGCTGAAGGATAATCGCATTCAACGCCAGCTTGTGCACGCAATTGGCACGCCCTGTAGCGGTATGCTGGATATCAAAAAGATTAAGGCTGCCGGTGCCAAGGCCATTGTGAAGGTGGAGGCAGAGGGTGACAAGGTTTTGGTGACCACTGCTTTAGGAGAAGTAACCTTGAACAAGGCTGATGTGCTTTTGGATAAGTGCATCATGTGCAAGGGCAATGAGTATAAAATCGCTGATGAGGAGCTTGGTGAAAAATTAGCTACTCCAGAATTTACAGGCGATAAATTTGCCGGTGTGAAGGCTATCGAGGCCATGAGCGATGAGGAACGCTTTGCCTTCTGGCAGCAGGAGCTCAGTAAATGCATTCGCTGTAACGCTTGCCGTGATATTTGCCCCGCCTGCACCTGTGAGCAATGTATTTTTGATCATCCTCAGTCCTCTGTGGCTGGCAAGGCCTATGCGGACCCGGTGGAGGAGCAGCTCTTCCACATCATCCGCGCTTATCATGTGGCCGGACGCTGCGTGGGCTGCGGCGAGTGTGCCCGCGTGTGCCCTCAGGGCGTAAAGCTGGGCCTGTTGAATATGAAATTTATGAAGGATATCAACACCTTCTTCGGCCCTTATCAGGCCGGCGCTGATGCGGAGACGCCTGCGCCCCAGGTTGATTATAAGCTTAGTGACCACGAGGTTGATGTAGCAGTGGCAGTGAAAGGAGGCAAATAGGATGTACAAAATTAGTAAGGAAAATTTGCCCAAGCTCTACGCTGCTTTAAATGAGCAAGGTAAGCTTTTATTGCCCTGTCTAAACAAGGCTGGTAAGGTGGATTTTGCTCCCTACGCTGCTGATGTTCAGGTGGCATTGGAGGCTTCCCTGACCTCGCGCTCCGCTAAGGATGTGTTCTTCCCTCAAGTGGAGCAGCTGCTGAAATTTCAAGTAGAGGGCAAGAAGCTTTCTTTGGAGCAGATTTTACCCAGTGAGGAGACTGTTATCGTTTTGGGCGTGCGCGCCTGCGATGCACGCAGCTTTGACATTTTAGATAGAGTATTTTTAAAGGAGCCAGTGGACTCTTATTATGCGGCTCGTCGTAAAAACACTGTGCTCATCGGCTTAGGCTGCAGTGCACCTGAGGAGACCTGCTTCTGCCATGCCTTTGGCATCGATGCCACGAAGCCTGAGACGGATGTGCAGACCTGGCTTGTTGAGGACGCTTTGTTCTGGCAGCCTGTGACGACCAAGGGCGAGAAGCTTACTGCAAAGCTAAGCTCCTTGCTGGAGGAAGCTAGCGATAGCAAGCCCGTTGAAGAGCAAGCGGTTATGACGCAGAAGATTTTGAGCGTGCTACCCTTGCATGACTTCAAATTTAACGACAAGTTACCTGCCAAGGAACTCGCGGTGTTCAACAGTAAGGTCTGGGAGAAGCTGGCACCAAGCTGCTTATCCTGCTGCACCTGCACCTATGTGTGCCCCACCTGTCACTGTTATGATATTCGCGATTATGAAGTAGCCGAGGGCAAAACAGAGCGCTTCCGCTGCTGGGATAGCTGCATGGTGAGCGATTTTACCAAGATGGCTCATGGCAATCCTCGCAAGAGTCGCTTGGAGCGCTTCCGTCAGCGTTATATGCATAAGCTGGTTTATTATCCCGAAAATAACGAGGGCATTTATTCCTGCGTGGGCTGCGGTCGTTGCCTGCAAAAATGCCCGGTAAATTTAAATATTGTGAAGGTAGCCAAAGCATTGGAGGTGAGCGACGATGTGTAATTGCCGTGATACTTTAATTCCCATGATTGGCGTGATTACTGATATTGTGGAGGAAACGGCGGATGTAAAAACCTTTAAGGTGGAGGCCTTGGGCGGGGGCAAGCTGTTTGAGCATATGCCTGGCCAATGTGCCATCCTGTCTGTGCCCGGTAAGGGCGAGGCGATTTTTTCCATCACCTCTTCTCCAACCAATGAAAAGTATATGGAATTTAGCATCAAGCGCTGTGGCAGCATTACGGATTTTCTCCATTTTGATGTGGAGGTGGGCCAGCAGATCGCTGTGCGCGGGCCCTATGGCAATCATTTCCCAGTTGAGGATAAGCTGAAGGGCAAGGATTTGCTCTTTATTGCCGGTGGCATTGGACTTGCTCCCCTGCGCAGTGTGCTCAATTATATGCTGGACAAGCGCGCCGATTATGGCTCTATTGATTTGGTCTATGGCGCCCGCAGCAAGGAAGACTTCGTGCGTTACGAGGAGCTTACGGAAATCTGGCCCAAGCAGCCCGCTACGAGAGTGCATTTGACCATCGACAGACCTCAGGAGGGCTGGGACGGTAATGTGGGCTTTGTGCCGGCTTATTTGCAGGCCTTGAAGTTTACGCCGGATAAGACGGTGCTGCTCTGTGGCCCGCCGATTATGATTAAGCTTTGCCTAGCGGCATTAATCGAAATGGGCTTTAGCAAGAGTCAAGTGTACACCACCTTGGAGCTGCGCATGAAATGCGGTGTGGGCAAGTGCGGACGCTGCAATATTGGCAAAAAGTACGTCTGCAAGGACGGCCCGGTATTTACCTGCGACCAACTTGATGAGATGCCTGATGAGTATTAAGTAATTGAGAATCAAATCATTAGCAAGCATCTGCTCAGCGAAATTTCTTAACGCGAATTTCGTGGGGTTCAATTGGCCTCTGCGGGGTACTATTTGTCTCGCAAAACAAGATACTTTTTCGAACCCTTGAGGCCATTGTACCAAGCCACTCATTCGCTAAAATTCCGATTCGCGATGCTTTGCTAATAATTTGATTGCTATAGAGAGGAGAAAACTCTAATGGAAGAAATGGTAACAGTATACCTGTTGGGAAAGAAACATTCTGTGCCCGCAACCTTGACCATTATGGACGCCATGGAATATGCAGGCTTTAAGCTCATTCGTGGCTGTGGTTGTCGCAGCGGCTTCTGCGGTGCCTGCGCCGTGATTTACCGCATTAAGGGCACCACCGAGCTGAAGGTTGTGCTTTCCTGCCAAACCAAGGTGGAGGAGGGCATGTGCGTGGGTAAAATTGACTCCTTCCCCATTAATAAACGTACCTTCAACATTGAAGAGATTAAAGCTACCGATAACATCGTAGGCCAGCTCTATCCGGAAATTTTTAGCTGCATCGGCTGTAACGCCTGCACTAAGGGCTGTCCTCAGGGCCTCAATGTTATGCAATATATCGCTTATGCACAGCGGGGCGAATATGAAAAGGCTGCTCATGCTTCCTTTGACTGCGTGGGCTGCAATATCTGTGCATCTCGTTGTCCTGCACAAATTAGCCACAGCGCTGTGGGCCTTCTGTGTCGCCGCCTTACCGGCAAATACATCGCTCCTAAATGCGAGCATTTGGCAAAGCGTGTGGCCGAAATTGAAAATGGCGATTATGTAACCCTGCTAGAAAAGCTAAAGCAGATGCCTCTTGACGAAATCAAGGAGCTGTATAATAAACGCGAGATTGAGAAATAGGAGGCAGACCATGAGCGCATTTACTGAAGATATGTTGAAATCCATGGCCAAGGTTGAGGCCACTCGCGCCCAGCGCATGCATGCCACCATTGAACGCTTTACTGCGGACGAAAAGGACGCACTGCTAAAGGAGTATCATCCTGACTACAGCGCCAAGGGCTTTAAGGTCTTAGAGGTTGGCCCTAATAAGGGTCAAAAGGTGCCCACTGAGCTGGCGGCTCTGCTGGAGGGCAAGAGCCGCTTAGAGGGTGTGGAGCTTGATTTAGAGCGCATCGACTATGATGTGGATGTGCTGGTTATTGGCGGCGGCGGCGCCGGCGCCAGTGCCGCGCTGGAAGCGCAAAGAGGCGGCGCCAGCGTGCTTGTGGTAACCAAGCTACGCATGGGCGACGCCAATACCATGATGGCCGAGGGTGGCATTCAGGCCGCCGACAAGGCTAACGACTCTCCGGCAACCCACTATTTGGACGCCTTTGGCGGCGGCCATTACAAGAATATCCCCGAGCTTTTGGAGGAGCTGGTAACCAAGGGACCCTTGGCCATCGATTGGCTCAGCAAGCTGGGCGTAATGTTCGATAAAGAGGCGGACGGCACCATGGTTACGACCCATGGCGGCGGCACCAGCCGCAAGCGTATGCACGCTTGCGCTGACTACACTGGTGCGGAGATTATGCGTGTGCTCAGAGATGAGGTTGTGAACCGTGGCATTCCTGTGCTGGAGTTTGCCCCTGCCATCGAGCTGCTGCTCGATGAGGAGGGCAAATGCGCCGGCGCTGTACTCCTGGACTACGATAGCAATGAGTACAAGGTAGTCCGCGCGAAGACTGTTATTATGGCCACCGGCGGCGCCGGTCGCCTGCATTATCAGGGCTTTCCCACCTCCAACCATTACGGCGCCACCGCCGATGGCCTGGTTATGGCCTACCGCGCCGGCGCTCCCTTAATCTATGCTGACGCTATTCAATACCATCCTACGGGCGTGGCTTATCCTGCGCAAATCTACGGCGCACTGGTAACGGAAAAAGTGCGCTCTATTGGTGCGCAGTTAGTCAATAGCGAGGGCGAAATCTTTATGCATCCGCTGGAGACTCGCGATGTGGCTGCGGCTTCTATTATCCGCGAGTGTACCACTCGCGGGAAGGGCGTGAAGGCTCTAGACGGCGTGGCGCTGTGGCTGGATACGCCGCTCATTGAAATGCTGCATGGCGAGGGCACTATTGCGAAACGCATTCCCGGTATGCTGCGCATGTATGCTAAATTTGGCATTGATTTGCGCAAGGAGCCTATTTTGATTTATCCGACCTTGCATTATCAAAATGGTGGCATCCTTATTGATAAGAACGCGGAAACCAAAATACCCGGCCTTTTCGTAGCCGGTGAGGCTGTGGGCGGCATCCACGGTACCAATCGTTTGATGGGTAATAGTCTTTTGGATATTATTGTGTTCGGTCGCATTGCGGGTACTAAGGCTGCGGAGGTGGCTAAGGCTACTACTTTGGGCAAGCTGAGTTTGGAGCATGTGAAGGCTTATGCTGCGGAGGAAAAAGAAGCTGGCGTGACCGGTGAGCTTTCTCCCAAGCTGTTACCTGTTTATACCCACGGCAGAGACGCAAGATAAAAGCATAAAATGATTTTAACGCTGCAGTACATTTGTATTGTGGCGTTAATTTTTATTGTTTTGGTAGTTTAGTAATTCGTAATAAGCAAGCATCATGCTCGCGGTGACTTTCTCAAGCGAGTCGCCAAATTGTGCAAGTGCCACGCACGCAGCAGAATTTGTGCAGGGAGCTGTCCCCTTGGGGATAACGCAAATTTCGTGGGGTTCAATTGGCCTCTGCGGGGTACTATTTGTCTCGCAGAATAGTATACATTTTCGAACCCTTGAGGCCATTGTACCAAGCCACTCATTTGCTAAAAGTCACAGCTCACCTGCTGCTTACTTATTACTCAGTTTACTCTTCCTTAACTGCTAAAAAAACTGTATAATAGAAATATATTATAAAACGTAAAGGAGCGTGAGTCCTATGAGAAAAATATTTGCTTTGCTCTTGTCCCTTGTGCTGGTGGTGAGCGTTATCACTGGCTGTGGCGCGTCTAAAAAGACTTCCAGTGATGACAACACTAGGGTTAGTACTTCTGTAAGCAATGAGAAGCAAAAGAATACCCAGCAGCTGGATAAGAGTCAAAAGCTGACTGCGAAAAATACTAACAACGCTAATTCTGCTGCCAATGTAAAGGCTAACAGCGGAAAGCTGAAGATTAGTGAAAGCGCAGCTTATACTGATAAGGAGCATGTGGCTGCCTATATAAATGAATTTGCCAAGCTGCCCCATAACTATATTACCAAAAATCAGGCGAAAAAGCTGGGATGGCAGACCAATGGTACCTTAGATAAGGTGGCTCCCGGCAAGTCCATCGGCGGTGACCGCTATGGCAATTATGAGGGACTATTGCCCAAGAAAAATGGACGTACATGGACGGAATGCGATATCGATTATGTGAAGGGTAATCGCAATGCTAAACGCATTGTTTTTTCCAATGATGGCCTGATTTATTATACAGGTGACCATTATAAAACCTTTACCAAGCTGTACTAAGGAGGCTGCAACATGAGAAAAATAGTTTTAGATATTGAAAAAATGCGCAGCCTACCCATGCTGCATAAATATCTGCATACGGCGCTGGATTTGCCGGAATATTATGGTGCTAATTTGGATGCGCTCTATGATTGCTTGACGGAAATCGCTGAGCCCACGGAGCTGGTGGTTCCTAAAAAGGTGGCTGATGAAGCTTATTTGGGCTGGTATGGTCAGCAATTTTTGCAGATGCTCGAGGATGCAGCAGCTGCAAACGAAGCTTTGCGGGTTACCCTGCAATAAGCGGAGATGATGGATTTTGAGTAAAAAAATTGTGCGGGGGCTTGTTTTGCCCCTGCTAGTATTATTGGCTTGGCAGCTGGTGACGGCTAAGGGCATTTTTAGTGCCTATCTTTTGCCCTCGCCGGTGCAGGTGTGGGAGGCTTTAGGCGAGCTGTGGACCAGTGGCCTCTTGGTGCAGCATTTGGCAGTGAGCTTGCGGCGCGTCTTTTTGGGCTTTACGATAAGCTGTTGCTTGGCCATTCCTATGGGCATATTTTGTGGGCAGAGCAAGCGCTTTGATGCCTATTGCTGGCTGCTGCTGGAGTTTTTGCGCCATGTACCACCTTTAGCTGCAGTTCCTTTGATTATCCTCTGGGCGGGTATTGGTGAGGCATCGAAGCTTACTATTATTGTGTTAGCTTCTTTCTTCCCTCTATTTCTTAATACCTACAGCGGCATTCATAATTGCGACCAGAAGCTTTTGGAAGTGGGTAAAACCTTAGGCTTTACTTTGCGTGAGCAGATTATGCGCATCCGCATCCCTGCAGCTTTAACGGCCATTGTGGTGGGCATGCAGCTAGCCTTGGGCTATAGCTGGCGCGCCCTCATTGGTGCGGAGCTGATAGCGGCTTCAGCTGGTATAGGCTATCTCATTCTGGATGCGGAGGAAATGTCTAGACCCGATGTGGTTATCGTGGGCATGCTGGCCATTGGCATTATCGGCACGGCTATTGATTATATTTTTTTGCTGTTGATGCGCAGGATATTTCCCTGGCAGCAGGCTTGGCAAAGGTAGGAGGTTGTGCAGATGGAAAAATGGAGCTTACGAGTCCAAGGCATTTGCAAGACCTATGGAGCTAAGCAGGCTTTATTGCCTACGGATGAAGTGTTTGCGGAGCACAGCTTTACCTGCATCGTGGGGCGTAGTGGCTGTGGCAAGACAACATTGCTACGGCTTTTGTGTAGTCTAGAAAAGCCTGATGCGGGCGTGATAGAAATGCCTGTAGGCAAGCGCATTGCTCCCGTGTTTCAGGAGCCGCGCCTCATGCCCTGGCTCAATGTGGGCGAGAATATAACGCTTGCGGCTCAGCACGACAAGAGCTTGGACACCGGTCGCTTGCCAGAGCTGCTGAAGCTCTTGGAGCTGGAGGGTACAGAAAAGCTCTATCCTAACCAACTCTCAGGCGGTATGGCCCAAAGGGTTTCTCTGGGCAGAACTTTATTTTATAATCCAGATATTATTTTGATGGATGAGCCCTTTAGTGCTCTCGATTATTTTACAAGACAGGGCTTGCAGCAAACCCTGCTCAAGCTTCATGCTGAAGAACGCAAAACCATAATTTTTGTGACCCATGATGTGGAGGAAGCCTTGCTTTTAGGCGATAGAGTCCTTATAATGGATAGTGGCAGAGTGTGTGTGACTTTGCCTGTGGTGCTGCCCAGACCGCGGCAGGCAGCGGACACGGCTTTTCAATTGCTGCGGCAAAAAATATTGCAAGCACTGTAAAAAACAGCTGCGGCTGCAGGTTAAGAAAGGAGTTCATGAATTATGAACAAAAAGCTTATTGCCTTAGGCTTAAGTGTGTTAACAGCATTGACTTTGCTCTCTGGTTGTGGGAGCGAGAAGAAAGAGGCAGTAAAGCCTGCCATCAAGGAATTAAAGGTGACCTATGTGAAGTCGCCCCTGAATATTCCTAGTATTGTGGATAAGCATAATCAGACCTTGGTGAAGGAGTTCGGCAAGGATAAAATCACAGTGACCTTCCCTGAAATCAATTCCGGTGCCAAGCAAACCGAGGCTTTGGCCAGCGGCAGCTTGGATGTATGCAGCGCCTTAGGTGGCACCAGTGCTATTCTGGCAGCCTCCAATGGTGTGGATGTGAAGGTTGTGGGCATTTATAGCCGCGCTCCCAAGGCTTTTAATATTATGGTGAAGGATCCTGCCATTAAAACTGCAGCTGATTTAAAGGGCAAGAAGGTTGCAGGGCCTAAGGGCACGATTTTGCACCAGATTTTGGTAGCAGCCTTGGATAAGGCTAATTTGAAGCCTGATGCAGTTAATTTTGTTTCCCTGGGCATTCCGGCAGGTGTGAATGCTTTGATGAGCGGCGAGGTTGACGCTGCCTTGGTTGCAGGCTCCGATGTGCTGCGTGCGCAAAAGGCTGGTGCCCGTGTGTTGTGCAATGGCGAGGGCTTGGTTGATGCTACTATCGTAATTGGCGTTAGCGGCAAGCTGCTCAAGGAGCATCCTGATGTTGTGAAGAAGTATTTGGCTATTCATCAGCAAAATATTGATTTTATGAGCAAGGAGCAGGGTAAGGCCTTTGATTTTACAGCTAAAGAAACTGGTCTGAAGCTGGATGAGGTAAAGGTGATGGCGCCTTGGTATGATTTCTCTACGAAGATTACGGAGAAGGATGTCAAGGATTTGGAGGATACCCAGGAGTTCCTGCTGAAGATGGGAATGCAGAAGAAAAAGATTGATATCAAGAGCATTCTGGCAGAGGTTAAATAGTATTGTTAGTGATGGGCCCGCATTAGCGGGCCCTATTTATAATAATGAAATTCGTAATAAGTAATCATCATAGTCGCAAGTGATTTTCTCAAGCGAGTCGCCAAATTGTGCAAGTGCCACGCACGCAGCAGAATTTGTGCAGGGAGCTGTCCCCTTGGGGATAACGCAAATTTCGTGGGGTTCAATTGGCCTCTGCGGGGTACTATTTGGCTCTCAGAATAATATATTTTTCGAACCCTTGAGGCCATTGTACCAAGCCACTCATTTGCTAAAAATCACAGCTCCTATGCTGATTACTAATTACTCAATTTCTAAATCAAATGAATACAGGAGATAACACAATGATTTTAAGTGCGGAGAATTTAGCATATAGTTATGGGGCGCGGACGCTGTTTGAAGATGTGACCTTTAATGTGGAGGAGGGGGACAAGTATGGCATTATCGGTGTCAATGGCACTGGTAAGAGTACTTTGCTGCGGATGATTGCTACACGCGATGCAGGTGAGAAGGGCAAGCTGACTATCCCTGGAAATGTGGTGATGGAGTATTTGCCACAGGATCCGCCCTTTGATGCAGAGGCTACAGTGCTGGAGCAGATTTTCCGCGGTGATTCGCCGCTGATGGTGCTGCTGCGCGAGTATGAGATGGCTGTGGAGCAGGTTGCGGAGCAGCCGGAGGATGCCAAGGCGCAAAGGCTGCTGCTGGAGCTCCAGCAGCGTATGGATGAGCAGTTTGCCTGGCAGCTGGAAAGCGAGGCCAAGGCGGTGCTGACGCAATTGGGCATCACTCGCTTACAACAAAAGATGGGTGAGCTAAGTGGTGGCCAGCGCAAGCGCGTAGCCTTGGCCGGTGTGCTGGTGCGCCCCAGCGACCTTTTGATTTTGGACGAGCCCACCAACCATATGGATAATGCCACCGTGGCATGGCTGGAGCAGCAGCTCATGAAGCGCAAGGGAGCACTGCTTATGGTAACCCATGACCGTTATTTCTTTGATAGAGTTGTCAATCGCACCTTGGAAATAGACGGTGGCAAGGGCTACGTTTATGTGGGTAACTACAGCTTATTCCTGCAAAAGCGGGAGGAGCGGCGCATAGCGGAGGCCAGCGCCGCGCAAAAGCTGCGTAATATTTATCGGCGCGAGCTGGCTTGGATTAGTCGCGGCGCGGAAGCGCGCCGCACGAAAAAGAAGGATCGGGTGGAGCGCTTTGCCCAAATCGAGTCCGAGGTGAAGAATGTCAAAACCGAGGCCAATTTGGAAATGTCCTCGGTGAGCAGCCGCTTGGGCAAGACTATTATTGAGCTAAATCATATTTCTATGAAATATGATGGCATCGACTATCTCAAGGACTTCAGCTATATTTTGCTGCGCAACGATAGGGTGGGCATTATCGGCCCTAATGGGGCCGGCAAGTCCACCCTGATGGATATTATCGCTGGTCGCTGCGCGCCCACCGGCGGCAGCATGACCGTGGGCCAGACCGTAAAAATAGGCTATTTTGCTCAGCATAGCGAGTTTAGCGATAGCAATATGCGGGTGCTGGAATATATCAAAGAGGCTAATAATTATATCGAGACAGCGGATGGGCAGCGCATCAGCGCAGCCCAAATGCTGGAGCGTTTTCTCTTTCCGCCGGAGCTGCAGTGGGTGCCGGTCAATAAGCTCAGCGGCGGCGAGCAGCGCCGCCTGTACCTGCTTAGGGTGCTGATGACGGCACCCAACGTGCTGCTCCTGGACGAGCCCACCAACGATTTAGATATTCCAACTTTGTCCGTGTTAGAGGACTATCTAGATAGCTTTGCAGGCGCAGTTATTGCTGTTTCCCACGACCGTTATTTCTTGGATCGCTTTGCACAAAAGCTTTTTGCTATCGAGGGCAATGGGCATGTGCAGTCCTATATCGGTGGCTACAGCGATTATGAGGAGGCTATTGCTGCCAAGCAGGCTGGCGAGCAGATCGAGAAGGGAAAGCCTGCTGGGAAGGGCTCCGTAGCTGCTCCAGCTGCCCATGCAGCTCCTGCGAAGGCGGGGCAGGCAGCTTCTAATTCAGCAGGAGCTGCAGAGCAGGGCTCTGCTACTCCCACGAAAACGAAGCTGACCTACGCGGAGCGCTTGGAGCTGCAGAAGCTGGAGCAGGAAATGGGCCGCAGCGAGGCAGAGCTGAAGATGCTGGCGCTGGAAATGAATAATTGCGGCAGCAATTATGGAAAGCTGGCGGAGCTGACGGCGCGCCAGCAGGAGGTACAGAACAAGCTGGAGGAAATGGAGGAGCGCTGGCTGTATCTGTCAGAGTTTGAAGGCTAGAGGAGTCCTTCCTTACAAGGGTGATTCTTTTCAGCTGTGAAGGAGTTTATTAGGGAGTAACAATGATTAAAGCTTTAGATAGAAATTATCGGGATAAGCTGCGCCGCTTACTCAGCGTCATGTTGCCCATCATCTGTACCCAGATTGCGATTATGGGCATGAACTTTTTTGATGCCAGCATGTCGGGACAGGCCGGTGATGTGGATTTGGCAGGCGCTGCCATCGGCGGTAATATTTGGATGCCCATCCAGACAGGCATCAGCGGCATTTTGATGGCAGCCATGCCCTTGGTGGCCAATCTTTTGGGTGCCGGTGAAAAAGAAAAAATTACAGTGGTAGTGCGTCACGGTTTATTTTTGGCATCAGCCTTTGCGCTAGTGGTTTTGGGCGCTGGCATAGCCATTTTGCCCCATTTTTTGCAGGGCATGGGCTTGGAGCCGGAGGTTTATCATGTGGCGCTGTGGTATCTGGCAGGATTAGGCTTAGGTGTGGTGCCCTTTTTTATGATTACGCCCTTGCGCAGTCTGGTCGACACCTTGGGCTATACGCATCTGACCATGCGTATTTATCTTTTGGCTCTACCTATAAATGCTTGCCTTAATTATGTATTGATTTTTGGCAAGCTAGGGCTGCCAAGATTAGGCGGTATTGGCGCGGGCGTGGCCTCAGGGCTGACCTTCTGGCTGCTTTTGGGTATTTTTGCTTGGGTTATCAGTAGCCTAGCGCCCTTTAAAAATTATCATGTTTTTGGCTTTATGCGGCCTGCTTACAGCTGGCTGAAGGAATATTTACGCATTGGCGTGCCCATGGGTATTTCTATTTTTATGGAAACCAGTATTTTTGGTGTCGTAGCTTTGTTTATTGCTAAGTTTGGCACGGAGACCATTGCGGCTCATCAGGCGGCCTTGAATTTTTCCTCGTTAATTTATATGCTGCCCTTGAGCTTTTCCTTGGCCCTGACCATTGTGGTAGGTGTGGAATATGGTGCAAAAAATTATCAGGGCGCTCGCGATTATGTGACCATTGGCTTGCAGACGAGCCTTGGTATCGCGGGCTTTTATATGCTGGCAGAGTATATTTTGCGGGAGCAGATAGCCTTTATCTATACGAATAATGTGGAAGTGGTGGCCTTGGTGAAGGTGTTCTTGCTTTATGCTATAGGCTGGCAGGCGGGCGATGCCATTGCAGCACCGATTCAGGGTATTTTGCGTGGCTATAAGGATGTGGATGCGACCTTTTGGGCGAGCATGCTGGCCTATTGGGGAATTTGTTTACCCTTGGGACTGTTTCTAGACTATAAGGTAGGTAATGGTGCTTTCGCCTATTGGCAGAGCCTCGACTGCGGCGTAATTAGCAGCGCGACGCTATTGTCTATACGTTTGTTATGGTTACAGAAAAGAATAAGTAATAAGTAAGCAGCAAGCTCGCAAGTGATTTTCAAGCGAGTCGCCAAATTGTGCAAGTGCCGCGCACGCAGCAGAATTTGCGCAGGGAGCTGTCCCCTTGGGGGCTTAACGCAAATTTCGTGGGGTTCAATTGGCCTCTGCGGGGTACTATTTGTCTCGCAGAATAATCTAGGTTTTCGAACCCTTGAGGCCATTGTACCAAGCCACTCATTTGCTAAAAATCACAGCTCCCTTGCTGCTTACTTATTTACTTTATAGTTCAAATAAATCAAGGCTCTGTCACAACAAATGGTTGATTTTTGACGAGAAATAGCGTATAATAATAGTAAGAAACAGTACCACCGAAGGAGGTAATTGGATATGCCTACTATCAAAGACGCATTAGATATTATCGGTAAGTTGACTGTCGCA
>JAXDZG010000007.1:0-20989 GCA_034086985.1 Phascolarctobacterium sp.
GGTGCTATGATGGGCTTCATGGGCATGGGTATGGCCGGTATGCAAGGTGCTAACATGATGAATGGCATTAACCAACAAATGGGTTATCCTCCCCAAGGCGGCTATCCCGGTGGCCCCCAAGGCTATCCTCCTCAAGGCGGTAACATGATGAATGGTATTAACCAACAAATGGGCTATCCTCCTCAGGGTGGCTATGCCGGTGCTCCTCAAGGCTATCCTCAACAGGGCGGCTATCCCGGTGCGCCCCAAGGCATGGCTGGCGCAGCTCCCGCTGCTCCCGCAGGCTGGACCTGCAGCTGTGGCGCTGTCAACCAAGGCAAGTTCTGCTCTGAATGCGGTCAACCGAAGCCTGAACCCAAGGCTGAGGCAGGTTGGACCTGTGCCTGCGGCCATAGCGGCAACACGGGCAAATTCTGCTCCGAATGCGGCCAGCCCAAGCCTGCAGCAGAATGGACCTGCAGCTGCGGCACAGTGAACAAGGGCAAGTTCTGCTCCAATTGTGGCTCCAAGAGACCGTAAGCAGAGAGGTGAATTAGATGGCTGATACTAGCGTTAGCTATAAATGCCTTTCCTGCGGTGCGCCCTTGAGCTTTAGTCCTAGGGACGAAAAGGTAACCTGCGAATATTGCGGTACGGAGCTGGAAGTAAAAACTATCAAGGAGATTTATGCCCAAAAGGAGGCTGCTGCTGCTGCGGCTCAAGCGGCAAAGGAGGCAAAATGGGACACTGCTGCAGCGGGCAATGAATGGGAAAAGGAAGAGGCCGAAATGATGAAGGCCTTCACCTGCTCCAGCTGCGGTGCAGAAATCGTCTGCGATGCCAACACCATGGCTACGGAATGCTGCTATTGCGGCAATCCCACCATGCTGCCCAGTCGCTTCAGCGGCATGCTGCGTCCTGATTATATCATTCCCTTTAAAAAGACCAAGGAAGAGGCAGTTGCTGCTCTCAAAAAATTTTATGAGGACAAGCCCTTGCTGCCGGATGCTTTCACTGCCAATAACCGTGTGGAGGCTATTCAAGGTATGTACGTACCCTTTTGGCTTTTTGATGCGGATATTGATGCGCAAGGCAGCTATAAAGCAAGTCGTAGCATGATAGCGGATACCGGCGATGCCATTATGACCAGCACTAGCTATTATAATTGTCAGCGTCAGGGCTGCATGAACTTTGAGCGCATTCCTGTGGATGGCTCCATCAAAATGGATGATGCCTTTATGGAAAGCATCGAGCCCTTTGACTATAGCGAAATGGTGCCCTTCGAAACTGGTTATATGGCAGGTTTTTTGGCGGACAAATACGATGTGGATGCTGAGGCTGCCGTGGTGCGCGCCGATGAACGCATTAATACCAGTGCCGAAAGGTGCTTGGCCATGGCGGTGCAGGGCTATGACAGCGTTAGCTCTGAAAATGATTGTGCTTTCACCAAAAAAGCCAGTGATGTGCACTATGCCATGGTTCCCGTATGGATTTTGACTACGCGCTACAAGGACGAGCCCTATACCTTCATGATGAACGGACAAACAGGTGAAGTAGTGGGTAGCCTGCCCATTGATGAGGGCAAGCTGCGCAATAAAACGGCCATTGCCTTTGCTATTACGGTTGTGGTAGCCTTTGCCATTTTGTATTCTATATTGTAGGGGGCTGTGATGATGAAAAAGATTATCTTACTGTTAACCTTAGTAGCAACGCTGCTGCTGAGCACAGCCGCCGCATGGGCTGCTAGCCAGAGCATGGTCGACAAAGCGAGGATTTTGACTCCTGCTCAAAGGATGCAGGTAGAGACCCATCTGAAGGCAGTGGAGCAAAAGTATGGCATTCGCTGCGCTGTGGTAACCATGGGCACCATCGGCAACGCCAAGCCCGGTATTTATGCCAATCAATTGATTGATAATGTTTTTAATGATGGACCTAATGGTAATATCGTGTTTTTACAGGTCATTGACCAACGCCAATGGTACATCAGCACGGATAAAAAGCTCAAGGATGTTGTGGTGGGCATTCCCGGAACAGAATATATCTCCAAAGCAGCCGTGCCCTATCTGAAAAAAGGTGATGAGGTCGGTGCTTACAAGACCTATGCCAAGCGCGTGGACGAGCTCATGGCCTACTACCAAAAGCACGGCAAGGGTTGGCAGCCGGAAAAGGAATTTCCTTGGATCGCTGTGGTCGGCGCCATTATTGCAGGCGGCGCAGTGGCCTCCTCCTATAAAAGAAGCTTGATTGCTGCCATGAGCAATGTGCGCAAAGAAGTTAGTGCTGATGCTTACCTTAAGCAGGATAGCTTCGCCTTAGAGCATGAGCACGACACTTATCTTTATACTAATGTAACCTATACTCCTAAAGCTAAGCAGGGTCATCGAGGTGCGGGCAGCGTTTCTACCAGCAGCTCCGATGGCGGTCATGGCGGCGGTGGCGGCGGCTATTAATAGCCTGCCAAACGTAATTTAAGTCCACAAAATATAGTAAACTTTTGTTTCAAGTAACGTTTCGTTACCCATAAACACCAAAGCTTCGGCAAAGCGCTGACTTTAGCGCGCAGCCGAAGCTTTTTACATATCATCCTTTAGAAATTCCACTTTAAAGCAGTACTACTAATATAACCCTGCTCGCCATCAGCTGTAATTACATTCACATAGCCATTGCTATAGCCATCACTGCGAGGAGTCATGGTGTGCAAGAGCTCGCCCTTAGTAACCGTGGTCACTAGGCAATCAGGATTCTCATTGTTTGGGGTTTCTGTGATTTTGGCATCATCCTGAGTCACTGTCACCGTAAAATCCTGCTCTTGCCAATAGACGTGCATACAGTGCAGCTTGAAGAAGGGATGGAGATATCTACTGGTTACCTTTCTGACCTCACGCGCATTCTCTGGATTGGGATTTCCCATGTACTTCATTTCAGGTTCAGCCAGCTCTCGGTCTAGCTGATAAATGGACCGCATGGCTAAAATATAGCCATCTATATATTTTTGATTAGCCAAAATCTCGTCCATTTTACTTTCATCTACGATGGTGCCTGTGGCAGCAGCCATAACTCCCTCAAGGCGTAAAACCACTCTTAAATCACTAATTTCCATAGCACCGAAGGCCACAGCATCAGCCTGCTCGCTGGATAGTACAATGCCCTTCTTTTGAAAATAAGGAGTAACATATTCTGCAACAGCCTTTTGCGCCATAGAGCGTTTAAGCCAAATAAAGGCATTATAATTTTGGTAGTTTTCGTCGTAACCTACCTCCTCCTGGAGAGCAAAGGGGCCCTCCTGCATGGCTGTAGTAAAGGATGCTGCTTGCGCTAGGTTAACAAAAGAACTCATCATTACTGCAGCCAAGATACCTACTACCGCTTTTTTGAAATTCATAACATCACTCCCTCTATGCCACCGCCATCAAGGCAATTAAAATTGCAAAGGCAATCATACCCCGCCACAGCCATTTGAAGCCCATGCCGATCAATTGGGCAACCTCCTTTTCAAAGGGAGTGCTGATGACCTCGCCCAGGGAGCCATCAGGCCTAATGACCTGCATAATGGGGAAGTCAAAAATGGTGAGACGGGAAAATTTTACGAACCAGAACATGGTTACAGGCACGGAAATGCACCACCAAACGGCGAGAGCATTGTAATCCACCTTACTATTCAGCACAGCGCCAAAAATATAACTCAAAACCACCGGCAAGAGGTTCATGCCCAAAAGCAAGCCCATTTGCCTGCTCAAGCGGCTGGGGCTATAAAAACTAAGCTTCACGAACTGGTCCTTGCCTTTGATTTTTTCCACAAACTCAGGCACCAGCGTTTCCACTGCCTCCACCTTTTGCAGCACCAGCTTATCACCTTGAGTACGCTCTGCTTTCACAGCCTCCGATTGCAGATATTTATTCTTCAGCCGTTGGCGAGTGCTGTTGCCAAAAATGCTGAAGAAAACAATGGCCAAAAAAGCACCTAGGATTCCTGCCAAAATTTCCGGTTCCTCCACCTTGAAGCCAACGAGCAGTGCATAAAAAGCTGCTGTGCCAATGCCAGTGTAAAGGGCGGGCTCGATATACCAAGGACGCGTTTTAATTTGCTGCTTGACCTTCACCGCCACACGGCCCGTCTGCCCATTGATGGCCAGCTTCAGGCCCTGCCCCTGCCACACATAGGCAGGCAAAAGAGCGCTCAGGGACCAGCTTTCACCCAACAAGCGGGAATGCACATCCAGTCCATCTGTCTGCAAAGTCCTCTCGATAGTAGGCAAATAGGCCTCCTGAATCTCCTCCAAGGTGCGTTGCTCCAAAGCCTTGGGACCAATATCCTGCAGCTTCGCTCGCTGCCCTGCGATAAAGCCATACTCAAAGGGCACCGCTCTACTCCAATCAAAGGGTTCCATGGCATTGAGCACGGAGTTGTCCATTTGCTTGGAAGCATTCACCGCCACGTTTTCCACATACCCGGCGCAGCGATATTTTTTATTGCTGCCATAGCGCAAGACCTCGCAGCCCACACTGCCTTGCACCACTTGATAAGGCAAGTAATAAGCAGCTAATTGCTTACAATGCTGGCTAATAATTTGGGCTTCCTTGGTGTCCCTGTTTTCGGCCAGCCATTTATCCAGCTGCGCTCGCGCTTCCTGCTCCGTAATATAAAAGGGAATGATGATTTCCGGAAAGTATTCCTGCTGGTTGAACTCCTTGCGCACCAGCTTGCCACCGCAAAAATCGCATTTGGCAGTAACCTCGCCTGCCGGCAGCACCACCTCGGCACCGCAATTGGCACAGGACACAAGCTCTGCCTGTAAATCCTGCTGAGCCGCATGTTGTTGCAGCTTATGTCGCTGCTGCTCCCGCCAGTTTTTCACAAACGCAAGCGTGGTATTCACATCCGTATGGGCACCGCAGTGCTGGCAGTGGTAGTTTTGCTGAATTATGTCGAATTCCGCTGAAGCGCCACAGCTTTGGCAGGCAATATAGAGAGGAGAATTTTCCAGCTTTTGAGAGCGCACAGCATTGCGCGCCTGCTCCCGTAGCGCCTTTAATTGCGCTCTTGCATCCATGCTTCCTCTCCTTTCGTTACCCTTTCATAGTAGAGTATCGCGAATATTGCGGGATAGCGCATCACCCCAGCATCCACTCTATCCCAAACCGCCATGAGCATAAATCTGCAGAGCTTCCCCATTGGGCTTCACTCGATATACTTCGCTTAAATCCTTAGCCACTAAATAGGTCATCACAATTTTGCTCTTTTTATTAAAAACCTCATATTTATGGCAGGTCTTCTGCAGGGGCACCTGAGTATAGACCCTATTGGGGCTAGCAAGCTTGCCAGAATAATTACAGAGGACGCCCTTTTTATTTAAGTCAAATAAGGTTAGCTCCGGGCCAATTTGCTCCAGTAAAATGCGGCCCATATTGGACGTGGCTATAGCAGTGTTCTCAAAGGCTTGATAAAGGCCAGCGATATCGGGCTGAGTTCTGCTCCCTCCCTGCTCAGGAAAGCTGAGCAGAATGTCTTCTCCCTTTAGCTCCCGCATATAGAAAACATCCTTTACCGGTATATCCCGCGGGCCCACGGAGCTAGTGCCCTTGGTCAGCCAAATACCCTCGGCCACAAAGATGCCTGTTCCCCTAAAGATATCCATATCCGTCAATGAGGGCTCACCATTTTTATAAGCACAGGTAGTGACCTCAGTGATTGCCCCGAAATCCGTATCAATATATAGCAGCTGACCGATTTTCCTGCCCATAGAATCCCTCTTCACATAGATTCCATCCGCAGCAGCAAGGCTGCTCACACCTAAGCAAAGGGACATGAGTCCTGCTAAAAATGTCCGTTTTAAGCTCATACAGCATCCCTCCTAGGGAAATCACATTTCAACTAAGCTTAGTAATTGGTGGAGAAGGCAGCGATATAATGACCCTCGTAATTATAATTGATAAAATCGGCCATGTTGGGAGCATGCAAAGCAGCTACCAGCTTCTTGATATCCTCCTTCTTTTGGTTCCCGTCCTTAACTGCCACAATGGCTGCATAAGGATTAGCACCATTTTCAATATAAACTGCCTTAGTAAGGTCCAGCTTAGCAGCCTTAGCCTGATTATAATCCAGCACTGCCAGCTGGAAGTATTGATAATTAGCGGGCATGGCCTCGGCCTCAACAAAAATAACCTTGAAAGGACGTAGCATTTTCTCAATATCATCAACGTCCGCGTTATAGCCAGCCTCTTTCTTTAAAGAAAGGATACCCACATCCTGTAGCAGCATCAAGGCACGGCCGGCGTAACCATTATTGGGGATAATAACTTGGGAGCCGGGCCAAGCATCTGCAATGCTCTTCACCTGAGCAGAATAAATGCCCATTGGCTCCAAGAATACGGAGCAAACAGGTCTAATATTCAAGCCATGCTCGCTGGTGAAGGCACGCATGGAGCTTTCCGTTTGATGGAAGGTGGCATCGATTTCCCCCTCCAGCAAATCTAAAAGCGGCATGTGCTCTGCACTAAAATCATCAGCATAGGTCTTAACCTGCAGCTCCACCCCCTGCTCGGCCAGCACCGGCTGCACCTGTGCCAAAATTTCCCCATAGGGATAGGCCCTTGCGCCCACCTTTAAAACGCCTGCTTCGGCAATGCCTGCACCCTGCAGGAGCAGCATGCCCGCTGTAACTAAAAGGCCCAAGCTCTTACAAATTTTCTTCAACATAATAATCGCCTCTCATCTTGATAAAGCCAAGCATCAGCTTAGCAAAAATAACCTTTATAATAAGCTTAACAGCTTAGCTTGCTATTTGAATATAGTCAGCGCTAACAAAGCCTTCCTGTCCTCTAGCGTTAATAGCTTGGATCCATTTGCGACCCTCGCTCTCAAAAATTTCACCGGTCACAGGATATAACTCCTCGTTAAGACGCAGGGAGTCTATTACCTCGCTATTAGTGGAAGGAGCAGTGCGGAAGTTCACATCATCTCCGGTCAAAACAAGCATTGCACCTGGCTGCCAAAAAAGTTCCATATTTTCCAAGGTATGATAAATAGTGGTCAGCTTAATAGTTCGTTCCTTTAAGGGCTGCAGGGTCTTTTCAGTAATTCTGGGGCTATTCTTGTTTTGGAAATAGAAATCCCAGTCAGGGTTATAGGTTTCATAAATATCCGACACTTGTTTCATATTGTCCACATAAGCCTGCATAAATTTTTTGTTATCATAGACACGGTCCATATCCCAATCACAGTAAATAACGCCCTTGGCCTTATAGCCATAATACTCATCATTTCCGGTAACAGTGTGCTTGCCATCCTCAAGCTGCATGGCCCCAAAGGCTACGGCCATACATTCATCCTGGCTTAAGGTGATGCCTTTTTTGGCAAAATAAGGCTTAACATACTCCCTTGCACATACATAAGCCAAATCTCGTTTCACGATATAATGATTTTGCAGCTCTACAAAATCAACAGTTTTGCCAATCTGCGTATCAATCTTATTGAACTCCATGCTTTTTTCAGCCTCATAAACCTTTGCTTCCACAGCTAGGGGTGCGCTGAGCAGCAGTGCTGCCACAAGACCAAGAGTTAAGCTTTTGAAACCCATAATATATACCTCCCTTAGATGCTTTACTAGTTCTTTTAAGTAGACTTTATTTAAACCAACTTTACCTAGCCTTGCCGTAACATTTTGTGACAAAGCTATTTCCCTAATTATATTATAGCAAACAGCGCAGGGCAAAGCCCCACCCCAAAGGATTAATTTGGGTAGGAAAAGCATTTTAGACAGTTCTTTTTTTAATATTTACGAACAAAAAGCTTCGGTAGGGCGCTAATTTAAGCACTCCACCGAAGCTTTTTTACATATTTTCGCTTCATCCTACCCAAAAATCTCCTTTAGGGTGGGGAATTATCCTTAACTTTAGATTATAATAGTGTCAACTAAACTGGTAGAAAGGTTTATTGGGTACCTTGGAGGGAGGCCATATTTATGCATAGAAAAATTATTGGTTCGGTGTTATTGGGCTTATGTATGTTTGCCAACTCTGCATTGGCAGCTTTGCCTAAAGAGGGGGTATACGAGAAGCATAGTGCAGCGGGAACTTTAGAAGCGCGTATGTTTGTTATGGGTGAACATGGTGCCACTAAATATACCTTTGGTTATGGTAATGACTATACACAAATTATTTGGCTAGAGGGCTATACATCTAATGGAGAAAGGCATTCTGAATTTGCTACCAAATATATTTGGAAAACAGACAGTGTTGGTGCAGCAGAAACAGCTTTGATTTTAGATCGTGAGGGTATTGAAAATTTAAAGAATGGAGATATTGCTACTCCTATTTACGCACAGGATATGGCTGCTTTTTCCTTTGACGATAATGGTATGGCTAAGGTCAATGTTAGACCAGGCTTTACCGGTGAACCTGAAAGCTGGAAAAATGGCAATACTGCTGCTTCCTTTAGCGGCAAGTATACCTATGTTGCGGATAGCCTAAAATTCACCCCTATAAGCTTGGCCTATGCCCATGAAAGTACATGTAACCCAGATCGCTTTTATAAAGCAGAGACTGTAAATCAGGAATGGAACCAGACTAAGGTTCGTATCAAAGCCACAGGAACTCGTTTTGAATGTGTAGAAAACCTTATGAAGCTTGGCTATTTAGTGAAAATTGATGCTGAGCTTGGCAATACTGTCAATATGCGTGGTTGGACTGGCCGTGGCGTTTTGATAGGCTCTGAAGTACGTATGCGTGCTAACACAACTACTGATTCTAAAATTGTAGGTATGCTAGATTTAAACGAGTCAGTTGAGGTTTTAGGGTATGAAAAGGGCCTAGATGGTCGAGGCTGGTATTATGTGAAAAAAGGGAATGGATTAAAGGGCTTTGCCGCAGCTCAATTTATTGATTTAAGATAAGCTGGTGTAAAGGCTATTCTAGATTCTAATAATTTGCTCTAGAGTCTAAAATACGGAAAAGGATAAGAAAAATTATGAAAAAGAAAATTTTAGGGTTGGCTGCTGCGCTAACATTAGTAAGCTCACTAGCCTTAGCTGCTCCTCAATCCGTGGTATATCAGCAAATGTATGCTGATGGTAGATTAAAAAGCGTGGTTACCATACTGCATAATCCTGGTACTGGGGATTATATGGCACAGTATAGCATGGGTGATAACACCTACGTTTGTTTTGATGCGTTGGATAACAATGGTTACGAAACAGAGAATTATGCCTCCAAGCTAGAGGAGACCGGTAGCGGCTATGCCGCCTCTGAAAAATGCTTTGTAATTGATGCTGAAAATCTGGCAAAGTGTGAGAAAAAGAAGCTGTTTAAGGTCAATGCTGTGAAAAAGCAGGGGCCTGTACTGAGCTTTGCAGGTGAGGATAGATTAACGGTAAGCGGGGCTGGTGCCAAGTACGATGGTGAGTACTATTTTAGTCCCAGAAGTAAACCGCAGGCTAATAATGCTTTAATGCTCTACGCTTATGAGGCTGCAAGAAACAATAGCCTTTTTGAAGAGGGTACTGGGGCAAATACTTATCGCATACAGCAATATGAATTTGCACCCTGGGTTAAACGCGTTGAGCTATATTATAAGGATGGTAGCCAAGGAGATTACTCCGAGAGCCTTCTGATGGACAACGAGCTTAATATTGTTATGAGCTGTAATACGGAAGGTAATGCTAGCTGCAAGCCTTTGTTTGTCAGTGATAAATATGTGCAATGGGCAGAAAATGGCTTGGCTTCCTTTAAGACCTGTGTGGGTGGAGACGAAAGCTCCTTATATATGCATAGATATTTAGCAAAGAACTTCCCTGAGCTGACCAAGTCCAATAATATGACCTTAGTTTTTAAGGACTTCTTTGGTGGGGAGGGGGAAAATGCAGTATTTACCCGCCTTTATGATTTAGTAAAGGACGCTGATGGAGTGAAGGTTCTAGCAGCTAATGTTGGTCATTCGGACAACGATGCAATGCAGGTAAAGAAATATATGGGCCTTAGGAGTATTACTGGTGATGAAGTACGTATCCGTAAGGAGCCCAATACTGATTGCGATATCTTAGGCTATGTTAATAAGGGCGATGTGGTTGAGGTACTGGGCTTAGTAAACCAAACTGGTGAGGCCTTTGGTAATAAATGGGCGGCTATCCGTTTAGCCAATGGTAATATGGGGTATGTTTCTACCATGTTTATTGCAGGTGTAAACAACTGATATTTGGTTGTAAAAAGAGGGGGCTTAATAATGTTTAATTGGAAAAAACTGATAATGGGAGCGGCTATGGGTGCTTTTTGCCTGGGATTGAGCTATGCTGCTCCTGTATACGCAGCTGGTGATAATCCTGCTATTGTCCAGGTTAGCGATAAAATAGAATACGTGAAAATATCTCCCGATGAAGCTGTTTTTAGAGATAAAAGAACCGGTAATTCTATGTATGTTGTAGAGGATAGAAAACAAGGCCTCTATAAAATTACATGTATGGAGGATACCTATAAGGATGTCTTTAAGCTGGATGAGACCTGGCAGGGCTTTAAGGGTAGCCGTGATACGGTTGCCAATGTAGGCTATGTTAATAATTGTATGCATGATGTAGAAAGCGGCTATATGGATGAGGTTGCCTATCATAGCTATCATCAGGTTAAGGATATTGGTGATGGGGTAGGAGCTCTGCCGAATCATCACGAAACCCATTATATTTTTAATGATATTGATGGTAAAATGCTCTTAGCAGCAACCTGTAAGGTAAGCAATAAGCCTAGTACAGAATTTCGTATTTATGGAGGCTATAAGTTTATTAATGGTACGGAAGTACGCATGCGCCAGGCTCCAAGCCTGAATGGCGAGATTATTGGCTATTTTAACCAGAACGAGCGTGTCTATGTTTATGGCTATGCTAATATAGATTATAATGCCCCGCTTCCCAATGGTTGGGCATACGTTAAACGTGAGAATGGACAGGTTGGCTGTGTAGCGGCTCAGTTTGTACAATAGGATACCCATTAGTGGAATGTACATTGAAAAATACTGAGGAAAGCCTCAGGACGTTTTATAAATTGTTTTGTTATTATATAAAAGTATGCTTGGCCCTGTAGCCTACATAATAAAATTATTTTTGAAGAGGTGACTACTATGAATAAGTTTGGTAAATTGTTAGTGGTTGTCGGAATATTTGTTACTATGGCATTGTTGGCAGGCTGTGGTGGAGATAAAAAACCTGCAGAACCTGCTAAACCGGCAGAGCCTGCAAAAGCTGCAGCACCTGCTAAACCTGCTAAAAAAGAAAAGATTCGCCTTTATACTGATGAGCAGCTGAAAAAAATGACTCCGGCTGAACGTGCTGAGGCGCGCAAGAAAGAGTATAGAGCTAATCTGACTCCCCAACAGTTACGTGCTCATTTGATAACTGATAGGCCCGAACATAAGGAATTTGATAAAATGAGTAAAGAGAAATATCCTAGCTTGAGATGGGGCTCTGTTGGTCATAACTATAAAAAAGTGCCAGTTGAGGGTGAAGTGATTTATGACTATAGCCGTACTGTTGATAATAACGCGCCTACGTTTACAGATGATAAGGGTCGTGAGGTTAAAGATAAAGAGTCCTATGTTATCCATGTTCTATATGGTGCTTGCAAGGGCCAATGTGTAATTGAAGCTACTGATGAGCATATCGTAAGAATGGATCCTACTACCTATAATAAACCTAAAGTTGAAAAGAGTACCATCATTCCCTTCGATAAGACATATATTCGTCATGAGGAAAATGGCAAGAAATGGGTTACTCACGAAAAATGTGGCACTAAATAAAAACTAAGTATAAATATGAAAACCAGGATATTAAAGTCCTGGTTTTTATAGTAAAATGATAATAGAGAAATGGATAATTGTTTGTTTTGTTATTTTGTCAAAGGTGGGATTTTTAATGAGAAAAGTATATAGTTTAACAATCATGGTAGCTTTACTCGTAACAGCTTTTGTTATTTCTGGCTGTATTCCACCTAATTATTCCAAGGAACAGGCGAAGAAGATTGTCAGTGAACATAAGCCTGAAGCTTTAGCCTGGTTCTCTAAAAATATGCCTGCTGCCAAGCCTGATGCTGAGTGCGAGGCCTATAAAACAGAGCTGGATCTATTTGGCGCTATAAAGGGTTCATATAAGGTAAATGGTAAAAGCTATGACTATGTTTTCGACTACAACACTAAAAATATGTATGTGGGTGAAGGCTATGAAGAAACCTGTGCACTTGTAAAAGCAGCTATTCTGAAGGAATTTAATTATTCTGCTAAGGAAACTAAGGTGAACTTCCATGGTTATAGCTTTAAATTAAAAAACGAAAATGACAAGCCTTCTAAGCGTATGCCAATTGACCAACCCAAGGAAATCAGTACAAAGCTTTTAAAGCTGATTCCTGCTAAAATTAGCCCACAGGAGTTTGCCCAAAGGGTTTTGGCACCGGATACAAATGAGGTGTTTAATTTTTATATTGATGTTTATCGCGATTCCTTCCCCAAGTATGAGCCTGAGAAGCAGGCCAAATTCAAGAATTTAGGCTTAATTATGTGTTTTATTCCAGTTGATATTGAAAAGGATGCCCAGACTGTATATAAAAAATATTATTCTGTTAAGGGTGTAGAAGAATATGTTTGCCATCTGGCTAAGGTAGAGGATGGCTTTTACGCTGGCTATGAAACTAAATGGTCTCCCAAGCTGGAGGACAAGGCTAAGGTCACTAAAAAGACTTCTAAGCAGTTCCTTTTAGAGATTCCCAAGACGGCTAGGCCTATTTTCTTCAGCAAGGAGAAGAAAATGTTAGTGCATAGCTTTAAAAATCCCAAAGGGAACCTGATTGAAAATATTATTGCTGATAAGCATACGGCGTCCGTTCCAGGAATGGCAGGCTTTAAGCAGCACGGCCTTGAGCTTGTGGTCAAAGATGAGTATGCACATAGCTATAGTGCTACGAGTGTTAGCTTAGTTGGAGGAGCGTATGACGTAAAAGCCTTGGGCTTCTTCAACTTTGACTATTGGAGATTAAAGTATTTTCATGATTAAGAAGATAAACTAAGTTTATTCTGGCAATTATGGACAGCTTCACCTATTACTGGGGTGCAAGCGCTTGGGATTGAAGGCTTTTCTTATATTTCTTGGATAACTTGAAGAAGGCTAGGTGCGTATATGTTTAAGCAGCAAAGGTTTATTCTAAGGGTTTTGCTTTGCGCCGTTGGGCTAACCTCTATTTTTGGCCTTGATAAGGCTTGGGCAATGAGCTGGTTGGGAGGGGAAAAAATAGACGCTCCTTTAGTTAAGGTTAGCTTTTGTTCTGGCGGAGATATGCTAGGCAGTAGCCACGGCCTGTTTGTGACAGCAGTTGATAAGGAGTATGCCTTGCTCAAGGAGGGGGAGCCTATAAAGCTCCTTAATGATAGTATCGGCCAAGGAGAGAGGTATATACATCCCAAGTATAGTGAAGAATTTTACATTAAGCTAGCCAAACGGCTGGAGGCTGGCAATTATACGCTTAATATTGATGGTTATACTACGAATTTTTCTATAAAGTAGGATAAAAAACAGGTGGCAAAGGGGCGGCCATTACTAGCGTCCTGCCATGTTTGGCGCTTTACACTAAGGAGAAATACAATGAAATCTACTTTCTTAAAACATTCCAAAAAAATATTAGTAGGGGCGGTCTTGGCTATTGGCTGCTTAGGTATGGCCTCAGTAGCTTTTGCTGAGGCGAAGGCTATTGAGTTTGATACTATTTTAAAAGGCTGCTATACTCATACTATGCGCAATGAGTTTTATATTAGAAGTGCCAATATGTACAAGGATCCTGTTAATGGCTGGGGCGAGATAATCGCTAGGGAAGAAAGTGGCATGGACGGTAGTGTTACCAAAACCTGGTTAATTGGCGAGGTTAAGGATGGCCCACGCAATGACGTTTTATTTCATATTCAACGTCAGGTTGTGCAAAAGCTGGACGCCAATGGTAAAACTATTTCCTGCAAGGATGATGATGTTAATTACAGTTTACTCATTTATCCACAGAACGAATACTCCTTCAACGTGGTTAAACCAAAAGGCGGTAGAGTGCCTAGCATTGATGTAGGGGGAGATTATACCAGCTCTGTAGAATATCCTATGATGAGCAATGAGGCAGCTCTGTATGTTTTGTATAGATTTATGAATAGCACTCCTGTTTATCGTAATAAGCTTCAGGGCGCCGCTTTGCAGCATATTGGTAAAGATCTAGATGAAGAGCATACCTTTAAGCTGGTTGAGCACCATCAGGATCAGGTGGTGACTAGAGGCACCTATAAGGTAAATGCAGATGGTTCAATTTTAGAGTATAATGCTGCCATGAATAAATGGAATATAATAACCAAGTAAATACTTGCTTGCACGCAGGTATTCAAGAGGAAGAAGGAGGGGCTCTTCGTGCAAAAGGCAGAGCAAAATTTAACGCAGACTGCTGTCAAGAAAAACTTAAAGAAATTAACATTACTCCATTCCAACGATATGCACGGTGATTTTTTGGCCGAAAAAATAGATTGCAAGCTGGTGGGTGGTGTTTCTCTGCTCAGTGGCTATGTCAACAAGGTGCGGGCCGAAGAAAAAAATGTGCTCTATTGCATTGCTGGCGACATGTTCCGCGGCTCCGTTATCGACTCTGAATTCAAGGGTATTTCTACCATTGAGATTATGAATTTGCTGGGCCCGGACGTAGCCACCATTGGCAACCATGAGGTGGATTATGGTATTCCCCATTTGCTCTTTTTAGAGAAGTGTGCCAACTTTCCCATTATCAATGCCAATTTCTATATTCGTACCAATTGCCGCCGCATGTTTGAATCCCACTATATTGCCGAAATTGACGGCATGAAAATCCTTTTCGTTGGCGTCATCACGCAGGATGTGTTGGCCCATACCCGCATGGAGGAATATATAGGCTCCTTTGTGGATATCACCGAAGCCGCCGAGGAGGTTGGCCGCATTTGCAATGCCTATAATGCCATTGATATTGACTTTACTGTGCTGCTAACCCATATTGGCTTTGAAGAGGATAAACAGCTGGCCGCTGCCCTTGACCCTGCCTGGGGCGTGGATGTAATTATTGGCGGACATTCCCATACCCTGCCAAAGGAACCAGCCCTAGTTAACGATATTTTGATTGTGCAGGCTGGCACAGGCACTGACCAAATAGGGCGCTTTGATATTATGGTGGACACGGATCGCAACGCAGTGGATACTTATACCTGGTCCACAGTGCCAATTACTGAGGAAACCTGTAGCCGGGACGAGGAAATGTATAATTTTATTATGCATTATAAGGAGATTACGGATAAAAAATATAATCGCATTGTGACGCGCTTTGCTAAAGAGCTGACCCATCCCAGCCGCGTTCAGGAAACGGCCCTGGGTAATCTGGCTGCGGATGCCCTCTGCGACAGCCTGGGCGTGGATATGGCCCTGATGGGCTCCGGAGCCGTGCGCAGCAAGTCCATGGGGCCAGTAGTCCATTACAAGGATTATACCGAATGCTTCCCCTATGACGAAGCTACCTACATGATTCATGTTACCGGCGCCCAATTGCAGCGTATGGTTAAGCGCTTCCTGCGGGAGGAGGCCTTTAGTGGTGCCCATACGGAATTTTATCAGCTTTCGCATGGCCTGTGTGTGGTATGGAGCCGCAGCAAGCAGCAATTTAAGGAATTTACCTTTAATGGTGCGCCCCTGCCTGCCGATAAGATTTATAAGGTAGCCCTTTCCAAATATCATTTCAGCAACCTCAAGGATTTTTTGGATATTAGCTTAGAGGAAATAGAGGCCAATGGTGGCTTTAAGATAGTGGCCACCTCCTATAGGGATGTTATTGAAGAATATTTCTCCAGTCATCACCACTTGTATAGAGAAGTGGAGGGTAGGTTGGTTATTGAGCACTAACGTAGTTTTTTAAGTAAGTCCTAAGAGTAAAACTAAAACCAAAAAGCTTCGGTGGAGCGCTTAAGTTTAGCGCTTCATCGAAGCTTTTTATTCTTGCGTTTTGTGTATCATACAACTACAAATGTAGTATATTTTTATTCTGCCTGAAATGAGATAGGAAAAGGGTATCCGCTCAAATTTGCGGGCAATGGAAAACTCTGTGCCTTATGCCCAGGGGTCTTCGGAGGCCGGAATGCGAATGCCGCTGAGTAAGCCCTTGTAGTCCCACAGGAACCATTCGCCGGTGGAGCCCTTTTTGCGTAAGGTCATGGGACGGGGGCTATCGGCACCGCCGCAGGTAATTAAAAAGCGTGCATAGCCCTCCTGCTGGTAGGTATAGTCATTGGTTTGCACATCCACAGTATAGGGTTGGCTGGGAGTGTAATTGTTTTTAGGAGTTGCACCCTTAAAGTAGGAGCGCATGAGATAAGCTTTGCCGCGGAAACGGTCCTGTATGAACTGCTTGTCCGCACCATTTAAGAGACGTGGCCCTAAGAGCACATTGAGCATGGCATAAGCATCCTCAGGGCTTTGCTCGTAACGAGCCAAAGCTGCCACTGCGTAGGCAGCTACCTTCTGGGCATCGGTGCCTACAGCCACATCAGCTGCAGTCTGAGGTAAATCCTGAAAGGTTACTGTCTTATTACCCATTTGCTTCACCGCCTTGTTGATGGCCTGATTAATCATATTATTAGTAGTCGTCGTTCTATTGTAGGAGCTGCTACGGCCAATATTGCCGAGGCTCCCTAAGCTTACAGCCTCCGCTGCCGGCATGTGCAGTGCAAGCACAGCTACCGCCACAGCCAAGTTCAAGAGTTTCTTTTGCATGCAGTCGCCCTCCTTCATGTCTATATATAACGCACAAAGAGTTCGATTTAGACTCCTGTTACGAAACGTTACACGGAGTATCTGTTCGTTACTAACTTACAGCTCCATAATCCAGAGCTTGTCCAGCTTTTCCTTATCGTTGGGGTTACCAGCAACCACCAGCACCTTATTGCGCTCAATGGTCGCCATGCTGATATAGGTAGTGTTCTTGCCGCCCACCTCGGAGAAGGTCAAAGCACCATGGCAGCGTCCGCTCTTTTTGTCGTACAGGTTAACCATAGCCTTGCCCTTGTCGCACATAATTACATATCTGTCGGTTACAACTACGTCACCCAGCATGCCGATATAGCCCTTGTCTTGGGCGGGAGCATCCTTCTTATAGGAGGGTCCATAGAAAGTAACAAACTTATTGTTCTTGTCGTAGAATACGCCCCTGCCCACGCTGCGGCTTTCGATGGATTGGCCGAAGCAGTAGAAGCCATCCCTGTCACTCAGCAGCACTACATTGGCGCCAATATTATCCTTGCCACCACGGCGTACGGTGAATTCCGGACGCACCTCGCCCAGCTTCTTGGACACGACACCATTGGTCTTTAATTCTGCCTTAAAAACCTCATTTTGGTTCATATATACATAACCAGTGCGGTCATCCAATGCTTCTATTTGACGGAAATTGCCATAGGCCAGCACTTCCTTGTTTCCGGATTTAGCCAAGAAATAGGGACGGCTGTTCTTTACGAAGTATACACCATAGCCGTTAGCAGAAATATGGGAGTGATCCCAAAGGCCGCTAGCAATGGCGGGATTATCCATGGTGATGGTCTTTTTATTAGCATCAATCAAGAGCTTTGCTAGGTATTTTTGCTCGTTCATAGCATAGAGGTACTTGCCATCAATGCTTAAGCGTTTAGGACGATTGTTTCTGTTTTGCAAGAAGAGCATGGCAGAGTTTTCAACCTTGTACATTTTGGCAGTGTAGCTACCAAATTTCAGCTCCGCATCAGCCTTCTTCACGCTGGTAGTAGCTGTAGTGGAGCCGCCGGAGGAAGAGTCCTTATCCTTGCTACCGCCGCAGCCAGCAACTACGCTACAAGCCAACAAGCCGATCATAATGCCATAGCTTAATTTTTTTAACATAAGTAACATCTCCTTTTCACCCTAATATTTGTGATTGCATTTAAAGGGAGCCTTGGAAACAGGATTTCCTTCTGGCTCCCTCAAATCAATTTTTATTTTCGTTCATGATGTACAGGATTTTCCTCAAAGCCGCTCCTGCCTGCGGAATAAGGATTCACATTGGGCAGGTCCTGGTTTCTTGGAAAGCCCTCAGCGCCGCTGCTCCATGCCAAAACCGAGGTTATACTGAAGGCCATCAGCACCCAAAAAGCTGCCAAAACAGCTGCTGGATACCAGCTAAAGCCAAACAAATAGCTGATTGCCCACAAAAGCAAGGCAATGAGACCCCACTCGCAGTTGAGCAATAAATTTGCCAAGAAACAGAGGAAGAAGCCATCGCCCGTATTCGCCTTACGCATATTACCTCCTTTGGCCGCTACAGAGCTAATTAGTAGCCGCCGCCACCGCCGCCATGATTATCATCACTGCTGCTCTCGGTCACAGAGCCGTCATCGCTGGAATCATTGCTCTTGGAGCGCGGCACAACACTCACATTGGTATACATATAGGTATCTTCGCTGACCAGCAAATTAAAGCTTTCCTTATTCAGGTAGGCATTGGCCTCCACCTGCTGGCGCACGTTGCTCATGGATGCCATCAAGCTGCCACGATAGAGATAGGCACCGGCCAAACCGGCCACTAGAGCACCAACCAAAGCCATCAGGGGGAAGCCCTTTTCCGGTTTCCAGCCCTTACCATTCTTCTGGTAGTATCCTAAAAGCTCACCCGCCTTGGTAGCATACACCGTGTAGGCACCGGCATAATCATTCTTTTTCAGATAGGGAACAAAGGCCTTGCTCATGTATTCCACGCCCTCGTTGCCCACTACAACATCCTTCAACTTCTTGTCAGTGCTGATATACCATTTGCGTTGGTCCACCACCTGCAGCAGTACAATGTTGCCGTTAGGACCATTATTATAGGCCTTGTCGATGAGCTGATTAGCAAAATCATCGGGCTTTTGGCTGCCAATGCTCTTGACAGTTACCACGCCCACTCGCACATTATATTTGTTCTCCACTTGTTGGAGGACACGGGCCACCTTAGCTCTATCTGCATTGGAGAGCAGCTTGGCATCGTCCATGATGCTGGGCACTGCCGCTAGGGCAGTTGCCGCACTGAGCAGCATTGCTGCCAGTAATGTGAAAATCAAAAATAATTTTTTCATTATGACAGCCTCCTTATAATACGAAATAGAGAATAGCAAAGGCTATAACGGCGCAAATAGCAAAGGCCATAGCACTGTAATTGCGCAGCTTGCCATAGTCGATGGGCAGGCTGCCCACAACCTTGCCCGTTTGGCCATTCATCATAAAGGTATAGGGCTCGTTATTATAGCGGGTAGTTAAAATCCACACAGGCACCATGGCATAGTGCACAGCACTATCGCTTTTAACAACGGCGCAATCATCGGAGGGCTCCACGCCATCAAAGCCTTCAACGGTGCTAGCCAAGCACATTTTTGCGCTGGTGTTTACGCGCTCGTCGGCGCGGTCCACGGCAGCCTCGGCATCCACGTCATATTTATCTGCCAAGTAGCCTGTAAAGTAAGCACTGCTAAAGGGCACCATTTCGCTATAATCAAAGGGCTCGATGCTTTCCATAAAGGTGTCATCCATTTTTTCGGAGCCATCCACAGGGATGCGCTCGAATTTCATGGTGCCGGCACGCTGGCAGTTGTAGTAATCGGTGGTGGTGATGACTTCATCCTCGGTGGTCACCACGGTACTACGCTTGGCCTTATACATGCCCTGAGCATTGATATCCGCATCGAAAAGCCAGAAGGGAACGTACATTCCTTGGATAGCCTCCACGCGGTTATTGGCAGTGAAAGCATCCGGCAACAGCTTTTTGCCCTCGTAGAATTTCTTGAGAGCAGCCACAGCCTCTTCCTTGCTCTTTTTGAAGGGAATAATGAAGTCAGGCTTTAACATGCCGGCGAAGCGGCTGGGCAACATGGTGGGATTGCCACAGTAGCAGCATTCCGTTGCCATGGTGTTGCCATCGCTGACGATTTCGGCGCCGCAGCTGGAGCAGGTGAAGGCCTTCATCATTTCGGCCTCTTCCTTTTCCCACTCGTTGCCTGCAGCAGCGGTATCCCATTTTGCCTCCTTGGCGGCCTGAGCTTGTGCAGCCGCAGCCTCCTTCTTGGCGAACATTTCCTCAACTGTTTTGATTTCCAGCTCTGTGCCACAATACTCGCAGGTTACTTTTTCCGCACCGGGAAGAAAGCTCAGAGGAGCACCGCAGCATAGGCATTTATAGCCAACACTGGTCTCAGCCATAAAACTCACCTCTTCTTAAAATAGAAATAAACATATCTATGGGGAGTGGCGGAGGGTCGCGGGGTGTTGCTTTTGCGAGGGCCTCCGCCGATTACTATGGGGCGATTTTTGATATTCTTCTATAAATCGTTCAGAATGTGCCTATTATTGAATATCTCTCTCATCGAACAAATCGCCGCACTCAGGGCAGAATTTGGGCGGATTCTTCGGATCAGGCGGAACCCAACCGCATTTGTCGCATTTATAGAGGGGCGCATCCGCCGGCTTCTTGGAGCCGCAGTTAGCGCAGAACTTGCCCTGGTTTACAGTGCCGCAGGAGCAGGTCCAGCCAGCAGGTGCTGCTGCTTGCTGGGGCTTGCCGCATTCAGCGCAGAATTTGCCGGTATTGCCAGCGTGACCACAGCTACAGGTCCAGCCAGCCTTGGGCTCTTCCTTGGGTTTGCCACAAGCACCACAGAATTTGCCGGTGTTGCCGCTTTGGCCACAGCTGCAGGTCCAGCCTGCGGGAGCAGCGGGAGCTGCGCCAGCCATGCCTTGGGGCGCACCGGGATAGCCGCCCTGTTGAGGATAGCCTTGGGGAGCACCGGCATAGCCACCCTGAGGAGGATAGTCTTGAGGTCCATTGGGATAACCGCCTTGAGGAGGATAGCCTTGGGGGCCACCGGGATAGCCGCCTTGGGGAGGATAACCCATTTGTTGGTTAATGCCATTCATCATGTTAGCACCTTGCATACCGGCCATACCCATGCCCATGAAGCCCATCATAGCACC
>JAXDZG010000008.1:0-46123 GCA_034086985.1 Phascolarctobacterium sp.
TGTAGAAATGGTAATGCCTGGCGATAACGTAACCATGGAAGTAGAACTGATCACCCCGATCGCTATTGAAAAAGGTCTGCGTTTCGCTATCCGCGAAGGCGGTCGTACCGTTGGCGCTGGCGTTGTTTCCGAGGTTGAAGAAGTTTAATTCTAAAAACTTACGGTAAATCCCGATTTTTAAGTTAGATCCCTGATATATATGAGGGGGGCTAGTCACCCCCTCATATTCTTATGTTTGTTGGTATGGCCCTGCGATGATGTGAAAGGTTGCTTGCCTGTTAGACAGGGAGATTTTCACGGAGTATGTCCGTTCATAGAAACTGGGCGATTTTAGGAGGTTATTTTTTTAATGGCTAAGTCTCAAAAGATTAGAATACGCCTGAAAGCGTATGACCACAAAGCACTTGACCAAAGTGCTACCAAGATTGTAGAAACTGCAAAACGTACCGGCGCTCAAGTATCCGGTCCGATTCCCCTGCCGACTGAGAAAAACATTTACACCATTCTGCGTTCTCCTCACGTTAACAAAGACTCTCGTGAACAATTCGAGATGCGCACCCACAAAAGACTGGTAGACATTCTGGAACCCACCGCTAAGACCGTTGATGCTCTGATGCGTCTTGATCTTCCCGCTGGCGTTGACATCGAAATTAAACTGTAAGGAGGAGGTGCAATAATGGCTAAAGGTATCTTAGGCAAAAAACTGGGCATGACCCAAATTTTTGAAGCTGACGGCAAGCTGATCCCTGTAACTGTTGTAGAAGCTGGTCCTTGCGTAGTACTTCAAAACAAAACCGAAGAAACAGACGGTTACAACGCTGTTCAACTTGGTTTTGGTGAAATCAAAGAAAAACATACCACCAAACCCATGAAAGGCCATTTTGACAAAGCTGGCGTAGCGCCGGTTAAGTTTGTCAGAGAATTGCGTCTGTCTGCTCCTTCTGAATATACAATCGGTCAAAAAATCACTGCTGAAATCTTCGCAGCTGGTGAACTGATCGATGCAAGCGGCGTATCCCGCGGCAAAGGCTTTGCAGGCACTATTAAGCGCCACAATTTCGCTCGTGGTCCTATGAAACACGGTTCCAAATCCCATCGTGAACCCGGCTCCATGGGTCCCATGCATTCTGGTCCTGGCGGCCGCGTAATCAAAGGCAAGAAACTGCCTGGCCGTATGGGCAATCAAAATGTAACCGTTCAACGTCTGACCGTTGCTCGTGTAGACGCAGAACGTAATCTTATTCTGGTAAAAGGCGCCATCCCTGGTGCAACTGGTTCTTACGTAGTTCTGAAAGAAACCGTAAAACCGAAGAAATAAGATAAGCGAAAGAAAGGAGGATGCTTCTAATGCCGAAGTTATCAGTATATAATCTGGCCGGTCAAGTTGCCGGTGAAATAGAATTAAATGATTCCGTATTTGGCGCTGAGTTCAACGAAGCTGTAGTACACCAAGCAGTAGTAATGCAGCTGGCTAACCAACGTCAAGGTACTTCCGCAACCAAGACCCGTGGTATGGTTCGTGGCGGTGGCCGCAAGCCTTGGAAACAAAAAGGCACCGGTCATGCTCGTTGCGGTTCTATCCGTTCCTCTATCTGGGTAGGCGGCGGCTGCACTTTCGGCCCCCAACCCCGCAGCTATGCAAAGAAGATGCCCCGCAAGGCTCGTCGTCTGGCTCTTTGCTGTGCACTGTCTGCTAAAGTAGCAGCTGGTGAACTGGTAGTAGTTGAAGGCTTGGCTTTCGACGCTCCCAAAACTAAGAATGTAGCTTCCATGCTGAACGCTTTTGAAGCTGCTGACAAGAAGGCTCTGATCATCACTGATGGCAGCAACGTAAACGTTGAACTTTCCGCTCGCAACATGCCGAAAGTAACCACCATCACCAACATGGGCCTGAACTGCTTTGATATCCTGAACAGCAAGAAAGTATTCCTTGCTAAAGATGTTGTAGAAAAAATTGAGGAGGTGCTCGCATAATGGCTGCTAATCCTCGCGACGTACTGATTCGTCCCATCATCACTGAGAAAACCTCTCAAATGATGCAAGAAAACAAATACACCTTCCAGGTTCCCCTGGACGCTAACAAAGTTGAAATTCGTCAAGCTGTTGAAGCAGTATTTGGCGTAAAGGTTGTTAATGTAAACACTATCCGCGTAATGGGCAAAACCAAGCGCATGGGTAAATATGTTGGCAAACGTTCCGATTATAAGAAAGCAATCGTGAAGCTTGCTGAAGGCAATACGATTCCCCTTTTCGAAGGAATGTAATTAACGTATAATAGGAGGTCAAATTAAATGGCTATTAAAAGCTTTAATCCGTATTCTCCTTCCAGACGCTTTATTACTGTGTCTGCCTTCGAAGAGATTACGACTGACAAGCCTTACCGCCCGCTGGTCGAGAAGCTCGACAAACATGCTGGCCGTAACAACACTGGTAAGATGACTGTTCGCCATCAAGGCGGCGGCCATAAGAGACAATATCGTATCATTGACTTCAAACGCAACAAGGACGGCATCCCCGCTAAGGTTGCTACCATTGAATACGATCCTAACCGTAACGCTCGCATCGCTCTGATCAACTATGCAGACGGCGAAAAACGTTACATCATCGCTCCCCTGGATTTGAAGGTTGGCGATACCGTAGTAAGCGGTACTGACGCAGATATCAAGACCGGTAACTGCCTGCCGCTGAAGAACATTCCCCTGGGCACCACCGTGCACAATGTGGAAATGAAGATTGGTAAGGGCGGCCAAATGGCTCGTAGCGCTGGTACCAGTGCTCAGCTGATGGCTAAGGAAGGCGACTACGCTCTGCTGCGTCTGCCCTCCGGCGAAATCCGTAAAGTACATATCAACTGCCGTGCTACCATCGGTATGGTTGGCAACATCGACGCTGAAAACATCTGCATCGGTAAAGCTGGTCGTTCTCGTTGGTTGGGCATCCGTCCTGCAAACCGCGGCGTTGTAATGAACCCGAACGACCATCCGCACGGCGGTGGTGAAGGTCACTCCCCCGTTGGTCGTAAGCGTCCTGTTACTCCTTGGGGTAAATGTGCATTCGGTACTCGTACTCGCAAAGAGAAGAAAGCTTCTACTAAGTTAATTTTGAAACGTAGAACCAAATAATATAGCAGGATAAAGAAAGGAGGCTAACCTAGTGTCCAGATCAGTTAAAAAAGGACCTTTTGTCCATGCAAGTCTTTTGAAAAAGATTGACGCGCTTAATGCCGCTAATGATAAAAAAGTTGTTAAGACCTGGTCTCGCAGCTCTACTATTATTCCGTCTTTCGTTGGTCACACCATTGCGGTTCATGACGGACGCAAACATGTTCCCGTGTTCATCACCGAGGATATGGTAGGCCACAAATTGGGAGAATTCGCTCCTACTCGTACTTACAAAGGTCACGCAGACAAGACCACCGGTTTAAAATAAGGGGAAGGGAGGAAATAGACAATGGAAGCAAAGGCAGTTGCTAAATATATTCGCATTGCTCCGCGCAAACTGCGCATCGTAATCAATCTGATCCGCGGCAAGTCCGTTGGTGAAGCATTCGCTATCCTCAAATTCACCCCGAAGGTTGGTTCTGAGGTAATCGAGAAAGTTCTGCGCAGCGCAGTAGCTAACGCAGAGCATAACTTTGACATGAACGTGGATAACCTGATCGTATCCACCTGCTTCGTAGATGCAGGCCCGACCATGAAACGCATTCATCCCCGTTCTCGTGGACAAGCTTTCAAGATTTTGAAACGTTCTAGCCACGTAACCGTAGCTGTTAAAGAAAAATAATATCCCGTCAGAAGGAGGGAAAAGATAGTGGGTCAAAAAGTTAATCCGCATGGTCTCCGTGTTGGCGTTATCAAAGGCTGGGATTCCAAATGGTACGCTGATAAGGACTATGAGAAGTACTTGTTAGAAGATATTAAAATCCGTGAATTCATTAAAGAAAAATTGTTCCTGTCCGGTATCTCCAAGGTAGAAATCGAACGCGCAAGCAATAAAGCCCGCATTTCCATCCATACTGCAAAACCTGGTATGGTAATCGGTCGTCAAGGCAGCAACATTGAACTGCTGAAATCCGACCTGAAGAAAATGACTGAAAGCGCTATCGACATCAACATCGTAGAAGTTAAAACCCCGGATATGGACGCAACCTTGGTTGCAGAGAACATTGCAGCTCAACTGGAACGCCGCATCGCTTTCCGTCGTGCAATGAAACAATGCGTTGGCCGTACCATGCGTATGGGCGCTAAGGGTATCAAGATTACCTGCGGCGGTCGTCTGGGCGGTGCTGAAATCGCTCGTAGCGAATCCTATCGTGAAGGCAGCATTCCTCTGCACACTCTGCGTGCTGACATTGATTATGGCACTGCAGAAGCACATACCACTTATGGCCGCATCGGCGTAAAGGTATGGATCTACAAAGGCGAGGTTCTTCCTGAAAGCAAAGAAGCAGTTAAGGCTGCTCCGGCAAAGGAGGCATAATCTGACATGTTATTACCGAAGAGAGTTAAACATCGTAAACAACATAGAGGTCGTATGACCGGCCGTGCTATGCGTGGCAACAAGATCTCCCATGGCGATTACGGCCTGGTAGCTCTGGAGCCCGCTTGGATCACCAACCGTCAAATCGAGGCTGCTCGTATTGCAATGACCCGTTACATCAAACGTGGTGGTCAAGTATGGATTCAAATTTTCCCGGACAAACCGATTACCGCAAAGCCTGCTGAAACTCGTATGGGTTCTGGTAAAGGTTCCCCGGAATACTGGGTAGCAGTAGTTAAACCTGGTCGCGTACTGTTCGAAATGAACGGTGTTAGCGAAGAAGTAGCTAAGGAAGCTATGCGTCTTGCTAGCCACAAACTGCCGATCAAATGCAAATTTGTGACCAAGGCTCAACAGGAAGCTGAAGCTGCCGCACAAGAAAAGGGTGGTGAAGCTTAATGAAAACAACAGAAATTCGTGAATTGTCTGCTGCTGAGTTAGACACCAAATTGGCAGATTTGAAAGAACAACTTTTCAACCTGCGTTTTCAAATGGCAACCGGTCAATGTGAAAACCCCATGAAGATTCGTGACGTAAAGAAATCCATTGCCCGTATCAAAACAATCCAGCGTGAACGTGAGCTCAAGGCTTAACTGTTTTGAGATATAACAAGGAGGAAACAGTCGTGACCGAAGAAAGAAACGCACGTGTTACCCGTATTGGTAAAGTTGTCAGCGATAAAATGCAAAAAACTGTAGTAGTTGCAGTAGAACGTTTCGTTCAGCATCCGCTGTACAAAAAAGGCGTACAACATACTATTAAATTTAAAGCTCATGACGAAAATAACGAAGCACACATTGGTGACGTAGTGCAAATCATGCAAACTCGTCCTCTGTCCAAGGATAAATGCTGGCGCGTTATTGAGATTTTAGAGCGTGCAAAATAATTTTGCCGAGTATTAGTCCGGCAAGGGAGGGAAATCCATGATACAACAACAAACTATCCTTAATGTTGGTGATAACACCGGCGCTAAGAAAGTTATGTGTATTCGTGTATTAGGCGGTTCTTACCGTAAATATGCTAATATTGGCGACGTTATCGTAGCTTCTGTTAAAGATGCATCACCCGGTGGCGTTGTAAAAAAAGGTGACGTAGTTAAAGCAGTTGTTGTTCGTTCCGCTAAGGGTGTTCGCCGCGCTGACGGTTCCTACATCCGCTTCGATGAGAACGCTGCTGTAATTATTAAAGACGACAAGAGCCCCCGCGGCACCCGTATTTTTGGGCCTGTTGCTCGTGAGCTCCGTGAAAAAGACTTCATGAAAATCATTTCTCTGGCACCGGAAGTGCTGTAAGAAATTAGATAACGCACTATAAGGAGGTGTTCTTGACATGGCAAATGCTGTAAAGCTGCATGTTAAAAAAGGCGATACCGTTCTTGTTCTGTCCGGTAAGGATAAGGGCAAGCAAGGTAAGGTCGTTGAAGCTCTGCCTAAGAAAGCCAAAGTGGTTGTTGAAGGCGTAAATAAAGTAAAACGTCATACCAAACCGTCTCAAGCAAATCCTCAAGGCGGTATTATTACTAAGGAAGCTCCGATTACCGCTTCTAAGGTAATGGTGGTATGCCCGGCTTGCAAAAAAGCTACCCGTATTAAAAAGACCGAAGTTGCAGGCGCATCCGTAAGAGTTTGCAAAAAATGCGGTGAAGTAATCGATAAATAATTTTCCGGGAAAGGAGGAAATAACTGAATGGCAAAGACCAGATTGCAAGAAAAATATTTGTCCGAAGTAGTTAAAGCTCTTCACGACAAATTCCAATATAAAAATGTAATGGAAATCCCCAAAGTAGAGAAAGTTGTCATCAACATGGGTGTTGGCGAAGCAGTTGGCAACAGCAAGGCTCTGGAAGCAGCAGTTGCTGATATGACTCAAATCGCAGGTCAAAAACCTGTAATCACCAAAGCTAAGAAATCCATCGCAGCTTTCAAAGTACGTCAAGGCATGCCTCTGGGCGCTAAAGTTACTCTGCGTGGCGACCGTATGTACTATTTCCTTGATAAACTGATGAATCTCGCTCTTCCGCGTGTACGTGACTTCCGCGGTGTTAGCGCTTCCGCTTTTGACGGCCGTGGCAACTACGCCCTGGGCCTGAAAGAACAATTGATTTTCCCGGAAATCGAATACGATAAGATCGATAAAGTTCGTGGCATGGATATCATCATTGTAACTACTGCTAAGACTGACGAAGAAGCTAGAGAATTGCTCAGACTTCTCGGAATGCCGTTTGGCGCATAAGTGAGGAGGGAATACCGTGGCTAAAAAAGCCCTGATTGAAAAATGGAAAGGCGAGCCTAAATACGAAGTTCGCCAATATAACCGCTGCAAAGTATGCGGCAGACCTCATGGCTATATGCGTAAATTTGGCCTCTGCCGTATCTGCTTCCGTGAATATGCTTACAAAGGTGCTATTCCGGGCGTAACCAAAGCAAGCTGGTAAGACAGACAACAAGGAAGGAGGGTATTTAAGTATGGTAATGACCGACCCGATTGCTGATATGCTTACCCGTATTCGTAACGCAAATTCAGTTCATCATGATAAAGTTGAAATCCCCAGCAGCAAGATGAAACTTGCTATCGCAGAAATTCTGAAAACTGAGGGTTTCATTAAAGATTTTGAAGTAATTGCTGACAACAAGCAAGGCATGATCAAAGTCACCCTGAAATACGGTGCAAATAAAGAGAAGGTTATCTCCGGTATTAAACGTATTTCCAAACCTGGTCTGAGAGTTTACTCTCAAAAAGACCAACTGCCTAGAGTCCTCGGAGGTCTGGGTATTGCATTAATTTCTACTTCCCAAGGCTTGATGACCGACAAAGCTGCTCGTAAAGCAGGCTTGGGCGGCGAAGTTCTTGCATACGTATGGTAATACTGAAAAGATAGGAGGTGCTCGCACGTGTCTAGAATTGGTAAAATGCCAATTACTGTTCCCGCTGGTGTAACAGTTACCATTGAAAATAACTATGTGACCGTTAAAGGTCCTAAAGGCGAATTGGCTCGCCAAATCAGCAAAAACATGAAATTGACCATGGACAACGGTGTTATCACTGTTGAGCGTCCGAACGATGAAAAAGAAAACCGTTCCCTGCATGGTCTGTCCCGTACTCTGATCAACAACATGATCGTTGGCGTAACCACTGGTTTCTCCAAGACCTTGGAAATCCAAGGCGTTGGCTACCGTGCTGCTAAACAAGGCAACAACATTAACTTCACCCTGGGTTTCTCTCACCCGGTAGTTAAAGAGCCGCCTGCTGGTATTACCTTTGAAGTTCCCGCTCCGAACAAGATCGTTGTAAGCGGTGCTAACAAAGAGCAAGTAGGTGCAGTTGCTGCTGATATTCGTACCCTGCGTCCGCCCGAACCCTATAAAGGTAAAGGTATCCGTTATGAAGGCGAACATGTTCGTCGTAAGATTGGTAAAGCTGGCGCTAAAGGCAAGAAATAATTTCTAAAAGAAGGGAGTGAAACTCTTGTTTAACAGAGTTGATAAAAACGAGAAACGTCAAAAACGTCATCTCCGTTCTCGTAGATATATCATCGGTACTGCAGAAAAACCTCGTCTGAACGTATATCGTTCCCTGGCTAACATCTATGCTCAGGTTATTAACGATGAGACCGGCGAAACCATCGCTGCTGCTAGCACCGTAGAAAAGAATCTGAAAGAAAACTACGGCGGCAACATTGAAGCTGCTAAGGCTGTAGGTAAGGCAATCGCTGAAAAGGCACTGGCTAAAGGCGTAAAGGAAGTTGTATTCGATCGTGGTGGCTATCTGTACCACGGCCGTGTAGCTGCCCTGGCTGAAGCTGCTCGCGAAGCTGGCCTTGTATTCTAAGAGAAGGAGGAAATAAAGTGGCGAACTTCGAAAATAAAGAAAACGAATTGCAAGAAAGAGTCGTTTTAATAAACCGTGTTGCTAAGGTTGTTAAAGGCGGACGTCGTTTCTCCTTCGCTGCACTTGTTGTTGTAGGTGATGAAAATGGTCATGTAGGCATGGGCCTGGGTAAAGCTGCAGAGGTTCCTGAAGCTATCCGCAAGGGCGTTGAAGACGCTAAGAAAAACCTGGTTAGCGTTCCTCTGGTAGGCACCACCATTCCTCATGAAATCATTGGTGTATTCGGCGCAGGCCGCGTATTCCTGAAACCGGCTAGAAAAGGTACCGGCGTTATCGCTGGCGGCCCCGTTCGTGCCGTATTGGAACTGGCAGGCGTTCGTGATATCCTGACCAAATCTCAAGGTTCTAACAACCCGAACAATATGGTTCGTGCAACCATTGAAGCTCTGAAGACCTTGAAATCTGCTGAATCTGTTGCAGCTCTGCGTGGTAAAACCGTAGAAGAACTGCTGGGCTAAGAGGAGGAATTTGTCATGGCACAAGTTAAAATCACCCTGACCCGCAGCCTGATCGGTTACCCCAAAGATCAACGCGCAACCGTAAAAGCTCTGGGCTTAGGCAAAATTAATACTAGCGTAGTTAAAGAAGATACTCCGACTATTCGCGGCATGATTCATAAAGTAGAACATCTCGTGAAAGTTGAAGAAGCGTAAGACAAGGAGGTGTACTTGAAGATGAATTTACATGAATTGTCTCCCGCTCCGGGATCTAAACGTGTAGCAGTTCGCGTAGGTCGTGGCCTGGGCTCCGGCCTCGGCAAAACTTCCGGTAAAGGCCAGAAGGGTCAAAAATCCCGTTCCGGCGGCGTAAAGCGCCCTGGTTTTGAAGGTGGTCAAAGACCTTTGTACCTGCGTCTTCCGAAACGCGGTTTCTACAATAAATTTGGTAAAGATTATGTTGAAATCAACGTTTCCGTACTCAATCGTTTTGAGGACGGCACCGTTGTTGAACCTGTAATGCTCATTGAAGAAGGTATCGTTAAGAATGTTCGCGACGGTATCCGTATTCTTGGCAATGGTGAATTGACCAAAAAGCTTACTGTTCAAGCTATGGGCTTCAGCAAAACCGCTGAAGAAAAAATCATTGCAGCTGGCGGTAAGATTGAGGTGATCTAAAGTGTTAGCAGCCCTCGCAAACATTTTTAGAATTACAGAACTCAGGCAAAAAGTTATATTTACTCTCGCCATGTTCATCGTATTCAGGGCTGGAACACATATACCTGTTCCTGGCGTAAACGCTTCAGTAATTGAACAGCTCTTCCGCAGCGGCAACCTGTTTGGCCTGCTAGATATGTTCAGCGGCGGCGCCTTGAGCAAATTCTCAATTTTTGCTATGAGTATTACCCCATATATCAATGCTTCTATTATTTTGCAGCTGTTGAAGGTGGTTGTACCAACCTTGGAGCAATGGTCCAAGGAGGGCGAAGAAGGCTATAAGAAAACGACAAAGCTCACTCGTATGCTGACGGTGGCTTTGGCGTTTATCCAAGCCTGCGGCATGGCCTACGGCCTGCGCATGGCAATCAATAACCCCGGAATTGGTTCAATTCTGCTGATTGCCCTGACCTTAACCGCAGGAACGATCTTCCTCATGTGGATTGGTGAGCAGATGACTGCTCGCGGTGTTGGCAATGGTATCTCCCTAATCATCTTTGCCGGTATCGTTTCCAGACTGCCCGATGGCTTAAAAATAATTTTCCAATATTTACAAGCAGGCACGGTCAACATCTTGAACGTAATTTTGTTCGCGGCTATTGCTCTGGCCATGATCGTTTTCGTAATCATGATTTCCCAGGGTATTCGCAAAATTCCCGTTCAATATGCAAAGCGTGTTGTAGGCAAGAAAGCATATGGCGGTCATACCAGCTATATTCCCTTAAAGGTTAACACAGCAGGCGTTATTCCCATCATCTTCGCTTCCAGCGTTTTGATGTTCCCTGTGACTATCGCCCAGTTTGTGGATGTTCCTTGGGTTAAAACCCTTGGTAAGTGGTTCGAATGGGGTAGCCCCGTGCAGACCACTCTCTACGTTCTGATGATTTTGTTCTTCACTTACTTCTACACAGCAGTAAGCTTTAACATCGGAGACCTTTCCGATAACATCAAAAAGAACGGCGGCTTTATCCCGGGACTTCGTCCTGGTAAGCCTACAACTGATTATCTTGATAGAGTAATGTCCAGAATAACTCTGGCAGGCGCCATCTTCCTCTCTTTAATCGCGCTGATGCCTCATGCTATTGGCTGGATGACCCGCATCGAAGGTATTTACTTCGGCGGTACTGCTCTTTTGATCGTAGTTGGCGTTGCATTGGATACTATGAAGCAGATAGAGTCTCTGGTACTGATGCGTCATTATCATGGCTTTATGAAATAGGAGGAATTCAGAATGTATATTCTTTTAATGGGACCTCCGGGTGCTGGCAAAGGCACTCAAGCAGAAAGACTCATTGATGAATTTAAAATCCCTCACATCTCTACAGGTGACATGTTCCGTGCTGCTGTAAAGCAAGGCACCGAGCTTGGTAAAGAGGCAAAAAGATACATGGACGCTGGTGGCTTGGTCCCCGACGTCGTAACCATTGGCATCGTTCGTGAAGGCTTGTCCAAGCCTGAATGTGCAAATGGCTTCATTTTAGATGGCTTCCCGAGAACTGAGGAGCAAGCAATTGCTCTGGACGGAATCCTGAAAGACCTGGGCATTAAATTGACCGGTGTTGTGAATATCGCTGTTCCCGACTCCGAGCTGGTTGGCCGTGTAACCGGTCGCCGCATCTGCAAATCCTGCGGCGCAACCTACCACGTAAGCTTCAACCCCAGCAAGGTAGAGGGCGTGTGCGATAAGTGCGGCGGCAACCTCTATCAACGCGATGACGATAAAGAGGAAACCGTAAAGAATCGTTTACAAGCATATCATGCTCAAACTGAACCGTTGATCGAGTACTATACCAAACAAGGCTTATTCAAGGACATCGACGGCCTACAGGCTATCGACAAGGTATATGCTGATGTTAAGGCTAGTCTCGGATGTAGCAAATAAGGAGGTAAAGAAGTGTCCAAACAGGATGTAATTGAGGTTGAAGGCACAATTCTTGAAGCACTTCCCAATGCTATGTTCCAAGTACAACTGGTAAACGGTCATGTAATTCTAGCACATATATCCGGTAAGATTCGTATGAACTTCATCAAGATTTTGCCTGGTGATAAGGTTACCGTGGAGCTTACTCCGTACGACCTCAATCGTGGAAGAATTACTTATCGGTATAAATAACCAAGACAGGCAAAGAGGAGGTTTAAATTATGAAAGTAAGACCGTCTGTTAAGCCAATATGTGAAAAATGCAAAGTCATTAAACGTAAAGGCCATGTAATGGTAATTTGCGAAAACCCGAAGCATAAACAAAAACAAGGTTAAGAAGGAGGTGCACATTAATGGCACGTATTTCTGGTGTCGATTTGCCGAGAGATAAACGCATTGAGTATGCACTGCCGTATATTTATGGTATCGGCCTGACTCTCTCTCGTGAAATCTTAGCTAAAACTGGTATCAATCCTGACACTCGCGTTCGTGATCTGACCGAGGAAGAAGTTTCCAAGATTCGTGAGACCCTGGATAACGACTATAAAGTAGAAGGTGACCTCCGCCGTGAGGAATCCCTCAACATCAAACGCTTAATTGAAATTGGCTCCTATCGTGGCCGTAGACATCGTATGGGTCTGCCCGTACGTGGTCAAAACACTAAGAACAATGCCCGCACCCGTAAAGGTCCGAAACGTACTATTGCAGGCAAGAAGAAATAATTAGCGAGGGAGGGATAAACCAGTGGCTGGCAAGAAAGTTGTTCGCAACAAAAAGAAAGTTAGCAAAAATATCATTAACGGTGTAGCACACATTCGCTCCACCTTCAATAATACTATTGTTACCATCTCCGATACTGAAGGTAACGTTTTGAGCTGGGCCTCCGCAGGCGGCCTCGGTTTCCGTGGCAGCCGTAAGAGCACTCCGTTTGCTGCACAAATGGCTGCTGAAGAAGCAACCAAAGCTGCTATGGAGCATGGCTTGAAAAATGTTGAAGTATTTGTAAAAGGCCCCGGCGCAGGTCGTGAAGCTGCTATCCGTGCACTTCAAGCTGCAGGTCTGGAAGTTAACTCCATTAAGGACGTTACCCCCATTCCGCATAACGGCTGCCGTCCGCCGAAACGTAGAAGAGTATAATTGGAGGTGTACATAGATGGCAATTGATAGAACGCCTGTCCTGAAAAGATGCAGATCTTTAGGTCTTGCTCCTCAATTTCTGGGCATTAGCAAGGAATCTAAGCGCCAAGCTAAACGCCAAAACAGAAAGAAAAGCGAGTATGGCATTCAGTTAACTGAAAAACAAAAAGCTAAATTTATCTATGGTGTCCTGGAAAAACAATTCCGTGGCTACTATGATAAAGCTAAGAAAATGGAAGGCATCACCGGTGAAAACCTGTTGATCCTTTTGGAAAGAAGAATTGATAACGTTGTTTTCCGTCTGGGCTTGGCTAACACCCGCCGTCAAGCTCGCCAAATCGTAAGACATGGCCATATTGCTGTTAACGGCAAACGTTTGGACATTCCTTCCGCATTGGTTAGAGTTGGTGACGTTGTTACCGTTATGGAAAACAGCCGTGCTAAGGAATATTTCAAAGGCATGGACGAAACTCTGGCTACTAAAGCAGTTCCGGCTTGGCTGGTTCTGGATGCTGCTAACCTGAGCGGCAAAGTAGATCGTTACCCGACTCGTGAGGAAATTGATGTTCCTATTGAAGAGCACTTCATCGTTGAGTTGTACTCTAAATAATTAATGAACATCTTGTGCCACCCACTGAGAGACGTATTGTGGTAATACGCGAAAGAAGGAGGCTTTCCGAATGATTGAAATGGAAAAACCTAAGATGGTTACAGCTGAGATCAGCGAAGATGGTCGCTATGGCAAATTTGTTTGGGAGCCGCTGGAGAGAGGCTATGGCATTACACTGGGCAACAGCCTGCGTCGTGTACTGCTGTCCTCCCTGCCGGGTGCCGCAGTAACTTACGTTAAGATTGACGGTGTACTGCATGAGTTTGCTACTATTCCTGGTGTTCGCGAGGATGTTGCTGACATCATCCTGAACATCAAGGCATTGTGCCTGAAAATGGAAGGCGAAGAGGAAAAAGTCCTGCGCATTGAATGCTCCGGTGAGCAAGAGGTAACTGCAGCTAATATTGTGGCTGACAGCGATGTAGAGATTTTGAACCCTGAGCTGCACATTGCGACTTTGGATAAGGACGCAGTATTCAATATGGAAATCCATGTTGATAAAGGCCTCGGTTATGTGCCTGCGGATAAAAACAAGCAACCGGATCAACCTATCGGCATTATTCCGGTAGATTCCATTTACTCCCCTATTACCAGAGTAAAATTTGCTGTTAATGATACCCGCGTAGGTAATGTTACTAACTACGACAAGCTGACTTTGGAAGTTTGGACCGATGGTAGCATTATGCCTGATGAAGCTGTAAATATGGCTTCCGGCATCTTAATTGATTATCTCAAGTTGTTCCATACTGGCGATGCTGATGCTGGTACTATCAACCTAAAGGGCGGTAGTGAAGCTGTAGCAGAGGATAAGCCTGAAAATGGACCGGCTCAAATGTCCATTGACGATCTTGATCTGTCCGTTCGCAGCAATAACTGCTTGCGTCGCGCCGGTATCAATACCGTTGAGGAATTAACTCAAAAGACCGAAGAAGATATGATGAAGGTTCGTAACCTGGGTAAGAAATCCTTGGATGAAGTTAAGAAGAAGCTTAGCGATCTTGGATTGTCCTTACGCAAAACTGATGAAGAATAATTAAGGGGGTCAGAAGCACATGGCATACAGAAAACTGGGTCGTAACTCCAGCAACCGTAAAGCTCTGTTTCGTAGCATTTTAACTTCCTTCTTCAAATATGGCAGAATCGAAACAACCGTTACCAAAGCTAAAGAAGTTGCTAAGCAATCCGCTCAACTGATTACTTTGGCAAAACGCAATGACCTGCATGCTCGTCGTCAGGTTCTGGCTGTACTGGTTGATGAAACTGTTACCAAAAAGCTGTTTGAAGAAATCGCTCCGAAATATGAAGGCAGACAAGGCGGCTTTACTCGTATTTACAGAGTAGGTCCCCGTCGCGGCGATGCTGCAGAAATGGCTATTATCGAGCTCATCTAATAAAGCGAGCACAATGAAGCAGGAACTTCGGTTCCTGCTTTTTCTTTTTGTGCATTTGTAGTAAAATATGATTATAGAGCAATTGCACAGGAGGAAAAATATGCTTACGAAAAGTTTTATAGAGTTTTTATACGAAGCAGCCCATATCCAACGCTGGAATGAGCATATTCGCCCCATGGGCTTTACCGAATTGGATAAACAAGCCCATAAAATGATGATCGTGTATGTGCTGGCACGCCATGAGGAGGATGACCACGGCGCTAAAATCAATTGGCGCAGGTTGATTGAGGGCGGTATTTTTGAGTTCCTACAGCGCAATGTGCTTACGGATATCAAGCCAACCGTGTTCCATGAGATGATGCGTGTTTATGGCAAGGAGCTCAATGCTTGGGTCTATGGGGAGCTGCGCAGACGCATCCCGGATATCCAAGAAGAGTTCATGCAAAAGATGCAGCGCTATCTAGAGGATGCAAGCTACTGTCCTATGGAAAAGAAGCTCCTCAGAGCTGCGCATTATTTGGCAACTAAATGGGAGTTTGAAATAATCTATCATTTCAACGAAGGCATTTACGGTAGCGAGGATACTAAGGCGATTATCGAAAGCGAGCTGGAGGATCATTATGATTTGGCAGCAGTGAAGAAGCTGGCACTGAAGGGTAAGAGCAGTAAATTTATCGACTTGATTGGTCAGCTACGCTTTCAAAGGCGTTGGGCTCAATCTCCTCGCGTGCCGGAGACTTCAGTTATGGGGCACGTGCTTTTGGTAGCCATTATGGGTTATTTCTGTGCTGTGAAATTAGGCGCCTGCGATGAGCGCATAGTGGGCGATTTTCTGTGCGGCCTATTCCACGATTTGCCGGAGGTGCTCACCCGTGATATTGTGAGCCCAGTGAAGCGCAGTGTGCCGGGTCTAGATGACTTGATTAAAAAGATTGAAGAGCGCTTGGTGGCAGAAAAAATTCTGCCTCTGTTGCCCTACAGCTGGCATGAGGATATTTTGTACTATACCCAAAATGAATTCACCAATAGAGTGAAGGTACATGGGCAAATTTTGCAGACGACTATAGAAGAGATTAATCAGCACTATAATGAGCAGGGCTATCACGCTATTGATGGTCAGGTTTTGAAGGCCTGCGATAATCTGGCTGCTTTCGTCGAGGTATGGCTGAGCAGGCGCTATGGCATCACCTCTCCCCATATGGAGGAGGGCGAGAAGGGCATCAGAGCCATGTATAAGAATAAGGTCATCGGCGGCATAGATTTTGGTCGAGTTTATGATGAGTTCCCATTAAATAAGTGAATTATATTGTGAAAAGGCAGCTCTTTTAGGGCTGTCTTTTATTATGCTAGCCTAATGAGCATGATTATCCATATAGAGTACACTATAAATGCAAAATCTTTGTGAAATTAGCTGAAAATTATTTACAAGTATTCTGTATACACGTTATAATAAGAGCAGAACAAGGGAGAAAATACCTTGTAAAGGAGGCGTGATTATGAATATTTTTGAAATGGCCCAAATTCCTCTGAATAAAGCGATTGAGGCAATGCAGCTGGACGCTGGTGCAGCCCAAATTATTGCTACTCCCGAGCGTACTTTAGAGGTTTCAATTCCTGTGAAGATGGACGATGGTACGACTAAGGTTTTCACCGGCTATCGCAGCCAGCACAGCACTATTCTTGGACCGGCCAAGGGCGGTGTGCGTTATCATCAGAATGTGAACATGGACGAGGTTAAGACCTTGGCCTTTTGGATGACCTGCAAATGCGCTGTAGCAGGCCTGCCCTATGGCGGTGGCAAGGGCGGTATTATTGTGGATCCCTCCAAGCTTTCTAAGCGTGAATTAGAGGCCTTGACTCGTGGGTTTATTGATAAAATCGCGCCGATTATTGGCGAAAAGAGAGATATTCCCGCTCCTGATATGAATACTAATGCTCAGATTATGGGCTGGATGATGGATGAATTTAGCAAACTGACCGGTCAATACGAGCCTGGGTTTATTACTGGTAAGGCTATTGCTGTGGGCGGGTCCCTAGGTCGTACTGCTGCTACCGGCCGTGGTGTCGTAGTGGCCGCTCTGGAGGCTTTGAAGCTGAAGGGCATCGCCCCGAGTGATGCTACTGCAGCTGTGCAGGGCTTTGGCAATGTGGGCAGCTGGACAGCGAAGCTGTTCTGTGATGCTGGGGTTAAGGTTGTGGCTTTGAGCGACGTTTTTGGCGCAATTTACAATCCCGATGGCTTTGATTGCTATGATGTAGATAGATATGTGAAGGAGACAGGTAGTGTTGTAGGGTATCCTGGTAGCAAGGCGATTACGAATGCTGAGCTTTTGGCTATGAAGGTAACTGTTTTGGCACCCTGCGCTATGGAGCTACAGATTACCGCGGAAAATGCAGATGCTGTACAAGCTACGATTATCGCCGAGGGTGCTAATGGACCCACAACTCCGGATGCGGATGCTATTCTTGATGCTAAGGGAGTATTTGTAGTACCGGATATTTTGGCTAATGGTGGCGGCGTAACCGTAAGCTATTTTGAATGGGTTCAGAATTTGTATCGTTATTTCTGGAGCGAGGAAGAGGTTATTGAGAAGCAGACGGCGATGATGATTAAGGCGTTTAAGGAAGTGCATGCGAAGGCAGAGCAATATGGCGTTGATATGCGTGTTGCTGCGTATATTGTGGCACTGTCCAGCCTAGTTGAGGCAATGAAAATCCGCGGCATGTTCTAATTTCAGATAAGAGTTTTGCTATTGAGGAGGCAGCGCAAGCTGCCTCCTTTTTATACCCATTTTAGTGACTAGGTAAGCAGGAAAAATAAGCTTTCTTATGGAATATTAAAATGTTAGATTTGTGTCTAAGTGTGTGATATAGATTTATAGATGAGGGTAAAGGAGGGAAAGGAATGCTATTAGGTATAGATGTGGGCGGTACGTTTACGGATGCGGTGCTGCTGGATAATGAGTGTGCTGCGATAAATGGTGTGGCGCAGGTACTGGCGCAGGCGAAGGTGCCTACTACTCATGAGGATGTTTTGCAATGCTTGCTGGCTGCGCTGGATGCAGTGCTGCTGCAGGTTGAGGCTGCTGCGAGCAAAATTGAGCGCGTGGTTATTTCTAGTACGATTGTGACCAATGCTTTGACTGAAAATAAGCTGGAGCCTGTTTTTTTGGCAGTGATTACGGGCCCAGGTATGAATATTAAAGGGCATGTGCCGGTTACGCCCTATTATTTGACTGGTTATGTGGATCATCGCGGCAAGATTACAGCACAAATTGATTGGACGAAGCATAGGGATCTTTTGAATAAAAAGGGAAGTGGCGTGTGTGCTGTGAGCGGTAAGTTCGCTGTGCGTGAGCCTCGCTTAGAGTATCAGGTGGAGCACGAGCTTACTAAATGTGGCTATAAGAAGGTATTTTTGGGCAGCGAGCTGTCAGGCGAGCTGAATTTTGTGAGCCGCACTAATTCTGCGTATTTTGCGGCGCAGGTTTATACGCTGTTCGCGAAGTTTAGCCAGCGCATTGCCCGCGCGCTAGGGGAGCGCGGGATAAATGCGCCGGTGCACATCCTGAAGGCCGACGGCGGCACACTGCCCTTAGAGGCTGCTATCCAGCAGCCGGTGGAGGCAGTGTTCACCGGGCCGGCGGCCTCGGTGCTGGGCATCGAAGCCTTGGCCGCGCCCCAGGTGAACAGCATTTCTCTGGACGTGGGCGGAACGACCACGGATATTGCCTTTTGGGAGCACGGCCTGCCCCTGATGGCTAAACGGGGCGCGGTTATCAACGGCTATCCAACAGCGGTGCGCTCCTTCCATATGCGCAGCATCGGCATTGGCGGCGACAGCCGCATTCATAAGCTGCCGGACGGCAGCTATCAGGTGGGGCCGGAGCGCGAGGGACCGGCTGCCGCCGTTGGCGGCAGCGTGGCCACGCTGAGCGACGCCCTTATCGTCGCTGACTATGTAAGCTTCGGCGACGCAGCCCGCGCCAAGGCTGCTGTGGCAGCCTTAGGCGGTGAGCCCTGCGCCGAAGCGCGTAAAATTATCGCTAGCGCCTGCGCTACTATCCAAGTAACGATTAACGAGATGCTCACAGAGTGGGCCAAGCAGCCTGTATATACGGTGGACGATGTAATTAAGGGCACAGAATTCGTGCCCGCCCAGCTCATAGGCGTGGGCGGCGGCGCGCCCGGCCTGATTAAGGCCTTGGGCGAGGTTATGGAGCTGCCTGTGGATATTCCCTTGGGAGCTATGGTAGCTAACGCTGTGGGCGCCGCTGTGGCGCGCCCCACGCTGAGTGCGGGACTGCGAGCGGACACGACGGATGGCTATTACATTATTCCTGAGAGCGGACGGCGTGAGAAATTACCGAGCCGCTTTAGCAAGGCCATGGCCGAAAATATTTTGGCCACATGGCTGCGGGAGCAGACCGCCCAATGGCAGCTGCCGGACCAAGAAACGGAGCTCATCAGCTATGAGCATTTCCATACCGTCCATGGCTATTACGATACCGGCGATATATTTAATCTGCGTATGCAGCTAAAGCCAGGCATTTTACATAAAGTACAGGGTAAGGAGGTGGACTTCTGATGGCTAAAAATACCTTAGGCTTAGTCTTTTTCCCGGCCTTTGATTGGATGATTTCCCCGGGACATCCTGAGCGTCAGGAGCGCCTTTTATATACCCGTGACCAGCTGGAGGAGGAAGGCTTATTCGACTGCGAGGAAATTCGCGAATATCGCCCTCGCCTTGCGGAAATTAATGATTTACAGCGCGCTCACGTGGGCGTACCCAGTATTTCCCGGGTAATAACCCCGGCCCATTTGACCTCTGCCGGTGGCTGCTTAGTGGCTGCTGATGCAGTGATGAAGGGCGAGGTAAAGCGTGCCTTTGCCTTGGTGCGCCCGCCTGGACACCACGCTATGCGCGTTGTGCACGGAATTCGCGGATTTTGTACTGTTAATATTGAAGCAATAATGGTAGAATATTTAAGGAGCAAGTATGGCATTCGCAAAATTGCTGTGGTGGATACGGATGTGCATCACGGTGATGGCTCCCAGGATGTTTTCTACCACGACCCCAATACCCTCTATATTTCCTTCCATCAGGATGGTCGCACCCTTTATCCGGGCACGGGCTTCCCTGAGGAGGCTGGCAGCCCTGCGGCCTGGGGCACCAATATTAATTTGCCGCTGTTGCCGGGAACGGGAGATGAGGGCCTGCATCGCCTCTATGATGGTCTTATAAGCCATATTTTGGAGGATTTTCAGCCGGAGCTCATCATCAATAGCGCTGGTCAGGACAATCATTTTAGTGACCCGCTGGCCTCCATGCAGGTTACGGCTGCAGGTTATGCACGTTTGGCGGATAAGCTGAAGGCTGATATTGCTGTTTTAGAGGGCGGTTACTCCATCGAGAGCGCTCTTCCCTATGTAAACACTGGCATCATTTTGGCCATGGCTGGCATGGATTACAGCAAGGTGGTGGAGCCGGATATGAGCCTTTTGCGCCGTCAGGACCCGCGCTGCAATCAAAGAGTGGACCAGCTCATTCAGCAGTCCGGTGAAGTCTACTTCAAGCGCGAGGAGATGCAGCAGCGCCTCTTGGCCAAATGCAATGGTGTATGGCAGCGGCGTAAGCATATTTATTACGATGAAGAGGGCATCCGCGAGGAGCAGGTGGAGACGTTGCGCTATTGTGGCTACCACGCCTGCGGTGGTTATTTCACTATCCAGACAGCTGCCGAAGGCACTCGCTTTGGCGACCAGAGCGCCTTCATCGTCTGCTTGCCTAGGGGAGTATGTCCCCATTGCCGTGACAAGGCCTATGACGAGGCTTTGCGTGAGAAGAAGGCTCACAAGTGGCAATACGTGCTGGTACAGGATATAGCCACAGGAGAAATTGAAAATATTTAATCGAAATGAGGATTTTACATGTTAAAGGAATTAGTAGTTGCCACCCATAATCAGGGCAAGGTGGAGGAATTTAAAACCCTGATGAAGGATTTACCCATTGAAATCAAGTATTTGGCAGATTTTGAGCCCATAGATGAGCCGGTGGAGAATGGTCGCACCTTTGCGGCGAATGCTCGCTTGAAGGCTACATATTATGCTAAAAAGCTGGGCAAGCCCTGTATTGCCGATGACAGCGGCCTTGAGGTGCAGGCTTTGGATGGCGCTCCTGGTGTGCGCAGTGCTCGCTATGCCGGGGAAAAGGCAACAGATGAGGATAACAATAACCTGCTGTTAATGAATATGAAGTTTCAAGTAAAACGTACCTGCCGCTTCCGCTGTGCCCTGTGCGTGGCTCAGCCCGATGGCAAGGTGCTGCATGAGGTGGATGGCATCTGCGATGGTATGCTTTTGCATAAGCCCTTGGGAGAGCTGGGCTTCGGCTACGACCCGCTGTTTTGGTCAACGGAGCTGCACAAAGGTATGGGCGAGGCATCCATGCAGGAGAAAAATAAAATTAGCCACCGTGGCAAGGCGATTCGCAAATTGGTGGCTATCTGGAGCAAAAAGAAATGAAAATTGGCATTACCGGCGATACCCACAGCAGTATGCAGGCTATGCGCAAGCTGCTTAGCATTACGCCGCCGGTGGATTTATGGCTGCACACGGGCGACCATGCGGAGGATGCCAATCTTTTGCATAATCTGACGGGTATCGACACTGTTTCCGTCCGTGGAAATTGTGATATTGTGGCTAATGGGGCCAAGGTGGATGAATTTCTCGTTTTGGAGAATTACAAGCTGTGGCTCACCCATGGGCACAAGTATATTCAGTGGAATGTGAAGGCAGATTTAGGCTATTGGGCCAAGGAGCTGGATCAGGATATCGTGGTATTTGGGCATACCCATATGCCTCTGTGCGAGTATTACGGGGATGCTTTACTCATTAATCCGGGCAGTCCCTCACGACCGCGCGGTGGCTCTAAGCCTAGCTTCGCCGTGCTCACCCTGCAAAAGGGAGAAACGCCGGAGGTGGAGTTTTTTCAGCTGTAAAAGAGTATAATAAACAATAAACGTTTGTTTCCTACCGCGTTTGGGGGTAGGAGTCTAAATCAAACTCTTTGTACATTTTGAATGGACAAAATATAAAAAACAAAAACTGCGACCAAAATGACATTGCGATGTTGTTTTGGTCGCAGTTTTAATTTATGGGTTTAAAGCAGCTCTTGAAAACGTTTATTCAGCTCTGCTTCGGCCTTATCTACTTTGGACTTAGCTTTAGCTTGCCAGCTTTCTTGTTTACCTAAGCACTTCTTTGCTTCGCCCAGCATGAGCTGCAGCTCCACAGGCTGGGGGCCACCCTTTACGGCTCTGTTATGGACGATGGCCACGGGGTCAAGGCAGGAGCGGAATTCTGCGGCGGTTAAGGGCAATCTTTGAGGCACTGTGCTGTCCTCTGCGGCCAGCCGTGCGTAAATCCTGCTCGCCTCCTCATAGGTCAAGGTTGCAGGGGTAACATTGTTTTGGCGGGCGTAGGTGACGATTTCGGAAGCAAAGTGGTGTCCGGTACGGAAAGGCACTTCATATTTACGCATTAATACATCGGCAATCTCTTGGGAGCAGGTCCAGTCAAGATTGAGCTCCTCCAAAGCGCGCTCAGGCTTAACCTCTAGAGCATTCAAAATGCGATTAAATTGCTTCACCACGCTAATAGTCTGTTTTGTGAGCTTGTCCGTACCGCGCAGGCGACCATCGGCCATGCCCGCAGGAATATTGTGCGCCCTAAAAGTTCCTTCCACCGCTATACCTAGCAGGGTGGAGCAATCAGTGCGAGCTCTATTCAAGATGCCGGGGTTGCGCTTTTGGGGCATAGCGCTGGACACATAGGTGTTGCCATTACCCTCCTTGAGCAAAATCCAAGGACGAGGCTGGGCATACTGTTGCATAATCTCTTCGATGAAGCCACCAATGTGAATAGCGATGCTGCTTGAAATACCACCCATTTCAAGAGGCGCTTCCTGGGGGAAGACCTGCCCTGCATCATAGGTATTATAGGCAATGCTATCAAAGCCTAGCAGCTGGGCCATTTTGTCACGATTTAAGGGCCAGCCCGTGCCGTTAAGCACGCAAGCACCCATGGGTGAACGATTTATCCTCCCATAGTAAGCCTGCAAGCGCTCCATATCACGGGAGAAGGCAGCATTATAGGCCAAAAGATAATGAGCCAAGCTATTAGGCTGGGCAGCCACGCCATTGGTATAGTTGGGTAGAATAGTATCCTGATTCTTCTCTGCAAGAGCTACCAGACTGCGTTGCATAGTGTTCAATTCCTGGGCAAGCTCCAGCAGCTGCTCCCTTTGCATAGCAAGGCTAACCGTGGTCAGCATGTCCTGACTGGAGCGACCGGCGTGCAGCTTAGTTATTTCCGGTCCGGCCGCCTTAATCAGCAAGGGTTCAAAGGTGATTACTAGATTGGGCCTAGCCCCATCAGGGCGCTCACCCTGCTCTAACACTGTTGCTATACCCTGGGCAAAGCGATGCCCCTGCTCCTGTGTCAGCAGCTTCTCTTCTGTATTGATTACAGCAGTGGCCTTATTGATTTGCCCCAGCCAGAAAAAATTATCCCGTTTAGCTGCTTCCGTCATTCCCGTCAAGGTTAACGCAGCTGCAAAGGCAGCCACGGACAGAGTTTTTCCTATAGTATATGCAAGCTTTCTCATAAAATAAGCCTCCTTGTGCTTTTCTGGGAAATGTATTCGCTAAAATAGCTTTAAAACCCTCCTGTGTCTTTACTTTTTATTTACACCTGCGCCAAATAGAAGTAGAATAGTACCAAGAGAATATTAAAGAAAGCGGTGATAAATATGACCAGCAAGTGGAAGATAAATTGGAGCAAACTGGCCTTTTTAAGCGTATTTGTAGGAGCATGTTTGACAGCTAATCTGGCCAGTGCGGACGAGCAGCATTTAATTAAAATTCACAAGCAAAGCTATAAATTAGAGCTGTTTGAAGCGGGCAATACTGAGCCTCTTAAGGTGTACGGCATTGCTGTTGCCAAAAATCCCGGCGATAAGCAAATGACCGGCGACAACAGAACCCCTACCTCCTGGGGCTCCGCTGTGGCCATTCCTGCAAAATACACCGGCGCTGCCCCAGGCGTACCTTCCGCAGAGGTACCCTTTGTTGTAGAGGAAATCTGTGACGCCAGCTATTGGACCCACGATTTTGGGGATGGCAAGGGGCAAATTGCCGGCGCCTATGGGCCTTGGTTCATTTCCTTGGACACAGGCTGGATTGGCATCGGCATTCATGGCACCCATGACCCCGCCTCCATCGGCACCATGGCCAGCGAGGGCTGCATTCGTTTGCGTGATCAGGACGTGGCTGAGCTGAAGCAATTGATTTATGGTGAACACAAGGGCGTGGGAACAAGAGTGATTATTACAGAGGATTAAGATAGTTGCTCACAAGAAAGCTGTGCAGTATCCTAAATTAAGGACAAATGCACAGCTTTTTATTGTCAAGATTTAAAGAAGGGTGTATAATGTATCCAATATTGTGACCGTTTTGTAGCATGGTAGTAAGGAGAGTAGTTCATGAGTAATAAAAATATAGACAAAGCTACACAGGCAGAGCTGGACAAGAAGGCCCAGCAGCTCTTGGAGGAAAAGGAATCGGAGGCGCGTATGCGCACCTATCAGGGGCCGCTGGCCAAGCTGATCGTGGTTTTGCTCTGCGTGTGGGCAGCCTTTCAGGTGTATTTCACCACCGTTGGCGTCATCAGTGCCATCAATTTGCGTGCTATGCACTGTATTTTCTTGCTGATTTTTACCTTTTTGCTGTTCCCGACCTTTAAAAAAGAAAAAAGACTGCGTAAGCTGCCACCGATTTGGGATATTGTATTGATTTTAGTGGGCGTGGGCAGCTTTGGCTATTTGATTTTAAATTACGAGCGCATAGCCATGACCGGCGGACGCATTGATACCCACGAGGTCCTTATTGCAGGCGCTGCTCTTTTAGTGGTGTTTGAAGCGGCTCGCCGTGCCTCAGGCAATCTGGCTGTGCTGGCGTTGCTATTCCTAGGCTATAATTGGTTTGGCGAATATTTGCCTGGCTATTTAGGGCATAATGGCTTCACCCTAAAGCGTGTTTTAATCACCCAATTCTGGGGTACTCAGGGCGTTTTAGGCACCGGTATCGGCGTATCCGCAACCTATATTTTCCTTTTTGTATTATTTGGCGCGTACTTAAAATACAGCGGCTTTTCCAAATTTATTAACGACTTTTCCCTGACCCTGGTGGGTCAGACTCCCGGCGGTCCGGCCAAGGTAGCGGTTTTGGCCTCCGGCCTCATGGGCATGATTAATGGCTCCGCCGTGGCCAACGTGGCCACCACCGGCACCATTACCATTCCCCTGATGAAGCAGACCGGCTACAAAAAAGAATTCGCCGGTGCTGTGGAAGCGGTAGCCTCCACGGGCGGTCAGTTCTGCCCGCCCATCATGGGTGCGGTGGGCTTTGTAATGGCGGAGTTTTTAGGCCTGAGCTATACCAAGGTTATGCTGGCCTCCATTGTGCCTGCACTGCTTTACTATGTGGGCCTGCTTTTGGCCGTGCATTTTGAAGCCATGCGCTTAGGCCTATCCGGCCTGTCCAAGGAAAACATTCCTAACGCCATGAAGGTAGTTAAGGAGCAGGGCCATTTGGTTATCCCCTTGGTAATGCTTATCGGCTTGATGTTCGCCGGCTACACCCCGCTTTATGCGGCTGTGTTCTCTATTTTTGGCACCATCGCCGCCAGCTGGCTGCGCAAGGAAACCCGCATGACGCCCAAGATTATTCTGGATGCAACGGTGGAGGGCGCTAAGGGCGCCATTTCCGTAGGCGTGTGCTGCGTTATTATCGGTGTCATTATCGGCACGGTAACCTTGACCAGTATGGGCTTGAATATGGGCTATTTGATTTTAAATATTGTTGATAACAATAATATTTATCTCACTGGCTTCTTTGTTATGATTATGTCCACCATTTTGGGTATGGGCGTACCGGGCGTGGCAGCCTATGTTATTGTGCAAGCGGTGGCAGTGCCGGTGCTTATTGATGCGGGCACCCTGCCCTTGACGAGCCATCTGTTCTGCTTAATTTACGCCTGCCTTTCCAATATTACGCCGCCGGTAGCCATCAGCGCCTATGTGGCCAGTGGTATTGCGGGTTCGGACCAGACCAAGACGGGACTATGGGCCATGCGCCTAGGCATTATCGGCTTTATTATTCCCTTCTTCTTCTTGGATAATCCGGTGCTTTTGGTGGGGGTTGACCCCAATGCCACCAGCATAGCGACCATGTGGGCCGTGTTCACAGCACTTTTGGGCACGGCGGGGTTGGTTGCTGGCCTCGAGGGCTGGCTCGTTCGCCGCTGCAATCTCTTGGAGCGACTGGTGCTTATCGCCTTGGCTCCGCTGCTTCTCTATCCGGGCTACATGACCGACGCCATCGGCATCGCAGTATTTGTAGCATTAATAGCTTGGCAATGGATGAAAAAATAGTAACTTTGAAAATAGGAAATTCGTAAATAGTAATCATCAAGCTCGCAAGTGATTTTCTTAACGCAAATTTCGTGGGGTTCAATTGGCCTCTGCGGGGTACTATTTGTCTCGCAGAACAATAAACGTTTTCGAACCCTTGAGGCCATTGTACCAAGCCACTCATTTGCTAAAAATCACAGCTCCCTTGCTGATTACTAATTACTCAATTGTATATTTTCGTGTATAAAACTGCTTTAAAAGTAAAGCAGTAATTTATAAAAAAATATTTATATAAGGGAGAGGAAAAACATGAAATCATTTTCCACATTGAAACGTCTTGCCTGTGCAGCCTTGGCTGTAACCATGCTGGCCGGCGTCGTTGCCGGCTGCGGCGGCGAAAAAAAGGAAGCTGCTAAAGCTCCTGCCAAAATCGTCAAAATTAACTTCCCCACCGCTGGTGCTTCCGGCGCCCTCTACGCAGTTGGCGCAGCCATCACCAACAACTGGACCAAAAACGTACCCGGCGTACAAGCTGCTAGCCAAGCATCCGCAGGCGGCATTGCCAACCTGAACATGGTTTCCAACAACGAGGCTCAGGTTTCCATCGCCATTAGCTCCAACGTACTGCAATGCTTGAACGGTACCGATAGCTTCAAGGGCCATGCCTACAAGGATTTGAAGGTTATCGGCGGCCTCTACATGAACCCCAACCAAGTAGTTGTAACCAAAAAGTCCGGTATCAACACCTTGGCTGATGTGAAGGGCAAGCACTTTGCTGTTGCTGCTGCTGGCTCCTCCGTTTATAACGAATGCCTGAACCACTTCACCACTGTGGGCATGAAGTTCCCCCAAGACATCAAGACCGAATTGATCGCCTTTGGCCCCGCTGCTGATATGCTGCAAAACGGCACTCTGGACGGTGCTTGGATTATGTCCGGCGCTCCCGCTGCTGCTGTTTCCCAAGCTTTGACCGCTGGCTGCAAATTGGTAGACATCGATGACAAAACCTTGGATGCTCTGAAGGCTAAATATCCCTGGTATGCAAAATATACCATTCCTGCTAAGACCTATCCGAACCAAGATAAGGACGTACAAACCTCCGCTATTAAAATGGTTATGTTCTGCCGTCATGACCTGAGCGATGACACCGTTTACAAGCTGACCAAATCCTTCTGGGAGCACATCGACGAGCTGGGCAAGGCTCAAAAGAACCTTAAGGGCTTGAAGCCTGCTGACGCAGTTAAGGATATCGCTAACCTGCCCCTGCATCCGGGCGCTGCTAAATACTACAAGGAAATTGGCGTAATTAAATAATACTTTTGCTATAGAAAAGTTCCCCTCGGAAAACGCGAGGGGAAACGAGCGTTCGCAAAAGCTTAACAAAACCCTGACCGGTATTGCCGGTCAGGGTTCTTGCTTTCTTTAGCTGCAAGAAGTTTTTTGCCTACGCTTATAGGAATTAGCCTGCTTTCATAGACAAGGATTGTGGATTATGCTAAAATAATATGATAAGAATGGTGTTTTATACCCTTCTGAAAGCTTTCAATAGTTTTAGTTAGTTTTCTAGTAAGTTTTAATCAAGGCAGAAGCATTGCTAGCAATCATTTTGCTGGAGAGTAGGAGGCAAGTAGAGTGTTAGCTGATAATTTAAAGCTGGTGCAGCAAAAGATCCAGGCTGCTCTGGCCAAACGCAAGGAGCACAAGCTTACAGGGGACAGTGTTACCCTTGTGGTTGTAACTAAAAATCATCCACCGGAGGTCATTACGGAAAGCTTGGCCCTGGGCGTGCAAAACATTGGTGAAAATAGAGTGCAGGAGGCCAAGCATAAGCAGGAGGCCCTTGGTAAGCAGGGCTATTGGCATTTGATTGGCCATCTGCAGACTAATAAGGCCCGTCAGGCGGTGGCTCATTTTGATTTAATTGAATCCGTGGATAGCGAGCATCTTTTGGCCGCAGTGGATAAAGAGGCTGCCCGCATCGGCAAGGTGCAGGATATTTTGCTGCAGCTCAATATTGCCCATGAGGAGCAAAAGTCCGGCCTTGATAGGGAAGAATACTTAGCACTCCTGCCCAAGCTGGGCGATTATAAAAATGTGCGCCTGCGGGGCCTGATGGTTATTGCCCAAAAATGTGATGATGTGGAGGAAACCCGCCCCATCTTTGCTGCTGGCTATCGCGCTTTTGTGCGCCTCAAGGAGCAGCACCCGGAAATAGAGGTGCTGTCCATGGGGATGAGCAGCGATTATATGATTGCTATTGAAGAGGGTGCCAACGTAGTGCGTGTGGGTACGGCTCTTTTTGGTCAACGTGACTATAGTTATAAATTCTAATTTTTTGCAAAGCTGGTGAATATATGAAATTAATCGACAAAATTATGGATACCCTGAGCCTTTACGACGAAGAGGACGATTTGCTGGACGAGGAGCTGGAGGTAAAGAAGCCCCTGCCCAAGGAGGAAGCACCGGCTAAGCCGGAGCGTACTTCCCTGTTCCGCAAAAAGGAGCTTACTCCTGCGCCGAAGCAGGAAGCTGCACCCGCCCCCGTTAAGCAGGCGCCCGCTGCACCTGTGGCCAAGGAAAAGAAATCCTTCCTGAGCTTTAAGAGCTCCAAGAGCGAGCCTAAAAAAGAAGACACTGGCAAAATGGGCAGTCGTACCATCAACCTGCCCGTGGCTAATAAGATGATTAATGTTATCGTTTTAGAGCCCGTAAGCTTTGATGATTCTCCCAAGATTGCCGATTATCTGCGCAATAGCGAGCCCGTAGTAGTGAACTTCAAGGGTACTGATAACGTGCTGGCTAAGCGTATGACGGACTTTATTAGCGGCACCATTTATGCCCTGGGCGGCAGCATGAAGAAGCTGGGCCGTGATATTTTGATTTGCGCTCCGAAAAATGTAGATATAGATGCGGGCGAAGAGATGTATGATGAAAGAGGGGAACAGCCTTGGAAGAAGTAAAGGGCTTACAGGCGAAGAAAATCGCCTTCATTGGCGGCGGCGCCATGGCCGAGGCAATTATTAAGGGCATTTTAGGCGGTGGCTTAATGGCTGCCAGGGATATTTATGTGGGCAACCGCACCCAAAAGCGCTGCGATTATTTAAAGGCAGCCTATGGGGTGCAGGCCATGACCGACAATAAGGCGGCCGTGGCCGAGGCCGATTTGGTGATTTTCGCCGTGAAGCCCCAGGTGGCGCCGGTGGCGCTGACGACCGAGCTCATGGCCTGCGTGAAGCCCAGCGCTTGGGTGCTGTCCATTATGGGCAGCGTGAGCATCGCGCAGCTGCATGAATATGCGCCGGGTCTGCCCGTAGTGCGCACCATGCCCAACACTCCCTTGGCTGTAGGCGCAGGCATGACAGCTATTTGCTGTGATGAGGCAGTGACCGAAGCTATGCGCGCTGACGCAGCGGCGATTTTTAGCAGCTGCGGCCAGATTGAATTCGTAGACGAAAAGGCCATCGAGGCCATCACCGCCATTAGCGGCTGTGGCCCTGGCTATTGTTTTGTGATTATCGACGCTCTGGCGGACGCAGGCGTGCGGGCAGGCCTGCCCCGCGCACTGGCTATCAAGCTGGCCGCCCAGACCATGGCGGGCAGTGGCAAGCTGTGCGTGGAGAGCGGACTGCATCCGGCCCAGCTGCGGGACCAGGTCACTAGCCCCGGCGGCACCACCATCGCCGGCATCCACGCTCTGGAAAACCACGGCGTGCGCGGCGCCTTTTATGATGCCGTCATGGCTGTACTGGCCCGCAGCCAGGAGCTGCAGAGCAAGTAGGAAGTACATATGGCAGATAGAGAGAAGATTTTACGTTATTTTAAGGCCAGCGGCGACGAGCAGCTGGCGGCGAAGCTATTAGATTTGGCCGAGGGCGCCAATAAAAGCCGCAAATTTCGGATCAGTGAATTCCTGGACCCCCACGCCTATAACGTGGCAGAAATCGTGGCCGCGAATTTTGACAATGTCAAAATTGAAGCGGACGGCGGTTTTGCCAACGCGGAGCGTGTGAAGGTGGCCTTTGTAGCCGAGGATTTTTACGGCCAGCCTGATTTTGGCATGAGCTTCTTTTTGGCGGCTTGGGACAAGCGCTACTATGATTTGTCCCATCGGGATATTTTAGGTGCCTTCATGGGCACCGGCTGCAAGCGCGAAGCGCTTGGGGATATAGTTTTTGTGCCCGAAGGGGCACAATTCGTGGTCGAGAAAGCCCTGGTCAACTACCTCAGTGGCAATTTGACGCAAATTGGCGCTGCTCCTGTGACGCTCACGGAAATCCCTAGGGAAGAGCTGCTACAGAAGGAAGAAAAGGTGAAGGTTATTAGCGCCACGGTAGCGGATTTGCGCCTGGACGCAGTGGCGGCCGCAGGCTACGGCGTGAGCAGGAGCCGTATGGCCGAGGAAATCAAGAGCCTGAATGTGAAGGTGAATTGGCAGGAGGCCAAAAAGGCGGCCCAGCCGGTGAAGGAGGGCGACGTGCTGTCCTTTAGAGGGCGTGGCCGGGTGGAGGTGGCCGAAATTCGCGGTACTACGAAAAAGGGACGCATCAGTCTGACGCTGAAGCGTTATATTTAAGAAGAGGGAGGACACCAGATGCTAACTCCTGAGGATTTAAAAAAGAAAACATTTTCCAAGGGCTTCCGTGGCTACGAAACCGCTGAGGTGGACAAGTTTATGCAGGAGCTCATTAAGGAATACAATTATCTTTATTTAGATAACCTGCAGCAAAAGGAAACCATTGAAAGAGTGAGCTCCAAGCTGGAATATTATCAGCAAATGGAGGCAACCATGCAAAGCACGCTGACCGTGGCTCAGGAAACTGCGGATGAGGTGAAGGCAGCTAGCGAGAAAAAGGCAGCTTTGCTAGAGCAGGAGACCACGGTGAAATGCGAGCAGCAGCTGGCCGAGGCCAAGGAGGCAGCGAAAAAGCTGCACGAGGAAACCATGGCCCATGCGGAGGATTTGTATAACCAAACCAAGGCGAAGACCGATAATATGCTGCAGGCTACCATGGCCGAGTGCAATAAGCTGCGGGATGAGGCCAAGGCTTATACGGATGAGCTGCGCCGCGCTGCCCAGCTGGAAACGGATAAGATGCGTGTAACCACCGAGGATATGTGCAAAAAGCGGGGCAATACGGCGGCAGCCGAGGCCAATAAGCTTTTGGATGATGCGCGCAGCGAGGCCGGTAAGATGATGCTGGAGGCCAATACCAAGTATCGCCAAATCGTAGGCGACGCTGAGGAAAAGAGCCGCAAGATTATTTTTGATGCGGAGTCCCGTGCCTCCGTAGCTCAGCAGAGCTACGAAAACCAAGTGAAGAAGTCCCTGCTGCACTGTAAGAACATGCAGCATTTGCTGGAAACACAGCTGGAGCTGGTGAAGAATTTCACCAAGCAAGCGGAAGAATAAGGCGGTGGGCTGCATGATTATCCTAGTGCGACATGGGGAAGCGACCCACCATACCCAGCATTTGACCGGGGGCTGGACCGATTCTGAGCTGACGGACAAGGGCAGAGCCCAGCTGCAGGCTGCAGCGGCCATGCTGGCCAAGGATTTTGCAGGCCGCAAGGAAAAGCTGCGCATTCTGGCCAGCGATTTAAAGCGTGCTGCCGAGTCCGCCCGGATTTTGGCCGGTGCCCTCAAGATGGAGGATGCTATAGAATACTGTCTCTTTTTGCGGGAGAAAAATAATGGCATTGCCGCCGGTATGACCGAGGAAGAAGCCAAAAAGATTTTTCGTAAGCCCGCCACAGAGCAGGAGCTGCACCACCGCAATTACCCCGGCGGGGAAACCCGCACGGAGTTTTATGAGCGCAATGTGCAGGGCTTGTGGAGCTGCGCCGATGTGGAAAAGGAAAACCTCTTAATTGTGGCTCATAAGGGCACGCTGCAGAATATTATTTTCAAATGGCTGGGCATGGACATGCCCAAGGTAGTGGAATGCAATTATTCTGTGGATATTGCCCCTGCCAGCGTCACGGTGCTGGGCATCAATAAATGGCATGAGCATACTATTTTTCGCCTCAATGATGTGAGCCATTTAAACCAAGGTCAGGGCTTTGGGGTTTTTGGCTTTAAATATGAGAAAAAATAGTCTGGCACAATATTTTTTGCCTAGGCTTAGTTAGGTGCTGCTAAAAATTAGCTGGATGAGTTGACTTTTGCCAGTACCTAATATATAATTAAATGAGTTTTTTAATAACGTAACATGATGAACAAGACAGTAGCTTGCGGCGTGGCTATAGCGAGTCGGGGATGGTGGGAGCCCGGCCGGGAGCAAAGCAGGTGAAAATCACTTGGGAGTGGATGTGGCGAAGCTAGTAGCTGCATACGGGAGCGCCCGATAAAGCGCATACGAGTGGCAGAGCCGCGTTTTTAGAGCTTTGTCATGAGGGTGGTACCACGGAGTATTGTAAGTATGGCTTCGTCCCTTGAGGACGGAGCTTTTTTATTTGTCCGTGGCCCTTGCTCGCTGTTTTTCTTTTCTATAATATACATTTTTAAAGGTAATTTTTGGAGGTTATGAGTAATGGATTATGGTAAGACACTGAATCTGCCTGAAACAGAATTCCCCATGCGCGCCGGTTTACCCCAACGCGAGCCCGATTTCTTGAAATTCTGGCAGGAAAACGATATTTATAACAAGAAGCAAGCCCTGCATGCAGGTCATCCCAAGTTTGTGCTGCACGATGGCCCTCCCTATGCCAACGGCAAAATTCACATGGGCACTGCTTTGAACAAAATCTTGAAGGATATCATTGTTAAATACAAATATGCTCAAGGCTTCGACACTCCCTATGTTCCCGGCTGGGATACCCATGGTATGCCCATCGAGCATGCCTGCATTAAGGAGCTGGGCCTGAACCGCAAGGAGTTGGATATTCTGACCCTACGCGGTAAATGCCATGATTTCGCTTTGAATTGGATCGATATCCAACGCGAGGACTTTAAGCGTCTGGGCGTGCTAGGTGATTGGGATCATCCCTATGTAACCTTGCATCACAGCTTTGAGGCTGAGCAAATTCGCGTTTTCGGTACCATGGCCAATAAGGGCTATATTTACAAAGGTAAAAAGACTGTTTACTGGTGTCCTCATTGCGAAACCGCTCTGGCTGAAGCAGAAATCGAGTATGGCGAGCAAAAGACTCCCACCATTTTCGTAAAAATGCCCTTGGTGAAGGACAATGGTAAGACTCCGGAAGCTGCAAAGGGCATGAAGGCTTATATGGTTATTTGGACCACCACTCCCTGGACCATTCCTGCTAACGTAGCTGTAGCTTTGAACCCTGATCTGGAATATGCTTGGGTTGAATGCGAGGGCGAAGTGCTCTTCATGGCTAAGGATTTGCTGGAAGAGGTTGGCAAAAAATGCCACAAGGATTTGAGCAATATCCTGGGTACCACCATGGGTCGCGAAATGGAATACGCTGAATGCGAGCATCCCTTCCCTGAATATAATCATCGTCAATCCTTGGTAGTTATGGCTGATTATGTAACTCTGGAAGCTGGTACCGGCTGCGTACATACCGCTCCTGGTCATGGTGATGTGGACTTTGAGACTGGTTTAAAATATAAGCTGCCCATTCTGTGCCCCGTTGATGAGCAAGGCAAGCTGACCGCTGAGGCTGGCGAGCAATTCAAGGGTATGTTTGTTTTCGATGCTAATATTCCGGTTCTGAAATATTTGGCAGAGTTGAACTGCCTGCTGGGCAAGGAAAACATTAAGCACCAATATGCACACTGCTGGCGTTGCAAGAACCCCATTATTTTCCGTGCTACCTCCCAATGGTTTGCTTCAGTAGACGGCTTCCGTGATGAAGCACTGAAGGCTATTGCTAAGGATGTAAAATGGATTCCCTCCTGGGGCGAGCAACGTATTCACAACATGGTTAGCGACCGTCACGACTGGTGCATTAGCCGTCAGCGTGTTTGGGGCGTGCCCATTCCCGTTTTCTACTGCGACAAGTGCGGCGAGCATTTGATTAATGAAGAAACTATTGCTTCCGTGGCTGACTGGTTCGAAAAGGAAGGCAGCGATGCTTGGTGGGCTCATAGTGCTGAAGAGCTGTTACCCACTGGTACCAAGTGCCCCAAATGCGGCCATGACCATTTCCACAAGGAAACCGATATCATGGACGTTTGGTTCGACAGTGGCTCCTCTCATATGGCAGTAGCTGCTAAGCGTCCGGAGCTGTGCTGGCCTGTTGATATGTATCTGGAGGGCAGCGACCAACACCGTGGCTGGTTCCAATCCTCCCTGTTGACCTCCGTTGCCGTAACCGGTAAGGCTCCTTATAAATCTGTTTTGACTCATGGCTATGTTGTTGACGGCGAAGGCCGCAAGATGTCCAAATCCGTGGGCAATGTAATCATTCCCCAGGACGTAATCAAGCAATACGGTGCAGATATTATTCGTCTGTGGGCTGCTTCCTCCGATTACAAGGCAGATATTCGTATCTCCCCGAAAATCCTGAAGCAATTGGCTGAGGTATACCGCAAGATTCGTAACACCATCCGCTACATTCTGGGTAACACCAACGACTTTGATTATGCGAAGGACGCCGTTCCCTTTGCGGAAATGCTGGAGCTGGATAAATGGGCTTTGATGCATCTGCAGCTCCTGAAGAAGGAAGTTACCGCAGCTTATGAAAGCTATGATTTCCATGTGCTGTACCATGCAATCCATAACTTCTGCACTGTAGAAATGTCCAGCTACTATCTGGATATTATCAAGGATCGTCTCTATGCTTACAAGGCTGATAGCAAGGAACGTCGCAGTGCTCAAACCGCTATGTACGAAATTCTCATGGATTTGATTGTTATGCTGACTCCTGTACTGAGCTTTACCATGGAAGAGGTATGGCAATTCATGAAGAAGCCTGCTAACGCTCCTGAGTCCGTACAAATGCTGCCTTGGCCTGAGGTTAAGGAAGAATACATTGACGAAGCTCTGGAAACCAAATGGGATAACTTCATTGGTATCCGCAGCGAAATCACTAAGGTGCTGGAGCTGGCTCGTCAAGCCAAGAAGATTGGCCATTCCCTGGACGCTAAGGTTGAGCTCCACGCTGAGGGCGAGGCTCTGGACATCCTGAAGTCCGTAGAAAAAGACCTGGCAACCCTGCTCATCGTTTCTCAAGCAACCCTGGTAGAGGGCGTTGCTGGCGGCACCGATGCAACCGGTCGCGAGGATTTGAAGGTAACCGTACTGCCTGCTGAAGGTCATAAGTGCGAGCGTTGCTGGATTTACAGCGACGAGGTGGGCACCGATGCCGAGCATCCTACTCTGTGCAAACGCTGCGCAGAAGCTGTACGCTAATATCGCCCATAATGCACCATCTTAATAAATGAATTAAACCGTGTGGGACTAACCATCCTGCACGGTTTTCTTTATGTTTATGTAAATTCTGGGCAAAATTTATCTGTATGTTTAAAATATTGTTTTGCTTTCTGGAGCAACTATGGTACAATATATGCTGTATAATTATTTTTATGGAGGTGAACCTGCCAGCTTCGGCTATGGACGGAGCTAGCGATTCCTTTGGACTATCTTATAATACTGTTTAACGTCATAGTTGTTTTATTTTTAGTAGCACTAAATGGCTTCTTTGTGGCCTCAGAGTTTTCTATCGTGAAGGTGCGTCCTTCCCGACTTGATGCCCTACTGAAGGAGGGCAATCGCAGAGCCGTGTATGCCAAGAAGGTGACGGAGCATTTGGATGCCTTCTTATCCGTTACCCAGCTGGGCATTACCATTGCTTCCCTGGGCTTAGGTTGGATTGGCGAGCCCACCGTGGCTAAAATCCTGCATCCTGTGTTCGAGCTTTTGCAGCTGCCTGCCAATGTGGAGCATACCATCGCCTTTGTAGTGGGCTTTAGCGTCATTACCGCCCTGCACATCGTTTTAGGCGAGCTGGTGCCCAAGTCCCTGTCCATCCAAAAGACGGAGCAGATTGTGCTCTTCGTGGCTTGGCCCCTTTTGATGTTCGACAAGCTTATGTATCCTGCGGTATGGTTCCTCAATCATGTGGCCAACTGGATTTTGCGTCGCATGGGCGTGGAGGCTGCCAGCGAGGCGGAGGAGGCTCATAATGAGGATGAAATCCGCATCCTGATGGAGGAAAGCCATAAGCATGGCTATATCGATAAGACGGAGCTCACCTATCTGGATAATGTTTTTGACTTCTCCGACCGTCGTGCCAGCGATATTATGGTGCCCCGTACCGATATGATTTGCCTTTATCTGGAGGACCCTGTGGAAGAAAATATCCAAACCGCCTTGGATGAGCGTATGACCCGCTATCCTATTTGCGAGGAGGATAAGGACCACATTATCGGCTTTTTGCATATCAAGGATTTACTGCGTGATTTGAACGCAGGGCAAAAGCCGGATTTGCGGGCCCTGGCCCGTGATGTGCTGCTGGTGCCGGAGTCCCTGCCCATCAGCAAGCTCTTAAAAATGCTGCAAAAGCATCGCAGCCAGCTGGCTGTGCTCATCGATGAATACGGCGGTACTGCCGGTATGGTCACTGTCGAGGATATTCTGGAGGAAATCGTAGGTGAAATCCAGGACGAATTCGACGAGGAGCGTCCTGAGGTGGAGGATAAGGGCAATAAGACCTATTCCGTGGACGGCAAGATGCTTTTGGACGATATCAATGATGTCTTCGAGCTGGCGCTGGATACGGAAAACTGCGATACCATCGGCGGTTGGCTCTATGCTCAGATTGACTATCCGCCCAAGGTGGGCCAGAAGGTGAAGACCCCTGAGGCCGAGTTCACCATTGAGGAAATCGCCAAAATGCGTATCACCCGCGTGAAAATCCAGCTCATCCATGAGCCGGAGAATATTCACGAGGAGATCAAGGAAGACTACCCCGACGACGTGGAATAACTTTTATAACAATAGCATAGCTAACAAAATACCCCCTCTGCCTTCGGCGGAGGGGGTTGTTTTTGCTCGACGTACGATTTTGAACAATAAAAAAATCCGCACCAAACGATGCGGACTTTTAATTCCTTTTGTGGTGACCTCAGCAGGACTCGAACCTGCGACCTTTTGATTCGTAGTCAAACGCTCTATCCAGCTGAGCTATGAGGCCACATGGTGCTTCTTCAAGCAACGCTAATATTATAGCGAAGAGAGGCGGTTTTGTCAACGTCTTTTTGACATTTTTATGTAACTATTTCCTGTTAGTTACGGCCAATTAGATTTAGACAAAGAAAATGCTTACTTTTTCCCTTTTTTAGCACTCTTGGCATTGGTTGCAGTTTGCACCTGCTGTTTTTCCCGCCAGCCACAGTAAATAAATAAAGCCAGCAGTATTAAGAAAATGCCAAGGCTGGTCGCTTGCGCGGACTTCAGCCCCAAAAGCCAGGGCTCGGCGTAGTCGCCTCGCAGCATTTCCAGGAAAAAGCGCACCACAGAGTACAGCATACCATACATGCACAGCGCTTGTCCGCGGGCGTGGTTCGTAGTGCGGAATAAGAGCAGCAGCACGAAGATGACCACATCCAACTGGCCCTCCCACACCTCGGCGGGCCAGAGGGGCTGGGCCCCGTAGGTCTTGAAGGCCAGCGTTCCTTCCGGATACAGCAGGCCAAAATTACCGCCTGTAGGCGTACCGAAGGCGTCACCGTTCAATAGATTGGCCATCCGGCCGATGGCCTGGCCAATCAAAAGTGACGGGGACACAATATCGCCGAAGGTCAGCCAATCAATATCGTGGAGCTTGCAGTAGGCGATACCCGCGGCAATGCCTGCCAGCATGCCGCCCTGCACGGCCATACCGCCCTGCCACACGAAGGGTATTTCCAAGAGATGCTCACTATAGTAATCCCAATCGAAAAAGAACACATCCCACAGGCGTCCGCCGATGAGGCCGGCGAAGCCGCCGTAAATGCCGATATCCAGCACGTGCTCATGCCAGCGTCCGTCCTGCTTGGCCAAAAAATAAGCCGTGCCCGTGGCCAGAAAAATAGCCATACATAAAACTAGTCCGTACATGCGCACGGGAAAATCCCCAATATAAAATAAATACTGATGCATAATCTGCCTCCGAAGCTCTAGAATGATAAATAAACTGCCTCACGCAGTAATTTTGCAGCTTAGACTCTTATTGTAACACATCCGCGGAAAATAATCAGCCATAAAACTGTGAAAAATACGCTTTACCCACTATTTACCTGCTATTTACGCCACATTTCCTTGACAAAAGGGCAAGGGTTTTATATACTATTTGTTAAGCTAAGAAGAAGAGGAGTAGCCTGCAAAATTAGCGAGCCGTGAGGGTGCAAGACGGCGCAGCGGGTGAAGGCGCTTTGGAGCTGCAAAAGCATATGATTGAGGCGGGCTGCCTATGGCAGTCAAGCAGGGTGGAACCGCGGAGTTCGCACACATAGCAAGATGAGCATCTCCGTCCCTGTAACATTTGTGTTACCGGGACGCAGGTGCTTTTTTAATTTCCTCGTCTTTGTAACCAGTATTAGGAGGCAGAACATGGATTTTCAAACAATTATTTTGAAACTGCAAAAATTCTGGGCTGATCAGAAATGCATCATGGCACAGCCCTACGACATTGAAAAGGGCGCCGGCACCATGAACCCGTCCACCTTTTTGCGTGTATTGGGCCCTGAGCCCTGGCGTGTGGCTTATGTAGAGCCCTCCCGTCGTCCCGCAGATGGTCGTTATGGCGACAACCCCAACAGACTGTTTCAGCATCATCAATTCCAAGTCATCGTTAAGCCCTCTCCGGAAAATATCCAAGAGCTCTATCTGCAAAGCTTGGCCGAGCTGGGCATTCACCAAGAGGAGCACGACATCCGCTTTGTAGAGGATAACTGGGAATCCCCCACCTTGGGCGCATGGGGCCTGGGCTGGGAGGTATGGCTGGATGGTATGGAAATCACCCAGTTCACCTATTTCCAACAGGTGGGCAGCATTGACGTGAAGCCCGTTACCGTAGAAATCACCTACGGCCTGGAGCGTCTGGCTATGTACATCCAAGGCGTAGAAAACGTCTACGATGTAAAATGGGTGGACGACATTACCTACGGCGATTATTTCCACACCAACGAAGTGGAGCAATCCTACTACAACTTCCAAATTGCAGACACCGCACTGCTCTTTGATTTGTTCGAAAAATACGAAGCTGAAGCTAAGCGCGTCATCGAGCTGGGCTACATCCGTCCTGCTTATGATTACGTTTTGAAATGCTCTCATACCTTTAACCTGCTGGATTCCCGCGGCGCCATCAGCGTCAGCGAGCGTACTGCTTATATCGGTCGCGTGCGCGCTATGGCTCGCCTGTGTGCAGCTGCTTATGTGGAACAGCGTGAAAAAATGGGCTTCCCGCTGCTGAAGAAAGGGGAGAATAAATAATGGAAAAATTACTTTTTGAAATTGGTACTGAAGAAATTCCGGCGAAGTTTATGCCCGGTATTTTGGCTCAATTACAGGAATTGTCCGAAAAGAAAATGGCTGAGCTGCGCATCCCCTTCGAGGCTGTGAAGGTGTATGGCACTCCTCGTCGCATGACCTTTATCGCCAGCGGTGTGGCTGAAGCTCAGGCTGATAGCACCGTGGAGGCTAAGGGTCCCTCTGCAAAAATCGCCTTCGTTAATGGCGAGCCCTCCAAGGCTGCTTTGGGCTTTGCTCGCGGCCAAGGCGTGGACGTGAAGGATTTGGTTGTACGCGATAACTATGTTTATGCCGTTAAGCATCTGGCTGGCGCTGCTGTTAAAGATTTGCTGCCCGGCCTGCTCCATGATATTTTGACCAGCCTGAACTTCCCCAAGAACATGCGCTGGGCTGACCATGAATTCCGTTTTGTGCGCCCCATTCGCTGGCTGGTAGCTCTCTTTGGCAGCGAGGTGGTGCCCGTGGAAATCACCGGCGTGAAGTCCGGCAAATTCAGCCGTGGCCATCGCTTCCTGCGTCCCTCCGCTGTGGAGGCCGGCAAGGAACATGAGTCCGTGCTGGACGCTGCTAAGGCCTTCTTTGACACCGCTGCTAGTAAGGTGAAGAACACCGTTGCTTCCGCAGTTATCGGCACCACCGGCGCTGTGGAAATCCCCAACGCTGACGCTTATGAAAAGGTCCTCTATGATAATTTCGTTATGGTGGACCAGGACGCTCGTCGTGAGCTCATCCGCAACCAGGTTATCGACCTGGGCATTGCTGAGGGCGGCCACGTAGAAATCGACGAGGATTTGCTGGAAGAGGTAAATTATCTCGTAGAATGGCCCACCGCACTGTGTGGCAAATTTGAAGAAAAATTCCTGGCTCTGCCCAAGGAATGCATCATCACCCCCATGCGCGACCATCAACGTTATTTCCCGGTGATGGCCGAGGATGGCTCCCTGTTGAATAAATTCATCACCGTGCGCAACGGTGGCAAGGACTATCTGGAGGTAGTAGCTCATGGTAACGAGCGCGTGCTGCGTGCCCGCCTCAGCGACGCCGAGTTCTTCTTCAACGAGGACCGCAAGCAAACCTTGGCTGACCGCCTGGAGAAGCTGAAGACCGTTTCCTTCCAAGAGGGCCTGGGCAATATGAACGACAAGAGCAACCGTCTGGTGCAGGCTACCAATATGCTGTCCATGGCTATCAATGCCAAGGTGGACAAGGAGAAGCTGAACCGCACTGCGCTGCTGTGCAAATGCGATTTGGTGACCGGCATGGTTGTAGAATTTACCGAGCTGCAGGGCGTTATGGGCCGCGAATATGCGAAGCTGGACGGCGAAGCTCCTGAGGTGGCTCTGGGCATTTTCGAGCATTATCTGCCCCGCTTTGCCGGCGACGAGCTGCCCAAGACCGATATTGGCCGCATTGTAGGCATTGCTGATAAGCTGGATAATATTTGCGCAACCTTTAGCCGTGGCTTGGCTCCCACCGGCTCCCAGGACCCCTATGCACTGCGTCGTCAGGCTTTGGGCATTATCAATATTCTGCTGGATGCTAACTACCACATTTCTATGTACAAGGTGCTGGCCGGCATGCTCTATCTGCTGAATATTGCTCCTGAGCAAACCGGCAAGCTGATTCCGCAAATCGGCGAATTTATGAAGCAGCGTCTGCGCAATATGCTGATTGACCAAGGCATTCGCTACGACGTAGTTGATGCTGTGCTGGCCGAGGAGCGCAATGATGACTTTGCTGACCTCTATGCTCGCGCTGTGGCATTGAATAATTTCGTGGCTAGCGAGGCTGCTCCTGCCTTGATTCAAGCTGCAACCCGTGTGGCTAATCTGTGCAAGAAGATCGAGGAAGAAACTGCTATTAACCCGCAGCTCTTTGAAGTGGAAGCAGAAACTGCTCTCCATGCGGCTGCCATGGATGCCAATAAGGAAGTACTGGCTGCCTCTGTTAAATATGACTATGCAGCAGTGCTCACCGAGGCTACCAAGCTGGTTGACCCCATCAACAAGTTCTTCGACGATGTTATGGTTATGGCTGAGGATGTGAAGATTAAGAATAACCGTCTGGCACTGCTTTCCGCCGTGAAGGACGTTACTCACGCAGTGGGCGATTTGAACGCCATTGTTCAATAAATTAGGTTTTACGCATTACTATAATATATATTAAGGAGACTGATCCCAATGGAAAAATTTAATGAAGAGGCCAAAAAATTAGCAGAAATGCAAAACGAGTACATCCTGCTCACCAGCAAGAAGCCCAGCGAAATGTGCCACGAGGATTTCATTCGCGCTGAGGAGCTGAATCTGGAGATTAAGGATGCTACTAAGGTGATGGCTGCCCTGGCTATTGAGCTGGCTGGCTATAAAAAGGACGAAAAGGGCCTGTGGGTAGAGAAATAATTCCTGTTAAACAGGGCGAAAATATTGAACTGAATATTACCGGCCTTGGCTCCAGTGGCGAGGGCGTGGGTAAGTACGAGGGCTTTACGGTGTTTGTGAAGGGCGCGCTGCCTCTGGAGAAGGTGCAGGTGGCCATTACGCTGGTGAAAAAAAGCTATGCGGTGGGCCGCCTAGAGAAGGTTATTACTACTTCTCCTGAGCGTGTGGCACCCCTGTGCCCCGTGTACGAGGCCTGTGGCGGCTGTCAGCTGCAGCATCTGAGCTATGCAGGGCAGCTGGCTGCCAAGCGCCAGCAGGTGCAGGATGCTTTGACACGCATTGGGCATCTAGAGGTGGAGGCACTGCCTGTTTTGGGTGCCAATGACCCTTGGCATTATCGCAACAAGATGCAGTTCCCGGCGGCGCAGAACGCCGAAGGGCAGCTCGCGATTGGCTGCTATGCCACGGCAACCCATAACGTCATTAACACCGAGGGCTGCCTTATTTCCAAGGAGGCCAATAACGCTATTTTGACCACCGTGCGCAAGTGGATGGAGCATTATAACATTAGCGCCTATGACGAAAAAACCGGCAAGGGCATGGTGCGCCATGTGATGGGCCGTGTGGGCGTGCATAGCGGCGAGGTCATGGCGGTTATCATTACCTCCGGCTATGATTTGCCCCATCGGGCGACGCTGGTGAAGTGGCTGCAGCAGTATGTGCCGGGCCTAGTCAGCGTGGTGCAGAACATCAACAAGAAGCAGACCAATGTGGTCATGGGCAGCAAGACGCGGGTGCTGTGGGGTGCCGAGAGCATTAAGGATAGCCTCGGCAGCCTGAGCTTTAACATTGCGGCCCAGGCCTTTTTCCAGGTGAATAGCGAGCAGGCGGAGAAGCTTTATAATAAGGCTTTGGAGTTTGCAGCGCTGAGCGGGGACGAGACGGTGGTGGATGTGTACTGCGGTACGGGCACTATTTCCCTGTATCTGGCTCGCCATGCCAAGAAGGTGTATGGCATAGAGATTGTGGCCCCTGCTATTGAGAACGCCAAGCGCAATGCCCAGGAGAATAAATGTGCTAATGCGGAGTTTATTTTGGGCGATGCGGCAGTGGAGCTGCCGCGGCTTCTAGATAGCGGCGTAAGCCCGGATGTGGTCCTGGTGGACCCGCCGCGGGCTGGCTGCGAGGAGCGGGTGCTGGCGGCTATTGCTAAGGTTGCGCCCAGACGCATTGTGTATGTTTCCTGCAGTCCGGCTTCCTTAGCTCGTGATTTGCACTATTTGGAGGAGCACGGTTACAAGACTGTAGTGGTGCAGCCGGTGGATATGTTCCCTATGACCAGCCATGTGGAGAATGTGTGCCTGGTAGAGAGGACATAAAGTAATCGCGAACATAAGTTTCCTACCGCGTTTGCGGGTAGGAGTCTAAATCGAACCGATTGTGCAGTGACAAGAGACAAACTAAATAGCGACCTAATGAGGAAAAGGAGAGGCACTCTAGTGCAGCGAAGGATGAGATTTTTGTAATCACATCTTCGCTGCGCTGGGGTGCTTTTTTGTTGCCTTGGAGTAGAGCTGTTAGTGGCGGCGGGGAGTACTATAATATATCAGTATTTGTGGACGGTTTAAGAGCCACCGACGTTCTTATATATTTAACGATGCTGTGGCTTGTATAGTGATAATATGGAATGTATAATTAGAATAGCAAGCATCGGTGAAGGGGGAGAGTGTAATGAGTGATTCTATAAAAGAGCTTCAGCAAGAAATTATAGCATTCAGGGATGAGAGGAATTGGAAACAATTTCATAATCCTAAGGATTTAGCTATATCTATCTCATTAGAAGCGGCAGAATTACTAGAGGTGTTTCAATGGTCAGGAGCGGATGTAGCAGCGGATAAAAAAATAGACAAGATTAAAGAAGAATTAGCGGATGTATTAATTTATAGTTTTATTATGGCCAATGATTTGGACCTTTCAATAGATGAGATTGTGCGGTCTAAGATAGAGGCAAATAAGAGAAAATATCCTGTTACTAAAGCTTATGGCAGCGCCAAAAAATATACTGAGTTGTAGTTAGGAGCGCATAAAATGATCGTATATGATGGCTTAAAGAGTGATTTTTTACGCAGTGTTGAGAATGATACCATTGCCATGGAAATTGAAACTAATGTCAGACGGAAAATGGGTCTGCACCCTTCCAAAAGTGAATTTCAAGCATGGAATAATTCATTAAATTACATGTATAAGGTAATGACGGATAGCTTGATACCGTCAAATGCCGGAGTTGCTATAGAATATAATGTTCCACAGACAGCCAAAAGAGTCGATTTCATGATTACCGGTTACGATGAGAGGCATACACCGGGCATGGTTATTATCGAATTGAAGCAGTGGAGTGAGTTGAAAAAAGTTGAGGCCTCTGATGCTTTGGTAGAGACATATACTGGAGGCGCAGTGCGTCGGGTGGTGCATCCCTCTTACCAAGCCTGGTCTTATGCTCAATTAATTGCTGATTATAATGCTACGGTGCAGGATAAAAACATCAAATTGAAGCCCTGCGCTTTTTTGCATAATTATTATAGGCAGGCTAATGATCCCTTAGATGATCCTCAATATGAAGACTATACTAGCGAAGCGCCAGCCTTTACTATGGGACAGGTTAGTGCTCTGCGCAGCTTCATCAAATCATTTGTAAAATATGGTGACAATAAAGAAATATTGTATGAAATAGATCATGGTAAAATCAGACCCTCTAAAAGCTTGCAGGATTCAATAGCCTCAATGCTAGAAGGAAATCAAGAATTTAATATGATTGATGAGCAAAAGGTGGTTCATGATGAAATCTTGAAGCAGGCGAAGGCATGTCAAAGGGATCATAAGAAACGAACTATTATTTGTCAAGGTGGACCCGGCACTGGAAAAAGTGTTATTGCAATATATTTGCTTTCAACGTTAACGAATAATGGTCAGGTTGTACAATATGTATCCAAAAATAGTGCTCCACGTCAAGTATATTCTGCCAAGCTCAAGGGAAATATTAAAAAGAGCTCCGTGGATAATATGTTTAAGGGTTCAGGTAGCTATACCGAGGTGCCTAAAAATATGATTCATACGGTTCTCGTTGATGAAGCTCATCGCTTAGCTGCCAAATCAGGCATGTTTCATAACAAAGGTGAGAATCAGATAAAGGAGCTTATCCATGCGGCAGCTTGTTCAGTTTTCTTTATAGATGAAAGCCAGCGGGTTACCATGGATGATATCGGCTCGGTTGTGGAAATTGAAAAATATGCCAAGCTGGAGGGCTCCGAGATTACTAAAATGGAGTTGGTCTCCCAGTTTAGGTGTAATGGCTCTAATGGATACCTTGCGTGGCTTGATAATTTGTTGGAGATTAGGCAAACCGCAAACTATAATCTGGAGGGGATTGACTATGATTTTCGTGTGTGCTCATCTCCAGATGTTTTAAGAGAGAGGATTTTGGAGAAGAATAAAGAGGCTAATAAAGCCAGAATACTTGCAGGATACTGCTGGAATTGGCCCAAGGAGGGGCGCAATGATACCAACTATCACGATATACGCATAGGTGATTTTGGGATAAGCTGGAATTTGTCCGAGGGTAAGGCCTTTGCCATCAGTGAAACCTCTGTAAATGAGGCTGGTTGTATTCATACTACTCAAGGCTTGGAGTTTGATTATGTGGGAGTAATTATTGGTGATGACATGCGGTATGAAAATGGGCATGTTGTTACTGATTTTACCAAAAGGGCATCTACGGACCAGTCCATTAAAGGGTTAAAGACTCTTTATAGAGAGAATAAGGACGAGGCTTTAGCAAGGGCGGAAGAGATTATTAAAAATACCTACCGCACCTTGATGACAAGGGGAATGAAGGGCTGTTATATTTATTGCACTGATAAAGCCTTAAGTGATTATATTCAAAGCAGGCTGCCTCATAAGGTTATTAAATACCCGATGGTTGGAGAGCATCAGGGGTTGAAGGCTGCTGAGAGCAGAGCCGTTTATGGAAAAAAAGAGCATAAGCTGCAATAAAATACAAACACCTGTTTCCTACCGCGTTTGATCAGCCCCATGTCAAGTAGACATATTAAATATGCAAAGTTTTTTCAAGACTTCGCTGAAAATGGACACTATTAATCAACTGGCTCTAAGGCTTTCCTTGAACTTTTGGATTCTCTTGTTCTCAGCTATGGG
>JAXDZG010000009.1:0-142444 GCA_034086985.1 Phascolarctobacterium sp.
AGTGCCGTATCGCGTCGACTTGTATATAATACCACGCAGCCCAAGTTATGTCAACACCTTTTTCGTAACTTTTTTAACAAACTTTGTGTAAACACTAGGCTCCGTTGCAATCTAAAGCACTTTGTATACAGGCTTTACAGGTCCAAAATTTTTCTAAAAAAACTTGTAAAAATCTACTTTTTTCTTGCTAAACTCCCCTTTTCTCCTTCTAAAATGCAAAAAAATATAGCAGGCCCGCGTCCACAAAAGCAACGTACCTGCTAATAAAGCATCTATATTAACTTCTCTTGGCAGCGGCAGCAATAATGCTCTCAGCCAAAGCCTTCAAGGAAATTCTCTTAGCCATACTAAACTGCTGCATCTTTCGATAGGCCTCCTGCTCCGTCATTCCATGCGCAGCCATCAATATTCCCTTGGCCCTATCTAATAATTTGCGTGTTTCCAGGCTATCCTTCAGCTGTGCCAGCTCTTGGTTCAGCTTTTGCACCTCCAAAAAGCGCTTCTGGGCAATTTCCATAGCCGGGAAGAGCTGCTCCTCGCGAATGGGCTTTACTAAATAAGCAATAACTCCCGCTTCAGAAGCCTTTTCCACAATGTCCTGCTGGCTATAGGCAGTCAGCAAAAGCACTGGCGCAATATTCTCTGCTGCAATCAGCTTCGCCGCCGTCAGTCCATCCATTACCGGCATTTTTACATCCATAATAATAAACTCAGGCTTCAGCTCCCTGGCCAGCTTCACCGCTTCCTCGCCATTGGCAGCCTCACCTACAACCTCATGGCCCGCATCGGTCAACATTTCCCGCAAATCCAAACGCAAAATAGCCTCATCATCTGCCAGGAGAATTTTTAATTTCTTCAACATCATTTTTCACCTGCCTTTGGAATTCTTACTACAGCAAGTGTACCGCCTTCCGGCCTATTAGTCAAGGTAAAAGAGCCCTGTAAATCGGATTCTGCCATAGTTTTAATGATTTTTAAGCCCAGGCTCCTGTGCCCGGTAATAGTAAATCCCTGAGGGAGACCTATACCATCATCAGCAATAGAAAGCAGATAGCCATCCGCCTCCTGAGCAAAGCGCACCTGCAATTTGCCTGCACTCCTTTTTTCAAAAGCATGCTCAATCGTATTTTGCAAAAGCTCATTTAAAATCAGAGCAATACTGGTGGCCTTATCAGAAGGCAGCTGCACCTCGTCCGCCTTAAAGGTCGCCTCCAGCTTGAAATCCGGCGAGAGCATACTGCTCATAATCGCTTGGTAAATGCCCTTGGCCACCTTACCTACATCGATTAAGCCTGAATCCTGCTGGGACAGGTACTCATGAACGATAGCAATACTGTTAACGCGGCTAATGCAATCCCGCAGCACTAAACGTGTTTCACCGCACTGGGCTCGCCGCTCCTGCAAGCGCAAGAGACTCGCAATGGTCTGTAGATTATTCTTCACCCGATGATGAATTTCTTTAATGACCACGGATTTGATGAGCAGCTCCTCGTCCTTCTTGCGCAGCTCGGTAATATCCTGCAAAATAACGATGGCACAGCCACCCTTTGGACGGGGCACCACCGGCAGCACGCGCATGGAAAGCAATAAGTCATGCATAGTAAACTCCTTGCTCTCCGCTGTACCGGTGTCCATAACCATGCCCACCAGAGGCCAATTAATGGCTACATCATTAGTGCGGCAACCAATAAGCTGGGGTATTTCCATAACATCAAACATGTGCTTGGCCCTATTATTGGCAGCTATAATCAGCTTGTTGGGATCCACCACCATAATACCATCAGAAGGCTCCATGCGCTTATAGTGCTCATTATTCACTAATCCTTGGTGCATATTACAAATAAGCTCCATGCTTTGAGCCATAATGATGTCATCGGGGCTTGAGCTTTCAAAGCTAATGGCAGCGTAGCACTTGCCACGGGCATCCCGCAGCGGAAAAACCTCCATGGTATTAAAAACACCCAGCTCCCACTCTCTTTTACCTCGCACAGGCATATTTTTTAAGAGTGCACGGGCCACCAAGGGCTCCTCCACTACACGCACGCGCCTTCCCGTCATATCAGGACGCACGCTACCTCTTTGCGTGCGCGGTTGCTCTTGTTTATAGACATATAAAAATTTTTTATCGTCGCTAAACAGATAAATGGTAACCATGCCATGGGCCATATCCGCGGCCAAGCCCAAAACTGCCTGCATGGTTTGTAAACTATTTTTTTGTTCTGCTGTTAAATTGCTCAGCATGTTTCCCCTCTTCTTTCCCAATCTGTCCTTTCCACAGATATTGGGAATAATCCACTATTTTATCCACCATATCCACAGCCTTATCCACCGTGAAAATGGCTTTTTTAGGCTCTTTTCTCTATTTTATCCACATTATCCACAGGCTTTTCCACTGTTTGGCCTTTTGTTCACCCAAGCTTTAAGGATGGAACAGCGTTTAAATCCAGTGGACTTTCTAGGCCAGCCTGATACATAAAATGCCCGCGACAGGCAATCATAACTGCATTATCCGTGCAAAGTATGGGCGTCGGGTGTACTAGCTCGGCGCCAATGCCCTCCATAGCGGCAGCCAGCGTGTTTTGCAGTGTTTTATTGGCGGATACACCTCCTGCCAAAACTATTTTTTTATAGCCCGTAGCCTGCATGGCCAGCACAGCCTGCTTCACTAAAGCGTCCACCACTGCCTTTTGGAAGGAGGCAGCTACATCAGCATAATTAACCTCACGACCGGCCTGCTCCTGATTATGCAAATAGTTGATAACAGCGGATTTTAAGCCGCTGAAACTAAATTCATAGGGCTTATCCAGCTTGGCCAAGGGAAAATGCATGGCTTCAGCATTGCCATTTAAGGCCAGGCGCTCGATTTCCGGGCCACCAGGATAGGGCAGTCCCATGACGCGAGCGATCTTATCAAAAGCCTCTCCGGCAGCGTCATCGCGAGTTTGCCCCATTAGCTCAAAGCTATTATAGCCTGTTACCTTTAAAAGAGCTGTATGACCACCGCTTACCACCAAGGCCATAAAGGGCGGCTTCAGCTCCTCATCGGCTAGGAAATTGGCAAAAACATGACCCTCAAGATGATTAACACCAATCAGGGGCTTGCCCGTAGCCCAAGCCAAGGATTTAGCCGCGCTGAGCCCTACCAAAAGAGCGCCTACTAAGCCCGGTCCATAGGTTACAGCCACTGCATCAATCTGCTCTAGGGAAACCTGTGCCTCCTTCAGGGCAGCATCGATAACGGGCATAATATTTTCGATATGCTTTCGGGAAGCGATTTCAGGCACCACGCCACCGAATTTACGGTGAATGACGATTTGGGAGGAAATGATATTGCTCAAAACCTCCCGTCCATTCTTGACTACAGCGGCAGCTGTTTCATCGCAGCTGCTTTCGATGCCTAATATGTAAATATCCTTCGTCTGATCCATTTTTCTTCCTCATTTATAGGGAGGCTCTATTTTTGTAGAGCCACATGATGATTGCGTTCTCATGATTATCTTCATAGTAATTGGGGCGCACGCCCTCGCTGGCAAAGCCACAGGTCAAATAAGCCCTTTGGGCTGCCACGTTACTCTCGCGCACCTCTAAGGTCACCGCCTCGGCCCCCAGCTCCCACGCTTTGCTTACCATGGCCGCGGTCAGCCGCGTGCCCAGTCCCTGGCCCCGCAGGGCCTCCGCAATGGCCACCCGTGTGACCTGGGCCTCGCCTGCTACCAGCCAAAAGCCTGCATAGCCAATAATTTTACCCTCAGACTCCATTACTAGATAAGTAGTGAGCTCATTTTGCAGCTCATTACGCAGCATGTTTTCATTCCATGCGTCATAAAAGGCCGTAGCCTCCATAGCCACTAGGGCCGGAATATCCGCCTCATTCATGGCACGATAGCTTACTAGCGTTGTTGCTTCTTCTCCCACAGTTCCTCTGCCTCTGATCTTCTAATATAGTAGGGCTCTAAGCCAAAAATTTGCTTATCTGCCTCCGGGTCAAACTCATCTAAAGCGGCCCAGGCCACACTGCTAGCCCGCGGCATGGATACTGCCGCGGGTGCCTCTCTGAGCCAAGCGGGCAGCCCCTCCGGACATTTTTTCACCAGCCGTTGGCACTCACCCATGAGCAGGGCAGGACTGCCCTGCAAAGCGATACGCTCCAGCGCCTGCTGGGTGTTCACCACAGCCACCGGCGCCAGCTCTATGAGCTTGCCATCTCGCCACTCATAGAGAGCCTGATAAAAATTGCCCTTCTGAGCATCCAAGACTGGAGAGAGCACTACGCCCTCCAGCTGGATATTGTAAGCCAAGGCCTTCAGGGTATCCACCCCGTGAAGGCAGCACTGCCAGGCGTAGGCCATGGCCTCAGCAGTGGCAAGGCCAATGCGTAGGCCTGTGAAGGAGCCTGGGCCCATGCTCACAGCCACCAGCTGGATTTCCTCCTTGCGCACCCCTGTGCGCGCTAAAAGCTGCTCCAGCTGGGGCAGCAAGCCCTCGGAATGGGTCATCCCCATATTAATCGTATATTCGGCCAAAAGCTCCTGCCCCCGGCACAGAGCCACTGTGCACACCTTGGTAGCAGTATCAATGGCTAAAGTCAGCATCTTCTTCAACCTCCTTGAGCAAGCGCTCATAGCGCTCGCCCTGCGCCGTAAGCGCCGCCCTACGGCCGGCGCCCTCATGGCGCAGCACCACCTGTAAATATTCCTCCGGCAGCTGCTCTTTAAAAAGCTCTGCCCATTCAATCAAGGTCACGCCCTCGCCGCCGACATATTCCTCAAAGCCGATATCCTCCAGCTCCTCAGGCCGATTAAGGCGATACAAATCAAAATGGCGCACCTCCAGCTCACGCCCTTGGTACACATTCATAATCGCAAAGGTAGGGCTTGTCACCTCATCCGGGTCTACACCCAAGCTAGTGGCAATGCCGCGGCTGAGCATGGTCTTTCCAGCCCCTAAATCGCCGCTTAAGCACAGCACATCCCCATCCTCTAAATGCTTCCCTAAAAGGCGACCCAAGGCCTCCGTAGCAGCACTATCTGCCAAATATTTTTCCATAAACATCACCTAAAGAAAGCGTAAGGCCTGCACACAGCTTTACAAAACGAGACAAGCCCTACTGCTCACATTATAAAAAATCCTTATTTCTAATCATGGGCTCTTCCACATCCATATGACCGCTAATGGTGGTCACCTTTTTGCCTTCGATGAGAATTTGCACCCTTTTGATTTCGGGAAACTCCGTTAAGGTATTGGTAATGGCATAGCAAAGCATCATTTCCCCATAGGAGCCCTGACCCTTTTTGGCCAGCTCCTTGGAAAAATCAGCATAAGCAGTGCCCTTCTCGTCCACCCTTAAGCTCAGCACCTTGGTGCCAATGGGAACCACATCCTCCATGCTGGCGTCCTGGGGCTTGGTGCTTACTAGAGCAATCAGAGCATTTTCCACAATTGGCTTACCATTATCATTAATCGTAAATTTTTCCGGCAATAGCTTTTCCCTGCCATCGGCAGCAGCCCTGTACACAATAAAGCTTTGCTGCTTCACCTCCTGCTTGGGAGGATTAACAGGAACAGGCTCCTTTTTGCCAAAATCACAACCATTCACCATTACTGCACAGATAAGCAGCATGAGTAAAAATATTTTTTTCATAACACTGCCTCCGTCGCTTATTTAAAATAGTTTTCTACGCCCTCTACGATAAGACGAGCGGTTTTCTTTTGGAACCATTTGCCCTTCATGAGCTTTTCCTCATTGGGATTACTAATAAAGCACATTTCTAGCAGGGTTGCAGGCATGCTGCAGCGCTTCACCACATAGAAATTAGCTTGGCGCACGCCCAAATTATCCACACCAAAATTCTTAGCAAATTTATCCTGAATAGACTTGGCAATCTTCACATCATTATCGGTCTTGGGATAATAATAGCTGGAGAAGCCACCCACACTCTTATTTACAGAGGAGTTGATATGCAGGCTCAGGAACAGGTCAGAATTATGCTTTTCTGCCACATTCACACGTGCTTGCAGCTCTGCTCTATCGCTGGCGTTGGGTCCATACACATCCACATCCGTAGTGCGAGTCATATAAACCTTGGCACCGGCCTTTTCTAAAAGCTCCTTGACACGCATACTAATTTCCAAGGTAATTTGCTTTTCCTTCAGGCCGCTGGCACCGATAGCACCGGGATCACTGCCACCGTGGCCCGGATCAAGGGTAATAATCTTGCCCTTAATGCCACCGCCTGTGCGGAATTTGGTTTTACTCTTGATAGCTAGCGGCTCCTCTTCCTTAGTTGACTTAGTATTCTTGCTAGCCTTGGTGCTGACTTTGCTGTCATTTTTGCTTGCAGAGCCTATCTTGATTACCTTCGGCCCGCTGCTAGTTGCCACAGTCTTGCTATCACTAGCAGTAGAATTTTTAGTGGAAACTTTTACAGAACCTGTTGACGAGGTAGTCCCAACTTGACTAGATTTAGGCTTTTGGGTTGACACCACAGAAGTTGGCGTACTCGGCTTAGTAACTGCAGACTGGTTTTCCGCCGCGTTGACCTTCACCGGACGGGAACCCACTACAGGTCTATTGCCTACTGTAGGCTTATTTGTAGCGGCCACAGTGGCACCGCTGCCAGCTGCAGCTGCACTCTCAGCAGGCTTACTGGTCACGGGCGCTGCCTTGGGTCCAGGAGTACCTGTGCTCACCACCGCGGTGGTTTTGGCCGCAGTCACATCCAGCACCACTCTATGGGGACGACCTGTCTTAGGGTCCTGCTTGAGCACAAAGGCTTTATAATCGCTGGTGGAAATATGCTGCTTTAAGGGCAGATGCACCTCCGTAAAGGTATCTCCGACCACTAGCTGCAGCTCATCAGCCAAGCTGCTTTTAATCTTTTTAATTTTAGGAACCTGGGCTGCCACCTTAGCGTTTACCGTCAGCTTCAGTTTATTTGAGCTTGCCAGCTCCACTGCATAGCCAGCTGAATCAGTCATATCCACTACTAAACGCAGCACATTGCTTTTATCCACACCCCATTTAACATCGGTAATCTGGGCCGCCTGAGCCACCGCTGCGCAAAGCAGCATACAGGCTGTCAGGGCCAACAGAAATAGTTTACGCACAGTGCCACCTCTTTTGCTTAATGATAAATACAAAACCTAATATTTTATTTTAACATTTTTAGGCTCTTAGTGCAAATTTTTGCTGCTTCCCTTTGCACAATTTCTCGTGCCGCTGCCACATGGGCTGTAATTTCACCGGCCGCTAAGCCCACATCCGCGCAAGCCAAGCTGCCTGCCAAGCCATGCAGATATACACCGCACACCGCAGCCTCAGCAAGGGAAATACCCTGTGCGGTAAGTCCCGCAATAATGCCTGTGAGCACGTCGCCACTGCCACCAGTGGCCAAGGCGCTGGTACCTGTACTATTAACATAAACTGTGCCGTCAGGGCAGGCTACAACCGTGGGCGCACCCTTGAGCACCACCACTGCCTGCCACTCCTGCGCATATTTTTGGGCAATGGTAATTCTATTTTTATTAATATCCTCCACAGCAAGGCCGGTTAAACGAGCCATTTCTCCTGCATGGGGAGTGAGCACCTTAGGCGCAGTCATTTTGCTTAAAACATCCGTATTATCCTTGAGAGCAGTAATTGCGTCCGCATCAATGACCACGGGCACCTCACTCTTAGCTAAAATCTCTCTTACCGTTTGCTGCGTGCTGTCGCTCAAGCCCAAGCCAGGCCCGATGGCCAGCACGTCGGCCTTATTGGCCCTAGCCAGGACGTCGCTGGCAGCTGCGCTGCCCAGCACTCCTGGCATCCGCTCCAAAAGCCCGTGCACCATAACCTCCGTCAGCTTCACGGCCAAAACCTCGCGACTGGATAGCGGTGTGAGCAGGGACACCAAGCCAGCGCCGGCCTTCACAGCCGCGTGGGCACACAGCGCCGCAGCCCCGGTGAAACCGGGGCTCCCGGCGCAGACTACCACGCGGCCTGCATCGCCCTTGTGGGCGTCCTCGGCGCGCAGGGGCAGCAGTCGCTGCACCATGGGCGCCGTAATGCGATACTTGTGGCTGGGATAATCGGCCACGAGCGCGGCCGGCATGCCTATGCCGGCCACCAGCACGCTGCCACACAGCCTTTTGCCCGGATAGAGCAAAAGGCCTGTTTTCGGCAGCGCCATGGTGACGGTTACATCCGCCTGCACGGCGTCCTGACAGGCGGAGCCGTCGTCAGCATTGATGCCGGTGGGTACGTCCACGGCCACAACCTGCTTGCCCAGTTGATTAAGCAATTGGCAGGCTCTTTGAGCTGCAGGTCGCAGCTCACCGCTAAAGCCAGTGCCGAGGATGGCGTCCACTACCACGCTGGCCCGTTCCAGGGCCAGCTCTAGAGTGAGCCATTCAGCCTCGCTGGCGATCACATTCAGGCGGCCACCGGCGGCCTTAAACATGGACAGCTCGCTGGCTGCGTCACCCGCAATTTTATCCTCAGTAGTACCAATTAAAAATACCTTTACCTCTACACCATAGCTCATGAGCCAGCGAGCAGCACCAAAGCCATCGCCGCCGTTATTACCGCCGCCGCAAAGGATAACCACCTTTCCTAAGGACGCTGCTTTTGCTGTAGCTCTCCCTGCGGCACCTTCGTTGCCACAGCCAAAAGTGCTAGCCAAAGCAGTCCCAGCTGCCTCAGCCTGCTCGCTTAACATCTTTACAACAGCGTCAGCCACATGCTTGGCTGCCGCATCCATCAGCACCAGTCCCGGCACCCCATATTTCGTCATCGCCAACTTATCTATTTCCTTCATTTCCTGTGCAGTTACAAGCTTCATTTTATCCCTCCATTACTACATAAGCCAACGCCGCTACGCGGCTGTGGCTCATACTAAGCGCTATATTTTTGACTCCCAGCTTTGCCGCTAGCTCTGCGTGATAGCCCTTAAGCTGCACGCTGGGCTTGCCCAAATCGTCATTAGTAATGACGATTTCTGTGAGCTCGCCACCGCGCAGCCCCGTGCCCAAGGCCTTGAGCACGGCCTCCTTGGCCGCAAAGCGCGCAGCAAAGCTGCTGGCGGCTTGCTTGCCACGGCCCTCGCAATAGGCAATTTCTTCTGGCGCGTACACGCGCTCCACAAAAGCCCTGCGCTCCATGGCCTTCGCCACTCGCGCAATTTCTATCACATCACAACCAACGCCAATCAGCATGGTCATCCTCCTTTGCGAATTAATCATTATATTCGTAACTATATTTTATTCTTCCAGTATAAGCTAAAATCCTTTTTTTCGTGCAATATTTCACAAAAAAGTAAAAAGCCTGCCACAATAAAGTGACAGGCTTCTTATTGAAATTAATTTTATTTACCTGGGAAGAAAGGCCATACCATCGGGATAACGACGAGGGATACGATAAAGGCAACCAATACCAAGCCAGTACCAGCCTTTACATAGTCCATGAATTTGTAGCCGCCGGGGCCCAGCACCAGAGTATTAGGAGGGGTACCTACAGGAGTTGCAAATGCACAGGATGCTGCAACAGCGATAGCCATCAAAACTGCCTTCGGGTCAGCGCCCAATTGCTTGGAAATGGCAACACCGATGGGGCACAAGAGGGCTGCAGATGCAGTGTTGGACATGAACTGGGTCAAGCCGCAGGACAGGATAAAGAGCACTGCAGTTACAACCAGCGGAGAAGGAGTACCGCCCATGAGGCCAACGGTCCATTGAGCAATCAGCTTGCCAGCGCCGGTCTTATCCATGGCACTGGATACGGGCATCATACCTGCGAACAGGAAAATGGTTACCCAGTCGATGGAAGCATAAGCTTGTTTTTCAGTCAAGCAGCCGGTCAGTACGCAAACCAGTGCGCCGATAACTGCTGCCATTTCCAAGGTGATGCCCTTGATACCCAGAGCCATTACCAAAACAACGGCCAGCAGGATAACGCCGGAGATGATCATCTTGTTCTTAGATGTTTCGTTAGCTTCGATTTCTTGCTCGATTTCTTGGTCAGCGGACAATTCTTGCTTCGGCAGCAGGTATTTGCCTACGAACATCATGTAGAGCATGCCAGCGACGGAAACAGGAATGCCGATCCAAGCAAATTCGAAGAAACCAAAGGGCTCCAGACCAGCAGCGGTCAAGGCGCCGGTAGCGATGATGTTAGGAGGAGTACCTACCATGGTGATGATACCGCCCCAACCGCAAGCGAAGGCCAAGGGCATCAACTGACGGGAAGCAGGAATCTTAGCGGATGCGCAGATACCCAGTGCTACGGGGAGCAAGCAAGCTGCAGTACCGGTGTTGGACAGTACGGCGGACAAGCAGGTACCAACGGCCATCAAGCCAAACATCAAGCTGTTTTCACCGGTACCAACCATTTTAACAACGGTGTTACCAATGGCTTGAGCCAAGCCGGTGTAGAACATGGCTGCACCAACTACGAACATGCCGGCGAACAAAACTACGGTGGAGTTAGACAGACCGCTAAATACTTGCTTAGTGGGGATCAAGCCTAACAGGCCGCAGGCAATGGCGCCAGCGGTAGCAGTAACTGCGAGGGGAATAAGTTCGGTTACGAAAAATAACGCAATTACGGCCAACAGAATTAAACATTTAATTGCTGGGGACATAGAGAGTTCCTCCTTTATAAAATATTTATATACAATGCCTCTGAGGACACTATATATCTGACAATATATTGAGTTTTCGCAGTACTCTGCTTATATCTCATATGTATCTGTGTGTAACCTTCTAACTGGTGTCATCTTAACAATATTTTGCATATTATTCCGTTGCAAAAGCAACAAAAATTTCTAATTTTATATAAATACTATTCTATACATCAATTTCATTAATTTAATATTCATTTTTAAACTTAAGTAACTTATTTTACTTTTTTTAGTATTCTCTGCTCCAATGGGCAAAAAAAGAGACGCCCATAGGCGTCCCTAAATGATAAATATAGCATGCTCTAATTATAAGCCTTCGTTATGCTCCTTGACCTTGAGCTCAAAGGTGTTTTTACGATAATCGATGAGCCCTTCCTCCCTCATGCGGGCCAGCTCTCTGGTTAAAGCACTGCGGTCTGCATCCAGATAATTGGCCAAATCAGTGCGATTAAAGGGAATGGTAAAGCTGCGGCTGCCATTATTGCGAGCCTCCTGCTCCATATAGGCTAAAATCTTGCTGCGCAAGGTCTTCTTGCACAAAATCTCCGTCTTTTCAATCAGGCGCGTATTATTATCTGCCAAAATGGAGACAATATTGCACATCAGGCGTTGAGAAGCCTTGCTATTAGTGTTGCTATCAAACAGCATCCTTCCTAAGGGAAGCATCAAAACCTCGCTGTCGCTGGCCACAAAATAGCTCACTACACTGCGGTCTCCCAGCCTACCCAAAAAGTTCTCGGCAAAAACTGAGCCCGCGCCCAAATTGGCGATAATAGCCTTCTCGCCCCAAATATCCTCCTTAATCATCTGTACTGTGCCCTCCAGCACCACACAGAGATTTTCCACGCAGTCACCTGCCAAATAAATATAATCAGATTTGGGAAAATGCTTAATCAGTCCATGAAATTTTTGTAATACCTCGTTGATTTCCTCCATGTCCAAGCCCTGGAATAAGGGTATTTCCAGATAATTCGGTGTGTACATTTTCACTGCCATCCTCGTCACCGCCCTCTAGCATACTTTGTCATACTTTTTGCATCTTAATTATGCCAAACTCCCTCTTTTCTGTAAATATTTTGTAATTAAAGTAAGTATTATGTAAGTATGTTGCGTTGGCAACAAAAACCAGAATTATCAAAGCTCTAGCTACAAAAAAATGTAGCCCCCGTCACATTTTGTTACGGGAGCTACTGCTTATTTAAAAAGGTTTTTGATTTTATTGAGGAAGCTCTTTTCCTCAGGATTAATATTGTCCTTGCTAATGGACTCAAAGGCCCGCAGGGCATCCTTTTGCTTATCGCTAAGCTTGGTGGGGACGACAACCTTAATGCGTACCAATTGGTCACCGCGCATACCGCCACGCAGGCTGGGAATACCCTTGCCCTTCAAGCGCATTACCTTACCGGGCTGGGTGCCCTCAGGCACCTTCATGGTTACTTGGCCATCCAGGGTAGGCACCTTAATCTCAGCGCCCAAGGTGGCTTGCACGATATTGATGGGCACCTCGCACAGCACAGTGGTGCCATCACGTTCAAAGAACTTGTGGGGCTTTACATACAGATATACGTACAGATCCCCGCTAGGTCCGCCCTTAGCGCCGGCCTCGCCCTCGCCTGCTACACGCAGTCTGGAGCCATTATCTACACCTGCAGGAATCTTAACCTTCAGGTGCTTATTCTTCTTTACAGTGCCCTTGCCGCGGCATTCCTTACAGGGCTGGGAAATAATCTTGCCCTCGCCATGGCATTTAGAGCAGGGACGCTCGTTGACCATTTGCCCAAACATGGTGTTTTGGGTAAAGCGCACATAGCCGCTGCCATGGCACTCAGGACAGGTCTCCACCTTGGAGCCTGGCTCTGCGCCATTGCCGTGGCAATGGTCGCAGGTCTCGTCACGATAGAGATTGATTTCCTTTTCTACGCCAAAGGCTGCCTCTTCAAAGGTAATCTCCAGATCAAAGCGCAAATCAGCACCACGCTGCGGGCCTGCATTGCTAGCGCGGCCACCGCGACCGCCCTGTCCGCCGAAGAACATATCGAAAATATCTTCCATGCCGCTGCCACTGAAGCCACCAAAGCCACCACCGAAGGGATTGCCACCGGGGCCGCCGCCCTGCTGGGCCTGCTCAAAGGCATCAGGACCCAATTGGTCATACTGCGCGCGCTTGGTTTCGTCTGACAGTACGCTATAGGCCTCGTTAACCTCTTTAAATTTTTCCTCGGCCTCAGCATTGCCTTTGTTGCGGTCAGGATGATACTTTAGGGCCAGTTTACGGTATGCTTTTTTTAATTCGTCCGCATTGGCGGTCTTCGACACGCCTAGGACTTCGTAATAATCACGTTTAGCCATAATTTGGCCTCCAATTATACATTAAGTTAGTGCCCAAGAGCCGTACAGCAGTTGGGCACTATACCTCACTTATTATTTCTTATCGTCTACGACTTCGGCGTCAACTACATCGTCGTCATGCTTTGCGCCGCCTTGCGCGCCAGCACCTTGTGCACCCTCAGCACCCTTCTGTGCTTCGGTTTCCTTGTACAGCTCAGCGCTCAGCTCATACAGCGGTTTGGTCAAAGCTTCAGTATCAGCCTTAATCTTAGCCAGGTCGTCACCCTTTACAGATTCCTTCAGGGTATCAACAGCAGCCTTAACCTTAGCGATCATGTCGTCCTTACCCTTGCCTTCCATGTCCTTCATGGTCTTTTCAGCTTGGTAAATCAGGTTGTCGGCTTGGTTCTTCACTTCAACGCCTTCCTTGCGCTTTTTATCAGCTTCAGCATTAGCTTCAGCTTCCTTAACCATTCTCTCTACCTCGTCCTTATCCAAGGTGCCGGAGGAGGTAATGGTAATCTTTTGTTCCTTGCCGGTGCCCAGATCCTTAGCGCTTACGTTTACAATACCGTTAGCATCGATGTCGAAAGCAACCTCGATTTTCGGTACTCCACGAGGAGCAGCGGGGATACCGCTCAGCTCGAAGCGGCCCAAAGTCTTGTTATCGGCAGCCATTTCGCGTTCGCCCTGCAGTACATGGATATCAACGGAGGGTTGGTTATCAGCTGCAGTGGAGAATACTTGTTTTTTAGAGGTAGGAATGGTGGTGTTGCGGTCAATAATCTTGGTGAAGACACCGCCCAGGGTTTCAATGCCCAGGGACAGCGGAGTTACGTCCAGCAGCAGTACGGAGCCAGTGCCTTCTTCGCCGGAGAGTACGCCAGCTTGGATAGCAGCGCCAACAGCAACGCATTCGTCCGGGTTAACGCCTTTATAGGGCTCCTTGCCCATGAATTTTTTAATAGCAGCTTGTACAGCCGGGATACGAGAAGAGCCGCCAACCAGGATAACCTTGGAGATATCGCTGGTGGACATGCCTGCATCGCTCATAGCTTGGCGAACAGGACCCATGGTGCGCTCTACCAGATCAGCGGTCATAGCTTCAAATTTAGCACGGGTCAGATCCATATCCAAATGCTTCGGGCCATCAGCGCCTGCGGTAATGAAGGGCAGGTTGATGTTGGTGCTCATAACACCGGACAGCTCGATTTTTGCCTTTTCAGCAGCCTCACGCAGACGTTGCATAGCCATGCGGTCGGTGGACAGGTCAATGCCCTCAGCCTTCTTGAATTCGTCAACCATCCAGTCCATGATCTTCTTATCGAAGTCATCGCCGCCCAGATGGGTATCACCATTGGTAGCCTTTACTTCGAAAACGCCATCGCCTACATCGAGGATGGATACGTCGAAGGTACCGCCGCCCAGGTCATAAACCATGATGGTGTGGTCGTCGGTCTTATCAATGCCATAAGCCAGGGAAGCAGCGGTAGGCTCGTTGATAATACGCAGAACCTCAAGGCCAGCAATCTTGCCTGCGTCCTTAGTTGCTTGACGTTGGCTGTCATTGAAATATGCAGGAACAGTGATAACTGCTTGGGTTACCTTTTCGCCCAGATAAGCTTCAGCATCAGCCTTCAGCTTTTGCAGAATCATTGCAGAAATTTCTTCCGGAGAGTATTTTTTATCATCGATGGCTACGCGGTAGCTGCCCTCGCCCATATGACGTTTAATGGAGCTGATGGTTCTATCAGGGTTGGAAACAGCCTGACGCTTTGCCAATTGACCTACCAGACGCTCGCCATTTTTAGCAAAGCCAACTACGGACGGGGTCAGACGGGAGCCCTCTTGGTTAGTGATGACGGTGGGTTCGCCGCCTTCCATTACAGCAACAACAGAGTTAGTAGTACCTAAGTCAATACCTATTACTTTAGACATTTTATATTCCTCCTATAGCGACTGTCGATAAAGCATCATCTGCTTCACAATTTTTCGTCGACGTACTTAAAAGTACGACTCCTCAAAATTGCTCGCATCTAATAGTTTCTCACCAGTCTTGTTCACAAAATATTTTTATAAGTTTAGTTTACAATTTTATTCATTCGCGTTCACGCGAACTTTACTATGACGTATTACCTTGTCGCCCAATTTATAGCCCTTCTCGAAGACCATATCAATGATTTCGTCCTCTAATTCAGGGTTATGTCCACGCATTACTGCTTCGTGGAATTGGGGATCAAATTTTTGATCCTGGGCCGGAATTTCCTCTACCTTTAATTCACTAAAGGCAGCCTCAAACTGGCGGCGAATCATTTGCATGCCGGTAATCACAGCCTCCATATCGGTGGCTTTAGCGGCGCTTGCTTCAGCACGCTCAAAATTATCCAGCACCTTCAAGAATTTTCCTACCACACCGGCTGTTACGAAGGTGGAAAGCTGTTCCTTTTCCGTAGTAGTGCGGCGACGGAAGTTTTCAAAATCTGCCTGCAAGCGCAGGAGACGATTGGTCAATTCTTCAATCTTCACATCCTTGGGGTCAGGCTCCGCTTCCTTAGCGGGCTCCTCCTTGGCTGCTTCCTCAGCTCCGGCCTGTTCTTCGGCCTCGGCATCGGCTGCTGCGGTGGCTTCTTGCTTTACTTCGGCGTCAGCTTGTACTTCCTCCTGAGCCATGGTGTCTTTTACATCATTCTCTTGCAAAGCACTTCCTCCTTTAGATACTTTTTACTATTATTTGTTATTTTCATGCTCAAACATGGTTTTCAAATACTTATGTAGGTAGTCCATAACAGAGATAACCTTGCCATACTCCATACGAGTCGGCCCTAGCACTGCCATGGTGCCCACAATCTTGCCATTGAGGCGGTAGGTAGCCTGCACCATACTGCAATCCTGAATGCCGGAGAATTTATTCTCGCTGCCGATGGTTACCTTGAGGCCGCTGTCCTCGCCGGATTTCAAAAGGTCGCGCACCACGCGCTCCTCCTCTAAAATACCCAGAAGGTTGCGCACACGCTCCACATCTCGGAACTCCGGTTGATTCAAAAGCTGCTTGGTACCGCCCAGGAATACCTTTTGCTCCATGTGCTTGTTGCGCAGACGGCGCAGGGATTGCACTAGAGAGGTAAAGAGCAGCTTGTCCTCGGCAATATTGCTGTGGATGATTTGCAAAAGCTCCTCGTCAATCTCGGACAGCTCCCTGCCCTCTAAAAGGCGGCTCACCTTGCCGGCTAGATAATCCAGCTCCTCAGGTCGCATGCCCAGGGGAATTTCCACTACGCAGTTGTCCACATTGCCGTCATCAGTAATGATGCACAGGATGGCATGATGCTCATCCAGAGGCAAGAACTTCATATAACGGAACCGGGCTCCTGCATCCCGGTTGGCCAAAACCATGGATACGTTCTGGGTCATACGGGAAAGAATCTTGGCGGTGGACTGGAAGATTTCGTCCAGACTTCTACGTCTTTCATTAAACCAACCATTGATCAGCGCTCTTTCGTTATCGGAAAGGGCACCGGGCTCAATCAAGGAATCCACATACAGTCGATAGGCTTGAGCCGAAGGTACGCGTCCTGCCGAGGTATGGGGCTGCTCCAGATAACCTAAAAGCTCCAAATCACTCATCTCGTTACGGATGGTGGCCGGGCTCAGACCCAAATCATATTTGCGGGCAATGGTCCTAGAGCCAACCGGCTCAGCAGTCGAAATATAATCCTCAATTATGAGCTGGAGAATTTTTTTCTTTCTATCGTTTAACATATTCCCACCTCATTTAGTTGTTAGCACTCATATCATTGGAGTGCTAACATCTTGGTATAAGAATAGCACTCCCATCCCTTATTGTCAACTGCTTTTTGCAAAAAAAGCCCTGCGTCACAAACTTTTCAAATACTAAAGCATTTTTGCCCCAAAAAGAAAAGGCGAGAAGCTTACTCCTCACCTTCCACAAAAATCCCGAAGATTTGATTACCTATTTCCATGCCTTTAGCGGTCAAGGCTAAGCGCTGTTTAGCTACATCGTAGTATAGATACCCCTGCTCCACCAAGGGCTGCAGCTGCCCTTGGTAGCGCTGCCACACGTCCACGCCGAAGCGCGTCTGCGCTTCGGCTAAGTCTGCTCCCTGAGCTCGACGCAAGCCCATGAACATAAACTCTTCTAATTGTTGGGCTGGAGTAAGCTCTTCTATAGCGTACAGCTTACTAGTGCGCCAGTTGGTGGTCGTTAAGGCATTTGCTTCTGCGATATATTCCGGGACCGTGCTGATGGCAGTGCGACGATAGGCCATTGTTCGCTCATGATTAACCGAGCCCCTCGCTTGTGAAGCGTTGGCGTAGTATGTCTTACGCACGTCATTTAAGGCATCATCATTAACGTCAAACCCACACGCTGCAGCGCCGAAGGCGATGTATGGATGGTACTGCCAATAAACGGTGTTGTGCCTAGAATATTGCCCGTTTTTAGCGTAGTTGCTAATCTCATAGCGCTCAAAGCCTGCCTCAGCCAGCAGGCTTTGCACTAGCTCGTACATGTCCGCAGCAGTGTCCTCATCCGGCAAAAGGATTTTGCCGGACGCCACCAAACGCTCCAGCGGCGTGCCCTCCTCCACGATGAGTCCATACACAGAAAGATGCTCGATACCGGTGGCGAGGAGCCGCTGGAGCGTATCTGCCAGGCTTGCCAGGGACTGCCCTGGCAAGCCATAGATAAGGTCGCAGCTAACGCGCCGAAAGCCCGCGTCCCTGGCAAGGTCCAGGGCCGCAAGGGCCTCTGCGGCGCTGTGGATGCGACCAATAGCGCGCAGCTCGGCGTCCTGCAAGCTCTGGACGCCGAAGCTGACGCGGTCGAAGCCTGCGGCGCGCAGGCGCTGTAGCTTAGCTAAATCAGCTGTACCGGGGTTCACTTCGATAGTCGCTTCCGCTGGAAGCTGCCAAAAGCCGCACTTCTTTAAGGTTGCAGCAAGGCGCTCTATGCAAGCGGTGGGGAGCACGCTGGGCGTGCCCCCGCCGAAGTAAATCGTTGCCCCAGCTGCAACCTTGACTGCTTCCTCCGACCGCACTTCTATTTCATGGCACAGGGAGTCCGTATAGGCCCGCATTTCCCTCTCGCCAAAGCAAGCATAGGAAGCAAAATCGCAGTACAGGCACTTCTGCTTACAAAAGGGGATGTGTACGTATATGGCTTGATATTGGCACCAAGCCTTACTTTCAGTCAACTCCAAAGGTATACCAACTTTCTTCTATTAGAACAAATGTTGCTTTATGTTTAGAAATATGCTATAATGTAATGGACAACCGTGTTGCAGGGTGGCGTTGCCTCCATTTCCTATGAATGGAGGTGATGTCTATGGAAAACTACTCATTTCAAGACCTTATGGCCTTTGGAATGTTTCTTTTAGCATTGCTGACGTTCATCAAATTGAACAATCAAAAGTAGCCATTACATAGAAAAACCGCCCCAAAACTTTGGCGAGTGAACGGGCGGTTTATTCTACCTTATTAACATCGGCAACCCACCTTGTGGGCGGTTGTCTTTCTATGTCTATTATAGCATATTATGTACTTTTTGCAAGTCTTTAAATCTTAGCCTTCAGCTCAGCCAACTTGGCCTCCTGTGCTGCCAAAACCTTGTCACCCATAGCAAACTGCTTCTCGTTTTCGGAGAAGGCCGGTCCACCATAGGAACGACGTGCTTCTACACAGTTGGCAGGGTCAAGAGCTGCCAGTAAATCGCTGTCAAAAAGCTCGGAAAACTGCTTGTATTCCTCGATGGGGATTTCCAAAAGGAACTTACCCTTTTCAATAGCATAGGCTACACATTTACCAACCACTTCATGAGCCTGACGGAAGGGCAAGCCCTTGCGTACCAAATAATCGGCCAAATCAGTAGCATTGGAGAAGTCATGAGCCACAGCCTGGGCCATCTTATCCACATTCACAGTCATGGTGAGGATCATATCACGATATACGGCTAAGGTGAACTTCACCGTGTCGATAGCGTCAAAGAAGCCCTCCTTGTCCTCCTGCAAATCCTTGTTATAGGTCAGGGGCAAGCCCTTAGCAGTGGTCAGCATAGCCATCAAATGACCATACACACGACCGGTCTTACCGCGTACCAACTCGGAAATATCCGGGTTTTTCTTTTGCGGCATCATGGAAGAGCCGGTAGCAAAGGCATCGTCCAGCTCCACAAAGCCAAACTCAGTGCTGCTCCACAGGCAAATCTCCTCGCTTAAACGGCTCATGTGCATCATAAGCGTAGAAGCGAAGGACAAAAATTCGATAACATAGTCACGGTCGCTAACTGCGTCCATAGAGTTGGGATAAACAGTGCTAAAGTTCAGCTCCTCAGCCACCATATGACGGTCAATGGGGAAGGTGGTGCCAGCGATAGCGCCGGCGCCCAGAGGCATCATATCCGCGCCCTCCCATACGCCTAACAGGCGACGGAAGTCCCGCTGCAGCATATTGAAATATGCCAGCAGGTGATGAGCAAAGGTAATCGGCTGCGCACGCTGCAGATGGGTATAGCCAGGCATCAAGGTCTTCTCGTGCTGCTTCGCTACGCTCAGCAGCGCTTCCTCAAAGCGCAGCAAGAGCTCGGCAATCTCCATTACCTCGCGCTTCATATACATATGCATATCCAGTGCTACCTGGTCATTACGGCTGCGCGCAGTATGCAGACGCGCACCGGCGCTGCCGATGCGCTCGGTCAGACGAGCTTCTACATTCATGTGAATGTCTTCCAGAGCTACACTGAACTCAAAATTTCCAGCCTCAATATCAGCCAAAATATCCTTCAAACCGGCGATAATCTTCTCCCCGTCCTCCACCGGAATGATGCCACATTTGGCCAGCATGCGCGCATGGGCCATGCTGCCACGGATATCCTCCTGATATAAACGCTTATCAAAATCAATGGACGCATTAAATGCGTCCACTAATTCATTGGTATTCTTACTAAAACGACCGCCCCAAAGCTTAGCCATTATTTCAGGGTACCTTTCTTCATCATTGCACGAACCTGCAGGGGCAGACCGAACAGATTGATGAAGCCGGTGGCATCAGCTTGGTTGTAAACCTCGTCTTCGCCGAAGGTTACATATTCTTGGCTGTACAGGGAGTACGGGGATTTTACGCCTGCGCTGTAAATATTGCCCTTGTACAGTTTCATGCGAACAGTACCGGTAACAGTCTTTTGGGTTTCGTTTACGAAGCCATCCAGAGCCTCACGCAGGGGGCTGAACCACATGCCATCATAAACCAATTCAGAATAGCGGATGGATACTTGTTGCTTAAAGGATTGGGTTGCACGATCCAAGCACAGGTTTTCCAGATCGTTGTGGCCGTAGTAGATGATTGCGCCGGCGGGGTTCTCATAAACGCCACGGGATTTCATGCCTACCAGACGGTCTTCAACCATATCGGTAATACCAACAGCATTGCGAATGCCGATTTCATTCAGTTTTTCTACCAGCTTAGCCGGGCTCAGCTTTTCACCGTTAACAGAAACGGGAACGCCTTCCACATATTCCAGCTCAACATATTCCGGTTTATCAGGAGCCTTTTCAGGAATGTTAGTTACGATGAACAGCTCATCCTTAGGTGCATTCCAGGGATCCTCCAGATCGGAGCCTTCATGGGACAGATGCCACATGTTGCGGTCCATGGAATAGTCATGGTCATGGGATACAGGAATGGGAATGTTGTGAGCAGCAGCATAGTCAATTTCTTGGTCACGAGAACGCAGCTCCCATTCACGCCAAGGAGCGATAATAGCCAGATCAGGGTTCAAAGCTTTAACGGAGAGCTCAAAACGAACTTGGTCATTGCCCTTGCCGGTAGCACCGTGAGCAATAGCGTCAGCGCCTTCAGCTTCAGCGATTTCAACCAATTTTTTAGCGATCAGCGGACGAGCAAAGGAAGTACCCAGAAGGTATTTCTTTTCATAAACAGCGCCAGCCTTAACGGTGGGCCATACATAATCCTTAATGAACTCTTCCTTCAAATCCATGATATAGCATTTGCTAGCACCGGTTTTGATAGCCTTGTCATGTACGGGATCCAGCTCATCGCCTTGGCCCAGGTCAGCGCAAGCAGCGATAACCTCGCAGCCATTGTAGTTTTCCTTCAGCCAAGGAATGATTACGGATGTATCAAGGCCACCGGAGTAAGCCAGAACTACTTTTTTAATGTCTTCTTTTTTCATTGCTAATAGCCTCCTAAAACTGCATAAAATCAAATCGCAGTGTATAATCTTACAAACTTCTTGTATTATAGCACTTTTTTATGCATAATCCAAGTGTTTTTACGCATGTATACAGAATTTTTCTCTCTTTTACAGCACTTCGTCACTCATCAAGAGAGCCATAATAGCCTTTTGCACGTGCAAGCGGTTCTCAGCCTGGTCAAAGACCACAGAATGGGGTCCTTCCAGCACATCCTCAGTGATTTCTTCACCGCGATGAGCAGGCAGGCAGTGCAGCACGATGCACTCAGGACGAGCTACATCCAGCAAAGCCTGGTTAATTTGATAATTATGCAGTGCCTTGAAGCGGATATCTCTTTCAGCCTCCTCACCCATGCTGGTCCACACATCGGTGTAGAGCACGTCCGCACCCTTGGCAGCCTTGAAAAGGTCCTCCTCCACAGTAATGGTACAGCCGGTATGAGAAGCATCCTCCTGAGCCTCAGCCAAAACCTTGGGATCCGGTTGATAGCCCTTGGGACTAGCGCAAACCATGTTCATGCCCACCTTAGCGCAGGCATACATCAGGGAATGAGCCATGTTATTGCCATCGCCTACATAAACCAGCTTACGACCTTTTAAAACCTCCATCTTTTCTTGGATGGTAAACATATCGGTCAAAGCTTGGCAGGGATGCAGTAAATCAGTCAAGCCGTTGATAACGGGCACGCTTGCATATTTAGCCAGCTCTACCACGCTGTCATGGGAGAAGGTACGAATCATGATACCATCAACCATGCGGCTGAGCACGCGAGCGGTGTCGCGAATGGGCTCGCCACGACCGATTTGCGAAGCGGAGTCGCTCAAATAAATGGGATGACCGCCCAGCTGCCAGAAGCCAACCTCAAAGGAGGTTCTGGTACGAGTAGAAGCCTTGGAGAAGAGCATAGCCAAGGTCTTGCCCTTCAAATATTGATGGGGCTCACCCAATTTTTGTTTACGCTTTAATTTTTTGGCAACATCAAGAATAGTTGCCACTTCACCCACTGTTAAATCGTGAATAGTAAGTAAATCCTTATTTCTTAAACCCATTTTCTATCCCCTTTTTTACATAGCTGCCAAAGCCTTATCTAAGGCAGCCACAACCAGATCAATTTCTTCCTTAGTGATAATCAGCGGCGGCACAATACGAATAACAGTGCCGGCGGTGCAGTTCACGATAACGCCTTTAGCCAAGCAATGCTCCACTACAGGACGTCCCTCGCTGGTCAGCTCCATGCCCAAAATCAGGCCGCGACCGCGCACTTCCTTCACCTTGGCAGGATACTTAGCCTGCAGCTTTTTGAGCTCGCCAATAAAATACTCGCCCTTTTGGGCCACCTTCTCTACCAAGCCCTCGGACTTAATCGTTGCCAAGGTAGCATACACAGCAGCGCAGGCCAGCGGGTTGCCGCCGAAGGTGCCGCCGTGGTCGCCGGGCTTAAACACATGGGCCAAGCGCTCGGTTACAGCAAAGCCTGCTACCGGGAAGCCCCCGCCAATGCCCTTAGCAAAGGTCAGCACATCGGGCTTCACGCCGCTAAGCATATAGCCAAACCATTTGCCCGTGCGGGCTACACCGGTTTGCACCTCGTCAAAAATCAGCAGCGCATCATATTTATCGCAGAGAGCACGCACCTGCTGTAAATATTCATCACTGGGCACATGCACGCCGCCCTCGCCCTGAATGGGCTCTAAAAGCACGGCGCACACATCCTCGTCCATCACAGCCTCCAAGGCCTTGATATCGGCATAGGGCACCAGCACATGACCGGGGCTCAGCGGGCCATAGCCCACATGATAATAATCATGACCCGTAGCAGCCAAGGTATCAAAGGTACGTCCGTGGAAGGATTCATCCGCGGAAATAATTTTATATTTGGTGGGAGATTTAGCCACGCCATATTTACGAGCCAGCTTCATAGCGCCCTCATTGCCCTCCGCACCGCAGTTGGCAAAGAAAATGCGGTCCATACCGGTGGCTTCGGCCACTAAGCGCAACGCCTTGGCTTGGATTTCGGTGTAGTATAAATTAGAGCAGTGCATAACCTTGGCAGCTTGGTCAGCAACGGCCTTTACCAGCACCGGATGGTTATAGCCCAAGGAGTTTACAGCAATGCCGGCGAAGGCATCAATGTACTCCTTGCCCTCGTTATCCCACACTCTGCAGCCCTGTCCGTGGTCCATCACCATTTGGTAACGACCAAAGACAGGCAGATAATATTTCTCAGTCTGTTCAATAACAGTTTGTTTATTCATTGATAATAGGTCCCCTCTAGAATTCCTCCACCGCTAAAGCGGTCCCCCTCCCTTTAAAAAGGGAGGCAGGATAGAAGAAAATTATTTCAATTCCTTTACAACCTCGGTGCCAACGCCCTTATCGCTCAGGATTTCCATCAAAATGGTGTGCTCAGCGCGACCATCGATGATGTGAGTCTTCTTAGCGCCGCCGCTCAAAGCGGTGATGCAAGCACGAACCTTCGGAATCATGCCGCCGTCAATCTTGCCGCGGATAATCAGCTCTTGAGCCTTTTCAAAGGTCAGAGTGGAAATGAAGCTGTTCTCATCGCGATAGTCGGAGTAAATGCCGCGTACATCGGTCAATACCAGCAGTTTTTCAGCCTTCAAAGCGCCAGCGATTTCACCGGCAACGCTGTCAGCATTAATATTATAGGTTTCGCCCTGCGCACCTACGCCGGTAGGAGCGATAACAGGAATAAAGCCAGCATTCAGCAGTACGTCGATAAGCTCGGTGTTAACCTTTTCTACATTGCCCACATAGCCAATATCTACCAGATTAACCTCGCCGTTTTCATAAACGTCAGCCAAATGCTTCTTAGCTTGGATCAGGGTTGCGTCCTTGCCGTTCAGGCCTACAGCCTTACCGCCCAAGGTATTCAGGCGAGCTACCAAATCGGTGTTGATCTTGCCAACCAAAGCCATTTCAGCGATACCTACGGACTCAGCGTCAGTTACGCGCAGACCGCTGACAAACTCGCTCTTTTTGCCAGCTTGCATCAGCATACGGGTGATTTCCGGACCACCGCCGTGTACAACAACGGGACGCATGCCAGCGCATTGCAGGAAAACGATGTCCTGCAGCACCTTGTTCTTCAGCTCATCGTTCAGCATAGCGTTGCCGCCATATTTCACCACGATGGTTTTATTTTTAAACTTGCTCAGATAAGGTAATGCCTCCACGAGAGTTTGTACTTGGGAATCGTTCATTAACATTGTAAAATCCTCCTTGAAAATTTTATTTTAGCTTTATATTTTAGGTATGGTATTCACCATTAATTTTTACGTACTCATAGCTGAAGTCGCAGGTCCAAACAGTAGCGCTTTCGCTGCCAGCTGCCAAATCAATGGTCATGGAAATATCGTGCTGCGCCATAGTCGGAGCCAGCTCCTCCGCAGGCACATTGCAGTTCATGCCGTTTTCCACTAAACGGATGCCGCCGATTTCCAAATTAACCTTGTCCGCAACCATCTCCGCGCCGCTGTAACCAGCTGCGCACACAATGCGTCCCCAGTTGGGATCCTCACCAAAGAAGGCTGTTTTTACCAGCGGGGACTTAGCAATAGCCATAGCCGCAGTCTTAGCATCCGCCCAGGTAGCAGCACCCACTACATTCACCTCTAAAAACTTCGTTGCGCCCTCCCCATCATGGGCAATCATCTTGGCCAAATCAGTAGCGCAGGCCACCAAGGCCTCGAAAAAGGCCGGATAATCAGGATGCTCCTCGCTCAAAATGATCTCGTTTTCAGCAAGGCCATTAGCCAGCACAATCATGCTGTCATTGGTAGAGGTATCGCCATCCACAACCACCATATTAAAGGATTGGTCCGCAGCCTTCTTCACCGCACGCTTCAGCACATCGGGAGCGATGGCTGCATCGGTGGTAATGAAGGTTAGCATGGTGGCCATATTGGGATGAATCATGCCGGCGCCCTTGGCAATGCCGGCAAATCTTACCTTGTGTCCGCCGATTTCCGTCTCATAAGCAGCACGCTTAATGAAGGTATCGGTGGTCTGAATAGCCATGGCACAGCTTTCGCCCTCGCACTCGTCCAAGCTGTCGATGGCATCGGCGATGCCAGTCAAAAGCTTGTCCATGGGCAAAAATTGCCCGATAACGCCGGTGGAGCAGACAAAGACCTCCTCTGGCTTAATGCCCAGCAGCTCCGCTGCATGGGACTGCATCTTGCGAGCATCCGCCAGGCCCTGCTCGCCGGTGCAGGCATTAGCGCAGCCGCTATTGACTACAATAGCTTGCGCATAGCCATGCTGATTAACCTCGCGGCTCACGATGACCGGGGCCGCACACATTTTATTTTGGGTAAACACAGCGCCGCAGGCAGCGGGGGCAGTGCTATAAATCACGGCCACATCGTGATTGCCGCTGACCTTAATGCCAGCCTTCACACCGGCAGCAATAAAGCCCTGGGGAGCCGTTACCCACCCTTCAATTTTATTCATTCTCTATCCCTCTTTTAACTTAAGGTACAATCGGTAAAGCACGCAGACCTAAGCTCTCTTCTATGCCGAACATTACGTTCATGTTCTGCACTGCCTGCCCTGCCGCGCCCTTCACCAAATTATCAATACAATTCATGACGATAATGCGCCCGGTGCGCTTATCGGTTTGCCAGCCCAAATCCACGTAATTAGAGGCACGCACATTTTTCAGCTCCGGACAACCGCCCTTGCCACGCAGGCGAATGAAGAACTCCTTGCCATACATGGCTTGATAAGCCTCTTCAATCTGCGCGTCGGTAACACCTTCCTTTAATTGACCGTAGCAGGTAGCCAAAATGCCCCTGTCCACCGGCAGCAGATGAGGAGTGAACTGGATTACCACGGGCTCACCGGCAAACTCGCTGTAAATCTGCTCAATTTCCGGCGTATGACGATGGCTAGCCACGCCGTATGCCTTAAAGCTTTCGTTGACTGCGCAGTACAGGCTGCCCGCCTTCAGGCTGCGCCCTGCACCGCTGGTGCCGGACTTAGCATCCACAATAATCCCCTGATGCTCAATCAAATCGTACTTTAAAAGTGGCACCATGGCCAAGATGCTGCAGGTTGTATAGCAGCCGGGGTTGGCCACTAAGCTAGCATTTTTCACCTGGTCACGATAAAGCTCCGTCAGACCATACACAGCCTGGGCCTCAGGGTCCTCGTGCTTTACCTTATACCATTCTTCAAAGACGCGATAATCTCTAAATCTATAGTCTCCGCCCAAATCGATAATCTTCGTTGTGCTGCCACGCAGCTTTTTACCAATTTTCATGGCATGGCCATGAGGCAGGGCGATAAAAATCACATCGCTGTCAGCCGCAATTGCTTCAATATCCTGCATGGACTGCAGATTTTTTTCAATTCTGCCGGCTAAATGGGGATACATGCTGGCGATAGCCTCGCCCGTGCTGCTTTCGGAGGTAATGCAGGCAATTTCTGCCTCAGGATGACCATCCAAAAGTCTTAAAAGCTCCACACCCGCATAGCCGGTTGCGCCGATAACACTTGCTCTCATATCCATCCTCCTTTACGAATGATAATTATACAACTTCTTTGCATAAAATTGCAAGGCCTTTGTAAAATTTCTTTATAAAAAGGGCAAGAAACACTCATCCATTTTATACTACCTATTTTACTACTTCACGCCGAATTTTCCTAGCCTTTTTTTCACTTTACTTTACAAAAATACACAATTCCTGCTACAATAGAGGGTAGAAAAATGAAAGAGGTATACTTATGATAAAAACAATTATTATGGCCCTGCTAATTTTCGCCGGTATGGTAGCCTATGACTCGGCTACGAGCAAGCCCACGCCCACTGCGCCGCCCACCAAGCAGGAGCAGCAGCAACAAGAAAAAATAAATAAACATGAAAAATCGGCAGCCATGGCCCTTTTTGTGAGCCTGCTGCCGGATAGAAAAACCTGGCCTTCTCCCATGCAAAAATTTTATTTGGCCTTCAATATGGAGGATGTTATCGATCCCATTCGCCAAAATCCCCAGTGGACGCCCCTTAAATCCATGAGTCAGGATATTCCCAGAGCCCTCATCGCTATTGAGGACCACGACTTTTATAACCACGGCGCCATTGCTGTGGACGGCGTGCTCCGCGCCCTTTTAGTAAATATCACCGCCGGTGAAGTGGTGCAGGGAGGCAGCACCATTACCCAACAATTTGTAAAAAATGTTTTCCTCTCCCATGAGCAGAGCATGGAGCGCAAAATCGAAGAGGCCATCCTTTCCCTGATGCTGGAGGATAATTATACCAAAGACGAAATTCTGGAGCTCTACCTGAACACTACCTACTTCGGCGCCGGTGCCAACGGCATCAAGCAGGCGGCTAATAAATATTTTGGCAAAGCTCCCTCCGCATTGACCCTAGCCGAGGCAGCTGTCATCGCCTCCTTGCCCTACGCCCCCAGCGCTCTCAATCCCCTGGAAAATCCGACGGATTGCAAAAAGCGCCAGCAGCTTGTCCTCGCCGCTATGCATAAATACGGCATGATTAATCAGTCCCAGCTGGCTGAGGCCAAGGCCGAGGTGATTAAGCTCACTAATGGGACAAGATTTTAGCTTTACTGTCTTTTTTCAGCTTTCTTGACATTTTTCAGCTTTCCCATCATTATATACGACAAATTTACTGTCATCTATAGCATAAGCGCCCCAGTACAGCGAAAGATGTGATTCCTCTCAATCTCATCCTATGCCGCTACTCAGGGGCGCTAATTATTATTTCTTATGTATTCTTGGAGACATAGTCATAATACGCCTGCCGTTCCTTTGTAGTACAATCTAAATCATCCATAGCTTCCTCGCAAGTCATATTCTTCGACTTCATTCTTCTCTCAACCATGGATATAATCTGATTTGCTTCTCCTTCCACAAAGCCTTCACGCTTCGCATCCTTAATTCGAGTTGCCAGTACCATAAAATCCCTCCTCGCTACGGGGTCATTCTTTACAGCCACGATTTGACGGGCCACATCCTCTGTAAACTCGTCTACTGGCTCATTAGTCACTACATATTGCAAAAAATTCTTGAGCAAAGTATTCACTTCACCATGCTTGCCTTTGGCATTTATAAGCTTCACTGTCACATCATTGGCCAGCTCTAGCTCCAAATTCTCCAAGCAGCGACTCTTAAAAGTATACACATACCTGCCCTCATGATACAAATCAAAAGTACAAATAAAAATCAGCACCAAAGGATCAAGCTCATCAAAGTCCTGGCCCTTTTTCAGCATGTCCATATCAATTACCGATTGATAATAACGGGTACGCTTGGGCAAAAGGGCTTCTCCTGTATCGCCAATCACGTTCCTGGCCTGCATCTCCAGATTATACCTAGTGTGATGCTCATCAGCAAGTATCACATCCAGCCTGATGCCACGGCTGTCATAATATGGCTGCAGCGTCTTTTCAGTGTCAATGTAAACAATATCCTCAATCTCCTGTTGCATGATACTGCCTACTAGCCGCTTGCACAGCTCCTTATTGCTTTTCATGACCTCCTTAAACATGAAGTCATTGCTGATTTTTAAATCTTCAAATCTTGTCTCGGTCATCTTCTCTTCCTCCTTAATTATAGCATAATCTCATAAATTCTTGCATGATAAATTTGTAAAACTCCCCCAATTAAACCATCACCCAATGCCTGTACCCCTATAACAAAAAAAGCACCTGTCAAGCTCTGACAGGTGCCAACCGAACCGCACGTTCGGGCAGAAGCTCCTTGCACTCACACAAACTGTGCTTGCAAGGCTACCGCTGCAACTACTTGTATTATACAACTTCTCTATATTTCGCACAAGAGTTTATAATACGAACAAGCTGTAAAATTTATTTTCCTGTACAAAAATTTCACATACAAAAACCGCTCTAGCTGCTACACTAGAGCGGTTTTTCTTTATTATGTAATTATTCGACAGTTACAGATTTTGCAAGGTTACGCGGCTTGTCCACATCGCAGCCACGAGTTAAAGCTGCGTAATAAGCCAAAAGCTGCAAGGGCAGCACTGCCAGCAGCGGCGCCAAATACTTGTCGGTCTTAGGAATATAAATGACATGGTCAGCATACTTCGCCAAGGAAGTATCCCCCTCAAAGCCGATGGCAATAACCACTGCCTCGCGGGCCTTAACCTCCTGCAAATTGCTAACGGTCTTGTCATATACATCCATCTGGGTTGCCAAAACAATGACGGGCACACCGGACACAATCAAAGCCAGGGTACCATGCTTCAGCTCGCCTGCTGCATAGGCCTCAGCATGAATATAGGAAATTTCCTTCAGCTTCAACGCGCCCTCCAGAGCTACAGCATAGTCCAAGCTGCGACCCAGGAAGAAAGCATCCTCACTGGAGCCATACTCACGGGCGAAAACCTTAATCTGGTCCACATTCTCCAGCATCTGGTGAATTTGCTCCGGAATGGAGGTCAGGCCTGCTGCCAAAGCCTCAGCCTTCTCCTCAGTCAAGGTACCGCGCAGACGGCCCACATAAATAGCCAGCATCAGCATAGCCAACAGCTGGGTAGTATAGGCCTTGGTGGAAGCTACGGCGATTTCCGGACCGGCGTAGGTGTACACAACCTGATCCGCATCACGGGCAATAGAGCTGCCTACCACGTTGGTCACAGCCAAGGTGCGGGAGCCCAGGCGCTTAGCCTCGCGCAAAGCAGCCAAGGTATCGGAGGTTTCACCGCTCTGACTAATAACAATGGTCAGACTGTTGCCATCAACCAAGGGATCGCGATAACGGAACTCGCTGGCAATATCCACCTCAACGGGAATGCGCGCCAGCTGCTCTAAGTAATATTTGCCAACGATGCCTGCATGATAAGCAGTGCCGCAGGCCACGATAAAGATCTTATTAATATCGCCCATTTCCTCCGGGGTCCAGTTCAGCTCGGGGAAGGAAATAGTCTTGGACTCAGCATTCAGACGACCGGTCATGGTGTCGCGCATAGCCTTAGGCTGCTCGTAAATTTCCTTCAGCATGAAATGCTCAAAGCCGCCCTTTTCGGCAGCCTCAGCGTTCCAGTTAACCTCGAACACCTTCTTGCTAATAGGAGTGCCATTAATATCCTGTACCCACACGCCGTCAGCAGTAACGGTAGCGATTTCACCATCACTCATAATAAAGGTACGGCGGGTGTGATTAATAATAGCCGGAATATCAGAAGCGATAAAGTTTTCGCCCTCGCCCAGGCCAATAACCAACGGGTTATCCTTCTTGGTGCAAATAATCTTATCAGGCTCATATTGGCACATAAATACCAGGCTGTAGGAGCCCTTGATAAGCTTCAAAACCTTTTTCACGGTCTCTTCAAAATCACCATCATATTGGTCCTCCAACAGGTGAGCAACTACCTCACTGTCGGTTTCGGACAGGAACACATGCCCCTTGGTAATCAATTCTTCCTTCAGGGACAGATAATTTTCGATAATGCCGTTGTGCACTACCACAAATTTGCCGCTGCCATCCATATGGGGATGAGCATTGCGGTCGGAGGGACGGCCATGGGTTGCCCAACGGGTATGACCAATACCCATGGTGCCCACGGGCATCTTGCCCACCAGCTTCTCACGCAGCGCATCCAAACGACCCACGCATTTGTCCACACGGATAGCGCCATTTTCCATCACAGCAATACCGGCAGAATCATAACCACGGTACTCCAGCTTGCTCATTCCGTCCAGCAAAAAGGGAGCAGCCTGATTACTGCCAATGTAACCAACGATACCACACATACTAGTATCCTCCTAAATTGTATTTGCTATTCTGCTACCGAAGCTTTCCCTCCACTGTTACCAATGGGCTTTGTTTTCGGCTTGCGGCCCACAGCCGGCCGTGAGGCATCCGCTGACTACTCGATAACCTCATTCCTCGTCTGCCGCAAATCTCTTTGCGGTACATGCGCTCTGTCATTTATCAGCCATAAAATTTATGACATACAATTATGCCGCGCAGGCGCAACCCCACGCGGCACATCTTCGTGACTATATTTATTTTACAATATTCTCACCAAAAAGACAAGTAAATAAATGGTGACATTCTGCTCCTACCCTAGGGCAGAACAAAACCTTAGGCCAGTTCGGAGACAACTACATCGCCTATTAAGCTTGCAATCTGCTCCAAGCGCTCCTGGTTCGGGCCCTCAGCCATAATGCGAATCAAGGGCTCGGTACCGCTAGCGCGTACCAAAATCTGGCCATTATCGCCCAGCTCATCCTGATATTTCTTAATAACCTCCTGGATAGCAGCTCTTTCCTGCCAGCCATTCTTATCCTTCACCCGCACATTGAGCAGCACTTGGGGATATTTAGTCATCACAGCGCCCAGCTCGGACAGGGGCTTATTATTCTTAACCATAGCACACAGCAGCTGCACTGCGGTCAAAATACCATCGCCGGTCTTGGCAAACTCGGAGAAAATAATATGGCCGGATTGCTCGCCGCCGATGGAATAATTGTGCTTCATCATCTCTTCCAGCACATAGCGGTCGCCTACAGCGGTCTTGCAGGTCTTGCCACCATGGGCCTTCATGGCTTGGTGCAGGCCCACATTACTCATCACGGTCACAACCAGCATATCATCGTTCAGCTTCTTGCGCTTCATCAGCTCCAGAGCGCAGATGAGCATGATTTGGTCGCCGTCTAAGGCTTCGCCGTTTTCGTCAACTACGAGGCAACGGTCAGCGTCGCCATCGTTGGCAATACCGGCGTGAGCGCCCACCTCTACAACCTTCTTTTGCAGTGCTTCCAGATGGGTGGAGCCACAGCCATTATTAATATTAATGCCGTTGGGCTCGTTGAAAATGGTAACAACCTCAGCGCCAAGGCTGCGCAAAATCATCGGCGCAATCTCGCTATTAGCGCCGTTGGAGCAGTCCATGACCACCTTCAGGCCCTTCAAATCAGCATAAGCAGTGCTCAAAATATGCTTAATATAGAGCTCTGCTAAATTCTTTTCGTAAATAATGCTGCCCACGCTGCTACCGCTGACAGCCTTGCTGTAGTCGATGGGAGTCTTCACGATGGCTTCAATCTCGTCCTCCACGGTGTCCGGCAGCTTGTGACCGGTTTGGGAGAAGAATTTAATGCCGTTATCCTCAAAGGGATTGTGGGACGCGGAAATAACTACGCCTGCGTTGGCCTTCACCACGGAGGTGAGGAAGGACACAGCAGGTGTGGGCATTACGCCCAAAAGATGAGCATTGCCACCGGCGCTGCAGATGCCTGCGGCCAGCGCCGCCTCCAGCATTTGGCCGCTGCGACGAGTGTCGCGGCCAATAATAATCTTGGGAGCATGACCCTCCCTGCTAAAATATTTTGCGGCTGCGTAGCCCAGCTTAAAGGCCAGCTCCGGCGTAAGCTCCACATTGGCTACGCCACGCACACCATCAGTACCAAACATTCTTGCCATTGTATGACCTCCCTAAAAGTCCTTGTATCTATATCAGGAATTATCTGCAAGCTATAGTAAAATTATACCACAAAATCTATTGCAAAAACTATTTAATAGGTGCAAACCTAGTCATAATCGCTCTGGCCACATGATAGCCATCCAGCGCGGCGCTCATAATGCCACCGGCATACCCGGCGCCCTCACCACAAGGATACAGCAAATCATGGGTCACAGAAGCATAGCTTACCTTGTCACGCTCGATGCGCACGGGCGCCGAGGTGCGTGTTTCCACGCCGGTGAGCAGCGCGCCGCCGTCGTCATAGCCCGTGAGCTTTTTGCCAAAGCTCACTATGCCCTGACGCAACGTGTCCGTCACATAGCGTGGCAGAACCTTGTCCAAGGCGCAGGGCGTCAGACCTGGGCGGTAGGAGCCCTGTACCATGCTCGTTAAATCAGGCGTGGACTGAGCTAGGAAGCTGGCGAAATTCTGGGCCGGCGCATGGTAATTACCACCGCCCAGCGCAAAGGCTAGGCCCTCGTACTGGCGCTGAAAGGCCACGCCATCTAAGGGGTGAGCGCCGAAATCCTCGGCGCTCACATTCACCACCAGCGCACTATTGGCGATGCCGCTGTCCCGCTTGAACATGCTCATACCGTTCACGACCACACCGCTGCTTTCTGAAGCGGCGGCCACTACCTGGCCACCGGGGCACATGCAGAAGGAGTAGGCCGTGCGGCTTTTGTCAGGGGTGTGATAGACTAGCGCGTAGTCCGCTGCACCCAGCAAATGGTTGCCGGCGAAGCTGCCATACTGGGCTCTATCAATGAGCTCCTGGGGATGCTCGATGCGCACCCCGATGGCAAAGGGCTTGCTCACGATGCCAATGCCCCTCGCCGCCAGCATGGCATAGGTGTCGCGGGCACTGTGCCCGCAGGCCAGCACCACTGCCCCGGCGGCGATGCGCTCGCCGCTGGCTAAAACCACGCCTCGCACAGTGCTCCCTTCAGTGAGGAAATCGGTGACATGGGCGTTGTAGCGGATGCTACCGCCCAGGTCACAGATGCGCTTACTCAAGCCTGTAACCATGGCTCTCAGCTTATCGGTGCCCACATGGGGCTTGTGCTCCCAAAGGATATTCTCCGGGGCGCCGGCGTCCACAAAAAGCTGCAAAATCTCCGCCATCACCGGGTCGTTAACCCTTGTAGTGAGCTTGCCATCGGAGAAGGTGCCGGCGCCGCCCTCGCCAAACTGTACGTTGCTGACGGGGTCGAACTGGCCCGTGCTCCAAAAACGGTGCACGTCCGTGACCCTTTGGGCCACGGGCTTGCCCCGCTCTAGGAGCAGGGGCTTGTAGCCGTGCCGGGCCAGCTCCAGGGCTGCCAGCAGCCCTGCGGGGCCCGCACCTATCACCACTGGCGGTGCCGCCAGTGGCAGCGTGCCCAAAGTGAAGCCCTCTTGCTTGGGCTCCTCGTAGAGCGACACGTCGCGGTCGCCTAGCAGTCGCTTGCCCAAGCGACTGCTTTTATTTACATCCACCTCAGCCAGCACGTGGTGATTGAGGCAGATTTCGTTCTTTTTGCGTGCGTCCACAGCCTTGCGCAAAAGCTTCACCTGGCCCAGCGCTGCCGCGCTCAGCCCCAGCTTTTTGCACACGGCCTGCTCTAGGCTGCATTCGTGGAGCAGGCTAATCCGCACATTATTAATCTTCAGCTGCATCATTTATTGGTTTTGCCTTTCTACGGATAGGCGAATCTGCACTGTGCGCACCTCCGGAAGCACCTTTTCAGGTAAATCCAGCTCCGCTGCCACAGCCGTACTGCCCGCCAGCTTGGATACATCCACCGGCTTGGTATTGATGGCCTTCAGCTCCTTGAGCAGGGATGGCGGTGCCGTAATGCGCACCTTCTCCGGCAGGATTTCCGTTTTCGTCACGGTCACGCCCTTGGGCAGCTCGCCGCTGACCACCAGCTTCACCGGAATATCAACAGACAGCATCTGGCTGACCATGGTAGCATGGACCATGACCCGCTCAGGAATAATCTTCATATTGGGAATATCGTAGCCATCATCGCTGACAGCAACTAGCTCGCTTTCAGCCTGAAAGTCCCCGGAATGGTCCGTTACGTCGATGGGAGCCACGACCTTATTAACCTTGTCAATGCGATGGGTTGCCCCGCGCAAGGTAACCTGGGCCGGAGTAATCGTGCTATGACCAATGGTCAAATCGTTGGAAACCGCGCCCACAATGCGAGTAATAACAGGCACCTTTTTCTCGCTGACGGTGTCCACATAGACGGAAACCTCGCTGGGAACAACCTGCACCACATCACCACTGGCAAAGCTTACCTTCACCGGCACGGTCTGCTGACCTTCGGTAACGCTCTTTAAATTTAAGGAAGCGGTAATTCTATTTTCCAAATTATCGCTGACCTTGGTTCTGGTGCCACGCACCTTCACCATGACCTTATTGGGCGCATTGAAAACCATCATATTGCTGGGCAAATTCATCTGCTGCAAACGCACCTCCACATTGCGCTCCACAATGGGGTTTTGGTCCGTCATGACATAAACCCACAGGCCACAGGCCACCAAAAGGCAAATCACACGGGCTAAAAGATTTTCCTTGCGTATTAAATCCTCGAAGAATTTCATTTTTTCTCACCGCCCAACATGCCTTTAATTTTATCCACTAGATTATCCTTGCCGGAATTATGGGGCTGGATAATAGCGTTGCGCAAAATATCCTTCACATCATCCACGGTCAGATAACGCATGAGCTCGCCGTTGCGGGCAATGGAAATAGCGCCAGTTTCTTCACTGACCACCAGTACCATGGCGTCGGATTGCTCGGACATACCGATGGCAGCACGATGACGGGTGCCCAGCTCCTGGCTCAGGTTGCGGTTTTCGGTAAGGGGCAGCAGACAGCAGGCTGCCACGATACGGTTGCCACGGATAATCACAGCACCATCATGCAAAGGAGTGTCCTTGACGAAAATATTTTGGATAAGACCACTAGAAACTACGCCATCAATGGGCACACCGGTTTCAATACGCTCCACAAGGCCCGTAGCGCGCTCGAAAACCATCAGGGCGCCCACCTTGGATTTGCTCATGACCTTGGTTGCATTGGCCACATCATCCAGCATGGCATCTAATTCCTGCTCGTCCAGCTCGCTGCCCTTACGAAAGAGCTTGCCACGACCGATTTGCTCCAGGGCACGGCGCAGCTCCGGCTGGAAGACTACGGGCAGGGCTACCATGATCACGGTCATGCTCTTTTCCAAAAGCCAGCTGATAACGTGCAGATTCATGGCGCGGCAAATGATCATAAAGCCTACTAAGACTAGCAGACCCTTGACCAGGGTTGCAGCGCGGGTATTTTTCAGCATTAAATATAAACGATAGAGGAAATAGGCCACTACTACAATATCGATAATATCCAAAATACCGAGGGTAGCAAGTAAGCCCTGCATTTGTACAATCATAAAATTTCACCTACTATCAATATGCGTCTATCTTATAAACAGTTCAGAAGGTATTAGTCCATTTTGAGAATTGCCATGAACGCTTCTTGCGGCAGCTCCACACTACCCACCTGCTTCATGCGCTTTTTGCCTTCCTTTTGCTTTTCCAACAGCTTGCGCTTACGGCTGATATCGCCGCCATAGCACTTAGCCAGCACGTCCTTGCGCATAGCACGCACATTCTCGCGGGCAATAACCTTGTTGCCGATGGCAGCCTGCACGGGAATTTCGAACATCTGGCGGGGGATAATGCTGCGCAGCTTTTCTACCAGCTGGCGACCGCGCACCTGGGCGCTTTCCTTATGCACGATGGCGCTCAGGGCGTCCACGGGCTCGCCGTTGAGCAGAATATCCACCTTCACCAGATTGGAATAACGGTAGCCGCTGAGCTCGTAATCCAGGGAAGCATAGCCACGGGTGGCGGATTTGAGTCTATCAAAATAGTCGAAGATAATCTCGCTTAAGGGCAGGGCATAGTGAATCATGACGCGGGTATCGTCAAGATAGGTCATGTTATCGTATTCACCGCGCTTTTCCTGACTCAGCTCCATGACAGCGCCCACATAATCCTTGGGCACGATAATGGTGGCATTCACATAGGGCTCCTCCACATGGTCGATGACCGTGGGATCCGGGAAAAGGGAAGGGTTATCAACCATTTCCACGTCGCCGTTGGTGCGGATTACTTCATAAATAACGTTGGGCGCAGTGGTAATCAAAGCCAGATTATATTCACGCTCCAGGCGCTCCTTAATAACGTCCATATGCAGCAGGCCCAAGAAGCCGCAGCGGAAGCCAAAGCCCAAGGCGGTAGAGGTCTCAGGCTCGAAGACCAGGGACGCATCGTTAAGCTGCAGCTTTTCCAAGGCGTCGCGCAGATTATCATAATCGCTGTTTTCCACAGGATAGAGACCGCAATACACCATGGGTGTGGCCTTGCGATAGCCGGGCAGAGCCCGCTCTGCGGGACGGTTGGCATCGGTAACGGTGTCGCCTACGCGGGCGTCCCGCACGTTTTTAATGCTGGCGGCGAAGAAGCCTACTTGGCCCTCCTCCAGCTCCTCCACGTTGACGATGCCAGGCTTAAAGTAGCCTACCTCGGTTACTTCAAACTCGGCGCCGGTGGCCATCATGCGGATTTTCATGCCCTTTTTGATGCGACCCTCCATGACGCGGATGTAGAGCACCACGCCCTTGTAAGCGTCGAATTTGGAGTCGAATACTAATGCCTTCAGGGGCGCTTCGCTGTCGCCCTCGGGGGCAGGTATGCGCTCCACGATGGCTTCCAGCACCTCTTCAATGCCCAGGCCGGTCTTGGCGCTGCACAGCACAGCGTCGCTGGCATCAATGCCGATAACGTCTTCGATTTCCTTTTTCACGTGGTCCGGGTCGGCGCTGGGTAAGTCTATCTTGTTGATAACAGGAATGATCTCTAAATCGTTGTCCAAGGCCAGGTACACGTTGGCCAAGGTTTGGGCTTCAATGCCCTGGGTAGCGTCGATTACCAGCAAGGCTCCCTCGCAGGCTGCCAAGGCCCGGGAAACCTCATAGGTAAAGTCCACATGGCCGGGGGTGTCGATAAAATTCAGCATATATTCCTGACCGTCACGGGCCTTGTACATGCTGCGCACGGCCTGAGCCTTGATGGTGATGCCACGCTCACGCTCTAAATCCATGGAGTCCAGAATCTGTTCCTCCATTTCTCTTTTGCTCAGGGTACCAGTATATTCTATCAATCTGTCAGCCAGCGTAGATTTGCCATGATCTATATGGGCAATAATAGAAAAGTTGCGGATATTTTTTGCAATCATAGTAATGCTCTAAGCTCCTTTTGCAGCATAGTTATTTTATCAGTACTAATTATTATACCATCTAGCAGTGAAGCATGTAAATAAGAAAGCGAGCAATCTAGATTTTTCTTGGATAGAGTAAATATTTTTACAAACCCCTTGCGCTCAGGGCGCGAATATGTTAGAATATTGCAGTACAAGAATTATCAGGAGGTGAAATTCGTTGCCGAACATTAAATCTTCCATCCGCAGTGTAAAGACCGACGCAGAACGTCGTGCAAAGAACGCTCCGGTTAAAGCAGCTGTTCGTAATGCTTCCCGTAAAGTAGTTGCTCTGACTGAAACCGCAGCTAAAGAAGACGCTCAAGCTACTCTGGCTGTTGCTTCCGGTTTGCTCGATAAAGCAGCTCGCAAAGGCATTATCCACAAGAATGCTGCAGCTCGCAAAAAATCCAGACTTGCAAAAAAAGTAAATGCTATGGCTTAATCCACGTAGCTAACGTGACTTTTACAAGACTGACCTGCTCTTCGGAGCAGGTTTTTTTGTTTTATAATTTAAGAGATTAAGCTATAGCATTTATATTTTTTATTTTATTATTCTTCGCTCTTTTCTCTCGCCTTTTGTCTTTGGTATTCCTTGCGGGAGATCCAGGTGAAGAATTTTTCTTTTTTGGCAGCCAGTCTAGCGGCGGTCATTGCTTTATTAACTTCCTTTAAATGGGCAGCCATTTCTTCACGATTTGCTTCCTTAAAGATAGTTTCACGCTTGGGCAGGACGCTGATGAAACGCTCCTCTCCCCGCTGCTTGACGCTGACGAGCAGGGGTGTGCCCGCTGGCAGGCTGCGCACTGCTTTATTGGCATAGCTGGCCATGAGGGACGCAGCCTCGGCTACCACAGCCTCATCCCAAGGCTTTTCGCTACGGCCTAAGGCTAAGGGACCCATGTAGTCCGCCAGCTCCAGCACAATATCGCTGTCCTTGGCGCAGCTTTCTAAGAGCTGGGCCTGCTCCAGTGTCTTGTTAATAGCCAAGATGCAGCCTTTATAATGGAAGAAACGACCGGCCTTGGCCAGCAAAAAGTCTTCCCCAGTTGGGTGCTCCAGCTCGTGGAAGATGGTCCAGATGCGCACGCTGCTCTTGGGCTCGGTCAGGATGCAGCCACCGCCGGAGGAGGGCACTTCCTTGAAGCCATAGCTTTGAGCCAGCTGCAGCTGGTCGAGGCGACCACGTCCATAGATGCCTAGGAGCTTGCTGCGGTCCACCAGACCGCTTTTTTCAACTTCGGTGGGCTCCAGCTTTAGGGCTGTGAGGGGGCGTAGCAGGATGCCCTTGGCTTTAGCGTCACGATGAACTATATTCATAGCATCCGGTCTTTGGCTCATAGGCCTTTGCCACAGTACTTCTCCGGAGATGATGAATTTGGCATGCAGGGCTTCCATGATTTCTCTGGCCTTGGTAGCCATGAGGGTGTGGCAGTCGGTGCAGGGGTTCAAATCGGAGCCAAAGCCGTTTTTCGGGCCCTTTTGGATGAGCTCAATGATTTCCTCAGAGATATCTACAGCTCTGACCTCTACTCCGTACAGCTCCCGCCATTTAGCAATGGACTGGGGCTCGCCAAAGAAGGGGGATACGAAGTGCAGTCCTAAAACCCTTAGCCCTTGGTCCATAATTACCCGCATGGCGAGGATGCTGTCTAGGCCGCCGCTGAACAGCGCCACCGCATCATATTTGTCTATATATTCCTCGTGCTCAAATAATAGCTTCATTTGCTCCATCCTAGAAAATGTATTTGCCAAAATTATAGCATTTGCCTTTTCCCTACGCAAGCTGTTTTTGCTGGTGGAGCTGTGTTCCGCTTATTTGGCCAAGCCGCTTTTTTTACCCTTGATAATGGTAAAGGCTTCGATGAGGTCGGACAACGTTACGGCTTGGTCCCCTGCTAGAGCGTCTTCGTTAGGCACGTCTCCCTCGCCCTCGGCTCCTGTTTTCGGATAGTCCAAATCTACGAAAAAGTCGGCCATTTTCACTCCGAAAAGGTCCCTCAAGGCCATGAGGTTTTCCATGGTTACGTGGCTGCGGCCTGTTTCGATGTTGCTCATGTGGGACTGGGCTACGCCTATGGCTTCCGCCGCTTTGCTTTGGCTCAGGCCTGACTTCATGCGGATTTCTTTAATTCTTTGACCTATTAAATAATGCTTGTCTTGCATTTGCTTGCCCTCCTCTAGGTGCGTCTTTCTATAGTAATCCTAAGAATAAGAACAAAAATGACGGTTCTGACGGAAATGACTGGTTTTCATTTTAAAGAGCCTTAGTTATGATGCTCCTGCCCCCAAACGCAGCAGGAAACAATTGTTCTATATAAAGTTTAACGTTTCTGTATTAAAACACCCACAGCTCCAGCATCTCTAAATACTCATTCCACGCTAGAGAAATCAAAGCTTGCTTTATAGTATGCATTTGTATCTACTATGACCTTTGTAACTCTATTAAATTTATCAAGATCTTCAATTGTGTACATACAATCTCCTCATTCATGGGCAAAACAGTCTGTTATTAAGTGCAAAAGCATTGCAATTACTGTGCAATTGAAGTATAATATACTTGAAAGGAGTTGATGTTATGTCTACTACTAATGTTACTATCCGACTCGATAGCCAGCTTAAGTCCCAGGCAGAAGCATTATTTTCTGAATTAGGGCTCAATCTTTCCACTGCTTTTGGTATCTTTCTACGCCAATCCTTAAGGGAAGGTCGCATACCTTTTACTATTTCTCTAAACAAGCCTAATCAAGAAACCATAGCTGCATTACTAGAGGCAGAGAGGATAGCTAAAGATCCCTCTGTAAAAGCCTATACTGATCTAGACGAGCTGTTTGCTGATTTGAAAAAATGAGTAGACTAGGTGTTAAGGTAACCAGTAGATTTAAAAAGGACTATAAGGCAGCCATTAAAAGAGGTTTAGATATTTCTCTTCTAGAAGCTATTATCGAGAAATTAGCAAATCAGGAACCTCTTCCTCCTGAAAATAGGGACCATCAACTTAGTGGCAATTGGGCTAACTTTAGGGAATGCCATATCCTTTCTGATTGGTTACTGGTATACAGAGTGGAACATGACGTGCTAGTTTTGACTTTAGCAAGAACTGGCACCCATAGCGATATATTTTAGTTTTTATTTATCACTCCCCGCAAGGGGAGTTTTTTATTTTCTTTAACACACTTTACCCCGTATAAGGCACCGTATGTTCTTTTCTCTACTTATTTCAAATATTAGTACTTATGTTAATGCGCTGTAACTTTGTAGCATTTTGCTTCTATAACCTTGTATTTTCTCTATATATTGCAACTCTATTCTTGTTCTATCCTTATTTTTTAGTATATCAGTCCTGAAATTTTATCAATAACTCCACGTTACCGAAAAGAAAGTTTGTCTACTGGGTGCGGCATTTAGAATAATTTCGTAGCATTAAATAGCTTTCTTAACGTCCGTATCGTATTCCTGTCCAGAAATCTCAGACTTGGTAAATCGCTCAACAAGCAAATCAATTAAATTATCTACATCCTTATAGTTATTAATCACTATCTTATTATCATTAAATGTAAATACATCCTTCCATCTATCCACTTCTTTTAATTTTTTAAATAGGCTGTCCTTATCCATTCTAATAACTGGATACTGTTGTATCTGCATCATTTTTCTGGCATACCTTTTTTCTGTTCTTCCCACATATTTCTTTAATTTTTGATCATCATTAACTAGCTCGGCAGTAACAATAGCGTTCACAGCACTCATCCCGGAAGATCTAATGAATTCTTCAAATCCATAGCTTCTTTCTAGCAGGCCTATGTTGTCGGTTATGATGTCACCATTTAAAATCAGAATATCAATTCTGTCGGTAATGATAAACAATTGCTTTTTAAACTCTACAAAAGCATCCTTTTCATTTCTACACTTATCGAAAATAGTCTGTAAGAATCCACCCTTTCTATTAGGAATAGTAAAGTTAGAGAAGTTCTGATAAGCCCAAAGAGATTGAATTTCGCCCTCTATTGCACACTTAAAGCAGAATACTATACCTTCTGCTTTATTAGTAAGATCGACAGAAAATGCTTCCTCTATGCTATCATCCAAAAACGCAAACGGCCTATACTCATTAGTTTGAGGTATGACATACATATTTTTTTGCCTATTAGCTATATCAAAGGCTGAAGCATATATAGACTCATCATTACAAAACTTATAGGTAATAGAGGAAATGACCTTTTGACACACTTTATCTCGAAAGCTCTTTCCATCAATTTTTTCATTATCTAAAATGAATTTTCTCAAGTATCTTACTGAATTATCCTCTTTATCTCTGCATACTACATAGGCTTCAAATCCAAATTGACTGTTCATGATAGATTTAATACAAGAAATTACTTCATCTTTCAGCATTTTTTACTCCTTTGCAGCAGCACGAACGGTATCTGATATATTCTCTTTGAAAACAATAAAGACACCATCAGATATATATTTCCATTTTATAACTGTACCATTTGTCAAATTCTCTTTAGACACTCCTATAAATTCTTTGCCTTGTAACCGACTATTATCTGTACAATCGAAGGTGAACTTGAATATTTCATAACCTAAAATAACTAGTATTGGGTTCTGGTAATACAAGTTTGTCTTATACATTAGCAAAAAAATGATACCAATAATAAGAGTAAATACAAGCATGTCACGAAAAGTCTCCACTTTATCGCTGGACAAAGGCATTATATAAGTAACAAAAAAGTTGATGCTTACATCATTACAGTTTTGTACATTCGCTATTAACTCCCCATGGCTCTTATAGTCCCTGTTCTGGCTGTCATTAAAGCTCCTGTATGAAATAAATCCATACGATAATACCAAAAAGCAAATAAAACTGAATAAAAAATTAGGGAGTAATTTCACCAGTAATGAACTCTCAATCGCTGATTTATGATTTTGAAAAAGACCACATAACAATTCTAAGAATGTGTTATCATAGTTTTTAACAAATAGTATTAAGAAAAGAGGAGCAAACGATTGCACTATTAGTCCAATTTTCATCTTCTTATCAGCAATCATCTTGACCATCCTTCATTAAAACTATCACATTACAACTGAAGCACATCAGTTTCATTAAATCTTTGGCCCTCTGTACCAATAGCATCACTATAAAATAGACTAATTAAATCTATACAACTCTTTCTATCAATTGTTGCCAGCAGGCAACATAACACTAATCAAATGCCTTTTAATAACTACTTTTAGCCCACTAAGCAAGTTTACATCAAATGATTTCAAAAATTCTCTTTTCAAAGAATCATAGCCTACACTCGTTAAACTAAATACATTTCTAATATGGCCAGCTAAGCTCTTCAACAAGAATTTTCCGCATATTAAATTTGAAAAATCATCGCCATTAATGCCCTTATATAGTATTGTTATGCCATATATTCTTTCATTATAATTAGGAATATGTTTTCTGCTCTCCTCTATAATAGCTTCAATTCTATCTTTCATTACAGTCCCGTTATTATTGTTCAAACACCTATCAGCATTAGAAGTATTCTTATTGGTTTTATACAATTTATTTTCTAACCAATACATGTTTTCGCAAGCATAATTTAAAAATAATCTTGCTGAATCCCCTACAACATGACCCTTCCATGCCTCAAAATCTAACATTTGTCTTATTGTTTCATAATCCTTGTACTCATAACCTAGCACCTCACGATTACATTCACTAAGGTTGTACCTAATATAGTCCTGTATATAAAGCACCGATATAGCTTCGCTTAACAGATAGCTTTCAATATTATATTTTTCTAAATAAATTACATCAGTATCATGTTTCATATCCTGGGAATTGATATACCTATCAAAATCTCCATCAAGTAAATACACAAACTTTTTTTGAGCGGTAGTGTTATTCTTTCTATTATGCTCATATCGTTCTATTACCATCTTTTTGCTTCCAGCGGCAACTACGTGCACATAAGAAAATATATCTGCTTTTAGCTCTGATATTGGAAACATGCGTAATAGAATATGTCTATAGACATTCTCATTATCAGTATCTTCAACATAAAGAATAATAGGTTTATTGGTATCTTCAACAAATAATCCCCTATTTTCTTTTCCTGTTGCTGAAAACTGAAATTCACTATCTTTAAGCATGATTCTCCACATCTTTTCTCTTCGTTAATCTAAACAACTTATCTCTGTATTCAGCAACAATTTCGGGAGAGTGAGTAGCAAAGATTATTTGTACGTTAGGTGCAATCTCACGAATTTTGCTAACGAAGATACGCTGCCAAAGCAAATGCAGTGATAGCTCGGGCTCATCCACCATGAATATGGCATTTTGGTCATTAATTTCGAATACTAAATATGTAAATAGTATTAATATCTGTTTTTCACCAGACGACAATGCATCTAAAGTAATTCTATCTCCATACCTATTAATAATGTATACTTCTCTATTACCTTCTATAACTAGGCGTTTGTCATCATCAGAACCATTTTGGAAAAAGTCATTAATTGCTTTCAAAAAAATGTCTATAGAACGTCTTGCATCCCTCTTTTTTTCTTCAAGTTCATCCGCTAATTCAGTAACTTTTTCTAATCTATAAACAGATTCAAGCTTTAAACATAAACTATAATAGTCATCGTATTTATTTTCTTTTATATACCTACCAAATTCATAAACATGCATAGATATGTCATCAAAGATTCCATTGTAAGTATCTATTTCATCTTCTTTGATTAAATTGAAATTATTCAATACTTGAACGTACCTGTCCCTAATCCTACAGATTGTACCTACAAGATCATGTGTACGTTCAATAACAGTAAACATATTAGTTATATTTTGTTGGGCAAACTGTAACGAAAATGAGCGCAGTGTACTATTACGAAACTCATCATTTAGTAAAGAAATTTTGTATTCTGTTTCAGAATACTTTGCTTTAATAATCTCTTCCACCTTATTAATTGGATACTTAATTACTTTCCTATCAATATATTCTCTACTTCTAGTTCTCTGAGGATAGTGATCATCGTCAAATTTAAATTCTAATCCCCTATCTAAAGGTAAATATACCCTTTTAAAGCGATTTTTAATATCAACTAAAACTGGATGTAATGCATATAATCTCTCATTATCTACAGCATGAAATATATTATTAAACTCGTAAACTCCCTGTGTAAATTCTTTTGTAATTCCATTATCATTTAATATATATTTTTTACGATTTTTATTCAATGTGCTAATAACACGCAAATAACAGTCTTTGTCATTATCGTTCTTATATGTAAGCTCCACTGACTTAAAATCATATTCAAACAATCCGCCAATATTGCCACTTGTCAAATGAGAGAGTATATTTAACACAGTTGTCTTGCCTGAACCATTAAGGCCATAGATTATAGTAACATCACTATTAAATTCGACTTCATAGTCATAATGCTTATAGAGCTTCTTTATCTTAAGTTTGCATAGTGTCATTACGACTATCTCCTTTCTGTTTCAAAAGGTATTATTTGTTGTGTATAGCCTCATTCATGCAATCATATAGCTTGCATAAAAAACACAGCTCCAGCATTTAAAATAGCCTTAGCTATGATTCTCCTACCGCGAAACGCGGCAGGAAACATATGTTCTATTAGATCTCATACCCATTAGGATTCTTCTGCTGCCAGTTCCATGCATCTTGGCACATATCTGCCAAGCTCCGCTTTGCTTTCCACCCTAATAACCTCGCAGCCTTGTCCGCATTCGCCCAACACTCTGGCAAATCTCCTGCACGCCTAGGGCCTATTTCGTATTTAATCTTCACGCCAGTCGCAGCTTCAAATGTCTTGATAATATCCAATACACTGTAGGGCGTTCCTGTACCAATATTAAATACTTCCACACCCTTGTGCTCTGCAGCATACTCTATAGCCTTTACATGGGCCTGTGCTAAATCCACAACGTGAATAAAATCACGCCTACAAGTGCCGTCGGGAGTATTGTAATCGCCGCCAAATACAGTTAAATGGTCTCTTTTTCCTACTGCTACTTGTGTCACATATGGCATCAAATTATTTGGAATTCCCTTAGGATCTTCGCCTATCAGTCCAGACTCATGCGCACCTACAGGATTAAAATACCTTAACAACACCACGCTCATTTCAGGATAGGCCTTGGCCACATCCTCCAATATCTGCTCCATCATATACTTGGTCCAACCATATGGATTGGTGCAGCCGCCTCTCTTCATGGTTTCCATGCAAGGCATACTGCACTCCTCGCCATACACGGTAGCAGAGGATGAAAAGACAATATTCTTCACCCCAAAACCACGCATGCATTCCAGCAAGGTCAAGGTCGTATCTATGTTATTTCTGTAGTACATGAGCGGATGTTCAATAGATTCACCAACTGCTTTTAAACCAGCAAAATGAATTACACAGTCAATAGAGTTTTCGCCAAATGCTTTTCTAAGTCCATTTTTATCCTTAATATCTAATTCATACAGCTTTAAACTTTGATTAGTAATCCTTTCTAGTCTATGAATGACCTCTATACTACTATTGCAAAAATTATCCGCAATAATGACATTATGACCAGAAGCCATCAAAGCATACGTAGTGTGGGAACCAATATAACCAGCTCCCCCAGTTAATAATACTCTCATGTAAAACACCCCACAAGGTACCAAAAGATACAATCAATATTGTCCCTTTTCTTTATAATTAATCTTTTGTATTAAATTCAATTTATTGTAAATAATTGAATAGGGGGGATATCGTGTGTAACAATACAACCAGCTCCAATTACAGAGCCCTCTCCTATCGTAATCCCACCCAGTAAAATAGCATAAGCACCTATCACGCAATCTTTTTCTATATGCGGAGCTTCCGAAAGTATACCAATCCTTTGACCACAACAAACATGGTGCTCAATCCAAACATTATCATCTATTATTGTTTTTGGATGAATAACAACACCTAATGCACCGTGGTTAAACTTTACTGATTTGGCAATTCTAGACTCCATTGGAATATCACAATGATATAAAATTCTAAAGATCATATTTAGTAACCTGTTTTTTCGAGAAAAACAATACATTAAACTAAACAACTCCTTACCTCCATTCTGGCATGCCTACAAAAATTGAAAATCCTATATAGTTGGCATCAATTCTGATCATTAATAATTGATTAGTTTATATTCATGTTTCTAATATATATCTTATTAGTCATTCCTTTTTATTTCAAATGTTCTACTTAACCCTTGTGCCACAGTAAATAACGAGTGCCAGCCCAATCTTTTAATTTTATCTGTATTCAGTAATGCATAATCGGCCTTGTGTCATACAACACAGCTGTTGAAGTCTCATCAACATTAACGAGTAATCCAGTAAATTTTTGATTGTCATACTCGTAGAGTCTTTCTCTAGTCAATCCTTTCCCATGTTCCAGTTTCAGAACAACGTGAGGAATTTCATGAATATCACATAGATCTACAAATCGTTGGCCAAAACTGCCACCGTTAATTACAAGTAACTTATCATTCTTCGTGAAACAATTCATCACGACGGCTTCCATGGATCCAGTGCTAGAGCATGTCATGAATACCGCTCTAGATCCTTTAGGTGCCTTTGAATATTCAAGCATATATTTTTCGTTTTCTAGCATTACAGAAGAAAACTCAGTTGTTCTAAAATATGGAACCTGTTCTGCTCCGATTGACCGAACCGTACTAGATGACATGACAGGTCCCACAGTAAAATTAAGCATAAAAGATCCTCCTTTATTTAATGTGGAATCCCCTATTACTTCCCTGCTATATAGCCCAACACATACACTATCAATCTTTAAAGTAAGAAAAGCTTTCCTTATATCATCATTAACATAAACAATACTATTCTTTTCTTCTATATGCTCTAGAACATCATCATTGCTAGTCTCCATGTACTTAACCATAGCAACATCAGCATTGCACTTTGTTATCTGAGTATAGAGTCTTTTGATCATATTTTTATCTATATAATCATCAGAATCTATAAAAGAAACAAATCTTCCCGTACACTTATCTAATCCTGCGTTTCTAGCAGAAGAAGCACCGCCATTAGCCTTGTGTATTACTTTAATATTCAAATACCTCTTTTTATAATCATCGCATACTGCTGGTGCATTATCTGGCGACCCATCGTCCACTAGTATTATTTCTAAATTCTGATAGGTTTGATTTATAATACTGTCAATGCATCTACACATAAACTTCTCAGTATTATAAACGGGAACAATAACAGATATTAAATCATCATCTTTGCATAACAATTTTAACTGATCCTTTTTTTTAACAATCATTCTTAAACCACATCCCTTTAATAGTTCCAAATCCATAACTTAAATGTAATAGTAGGAAAATAAAAGGCAAAAAAAACAAAAAATAGTTACTTCTATTTCTATAAATCGCTAAAGCTGTCATAGTAATGGCTAAAACAATATATAGTATCCACATAAATACAGCAATTTGAGGTATCTCGTACCAGGCCATAACGCATGTCAATAAAATGCCAATTACAAATATCATAGGAACAAAATGATACTTCTCCAAACATTTTGGACAAATCCAGAATGTTTTGCCTATCCAATATCCATTAGCAAATTTCTGTTTTAGCATTTTAAATAATGTATTACGCACATATTGGTATGAATAAATTTTGGGTGAATAACAAATCTTATAACCAGCTTTTCGTATTCTATAATGAAACTCGTTATCTTCTGTACGGCCTAAATCTACATTAAATAAGCCTACATCATCTAGAACACAACGTCTATAAGCTCCATGAAATAAAGATTTAACATAACTAGGCTCTGTACTTCTTCTATACGATGCTATGCTACTCCCAAACATTGAATTCTCAGCAGCAAGCAAAAACTCCGCCCATTTGGTCTCTTTGTCTACTATGGTGAATCTAGGTCCTCCAGTTACATATTCACCTTTATCCTGTAACTCCAAATTTTTTGAAATGAAATTATCAGGAATCTTTGCATGAGCATCAATACGAAATAATACATCCCCTTTAAAAGGCCAATGCCTGCCATAATATCCGTCATATTACATTTGAACCAAGGCCCTACAATGTCATACTCCCAAGCGCCCAGCTTAGTTTTAGCCAAGGCATCCTTGGATTGGCCGTGCAAAGACAGCAGCTGCAGCTTGTGGTAAATCTCTTCATCATCAATGCCGGGAATAGACTTCCAAGTGAGAGCACCACCCTCAGCAGTAGTAAAATTTTTTACTGCATGGAAGCTAAAGGAGCTGAAATCAGCAATAGAACCGCACATCTTGCCATGCCAGCTAGCGCCAAAGGCATGAGCTGTATCAGCACAAATAGCCACTCTACCGATTGCCTTTTGAATCTTATTGGCAGGTTGGAAAAGTGCTTTTTTCTTCTCTACAATGTCAAAAATCTTGTCATAATCGCAAGGCACACCACCAAGATCTACAGGGATTATAGCCTTGGTTTTTTCGGTGATAGCTGCTTCCAGCTTGTCATAATCCATTTCAAGGCAGCCTTCTTGGACATCAACAAAGACAATCTTTGCTCCCACATGGTCCACAATAGAAGCTGAAGCAGAATAAGTATAAGCAGGTACAATTACCTCGTCCCCAGGTCCAATACCCAAAACACGCAGTGCCATTTCACCGCATGCAGTCTGGCTATTCAAGCATACGCAGCGGTTAACGCCAACATAAGCAGCGATTTCCCTTTCCAGCTCTTTGGTTTTAGGACCAGTGGTAATCCAACCGCTTTTTATAGTATCTGCAACCTCTTGAATCTCTAACTCACTCATATCAGGAGGAGAGAAAGGAATGTTCATCTTTTTCATTTTGTACAGCCCTCTTTCATGTATTAATAAAATATATAATAATTTGGTTTATTGGAAACTCCTCAGTCAGCTTCGCTGACAGCTCCCCTTTAAAGGGGAGCCACTCTGGAAGCTTTACTTTACTTAATCACTCTTACATTCTGCATTTCAGCGGATTGTTCAGCCTTGCAATTTACCTCTTCCGGAGTCCTATAGGTCGGAACTACTTTTCTCATGGCTGCTCTAACTTTTTCATCATCATTGGATGCCAAAGCATCTCGCAAAAGTGCTAACCTATCAGCCAAGTCTACTATGCTAATCGGCTCGTCCTTTTCGATAAAGATTAAATCGTTATCGGTTTTATGAAGGGTTTCGCTTTTCACCAGCAGCTCTTCATATAATTTCTCACCTGGTCTCAAGCCAGTCTCCACGATATCTATATCTCGGAAGGGCTCCAAGCCGCTCAGCTTAATCATATTCACAGCTAAGTCGTAAATCTTTACCGGCTGCCCCATATCGAGGACGAATAATTCGCCATTCTTGGCAATAGCACCGCTGTGTAAAACCAGTTGGCTAGCTTCAGGAATGGTCATAAAGTAGCGGATAATCCGCTTATCTGTAATCGTAATAGGCCCACCATTAGCAATCTGCCGCTTGAAGAGTGGGATAACGCTGCCAGCGCTACCCAGCACATTGCCAAAGCGTGTATCGCTGAAGACAACTTTGTTGCCCTTTTTGGCGGAGTGAGCCCTCGCGATAATCTCGCACATGCGCTTAGTCGCGCCCATAATATTGGTGGGATTAACAGCTTTGTCAGTGGAAACCATCATAAAACGGCCTACGCCGTATTCTTCACAGAGTTCGATACAATTCAAAGTGCCAAAAACGTTGTTTTCCACGGCCTCAATGCAGTTCTTCTCCATCAACGGAACATGCTTATGGGCCGCAGCGTGGATTAAAATATCCGGATGATACTCTTCCATTACTCTACGCATAGCAGTCTCGCTGCAAATAGAAGCGATTTCAACCTTGAAGTTTAGCTTGTCACCATAGAGCAGCCTGAGCTCCTGCTGCAGGTCATACACGCCATTCTCGTAAATATCCAGAGCGATAACCTGCTTCGGGGACATCTTCGCCACCTGACGGCACATCTCGCTGCCAATGGAGCCACCGCCACCGGTAACCAAGATAACCTTATCCTTATAATAAGAGCTTACCAGCTCGTTATTAACCACAATGGGCTGACGGAAAAGCAGCTCGTCAATATCGAACTCACGCAGCATACGCTTGCCACTCTTAGCCACGTCAGCTACAGAAAAGTCGTACACCTTCACCTTATAGCCAGCTGCTTTGTACAGCTTAAATAAGGTGTCTTTTTTCGTATTAATAATATTAGTAATGGCGAAAACAATCTCTTGCACGCCATAATCCTTCAAATCCTCCAGACCATCCTCGCCCTCGGTCAGGACTGGTAAGCCCATCACCTCGCGACCCGTCTTAGTGGAGTCCTGGTCGATAAAGCACACAGGCACATAAGCAGCGCTGTCGTTACTCAAAAGCTCATCCGCCAGCACCGCGCCCAGTCGGCCGGCGCCCAAAATAGCGATGCGAATACGCTTATTCTCATTACGGCGCTCCTTGATCACATTGTCACCAGCGAATAACAAAAGCAGCCAGCGCAAAAACTCACCCTTCTTAGTGCGCCGTACCCCAAAGCGGTAGCAATAACGGTACATCAGCCGCATACCCACAGCGCCCAGCAGATTCAAAAGCATAATAATCAGCCAGCGCTGGCTGGTCATATGCTCTAGGCCTAAGCCGTATTTAAGGGGCCAATAAAAGCACAGAGCGATTAAATCCGTAGCGAAAAGACGCATATACACATGCACGCCGCCGTAGCGGATAATCATACTGTAAACCTTGCCCACAGTACGGCAAACCAAAAGACACAGCAGTGCCGCCACAGCTCCTACAGTAAATTCCTGCAGGGAACTGCCAGCAAGGCCATAAGTAGTCACGATAAAAGATATTACAATGGCGTAAATCACCACATCGTAAAACATCAGCTGCCATCTAATTCGCATTTTTTCCACTAACTTCATCATCAGCAACTCTCCAAACTCAGGTCATCTACTATCCAGCTACTTCTATTCTCATAACCTCAACTTTTCACATTCATTGCAAATACTGATACAGTTTATCAATGTTATTATAAACCCAAGTCCCCCCCAGTCAAGCTAAAATCCACATCGAGTGGATTTAGCTTGGCAGCACTCCGTGCTGCAAGCAGGTTACAAAAAAGCCCAAGTCAGTACAAAAAGCTCATATTAGGAACAAAAGATGTGCAACCTGCACAAGAAGCAAAAAAGGCACAAAAAAGCCCATGTTAACAATTAAGCTAACATGGGCTACAACTATGTAATTTTCTTATCCTGTTTTCTGCTCCTCACCCCTATTCATATGCAGGCACACATAACGCTCGCTAGTTTTTTGGTTATTATAGACCATATATTTCGTGATTGTACTCTCACCATTCCTACCTGTAATAAAGCCTGACTCCACAAGACGCTTGCGGATGCTTCTCATGCTATCCCTATAACCTAGCTCCTTAATAAAGTCAGCAAAAACGTGGGGGCGTATATAGACATCCTCCTCATAGAAGAAGCCATAATTTTCATAAGAAGGATTGCTATAATCCATGTTGGTGCCATTTGCGCTATAGCCAAAATACTTGCGGTATTTATTAACCACTTCAACTAATCCCTCATAAATCTCCATGGCCTCCATTTGGTGATTCGAATAGGGTAAACGGTTCAAGATAGCCACACCCATTTCCATGCTGTCATCAATACAACACAGCAGTGCTTCTTCATAGGATAATGGCTCCATAACATCATCAGCTGCATCAACTGCATCAGCATCATCCAAGCCATCTCTCTTTTCCCGGTACACCCCAGAGCATACACGCACATCCCGTCGTAACTTACCGCTTCGCTCCTGTTGAGGCTCTGCTAGGTTGCTATAAATCATAACATAACGAGCCCAAAAATCAGCCACTACAATCAAGGCTAACATGCTCACAGCCGTATCCTCATGTTTGCCCTTGTCCAAAGCGAAAAGCTGATCCCGCACTTGGTTATAGCTCTTTTGTAAAACCTCACGAGGTGTTCTTTCTAAAAAGCGCAAATACGGTTCTTTAGCGCAGCCATGACAGTGAACCACAAGATTATTGTAAAAGCTCATGCTTTCCTTGCTTAGGCGATGCTCCAGCTCTAGCTCCAAAATACGCCTACCGGCACCGCCGGTCATGGTCTTGGTAACCAATGTTTGCTCACTGGAAATAATATTCATCGTGTGCCATCTTTTCACTTGGGCCGCATTGGTGTCCTTATCCGCCCGCAGCTTACCCTTGCCATTGTGCAGCATATAAATCAGCGTCTGCAGGAATTTTTCCATCTCCTTGCCCTTCCCCATCTGTTGCACATCATCCAAAAATAGTGGCAACCCGTCCATGTTTTGGGCATGGGTCTCAAAGCCGTTAATAGTACCATCAAAACCATAAATCAGTTTTTCGCTGCCCCAAAAGGAGGCTGCCATGCGCATAATTGTAGTCTTGCCCGTGCCCTTTTCCCCGTAGAGTAGTACTAAAGGCGAGCCTCTAAATTCAATCAGCTCTAAAAGAGGTGCACAGAAAGAGCAGGCCAATACAAATCGGCCGGACAGGCTCTCCTGACAGAGACGCAAATATCCGCTGAGCCATTCCAGCTCCTCTCCCTGCACATCCATGAGCGCTCCCTGCAAGTCGTTATCCTTGATTTGTAGGCGCACATTTTCAGCCTCCCGTCCCGGCAGATTGAAGACTCCATCATACCAACCTAATTTGCTCAAAAGCAGCATGGGCTCCCTAGAACCTACTATATGACTTAATAATTGCAGGTATTGCACCAGAAGCCGTGCATTTTGGCAGGTCACATCAAGATTATAATTGGCCAGATCCACTATGCCACGGCTGGTACCGATTTTACTCTTAGGCACAGGAGTAAGCCTATTCCATTTGCCGCCCCAGAAAACCTCTAATTCTACCTGATATATTTTAGTAGTTATGTCTACTAAAAGATTGGAAATTAGCACAGGGGTGTAGCTCACTAAAAGCTTAGCATTGATTTCGCCGGTCTTAGAGTTACGCAGCAGTCTATAAATATTTCACACTTTCTTCACTTTATCGCGGGAATTTGTAACAATTTACTATTATTCTCAATTTTCTGTGCTCTTTTTACTTTTTCCTCTTGCAAATTCTATAACTATATGTTAATATAAACTCAACAACTTAATAACATGGAGCTTATAATCGTTCCATCGCGAATTTTTGTAGTAGTGTCGTTCGGCACTACTATTTTTGTTTATTAGGTTGATTTTACGAAAGGAGGGTAGAAAATGGTTTGAAACTACTTTTTATTCTTGACAGGAATATTTTAGTTGTGTATAATGATCGCGAGATCATTTATTGACTGTATTTAAGGAGAAAAATAATGCCGTCAAAATATGATATTCACTTTTTTAAGACATCTAATGGCCGTGAGCCAGTGCAAGAGCACATTATTCAATTAATGAACTCTAAAAATCCCACAGAAAGAGCACTAGCTAATGAAATATTAACATATCTTACCTTGTTAACCGATAAAGGTACTTCCCTAGGTATGCCATACTCTAAGCATTTGCGTGATGCGCTTTGGGAATTAAGGCCTAAAAACAACCGTATAATCTATTGTTGCATTAAAGGAAATAATATCTATCTATTGCATTTCTTTAAAAAACAATCTCAAAAGACACCTCTTAAAGAAATTAAAATAGCGCTGAAGAGATATAAAGAACTCACTTCAAAGTAGCAAGGAGGTAACTCACTATGGCAACTCAAAAATCATCAGTTTACGTAAATCCAAAACATGTAGGCTCTTCATTTAATGAATTTTTAACAAAAAACTTAAGTGAAGAAGAAATTAAAATCTTAGAAGCTAAAGCAAAATTACTTGGAGAAATAATTGATGCACGTCAGGAGCTAAAACTCACTCAGAAAAGCTTGGAAGCTCTATCAGGAGTTAAGCAGCCTATGATAGCAAAAATTGAAAATGGTAATGTTAATCCTAGTCTTGATAGTCTATTGCGCCTGCTTGTCTCTATGGGCAAAACCATTAAGGTAGTGCCTATATAAGCTCCCTAGACTACGTAACTTTAAAAAATGCGTGAAGTGTAACAAATAAAAATTTGAGCAGTTTATTAACGCTAGAGAAGAAGGAGGCGCAATTAATATGTATGATCCCTTTGAAGATGCTGAAAAAAGAGGTGAAGCTCGTGGTGAAGCTATGGGCGAAGACCGTTTTGCCGCTTTACTTACTAAACTGAAATCTATGGGTAGAGATGATGATGCTGACCGCGTGCTCATCGATAAACCTTATCGCCAAAAGCTTATGAAGGAGCTTGCTATCCTATAGTCCACCTCTAACTCCCCGCTCTGCGGGGAGTTTTTTTCTTATAGGAGCATAAAATCTCTATATAAGTCAACACAGGATTTTCTGTACCGTTATAGTGCTATTGGAGATGAGCCAAAAGTACCATTTACTACTCAAGGCTTTTCCTATTTTTCCTCTTTTTTCCCACACGCATAGAATCATTCCCATAATATCTGGGCAAACTCTCTAACTCATTTCCCTTCAGGTTCTTGAATACAGTTCCTACTATGTCAGCTGCCAATTTGCTAATCTTATCTTCTTCAATTTCTAAAAAGTTATCACCGTATAAGGAGTGTAATAGCATATACAACCCATATTTTTTAGTTATTATTACAAGATTAATAAAGGTTGGCATATTAATTAATTCATGCCCTTTTTCAATCTTACTCAAGTATTGACTTGTAACACCTAGCATATCAGCAAATTCTTTTTGAGTAATACCCTTTGAGTACCTATAGAGCTTGATCTCCAACCCTAAATTCTCTAATAGTTCTTCATTATTATACTTTGCCATTAAATCCGCCTCCCATTTCTTACATTTTATTAGATGCGCCTTTTACACATATCATTTTTTTCAACACTACAACTTATTCAGCACAGTTGCTTCTCCTTACCTTCGTGCTAGTAAATTCATCCCTTTAATGCCATCTATATTTCACACTTTTTTTACTTTCTCGTGTCAAAAACTAACAATTTACCATTTTTCTCAATTTTCTACTCTATTTCCCCTTTCCCCTCTTGCAAATTCTATAACTATATGTTAATATAAACTCAACAACTTAATAACATGGAGCTCATAATCGTTCCATGGTGATTTTTGGTAGTAGTAGTGTCGTTCGGCACTACTATTTTTGTTTATTAGGTTGATTTTTATGAAGGGAGGGTAGGCTATTTTATCCTCACTTTCTCGTTGACTATCACTTTAGCTTGTGCTAAGATGAAGCTAACGAGAGGATCTTTCTTTTGCTGCACAAGGAGGTAAATTTATGGCAGAAAAAGACATTTCTCAAAAGATTCTCGAAGACAAGCCAGATGTTTTTGCTGACATTGTCAATGGCCTTTGCTTTAATGGTAAAGAGGTTATCAAACCAGATGAGCTACAGGATATTTCTAGCCTGGCAGCTTATGACGACAAGAAGAAGTATCGCTATACTCAACGCGATATTACCAAGCTATGGAAAAAGGGGATTTTTAATATCGCTTGTCTTGGCATTGAAAACCAAATTGCCAAGGATAACACGATGCCCCTACGCGTCATTGCTTACGATGGTGCTCAGTACAAAATTCAGGCTAATGACAAGGTTTCTAACTATTATCCAGTTATTACATTAGTACTTTATTTCGGCAAAACTAAATGGAAGAAACCATTGAGCTTATTTGACTTATTCGATGTTCTACTAGAGCTCAAGCCATTTACAAATGACTACAAAATAAACCTATTTGATATTTCCCACATGAATACTAAGGAAGTATCCGTTTTCAAAAGTGATTTCTGGCATATAGCAGACTATTTCTCTCAAATCAACGAGACTAATAGTTATATTCCCAGTAAAACCCGCCTCACCCATCCAGAAGAAACCTTTAAGCTTATGAGCTTTTTAACTGGTAATGAAAAACTGCAACTATTATCTGGCGAAGAAGAAGGAGGTCCTAACACTATGTATGATGCATTTAAAGAAGCCCAAAAAGAAGCTGCACAAGAAAGCAGACTTAACGACATCCGCGCCCTTATGGATAGCTGTAATTGGACTGCTAAGCAGGCCATGGATGCTCTTAAACTGACTATAGAAGAACAAAATAAATATTTGATGCTGCTTTAACAGTTCACCTCTACTCCCCGCATCAGTGGGGAGTTTTTTGTGTAAAACAAAAACTCCGCACCATAAAGATGCGGAGTAAATTGCGCGATATTTGTGATTGAGTGCTGAACAGAGCCCAAGAATTAACGCTTGGAGAACTGGCTAGCCTTACGAGCTTTCTTCAAGCCGTATTTACGACGTTCTTTTTCGCGGGGGTCGCGAGTCAGGAAGCCTGCTTTTTTCAGAACAGGACGGAATTCAGCGTCAACCTTCAGCAGAGCGCGAGCAATGCCGTGACGGATAGCACCAGCTTGGCCGGAAATGCCGCCGCCAACTACGTTAACGAGTACGTCATATTTGCCTTTGGTTTCGGTAACTTCGAGCGGTTGGTTAACAATCAGCTCCAAAGTCTTCAGACCGAAGTATTGATTTAATTCACGATCGTTGATTACGATGTTGCCTTCACCCGGAACCAGGCGAACGCGGGCAACGGAAGATTTACGACGACCGGTTGCGTTATAAGTAACTACTGCCATTTATTGTTCCCTCCCGGATGTTATCTAACGTTGATTTCCAAAACTTCAGGTTTTTGAGCTGCATGCGGATGTTCGCTGCCAGCATATACATGAAGCTTGCTGTAAATGTCTGCGCCCAGACGGTTATGGGGAATCATACCCTTAACTGCCAGCTCAACCATTTTTACAGGGTTATTCTTCAGCATGTCGCCAGCCTTTACATAGCTGTCGCCGCCGAGGTAACCAGAATGATGGAAATAAACTTTCTTAGTCAGTTTCTTGCCGGTCAAAACAACCTTGTCGGCATTGATAATGATTACGTGATCACCAGTGTCCATATGCGGGGTAAAGGTAGGTTTATGCTTACCGCGCAGGACTTTTGCTACTTCTGCAGCCAGACGGCCCAGAGTTTTATCAGCTGCGTCAACAACGAACCATTTACGTTCGATGTTGGACGGATTAGCCATAAAAGATTTCATCGCTTATGTCCCTCCTAGATAGTTTCCAAATATACAGTTCGTTGTGAATTTTCTCACCGTATTTCGGGGCTAGTGAAATCAAGCGGAAAATCACGTAGATATATTATACTTAAAAGCAAGTTTTAAGTCAAGCTTTTTCGCCAAAAAATTGTAAAAAAGTTACATTAATCGCCCTAGCTGCCAGCCTTTCTCTAGGAAGTGCTAACAGGCTTTTAGGCTAGCTTAAATTTTACCTTTCGGGATAGGGCTTGTAGCAAACCTCCGCTAGATAGAGCCCCTCCGCCGGGGCCGGCGCATTCAAAAACTCGCAGCGCTGCGCACGCAGCTCCGCTGCGAAATCCTCCATGGTGCGCTTGCCCAGGCCCACCTGCACCAGGGACCACACCAGATTGCGCACCATGTGGTACACAAAGCCGTCCCCGGCGATGCGAAAAACCAGCTCGCCCCCGTCCTCACGCCAGATGGCCTCATAAATCGTCTTCACGGGCGAGCTGTCCACGCTGCCGCTGCTGCGAAAGGCACTAAAGTCGTGTGTGCCGATAAGCAGCGTCGCAGCAGCGTTCATAGCTGCCACATCCAGCTTCTCTGCCATCTGCCACGTGTAGCGTACTCTGAACGGGTCCGGCGCGTCCGCGCACAGCACCCTATACTCATAAGCCTTCCAGCAGGCGCTAAAGCGCGCATGAAAGCCTGTCGGCATTTCCTCCGCGCTAAGCACAACCACGTCACGCGGTAGTAAACGGCGACTAGCGCGCACTATGTTGGCGCAGGGAATGCGTCCACTAGTAGTAAAGGTCACCGTCTGAGCCAGCGCGTGGACCCCGGCATCGGTGCGACCGCTGCCGGCGATCACAACACGCTCGCCACAGAGCATGGCGAGCTTTTCTTCTAATATACTTTGGATCGTCTCATAATCCTTCTGTTTTTGAAAGCCATGATAGCAGCTGCCATCATAGGCTACCACTAGCTTTATAGTCCGCATAGCTTACCCCAACGCATTACGGCCAAGGCCACTGCCAAGGCCAGCACTAGCAGCAGGGCTGCGTAATCGCTGGCCCCATAGGCCAGCTCGTGCATGCGGGTGCGACCCTCGCCCCCGCGGTAACAGCGTGCCTCCATGGCCACGGCCAGTTCGTCGGCACGACGAAAAGCGCTGATGAACAGCGGCACCAAGAGGGGCAGCATGTTCTTCATGCGCTGCAAAATATTGCCGCTGGCAAAATCCGCCCCACGGGCGGTCTGTGCCTTCATAATGCGGTCCGTTTCCTCTAATAAGGTAGGGATAAAGCGCAGCGCAATGGTCATCATCATGGCCAGCTCGTGGGCGGGCACGCCCACGGCCTTAAAAGGCCGCAACAAATTCTCGATGCCGTCCGTCAGCACAATGGGTGATGTGGTAAAGGTCAGCACCGAAGAAAAAAGCAGCAGCAAAATCAGGCGCACTGCCATCTTCAGGCCCATATCCAGCCCCTCTTGCGTTACGCTCAAGAATTTCCAGGTCCAGATAATATGCTCGCCGGGAGCGGTGAACATATGAATGAGCATGGTCAAAATGACGATAATCCAAATGGGCTTCAGGGACTTCAGCACCATAAGCCAGGGCAGCCTGCTAATTAAAATTACTAGGGCTGCAAAGACGGATAAAATGCCATAGGAAAGCGGCGTATCCGCAAAGAAAATCGCAATAATATAAATAATCGTAGCCAATATTTTCGTGCGCGGGTCCAGCTTATGAATCAAGGAATTGCCGGGGAAATATTGGCCTAAGGTAATCTCTGTCAGCATTATTTCCACCCCTTCACTTTCTTAATGGCCTTCACCAGAGCCATCTCATCCTTAATTCCCTCAGGTAAAGCCAATCCCTTTTGGCGCAGCAAATCGGCCAGCTTATACACCTGGGGCACGTCCACGCCCACCTGCACAAGCTCGTCGCCATGCTCCTTAAAAATCGCCGCCGGCTCACCATCAAAGAGCACCTTGCCAGCGTTAATAACCAGCATGCGGTTGGCGTATTTCACGGCCTCCTCCATGCTGTGGGTAACGAGTACAATGGCAATGCCACGGCTCTTGTGCAGGGCCATAATCTCCCGAAAAACAGCGTTCCGGCTGCGAGGATCGAGGCCTGCGCTGGGCTCGTCCAGCACCAAATAGTCAGGATTCATGGCTACCACGCCTGCGATGGCCACCCGACGCATTTGACCGCCACTAAGCTGAAAGGGAGAACGCTCCCCATAGGTATCATAGTCCAGGCCTACGAATTCCATGGCCTCACGCACTGCCTTGGCAACCTCTTCCTCGTTAAAGCCCTTGTTGCGAGGGCCAAAGGCGATATCCTCAAAGACAGTCTCCGCAAAAATCTGGTGCTCCGGATATTGGAAAACCATGCCCACCTGTTGGCGCGCATTTTTCGCCTGTGCTCCCTTGGCCGTGATATCAATCTCGTCAATGGTAGCAGTGCCCTTATCCGGCTTTAAGAGGCCGTTCAGATGCTGCACCAGCGTGGATTTGCCACTACCGGTGTGACCGATAATGGCCACAATCTCGCCCTTGTCGATGGCTACGGAAACATCTGCCAGAGCCAAGCGTTCAAAGGGCGTGCCCTTGGAATATGTATGATAAATATTGCTTAATTTTATTGACATAATGCTTGCGCCAGCTCCTCATCCGTAATAATCCCGCTCGGCAGCTTCACGCCGCTCTTGCGCAGCTCGCTGGCCACCTTAGCCGCCAACGGCGCCTCCAGGCCCAGGGCCTCTAGCTCCTCTACCCGGCTGAACACCTCTCTCGGCGTGCCCATAAAGCGGATGTGACCCTTTTCCATGACCACTACTCTATCCGCAGCCAGGGCCTCCACCATGTAGTGGGTAATATATACAATGGTAATATTTTTTTCCTTGTTCAGCTTCTGCACCGTGCTCACGATTTCCTTGCGGCCCTGGGGGTCCAGCATGGCCGTGGGCTCGTCCAAAACGATGCACTTGGGCTCCAGCGCCATAATGCCCGCAATGGCTACCCGCTGCTTTTGGCCGCCACTCAGGCGATGGGGCGCGTGCTTGGCATATTCCGTCATGCCCACTGCTGCCAAGGCTTTGGCCACGCGAGGCGCGATTTCCGGCCCCGGCACGCCGATATTTTCGGGGCCAAAGGCCACATCCTCCTCCACCACGGCGGCTACGATTTGGTTATCCGGGTTTTGGAAAACCATGCCCACCTGCTGGCGAATATCCCACATCTTCTCTTCATCCATGGTATCGAGGCCGCTGACCTCGACCCTGCCCTCCGTGGGCAGCAGCAAGCAGTTCAAATGGCGGGCCAGCGTGGACTTGCCACTACCGTTGGCACCGATAATGGCCACAAATTCGCCCTGCTCAATGGTTAAATCCACCCCATCCAGGGCTTTGACCTGGTTGCCATCGCTATCCGTATAATAATGCTTCAAATTTTCTATCTTAATCACAGGCTTGCCTCCAATGCAAAAATGCGTGTAAAGCTAATTCACCTTATAATTATATCCATTATGAAAAAAATAGTCAACCAACTATTGCTAGCTGGTTGACTAAATTCAAAACTCTTATTTTTTCTTGCCCAAGTAAGCTGCCTTAATCTCCGGATTTTCCAGCAATTCACGACCGCTGCCGGTCATGGTAATGCGTCCTGTTTCTAGAACATAGGCGATATCCGCTACCTTCAAGGCCATATTGGCATTCTGCTCAATCAAAAGAATGGTCATGCCCTGACGATTAATCTCTTGGATAATCTTAAAAATATCCTTGATAATCAAGGGCGCAAGGCCTAGAGAAGGCTCGTCCATCATCAGCACCTTGGGACGGCTCATGAGAGCGCGGCCCACGGCCAACATCTGTTGCTCGCCACCGCTCAAGGTACCGGCCATCTGCCAGCTGCGCTCCTCCAAGCGGGGGAACAAATCGTAAATCCAGCGGATATCCTTCTCGATGCCCTCTTTATCATTACGTAAATAAGCGCCAATTTGCAGATTCTCCAACACAGTCAGATTGGGGAAGACGCGACGACCTTCAGGAACCAAGGTAATGCCGTTTTCCACGATTTGCTGGGAGTTCAGACCGATGAGCTCCTTCTCCTCATAGGTAATAGAGCCGCTATCAGGCTTCACAAGGCCGATAATGCTGCGCAACAGCGTGCTCTTGCCAGCGCCGTTGGCGCCGATCAGGGTTACAATTTTACCATCGGGCACCTCCAGGGAAATACCCTTCAGGGCTTCGATGCCGCCGTAGGAAACTACTAAATCATTGACCTTAAGCATCCTCATCCACCCCCAGATATGCCTCAATTACGCGATTATTGTTCTGGATTTCGGCGGGAGTGCCCTCGGCAATGAGCATGCCAAAGTCCAGCACATAAATCCAATCGCTGATTTCCATAACCAAATCCATATGATGCTCAATCATAAAGATGGTCAGATTATATTCGTCACGAATCTGACGGATGAACTCCGTCAGCTCCTCTGTTTCCTTGGGGTTCATGCCGGCGGCAGGCTCGTCCAACAGCAAAAGCTTGGGATTAGTCGCCAAAGCGCGCACGATTTCCAGGCGGCGCTGCTTGCCGTAGGGCAAGCTGCTGGCCTTCTCGTAGCGCAGCTCCCACAGGTCCACGGAGCGCAAGAGCTTCTCCACATCCGCCTCCATCTCACGCTGCTCCTTATTATACCAAGGTAAGTGCAGTGTTGCAGACAGGAAATTGGACTTTAAGTGCAAATGCTTAGCGATCATAACATTTTCGTAGACACTTAAATCCTTGAACAAGCGGATATTTTGGAAGGTACGGGCAATGCCCATTTTAGCGATATCGCTGGGACGCTTGCCGGTGATTTTCACAGGCTCGGCGCCGGGAGCAGTGTAAATAACATCGCCCTCAGTAGGCGTGTACACGCCGGTAATCATGTTAAAGGCCGTGGTTTTGCCGGCGCCGTTGGGGCCGATAAGGGCCACAATCTGATGCTCGCGGATATCCAAATTCAATTGGAAAACTGCGGTAACGCCGCCAAAGCGCATGGTCATGGTATCAGTTTTTAAAACAGTCTGTGTCTTAGCCATGGTTCTTTGCTCCTTTCCGCATAAAGTATTTGAAAGGATTCTTGCAGAAAGCAACAAATTTATCCCAAGTAAATTCCTCGGTACCCATAATACCCTTGCGCCAGAAGAGTACGCAAATCATTAAGAGCAGGGAGAAAATTACCATACGGAAGCCGGGACGGAACAGCGGGATAACGGTGCCCATAATTTCCCAGGGCTCGTCGAAAATACGCAGGTATTCCAAGCCCGCCGTAACGATGATACTGCCCAGCATGCTGCCGGTGATGCTTCCCATACCGCCCAACACGATGATCAATAAGAAGTTATAGGTCAGAGTGAAGAGGAAGTTTTTCGGGTCAACAGTGCCCAGCAAGGTTGCATATAAACCGCCGCCGATACCGGCGAAGAAGGCGCTCAGCATGAAGGCCATGCATTTATGGTGGAACAGGCCCACGCCCATAGCCTCAGCAGCGATTTCGTCCTCACGGATGGCCTTGAAGGCACGACCGTAGGAGGAATTAATCAGGCAGGTTACAAAAACGAAGATAATAGCCGTGGCTAAAAAGATGTAGCGCACGTCGTTAATAGTGGGGATATCCTTGATACCCAGAGCGCCATTGGTGAAGCTTTGGGCATTGGTAATCACGATGCGGATAATCTCAGAAAAGCCCAGGGTAGCAATGGCCAGATAGTCGCCTCTCAGGCGCAGCACCGGCGTACCAATTAAGAAGGCCACCAGAGCAGCTAAAAGTCCGCCCACAATCAAAGCTAGCCACAGGGGCAATTGAATATCGGCAATCAAGGGATTCATGGGCACAGCGTAGAAAACGTTGGCGCGCAGCTCCACCGGCACGGTGAACACGCCTACTACATAAGCACCCAGGGCCATAAAGCCAGCCTGACCCAAGCTGAACTGACCGGCAAAGCCGTTGGTCAAATTCATGGAAAGGCCGATAATAGCGTAAATCAAGCACAGGTTAATAATTCTGCGCAAATAGGAGTCCAGTTCAAACTGCGCGTAGCAAGCACCAGCAAAGAGCACGATGAGGCCAACTACGGTCAGTATCATATTTCTTTTACTCATGCTTACACCTTCTCCGTAGTTTTTTCACCCAATAGACCAGTGGGCTTGTAGAACAGAATGATAATCAAAACGATGAACGCAAAGGCATCGCGGTAGCCGGACAGCTGCGGGAAGAAGGCCACGATTAAAACCTCGCCCAGACCTAGGATGAAGCCGCCGATAACAGCGCCCTTAATATTGCCAATGCCGCCGATAACGGCTGCGATAAAGCATTTCAGGCCCGGCATAACGCCTAGAAGCGGGGTAATACCAGGATAGCGCACGCCCCACATGAAGGCGCCAATGGCTGCCAGGGAGCTGCCGATGATAAAGGTAATGGAGATTACTCTATCAATATTTACGCCCATCACGCGGGCAATTTCGTAATCCTTGGATACGGCGCGCATGGCCATACCGGTTTTGGTGTGGTTAACAATGTGCAGCAGCACGATTAAGCTGATGAAGGTAATCACGGGAATTACCAAGCAAATAGCCTGAATTTGTACGCTGCCGATGCCGATGGTCTGGCTGAGCAGCGGAATATCCGGAAAGCGCAGAGGACGACCACTGAAGAGATAGTTAGCCAGATTTTCCAAAAGGAAGGAAGCGCCGATTGCGGAAATCAGCACGGAGTTTTTCGGTGCATCACGCAGGGGACGGTAGGCAGTGCGTTCGATAATAACGCCCAAGAGCGCCGTAGCGATGATGACCAAAATAAAGGTCAGGTACCAGGGTATGTGGAAGACCGTGATACCAAAGAAAGCAAAATAGCAGGCCATCATAACAATATCCGCATGGGCAAAGTTAATCATCAGCAAAATGCCATAAACCATGGTATAACCAATAGCAATCAAGGCGTACAGACTGCCCAGGGAAATACCGTTCACAATATGCTGAGCTAAGCTTGCGGCGGACATGTTGGCGATAACCTGAAAGAATTGAGTCAAAAAATCCATTTCTTCACCACCAGAAAAAATCTAAAACTAATGCTCCCACCTCCACGGACGGAAGCGGGAGCATCTTTAAGGTCCTTACTTATTTAACGTCTACGAAATCCAAGTATTTGAATTTGCCGTCTTTAACAACCTTAATAACAGCTGCTTTAATAGCGTCGCCGTTCTTATCCAAGGTGGTCTTGCCGGTTACAGCTTCCAGATCCTTAGTGGTAGCGATAGCATCACGAATCTTCTTGGAATCGGTGCCGCCAGCGCGTTTAATAGCGTCGATAGCAATCAGGTAGGAGTCATAGCCCAGAGCGGACAAAGCGGAGGGCTCGCCCTTGTACTCGTCGGTATAAGCCTTCAAGAACTTCTTAGCTTCTTCGGTGGAAGCCTTTTCGCGGTCGAATGCGGTGCTCAGTACGCAGCCTTCAACATCCTTGCCACCAACATCGATGAATTCTTGGGTTTCCCAGGTGTCGCCGCCCATGAACGGAGCCTTGATGCCCAGTTGACGAGCTTGTTTAATCAGCAGTGCGGATTCGGTGAAGTTACCAGGAGCAAATACTGCGTCCGGGTTCTTAGCCTTCAGGTTGGTCAATACAGCGGTGAAGTCCTTATCACCGGTTTGATAATTAGCAACGTCGATGATGCAGTTCTTGTCGTTGGTCAGCTTTTGGAAAGCTTCTACGAAGAATTTAGCCAGACCTACGGAGTAGTCGTTGGATACTTCTTGTACGATGGCAACCTTTTTAGCGCCTTGCTTGAAAGCGTAGTTAGCCATTACAGTGCCCTGGAAGGGGTCGATGAAGCATGCACGGAAATAGTAATCGTTGTTAGCGGTTACCTGCGGGTTGGTGCAGCTGGTGCCGATGGCCGGAACCTTTGCTTCTTTAACGATATTGCCTGCAGCCATAGCCAAGGAGGAGCCATAGGTACCTAAAATGGTGCAAACCTTATCCTTTTCAATTAAACGAGCTGCAACAGAAGCAGCCTCAGCTTTATCAGATTTGTTATCGGCAACGATCAATTGCACTTTTTTGCCCAATACTTCGGGATGCAATTTGTTAGCCAATTTAATGCCGCGCAGCTCCAGCTCGCCGCCTGCAGCATTGTCGCCGGTCAAGGGCAGGAATACGCCCACTTTAATGGTATCGCCAGCAGCCTTCTTTTCGTCCTTTTTCTTGTCGCCGCCGCAACCGGTCATTGCACCAATCATTACAGCAGAGGCTAATAATACAGATAACAGCTTCTTCATTTTCATAATGAGTTTCCCTCTCTTCTCCCGCTGCCCTAAAGATGTGCAGCAATTTGATGTTCCGATTATACCACGCTCCGACTAGTCTTGCAAGTGCTTCAGTACTGTAACATTTGCCTAGCTTTTTCAGAATGTTCACCACTTTTCTGCAATAGCTTTACAATATTCTTGTGGACATTTTATGCTATTCTAGCCTTTTGTATTTTTAGATAGTACAAACGCAGCAGACATGATGCGCTTTTGTTCTTTGAGAATGGACAGTATTTTCTAAAAAATTTTTACTCCAGGAGGACAAATTTACATTGGCTCCTATTATTGTAACAAACGATACACAAGATCCTGTCATTTTTATTATGTAAATTTCTCTTTACAATGGCGATACCAGCATCAGTTCTATTAATTATGGATATTAGAATATAAATCAAAAATCTTAAGAGTTCACATATTGTTCAACACTTTGCCCTTTTTCTGCCACTAGAGTGTAGTATACTATAGGTGTAGCAAGGATAAAACCTGCTACACCCTTCCCATCAAATTCATCATAAACAGCTTTCCTAAGAGAAACACTCCGCATCATCCCCTGCGGAGTGTTTTTCGTTGTGCTGCTACTTTTACTAAACACAAACGCCTTCATGGCTCGCCGCAAAGCTTGCGCTGCCATGAAGGCGTTATTTTTATCCATATTATCAATAGCTTGCGAATAAATCCCTGACGGGATTTATATCGATGCCCTTGGTCTGCAAGAAGCCGAAGAAATAGGCCTGCTCCAGGCGCCTCTTAAAGCCCTCCAGCCCATTGCCATCGTCGGTCACAGTAACGCGATACATCTCCATGGGAGCCGCCTTATAGGTCGCCGCCGTATTCAGGCCGATGTGACCTGTCAGCGCGCGGTAAAAGCCGTATTTTTTAGCAGCCTCAATCACGGTCTTGTTATAGCTGCCATTGGGATAGGCTAGAGTGCGCACAATATAGCCATCAAACTTTTTCTTCAACCAATAGCGGGAGGTATCCAGCTCCCAAACAAGATACTTCGTATCGATTTTCGCCAAGGGCGCGTGGCTATAGGTATGGGAGCCCAGCTCCATGCCGGCGGCCAGCATCTCCTTGATTTCCGCCTCGTTCATGTGCTCCTTATCCCCCATTTCCTTGTTAATCACGAAAAAGGAGCCCTTGGCATCATATTTTTGCATAATGGGCAGCGCCACGCTGTGATTATTCTTGTAGCCATCATCAAAGCTCAGCGCTACATATTTATCCACGCTCTCGCCCTTTTCCAGGCGATGGGCCAGCTGCTCCACGCTAACGATGATATATCCCTGCTCCTTAAGATAGCGCAGATGCTCCTCAAAAAGCTCCGGCCGCATAATCAAGCTCTGGGGCCAGTCGGGACCATATTCATTGCCCACAGCGTGGTACATGAGCACAGGAGCACCGGTTTTGCGATAGGCAGCATATTCGGCACGCCAAGCGTCACCCTGCACCTGCCAGGCCACAGCCCCTGCTGCGCACAGCAGCACTACCACGGCCATCAGGCCATACAAAAGCTTCCTAATCATTCATCCTGCTCCAATTCTAGTCCCAAGCCCACAGCAATCTGCTGCAGCTTTTTCAAACGATGGTTAATGCCGGACTTACCCAGTCCATCGGTAAATTCCATTAAATCATTTAGGGAAATATCGGGATGGTCCAGCCGAATGCGGGCAATCTCCTGCAGATTGGGCTCCAGCTGGCCGATGCCCCCGTGCTCATCAATATACTTGATGCAGCGCACCTGGCGCACCGCTGCCTTCACCACCTTGTTTAAATTGGCGGTCTCGCAGTTCACGGCCCGGTTCACATTATTGCGCATTTCCTTCACAATGCGCACATTTTCCAGCTCCATCATGGCGTTATGAGCACCGATAACGCTAAGGAAATTGATAATGCTTTCCCCATCCTTTAAATAGACGATGAACTCGTTCTTTCTATCGGTCAGCTTGGCCTTCAAGGAAAAGCTGTGCATTACCTTAATAATATTATGAGCGAAAATTTCATTGCTAGTGACCATCTCCAGATGATAGTCACTGGTGGGACGGCTAATGCTGCCACCGCCTAGAAAAGCGCCGCGCAAATAAGCGCGCTTGCAGTTATGGGTGCTGAGCAGGGGATTTTTTAAATCACCCTCCATGCTCAAAAGCTGCAGCTCGTCCAGAGCCTGGGCCACCTGGGGCGCAGGCAGCACGTGCACCTGATAGCGATTATTTTTCTTCAAACGGCGGGAGCGGGTAATGACAACCTCCGTCTGTACCTCATAATTATGCTTTAGCATATGCAGCACTCTTCTAGCCAGTGCTGCGTTTTCTGTGGAAAAGTGGATGCCCACGTTCAGGCCGCGGATAATAATAGCACCGCTCATGCGCAAAAGTCCTAAAAGCTCCGCCTTATCACCGGCAGCATCATTGGTCTCAATGCGTGATAATTCATTTTTGACATCATTGGAAAAAGACATGGGCCTCCTCCTTTCTTGAGTAATTTACTTCTAAGCAAGCTCTAACAAAGCTAAAATTTTACTTTTGCTCCTCCTGCTGCTTCATCTTGCGCATGCCCTGGCGCATGAAGAAATAGTCGAAAAATTGCATGCCGCGACCGAAGAGGCGCAGCCTATAAATGAGGGCGATTAAAACTCTGGCCAGCTTGCGAGGGTCGTGGCGCACCAAATCGTGCTTACTGATGAGCCGCGCCGGCACCACGGTGATGCCCAGGCTGCGGATTTTATCCACATCTGGAGTGATGGGCATGGAGCCCTTAGCGTCGTATTGGCGCAGCTGCTCCACGGTGATATCCTGATCGTTAACGATTACATAGTCCAAAAATTGTGCGCCCATATGCTTTATCAAGGCCTGCACGTGCTCGTAAGCACCGTAGCCATCGGTTTCACCGGGCTGGGTCATGACGTTGCAAATATAAATCTTCACAGCCTTGGACTCCAAAATAGCCTCGCGGATACCATCCACGAGCATATTGGGAATAACGCTGGTGTACAGGCTACCCGGCCCAAAAATCAGCACATCGGAGGTTTTGATAGCCTCCACCGCGCCCTGCGTCGCAGGCGCATCGCTGGGCAGCATCATCATCTTGGCAATGCGTTTGCGCGCTTTAGGAATTTCCGACTCGCCGGTGACCTCCGTCCCGTCGAACATCCGCGCCTTCAGCTGAATGTCGGCCAAAGTCGAAGGAATAACGCGACCACGCACCTTCAAAATCTGACTGGTAGCGCTTAAGCCCTCCTCCATGCCGCCTTCGGCCTGGGCCATGGCGGCGATAAAAAGGTTGCCGAAGCAATGCCCTGCCAAGGGCGAATCGCCCTTGAAGCGGTATTGCATGACGCGCTCCATTAAGGGCTCACGGTCCGCCAGGGCCGTGAGGCAGTTGCGCAAGTCACCCGGCGGGATGATGCCCAGCTCCTTGCGCAAGCGCCCGGAGGAGCCGCCATCATCGGCGGAGGTGACCACCGCAGTACAATTATTAGTAATATACTTCATGCCACGCAGCAGGGTGGAGAGGCCCGTACCGCCGCCGACAACGGTGATGGCGGGACCGGTGGTAAGCTTGCGCTGCATAAATATTGTTTCCATCAGCGAGCCATTTTTGTCGGGGATTACTGCCGATACCACGGAGCTGATTAAGCGACGTGTGCCATAAATCATGATGCCAAAGCCCACAATTAAGAGCAGCACGCCGATAGCCATAATCAAGGTGTTGGAATAGCGTCCCGTGGTCAGATAGGTCATCTGAAAGAGAAGCTCCTCGGCCTTGCCCATGAGCTGATAATTAAAAAATAACGCTAGTCCTAGAGCACAGAGCAAAACGCCCACTGCAAAAAGTAGCAGCCAGCGCTTTAAATTGATGCCCGGACAGAGCCAACTAATCCATCCCATAGAGTCCTCCTCTATTTTTGTTTAGGAATATCGCGATGTGTTACTTCCACGCTATAGCCACGCTCACGCAGAAATTCGTAGAGCTTATTGGCTATGAACACGCTGCGGTGCTGGCCGCCGGTGCAGCCTACGCTGATCACCAGCTGGGCCTTGCCCTCGCTGATATACTGGGGCACCAGGAAATCCAGCAGCTGCTCCTCCAGCTTCAGATATTGGAAGGTCTGGGGATAGCGGCAGATAAAATCAGCCACGGGCCTGTCATTGCCCGTTTGGCTGCGCAGCTCCTCCACATAGAAGGGGTTGGGCAAAAAGCGCACGTCCAGCACTAAATCGCTGTCTAGGGGCAGGCCATGCTTAAAGCCAAAGGAGCGCACCACAATGCCCATGCGGTCCTTAGAAGTACCCTCCCCAAAAAGCTCCGTAACCTTGGCCTTCAGCTGGGCCGGTGTCAAAGCGGAGGTATCGATAATATAGGTCGCTTCCTCCCGCAGGGGGTCCAAGAGCTGGCGCTCGTTGGTAATATTTTTCAGCAGAGAATTGCGCTCGCCCAGGGGATGGCGACGGCGGGTTTCCTTATAACGGCGCACCAGCGCCTCGTCGGAGGCATCCAAAAAGAGCAGCTCATATTTTTGGCCGCTGGCCTCCATCTCGTCTAAAACCTGCAGCAGCTTATCAAAAAATTGGCCACCGCGGATATCCACAACAAGGGCTACCTTGTCCTCGCTGGTCTGACGACAGAGCTCGGAAAATTTAGGGATTAATGTGGCAGGCAGATTGTCGATGCAAAAGAAGTTTAAATCCTCCAGTGTGCGCACCACTTGGGTTTTGCCTGCGCCGGACATGCCGGAAATAATGAGAAAGTGTGATTGCATGTGCTTCACCTCTTTGAAATCACTTAAGTATTAAATTATATTATAGCATGAATTGGCCAAAGATTAAAGAAAAAGCGTACATAGACGCTACGCCTATGTACGCATAAATATCAAATTCCTCCACCGCAAGCGGTCCCCCTCCCTTTGCCCCTAAAGGGATTAGCACGACCAACACGTTCTCGCCGCACTGCGCTTGCGACAACGTGGGTCTTAGCGTCAAAAGGGAGGCACTAATTGAATTATTTTTTCGGAGTGATGGCTACAACTCTCGCCGGCAGGCCCGTTGCGCCCTCAATGCGGGGCCAGGAGGCGATTAAAAGTGCGCCTGCAGGAGCAACCTTGTCCAGATTATCCAGCACTTCGATTTGCAGCTTGCCTGCGCTCAATACATAGCGCTCGCAGGCCAGATCGCCGGCAGCAGCAGCCAGAGCGCTGGCATCGGTATCCAGAGTCTCGTGGCCGTTAGCAGCAATCTTGCGCTCTTCAAAGAGGAATTTCAAGGCTTCCAGGGACCAGCCGGGGAAGTTCTCGCTGCCGTCCTCGGCAATGCCGCTGAGCTTGTTCATATCGGGCCAATTCTTGCCCCAACCGGTGTACAGAGCCACAAAAGCGCCCTCAGGAATGGTGCCATATTTAGCCTCATATTCCTTGATATCGTCAACAGTTACAGCATAGTGTACGTCCTCTGCTACCTTAGCAGTGACATCAATTACGCACAGGGGCAGAATCATGCTGTTGGGGCCGAAGGCCTCGGAAAGCACGCCTGCTCTATCAAAATGGCCGGGAAAGTCAATATGGGTACCAAATTGGCCGGGGAATTTAAAGGTTTGGATCAAGCATTCCAGCATGGGATTGCCCCAATCAAAAACAGTTTTGCCCAGCTCCACGCTGCCCTCAGGAATACCTGCCCAGAAGGGGCTCTCATTATTCAAGGAATGGGACAGCTCCACCCATTCATATTCAGGAGCCTTCAATTCGTCCAAAATGTTCCACAGCTTATAAGTCATTGCATCCACCTCATTTGTTCATACTATAATCCTACTAAATAGGTGGGCTTATTTTATCATTAAAAAAGTCTTTTGTAAACAAAAACGTCCCAAGCCCTTAGAAAAAGGCTTGAGACGTAAATTTTGTAACAGTATTTCCCACGCTATGCTAGGCTCGAAGCTGTCGTCACTCCTGCACATGCAGCTGCGCTAAGGCTTGCTGAGCCGCATGCTGCTCGGAGTCCTTCTTGGTACGACCCTGACCCACGCCAATGACCCTGCCCTCAAAGCTAACCTCGGAGGTGAAGGTTTTATTGTGCTCAGGTCCTGTGCTACCTAGCAGCTGGTAGGAGATGTCCACATCTCCCTCACGCTGTAAAAACTCCTGCAGGCGAGTTTTATAATCGGTGTATATGCCGTGACGGCACACATAGTCAATCTCTTCCTGCATCATATTCAGCAGATATCTTTGCGCTACCGTAAAGCCCTGATCCAAATAGATGGCGCCCAGGACGGACTCAAAGGCGTCAGCCAAAATAGAGGGGCGCTCCCGGCCGCCGCTAAGCTCCTCGCCCCTGCCCACTAAAAGCAGGTCTCCTAAGCCAATTTTTTTGGCAAAGGTATAGAGGGAGCCCTCGCACACCAAATGGGCACGCAGCTTGGTCAATTGACCCTCAGCTAAATCTGGGAAATTTTTATACATATAGGTGCTGACAATAACGCTGAGCACCGAGTCCCCTAAGAACTCAATGCGCTCGTTATGCCGGGGTTTGGGAGTCTGCTTGGCCTCGTGGGCATAGGAGGTATGGGTCAGAGCCATCTCCAGCAGCTCCAAATCATGCATCTGGATATTTTGAGTTGCGCAGAAGCCTTCCAGCTGCTGCTTACGCTTATCCTGCATTGCAATCATCCCGCTTTTAGTCAACGTATTTTTTCAAAACAATAGCAGCGTTGTGGCCACCAAAGCCCAGGTTATCACTCAAAGCAACGTTGACAACTCTTTCACGAGCAACGTTGGGAGTGTAATCCAGATCAAGAACGCCTTCGGGGTCGTCCAAATCCTGGTCCTTGTAGTTGATGGTGGGCGGAACAAGGTTGTTTTCGATGGTCAGAGCGGTGGCAATAGCTTCAACACCGCCGGCAGCACCTAAGAGATGGCCGATCATGGACTTGTTGGAGCTGATGCTCAGCTTATAAGCATGCTCGCCAAAGACCTTCTTGAAGGCAATGGTTTCGCCCAAATCGTTACGGTGGGTGGAGGTGCCGTGAGCGTTGATGTAATCAACCTCTTCGGGTTTTACACCGGCGTCATCAATTGCAGCTTGTACGCAAGCAGCCGGAGTCTCGCCGGTCGGGTCCGGAGCGGTGATGTGGTAAGCATCGCAGTTCATAGCAAAGCCAGCCAGCTCAGCATAGATGTGTGCGCCACGAGCCTTAGCATGCTCCAGCTCTTCTAAAACCAGCACGCCAGCGCCTTCGCCTAAGACGAAGCCATCACGCTTTTTATCAAAGGGGCAGGAAGCCTGCTCAGGGTTCTCGTTATTGGTAGACAGTGCCTTCATGTTGGCAAAGCCAGCGATAGCAACCGGGGAAACAGCTGCTTCGGTGCCGCCAGCCAGCATTACATCAGCATCACCATATTGAATGGTGCGCAGAGCGTCGCCAATGCAGTTGGTGCCGGTTGCGCAAGCGGTTACGATAGCAGTGTTGGGACCCTTCAGACCGCAGGCAATAGCGATTTGACCAGCGCTCATGTTAGGAATTTCCATGGGAATGAAGAAGGGGCTGATTTTGGAGGGGCCCTTAGCGCCATACTTCAGGGATTGATCCAGGAAGGTATGGATGCCGCCGATGCCGCTGCCTACGCATACGCCACAGCGCATAGCATTTTCCTTGCTCATATCCAGCTTAGCGTCCTCGATAGCCAATTTTGCAGCAGCTACTGCCAATTGGGTTACGCGGTCCATGCGCTTGCCTTCTTTTTTGTCGATATAAGTGGTATAGTCAAAATCCTTTACTTCAGCAGCAATCTTGACGGTAAAGCCCTCAGTATCAAATTGGGTAATGGGGCCTACGCCGGATTTGCCGGCTACCAGGTTGCTCCAAAAGGTTTCCTTGCCGATACCAATAGGAGTTACAGGGCCAACGCCGGTAATAACAACTCTTCTTTTACTCAAAATTATTCACCTCGTAGTTAAATTTTCGCGATATCTTCTTTGATTCTACGGAAAATTTCTTTTACCGGCAGAATCTCCTTGATTTTCCACATATTGGCACCGGTGAATACCAGGCCGGTCTCCACATCACCCTGCTGTGCACGGGTCAGCGCACGAATAATGCAGAAGCTATGGGTACAATGCTTCAAGCACAAATCACATTGGGTAGGTTTAGGAGCTCTATTTTCCAAAGATAATTGAGCAAAGGGATTGCGAATAGCGCGACCCTTGTAGCCGACGGGGCTATCGATTTGCACAACATCTTCTTTTGTCATTTTTAAGTAAAACTCTTTCAGGGCCGGTGCGCCATTAGATTCCTCACTGGCAGCAAAACGGCTGCCCATTTGCACACCGCTGGCACCCAAATTCAAAAGGTCTGCCACATCCTGACCGCAAACAGCGCCGCCAGCAGCAATAACCGGTATATTAACGGATTTTACAATCTCCGGAAGAATTTCTTTAATGGATTGTTGGGTACCAAGATGACCACCTGCTTCGGTGCCTTCAACAACGATAGCAGATGCACCCAGCTTTTCAGATATTTTAGCCAGCTTCACAGAAGATACAATAGGTACTACTTCAACACCATATTTACGTCCGACGGCAAAAATATCTCTTGAAAAACCGGCGCCGGCCACGATTAAATCAATTTTCTCTTGTGCGGCAGTGGTAATCAAATCCAAAAATGCCCTTGCAGCAAACATGCAGTTAATACCGATAATTCCTTTACCACCGGTCAACTCACGTGCCACACGAATTTCCTTGCGCAGCTCATCACAGCTCATGCCGGATGCAGCAATCAGGCCAATACCGCCTTCTTTTGCTACAGCTGCTGCCAAACGGGCAGTGGAGAGTCTGATAGCCATGCCTCCTTGTATAATCGGTACCTCGGCTACAAGCTTACCGATTTTCAGCACTGGTAGTTTCAACAAATATCCCCCATTTCAGGACCAAAGTAGCTTGTGTCGGGGGAGCCATAAGGGCTCCCCTAAACATAAGCCAGTAAAGCAAATTATTTTTCTTCATCCAGCAGCTTAACAGCGTCAGCTACAGTGCGAATCTTTTCAGCTTTTTCATCAGGAATTTCAACACCGAATTCCTCTTCGAAAGCCATGATCAGTTCAACGATGTCGAGGGAGTCAGCGCCGAGGTCATCGATGAAAGCGGATTCCATCTTTACTTCGTCAGCGTCAACGCTCAGTTGTTCAACAGTGATGTCTCTTACTTTTTCGAAAGTGCTCATTACGATTCACCTCCTTCCACTAGGCAAAATGTGCAATGCTTGCCTTATTACATTACCATACCACCGTCGACATGTAAAGTCTGTCCGGTTATATATTTGGCGTCGTCGCTCACAAGGAAGACAACAGCCTTGGCAATATCTTCAGGATCGCCCAATTTATGTAAAGGAATGCCAGAGAGCATACCCTCTACAACCTTTTCGCTGAGGACAGCGGTCATATCGGTTTGGATGAAGCCGGGAGCGATGGCGTTCACGGTGATGCCGCGAGCAGCTACCTCCTTAGCCACAGCCTTGGTGAAGCCGATAACGCCTGCCTTAGCAGCAGCATAGTTGGCTTGGCCTGCATTGCCCATCACACCTACTACGGAGCTGATGCTCACAATGCGACCTGCTTTTTGCTTCATCATGTATTTTACGCTGGCCTTGGTGCAGTTGAATACACCCTTCAGATTGGTGGTGAGTACTGCGTCCCAATCCTCTTCCTTCATGCGCATGAGGAGGCCATCGCGGGTAATACCTGCGTTGTTCACGAGAATATCGATGCGACCGAATTCCTTCACAGCAGCGTCCACCAGAGCGGTAGCAGCCTCGTTGGAGGAAATATCAGCCTGCAGCACCAGCGCCTTGCGGCCCATAGCCTCGATTTCAGCAGCAACTGCCTTAGCAGCAGCCTCGCTACCAGCGTAGTTAACTACTACGTCAGCGCCCTCAGCGGCCAAAGCCAGTGCGATAGCGCGGCCGATGCCGCGGGATGCGCCAGTTACAAGAGCCTTCTTACCTTCAAGTTTCATGTTTTTTCTCCCCTATATAAATTATGCTTTCAATGCAGCCAAAGTTTTTTCTAAGCTTGCGGGGTCTTCCACGTTCAATGCAGTGAAGCCCTTGGCAATCTTTTTGGTGAAGCCGGTGAGCACCTTGCCGGGACCAACTTCTACGAAGGTGTCCACGCCGCTGGCAACCATGTTGCGTACGGAGGTTTCCCACAGCACCGGGCTAGCAGCTTGCTTAATGAGGAGCTTTTTGATTTCCTCGCCGCTGGTTACTTCCAGAGCAGTTACGTTGGCAACCACAGGAATCGCGATATCCTTGATTTCCATAGGAGCCAGCACCTCTGCCAGACGGTCAGCAGCGGGCTGCATCAGCGTGCTATGGAAGGGAGCGCTTACAGGCAGCAGCACTGCACGCTTAGCGCCGGCAGCCTTCAGAGCCTCGATAGCCTTGTTGACAGGGTCAACAGCGCCGGCGATAACTACTTGGCCGGGGCAGTTGAAGTTAACAGCCTGCACAGCTGCGCCCATTTCGGCCTCCACGGCCTTGCAGATTTCTACGATTTTGTCGCTGTCCAAGCCCAAAACTGCGGCCATGGAGCCCTCGCCCACGGGCACAGCCTCTTGCATGAACTGGCCACGCTTGTGCACTGCCACAACTGCGTCAGCGAACTTCATGGCACCTACATTTACCAGAGCGGAATATTCGCCCAGGCTGTGGCCGGCGGCCACAGCGCAGCTAATGCCATGCTCTTTGAGCACAGCACCGCAGGCGGTGCTGGCGGTAAGGATAGCAGGCTGGGTGTTGGCGGTCAGCTGCAGGTCGGAGGCAGGGCCTTCGAAGCACATCTTGCTAATGGAATAGCCCAAGGCTTCATCAGCCTCGGCGAAAATCTCTCTTACAACAGGGTATTCATCATAGAATGCCTTGCACATACCCACGGTTTGGGAGCCCTGTCCCGGAAAAACGAAAGCAATCTTGCTCATGGGAAAAACCTCTCTTTCTCTAATTATACTCGCTATTATCAAAACGTTCTATAGTTTAGTGAAATATTTATGCAATATTTAGCGGTGAAGCTTACTTGCTCCACTTCAGGACGATGGCAGCCCAGGTCAGACCTGCACCGAAGCCGTCCAGAATGATGTTGTCGCCCTTCTTCAGCTTGCCCGCAGCCTGTGCTTCGCACAGTGCAATGGGAATAGAAGCAGCGGAGGTATTGGCATATTTATCCACGTTCACCCATACCTTTTCCATGGGCAGCTTCAAGCGCTTAGCAGCGCTGGTGATGATGCGCAGATTAGCCTGATGGGGGAAGAGCATGTCCAGCTCCTCCGGCTTCATGCCGGCATTAGCCAAAGCCTTCTTGGCGGTCTTACCCATAATTTGAATAGCAAACTTAAATACTTCAGTGCCATTCATATGGATGGTGTGCTCGTTAGCAGCCACGGTCTCGGCACTAGCGGGCTTACGGCTGCCGCCTGCGGGCTGGTACAGATGAATGCCGCCGTTGCCGTCGGCACCCATATCGATGCCCAGCACGCCGTAGCCCTCTTCTACCTCGCCCACAACTGCTGCACCGGCGCCATCGCCGAAGAGCACGCAGGTGTTTCTATCAGTCCAGTTCATAATGCGGGACAGCGTCTCCGCACCGATAATCAAAATCTTGTTATAGAGGCCGGTCTTCACCATTTGGCTAGCCACTGCCAAGCTATATACGAAACCGCTGCAGCCTGCTGCCAAATCAAAGGCAGCGGCATTCTTAGCGCCCAAGCGAGCCTGCACCAAACATGCGGTGGAGGGGAAAATATGGTCGCTGGAGGCAGTGCCTACGATTACCAAATCAAGCTCCTCTGGGGAAACCTTTGCATCCTCCAAAGCCTTCACAGCAGCGTTATAAGCCAGATCGCTGGTAGCCTCCTCAGGAGCTGCAATATGTCTTTGCTTGATACCGGTGCGCTCAGTGATCCATTCGTCACTGGTATCAACCATTTTTTCTAAATCAAAATTAGTCAGAGTTTTTTCCGGAACATAATGTCCCACGCCTAAAATACCAACTGCTCTTGTCATTTATCTAGTTCCTCGTTTCTTTTTGATTCAGCAATGCGCTGGGCAATAATGCTGACTACATCCTGCTCGGCAAAATCCATAGCTACGTGAATGGCATTGGTAATGGCCTTCGCCTTAGAGCTGCCGTGGCAAATGATAAAGGGTGCGCGGATGCCCAATAACAGAGCACCACCGTATTCCGCCGGGTCCAGACGCTTTTTGAGGCCCTTCAAAGCGGGCTTAATCAAAAGACCGCCCAGCTTAGCTAGGATACCACCCTTTAGGATGGCTTCCTTCACCATGGTCATAATGGCCTTAGCCAGGCCCTCGCCAAACTTCAGCACCACATTGCCCACAAAGCCATCGCAGACAACCACGTCCACGGTACCCTTGTTAATGTCACGACCCTCCACATTGCCAATGAACTTAATGGTCTTTTCCTTCTTCAGCAAGGGATAGGTTGCCAGAGCTACTTCGTTACCCTTAGTTTCTTCTTCACCGATGTTCAAAAGTCCTACCCGCGGCGCAGAAATTTTAAGAATTTTTTCTGCGTACACCGTACCCATGATAGCACTTTGCTTCATGTGCTCAGGCTTAGCATCCACCTTAGCGCCGCTATCAAGCACCACAGTGGTACCGGTCAGGCTCGGAATCGGGGTTGCAATAGCCGGGCGCTCCACGCCCTTAATACGGCCTACGCCAAAAAGCGCTGCCGCTACCGCAGCACCGGTGCTACCGGAGGAAACCAAAGCATCGCATTCCTTATTGCGCAGCAGCCTTGCAGCTACCACGATAGAAGCATCTTTTTTAGACTTCACAGCAATGGCCGGATGCTCGCTCATCTCAATTACCTCGCTGGCATGGTGCACCGTAATACGCTCATCCTTATCCGCGTGATACTTCACCAGCAGCTCCTTGATAACCTTCTCATCACCCACCAAAACCGTTTCACAGCCATAGGCCTTAACCGCGTTGACAGCTCCTAAAACCAGCTCCTTGGGACCATAATCGGTGCCCATGACGTCCACTGCGATTTTCATGCTTCCTGCTCCCTTTCATGCTTGTCGCGCTGATCCATGGAAACAATTATGAATTTAGCGCGAAATACTTCCTCATTATTGCTTTTAATGCTTACAAAAATATAATACTTATCCATGCGCTTATGGGTGACCACAGCCTTGGCCACAAGGGTAGCACCGGCGCTCACCGGCACCTTGTACTTCACATTGCCCACCGCAGTGAGTGCCCTTTCGGCGTCCACCACTGCCAAAGCCAGGGTATTGGCCATGGCAAACATATAATAGCCACGGGCAATGCCTGTTTTTTCTAATACCATATCGCTGGATATTTTCAAAGTAGAAATGCCCAGCTTATTTAATTCCAGATCCAAGAGCTCGCCCACAATATCCTTTTTATCGATGGCGCGCACCTTGGTTTGGGCATCCTCAGCCATGGTACGTGTTCTGGCCCGCAGCTCAGGTATCCCCAGCGTCACTCGGTCCAAACGGATTGTCTGTACGCTGACCTTCAGCATCTGCGCCAGCTGCTCATCAGTGCTAAAGGGATTATCCTTCAGCAGCTTTTTCAAGCTCTTGTGACGTATTAACTTTTTCGAAGAATTCATCACTTCACCCGCTTTTTAGTACCAGCTCATAATATCTGTTTTTATTATAAAATGAGGCGGGGTATTTGGCAAGTGTTTTTCGTGAGATTTCACAAAATTGCAGAGAATTTTTTACTTGCTTAATTAAAAAGGGCAAGCAAAAAGCCCCCGGAGATTACTCTCCAGAGGCTTCAATAAGCTTTAATTATTCAGCAACTGCAATGACTTGTTTGCCGTCATAGTAACCGCATTCAGTGCAAACGCGATGGGGCATTTTCAATTCATGACATTGCGGGCATTCAACCATGCCAGGAACGCTCAATTTCCAGTTAGCACGACGTCTGTCACGACGAGCCTTGGACATTTTTCTCTTAGGTACTGCCATTTCTCAACACACCTCCTCAGTGCTATGAAGTGAATTTAATTTTTGATGAATTGCTTCAATGCCGCTAGCCTTGGATCGACGGTAAGTCTGTCACAGCCGCAGTCGCCATCGTTAAGATCAGCGCCACAAACAGGACACAACCCCCGGCAGTCTGGTTTACACAGAGCCTGCATGGGCTCTGCAAGCAGCAGCCCTTCACGAAGCGGTTCTGTTATGTCGATAACATCCGAATCGTAAACAAAAGCATCATTTTCAATATTATCAGCCCCGGCCGGATAGAATTTCTCCACCACCTCTGCCTCTGTGACGCCTGTAAACTCCTTCAGGCAACGGCCGCAGGTGCGCTGCACCTTGCACTGCATCTTGGCCTGCAAAAGCAAAACATCACCGGCATTGCTCATAGTGCCCACCAGCTTTACGCTACCGATTATGCCCATTTCCTCGGGACTAATCTCCAGCTCCGCCGGCTCCAGCTCATAAGCAAGTGGCTTTTCTCCAACCAGTCTTTTCTTGATTTGTGCGACATTTATCTTAATCATATTTCACCAATCGTTACAATTATAGCGGTACTGAGGCTCTTTGTCAAGAAAAACCTACGTTTAAAGCAAAAAATCTATAACAAAATTTACACTAGACAGCATTTTTAGAGTTTAATGATACGTCTGCAGATGTTGAAGGTATCACGAGCGATAACCAATTCCTCATTAGTGGGGATGACGAAAATCTTTACTCTAGCACGACGCACGCTGATTTCTCTTTCCTTGCCACGAATTTTATTTAAATCCGGGTCAATGCGAGTGCCAAGATATTCGAGGCCATTGCAAATCTTGTCGCGCATAAAGGGGGAATTTTCACCCAAGCCTGCGGTAAAGACAATGGCGTCCACGCCGCCCATGGCAGCCACATAGCCACCGATATATTTTTTAACCTTGTAAGCGAAAACGTCTATGGCCAGCTGGCTGCGGTCGTCACCACGGTTAGCAGCGCTCTCCAAATCGCGGAAGTCGCTGGACAGGCCGCTGATGCCCAAAATACCGCTGCGACGGTTCAGGTAATCGTCAATTTGCTGGGCCGTCATATTTTCCTTTTCCATGAGGAAGGGGATAATGGCCGGGTCAATCTCGCCACTGCGGGTACCCATAATCAGGCCCTCTAGAGGTGTATAGCCCATGCTGGTGTCAATGGATTTGCCATATTTGATGGCCGTAATGCTGGCGCCGTTGCCCAAATGGCAAGTAATAATGCGCAAATCCGTCATATGCTCGCCCATCAGCTCCGCTGCTCTTTGGGCCACATATTTATGGGAGGTGCCATGAAAGCCGTACCGGCGCAGACCATATTTTACATACAGCTCGTAGGGCAGGCCGTATAAATAGGCCACCTTGGGCATGGTTTGGTGGAACGCTGTATCGAAAACAGCTACCTGGGGCACGCCCTTCATCAAATTCATGCAGGCCTCGATACCAAACAGGTTAGGCGGATTATGCAAGGGCGCAATCTCGCTGCAGGCCTTAATGCCCTGCAAAACCTCTCCGGTAATCAAAACGCTATCCGCAAAGCGCTCACCGCCGTGCACAACACGATGGCCTACAGCGTCAATCTCTGACATATCTTTAATAACGCCGTATTCCTTATGCGTCAACGCTTTTAAGACCATTTTGATACCAACCACGTGGTCCGGTATATCTTCCTTTAAGTCAATGGTATACTTTCCCACAGGCGTGTGCTTTAAGGTGGACCCCTCCATGCCAATGCGCTCTACGAGACCCTTGGCCATAACCTTTTCGCCCTCCATATTAATCAGCTGATATTTGATGGAGGAGCTGCCGCAGTTTACAACGAATACAATCACAATATGCCTCCTAGTAAGCTACACATCCACAGACTCTGCTGCTTTTCCCGCAGGCAACACACCTACGGGCACTCATAAGATAAGTATACACTATTTAGCAAGAAAAATACAGTGCATAATTTATGTATACATAGCTTTTATGTTATAATATGCTAAGAGCGTAGTACTTTTTTAGGAGCTAAAGGCGATTTTTAAGCAAGCTAGGTACTAAAAAATAAGCTCAATTTTAGCAATAATTTTAAGGAAGATGCAGCATGATTTATGCCACCGGCATTATTGCCGAATATAATCCCTTTCATAACGGACATTTATACCAGCTCAAGAAGGCCGCACGCCTTACAGAGCAGCCCATCATCGTGGTGATGAGCGCCAGCTTTATGCAGCGGGGCGAGCCCGCCTGCCTTGATAAGTGGCTGCGGGCCCGGCTGGCCGTGGAAAACGGCGCTGCGCTGGTGCTGGAGCTGCCCACGAATTTTTCCTTGCGCAGCGCCCAGTTTTTTGCCAGCGGGGGCGTGCAGCTACTGGCAGCCACGGGCTGCGTCAATGCGCTGGCCTGCGGTGTGGAGTCGCCGGAGCGCGACTTTGTCGCTTTGGCCAACAGCATTATGAGCGCGAAGGCGCAAAGCCGCATTAAAGAGCTTTTAAGCCAAGGTAAAAGCTATGCCGTAGCCTGCGCTGCCGTGCTGGCGGAAGCAGAGCAAGCGTCAGCTGCTGCTAGCTCAGACAATAGTGTATCAGGCTACGCTCCTCTCGCCAAGCCTAACGATATTTTGGCCTTAGAATATACTAAAGCGCTTGTTAATACGGATATCAAGCCTTATTTTATAAAACGCCTTGGTGATGGCTACAACGAGCGGGAAATAACTGGTACCATGGCTAGCGCTACGGCTATAAGACAGGCTCTTAAGGCTGAGCGTAATACATACTACGCCAACACTCTCTCCACTGCCAACGCAAGCAACAACGCCGATACCAACGCTGCTGCAAGCACCTTTAGCTGGCGCCAAGCAGTGCCCGCCAGCGTAGCCCTGGCCCTTCAAGAAGGGCAGCCGGGCTACGACGAGCAGCTTTTGTGGCAGCTATTGCGCTATCGCCTGCGCCTGCTTGAGGCAGAGGACATCGCCGATGCCTGCCAATGCAGCGAGGGCTTGGAAAACCTGCTCAAGCAAAGCGCAGGCTGCGCTACCCTGGCCCAGGCGCTCCAGCTATGCACCAGCAAGCGCTACACTACGAGCCGCATTCGGCGGCTCTTCATGCAGCTGCTTTTGCAGGTGCCCCGCTGGCGCTGGGAGGAAAACGCCCCCGCCTACCTTAGAGTACTGGCCTTTAACGATACCGGCCGCCAGCTTTTGAAGCAGATGAAGTCTAGCGCCACCCTACCCATCATTACCGGTATCGCCAAAAACTGGCGCTACAAGCTTGCCCATTTGCCTCTGCGCCAGCAGCAAATTTACATCCAGCAGCTGGAGCTGGAGCTCAAGGCCACGGAGCTGTGGAGCCTTTTGCAGCTCAACCCCGCCCTCAATCGGGCGGGCAACGACCTGCTCACCTCCCCCGTTTACGTAAAATAAGCTCTGACCATGCCCCTTACGGGGCTTGGCCAGAGCTTAATTCTTTTGCTTATATACTTAGCTTATTTTTCGCGTTCCTTTAAGTGCTTTTCATAAGCCTTGGTTTCAGCCACAACCACACCGGTCAGGGCCAACAGAGCAATCAAGTTGGGGATGGCCATGAGGCCATTGACGATATCGGCCAGCACCCAAATTTCTTCCAGCTTCAGGAAGGGACCGCAGGCGATCAGAATGATGAAGATAATGCGATAAGGCATAATAGCTTTAACGCCCATCAAATATTCTACACAGCGCTCGCCGTAGTAATTCCAGCCCAAAATGGTGGTGAAGGCGAAGAGCACCAGGCCCACCATCAGCAGCATGGAGCCAAAGCCCGGGAAAGCAGCTGCAAAGGCTGCATCAGTCATAGCAGCGCCCTTTAAAGGACCGCACCAAGCGCCGGTTACGATCAGGGATAAGCCAGTCAAGGAGCAAATGATGATGGTATCGATAAAGGTACCAGTCATGGAAACAAGGCCTTGCTCAGCAGCCCATTTGGTTTTAGCAGCAGCTGCTACGATAGGAGCGGAACCTAAGCCGGACTCGTTGGAGAAAACGCCACGGGCAACGCCGCTACGCATAGCCAGCATGACGGTTGCGCCCAGGAAGCCGCCTTGCGCAGCGGTGGTGGTGAAGGCATCCTGCAGCACCATGCCGATGGCACCGGGAACCTTATCTGCAAAGCAAATCAAAATGCCCACAGTAGTGATGAAGTACAGCACTGCCATGGCAGGCACGATTTTAGAAGCAACGTTAGCAATGGATTTCAGACCGCCGATGGTTACAGCAGCAACTACAACAGTCAGAGCGATACCGGTGTACATCACAGGGATACCGGCAGTAATCTTGGTAATTTCTACAATGGAGTTAACCTGAGCAAAGGTACCAATACCGAAGTATGCGCAAAGCACGCCGAAGGCAGCGAACATGACAGCCAGGGGCTTGTAGGATTTGCCAAGGCCATTTTCAATATAGTACATGGGGCCGCCGGAGATGTTGCCATCTGCGTCCACAGTACGATATTTTACAGCCAAAAGGCATTCGGCATATTTGGTAGCCATGCCAAAGAAGGCAGCCATCCACATCCAGAAAAGAGCACCGGGGCCACCGGCCTTGACGGCGGTAGCAACACCGACGATGTTACCGGTACCAACGGTTGCAGCCAGAGCGGTGCACAGTGCCTTAAAAGAGTTAACATCGCCGCTACCATCATTTTTAGCACTAAAAATCAGCTTCAGAGCAGAGCCCAGCTTGAAGACTTGGATCAAACCCAAGCGAATGGTCAGCCAGATACCGGTGCCAACTAAGAGCACCAAAAGTGGTGGGCCCCAGACAAAATCATCAATCGCATTCAACATTTCCAACATAATAAAACATCTCCCTCTTTTTTCCCTCTCTCAGCAGGTTTAATCAATAATCATAAGTAAATAAAAAACCGGAGTATGCGCATATACTCCGGTAAAGTCAACACCTATCCAAGCATCCCCACTGATGCTTAGATATTAGCTTTGCTCCGTCCTTTGGCCTGAGAGATTGGTTTGCCACGCTTTACATGACAAGCTTGCACCTTCGGCGCCCATTTAAGGGACTCTCCAGAGTTGTGTCTGCTTACGGTTCCGCTTGTTTAAGCACCTGAGAGTTTTGCTCCTTCGGTAGGCATATGCCTTCTCCCATAAGCTTCATCCACTCGCTATTTACTTATGTACGCTATTATAGTACACTCTAGAGAAAAAAGCAAGCACTTTTTGAAAATATTATTTTGACCCTTATAACAGCCCTTATTTTTGCTTAGCAGCTATCTCGCGCATGCAATAAACCAAGGAGCCGTTGCCACGATGATTCATGATGCACTCACAGCAGGTGCCATGACGAGGGCAGGTGGTTTTGGGGCAGGTGCAGTTAGCTTCATTACAATGCTTACGTTCTTCCATTTTGATTCCTCCAATCGTTTTTAGCAGTTAACCTTGCAGTATTATTATAGCTCTTTACAGGAGAATTGTCCATGACTCCTGCTTTGCCAGCGCTGTGCAAAAGCAGCCAAGAGGAGGAATGTCCCTGAAGCTTCCAAGGTCTTTGATCCTGCTTTTTAAAGTTCACTATATTGCTTTCTTGTACGATTACCAAGGGATATTTTTGCTTTTCGATGGCTGCAAAGGGCATCACATTCTTGCTGGACCAGGACATATTCTTGGGCTTGTAGCTTTCCAGCTCACGCTCCGGGACCAGCTTGACAATCCGCGCATTGCTATAAAAAACGGCGGAGGTAGGATATTTACCATAAAGCCCCACCTCCTTAGACCCATCTGCCACTAGCAGCTGACCCAAATCCTTGGCCGAGCGTTTTTCGCTCAAGGGCACGGCGATAGTGGTAATCAAGGCAAGATAGAAGCAAAGGCATAGGCTGGCTAGGCCGATAGCCTTGCGCCCCTCCCCCATTTGCAATAAATAATAGAGCATAATGCCCAGCATCAAGCTCAAGGGAATGAGGAACATGCTGTCCTCTACCACGATGCCGGTGACGGATACCCACAGCGCTGCCCCTAAAAGTAGGGCAAAAAAACTGCCTACAAAGAGATAATACCCGGTGTTCAAAAGCTGCTCCTCCCGCGCTGCTACTTCCTTGGCTAAGAAAATGCTCATGGGGAAGAGCAAGGGATAGGTATAGGTAATGTATTTGGTAGCCATGGCTTGGAAGAAGAAAAAGACTACCGCTGCCCACAGCAGCAAGAATTTTTCGCTAGTGGTAAAGCCTGCGCCGCTGCGCCCACGCCGCCATATGCACATAGGCACCAACGCGCTCCATGGAAAGAGGGCTAGGATATTGACTAAAAGGTAGTAGTACCACACATTGTCCCGAGGATGCTCGGACACAGTGGCCCGCAGTACGTTGTGCACGCCGAAGAAGGTATTAATAAAGTCGCTACCATGGAGCGCGTACATGGCGGCGTACCAGGGCGCAGCTACCAGTGCGCAGAGGGCCGTGCCACTGACGAGCTTGCAGCGAGTGAGCACGCGCCAGTCGCGCTGCCACAGGAGGAAGAGCGTAATGATGAGCCCCGGTAGCAGCACCCCAATGGGGCCCTTGGTAAGCACGGCAAGGCCCGCGCTGGCGTACATAAGATACCAGAAGATGGGCCTGTTCTCGCTATAGCCCAGGTAGAAGAAAAGCAGCGTTGCGCTGAAGAAAAAGAAGAGCACGGCGTCCGTAATAATGGATTTGCTGATGAGGAAAAATTCCACACTGCTTAAAAGCAGTACACCGCTATAAAAGCCTACCTTTTCGTTATATAGGCGATAGCCGCCGTAGCAGACGAGGCCCAGGCCCAAGAGGCCAAAAACTGCCGGAAAAAAGCGAGCACCGAACTCCGTAAAGCCAAAAAGCTTAAAGCCCAAGGCCGTGAGCCAATAGAACATAATGGGCTTATCATACCAATAATGGCCATAAATCCGGGGCGAAACCCAATCCCCGCTGAGCACCATTTCCTTGGCCGTCAGTGCATAGTTAGACTCCACACTGTCAGTAACCAGCAGACTGCCATTACAAAAAAACAGAAGTAAAGCTGCCACAATCCCTAGGCCCAACCAATATTTTTTCGACATACAAAACACCCTCTCATAGCTTGTTGAAGCTAGTATAATACTACTTTCTTAATAAGCTATTAAGAGGGTGTTCATTTGTAATTAAGAAATACGTGAATTTTTTAAGCTTTATTTAAGGGAAGCAGCACCTGCATAATGGTGCCACAGGGCTTGTTATCCAGCACCTTGATGCAGCCCCGGTGCTGATGTACAATGGCCTGGGCCAAGGATAGGCCTAAGCCGAGCCCTCCCTGGCTGCGGCTGCGGGCCTTGTCCACGCGGTAAAAGCGGTCAAAGACCTTTTCCTTGTCCTCATCCTTGATGCCGCAACCTTCATCCTGCACTACTAAGAGCAAATTATTTTTACTTTTCGTAGCCACAAAATTAATCGTAGTGCCACTGGGAGAATACTTAATGGCATTGTCCAAAAGAATGATGCACAACCTAGTTAAGGCAGCCTCATCCCCCCACAGCTTTAACTCGGCATTTATTTGCTGCTTCAGCTCGATGCCCTTATCCTGGGCTAAGAGAGCCAGCTGACGGCCCACCCGCTCACACAGGGAGCTCATATTAACCTCTACATTCAACTCCGACAGCCTGCCCTCGTCCCCTCGGGCCAGCTCCATAAGGTTTTCTGTAAGCCGGCTCATGCGCTTGGTCTCGCTTTGTAGCATAGCGATGGACTCCTTCGCAAAATCGCTGAACTGGCTATCCTCGTCCTCCTTGAGGCCTTGGGTCGCCAGTGCCATGACCGCCAGCGGCGTCCGCATTTCATGAGACGCGTCCGCCGTAAATTGCATTTGCCGCCCGTACATCTCGCTGACGGGCTTAATATTGCGCCCGGCCAGCCAATAGCCAAAATAGCAGGCACCTACAAAGAACAGCACCGCTATGCACAGCAGCTTAAACAGTGTTCTAAAGGCGGCGGTATAGTAAAACTCGATATTTTCGAACATGTAGAGCTTGCCCACGGTCTCGCCGTTTTTCACCACCGGTGCCACCGCCGCCAAATAGCGGTAGCGAATGTGCTCAGGCTCATCCTCGCCTCCATGCATACGTAGAATGCGGGTGCTGTCCATTTTTTGAGGCCAGTCACTGCGGTGCCGCCAAAGGGCTTTCCCCTGAGGACCATTGCCCAGCTGGTTCAAAATCACCCTTTTGTCATCCATGGTAACAAAATAGGCCAGCATGCCGCCCTCGTTAACGGACACCGTGGAGCAGGGCTCCTCGCCGCTTTCCACCCATTCCTCGGCCTCGTGGTACACGGTTTCTACCAGCTCATGCTTTTCGTGGTCAATGATTTCCCACCAGACAAGGGTATAGGCTGCAAAAACCACGAAGAGAATGAGCAAGCCAAAAATCGCCGCATAAATACAGGTCATACGTCGCCGCAAGCATTCAAAGACCTTATTCCACATAATAACCTACTCCACGAAGAGTTTTGATTAATTCCTCACCATTCAGACTGGCAATTTTCTTGCGCAGCAGGCGGATGTGTACATCCAGATTATTCTCTGTCACATCGCTGTCGATGCCCCAAATCCTGTCCTGCAGCACGGTGCGCGGCATCACCTGTCCCTTATTGCGCAGCAAAAGCTCTAAAAGCTTGTACTCGCGAGGACGCAGCTCCACCCTTTTTTCCCCGTAGGCCAAGCAATAGGTGCTGGCCTCCAGCACATAGTCACCATAGGTTAAATTGCTTACGGTATAGGTATCCTGACGGCGACAGAGAGCGTTGAGACGAGCCACCAGCTCCTCCATAGCAAAGGGCTTGACGAGATAATCATCAGCTCCGGCATTTAAGCCCATAACCCTATCGACTACAGCATCCTTGGCAGTGAGCAGCATAATCTTGCCCTGATACTCTTCATCACGCAGGCGAGCACAAAGCTCCAAGCCGCTCAGCTTGGGCATCATCCAGTCCAGCACCAGCACATCGTAGCCATCGGCATACACCTTATTATATGCTTCCTCACCGTCCTGTACCCAGGTGGTAATAATATTCTGTTTTTTCAAGAGCATGCTCATAAGCTTGCCCAAATTTAAATCGTCTTCAGCTAAGAGAATTTTCATAAGCTATTCCTCCACAACTATTATACCATTATGTAGCATAGCACTAGTAGCTGAAATGTAGCTGAAAACAGCACGCTATAAAAAAATTTTATAAGTTAGGGCCATTTAATCTGAATTTACCTTGCAAGCAGCATACAAAAAAAGGAGCGGCTTCTGCCACTCCGTTTTTATGCGAACAATTTTTTCCTACCGCGTTTCGCGGTAGGAAAACTATTCTAAATAATTTATAATTTATAGCTATGAAGCTGCACTGCTAGCTCCGCATAGGTGCCCCTGTTATCCGCCAGCATCAGATTTATAGCCCACATGCTTTGGCCCACATCATCGGTGGTCTGGGCAGCCTGTAGGCGGGGCTTGCCTGCGCCTACAAAGCGCAAAATCTCCTCGCCTTCCAGCAGCAACGGCATGTCAGCACGCTTATAGCCTGTTAGGCCCTGGTTAGAAAAAAGCACCGTCAGCATCAGCAGCTCGTCCATACGCCAGCATTCTAGACGATAGGGACGACCATCACTCATGACGCCATTTTTATAGCCCACATCCATAACGCCCTCCTCATTGGGCTCATAGGGTGAGGGCACATAATCCACTCGACAGGGAGCAGTAAATTTTTTAAACAGCATAGCTTTAACTCCTTAAGTACTGTTTTAAGCTCCCCTGCACGCCTTAGCAGGCCTGCACAAAAGCCATTAACGCTGTAAATATTTTTCCAGCAGTGTATGGGTAATATTGCCCTCAGGATAAACCAGCGCCAGCGCCTCCGCCGCAGGCACCCATTTGGCAGCATTGATTTCCTCGGACAGAGTCAATTCCCCCTTGCTGGCGCGAGCCACAAAGCCTAAAAGCAGCATCTGCTGCTCCGGCTCCCACTGGCTACACACAAAATGCACATGGTGTGCTGCCACGCCGATTTCCTCCTGCACCTCCCGAGCTGCGCAAAGCTCCGCCTGCTCTCCGGGCTGCACGTAGCCGGCCACAAAATTATAATATTTTTCGGACATGTATTTGGGCTTCAGGAGAGCTACCTCCTCCGCCTCATTGACCACCATGGTTATGGCTACCACGGGAAAAATGTCGAAAAAAGGCTTATGACAGGCCTTGCACCAGGGTACACGACCATCGTCGCCAAAGGGCACACTCCCCAATTTAGCACCGCATTGGGGACAAAATGTAAAATGCATCATTAATCTCCTTATAATATGCCAATCCACTAGTATGAATAGTAAAGAAAAGCGCTCCACAGCGGGAAGCTATGGAGCGCTTAGTTAGGCAATTACAGGTAATTATTCCTGAGCCGGAGCCTCAGCTGCTTCTTCCACAGCTTGCTCAGCAGGCTTTTCTTCCTCTTGCATAACATTATATTTAACTTTGATGTCACGGTAGCGACCCATACCGGTACCGGCGGGGATCAGCTTGCCGATGATAACATTTTCCTTCAGGCCCAGCAGCGGGTCAACCTTGCCCTTAATAGCGGCATCGGTGAGCACGCGAGTGGTCTCCTGGAAGGATGCTGCAGACAGGAAGGAGTCGGTAGCCAAGGAAGCCTTGGTAATACCAAGCAGGATGGGATGACCTTCAGCAGGCTCCTTGCCAGCTTCGATCATAGCCGTGTTCTGCTCTTCGAATTCTGCCACATCCACATATTCACCCGGCAGCATAGTGGTATCACCGGATTCATCGATGCGTACCTTACGCATCATCTGGCGTACCATTACCTCGATATGCTTACTGTTGATATCTACGCCCTGGGACTTGTAAACGCCTACTACTTGGGAAACCAGGTAGTGCTGGGTAGCCTTGACGCCGCTGATGCGCAGTACATCGTGGGGGTTGAGGGAGCCTTCAGTGAGACGGTCGCCCTGGGCGATGGTCTCGCCCTCGGTAACAGCCAGCTTAGCTCCATAGGGAATAGCGTATTCTTGGCCCAGGCCATCCTCGCCGGTAACGATAACGCGGCGGGTATTGCCCTCCTCCACAATATGTACGGTACCCGCATTCTCGGTCAGGATACCAGGATGCTTAGGCTTACGTGCTTCGAACAGCTCTTCAACACGGGGCAGACCTTGGGTAATATCGTCAGCACCTGCAACACCGCCGGTATGGAAGGTACGCATGGTGAGCTGGGTACCGGGCTCGCCGATGGATTGTGCAGAGATGGTGCCAACTGCTTCGCCCACGTCAACATTTCTGCCGGTGGCCAGATTGCGACCATAGCACTTGCGGCAAACGCCATATTTAGCCTTACAGGTCAATACGCTGCGGATCTTAACCTTAGTGCGCAGCTCGCAGATGCGATTTGCCATATCCTCGGTTACATATTCATTAATGTGATAGAGTACATTGCCGTTCTCGTCCTCAATGTCCTCAGCCAGGTTACGGCCGATAATGCGGTCATAAAGGGTTTCGATAACGGTCTTTTCCTTCTTGCCTTCAACGATGGCCTCAACCTCGATGCCGGCAATATCGTTGTTGCGAATGCGCATTTCCTTCACAGTGCCATCAGCCAAAATAGCATCGATGGTTGCTTCGGTCATGGTGGAGCCAGCTGCTGCCAGCACCTCGCCTGCACCATTCACAATATCATCTGCAACCTCTTTATTAGCAAAGTTGTGCATCATAGCTTCCTTCAGCACCTTGTGGGCGAATTCATCGCTAATATTGATGCGCACCTTTTCTGCTTCTTCACCGTTCAGGTCCTCGGTGGAATAGAGGCTGATTTCTTCGATCTTAGCATCATTGAGCTTAGCAAAGAGCTCGGGAGTTACATTGGTATCGGCTTCAGCAATCAACTTGCCCTCTGCATCCAGCACGCCACTAGCCAAGGTGCGACCCATGATGCGGTCACGAATCTTGTTTTGGCTGGAGCCCAAAACGGCCTTGCTTAGGCGGTTGCGCTCCTTCACCAGGTTCATGCCCACGATATCACAATCGTCCTCGCGTACGATAACGTCTTGAGCAACGTCTACCAGACGACGGGTCAGATAACCGGAGTCAGCAGTACGCAATGCGGTGTCGGCCAAGCCTTTGCGGGCACCATGGGAGGAAATGAAGTATTCCAAAATGGTCAGGCCTTCACGGAAGTTGGATTTAATAGGACGGTCGATGATACGACCGGAGGGGTCTGCCATCAAGCCGCGCATGCCGGCCAGCTGACGAATCTGTTGCTTGTTACCACGGGCACCGGAGTCAGCCATCATAGCCACGGAGTTGAATTTATCCATGGTGGATTTCATCAAAACATCGGTTACCTTGTTGGTAGCTTCTTCCCACAGCTGGCAAACCTTCTTGTGACGTTCCTCGTCGCTCATTAAGCCGCGACGGAACATACGCTCTGCCTTATCAACCTCTTTTTCGGTTGCGTCCAGGATGGCTTGCTTTTCAGCAGGGATCTTAATATCGGAGGTTGCAATGGAAATGCCGGACTTGCAGGCATTGTCATAGCCCATCTTCTTAACAATATCCAGAATTTCCGCAGTACGCAGATTGCCGAAGAGCTTGTGGGCCTTTGCAACCAGCTTGCCCAATTCCTTCTTGTCAATCAGCTTGCCCAGATGCCATTCCTCATTGCCGTTAGCGTCCTTTTCCTTGTGGAAATAACGCATTTCCAGAGGCAGCTCGCTATTGAAGATGAGGTTACCAACGGTTGTAGTAACCAGGGATACGCCCTCATTGCTGGGCTCATCATAAATCTCGCTGTTGGGAATATATACTTTAATCAAAGCCTGCAGTGCTACTGCATGGTGGAAGTATGCTAATTGAGCTTCGTCAGCGCTGCTAAAGCGTTTGCCCTCGCCCATAGCGCCTTCCTTGACAATGGTCAGATAATATGCACCCAAAACCATATCCTGGGTAGGTACGGCAACAGGCTTGCCATCCTTAGGAGCCAGAATATTGTTTACGGACATCATGAGCATACGTGCTTCGGCCTGAGCCTCTACGGACAGGGGCAGATGGACAGCCATCTGGTCACCGTCGAAGTCAGCGTTATAAGCGGTACATACCAAAGGATGCAGCTTAATAGCGCGGCCCTCGGAAAGGATGGGCTCGAAGGCTTGAATGCCCAGTCTGTGCAGGGTCGGTGCACGGTTCAACAGTACGGGATGCTCTTTAATAACATCCTCTAGGATATCCCAAACCTCGGTCTCAGCGCGCTCTACCTTACGCTTAGCGCTCTTAATATTGGTAGCGATGCCGCTAGCAACCAGGCGCTTCATTACGAAGGGCTTAAAGAGCTCCAGGGCCATTTCCTTGGGCAGGCCGCATTGATGCATCTTCAGCTCAGGACCTACTACGATTACGGAACGGCCGGAGTAGTCAACGCGTTTACCCAAAAGGTTTTGACGGAAACGACCTTGCTTACCCTTGAGCATGTCGGAGAGGGATTTCAAGGGACGGTTGCCGGGGCCGGTAACAGGACGTCCACGACGACCATTATCGATTAAAGCGTCCACAGCCTCTTGCAGCATGCGCTTTTCATTGCGCACGATGATATCGGGAGCATGGAGCTCTAGGAGGCGTTTCAGACGGTTATTACGGTTAATAACACGACGATACAAATCGTTCAAATCGGAGGTAGCAAAGCGGCCACCGTCCAGCTGTACCATGGGGCGCAGCTCAGGAGGAATAACCGGTACTACATCCATAATCATCCATTCAGGACGGTTGCCGGACTTCAAGAAGGCCTCGCATACCTCCAAACGGCGCACTACGCGCACCTTACGTTGGTTGCTGGCATCCTTCATCTCGGCACGCAGCTCGTTGGTCATGGAGGGCAGGTCGATTTCCTCCAGCAGCTCCTTCACCGCTTGGGCACCCATGCCCACGCGGAAGGCATCGCCGTATTTATCGCGAGCTTCCACATACTCAGCCTCGGTCAACAGCTGCTTTTTGGTCAGCGGGGTGTCGCCCGGGTCCAGTACGATATAGCTAGCAAAGTACAGTACCTTTTCCAGATTGCGAGGAGAAACGTCCAAAATCAAGCCCATGCGGCTGGGGATACCCTTAAAATACCAGATATGGGATACAGGAGCAGCCAGCTCGATATGGCCCATGCGCTCACGGCGCACCTTGCTGCGGGTTACTTCAACGCCGCATTTATCGCAGACGATACCCTTATAACGGATGCGTTTATACTTGCCGCAATGACATTCCCAGTCCTTAGTAGGGCCAAAGATTCTTTCGCAGAACAAGCCATCACGTTCCGGCTTTAAGGTTCTATAGTTGATGGTTTCCGGTTTTTTAACTTCGCCGTAGGACCATTCTCTGATCTGGTCCGGGGAAGCTAAACCGATACGCATAGAAACGAAATTATTTACATCTAACAAGAATCATTCGCTCCCTTCTCTTAGTTATCGTACTCATCCAGATCGGCATCGGGATTGTCGCGGATGGTCATGCCATCGTCAAAATTGCCCATTTCGGCAATAATATCATCATTGGCATCGTTATCAGCATAATCGTCCTGCTCTACAGTCCGGCCTTCCTCATACTGATTTTCCATATTGCCTGCTTCACGGATATTTTCCTCATCCATTTCGCGGGTCGGGATATCATCATCTTCATCATCCTGCAGGGAAATTTCTTCCTCGTCCTCGTTGAGCACCTTGATGTCGAGGCCAATGGATTGCAGCTCTTTTACCAGTACCTTGAAGGATTCGGGGATGCCCGGATCAGGCACATTCTCGCCCTTCACGATAGCTTCGTAGGTCTTTACACGGCCCACAACGTCGTCGGACTTCACGGTCAAAATTTCTTGCAGAGTATAAGCTGCGCCGTATGCTTCCAGCGCCCAAACTTCCATTTCACCAAATCTCTGGCCGCCGAATTGGGCTTTACCACCCAAGGGCTGTTGGGTAACCAGGGAGTACGGGCCGGTGCTGCGGGCATGAATCTTATCATCAACCAGATGGTGCAGCTTGAGGTAATAGGTCAAGCCTACAGTTACAGGGTTATCGAAGGGCTCGCCGGTACGGCCATCATAAAGGATGGTCTTGGCGGTCTTATCGATGCCTGCCAGCTCCAGAGCATCAGCAATATCCTGCTCGTGGGCGCCGTCGAAGACGGGCACGGAGATTTGCACTGCTTTAATGCTCTTGTCGCCAAATTTATCAATTTCTACGGTCTTAGGCATGCCGTATTTATCAACGTCATAGCCATATTTGGTCAGGCGCTCTACCAAGCCCTCGGCATCATTTTCAATTTGCATGCCCAGAGCACGAGCTGCCCAGCCCAAATGGTTCTCCAGAACCTGACCGATGTTCATACGGGAAGGTACGCCCAAGGGGTTCAGTACGATATGTACCGGTTCACCGCTGGGCAGGAAGGGCATATCCTCACGAGCCATGATGCGGGAAACAACGCCCTTGTTACCATGGCGGCCTGCCATCTTATCGCCCTCGGAAATCTTTCTCTTTTGGGCAATGTGGACGCGTACTTGCTCGTTTACTCCCGGAGGCAGATCGTCGCCGTTTTCGCGGCTGAAGACCTTCACGCTGACAATCTTACCTGCTTCGCCGTGGGGCACACGCAGAGAGCTGTCGCGGACTTCGCGAGCCTTTTCACCGAAGATAGCACGCAGCAGGCGCTCTTCAGCGGTGAGCTCGGTTTCGCCTTTCGGAGTAACCTTGCCTACCAGAATATCGCCGGGGCGTACTTCAGCGCCGATGCGGATAATGCCGCGCTCGTCCAGATCCTTCAGTGCTTCGTCGCCAACGTTGGGCAGCTCACGGGTGATTTCTTCCTTGCCCAGCTTGGTATCACGAGCATCGCAGTCGTATTCTTCAATATGGATGGAGGTAAAGATATCAGCCTTTACCAAATCCTCGTTCAGCAAAACGGCGTCCTCGTAGTTATAGCCTTCCCAAGGCATATAAGCAACGATAACGTTGTGGCCCAGAGCCAATTCGCCGTGGTCGGTTGCAGGACCATCAGCCAAAACCTGCTTAGCCTCAACATGGTCGCCCTTGAAGACGATGGGTCGTTGGTTTACGCAGGTACCTTGGTTGGAGCGTTTGAATTTCAGCAGCGGATAAATATCAATCTCGCCGTTTTCAGCACGCACGCGAATCTCGTTGCCTACTACGCGAATAACCTCGCCGGCACGCTTAGCCAGTACGCATACGCCGGAGTCAACGGCTACCTTATATTCCATGCCGGTACCGATGATGGGAGCTTGGGTTACCAACAGGGGCACAGCTTGACGCTGCATGTTAGCACCCATAAGTGCGCGGTTAGCGTCATCGTTTTCCAAGAAAGGAATGAGGGCAGTTGCAATGGATACTACCTGCTTAGGAGAAACGTCCATCAAATCGCAGCGCTCCGGTGCGATGGAAAGTACGTCGTCCTTAGCGCGGGCAGTAACACGCTCGCCTAAGAAGTAGCCCTCGTCATCCAAGGGTTCGTTGGCCTGTGCAACGATGTATTTATCTTCTTCATCGGCAGTCATGTAAATAACTTCGTTGGTAACGCGCTTATTAGCCTTATCAACTACGCGGTACGGAGTTTCCATGAAACCGTATTTATTGATAACAGCGAAGGTGGACAGGGAGCCGATGAGGCCGATGTTCGGACCTTCAGGGGTTTCAATGGGGCACATACGACCATAGTGGGAGTTGTGTACGTCGCGGACTTCGTAGCCTGCGCGCTCACGGGACAAACCGCCGGGGCCTAAGGCTGACAGACGGCGCTTGTGGGTCAGCTCGGCCAGCGGGTTGTTTTGGTCCATGAATTGGGACAGCTGGCTGCTGCCGAAGAATTCCTTAATAGCTGCCACTACGGGACGGATGTTGATCAATGCTTGCGGGGTAATAACCTCGGTATCTTGAATGGACATACGCTCACGCACTACGCGCTCCATACGAGCCAGACCAATACGGAATTGGTTTTGCAGCAGCTCGCCTACGCAGCGTACACGACGGTTGCCCAGATGGTCGATGTCGTCGCCGGTGCCATAGCCATCCATCAAATTCAGCAGATAGTTGAAGGAAGCCAGCACGTCCTCAACGGTTACAGTGTGGGTCTTCTCATCAATGCCGGTGGTGAAGAGCATCAGCATGGGCTCATCCTTGAACATAACCTTGATTTTGCGCAGGCCTTGTTCAGCATAAACACCGCTGGCTTCTACCTTATCCAGGGCCTCAGTGTTCATCTTGGTGCCCTTTTCCAGGATAATTTCGCCGGTCTCCTCATCAACCAGAGGCTCTGCTAACACAGTGTTCTCCAGACGATGACGCCAGCCCAGCTTCTTATTTAATTTATAACGACCAACATTGGCCAGATCATAACGCTTATTATCAAAGAAGGTTGCTTCGATTAAGGAAACAGCATTCTCTAAAATGGTGGGCTCGCCGGGACGGAGTTTTTTGTAAACCTCCAGCATAGCCTCGTCCCTGTTTTTGGTGGTATCCTTTTCCAGGGTAGCCATCAGGTAGGGATGCTCGCCAAAAACGCTGATGATTTCTTCGTTGGAGGACAGGCCCAATGCACGCAGCAGCACGGTTGCGGGCAGCTTACGGGTGCGGTCCACACGAGCGTAAATCACATCGTTAATATCGGTTTCATATTCAATCCAAGCGCCGCGGTTAGGAATAACAGTGGTGCCATACAGCTTTTTGCCGCTGGGATCAATATCTACACTATAATATACGCCGGGGGAACGTACTAATTGGCTGACGATAACGCGCTCAGCACCGTTGATAACAAAGGTACCGGTTTCGGTCATCAGGGGGAAATCACCCATGAAGACGGTGGATTCCTTGATTTCACCAGTGTCCTTATATACCAAGCGTACCTTTACGTTCATGGGTGCGGAATAGGACTCATCCCTTTCCTTGCACTCTTCCACGCCATATTTGGGCTCGCCCAGGCTGAAGTTTTCAAAATAGAGCTCCAGATTGCCGGAGAAGTCTTTAATCGGAGAAATGTCATGGAGAATGTCTACCAGGCCTTCGTCGAGGAACCATTCATAAGATTTTCTTTGAATGTCAATCAAATGAGGCATGGGCAGTATTTCATTGATTCTGGCATAACTATACCGTGTTCTGTCACCTACTTGAACCGGTTTAAACATGTAATTCCTCACCCCTTCGTTAATTCTTGAACACACTAAAGCTAGCACATGCATACGTGACAAAAAAAACAAGGTTCTTACCACAAGGACCTTGTCTGTTGTCTGCGATGATGTGCCTCATCCTTCATTATAAGCAAGATACGCCGTTCAACCACTGACCCGGCAATATTTGTTGTCAATTACACCTGCAATGTTTAATAAAATGATGTAGTATAGTATGTTATCATATTTCAGGTGCAGTGTCAAGCAAATAAGCAAAAATTTATTTTTCTAAATGTCCTCTGCCTGCTCCCTTTTCTGGCGTACCTCCTGCAGCATCTCCTCATAGCCACGCAGCGCCTGGAAGGCTGCAAATTGCTTGGCTCGCTTGCTGCATGCGCCCTTAAACTCCGCTTGCGGTGCCCACTGCTGCTCGAGGCCGCGCCGTCCGCCCTTGCGATAGCATTTTCTTGCCTCTGTCATCATCCTCGCCTCCATCTCATCTATCCTTATATGCTCTTGCTCATATTACATTGAGGCTATACACCACTGTTGTGACCGCCGATAAGCTTATTGCGCAGCCTGCCCGTGGCTTTTTCACGATAGCTAATGCCACGCAAAATCGCGTTTTTGCCATACTTACTCTTGACGTCTAAAAGCACCTGCTGCGTATCCCGATCCCGCTGCTCGTCCACAGCATAAGCGGGAAACAAGGTAGCTTCCGCACTCCCCAGCCATACTAAGTCATTGGCACTGACACAAATCTGGCGAATGGGAGAGGTGCGCCATGTAGTCTCATTATAAAGCTGGCGAAAAAGCTCCTCCAGCACCACGAAGGAATCCGTAGCCTGGGGCAAGCGACGGGAGCCCCCGGTGGGCAGACGACAATCCTTGCTATAGCGAATGCTCAGACTAAAGGAATTGCACAGCATTTGGGTTTCCACCAGCTTGAGGCATAAAAACTCCACCATTTCCACCATAACGATTAGGGCATCCTCAAAGGCATAATCCTCAAACAAAATCTGGCTATTGCTAATGGAGTGGGTTTTAGGACGATAATTACGCAAATCCTCGATGGTGCATGCCTCCCGTCCCCAGGCGTGGTCGATTAAATATTCAGCGTTAACGCCAAACTCCTTGTACAGCTTCGCAGGCTCGTAATGAGCCACGCCATATAAATCATAAATGCCCTTATGGGCCAGACGCCGGGCCGTGCCCCTGCCAATATTCCAAAAATCCGTCAGAGGCTGATGGTGCCACATTTTTTCTTTAAATAAGTCCTCGTCTAAAAAGGCCATGTGATCCGGCTGGTGCTTAGCCAAAATATCCAAGGCTACCTTGGCTAAAAACATATTACTACCGATGCCAGCGGTAGCACAAATACCAAATTTAGCAATAATGCGCTGTACTAAAAGCTGTACCAGCGCCTTAGGTGTCATTTTATATAATAATAGGTAGGGAGATAAATAGATAAAGCACTCATCAATGGAATAAACATGAATATCCTGAGCACTTAAATATTCTAAATAGCTTTGATAAATGCCCGCCGAATAATCCATATAAAGCTGCATCCGCGGCAGGGCGGTGATGTATTTGATGCCGGAGGGAATTTCAAACAGGCGACAACGATTGCGCACTCCCAGAGCCTTTAAGGCCGGGGACACAGCCAAGCAAATGGCACCTCTGCCACGGGCCGGGTCCGCCACAACTAAATTGACCTTGAAGGGGTCCAGTCCCCGCTCCACGCACTCCACCGAAGCATAAAAGCTTTTTAAATCAATACAGGCGTAGATTCTATCCTGCGCTGCAATCAAATTATTCATCAGTACCACCACCGTAATTAAAGCGAAAGAGAAAAACTTTACTACGGTTATTCTAGCACTTTTAGAACAATATTTCAATATAAATACGTAATTTTACCTTTTGTTCGCTTTTGGGTTGATAAAGCGAATAAACTCCTGCACATAGGAGGGCAGGATATAATCCTTGCGATAGATGATGTACATTTGGCGCGCAGCCAAATACTCCGGCAGCTCAAAGACTAAAATACGTTTTTCGAGAAGGAAGTTTTGCGCGGCACGAGCCGAAATAAGCGATACCCCTAAGCCCCCTGCCACCAAATTCTTGATGGCCTCCTGATCGTTAACCCTTGCCACTACATGGAGCTTCTCCTCCTCCAGACCGGAGCTAGCCAAAAACTGCTCCGCCAGCTTTTCGCTGCCACTGCCCTTTTCTCGCAAAATCAAGGGCTCCTGCAAAAGCTCTTTTACCGGCGTAGCTTCCGCAGCCTGCAATGCTAAAAAACGCTCGCTCACAGGCGTAATCAAAACTAATCTATCCTCGCAAAAGGGCTCGCAGATTATTTCCTCGTCCTCACAGCGCATACCGATAAATCCTAGATTAAAAAGGCCGTCCTTGAGTCCGTCAATAATGCCCTGGCTGTCACTTTGGTTCATCACGAAATAAACATCCTGATGTAATTGTCCAAACTCCGGCAAGAGCTGGGGCAGAATATAGGCCGAGGGAATGGTGGACGCGCCCAAATGAATAATGCGCTTGCTCTCCACGGAGCAGGCCTCCAGCATGCGCTGCTTCAGCTCCAAAATATTCATGGCATAGCCATAAAGCTCCTGTCCCTTGGGAGTGATGGTGATGCTTTTCGTAGTACGCACGATGAGCTTGGTGTGCAGCTCCTCCTCCAGCTGATAAATATGGGTGCTTATGGTGGGCTGTGATAGATAAAGCTTAGCGGCAGCTTTGGTAAAGCTTTTTTGCTGCACCACGGCGACAAAGCTTTGTAGCTGTTTAAACTCCATGCTGCAGCACCTCCTTGAGGGCGGCCAAGGCTAGCGCAACCTCCTCCGCAGTGTTGTGCCAGCCTAGGGAAAAGCGCAGCGTACCCGTGGGATAGGTGCCCAAGGATTTGTGAGCATTGGGCGCGCAATGTAAGCCCACACGGGTGGCAATGCCGTAGCTTGCGTTAAGCTTATGGGCGACTAAGGCTATATCCTCTTTAGTATCGGCAATAGAAACTACGCTGGTGCGTTGGATCATGTCCTTGCGGCCCACAATACGCAATAAACCCTGTTGCTCTAAATCCTGTAAGCCTGCTAGAAGCTGCTCCGTTAGTCCCAGCTCGTGCTCCCGTAGTCCATCCATACCACGCTGCTTGAGCCAGCGCACGCCTGCTGCTAGACCCATAATCCCCGGCAGGTTCAGCGTTCCTGCCTCAAATTTATCCGGCATAAAGGCGGGAGTGCGCTCCGTGTGGCTTATGCTGCCAGTCCCTCCCACGATGAAGGGCGCAATCTTTTCAATCATGTGCTCCTGCACAATAAAGCCACCGATGCCCTGAGGCCCAAGGAGTCCCTTGTGCCCTGTAAAGGCCAGTGCATCAATGCCCAAGGTCTGCATATTGATGGGAAATAACCCCGCACTTTGAGCACTATCGACAATAAATATAAGCTGATGCTGCTTACAAAAAGCTCCAACCTTGGCTAATGGTAGCAAGGTTCCGCACACATTGCTTGCGTGAGTCATAATAACTGCCTTCGTGCGTGACTGCACCAATTTCGGCAAAGCAGCAAGCTCTAGATTGCCCTCCCTGTCGCAGGGAATGCGACTAAAGGTAATAGCGTCCACGGGAGCCGCTTCTCCCTCTGCAAGCTCACGGCCTAGCAGCTGCAAGGGACGCATCACAGCGTTATGCTCCATGCTCGACACCAGCACATGGTCACCGGGCCTCAGCAAGCCACGGATAAGCACATTTAAAGCCTCTGTAATATTTTTCGTAAAGGCCACATTTTTCGGGTCCTCGCCTCCGAAAAAGTCACATAAAAGCTGACGAGCACTAAACACAGCCTCCTCCGCTGCATAAGCACTGGCGTAGCCGCCGCGGCCAATATTACTGCCCACCCCTGTCATATATTGATAGACAGCGTCTGCAACCTCCTTAGGCTTGGGAAAAGAGGTACTGGCGTTATCCAAATAAATCTGCTGCATAAACATTCCTCCTGTGTACAATTAAAAACGAGCTTGAAGCTTATCCATAGCACCATTGTAGCACAATTTATTATAAATTCCAATCAATCTATCTGCTTTATCTATAAATGATATTGGAGCCCCTGCGCTGCCTATGTTATACTTTTCTTATACATATTTCTCACAATTCTTTTAAAGAAGGAAAGGTGTTTTGATGAAAAACGAACGCACAATAATTATCTCTACCGGCGTAATTATAGGCATCATCGCCTCCATGCTGGTGTATTTTGGCAATCCCGCCAATATGGGCTACTGCATTGCCTGCTTTTTGCGTGACACTGCAGGCGGTTTGGGACTGCACTCCGCTAAAGCCGTACAGTACATCCGTCCCGAAATTATCGGCCTCATCCTAGGCGCTCTCGGCGCAGCCTCTACCCATGGCGAATTCTCTCCCAAGGGCGGCAGCTCGCCCCTGACTCGCTTTGCCCTGGGCTTTTTTGCCATGGTCGGCTGCCTCATGTTCCTAGGCTGCCCCTTTAGAATGCTGCTGCGCATCGCCGGCGGTGACTTAAATGCCTGGGCAGGCCTCCTGGGCTTCGCCGGCGGCATTTATGCCGGCATTTTCTTCCTCAACCGTGGCTATAGCCTGAAGCGCACTTATAAAATGACTCCTGCCGAGGGCGGCCTGCTGCCCGCAGCAGCCCTTGCCCTGTTAGTGCTGCTCCTCACCGCCCCCGCCTTTATCCACTTTACCAAAGCTGGCGGTGGCCCCGGCGCCAAGCATGCGGCGTTAGCCATTAGCCTAGCTGCAGGCCTCGCCGTAGGCTGTTTAGCACAACGCACTCGTTTTTGCATGATCGCCGGTATCCGCGACTTCATCTTATTCCGTGAAACCAAAATGCTCTGGGGCTTCGTAGCTGTGACGGTGGCCGCACTTTTATGCAATCTGACCCTGACCGCCGCTACCGGCACCAGCTTTTTCAAGCTGGGCTTCGTCGGTCAGCCCATCGCTCACACCGATGCTCTGTGGAATATACTGGGACTTTTCTTGGCGGGCTTTGCCTGTGTGCTCTTGGGCGGCTGCCCCATGCGCCAGCTGATTTTGGCTGGTGAAGGCAACTCCGACAGCGCCATCGCTATTTTAGGCTTCGTGGCCGGGGCAGCCTTTGCCCATAACTTCGGCCTCGCTTCCAGCGGTGCCGGTCCCACCGCCAACGGCCAAATCGCCGTTATTATCGGCATTATCGTCGTTGCTCTTATCGCTTACTTGAACACCTATAGAAAATAAGGAGGCTCACCTATTATGCAAATCATCGATGCTCGCGGCTTGTCCTGCCCCGAGCCCGTTATTTTAACTCGTCAAGCCCTAGCCAGTGGCGAACCTCGCTACCAAGTCATTGTTGACAACAACACTTCTAAAGAAAACGTTACTCGCTATGCCCATCACCAGGGCTATGAGGTGACTATTAGCGAGCAGGATGGGGAATATACCCTGTCCCTGAGCAAATGAAGCAGTATGTAGCCACCTTTTTCTCCCATTTTGGAGCGATTCGCTTCCAAAAATTATGTACTCAGCTGCATTTAAGGGCGCGGCTAGCTCCCGTGCCGCGCTCCTTGAGCAGCAGCTGTGGCACCTGCGTGCTATTTGAGGCGGAGGCTCTGGAGCAGGACGCTGTGCCTAGGCTCGTCACCCCGGAGCTGGAGCAGCTGGTGCTGGAGGAAAATGGCTATAATATGATCTATAGGGCAGAGGAATAAACCTAGCTGCGCAACATCAATCTTAAAAAATGAGCGCAAGCTGTAATGATCAGGACTCTGCTGACATAATCAAGATGAGGACTACTAAATGGAAAACCAAGTGAAACTAACTAAGCTAGCCAGCTGCGCTGGCTGCGGCGCTAAGGTGGGCGCTGGCACCCTGTGCCAGCTTTTAGAGGGCTTTGCTACCCACACCGACCCCAAGCTCCTTGTGGGCTACGACAAGAGCGACGATGCCAGCGTTTACGCTGTTAGCGAGGAGCTAGCCATCGTGCAGACAACGGATTTCTTTCCACCCATCGTAGACGACCCCTTTATGTACGGTCAAATCGCCGCCACCAACGCTCTCAGCGATGTGTACGCGATGGGCGGCGAGCCCAAGCTAGCGCTGAACATTATGTGTATTCCCGAAAAAATGGAGCAGCACACCGTGCAGGAAATCCTGCGCGGTGGCTATGCCAAGGCCTATGAGGCCGGCGCCATCATTACCGGTGGACACACCATTCACGGGGCCGAGCCCATTTATGGCTTGGCCGTGACTGGGTTTGTCCATCCGGACAGACTCTGGCGCAACTGCGGTGCGCAGCCCGGCGACGTGCTGGTATTGACCAAGCCCTTGGGCGTGGGCATACTCACCACGGCGGCCAAGGCGGAGCTGGTAGAGGCGAGCCTTTTGGCAAATCTCTACCAGCAGATGAGCACGCTGAACAAGTATGCACGGGACGTGCTGACTAAATACAGCGTGCATGCTTGTACGGATGTGACGGGCTTTGCGCTTTTGGGGCATAGTCTAGAGATGGCTCAGGGTAGTGGGGTTACGCTGCATGTGCAGGTAGCAGGGCTGCCCTACCATCAGGAAGCCTATGAAATGGCTTCCATGGGCTTCATCCCTGCAGGTGCTTACCGCAATCGAGAATTTGCCGAAGCTCATGTGCAGGTTGTAGGCCATATTCCCCTGCCACTGCAGGATATTTGCTATGATCCCCAGACCAGCGGTGGCCTTCTCTGCGCTATTCCTGAGGCAGAGGCTGCTGCTTGCTTAGCCGAGCTGCAAGAGGTCGCTCCTGCAGCAAGCATTATTGGTTACGTAACCGATAAGCTTGACGCTGAGATTTATTTAGAATAACATGAACATAGGTTTCGAGTAACGTTTTGTTACGCAACCATACTCGCATACCGTTAGGAAAAAGAAAATCAGCCACCGCAAGCTACTTATTGAAGTAGACTCTCGGTGGCTGTTTTGTTTGTCGTTTTATTCTTTACGCAAACCGTTTTAGGGCTTGTAATTATTTTGAGTTTGGATATTATGTTTGCTTACAAGGTCATAGTAAGCCTTTTGCGCATCGTTATAGTTGGAAAAAGCAAGACTTGAATCAAGTTTTTGGGATGCTGTATTAACACTTGTGCCATTAGCCGGAGCGCTACCTGTAGCATCACACTTCATATCTACCATTTCTCCAGTAGAGGCATTCACATAGCTCACCTCGCCCTTCAAGGCAGCGGCCTGATTCCACAGCTGCAATTTGCCATCTTTGACATTAGCCATAGCCACATAATACTGTGCCTCACCGCTACCAGCTTCTTTGTTCATCTGTATAATGGGAACTGTGCCATTATCAATGTTTTTCCAATCTGAATTGGACCAATACAAATTTAAAGATTGGGTATTAGTGCCACAGCCCTCGGTAAACGCCCAGGACATGGGGTCAACACCGCCAAAACTGCCAGCGGCATACATTTGATCCAACAGTTCCTTAGCATAGCGACTAGCAATCCCACTCTTTCCTCCATCATCTAAAAATGCAGAGCCAGCCTCCTGACCTGAATCATTAGTATAAACTTGCTCCCAGCTCCACTGATCAGATGTATGTTTTCCAAAGTCAATGCCTGACAATGTTCCAGAACCCTTACCAGTAAAATGCGGTTGATTACCTGCCGCAACCTCTTTATATCCACCAAAGTAACCAAACACTGAGACTACCTTGCTCACAGCACCGCTGATGCTGCTGGATAAGCCACTATCACTAGTAAAGGATGCACCAATCGCAGCTACAAAGGCTAAAAGCACTGCATATTCTGTCATGGCCACGCCAGTTTGCTTCAAATACTTCTTCCACGCTATCTTCATGATTAAACCCTTTCACTCATTAAAATAATTAGACATTATTGATTCATGTATCTTCTTCTCTAACAAGATATCATATTTTGTCTATTATAACATCTAACTATTATACAGGCAAGCATTTTAACCATTTATAAATCTATTTTCAGAAATTTTCAAGTTGCATGCAATATTAGAAATAGTTATTTTAATAGTAATATTCAAAGTGGTATTCAAGCTATCTTTAGAATATACTAGTTTGACTTGATATCAAGTAATTATGGCTTATGGGACAAGAGACTGATAAAGCTACAGCATCCAAATCGGTACTATATAATTATCCGCATCCACAGCTGTTAGCTCAGGACGCATACACAGTATAGCTCCCTTGCCTCTTGGCACAGCCCCCTTATCCAAAACTTCAAAAGCTTTGACCAGCTGGTTCGCAGGATTAACAGATCGTTTTATTTCTAAAGGATTAAGCCTACCGTCCCGCTCCAAAACCATATCGATTTCATTGCTACGCGTATCGCGATAATACCATAACAGTGCCTCTTCAGCTACATTGGCATAACTTTTTCTAATCTCTGCCACAACGTAGTTTTCTAAAATAGCCCCATTAATAGCTCCATTCTGTAATATTTCTGGAGTAGTATACTTTGTCAAATAGGCCACCAAGCCTGTATCAAAAAAGTAAAGCTTAGGCGTCTTCACTGTACGTTTTAACAGATTATTAGAATAGGGACGCAAGAAAAAGATCACATCCGACTTTTCCAAAACCTGTAGCCAGCGCTTAGCAGTATCATCAGATACCCCTACATCCTGAGCTATATCATGTATATTGAGCATTTGCCCAGCTCGACAAGCAGCAGCACGAATAAAATCCTGAAATAATAATTTATCTACAGGCTCTAAAAGCTCGCTTACATCACGATTGATGTAGGTTTGAATATAACTGGAGTAAAACACATTACGGTCCTTAAATTTTCCGCTAACATAGCCTGGTAACGAGCCACGCCAAATACGCTCATACATCCCCTTTAGGTCGGTGGCTTGTCCTGCTGCCTTGCGTGCCTTTAAAGCTTGTAAATCTATCGTTAAGGGCAGGGCTTCTCCACTACCATAAATCTCATGCTGAGAAAGCCCCGACATGTGTAGTATTGCTACACGTCCTGCCAAAGACTCCTGAGCAAGCTCCATCATACGGAAAGCTTGAGAGCCGCTCAGCCAGAATGATCCTGGCTCCGCCCCATTATCAATGGCAATTTTTAGATAAGAAAATAACTGTGGCGCGTATTGTACCTCGTCAATAAACAGCGGAGTCTCATGCACTGCCAAAAAAGTGGCTGGCTCCTGTTGGGCCAATCTGCGTTCTTCCAAATCATCCAGTGTTACATAATTTCTATTTTGCTGCATCAGCTGGCGCAACAGTGTAGTTTTACCGACCTGCCTCGGTCCTGTTAGCAAAACACAAGCATAATCCTGCGATAGCTCCAATATCTTATTCGCCAAATCTCTCTTAATAAAAGCCATAAGCTCACCACCCTTGGTGTAAAATACGATTCCATCTTATTTTACACCAAAAGCAGTGAGCTGTAAAGGTTAGAGAATATTAATTCCATTCTACATGTTATGACACACTGACAAACTATTCTTGATAAAATGTTCTATACTTAATTTTCTCATCCTTTAATAAAACCACAATGCTTTTGTCATTATACTTTATGGTATGATAGGCCGTATCAATAAAAACAGGCATGGAACTGTCGTCTATAGTATATTTTTTCTTCCCCCAATTTCGCTCTTGCTCTACACCAGGTAAACTAAAGTAATTAAAAAGGTAAAATTCACCAAAACAAAAACCAGATTTCATTTGAATATTAACCAATGCTCTAAGAATAGGATATTTGTATTCCATTCTTTGAATAACAGGAGAATAACCCACACTACCCTTGAGCTGCAATTTTCGAATATTATCCTTATTTAGTTCTGGAATTTTGCTGACATCATGTAATACCATTTGCATTCTAAATGTTTCAAATCTCTTTTGTTCTGCTAAAGCATTTCCGTAAGCTAAAGAAAATACTATCATGGACCAACTCAACATAATGCAGGCAATTTTTCCCATAATATTTTCAGTTTTTCCATTAACGGCAATAATCCCTAATAAGGCTATCAAAACGCCAAATCCATATAGTGCTCTAGGAGAAAACAATGGCTTTTGCAAAGCAATATAAGCGCCATAAGATAAAATGGAGCAAGCCAATACAATGATGATTACTACAATACTTGCTTTTATTTTATCTCTCTTGCTATCCATAAGAAAAGTCCTAACAGCAGCCGCTATTACACCCAATGTCATCACTTTCCATGGAAGTGTACTATAAGACCATATCGTCTTATAATACTTAGTTATATTACCCAGAATAGTCGATAGAAAATTTTGTGAAGTTAAAACATCAGTTGATACATAACTATTATACTCCTTAACCAAAAAAAATTTAAAAAGCAAAGCAACTACTAATTGCACCATTCCAGATGTAACAATTAGTCTAATACACTCTTTTCCATCAATCCCCCTATTCCATCTTAAAGCCATTAAAAACACTAAACAAACCATAAAAATACCAGAAGAAGCCTGATAAGTTAAAAGCATGATAATTGTGCCTATGGCTAACACAGCATGATAAAGCTTTGTCTGGCAATCAATGAACAGCAGTGGAATCATACTTACAAAAACAGACACAGCCATATAAGGTGAATCAAACTTATAAGAAAAACACTCCAAAAAGAAAGGTGACAATCCTACAGGAACAACTGCGATAATACTCAACAAATTATACTTCTTAACATACACCTTAAGCAAAACAAGGCTAGAGGCAACAATAACTACAACTCCTAAAATCTGCGGTAAAGGAGATATATCATTCAATGTAGTATCAGCATGGACAAACACTGCTAAAAACTGAGTTATATATCTGCTAAATGCATCCCATATCAAGTATCCCCAGGCTGTGCGTCCTAAGTCATCCATATAATTATAATTAGCTCTAAAAAGAGAAGATAAAGCAATCATATAGATACAGAAAAGTATAATAAATGGCTTTCTCATTTGAGGAATATCTTTCTTAAATGAATACCACCATTCTCGAAACATAATAGCTACTTCATACATTCATAACACCTCTATCACATACTTAAGCCTCTTTATTTATCGAAAAATCAATTTTAGATAGGATAAAAAACAATGGTAAACACAATGAATAATAGAAAACATATCTCAAAGCATACGCTATTGGACTAGCCACAATTAATGTTAAACTACAAAGTAATGCAGGAGCTAACACTATTAGTAGATGGCTCTGTTTTCTGCTAATCATTAACATTCCTAAAATTACTGTAAACCAAAAGCAAATACCTCCCATGGGAAAAGCACTATAAATCCATACATACATTCCTAGGCTCTTCTTCAATGAGTAAGGCAAAAAATCAAACTCACTGACTTGAAACCCATTATCCAAGCCTCCCTTATAATCAGCTTCAAAAATCTTAAGGTCATATGCCTTACCAAATTTGCTTTGCCAAGGACCATATTCATCCCAATCTACAATTCCCCAGAAACCTTGTGTTGTTAACAGCCAAGCATCAATATAATCTTTAGGATACTGCTTAAACAAATGCCACCATGTGACAAAAAACTCCCGCTTGTGAGTATCTGTAAATTGCCTATCATAAGCATTATTCCATTTGATACGGTCCACATTATGAGGATTATAATGCTTTTTTATTAACTCTAAAGGCATCATCTTGCCAATAAATGCCTTATCCTGGTCTGATATAGGTCTTTCCAAAGCCACTACCCTAGAAACCTGCTGAAGGGGAACGCCTAATCCCTCAGAGAAATTTTTCCCCATGACCAATGCTGGAAACATTCCGCATATTAACACGGGAATGGCTAGCTTCAAAAATTGTTTCTTTGAGCCCTGCATGACACAGAGAATACAGCCACAAAAAGCAATAAAAATATACCCTCCATTGTTACGAGTCCACATCATGATAAGACAAGCAAGCATAAAATAGCGTAATCTTTTCCAAGAGCAGTCCTGAAACCCTTCTTTAACCAAGTCAAAAGTAATGGATACCAGTAAAATTAAGGCCACTGCAAAGACCTTGTCTTTCACAGCAGCTATGGCATAATCTATGATGAGCGGAAAAAAAGTATAGTATAGGCCATAAAAAAATACGATTCTTTTTCTTAATCCCTTGTTTAATAGCCATCTTAAGACATATGCTATAGCTAAAGCCATCAAGTACATCATTACTAATATGACAGCAGCTGTTCCTATGAAATGGTCATTAAATAAATACAATCCAGCTTTATAAAAAAAAGCCAAAAATAAGTTGTACATAATCGGCTGGTTAGTCATGCCAAAAGGATCCTGCATCACATAAATCTCATCTTTCATGCCTACCCCTGGATAAAATGCTAGAAAAAAAGGCAACCAACAAAAGCTTATTAATGTTCCCACAGTCAAAATCCATTTTTTGTTGTCTGTCTTGTTACAATCGCATGAACTCATAAACAATCATACCTTATTTTTGCATAAGCATTTTGATAATATTCATTTGTACTTCCATGTGTTTCCTATTATTTTTCGCGTGGGTATCCAAAATCAGACCACAGGAAAACGCTAATATGGCAGCCAACATAGAAAATCCACTGACGATCAAAGTTGGAAAACGTGGTACTAAACCAGTCTGCATGTATTCCACAAACACAGGCACGAAAAGAATAATAGAAAATAGTGCCAACAATAAAGCTACAATACCAAAAAATCTCAACGGCTTGTAATATCTATACATATTAAAAATAGTCAGCAAAACCTTTATGCCATCCCTATAGGTATTAAGCTTACTATTGCTGCCCATAGGACGGTCTCGATAAACTACAGGCAAGCTTTTAATATATAGATGGTTATCAAGAGCATGAATAGTCATCTCTGTTTCGATTTCAAAGCCTTGGGATAGCACAGGAAAACTTTTTACAAACAAGGGACTAAATGCCCTGTACCCAGTCATTACATCTTTAATTTCTTCTTTAGGATGCCATAGAGTATTGATAAATTTACGCACCAAAATATTGCCACAGCCATGAAATAGCCTTTTATTCTCTTCAAAATAGGTAGCAGATAATCTATCCCCAATGACCATATCCGCTCCATTTTTTAGCACAGCATTACACATTTCTCTGGCATTATTAGCAGGGTAGGTATCATCACCATCAATCATCAGATAACAGTCAGCTTCGATATCTCTGAACATAGAGCGAACAACATTTCCCTTACCCTGACGATATTCGTACCGCACTATAGCACCAGCATCCTTGGCAATTGCATCAGTATGGTCTGTAGAATTGTTGTCGTAAACATATATGTCAGCTTCAGGTAATGCTTTGCGATAATCGCATATAACCTTAGCCACTGTTAGTGCTTCATTATAACAAGGTATCAAGACTGCAATCTTACTCATACATACTTACCATCCTTAGCAAACAGAATAAATAATATGCTACATAGAAATCAGCATCTTACTAAAGAAAATACTGATACTATCTTGCATTTCTTGTGGATTATTAGCTATAATAGAATTATAATAAAGATTATCGAGGTAATTATGGATACTGTTACAATAATTGTTCCGTGTTTTAACGAACAGGAAGCACTACCCTACTTCTATAAAGAATATCTTTCTATAAATAAATCTATGACCTATGTTCAACTAGAGCTGTTATTCATAGACGATGGTTCCAATGATGAAACTTTACATCTTATTCAAGGTTATGCAGAAATACATTCAGAAATAAAATACATTTCTTTTTCACGTAATTTTGGTAAAGAAGCCGCTATCTTTGCAGGCCTTCAACATGCTAAAGGTGATTACATTGTAATTATGGATGCTGATTTACAAAACCCGCCAAGTCTACTACCTAAAATGTTTTATGCTGTTAAAAACGAAGGCTATGATTCAGCTGCTGCACGTAGAGTTTCACGCAGGGGAGATCCCCCTATCCGCTCTTGGTTCGCAAGCAAATTCTATAGATTAATGCATAGAATATCAAAAACCGAGCTTGTTGATGGTGCCAGTGATTATCGTTTGATGAATCGCAAATTTGTAAATGCTCTTCTTTCCATGGGTGAATACAATAGATTCACTAAAGGCCTATATGGTTGGGTCGGCTTTAAAACTAAATGGATTGAGTATGAAAATGTAGCCCGTATCGCTGGTGAAACAAAATGGTCGTTTTGGAAGCTATTTTATTATGCAGTTGAGGGAATTATAGCTTTTTCAACTGTACCTTTAACTATCGCTACCATGATAGGACTGTTATGTTGTATTCTAGCTTTTTCAAGTACATTATTTGTAGTTATTAGAAAGCTTATATTCGGCGATCCTATTCAAGGCTGGGCCTCTACTGTTTGTATAATCCTCTTTATTGGTGGAGTTCAACTGCTATGCACTGGCATTCTAGGGCAATACCTGTCCAAGACATATTTAGAAACTAAAAAGAGACCCATTTATATTATTGATAATACAAACTTATAAAGGGACGCATACACAAAAAGACTGTGCCACAACGTTGCCTCACAACGCTAAAGTACAGTCTCTTTATTTATTAAAGGTTTTCATGATAGTAACTATTGCTGGTCCTAAAACCACAATAAACAAAGCAGGGAAGATAAACACGGTGGTCGGGAATATAATGTTAACAGGCAGCTTGGCAGCTTTTTCCTTAGCCCTTTGCCTACGCATTTCGCGCATATTTTCCGATTGAATTTCCAAAACCTGAGCCGTGCCAACACCCAGCTTCTCCGCCTGAATCAACGCCGCCGTAAACAGCTTCATTTCTTCAATGCCACAACGTTTCGCTAAACGATTCAAAGCATTGCGACGTGTAATGCCCATGCGTAATTCCTGCAAAAGACGCTCGAACTCCTCAATAAGAGGCCCCTTCATTTTGGCGGTAACCTTGCCCATTGCTCCGTCAAAGCCGAGGCCAGCCTGCACGCTAACACATAATAAATCAAGCACGTCAGGCATGCTCTGACGAATAGCCTCTCGACGCTCCTCTACCATTTGACGCAAGACAAAGAAAGGCACATACATACCAGCAACAATGAATGCTGCAAAAATTAAAAAGCCTTTTACTAATGGCAAATTTCTGCTATAAACCAGCCAAAGTCCCAAAAGCAAGAAAAAAACTGTGCTGGCACCTAAAAACAGCATAAAACCACTTAGCCCCATGCCATTAAAGTTATTGGTCTGGTCCACCAATTCCTCTGCTTGCGCACGAACACTCGCGGGAGTCAGCTTAGCCAATTTGGCAGCAATTTTGTCAGCAAATGACTTCACAGTACGCTCATACAACGAACGCTTCAGGTTCTCTCGCCAATAAGCATCTGCTAGCTGTTTCTGCTCTTCTCCACTATTTAAGCCACGCAAACGGCTTTTTAACAGCTCTTGCTTCCTCCCCATGGCCTGTATGATAACATACAAAACGATGAACAGACACAAAGAAGCCATCAAAGAGATTAAAATAAGCATCTTCTACTCCCCTAGGTCATGAACAAATCAAGTGATAAATTAACGCCATTCATGGCCAGCTTTTCGGTGCATTGCGGTCTTAAACCGGTGGATAAAAAGGCTCCGGTTATGCGACCATCAGCATTCATGCCGTGATTTTCAAAGAAGAATAAGTCCTGCAGGGTAATAATATCACCCTCCATACCAGTTACTTCGGCGATATTAATAATCTTACGACTACCATCCCGTAAACGGGCAATTTGCACAATAATATCCACGGCGGAGGAAATCTGACTACGGATAGCACGCAAGGGCAGCTCCATACCGCTCATCAGCACCATGGTTTCCAAACGGCTCAGAGCGTCACGAGCGCTGTTGGCATGAGCTGTGGTCATGGAGCCATCATGGCCCGTATTCATAGCCTGGAGCATATCCAAGGCCTCGCCAGTGCGGCACTCGCCGACAATAATTCGATCAGGACGCATACGCAGAGCATTGCGCACTAAATCACGCATGGTGATCTCACCCTCGCCCTCGATATTGGCTGGACGAGTTTCTAGTGTTACAACATGATCCTGCTTTAATTGGAGCTCCGCAGAATCCTCTAGGGTTACAATACGCTCTGTCGCCGGCACATAGCTGGACAATACATTGAGCAAGGTAGTTTTACCTGAGCCGGTACCACCACTTACAACAATGTTTAAGCGACCCTTAACACAATCCTCCAAAAACTCCGCCATACGCTCATCAAAAGAGCCAAACTCGATCATTTTATCCACAGTTAAAACGTCCTTGGAGAACTTACGAATAGTAACGCAGGGTCCGATTAAGGACAAGGGCGGAATGATAACGTTAACACGACTACCGTCTGCTAAACGAGCATCGACCAGAGGACTGCTTTCGTCCACACGACGGCCAACGGCGGATACAATTCTATCGATAACATGCATTAAATGCTCCGTATTACGGAATTTAATATCGGTCTTTTGCAAGCGACCCTTGCGCTCGATGTAAATTGAAGAAGGACCATTGACCATAACCTCGGTAATGCTCGGGTCCTTGAGCAAAGGCTCAATGGGGCCAAGGCCCAAAATCTCGCTAATTAATTCTTCAATCAAGCGCTCACGATCACCCAAAGGAATAGCAAAGGGATTATCCTTAATCGCCTCTGCGCACATATTCTCCACAACACGACGCAATTCGCGCTGGTCAGCATTAGTGGAATTAATGAGTCTTTGCAGCTCATCCGGCATTTCGTCCACAATGTGAGCGTGAATATCGGCCTTCACTGCTTGATAGGAAGCCTCACGAGCCTCATCTGCCGAGGTAGAAAAGCCCGTGGAACCATGAGTTTGCTTAGCAGCCTGTCCAGCCTGTTGTTGTGCAATATATTTTTTGTTTTTGCGATTTAATCTTTCTAACAGGGACATCTTCTAAGCCTCCCACAGCTAATTATTGCTCTATCCGCATCTTAAGAGTACTGGAAATCTTATCGGGCATAACATCCTTTACTATAATGGGTACATCAAGGCGTTCTGCTGTAACAGATACACTCATAGCAGCATCATTGCCAATCTTATCATATGTACCAGCAGAGACAGCAACGCCTCCGTCTTTAATTTCGTAAATAATCAAGAAATTGCTACCATTGTCCTTAATATACTTTTTAACAGCAGCAACCTTCACAGTATCCGCACTGCCCTCCTGAGTAGTGGTATTATCCCCACTTGACTCTACCGCACCATAGCGAGCTGCTGCACGGGTGAGCTCGTTTAAACCATTGTAATCGTGCATCAGCATACCGCCATAAATCATGACAAAGAGCATCAACAAAAAGAGCGGCAGCACTATGACAAATTCAACTAAAACTGCACCTTTTTGTTTCATAATACTACTCCCTTACATAAAAATAACCAGAACTCAAGGATGAGGAAGAGGTTTTTCAGGCCCTGCCATATCAATAGCACTCCATGCCTTCATAATACTGTATTGAATAGCTGTGTACAATGATGTTGGCCCATTCTCATTCCATGCATAATCATCAATGAAGAATACAACAGCAATAGCTGCAATAAATGCTAACAAGATAGCATATTCAGTCATTGCCACACCACGAAATCTACCCTTCAATTTTAAGAGAACAAATGAGAGAAAAATATTGTTTAGCATAATAACCTCCAGCTAATATATCTTTCTTCCCATCATTTTGCACCATGTAAAAATAGCTACAAATAGCTACTTTTACACAGTGCAAAAGCACTGTGTAAAAAATTATTCGCCAGTTTGAACACCAGTACCGGCGCTATCAATAGCATCTTTTGCACTACCAACTGAACCAGAAATAGAGGTTTTCAAACCTTGGTCGCTAATAAATGCCATAGCAACAGCAGCTACGAATGCCAGCAGAATTGCATATTCAGTCATAGCAACACCGCGTTCGCTCAGGCCGAATTTTGCTCTCAGATAAAAGCCGAGATTTTTAACATGGGTCATCATTGTTCATTCCTCCTTAATATATTATAAATTTATATGATAAACACATAAGTGTTATATCCTTACATTAACAATCTTCTTGATAATAAGTCCACCAAGAATCTCGCTAATTATAGCCACAATTACCAGCTTCTTGCCAAAGCTAGACTGCAAAAACTCATCAAAATAATGTGGGTCCAGCATCAAGAAAAAGCCACCTAACGCAATCGGCAAAAGGCCTATAATCCAGCCACTCAAGATACCCTCAGCCGTCAGAGCCTTTATCTCGCCATTGAGCTTAATGCGCTCGCGAATAGTCTGTCCCACAGTATCCAGAATATGCGTTAGGTTGCCACCAACCTGCCGCTGGATAATGACCGCCGTGGCCACAAGGTCAAAATCATCACTGGTAATGCGCTTGCTAATGCCATTCAAAGCATCCTCCAAAGGCACACCCAGCTGCACCTCGTTAATAGCTCTTTTGAACTCACCACTAATGGGGTCGTTCATTTCCTTGGAAACAATGTCCATAGCCTGCTGAAAGGTAAAGCCAGCCTTCACAGCATTGCTCATCATGACAATGGCGTCACCCAGCTGGGCATTAAAGGCCTTCATGCGCTTCTGACCTAAATTATACAGGTAAAAGCTGGCACACAGCCACCAAGCAATGCAAATCACCGCCGAGCGCACAAGACTGCCATTCACAATCAGCATCAGAAAAAGCCAGAACAGGCCACCGAAAAAGGTTATCGTAGCATATTCTCCACCAGTCACAGGCAAAGCAGCCCGCTCCACCTGCAGCTCAAACCACTCCCTTTTCGGAAAGAACTTACCAAAGCGATTAGCGCCAGCCCTAGCCCAAGTGCTCACTCGACTACTGTTAAAGTCGTCCCAAAAGCCACCGCTGCCAACACTATGTGCACGCTGGTGATTAACAGCACCAATGCGACGCACGCGCTGGCTTACCTGCACGCTGCCCTGAGTCATGGAATTGTAGATAGCCAGGAACACCAAAAAGATAACCAATGCGGCTACAAGGCTAATCAATAGCATACTCTCACCGCCCTCCGCCATGAATAGCAAAGGCCATTCTATCGATTTGTTGGGTCAAGGGAGAACCACTGCCAATATCCAATGCCATACGACCATTATTAGCCGCCTCAGAGCACAGCAGATATTCATTGGGAATCAAGGTCACAGGACAGCCAATCTGCTCCTCCAGCTCCTTAGCCCGACGCACATCAGGTGCCATACGGGTAATGACGCAGCCCACTCGCTGCTGCCAATTATCCAAGGATTGGAAAATCTCCATAGCTCTTTCCAAATGCTTGATTTCAAAGGTACCGCCAGCCATAGTGGTCAGATAAACCTTCTCACTGGCCTCTGCAGCTGCAATACTTATAGGATTAAAGCCCGGCGCCAAATCCACTAGCAAGTAGCGGAAATTGGGCCTAGCTAAATTAATAAGCTTCGTTAAACCCTCCGGCTCCACAAAGGCTGCCTGCTGAGGGGTATTCGCACCGCAAAGCACGAAAACCTTATCACTAACCTCTTCAAAATACTTTTCCAAGGTTCCGGAAGTCAAATAAGACAAGTCACGCAGCGCCTCTACAATAGTACTGCGGGGATTCAAATTCAAAAAGGCATCCATATCGGCAAAATTGGTCTCAGCATCAATAATGCCCACCTTTTCGCCGCTGACGCGAGCCAAAGCCAAGGCCAGATTAACAATCAAGGTCGTGCGCCCACTCTTCCCCTTGGGGCTAAAGAAGCTCAAAACCTGACAATTGCTCTTACTACCCTTATCCTGATTAGCCGACTCCACAGCCTTTAGAAAGCTTTCCACATCCAAGGGCTTCAGCAGCATCGCATCAAAGCCCAAGTCATTAAACTTTTGCCGCGAGCTTTCATCCCAACGCTTGCCTAAAGCAATAATCTTCAAATCAGGCAGGCCCTTGCGCAGCTCCGGCACCAGCTTATCCGGCTGGGCAATGGTATAATCCACATCCAAAAGTAAAATCTGCGGACGCAAATTCTCCAGATTGGCAATGCCACCGGCACCACTACGATATTCAGTTACTTGATAGTCATCCAGATTGCCCAACACCCGCAGCATCCCTGCGCGACTGTCGCTATCCTCATCCCAGATGCACACGCGAATCTTCTGTGCCATAATCCTGACCTACAATCATAAAATCTATTCTAACACTTATTTAAATAAACTACCAAACCAGCCACTAATGCCACCGCTGGTTTCTTCTACTTTTTCGCCCAATTCCTCGCTGACCATATCGCAAATTTCATCAGCCAACTTATTCTGGCTTTCAGTGAGTACCACGGGCTTGGCATCCTTAATGGATTGCATGATCCCCTGATAATCATTGCTGATGAAATATTGGAAGGGTCGGCCTAATAAGGCCTCTACATCCTTAGTACTAATTTGGGTCTCAGCCTTATTACGATTTAAAATCAAGCGCACCCGCTGATAATCAAACTGCAGCTTATGCAGTGTATCCAGACCCAGCTTCAAATCCTTGATAGAAGGGATAAAGTCCACTACACAGGGCAAGTAAAGTACATCCGTCTGCTCCAAAATAGCTAGGCTAATGCCTGTAAAGCCCGTGGTAGTATCTAAAAGCACATAATCATAATCATCCCGCAGCTGATTGATAGCCTGCACGATAGTTTCTGCATCGATGATAAAGCCTTCGTCCACCTCAAGCGGCGCTGCCAGCACATCAAAGCCAAACTGGGTTTCCGTCATGCACAAAGAGGTATCCCTCTTGTCATCCTCCTGCTCATAGTAATTAAAGAAGGTCGTTTCCGGAGTAATACCCAAATAATTGCACACATCGCCAAACTGCAAATCCAAATCAGCTAAACAGACCTTGTAGCCTCGCTCAGCCAAATCAGCAGCATAGTTCACGGAAAGCACCGTTTTACCTACTGCGGAAGCAGTACTAAAGAAGGTGAAGACAGAGCCCTTTACGCCCTCATTTTTTCTTTTTATCTTTGTTCTTGGATTTTGGTTGCTCATACAATTCACCATCCAAAACCTGCTTATCAGTCAAGCTGCTAATGCGGGTTGCTTCACTGGACATAATGGGTTTATAATCACTGTCTACTAAAATAGGAGTCAACAGTACAATAATCTCTCTACGCTCCCTAGATTTAGAGGTGCTACGGAAGAAATGTCCCAAAATAGGAAGATCGCCCAAGAGAGGAATTTTAGAAATGGACTTGCTTTCTTCAGAAGAAATCAAACCACCAATGGCCATAGTCATGCCAGGACGCATCTGCACATGGGTGCTGGCCTTACGAGAACGCATACCAGGAATGGTAGAGCCATCGGAGCCATTGGCCGCAATCGCACTATCCCAGTCCAAAGAGCTTACTTCCGTGTTAATCTTGCTATCCACGGAATCATCCCGCATAACATTGGGCTCGATATTCAACTTAATACCATATTCACGCCATTCCACAGAAACAGCATTGTCACCGGTATTTACTGGTACGGGGATTTCACCGCCGATTAAAATTTCAGCCTTCTCGCCGCTCATGGTAATAATATAGGGCTGGGACAAAATCTTAGCATCACCCTTTTTCACCATAGCATTGAGCTGGGCATTGATTTCCGCATAGGAGCCAAACCAACCGAAAATGTTGTCCTTTTCACGGCCATTGCTAGCACTTTGGCCCATGGAAAAAGTGCCAGGAGTGCCTAAAACGGTTACGCCACCGTCATTAGTATCGGAAGGATTGCCAATAGCAACGCCTAAATCCCTAGCCTTACTACTGCTAATTTCCACAACTCTACTTTCAATTCGCACCTGCTTCGGCTTAGTCATCTCCAAAAGATTGATCACCTCTCCGCCAAAGCTAGCTGCAATTTTCTCAGCGCGGTTACGCTCATACTGGTTCTGCACAGCGCCCTCCAGCATAATGCGCCCACCGGACACATTGACAGTGACACCTGGATAACCAATTAATTGAGCTATTGAGTAAGCAGTACCGGGGTCGGTCCCGTTAACCACTACTTCAAAGGTTTGATAGGTCTCTCCCTTCCATACATGCAAGGAAGTAGAGCCCACCTTTTTACCCACAATCATATATTGTTCAGGTGAAAGAATCACCACATCAGCAATCTCAGGATTGGCAACGGCCACTTGGGTTACGCCGCCACCATAATAGATATTGGAGCGATTAACCCCAACCTGCAATCTTTCAGCTGCCAAAGCAGAGCCAGCAAACAGCAGACAGCACAAAAGCAAGCCTGTAAGAATTCTCAACATTTTCATCATTCAAGCTCCTCCATGTCTGTCTTAGCGACTGATATTAGTACCGCGAATTACGGTTACACCATGATTTGCAGAAGGCTTCACCGGTGCACTACCACTAGGAGCTGCCTGAACAGCCTGACGCAGGGCACCACCGCCAACCACCGTAGCTCCATAAAACTCTTCCTCAGAAGGCTTTGCAGGACGCAGAATAAAGGAGATTTTCCCCTCCTGCTGAGCTACGCGCAAAGTAACTGCTTCCCTTGGATCCAAAGCCAAGGTAATTGTTCTCGCGGGCTCATTCTTTTTGCTGCTGTTTGCAGAATTCATATCCGTAGTACCAACGGCCAACACCAACACATTTTGCAGCACCAGTCTACCAATAGGCGGTATACCATTGCTCTGGCCTTGGATAGAAACAACATCCACAAAGCTAGAGGGACGAATAAAGCCGGCCACACCACTGATATCATCCACATTGACAGTTACGGCGCGTTTATCCTTTGGAATAGTGTTGATAAAGGAGCTGGAAGCTCCATTACCATTTAAACGCTTTCTGGTAATCTGGTCACCTGAATTCACCGGCATCCTAATAGTCTTGCCCACAGCATCGGGCAAGGTACGCAATGCATCGGGCTGAGCCAGATTAGTTGGCACCAGCTCCAGCCGCACCATCTTGTCCGTGAGGACAGTTCCGGGCGCTATATCCATGGATGCTACCACCACAGCTCTTGTATTTTTCTTCTCATCCTTGGGCTGAGCCTTGGACAAATAAGAGTAAATCATAATGCCACATATTACACTCAACACGGCTGCTAAAATTAACAGCACCTTCGGAGATAATTTACGCATTTACCATCAAATCCCTTCTCCATTTCCTGGGAAATTTATTAACCTTTTGCATGAAATGGACAAATATCAAAAATGCCAATCGATAATTGTTCTTACTCAACTTATATTATACCCATTTGTGCCCCAATATACAAGTGTATTTTTAGAATTTTTTCGTTTTTTGATTTTCACTTATTATAATAAATGCCCAAACAGCTATATATTTTTATATATAGAATAAAGCCACAATCACTCAAAGAAAACAAATACTCCTAATGCCGTCACTTTATACTTGCATGACTGCACTAGGAGTATACTCTTTGTACCTTTTTTATTATATCAACTACTATAAGTCTTATTTATCAGCTTCACGCTCTAAAATATGTGCCAAAACAGTAATACCACGGCAAATATCATCCATGCTAGCATATTCTGCAGGATTATGGCTAATACCTCCCTTGCAGGGGATGAAAATCATGGTAGTGGGAGCAATTTTGGCCATATGCATAGCATCATGTCCAGCACCACTATTCATGTGTAAAAAGCTATAGCCAAGCTCCTTGCAAACGGCTTCCGTTTGCTCCGCCAAGGTCTCGCTCAGGGGTACAGGGCTGTCGGCGATCAGCATCTCAATACGCACGCCCACCCTGTCGGTAACAGCCACATTTTCTGCTTCCGCTTGGATATCCTCCAGCGTGCGCTTGATGCTAGCCGGCTCCACGCCTCGCACGTCCACCCATAGCGTCACGGCCCCCGGCACCACGTTGATGGAGCCCGGCTCCACCTCTACCACACCCACGGTACCAACGGTGCCGTGGGCCTTTTCATCCTCGGCTGCCTCGTTCACAGCTAGGATGAGCTTGGCCGCAGCCACCAGCGCATCCCGGCGCATGCCCATGGGCGTAGCGCCGCTGTGGTCAGCCATGCCCTGAATGTGGATTTTAAAGCGTGTGGGTGCGGCAATATTACGCACAATGCCGATTTGGATGCCCTTTTCCTCCAGCACCTTGCCCTGCTCTATGTGCAGCTCGCTGAAAGAAGCATAGCTCCCCGGCGCGAGAATAGCGCTAGCAGCTCGCGCCGGGTCGCAGCCCCACTGGCGCAGCGCTTCCTCGAAGCTAATATCGCCCTTTTTACCACCCGTACTGAGCTTAGCCACGGTCGCTGCGCCAGTGAGCAGCTTGCTGCCCATGGTGGCGAAGCCAAAGCGGCTGGACTCCTCGGCGCGGAAAATCAGCACCTCGACGCTGCGGGTGAGCTGCGCGTCGCGCAGCATATAGAGTGCTTCTAACGCGCCTACGACGCCGCACATACCGTCATAGGCTCCGCCGTGGATGACGGTGTCCAGGTGGCTGCCGCAGGCCACTGCGGGCAGCGCACTGTCCACGCCCTCCCGGCGCAAAAACACATTCCCCACAGCATCCTCTCGGATGCTGAGCCCTAAATCCTTAACCTGCTCTAAAAGCCAATCCTGAGCTTCCTTATCCAGCGGGCTATACGCCAAACGGGTAACGCCTTCCTCCGAAGCCGTAAATTGGGCTAAACCAGCCAGTAAATTACTTACTCTTTCTCTATTAACCTCTTGCATACATCTTCCTCCTCATTGCACAACATTAAAAAGCACTAGCCTGCATCAGAAAATGCAGGCTAGCAAAGCAAAAACTTTTATTCATTCAGCAGATTGAGCTTGGCAAAAAGCTTGAACAAAAGACTCATGATAATGGCTACCAAGGTTGCCAACACCATGCCCTGCACACTAAAGGCACCAAAGGAAAGCTTCGCACCGGATAAGCCAATAATCATGATGACAGAGGTCATCACCAGATTGGAGGACTTGCTATAATCAACCTTGCTTTCTACCAAAACCCTAAAGCCACTAGTAGCAATAACACCGAACAAAAGAATGCAGATACCGCCCATAACCGGCACAGGAATGCTGTGAATAAGCTGGGACAGCTTGCCGCAGAAGGAAAGGATGATGGCAAATACAGCAGCACCGCCGATTACCCAAGTGCTATAAACCTTAGTAATGGCCATAACACCGATATTTTCACCATAGGTAGTATTGGGAGTAGCACCAGCAAAGCCGCTGAGCACGTTGGAAAGACCATCTGCAAAAAGGGAGCGGGATAAACCCGGATCCTTGATTAAGTCACGATCCACAATGTTACCGGTTACGACCAAGTGACCAATATGCTCTGCCAAAACCACCAGCGCTGCCGGAGCGATAATCATGATGGCATTGATATCGAACACAGGAGCATAAAATTGAGGCATTTGGAACCACGGCGCATCCAGAACCGGCTGGAAATTGACCATACCCAGGCAGAAGGCGAAGATATAACCGCAAACCACACCAAACAAAATGGGGATAATGCTCATGAAGCCCTTAAAGGCTACGGAACCGATAACGCCCACAGCCAGGGTAAACATGGACACAGCAATATTGGAGCCCACGATCTTATCACCGGTGAGGCCTGCCATCCCAGCAGCAGTAGGAGCCAGCTCTAGGCCGATGACTGCGATAATGGCACCCATGGCAGCCGGTGGGAAAATCACGTCAATCCATTTCGTACCCACCATGTGAATGATGAAGGAAAACAGCATGAATAACAAGCCAAAAACGATAAAGCCCGACTGTGCGTGATTATAGCCACTTTGGGAAATAATTAGCATCACAGGAGAGATAAAGGCAAAGCTAGAGCCCAAATAAGAGGGGATTTTGCCTTTGGTTATAAAAATATACAGCAATGTGCCCACACCATTCATAAAAAGGCAAGTAGTGGGATTAACATTGAACAGAAACGGTACCAACACCGTGGCCCCGAACATAGCAAAAAGATGCTGTAGGCTTAAGGGAATGTTGAGCAATAGGGGCGGACGCTCTTCAACCTGAATGACTCTGTGTTGCACAATCAACGACCTCTTTTCTTATAATATGCTACTGATAATTTTATGTTGAAAAGTAAGTAAATGCAAGGGGTTTAGTGTTATTTTCCCATGTATACTTTACTTAAGACGAGTGCGCTGCCCATTGGACTCCACCCAAAAAATATCGCTAATTATCACCTTGCCCTTAACGACCTTGAAGGCATTGCTTTCAAAATCCCCTAAATCCGTGCTGATGACGACATCGTGGAAGGAAAGCTCTTTATTTTGGTCATTAAAATTGCCCCTAATGCTATTAAAGGGCACAAACATCACAGTTCCCTTGCCTGATTTAAAGCTGCCATAGGTAATATTATTAGCATTTTTGCCTAAATAACGGAACTTAATATCCAAGTCAACCTTGCAATTAATCAGACCATTTTTAGCCGCCACAGCAGCCAGCAAATCCTTGCCCTTAACATCGATTTGGTAATGGCGATTGTCAAAATGATAGAGTCCATAAGCCTCCAAGGTACCTCCAAAGATGCTTCCAGTTACGTCCTGCAGAGCAATTAAGCCATTGGCATAATGATAATTTCCCTGCACCTTTGTAAAGCTCAATCCTGGGATATGTAGCTGCTGCAAGGCTACGGAGCCATCTATTTCAGGGTTAGGCAACGTTCCCTTCATCTCGCCGGTTATGGTCATAGGGTCATTGGCATTGGACAAGCCCAAGGACGCAGGCACAACGTCATATAAGCCAATATTCAAAGATACCCTTTGCTCACCCTGCAGCTGCACGGTACCATCAATATTGAGGCCCTCGCCCACCATACTGCCACCGAATTTGCCTGCGGACATTTTGATATGCAGTAATGCATGCCCTGTAACCTGCATTTTAGAGTCCACATGGTTTAAAATGAATAAACGCTTTCTATAATGGGCAGTCAGTGTTGTATCCTTCAAAATCAAGGCCATATTGGGCAAGCTTTTGGGTAGCTGCAAATTTTGCGGTGGTTTCTCTTTAAGGGGAACGATATTGGCAGGCTTCTCTAAAGGAGCATCCTGCCTTAAAATATCTAAGCGCATTTTTCTATCAAAGCCTATATGCAAATCAGCCTGCTCCAGCTCCAGCTCCTTAATACTGTCGAGGGATGCCTTGCGCCACACGATATCCCATGGTCTTACCTGTAGGCGAGCCTTTGGAGCCGCAATAATAGTTTCACCATCAGGATTGGCCCAGCGCAGATTAGTAAAATACACATTACCCCATAAATCTGCCACTAGCTCTTCAGCAGTAACCGTGCCCACCAGCACCTTTTGCTTGGACATATAATTATTAAATATTTGTGCTGCGTGCCCGCTCAAAAGCTGGCATAAGCCTAAAAAGGCTACACATAGCACCACCAACGCGCCACACATAACCGCTATGATTTTGCTTTTACTCCAGTTTCGCACTCTATTCATGAAAATTTACCCTTCTTGCCATTTTCTGTGCTCCCGGCACCATTATCTTCCTTGACAAAATCCGTCATAATGTTATAATAAATTTGTTGTATTGTAAACAAATCCTACCGTAAATGCCTTTGGCATGCTACGCTTTTATATGCATAAGGAGTTCGTTAATGCTCAATATTTTTTTCGCCCTTTTTCTTTTTGGAATGCTAGTTACGCTCTGTATTAGAGTTTTTACCAAGGCTGTAAAATTACAGCAGCCTGTAAATAGTAAAGAAGCTGCGCTGATGGTAGCGCTCTCCCTAGGCTGCCTTTTAGCACTTAACGCTGGAGCCAGCGCTGTCTACCACACCCAGCTCATCTCTTTTTAGACCATAATTTACTAAACCCGCACCGCTTTACCATCGGTGCGGGTATTTTTATTTCTATTTTTCACTGCCCATGACATTGGAATAAGCAGTCTTAACACTCACGCCGTCGATGCTGCCTAACTTGCCAGAGAGCGCACTAATTGCGTCATTAGGAGCATCCACCGCCACGCAAATAATATTCACATTTTTGGCGCGGTAGGGTAAGCCCATGCGGCCAACAATATATTTCGCATAATTGTGGAGAATGGTGTTGAGCCTTTCCACAGCCTCTTCCTTAGAAACGATAATCGAAATAACTGCTACTCTAGTGTCCATTCTATTCATCCTCCCCATTGTTTCAAATCATGCTTAGCCTGCAAATTTTACTAAAAAAGCTCACAAGACATCCACTGCCTTGTGAGCTTTTACTTCCACCATATATAAAACGACCACAAGGTCACACAATTCCTGGTGGAGATGCGGGGAGTCGAACCCCGGTCCGAAAATATTGCCATACAACTTTCTCCGAGCGCAGACGACATATTTTATTTCGCTTCCCAATTGCCTATCGACGGGCCCTCAAGTTGCTATCCTGTAGAGTTTCCCTAAAGGCTTACAGGCGTAGGCCTTAAAGTATCCCACATATTGACTGTCTTTCCTCGCCTGTAGGAAGAGCTCAGAAGACAGTTAGCAGTTAAGCTGCTAAAGCGTATTCTTTATCAGCGTTTATATTTAAACGTCCCAACAGTTAACGTGTGCCAGACCACGGCTCGCTTATCGTACACCACCTATCCCCGTCGAAACCAGTACATCCCCTGGTTGTAAGAATAAGCTATACGCTTGCTTCCTTTAGATTGTAACACGCCTTAGGCAAAAAAGCAATTGTCTTTTCTGTGAAATGTCAAAAAGTCAAATTTGCACTTGCGCACCTTGTTACCTATTTCTTTCCTTCAAGGCGCGCTCCATTTCACGTTTAGCATCCTTCTTGGCCAAATCCTGACGCTTATCGTAGTTTTTCTTGCCCACTGCCAGAGCCAGCTCCATCTTTACCAAGCCATGCTTAAAGTACAGCTTGAGCGGTACCAAAGCATAGCCCTTTTCCTTGACCTTGCCAATGAGCTTGTTAATCTCTGCTCGATGCAGGAGCAAGCGCCGACTGCGCAAGGGGTCATGGTTAAAAATATTACCATGGTCATAGGGACTAATATGTAATTGGTACACGAAAATCTCTGCTTGCTTCGTAATCTGGGCATAGCTGTCCTTCATATTAGCCTTCCCAGCACGCAAAGACTTGACCTCGGTGCCTGTCAAGGCCATACCCGCCTCGAAGGTTTCCAAAATGCTATAGTCATGGCGCGCTTTGCGATTTTCTGCGATTATTTTAATTTTTTCTTCTGCCATATAAACCTCTATCTTTTCTTCTTGCCCTTGCGAGCGGACTTAGCCTTGCTCTTGCCACCGCTGCGACGTCCTGGCTCCTTATTCTTGGCTCCCTTGGAGCCCTTGCCAGTTTTAGCGCTAGCGTTTTTCTTCTTCTTTGTTTCCGCGCTCAAGGCAGCACGCTGGCTGCTATAGCCCTTGCTAGGCTTTTGCTTAGAGAGAAGCTGCTGCTTGATATGCTCACGCACACCATCGTTTTCTCCGGCCATAATAAAGTCGATGGAAACATCGCTGATGTTCACCTGCAGCACCTCAATGCGCACCTTATCGCCCAAGCGATATTGATGCCCTGTGTGCGTACCCACTAAAGCGTAGCGCTCCTCGTAGAACTCGTAGTAATCATCCATGAGGCTGGAGATATGTACCAGCCCCTCCACGCCGTTTTCTAGCTCTACGAACATGCCAAAGGCGGTGACACCGCTGATCACGCCGTCATATTCCTCACCAATATGGTCGGCCATATATTCGCATTTCTTCAGCTCCACCGTAGCACGCTCCGCATCCGCCGCAGCACGCTCACGAATGGAGGAATGGTCTGCAATAATCTCTAGCTTATCGCTTAAAGGCTCTACTTCAGCTGCCTTCAGCTTAGGCTGCTGCAGCCATTGGCGCAGCAAACGATGCACGATCAAGTCAGGATAACGACGAATAGGCGAAGTAAAATGGGTATAATACTTGGCTGCCAAGCCAAAATGTCCCACATTTTCCGTCTGATAAACAGCCTGCTTCATGGAGCGCAGTGCCACTGTAGTAATAAGCCGTTCCTCAGGCCTACCTGCCACAGCCTTTACAGCCTGCTGGATTTCCTTGGGCTGTGTTTCCTCGCTCACCTTGAATTTAACGTTGAAATTAGCCAGTAGCTTGGCCAAATCCTGCATTTTTTCCTCCGCAGGAATTTCATGCACACGATAAATAAAGGGCCATTGCTGCTTAAACATATGCTGTGCCACCGTTTCATTGGCTGCCAGCATGAATTCTTCAATAATGGACTCTGCATTGCCATGGACGCGCTGCACAATCTCAATGGGATGCAGCTTCTCATCCAAAATCACCTTTTGCTCCGGCAAATCAAAGTCTACCGCACCGCGACGGGCACGCTTATCATGCAAAATCTGGCGCAGCTCATCCATTTTACCTACCATGGGGAGAATATCCGCATACTTGGCGCACATTTCCTCATCGCCAGCCAGCATGGCTCGCACAATATTATAGCTCAAGCGATGGCGCACATTAATAACCGCAGGGAAAATTTCATAGTTGAGCACAGCTCCCTTGGTATCGATATGCATTTCACAGGCCATGGAAAGGCGATCCTCACCTGCGTTTAAGCTGCAAATGCCATTGGACAAGCGCTCCGGCAGCATGGGCAGCACCCTATCAACCAAGTAAACACTGGTGCCACGCTCACGAGCCTCTTTATCTAAAATACTATCCTCTGTTACATAATAGCTAACATCCGCAATATATACGCCTAACAAATATTCATCTGCGCTGATTTGTTGTACATATACAGCGTCGTCCAAGTCCTTGGCATCCTCGCCATCCACAGTGACAACAGTGCGCTCACGCAAATCGCGGCGTCCAGCCAGCTCCGTCTTTTTAATGGTCTTGGGTACCTTGCGGGACGCTGCCAAAACCTCCTCGGGAAACTCCAAGGGCAGGTCATTTTGCTTGATGATGGACAAAATCTCCAGGCCCACATCACCGATGTTGCCTAGGATTTCCGTCACCTTACCCTCGGCCTTGCGGTGCTCCTGAGGCCATTCGGTGATTTCCACAACCACCTTTTGCCCATCCTTAGCATTATTAAAATCACGACGCATCACGTAGACATCCTGACCAATGCGTTTATCATCAGGAGTTACAAAAGCGAAATCTCCCGTCTGGTGGAATACGCCCACCACCTTATTATTGGCATGGGTAATAATGCGCAGGATTTCACCCTCAGGCTTCTTGCCATGGGTATCGTTGTTCACCCGCGCCAGCACTCTGTCGTTATTCATAGCTCCATTCAAGGCGCGAGGCGGAATAAACACGTCCGGACGCTCCCCCTTATTATCGGGAATAACAAAGCCAAAGCCCTTGCTGGTCAGCTGAAAGCGTCCTGCTACCAGACCCATTTTTTCAGGCAGGCCATAGGTTTCAAAGCGAGTTTTAATAATCTCGCCATTTTGCTCCAAGGCCAAAAGCTCCTGCCAAAATTTCGTAGCACTGCACTCCCCGGCCAGCGCATCCAAAAGCTCCTCGCTAGTCATGGGCGCATAGCTGCCATCACGCATAAAAGCTAAAATTTTTTCTCTTATATTCTTCATAATTTAATCCTCTTTAATCATCATTTTGGATAATGACTCTGCCAGAACCGTTCCATCCTTCTTACAAATCTTGCCCGCCATTTCCACCATGCGACCCTTGCGCTTCACCTCGTAGCCTGTGCAAATAACCTCCTCGCCAATGGCTAAGGGCTGGCGGTAACGAATTTCTATTTTAGCCGTATAGGACGGCTTACCTTCCTTACAATACAAATAATTTCCTGTTACTTCATCCAACAGCACAGCCACCAAGCCACCGTGCATGCGGCCCGTATAGCTCTGGTGCTCCTTGCGTGGTGTAAAATAAGCAGTGCATTTGTCATCATCTATATCAAAGCGCATGTGCAGCCCATGCTCATTTTCCTTGCCACAGGCGAAGCACCAGCTATATTCATTATTATCCAAAAGAGTTCTATCCATAGTAATTCCTTCTTTACGAAATAAATCCTGCTTAAAAATTTATTGTTTACAAAAAGCTTGCATTTTTTTTGTACTACAGTCGCAAGCCAATGTTACCTTAGGCTTCCCTCTGAAAGAAAGTACCAATCCTGTGAAAAACCTGCTCATGCTCCGAGTCCAGTGTCAAAATATGCCCGCTTTTTTCCAGCCACACCAGCTCCTTTTGCTCCTTGGCAGTGCCCAAATGATCATAAATATACTGGGCACTTTTAGGGTCCACTGTGTGCTCAATTTTCGATTGCAAAACGAGGCAAGGTACTGTTATTTTTTGCACCAGCTCTTTTTTGCAGGTTTTAATAAGTGCAAAAAGGCTTGTTAGTGGTTTGGTAGGCATGCGGTCGTATGCTTGACAATACTTATCCATCTCATGATAGCTACGCTTATGCTTGGGCAGATAATGAATAAAATAGCGCAGGATGGGCAGAAAGGGTGCGCGCTTGTCCTGCAAAAAAATTGGCGTTGCCAAAAGGGCTGCCCCTTCCACCTTTTCCGTAGCTGCAATAACCATGGCCAAAAGTCCACCCATGGATAAGCCTGCTACATAAATCCTTTGATATTTTTTCGCTAAGATAGCATAACCCAATTTTGCTGCCGCTACCCACTGAGAAGCGACTGTTTCCTTTAAATCCTCCACGCTGGTGCCGTGGCCCGGCAAGCGCGGACACAATACAGTGTAGCCACGGCTATGCAAATATTCACCCAGAGGTCGCATCTCTGCGGTCGTGCCGGTGTAGCCATGCAAAAGCAGCACCGCCCTACCATTATTCCCTTCTAGCAAAAATGTTTCTGCTCCCTCCATAATTTGCATAAAACCGACCACCTTTTCCTAACGCTCAAAGCCTATTTTATTATTATAACATATGCGCCTTTAATCGGCACGAAAATTTACATTTTCGACTGAGCCAAGGCACGGGCCACCTTTTTAAAGTGAATTATAGCTTTATTATAGATACAAAAAACGCTCCCTCTCATAGTGAGAAGGAGCGTTAAGCTTTTGTTCAATTATTTGAACAGGCTCAGCAGCATGCCGCCATTAGCAGCCATAACAGGAGCAAATACCAGAGCAACAACGGTCATCAATTTGATGAGGATGTTCATTGCAGGTCCGGAGGTATCCTTGAAGGGGTCGCCTACGGTGTCGCCTACAACGGTTGCATCATGTACAGGAGTGTGTTTACGGCCAGAAGCTTCTACGAACTTCTTAGCGTTATCCCAAGCACCACCAGCGTTTGCCATCAGAATAGCAACCAGTACGCCGGAAGCCAGAGCGCCGCCCAGCAGGCCGCCCAGAGCTTCAGTACCAAACAGGAAGCCCATAGCCAGAGGAGCAACGATAGCGATAATACCAGGCATAATCATTTCGTGCAGAGCAGCTGCGGTGGAAATGTCTACGCATTTTTGGTAGTCAGCCTTAGCCTTGCCTTCCAGCAGGCCGGGGATTTCGTGGAATTGACGACGAACTTCCTCGATCATTTGGTAAGCAGCTTTACCAACGGATTCCATGGTCATAGCACCGAATACGAAGGGCAGGGTTGCGCCAACGAACAGGCCGATCAGGGTTACAGGGTTCAGCAGGTCAATAGCCTTCAGGTTTACAGTGTGAGCATAAGCAGAGAACAGAGCCAGAGCAGTCAGAGCAGCGGAACCAATAGCGAAGCCCTTGCCGATAGCAGCAGTGGTGTTACCAACGGAGTCCAGGGTATCGGTGATTTCACGTACTTCAGGAGGCAGCTCGGACATTTCTGCGATACCACCAGCGTTATCAGCAATAGGACCATAAGCGTCAACTGCTACGGTCAGACCGGTGGTGGACAGCATACCAACTGCAGCCAGGGAGATACCGAACAGGCCCATGCCAGTGTCCTTAGCACCGCCCATGAAGAAGAAGGACAGGATTACGCCTACGCAGATGAAGATCATCGGCAGGAAGGTGGAATACATACCTACAGCCAAGCCGGAGATAATGGTGGTTGCAGGACCAGTTTCAGATTGTTGAGCGATCTTCTTAACAGAAGAGTAGTCAGCAGAGGTGTAAATTTCGGTGATTTTACCAATCAGCATGCCTACGATCAAGCCGGAAGCAATAGCTACGAAAGCATTGGTGTTACCGAACAGAGAGGTGGACAGGTAGTAAGCAGCGCCCAGAACCAGAACGCCACCAACATAAGTACCATTGTTCAGAGCAGCTTGGGGGTTGTTGGATTTGCTGTTACGAGCAAAGAACACACCAGCCAAGGAAGCAATGATGCCGGAGAATGCCAAGCTGAATACAAATACTACGCCTTCGCCACCGGGATAAGCAACAGCACCCAGGGTAATAGCGGAGATAATTGCACCAACATAGGATTCGAACAGGTCAGCGCCCATACCAGCAACGTCGCCTACGTTATCGCCTACGTTATCAGCGATGGTAGCCGGGTTACGGGGATCGTCTTCAGGCAGACCTTCTTCTACTTTACCTACCAAGTCAGCGCCAACGTCAGCAGCCTTGGTATAGATACCGCCGCCAACACGAGCGAACAAAGCGATGGAAGAAGCACCCAGGGAGAAGCCGGTTACGATATCGATGTTGCCAAAAATCATGTAAGCAGCAGCAACACCTACGATACCCAGACCAACAACGCCCAGACCCATTACAGCACCGCCGGAGAAAGCGATTTTCAAAGCTTCGGGCATGCCGTGACGTGCAGCTTCAGCAGTACGAACGTTAGCCTTGGTAGCAACGGTCATACCAATGTAGCCAGCGCAAACGGAGAAGATTGCACCTGCTACGAAGCAAACAGCAGTCATGGGAGACAGGAACATAGCGATAATGATTGCAACGATAATAACAAATACGGACAGAGCTTTGTACTCTCTGTACAGGAACGCCATAGCGCCCTCATGGATGTAACCGGCGATTTCTTGCATGCGCTCAGTGCCTGCAGGAGCTTTGCCGATTGCGCTGCTGAGCAACAGAGCAACTGCCAGTGCAATGATGCCAACAACGATAGAAGTCATTAAGAAACTCAAGACCCTAACCCCTTTCTTTTTATAAAAAAATTTAAAATTTAAAGAGCGAAGTTACGCTCTTTGTAACATGGTGAGAATTTTCTATGCGTTAAGCTTTGCCAACGCCATAGTTATAATCGCAAAAGCTGCACCCAGATAAATGGTGGCACGTGCCATCAATGAATCCAGATCGTTGCCCTTGCCAAAAAAAGCACCGTCACTGCCGCCGAAAGTACTGCCCATACCGCCGCCTTTGCCGGACTGCAGCAGAACTGCGCCAATGAGAGCTATGCAAACGATAACTTCAAGAACTATCAAGACAGTTTCAATCACAGAGCTTACCTCCTCACATTTTTGTACCACAGTATTTTACCATAAAAACAGTAAGCTTACAACGTGCTTTTGTAAAATATTTCACATTTTCTCGCTTTTTTTAGATAAAAATTTGGGGCGCTGGTACAAAAATGCAACTAATGCTAGAAAGGGCAAAAAAGCGGCACCTTACTTGCACTTTTGCATGCTTTGGGGTACCGCTTAAATCACTAAAATGCTAGCAATGCAGATTATTTAATATTGTAGAAAACCTTCTTGCCGTTGTATTTAGCAGCCTTGCCCAGATCCTCTTCAATGCGCAGCAATTGGTTGTATTTAGCTACGCGGTCGGTACGAGCAGGAGCACCAGTCTTGATTTGACCTGCATTTACTGCTACAGCAATATCAGCCAAGGTAGTGTCCTCGGTTTCACCGCTGCGGTGGGAAATAATGCAGGTATAGCCAGCGCGTTTAGCAGTTTCAATAGCGTTAAAGGTTTCGGTGAGAGTACCGATTTGGTTAACCTTAATCAGGATTGCGTTGCCAACGCCCTTTTTGATGCCCTCCACAAGACGTGCTTCGTTGGTTACAAACAGGTCATCGCCAACCAGCTGTACCTTTTTGCCCAGCTTCTTGGTCAGCTTCTTCCAGCCTTCCCAATCGTCCTCGGCCATGCCGTCCTCGATGGAAATGATGGGATATTTTGCGCACAGGTCGGCCAGATAATCAACCATTTCATCGCTGGTCTTAACCAGACCCTCACCTGCTAGATTATATTTGCCATCCTCATAGAACTCACTGCTTGCCACGTCCAGAGCAATCATGATGTCCTTACCGGGCTTATAGCCAGCTTTTTCTACAGCTTCGAGGATAACATCGATAGCTTCAGAGTTACATTTCAGGTTAGGAGCAAAGCCACCCTCATCACCCAAAGCAGTGCTCAAGCCCTTGGATTTCAACAGCGCCTTAAGGTTATGATAGATTTCCGTATTCATGCGCAAGCATTCGCTGAAGGATTTAGCGCCTACAGGCATAATCATGAACTCTTGGATATCCACGTTGTTGTCAGCGTGTTGGCCGCCGTTTAAAATGTTCATCATGGGAACAGGCAGCTCTTTGGCAGCAACACCGCCCAGATACAGGTACAGGGGCAGGCCTACGGAGGAAGCAGCAGCCTTAGCTACAGCCATGGATACGCCCAAAATAGCGTTAGCGCCCAGGCGACCCTTATTCGGAGTGCCATCCAAGCGAATCAAAAGCTCATCAATTTCGGTTTGACGAGTTGCTTCCAAGCCAATAATTGCTTCTGCAATAATATCGTTCACATTGTCAACGGCCTTGGTAACGCCCTTGCCCATGTAGCGCTCAGCATCGCCATCGCGCAGCTCTACAGCTTCGTGTACGCCGGTGGAAGCACCGGAGGGAACAGCAGCGCGACCTACAGCACCATCCTCCAAGCAAACTTCAACCTCTACGGTCGGATTGCCGCGAGAGTCCAAAATCTCACGAGCATAAACTTCAGTAATCATTGCCATTTATAAATCACCTCTATAAAATTCATCCACAAGCCTATTTCATAAGGCTTTTGCCAGTCATAGCCTTAGGCTGGGGAATGTGTAAAAGCTCTAGCATGGTCGGCGCAATGTCGGCCAAAATGCCCTGCTGCAGTTGATGCTTTTCCTTGCTTACCAAAAGAAAGGGCACAGGATTGGTGGTGTGAGCTGTATTGGGTTCACCATCAGCCTCCGCCATCTTCTCCAGATTGCCATGGTCAGCACAAATGCAGACGCTACCATCCAAGGAAAGCACCTTTTCTACAATGCGACCAACACAGTTATCAACCTTTTCCATAGCCTTGATAGCCGCAGCCAGCACACCCGTATGACCAACCATATCTGGGTTAGCAAAGTTCAGGATAACCACATCAAACTTATCCTTATCCAGCTCTGCCAAGAGTGCTTGGGTAACCTCCTCTGCGCTCATCTCCGGCTGCAGGTCATAGGTTGCAACCTTGGGCGAAGGAATGAGGATGCGCTCCTCATTTTGATTGGGCTCCTCCACGCCACCGTTGAAGAAGAAGGTAACGTGAGCATATTTTTCCGTTTCCGCAATGCGCAGCTGGTGCATACCACGCTCTGCCAAAACCTGGCCCAGCGTATCATTAATTGACTCCGGCGGATAAGCCACAGGTGCTGCAATAGTAGCATCGTATTGAGCCATGCAGGCAAAATGCACAGGACGAGCGCTTTCAGGACGCTCGAAATACGGGAAGTCCTCATCAATTATTGCCCGGGTAATTTCGCGAGCTCGGTCAGGTCGGAAGTTGGCGAAAATCACCCCATCACCGGCGGTGATGGGCGCTTCGACGCCTTCGATAGTGAAGGGAACGACGAATTCGTCAGTAACGCCAGCATCGTAGGAAGCTTGAATACCTGCTGTAGCAGAAGCTTCCTTAGGTCCCTCGCCCTGCACTACAGTAGCATAAGCCTTAGCCAAGCGCTCCCAGCGCTTGTCACGGTCCATAGCATAATAGCGACCGCTCACAGTAGCAATCTTACCTACGCCGATTGTAGCCATCGCAGCTTCCAGCTGCTCCACATAAGTCAGCGCACTTTGGGGCGGTACATCGCGACCATCTAAAAATGCGTGCACATAGACCTTGGAGAGGCCGTGCTTTTGCGCCATTTCCAAAAGAGCGATAATGTGGGTGATGTGGCTGTGCACGCCACCGTCGGACAACAGGCCCAGCAAATGCAGCGCTTTGCCACTGGATTTGACCTCATCCATGACCTTCACTAAAACCGGATTAGTAAAGAAGTCCCCATCGGAAATGGACTTGCTGATGCGAGTCAAGCTTTGGTAAATAATGCGACCGGAGCCAATATTTAAATGCCCCACCTCACTATTACCAATCTGCCCTGCGGGCAGACCCACCTCAAGGCCGCTTGCCTCCAGCTGGGTGTGAGGATACTCAGCAAAATATTTATCAAGATTAGGAGTCTTGGCCAGCGTAGCAGCATTACTGCTGCTCGCCGGTGCAATACCCCAACCATCTAAAATCATTAAAAGTACAGGTTTTTTCATTGTTATTTCTTAAAAGCTGCGCACAATGGCTGCAAAACGCTCAGCATCCAGGGAAGCACCGCCAACCAAAACGCCATCGATACCGCTGATATTGAACTCAGCAGCATTCTTTTCGTTGACACTGCCACCGTAGAGAATACGGATTTGACGAGCGATTTCCGGAGTAAAGATCTTCGCAACCTTCTCGCGAATTAAGCGGCAAACCTCTTGCGCATCTGCAGGAGTTGCTGCCTTGCCACTGCCAATAGCCCACACAGGCTCATAAGCAATCACCATGTTGACAGCATCCTCAGGTGCAACCACGCGCAGGGCGCTCTTCAATTGCATGTTAATCTTGCGAGCAGTCTTACCAGCCTCGCGCTCAGCCAGATTTTCGCCAACGCAGAGCATGGGCTTCAAGCCATTGCGATAAGCAGCAATCATCTTGCTAGCCACGATTTTATCGGTTTCACCAAAAATACTGCGACGCTCGCTGTGGCCAACCATAGCATATTCAGCGCCGATATCAGCAATCATGGGACCGGATACAGCGCCGGTGAAGGCACCCTTATCCTCCCAATGAATGTCCTGAGAGCCATAGCCCACATGCTTGCCATCAATAGCATCTGCAACAGTTTCCAGAGCGGTGAAGGGCGGGAAAATAACAACCTCATTCAAGGTGCCATTGGTTTCCATAACGATGTTTTCAGCCAGCTCCACAGCCTCGCCCACGGTCTTGTGCATCTTCCAGTTACCGGCAATCATCTTGCGACGCAGGTCGTCCAAGGCAGCAACGCCCGGCAGCACCTTGCCCTCCAAGTATTCCAAGGAAGCACCACCGCCGGTGGAGATGTGGGAAATGCGCTTAGCAAGGCCCAGCTTTTCGATAGCAGCAACGCTGTCGCCACCGCCTACGATGCTAATAGCACGGCTCTTAGCCACGGCCTTAGCCACAGCCTCAGTGCCCTTGCAGAAGGCATCCATTTCGAAAACGCCCATGGGGCCATTCCACACAATCATCTTTGCATCAGCCAATGCTGCAGCATAAGCCTTAGCAGTTTCTGCACCGATATCCAGAGCCATGCACTCTTGGTCCAATGCCTTCACGCCCTGGGTTGCATGCTTAGCATCAGCAGCAAAAGCTTCGGCCATTACCAAATCGGTAGGCAGCAAAAGCTTTACATTATTCTTTTTAGCCTTAGCAATAAGCTCCTTAGCTAAATCAATCTTATCCTCTTCCACTAAGGACTTGCCCATAGCGCAGCCCTCAGCAGCCAGGAAGGTGTTGGCCATACCGCCGCCGATGAGCAGGGTATCAACCTTATCCAGTAAATTGCTGATTACGCCAATTTTGTCACTGACCTTAGCGCCGCCGATAATAGCAGCAAAGGGATGCAAGGGCTCGGTTACAGCGCGGCCCACATACTCGATTTCCTTTTCCAGCAGGAAGCCAGCAGCAGCAGGCAGGAAATGGGTTACGCCCTCAACGGAGGCATGAGCACGATGGGACACACCGAAGCCATCGTTCACATACAAATCTGCCAAGGAAGCCAGCTGCTCAGCAAATTCCATGTCGTTCTTTTCTTCTTCCTTGTGGAAGCGCAGGTTTTCTAAGAGCAGGATGTGGCCGGGCTTCAGCTTTTTAGCAGCAGCCTTAGCGTCAGCACCTACACAGTCGGGAGCAAAAAGAATTTTCTTACCAAGCAACTTGCCCAAATGCTTAGCCACAGGAGCCAAACTGTATTTGGGGTTCACTTGTCCTTTAGGACGACCGAGATGTGCCATCAAAATAACGGCAGCCTTTTTGTCCAAAAGGTATTGAATAGTATCCAAGGACGCACGAATACGAGTGTCATCGGAAATTTTGCCTTTATCATCAAAGGGTACATTGAAATCTACACGCACCAGCACCTTTTTGCCGGCTACATCTAAATCGCGTACAGTTTTCTTATCCACGAATAACTATCTCCTTTATTACAGGCCTTTTTTAGCAATGTAGTTAGCCAAATCAACTACGCGGTTGGAATAACCCCATTCATTGTCATACCAGGAAACAACCTTAGCCATACGCGGGCCAACCATCATGGTGGATAGGCCATCAACGATGGAGCTCAGCGGGCAGCCATTGTAATCCTTGGAAACCAGAGGCAGCTCGTTGTAGCCCATGATGCCCTTCAATTCGCCTTCAGCAGCTTCCTTCAGAGCAGCATTGATTTCTTCAGCAGTAGTATCGGTTTTCAAAAGAACAGTCAAGTCGGTAATGGAAACGTTAGGAGTAGGAACGCGCATTGCAAAGCCGTTCAGTTTGCCCTTCAATTCCGGCAGCACCAGAGCTACAGCCTTAGCTGCACCGGTGGTGGTGGGGATAATGGAGCAAGCAGCTGCACGAGCGCGACGCAAATCCTTGTGAGGCAGGTCCAAAATCTTTTGGTCATTGGTGTAGGAGTGAACAGTGGTCATCAAGCCGCTTTCAATACCAAATTTGTTCAGCAATACCTTGGTGAAGGGAGCCAAGCAGTTAGTGGTGCAGGAAGCGTTGGAGATGATGTTATGCTTTTCAGGATCATATTTTTCTTGGTTAACGCCCATAACGATGGTAATATCCTCGCCTTTGGCAGGAGCGGAAATAATTACCTTTTTTGCGCCAGCTTCCAAATGAGCCTTAGCCTTAGCAGCTTCAGTAAAGCGACCGGTGGATTCTACTACGATATCAGCGCCAACTTCGCCCCAAGGAATCTTAGCCGGATCAGGAGATGCAAATACGGGGATTTTTTTGCCATCAACAACAATATTATTGCCTTCGCAGGAAATTTCATGGTCATAGATGCCATGTACAGAGTCATATTTCAGCAGATGAGCCAGAGCAGCGCAATCGCCCAAATCGTTAATACCAACAATTTCAACCTCGGGGTTCACGAAAGCTACACGGAAAACCTCGCGGCCAATGCGGCCAAAACCATTAATACCAATTTTTGTCATAATAATTTCCTCCTTAGTTTTCAAGAGTTTTCTTATTTGTTGCACTGACGTGCTGGTTAACTATTTTCTTTAGCCATCCGCAAAATTTCGGTGGCTGCTGCTTCGTCCGTCACAAGAATATCCTGACGGGAAGCACGAATAACTGATAAAATCGCTGCTGCCTTGGACTTGCCACCGGCAATACCGATGATGGTACCAATATGCTGCAAATCCTGTAGCATTAGGCCTGCATTATTAGTCATATAAACCTGCGTACCATCTAGAGCGCAATATTGGCCAAAGGCCTCGCCCACAGCACCAGCCTCCTCTAGCTTGGCAATAAGCTCCGGAGGTAAACGTCTATGCCGAGCCATCACACTTGCGCGACCCACACCATGGACCAAAATATCGGCTTTCTTGATGATATCCACCACGGAGCGCACGCCCACATCCTCTTTGAGAATGCTGTTCAAGATATCCTCGCTTACACAGTCCGGCACATACAGCTGACGATAGGAAGCGCCCAGCTTTTGAGCTAAAACAGTAGCAATAGTATTGGCCTGCAGCTCTACATTGTCACCCAAGCCACCGCGAGCAGGCACCACCACAGTATTGGGCTGGGAGCCCGTTAGGTTGGCTGCCATAGCCGCCATGGTCGTGCCACCGCTGACCGCCACAATATGGCGCTGACCATCGCTTAAAAGCTTGCTCAAAATATGAGCCGCTGTACGGCCAATTTCACGCTTGACGACTTCCTCTTGGTCGGAGTCACCAGGTAAAATCACCACGCGGCCAATCTTCAATGTGTCGCCCAAGGCTTTTTCCAAAAAGGAAATGTCTTGCAGCTTGCGCACATAATCGGCTAACTCCTTCAGGATGTCTGCTCCTTCATCAGTAACACTCATGCCACTAGCAGAAAAGGCCAAAAGCCCGCTTTTCTTTAGGAAATCAACCTGTGCCCGCAGCACACGCTCGCTCAAGCCCAGCTTACCGGCTAGAGCACGTCTGCCAATGGGAGATTCATGGCTCACCTGACGCAAAATTTGATAACGCTGCACCAAAAGATCCGTCAGCTCAGGCACGATTTTCTTTTGTAAATTAATAATGCTATCCATATTTTCCCTCGGCACATTTTTGTCCCTCGTGGAACTTTTTGTGTCCCACCGACTAAATGCAAATAAAAAATATCAAAGTACCTTATGCATAGTATAGCATACTCTATTGCAGAAATAAAGCACACAGAAGCATTTTTACAAAAAATTTTCATGCTAAATTAGCAGGAGCTAACTAAGTTTACAGTTTATAAAAATAGCCCCTGCATTTACGCAGAGGCTGATAAGAAATGTGTTGTTTTCTAGCTATGAAATTCCTTGTGTCATTTGCTGACCACTTCTGCACCAAAGGGAAGCAGCGCCAGCTTAGCCAATTTAAAATGCTGCAGGCCAAAGGGAATGCCAATAATTGTACAGCATAAAATTACGCCAAAGGTTACGTGTGCCACAGCTAATTCAAAGCCACCAAAAATTAGCCACAGAATATTGAGTAAAAATTTGCCGGCTCCACCGCCATATTTAATTTCCTTACCAAAGGGAAATAAGCTTAACGTCGCAAATTTAAAGCACTGCACACCCACAGGAATGCCAATAATTGTGATGCACCATAACAAACCAACGAATGCCCAGCCGCAAGCAGTAAAAAAGCCACCTAACAAAAACCAAATAATGTTACCTAGGATACTCACGTAATCACGTCCTTTCTAAATAACAAGCTAGTAGAAAATAATCTTCATCCATTATAACAAAGCTAGAGTTATATGAATAGTGGCTATTTAAAAAGTTTTTGTGAAAAATGAGCAAGGAAAAAAAATAGACCATGTCCTATGACATGGTCTATTTTTTTAACCGGCAGCTATCTATCCTCCCAGGCCGCTTCCAGCCAAGTACTTTCGACGTATAAGGGCTTAACTACTGTGTTCGGGATGGGAACAGGTGGATCCCCTTAGCCATCACCACCGGATTATTTAATTTTGAGGTTTGTACCCTCAAAACTTCAACAGAAGAATGAACCGTTAAGTTCTTTTTAACGTTTTGTTTAAGCTGACTTCTTCATCAAAAACCGCTCCTTATTCAGTCGCTGTTTTCGATGTTTGCACGACCTTTTCGATTTCTCGCTTCGCTTTGCTTGCGACAAATCGGGTCCTTGCTTCAAGTCAAGCCCTCGACATATTAGTATCGGTCCGCTGAATACATTACTGTACTTACACTCCCGACCTATCAACCTCGTCTTCTCCAAGGTGTCTTACTAGATTGCTCTATGAGAGATCTCATCTTAAGGCTGGTTTCACGCTTAGATGCTTTCAGCGTTTATCCTTTCCGAACGTAGCTACCCAACTATACCTCTGGCGAGATAATTGGTACACCATTGGTTCGTCCACTCCGGTCCTCTCGTACTAGGAGCAGCCCCCTTCAAATCTCTTGCGCCCGCGATGGATAGGGACCGAACTGTCTCACGACGTTCTGAACCCAGCTCACGTACCACTTTAATGGGCGAACAGCCCAACCCTTGGGACCGACTTCAGCCCCAGGATGTGATGAGCCGACAT
>JAXDZG010000010.1:0-151885 GCA_034086985.1 Phascolarctobacterium sp.
GAATGCAGCAAATATCGTCACTAATGAAAACTTGACTATTTCTGGTAGCACTGTGAACACAGGAAATGGCACAGGCTTGCTTAAGGCTACCAATATCTCCTTAACTGGGGGACAAGTAAATGGTGCTAACGTAACTAATGAGGCAGATGAAAATTATGCTCAAAGTGGTGGCGTTATCGCAGCAAACACTGCAACTGTGAAAGCTGGGCAGGGTATTAATCTAACTAGCGGTAAAGTACAGGTAACTACGGCAAACCTCACTGCAACCAATGGCTCTATTAGCGAAGCAGCAGACTTTGCTCTGGAGTCTCCTGTGCTGAATGCTTCTGCAGCTGGTGATATTACTTTGGCAAGTCGTGCTAACCAGCTGGAGCAGGTTAATATAGTACGTGCAGGTAATGATGTCACTATTGGCAGTGCTAATAGCAAGAATAGTAATGCCTTGCAGATTGAGATGAACGTTCCTATCATCGGCAATTTGACTGTAACCAATTACAATGATAATTCTGGTTATAGTAATGTGATCGAGGTTCCTGCCCAGCTGCAGGCAGGTGGAACTATTACCTTGATCAACGAAGAAACTGCTATCATAGTGGATAATGATGCTTCTATCAATGCAAAGAATGTTGTGCTGAATGCTGTTGAAATCACCGTCAATGGCACTGTAGACACCACCAATGGTACGACTACATTGACTTCTGCTGGCGATTTAACATTAAGCGGCGGTGGCACAGTTAGTGGCAACGTTGTGGATGTTAATGCTGGCAACAACTTCATCCACAACGGTGGCTTGATTGATACTGCTGATGCAGTGATCAAGGCACAACGCAATATTCTTTTGCAGGGAGGTAGTCTGCATGCCAATAATGCTGACTTGTTTGCTGTAGGAGGCTATGTTGATGAAAGCTATAACAATAGTGCAAATGCTACGGCAGCTAATAGCTATGATTTACAGGTAACTACTTTGCTACGAGCTGCTTCGGGAAGCGCAGCTAATAACTCTGTAGGCATTGATTTAGGTAGCAGATTTAATAAGCTTGCTCAAGTGCAGGTAGCTACTGCGGCTGGAGATGTGCTGCTTGGCAATGGCAATACAGGCACAGCTGCGCTGGATGTAACCATTATGAACAAAGAGCAGCCCATAGCCGGTAATATTTCTATTATCAATTATCAGGATAGCGATAATTATAGCAATGCTGTTACCGTAGGTGGCTTATTGCAGGCAAATGGCAATGTAGAAATCATTAACCAAGAGGGCAATGTAGAAGTATTAAATGCTACAGGTGCAACAATCAAAGGCAAAAATGTTAGCTTGCAAGCAGCAGGAGATATTATTAATAATAACACTATTATAGCTGCTGCTGAGGCAGAACTGTTGGCTACCAACAATGTGTTTAATCGCGGAAGCATTAACGCAACTACTGTGAATATGCAGGCTAATACTAGCGATGTGGTGCTTTATGCAGGTGATATTGTTGCAAATAGCGTTACCATGAGCGCAAAGCGGGATGTGCTTTTGCAAAATGGCAGTTTGTTAGCAGGCACCGCTTCCTTGATTGCAACCAATGGCAAGCTTTTGCAGGTTTTGGATGCCAATGGTCATGGCCATGAATTAGCAGTTGATAACCTCACTGTAAAAGCTGGCAATGGCGTAGATTTGGCAAGTCATGATAATAAGCTGGCTAATATCTATCTAGATGCTTCTGGTACAGGGGTTAATATCGGTAACGCTAATACTGGCAATACCGCTCTCAAAATTTATGTTAAAGATGGTAATACTTTAAGTGAAGATATCGTTATCACCAACTATAACAATCTAGCTGAGGGTGAGTTGGGCAACGATATTGTTATTGACGGCAATCTGTTAACCACTGGCAAGCTTACCTTACAAAATGAGGAAAGCAATATCCATAATCAAGGTAATGTGGCTGGCAGCGAAGTGCTTATGGATGCTGTAGGCAATGTGGCGCAAGCAGGCGGAGATATCACATCTAGTAAGGTTACTTTGACTGCAGGCAGGAATGTTAGCGTTGTTGACGGGGATATTAAGGCTGATGGTGGCCAAGCATACTTACAAGCAGACCATGACGTGAATATTTCTGGCGGTAGCGTCAAGGCAATTGGCGGGACCATTGATATTGTCGCTAAAAATGATGTTACACAAAGCAATGGCTCTATGCTGTCGGATAATGGCCACATCAATATTCGCGCGACTAACGATATTATTCTTGAAAATGGTCTGATGCGGGCTCAGAATGCTCTTTTAGTAGCCGAAAAAGGTCATATAAGTGAAAATTATAACAACGCTCTGACAACCTTTAATGGCTATGCTTTGAATGTTACCGATAACCTGATTGTAGCTGCTGGCAATAAGGGTAACAATGCAACTGCTATCAATTTGGGTAGCCGATTTAATGAGCTTCAGAATATTGTGCTTAAGGCTTCTAAGGGCGATATCCTTATTGGCAGTGGTCGGAGCACAGCTGGAGATTTGTCCATCGCTGTAGCTACGAATGAGGTTGTGGACGGCAATGTCGAGTTCCATAATTATGCCAATGGTACAGCCAACAAGATTTTCCTCAAGGATTCCTTAAAGGCAACCGGTGATATTAAGATTATCAATGACGAGTCCATTCCTAACAGCGAAGCAACAGGTATTATAGATACTATTAGTATTCAGGTTGGTAATAATTTGCCATCTGTATCGGTAGAGGCAGGGAAGAAAATTGTTCTGCAGGCCAATGCCGGCAGTATTATGAATACTGGTAGCATGAAGGCTCAAAATATTAGCCTGAGAGCGGAGCAGGGCAGTGTGCTCAATGGGCAAAATGCTGATATGCTTACTACCAACGGTAGCATAGAAATGTATGCATTAAACGCCATAGGCAATGCCGGTGAGCTGCAAGCAGAGCAGGGCCATATTAGCTTGCATGCTGTAAATGGTGTGCTCTATAACGATGCCAACGCTACTATGCTGAGTAAAGGTGGCAATATTGAGCTCTTGTCTGATAAGAATAATGTTACCAATAGAAGTGGTGCTAATCTGGTTAGCGTCGGCGGTACGGTAACACTGCACGCAGGTGAGGGAAATGTAGATAATGCAGGTGATTTGGTAGCTTTAGGCGGTCAGATAGTGCTGCAGTCCGATAAAGGCAATGTGACCAATAGTGATAACTTCAATACCATGTATAGCAATGGTGCACAGAACGATAAATTTGATGGCAAAGATATCACCACCGGCAGCATTACCATGTCCGCTGAGCATGGCAAGGTTATCAACAATGTAGACCTTGAAGCTGGCAAGGATGTAACCTTGATTGCCAAAGAGGGCTTGACTAACTTTAGTTACAAGATTTTTGCAGGAGAGGATATTACTTTAACCGCAACTGCAGGCGATTTGCTCAACACATCAACACTGGAATCTGTGAAGGGTGATATTACTTTGACTGCTGAGCACGGTAATGTTATCAATGGCACCTCAGAGAGCGATCGTGCAGGCGACATTATTACTCTTGGCGGCACGGTTACCTTGGAATCTCTTGGTAAGGATGACTTGGGCCAAGGATATAGTGTTACTAACTACGGAGATATTATCGCGGTGAACAAATTTGGCGGCGATGACGTTAATGCTGGTAGCATTGTTTTGCGTTCTGAATCTGGTAATGTCGATAATTTTGATGATTTCAATACCTATGGTAAGGCTACTACAGGTGCCACGGATTATGAGCTTGCACTGTTCAAGGGAAACCACAAGAGTGCTGGCTTAAGTGATGATGTTAGCTACAACCTTGCAACAAGTAATATTACGTTGTCTGCAAGGAAGGGTACTATTGTTAATAGCAAGGATTACTTGGTAGCCCTTGGCGATGTGACCATGGAAGCACAAGAGGGCATTGCAAGCGTCGGTCAAGTGATTTTAGCAGGCGGTACAATTAGCCTCGAGGATACTGATGGCGAATTGCTTAACAAAGCCAAGCTTATTTCTGTGAATGGTGATGTCAACTTGAAGTCCGCGCAAGGCTCTGTAATTAACGACGAAACCAACGGATATGTTTTCGCCCTGAACGGCAATATCACTTTGCATGCCAACGGAGAAACCGGCGATGTTATCAACAAGGGCGATTTGGTTGCTCTTAATAAGAACAATGTTGATGGCAAGGGTGGAATCGACCTTATCAGCAAAAATGGGGATGTTTACAACTACGACGAGTTCAAGGATGTGGATGGACAAAATAACATTACCTTCTATGGCGAGACGGGGTATGATAATAATAAGGGCGTTGCCAAGTTCAATCCCGACACTCCCTTTGCCGAGGACCGCAACTACGTTCTAGCTGATGCAGATCTCTTAATGAGCGCTGAAAATGGTTCCCTCTACAATACTATGGACATGAATGTGGCCGGTGACATTACCCTTATCAGCGGCAATGACTTAGTGGTAGGCGTAAATGTAAAGAGCATCAACGCCGGTGGCGATGTGGAATTAGCATCCAAACATGGCAACGTAGCTATGGATAATAGCTCCGTGACTTCTGGAGGCTCTGTGACGATTAGCGCTGATCAAGATGTTACTATCAAAAATGGTGGTGCTGTAGCTTCCGCTGATTCTGTAGTAATAAGCGGTGAGCAGGGTGTAAGCATTAAGAATAATGGATCTGTTACTTCCGGCGCAGAGATGATTCTACAGTCTGCTGGCGGTAGCATAGAGCTTGCCAATAGTAGTCAGGCAGTAGCTGATAGCGACTTAATAGTTTTTGCTCAACAAGATGCAAAGGCTGAAGACAGCAAGCTAGAGTCTCTCAACAGCTCCTTAAGTGCGGTGGCCGTGTATGGCGATGTGAATGTGGGTGAGTTGGCTGCGGCAGATATGGTTGCTGCAGGTAGCGGTGCAGGAGATGTCATTATCGGTACCGTAGAAGGTAAGAATGTTGTAGTCTATACTGAGGGCATTGGCAAAAAGCTTAAAGCCGATAGCATCAAGGTAGAGCAAGCTTTGGTGCTGCAAGGCGATAATATCTATGCAACCAACGTGGATCGCAGTGCTAATAATGGCCAGCTTCTTGTGGATATCACTGGCTCTGCCGGTGGTGCCATGAAGGGCGAGCTTAAGCTAGCAGTGGATGGCGATGTACGCTTTACTACAACTAGCGTAACCGACGCAACCATTACTATTGATGGCGCAGCAAGCTTTGATAAGCTGCACACCGAGGGCGCGCTGCACATCATTAGCCCTAGCATGGTTACGGGCGTTTATGGCAGAGCTCCATACCACGACACTAGCAACTACCTATACTACGATTTAGGCGGCATCAATTCCAGCTCTAGCGGGCATGAGCAGATCAAGGATGAATACTTCACTGTGTCAAAAGCATTGGAGAGTATTGCTGCTATCCAAGACAGAATTGATAATGCTGCCAATAAAGGCCAAGCTAGCGGTAATAATGGTGGCTCCATGTACCTCTACATCGATTCTCCTACCTACCAGCGCAGCAATGGCATACTGTTGCACATCGATACTGGCTATAGAGCAGCTGACCAACGCTGGAGTGCTGAGGATTTGAGTGGTAAATTGGCAGACTTTAAGTCTCATGACGCTTTTGTAGCTCATTATGGTGATGTGGCAGGAAGCTTTGGCAGGTATGATCTGGTTGAATTTGCTCCGAGAAGCGTGGGGCAGATTCTGCAGGATGTCCAAGCTCAACAAGTTGTACTGCAACAGTCCAATGCTCAGCTACGCATCGAAAATGCTCAGGATGAGCAAGACGATAAGCGTGAGCATAAAGAGTATCAAGCAGTCAATGAATAAAAACATACGTTTCGAGTAACGAAACGTTACAGTAGTAAAGATTAAATGATTTGCAATAATGAGGGGGCAAGTAAGATGAAAGCATTGGTATTATTAAGTGGTGGCGTGGATAGCTCCACCTGTCTAGCCTTGGCTAAGGAAAAATATGGGGACGAGGTGCTGGCTCTTTCCATGAGCTATGGTCAGAAGCACAGCCGCGAGGTGCAGTCAGCCCGTGCTGTTGCAGCTCATTATAAGGTGGAGCTTTTAGAAATGGACTTGTCCCAGATTTTTGCACACAGTAATTGTAGCTTACTGGCAGGCTCCACTGAGGCAGTGCCCCATACCTCCTACGCAGAGCAGCTTAAGGAGCGCAAGGGAGAGGCCGTTACTACCTATGTGCCCTTCCGTAATGGCTTGTTTTTGGCAACTGCAGCAAGTATTGCCTTGGAATATAACTGCGATGTTATTTATTATGGACCCCATGCAGACGATGCCGCTGGCAATGCCTATCCCGATTGCAGTCATGAATTTAACGAGGCCATGAACCAAGCAGTTTACTTAGGCAGTGGCAAAAAGGTGCGCTTAGTAGCTCCTTTCGTGGATAAAACGAAAAAGGATATTGTGGCCGAGGGACTGCGCCTTGGCGTGCCCTACGAGCTCACGTGGTCCTGCTATGACGGTGGCGACAAGCCATGCCATCAGTGTGGTACCTGCCGTGACCGCGAAGCCGCTTTCCTCGCCAATGGTGTAGTGGACCCGCTGAGTAGGCGTTGAGTAGCCGCTGAGTAGCTCTTAAATTTCCCTAATAAGATGCCAATCCCTAGCAGGAATTTTCCATTTCATGGCGAAAGAGTACCATTATATATCTTTGTTCAAAGGAGCAGATAAATGAGTACATTCACCAAGGTTTTGCTGGCGACCGATTTGTCCCCGCAGGCCGACAAGCTGACTGAGTGTCTGTTTAGCTTATGCCCCGACACGGAGACAGAAGTGGTCCTGGCGCACGTTTTTGATGACGATGACGACGCCGACCCTGACGGTAGTAGCTATAAACGCACCCAAAGTCGCTTAGAGGGTTATAAAAATGATATAGAACAGGCAGGCTATGAAGAGATTGCCATTGTTACCCGTACGGGCGACATTAGCGAAACTGTGCAGGGCCTGGCCGCAGAATATGATGCCGATTTGGTTTTAGTAGCTTCCCACCGCAAGGGCTTTTTAAAGCGCGCCCTCATGGGCAGCACCACCTTTGATTTGGCGAGGGCGACTAATATTCCCCTGCTGATTAACAAGGCAGAGCCCCACGAGGAGCAGGAAAATCTTTTGCAGACTATTTTGGTGCCCACGGATTTTTCGCGTAAATCCCTGGAGGCCTTGAATATTATTCGCAGCCTTCGCGAATTTGTGGGCAAGGTTATTTTCGTGCACGTCATTGAGCACAGTCGTAATAAGCACGATTATAAGGAAAAATACGGCAGTGCCATGCTCTTTTTACAGGAGCTGGTGGACGAAATGAAGATTTTCGGTATTGAAGCCGATTATCACGTAGCTCATGGCGTGGCCTCGAAGAAAATTGCCGCTATCTGCGAGCGAGACAATGTAAGCTTGATTATGATGGCTAAGACCGGCGCCGATATGACCAATGGTGATGAGCTGGGCAGCACCTCGGAAAACGTAGTGCTTAATGTGGACTGCGCCGTGATGCTTGTGCCTGCTGAAGATAATGATGATTAAAATGATGTTATAAGGGCGATGCCAATGTTGGGAGCTTTCCTTCTGCGGCATCGCTTTTGTATGGAATACAGCTAGCTAATTTGCTGTTTTTATTAAAAATTTTACAAAAAGCTCTTGACTTACTGCGGCTGAACAAGTATAATAATATTCGCAGTTGTTTTACTGTGCGTGCCTGAATTGGGTGCGGGAATTGAAAATTGTTCTAGTTTTCAACCCTGGAGAGATGACCGAGTGGTTGAAGGTGCACGCCTGGAAAGCGTGTGTACGGGATACCGTACCGAGGGTTCGAATCCCTCTCTCTCCGCCATAAAAATCGGCCGCAAGTGCGGCTTTTTTATTGCTTCTCTGTAGGACCGTAAGCTTGAGTCCTGCGCAATGGGAGCCTGTGAACCAGGTCAGGTCCGGAAGGAAGCAGCCTTAAGCGGATACTTTCATGTGCCGTGGGGGTGCTCCGGTTTGCGGCCCTACAGGGAAGTAATGGCGCTGAGCGTAGCTCAGCGCTTTTTTTGTCCTTGCGACTGAGCGGGGATTATACTATAATATAGCTATTAGGGCTGTGGCGCAGCGCAGTATGCGCCACAAGCAGAATGAACACTTGCGAAAGGAGCAAGGCTATGGCATATGTGGCATTGTACCGCCAGTGGCGGCCTCAAAATTTTGATACCTTAGTGGGACAGCAGCCTGTGAAGCAGGCGCTTTCCAACGCCTTGAGCAGCGGCCGCATTGCCCACGCCTATCTCTTTGCCGGGCCTCGCGGCACCGGCAAAACCAGCACCGCTCGCATTTTAGCCAAGGCGCTGAATTGCGAGCACGGGCCTACGCCTAACCCCTGCAGTGAGTGCGACAACTGTCGCCGCATCGCCGAGGGTAGCTCCATGGATGTGTTCGAAATCGATGCGGCTTCCAATCGCGGCATCGATGAAATCAAAACCCTGCGTGACCAGCTGGCCTTTACACCGGTTGATTGTCGCTACAAGGTCTATATTATCGACGAAGTGCACATGCTGACTACGGAGGCCTTTAATGCACTTTTGAAAACACTGGAGGAGCCACCCAGCCATGTAATCTTTATTTTGGCCACTACGGATCCTCATAAAATTCCTGCGACCATTCATTCTCGCTGCCAACGCTTTGATTTTCGCCGTGTTACGGTGGATGAGATTGTTCAGCATCTAGCTATGGTAGCTAAAGGCAGTGGCCTTGAGGCTGAGGAAGAAGCGCTGCGCTTAATCGCTATCCAGTCCGAGGGTGGTATGCGTGACGCCCTGAGTCTTTTGGATCAATGCGGCGTCATGGCCAAAAAAATAACTGCTGCTACAGTGCGCGAGGTCTTGGGCATTGTGGGACGGGAGGCCTTGCGCGAGCTTGTGGGCGCCATCGGCAAGCAGGACGTGCCCAGTGCGCTGGCCCAGCTGAGCGCTTTAATGGAGCAGGGCAAGGATGTACCCCAAATTATGGCGGAGCTGGTGGAATATTTGCGCGCGCTGCTGCTCTTTAAGGCAGTGCCCCAATATAACGAGGTGTATTTGACGGATACGGCAGCAAGCTTAAGCGAGCTGGCTGCTTTATATAGCACGGATAGAATTATGGCGTCGGAGGAGCGTTTGCACGCAGCTCTGCAAGAGCTGCGTGGTACCATGCGTCCCCGCATCACGGCAGAGCTGTGCTTGTTAGACCTGTGCCGCCGCGAAGGCAGCGCCCTAGCGAGCCTGACGGCTCGCGTGGAGAGCCTGGAGCGGCAGCTGGCCGGCGGCGCGCCTGCACCGCAGGCGAAGCAAATGCCTCAGCACTTGCTCTACACAGGCCCTGAGGAGCAGTTCGTCGAGCCGGACGAGGGCGTGCCCTCGGCCGAGGAGCTGGCGCAGCTTTTAGCAGCGCCACCGAGCCCGGTTGCTACTGCGGCAACGCCGCAAGCAGCTCCTAAGCAGGCAGCGCCCATAACTCCTGCGCCTAGCAAGGTCGTTGCTTCGCAGACTCCTGCGGTCGCAGCGCCCAAGGTAGCTGCACCCAAGATAGCAGCTGCTCCCGTGGCTAGTTCTGGCGAACCAGCTCCCGCAGCTTCCTCAGTTACCAATGCTGCTATCGAAGAATTTGGCGGCGACTATGCCGCCGGCGAAGACTTTTGGCAGCAAACCCTGGAGCTGGTGCGCTCGGAGAAAAAAATGTCCATGCACTCCTGTGCTAAGGCAGGACGCGTTTATAGCTTTGCCAATGACCTTTTGGTAGTAGCCTTTAAGAGCGCTTTTCAAAGTCAGCGTATGCAAAAGCCTGATTTTCGGGAGTATTTCGAGGGCGTGCTGCTGCGGGTTGCGCGCAGACCTATCCGCCTGCAATGCGAGGCAGAGGCCGAGCTCAAAAAGCGCACGGGAGGCAGTGCTAAGCCCAAAGCTGCTGTGGCTAAGCCCCAGCAGGCAGCGCCTAAGACGCAGTCCTTAGAGCCCAACGAGCTGCCCGAAAGCCTGCAAAGAGCTATGAATGCCCTTGGTGGTACCATAACTAAAGTGGACCAAAGCTGAATTGTTGTTTCGCTCAGAGCGGAGCTCAAGATAAATATAATTATTGATGTAGATAATAAAGGAGGATTTACTTATGTTTCCTGGTGGTATGGGTAATATGCAAGCAATGATGAGAAAGGTGCAAAAAATGCAGGCCGATATGGCAAAAATGCAAGAGGATTTGAAAAAGCGCACCTTTGAAACCTCTGTGGGCGGCGGTGCTGTAACTGTAGTGGTAACCGGTAAAAAAGAGCTGCAATCCATTAAAATTAAACCTGAAGCAGTTGATGTTGACGATATGGAAATGCTGGAGGATATGATCCTTACTGCAGTTAACGATGGCCTGAAAAAGGTTGAGGAAGTAAGCGAAAAGGAAATGGCTAAAATTACCGGCGGTATGAAGCTGCCCGGCATGTAAGATGGCCCGGATGATCAGGCCCTTGGCCAATCTATATGAGCAGCTGCGCCGCTTGCCCGGCGTAGGCTCTAAGACAGCCATGCGTCTGGCCTATCATATTATCGATATGCCTGAGGGAGAGGTACAGCAGTTGGCCGAGGCTCTAAGCAGTGCGAAAAAAAGCATTCATTATTGTAGCCAGTGCTATAATCTTACCGATGGCGAAAGATGTGCGATTTGCAGCGACCCTTCCAGGGATAAGTTTACTATTTGCGTAGTGGAGCAGCCCCAGGATATCGCTGCTATGGAGCGCAGTCGTGGCTACAATGGCCTCTATCATGTGCTGCACGGCGTGCTTTCACCCTTGGATGGGGTGGGACCTGATAAGCTGCGTATTCGTGAGCTTTTTCAGCGCTTGCAGCAGGAATCAATTAGCGAGATTATTATTGCCACCAATTCCGATGTGGAGGGTGAGGCTACAGCCACCTATCTGGCTCAGCTTTTAAAGCCCATCGGTATTACGGTGAGCCGTATCGCTCATGGCCTGCCTATGGGTGGCGACTTGGAATATGCAGATGAGGTAACCCTGTCCAAGGCCTTGGAAAATAGGCGTGCAATGTAGATTAAGAAAGGTAGGCGCTTCTATTCATGGAGACTTTAGAAGGTTTGGCAGCTAGCGCCGGCCTTGGCCCCTTGGGTTCTTTGGGACCCCTGCTGGTGGGCGTGCTTTTGCTGTTTATCATTGTTAAGCTTTTGTCCATGCCCTTTAAGCTGGTATGGAACGGCATTTGCGGTGCAGTTTTGCTGTGGCTGGTGAATATTTTAGGCTCCTTTGTGGGCTTTGGCCTCAAGATTACTATCTTCAAGGCTTTGATTGCCGGCTTTTTTGGCATTCCCGGTGCTGTGGCTGTAATTTTATTCGAGCTATTTGCAAAGTAAATAGACATCAAATATCCCTTGTAGCGATGCAGGGGATATTTTTCTTTTGTGAGCAAACCTTGCAAACATAATCACATGGGACTGTTGCAGTGACTTTGTATTTTGAAATATATTGTATACACGCCAATAATACTGTATACAATCGGACTTTTGCTAAAAGCTCTGCTATAATGATAACAATAGTATTTTAATTATGTTTAGGGGGTTATTCATCGTGAACTTATCTACCAAAATTCTCATCGGTTTAGCTCTCGGTATTATTGCCGGCTTAGAGCTGGGTGCTGAAGGCGCTGGCTTTGCCAAAACCTGGATCGGACCCTTGGGCACCATTTTTATGAACATGATCAAGATGGTCATCGTTCCTCTGGTATTCTCCAGCCTGGTAATTGGCGTGTGCAGTCTGGGTGATATCAAAAAGGTTGGCCGCATCGGTATCAAGACCATCGCTTGGTACATGGTTACCACCGCTTTCGCTATCGTTATCGGCTTGGGCTTCGGTACCGCTTTCCAACCGGGCGCTGGTCTGACAATGCCTGCTGAATCTGTAAAGGTAGCTGCCAAGGCTGCTCCTCCTCTGATGAAGGTTATCATCGACATTTTCCCCACCAACCCGCTGGGCGCAATGGTTAAGGCTAACATGCTGCAGATCATCGTTTTTGCTCTGTTCACTGGCGTTGGTATTACCGCTGTTGGTGAAAAGGCTGATTATCTGAAGCACACCATCAATGGTCTGGCTGAAGTATCCTACAAAATGGTAGGCTACATCATGTCCGTTGCTCCTATCGGCGTATTCGGCCTGATTACCCCGGTTGTTGCTGCTAACGGCCCTGCCGTACTGCTGCCTTTGCTGAAGGTTGTGCTGGCTGTATATCTGGCTTGCTTGGTTCATGCAGTAGTTGTTTACGGCGCACTGTTGAAATTCGTGGCTGGCTACGATGTTATCAAATTCTTCAAGGGTGTTTCCCCTGCTTTCCTGATGGCATTTAGCTCCTGCTCCTCCGGCGGCACCCTGCCTCTGACCATGAGCTGCGCACAAAAGATGGGCGTTTCCAAAGAGGTTTCCTCCTTCGTACTGCCCTTGGGCGCAACCATTAACATGGACGGCACCGCTGCTTACCAAGGCGTTTGCGCACTGTTCATCGCTCAGCTCTACGGCATTGAGCTGACCGGTGCTCAATATCTGACCATCATCCTGACCGGTACCCTGGCTTCCATCGGTACCGCAGGCGTTCCCGGCGCTGGCTTCATCATGTTGACCATGATTTTGACCACTTTGGGTCTGCCTTTGGAAGGCTCCGCTTTGATCGCTGGTATCGACCGTATTCTGGATATGCCGCGTACTGCCGTTAACATCACCGGTGACGCAACTGTTGCTGCTATGGTTGACAAGAGCGAGCGCGCTAACATCCAAGAGCCTCTCTACTAATATCGTCCTTTCCCTTGGCGTCGCCTGCTTTATGTGGGCGGCGCTTTTCCTTTCTCCTTAAAGCTTATATCTTTAAGGCTTCTTGTGCTTCTGTAAAATTTCTGTGGCTTAGCAGGAGAGGACTTTAAGCTTGTAGAAGATAATAAAGGATTTCAATGAGTAAAAATAGCGATATTTAAACTGGAATTTGCGTGCTACAAGTGTTATAATATGGTGCTGTTATGGAAAATATGGATAAGCTACAACAAGTTTTATATGAGCGCTTGCATCGGCGCCCGCCCGGCATTGATAAGCTGGATAGACTGTGGGAAGCGGCGGTGCTGCTGCCTTTGGTCGAGACCGATGACGGCATAGCTGTGCTTTTTGAAGAGCGAGCTCACAGCCTACGCTGGCAGCCGGGACAGATTTGCTTCCCCGGGGGCAAGGTGGAGTGTGCTGATGCCAATAATTTCGAGGTGACCGCCGTGCGGGAAACCTGCGAGGAACTGGGACTTACGCCGGAGGATATCACCATCTGCGGTGAACTGGATGCACTGGTGACCCATATGGGGCCCATCATTCATCCCTTCGTGGGCATGCTTAAGGATACCAGTAAGATTTCCTTTAATCCCAGCGAAGTAGAATGCGTCTTTACGGTGCCCCTGAAAACCCTGCTGGCCATGAAGCCACGGCGCTGCTCCATGGAGCTGGCGGACCATCCGGGGGAGGATTTCCCTTTCGATTTGGTGCCCGACCGTATGCGGGGCTGGCGCAAGCATAAGCAGTATTATGTGTATTTTTATGAGTGCGGCGACCACGTAATTTGGGGACTGACGGCCCGCATGCTGCATGCTTTTTTGCACCGCAGTAGGCAGGAGCTGGAGGCATTTCTGGCTCAGGCTGAGAATGAGCTTTAGCGCGATACTATGTTTTGATTTAAAAATGCAAATGAGAGGATGGCAGTATGAAAAGTATTTTTGAGGTGAAAATTCTGGGCATAGTGGCTGCAATATGCGCCTTTGCCTATTTGCTTTTTAGTTATTTTAATCCGGAAAAGGGGATGGATAATCTGTCGCCCAGTGACAGATTGAGCTTAAAAAAGAATATTATCGTCCTAGGTGTGGATGAGCGCGCTGAGGAATATGATGTGGGACGCAGTGATACCCTTTTTGTGGTCATGTTTGATACCAATAAAAAGTCAGCTTCCCTGCTCAGCGTACCTCGTGATACCCGCGTGCGCATTAAGGGCCATGGCTGGGATAAAATTAATCATGCCTATGCCTACGGCGGCCGGGAGCTGACCCAAAAGACTACGGAAGAGCTTTTGGGCATCAAGATTAATAATTACGTGATGGTGGATTTTAAGGGCTTCGTAGGCCTTGTGGACGCCATCGGTGGCGTGGATATTAATGTTGAGAAGAATATGTATTATTATGATACATGGGATGGCTTTAAAATTGATTTGAAAAAGGGCATGCAGCATATGGATGGCAAGACCGCTATTCAATATGTGCGCTATCGTGATGAGGAGGGCGATATTGGTCGTATCCGTCGCCAACAGCACTTCATTATGGCTGTGTATGACCGCATCACTTCTGCCAATATGCTTTTGCACATTCCTGGCTTAGCTAAGCAGCTGACCAATATGGTGAAGACCGACCTGCCCATTGCGGATATGGTGGATTTAGGACGAGCTCTCCATGCTATGGTGAAGACCAAGGGCTTAGCCATGGCCACTGTGCCCGGCACCCCTGAATATATTGATGGCATCAGCTATTGGCTGCCCGATATTACCGATTTGCGCGAGCAAATGGTGAAGATGCAGGGTGCGACCATGACTGCCAGCTACAAATCTGCTGCCGAGCTTATGGAAAAGGAATATACCACTGCCGTAGCCAAGGCTAAGCAGGGCGATGACAGCGGCGAGAACAAGGAAGCAGTGAAGGAAGAAAAAGAGCTGGCTGCGAAAAAGGCTGCTAAGGATAAGGCCGCAGCTAGCAAGGATAAAGGCAAGATGGAAGCCGGTAAGACAGCTGCTAAAGCCACCTCTACCCAAAAGAGTGGTACTGTGGTGCGCCTCGTAAACTGTAGCGGCAGTAAATCTGCGGGCGCTAGCGCCATGAAGAAGCTTCAGGCAGCAGGCTTTACCGTTATCAACGGTGGCAGTGGCGAGCTTATGGCCCAGACTACCGTTATCTCCACTACCAATAATGGTGCGGTGGTAAATCGTCTGTCCCAGGTGCCCTTTGCCCACAAGCTGCGCATTACCCGTGATGGCGCCGCCAACTGCGATGGTGTGATCATGTTGGGCGCAGACTACAAATAAAAATTGTAAGAAAAATTACAAAAAAACTCTTGCATTTTGTATACAAAGATGGTATACTAGTATCATCAAAACAGCCCCTCATTTGGCCCTTCTTCGTAAGGGCTTTTTTTTTTGCCATTTTACGAATTTACTATTTAGTTAGCAAAAGATTACAAGATGGACACATATCTAGTGGCAAAAATGTTAAGATTATGGTACAATGTAAGGTAACATGGAATAAGTGCGGATTTTTTTCGATTTTTTAATAAAAATACCCTACAGGAGGCTTATATGCAGGATAAAATACATGTTGTAGTGGATACAATTGCCGTATCCGAAGAAACCCCTTTAAAGGATGACCCTCGCTGTCATGTTTTGCGCTTGATTGCACGGCACGGCAATGAGGAATGGTGGGATGGAGACCGCTCCTTGGAAGAAATGTTTGCCATGGTAGAAAAAACCGGCCAGCTTCCGGGCACCTCTCAACCGCCTGTGGGTTATATTCATGAGCTTTTTACTAATTTGGTTAAAGAAGGTAAAAAGGTTATCTATATTGCGGTGGATAGCGTGCTCAGCGGCACCTACCAGACCTGCTGCATGGTGGCAAAGCAGGTTATGAGCGAGATTAAGGGCGCCGATATTCGTTGCGTGGACGGCTTAACAGCAGCCTGCCCCCTGAGCGGCATGGCCATGGAGGTTTTGCGTCTGGCCGACTCCGGCGTGGAGGATATGGACCAGCTGGAAGCCTTTGCCCGGGACTGTGCCCTGCGTACCGAGACCTATTTTACTGTAAAAACCTTGGATTACCTCCAAAAGGGCGGCCGCATCGGTGCGGTGGGCGCTTTGGTTGGCAATATACTGGGCATTCGCCCCATAGTTCATCTTGATAGGGAGGGCAAGCTTTTAATCGGCGATAAGGCTCGCACTCGCAAAAAGATTTTGAAGCGTATGGTGGAGCTGGCCTCCAGCCATGATCCTATCGAGGCAATTTTTGTGGCTCACGCTGTGGTGCCCGATGAGGCCCAGGCCTTGGCTACAGAAATGCAGGAGCGTTACCCCGGGGTGCCGGTTATGGTAACCAGTATTGGTACTGTGCTGGCAGCTCATCTTGGGCCTGGTGCCATAGGCGTCTTTGTACGTTGCAAGGCCTAAAGGAAAGGTGTGGGAGTGAGATGGAGTTAATGCAGGAGATTACTGGCAAGCAGGTTAAGGACATGCTGCTGGGTGCTTATCATAGCTTTGAGAAGAATTATGAAGCCATCAACGAGCTGAATGTATTTCCCGTTCCTGATGGTGATACCGGTACCAATATGATGCATACCATGGCCTCCGTGGCTAGGGAGATCAGTGCCATGAGCGATGCTGCCGAGGCTGGTGAAGTGGGCGCAGCTGCTGCCCGCAGCGCCATTATGGGCGCTCGCGGCAATTCCGGCGTTATTTTGTCCCAGCTGTTGCGTGGCATCGGCAAGGGTGTGGCCGGTAAAAAGACCTTGAATAATACTGAAATCGGCAAGGCCTTTCAGTTTGGCATTTTGTATGCTTATAGAAGCGTAGCTAAGCCCGTAGAGGGCACCATTTTAACGGTGGCCCGTGGCATGGCCAAGGGTGCGTACCAAGCGGTGCGCAGCGAGAATGTGAGCCTAGAGGATGTGCTTTTGGCAGCCATTCGCTCCGGCAAGGAGGAGCTGGCGCTGACGCCTGAAAAGCTGCCTGCTTTAAAGGCAGCGGGGGTTGTGGATGCCGGTGGCCAGGGCTTGATTGCCTTTTTTGAGGGCTGCTTGGCAGGCCTCAGAGGGCAGGATTGCCAGGTGCTGGAGGTAGCGCCTCGTCCGGCCAGCATGAAGCTGGGCGGCGAGCCTTTGGATTTGGAGTACCCCTACTGCACCGAGTTCATTGTCAAGGGTGCTAGCGTTGATAAAAAGACCGTCAGCGAGGCGCTGCAGGGCTTGGGCAACTCTATGATTGTGGCTGTGGTTGAGGATATCGTCAAGGTACATATTCACACCAAAAACCCCGGCAATGCGCTGAATACTGCCCAGCAATGGGGTACACTTCACGATATTAAGATTGAAAACATGCGGGACCAGCACGAAAATCGTCTTTTCACGGCCGAGGATATACAGCCAGTGAAGCACGGCGTAGGCGTGCTTACCGTGGCTGCAGGCGAGGGCATCGCCCGCATTATGCACGAGATGGGCGCCGCAGAAATCATCAGCGGCGGGCAAAGCATGAACCCGCCGGTGGAGGATTTCGTGCAAGCCATTGAAAATGGCACCTGCGAGCAATATATCATTCTTCCCAATAATAAAAATATCATTTTGGCAGCGGAGCAGGTGCGCAAGCTCTTGGGTAATTCCAAGGTGTCCTTTGTGCCCACTACCAATATGGCACAGGGCTTGGCAGCACTCTTGCATTTTGATGCCACCCGCAGCTTGGATGAAAATACTGTGGTTATGACTAAAGAGGCCAGGGAGGCTGCCAGCGGTAGCGTCACTGTGGCCGTGCGCGATAGCGTGGTCAATGGACTTGAGGTACGCCAAGGGGATTATCTTGGTATTCTCAACGATAAAATTGTCTGCACCGGTAAAAATATCGAGGATGTGCTGGAGCAAATGTTGAGCGGCGGGGATTATGAGCTGCTGAGCCTGTATTACGGTGCTGATTTGGATGAGGATGCAGCTGGTGCCTTAGCTGCAAAGCTAGAAGAATTAAATGAGGATTGGGAAGTAGAAGTATTTTATGGGGGACAGCCCTTGTATCCCCTGTTATTAGCAATGGAGTGATGTAACATGCTTACTAGTCAAGAGCTCACTGCTCTACTTCGCGACCATGGTTACAAGGTAACACCACAGCGCTTGGCTGTGTATGAGGCTTTATCCGAAAAGCCCTGGCACCCCAATGCGGAAATGCTCTACAGCAAACTGCAGCCTAAATATCCGGCCATGAGCTTTGCTACGGTGTATAAAACTGTGGAAATACTGCGCGACATTAAGGCGATTCAAATCCTAAATACCGGCGAGGATAGCTATCGTTATGATGCCAATATGCATGAGCATTATCACCTGTGCTGCCTAGAATGCGGCGATATTCGCGATGTCCCCATGGATAAGGCCATGCGCGAGCAGCTCAATAATTTGGCTAAGGAACAAAATGATTACTTAATCACGGGCGGGCAGTTCTATTTCTATGGTCTGTGCCCCACATGCAGGAAGCAGCATTAATGGATTTACCAAAGGTGTACTGACTAGCTTGGTTAGTGCACCTTTTTTCTCTTTCTTAGCATGTTTGTTACGAAAATGCCACAAAAATGTTAAATTTCTCTGTTATAATATAAGCGTTTAGTGATAGGAGTGTGCCAATTTTGGCGAAGGATTTACAGGTTGTCATGCTGGCCAGCGGCAGCAAGGGAAATGCAGCCCTGATTAGCACGGATAGCCAACGATTTTTAGTGGATGTGGGCATCAGCTGTCGTGAGCTGGTGAAGCGCATGTGGCAGGTAGGGGCCTGTCCTGAGGAATTGGGCGGAGTGTTTATTACCCATGAGCATGTGGATCATGTGAAGGGGATAGTGACCTTTGCCAAAAAATATCAGGTACCTATGTACGCAAGCCAGGGCACTTGGCGGGCAGTGTTTAGTAAATATCCTGAGCTTAACAGGGCCAACTGTCGGCTCACAGGCCAGCGGATGCTGGTGGGGGATGTGCAGGTCAGCTGCTTTGCTACCTCCCATGATGCGTTGCAGCCCCAGGGCTACAGCTTTTACTGGCGCAGTGGCGCAGCCAAATGTACATACGTGACGGATACGGGCTTTGTGACGGACCCTGTGCGCGAAGCTGTTATTGGCAGCGATGTGCTGATTTTAGAGGCCAATCATGATGTGAAGATGCTCAAAAATGGCAGCTATCCTTACGAGCTGAAGCAACGTATTTTAGGCACGCGAGGTCATTTGTCCAACGCAACGGCAGGACAGTTCTTAGCCGGGCTGGAGCGCTTGCCCAAGCGGGTGTTCCTAGCTCACTTGAGTGAGCAAAACAATCTGCCACGACTGGCCTTGGACACAGTGCAAGATATTTTGGATAGTAAAAAACGGTTGCAGGAAACGCGGCTTTTGGTGGCCAGCCAAAGCCAGCCCGTGGCCGATTATCTGACAGGGCAGCTAGCTCTGCCAGGCTTTGTGGATGAAGAATAAACCGTACTTTGAAGCAAGGAGTGAAGATGATGCGCAAGACTACTTGGAAAAAAGCATTGAATATTTTCGTTTGTGGTATGCTGGGTGCGACCGTGCTGATTGCCGGCTGTGGCGACAGCAAAACCTCTGCAGCCGTGGCTGAAAAGCCTGCTGCTAAGCAGGAGCAGCAGCTGAGCTCTGCTCGCAATACTCCCATCGTGCAGGCTGCCAAAAAGGTGGGCCCCTCCGTTGTTGGTATCGCCACCAAGGCTATCAAGCGCGAGGTAGTGCCTGATCTGGCAGACCTGTTCCCTGGCTTTCCCTTTGGCAATTTGCCGGGCTTTGGCGGTGGACGCAGGGTGCAGGAGCGCGTGGTTGAGGGCGTAGGCAGCGGCGTTATTTATGATGCTAAAAAAGGCTATATTGCTACCAATAACCACGTTGTTGCCGGTGCTAAGGAAATCACTGTTTACCTGACCGACGGTCGTAATGTGAAGGGCAGGGTGCTGGGCACCGACCCGGCTACTGATTTGGCCGTAGTAAAGATTGATGCCAAAAATCTGCCTGAGGCTCCTATGGGTGACTCCGACACCATTCAGGTAGGCGAGCCTGCTATTGCTATCGGCAATCCCTTGGGCATGGAGCTGCGTGGCAGCGTAACCGTGGGTATTGTCAGTGCCTTGAATAGACAAATTACTGTAGGCGAAAACAAATACACCCTGATTCAAACTGATGCGGCTATTAACCCCGGTAACTCCGGTGGCGCTCTGGTGAATGCTGATGGCGAGCTCATGGGCATCAACAGCGCGAAATACGCAGGTAACGGCGTGGAGGGCATTGGCTTTGCCATTCCTATTAACACTGCCAAGCCCATTCTGCAAACCTTGGTAGAAAAAGGCTCCGTGGCTAGACCTTATCTGGGCATCATGATTATTGACAGCGAGGCCTTGGCTAAGAATAAGAACGTGGACAAGGATAGCATCGGTATCGACCTCCATGGCGGCGTTTACATTAGCAATATGTACCGCAATAGCCCTGCCTATAAGGCTGGCGTGCGCCCTGGCGACATTATTATTAAAATCAACGGTAAGAAGGTATCCACCTCTAAAGAGGTTACCGAAATTGTTAAAGCCAATAAAGTGGGCGACAGCTTGGTATTGACTCTGCGTCGTGGCGATGCCGAAATCGAGCGCACCGTTGTTTTGGAAGCTCTCCCCGAGCAAATGAATAATTAAGCAGGCAATTTATGAAAATAACGATTGCTTGCGTGGGCAAGATTAAAGAAAAATATTTGGAAGCAGGCATTGCGGAGTTCACTAAGCGCCTGACCCCCTTTTGTAAACTGGAAACAGTGGCCATCAATGAGGAGCGCATGCCGGACGACCCTACACCTGCTATCAAGCAGCAGGTGCTGGAGAAGGAAACAGCGCGGCTTATGGCTATCATCCCGGAGAATTCCTATGTGATTTTGCTGGATGTGGTTGGCAAGCAAATCTCTAGTCCTGAGCTGGCGGCGAAGATGGACAGCCTCACTCTTGCAGGCAACAGCCACATTACCTTTGTCATTGGCGGTGCCTTTGGCTATACGGACGCCCTGCGCAAGCGGGCTGATTTCGCACTCAGCTTCTCCAAAATGACCTTCACCCATCAAATGATACGCCTGCTTTTAATCGAGCAGATTTACCGGGCTTTTAAGATTAGCCGGGGCGAGAAGTATCACTGGTAAGTACGCAAGAAAGTACGTAAGAAAAAATCCTTTGTCATCCCCTGCAAATAGTGGTATAATTATCGCTATCATTGCCATGCGCGCTGCTTCCCATATTATCTTTGCTCTCGTGGGCGCTGTACTGATCAAGCGTTACACCGATATCCTCGACAAGCCCCTTGCTTGCATCAGCTTAAATGGCGGTTTGGCACTTATTCACGGCCTGAGCGAGGTTTTAGTAGTTGCTCCCTTTTTCTTTTCTGGCTACATGTTTACCACGGCACAGTTAGACAGTGACTTTATCATGAGTGTAGTTGTTTTAGTAGGCTTAGGCACCGTGGTACACTCATTTGTGGACTGCAGCATCTCCGTGCTGCTCTGGAAATGTGTAAGAAGCACTGTGCCCGGTATTAAATTAATCCGCGGTTGATAAATTTTAACATACTCTTCCCTACGGATGAGTAACACAATATAATAAAAAAATAACGGCAGAGCTGCAAGTGAATAGTGCAGTTCTGCCGCTTTTGTGTTTCGGACTTCTATTTACTTCTATTGATGACATAAATGCCACAGGCCACGATAACTGCGGCTAGATAATAACGCGTGACAAAGGGCTCGCCCAAAAGCCAGCCGGAAATCATGACGCCGGTAATGGGCATAAAGGAGCTAAAAATAGCAATTTTACTGATGGGGTTAAAACTAAGTAGTTGGTTGTAGATACTAAAGCTAAAGGATGAAATAAAAACTAAGATAGCCATAATCCAGAGGGCTACGCTGCTATTTAAAGCCACGCTATCGCCGCTGCCCATAGTATCGGTAATCACCGAGCAGGAGCTAGTCATGTGGGCAAGGCCAATATAGGAAAAGTGGTAGTGCAGGGTAATATTGATTAAGGTGAAAATCACAAGGCTGTGCACGCAGCTTAGGATTGCCAAAGAATTCTTTTTGTGTCACGGCTTTCATCTCCACTAATAGAAATATTAAAAGCGAACAAACATTTCCTACCGCGTTTGGGGGTAGGAAGCATCATCACAGCTGATAAATCCACACAATCAAGGGCATGGTAATGGTGCACAGGGTAGCAGTAACCACGTTGATAACGCTGGCATATTCCGGTTGGTTATCAAAAAGGGAGGCCATGCTCACGCAGGTGGTGGCCGAAGGAGTTGCCGTGGCCAAAAGGGTAATCAGCAAAATTGTTTCGCCGTCAGGGGAGAAGCTGGCAAGGCCGCTGTATTTTAAGAAGACAAGCACCATCAGCGGCATGACAATTAAACGCAAAAAAGCCACCAAGGGCACCCGCTTATAGGATTTGATTTTCTCCCAGCTCATATTGCCCAAAAGCATACCCGCAATAATCATAGCGGAGGGGCCGATAACAAGCCCCAAAGCATGGAATGCATCGTTTACCGGTTCGGGCAAGCGCCAGCCGGTGAATAACAAAACGAGACCGATGAAAATAGCAATCATATTGGCATTAGTAAAGACAGCCTTCCAATCCATGTGTGTTTCTCGCGCCATGGTGGACTTCATGTGAGTCCAAAAGAGCACCAGCTGTACGGCTAGGAAAGTGCTGGAATAAATGACCCATTCAGGGCCTAATACAGCGATAACTAAGGGAATGATTAAGTTACCAGCGTTGGAATAAATAACAGAGCATTGCTCAACTGCATTTAGGTTGAGTACTCGCTTCCAGAAGAGGCCCAAAAAGAGCAGAATGGCTTGGACAATCACTGCTGCCACCGTGCTGAGCATCAGTCCATGCTGAATTTCCGGCGTAAAGCTTACCTGAAAGGACTCGATAATAACACAGGGAAAGAATAAATATAAAAGCAAAATGGACATGATTTTGCTGTCCGAGGCCTTAACGATTTTTAAGCGCACCAGGGACATGCTCATGATCATGATAATAAAGAGGGAAAATATTTTCTTCGCTAGAATAAGTGATAACATAAAGCACCTTCACACAATCTATTTTGCATAAGCGTCTATAAAACAAGAACAGAAGCTTTATAGCTTTACAATGTTGCTTATTATACCACCAATTTGCCCAGATTTCAAAGGCTTTTTTACATAAAAACAAACCAGCAAAAGCGGCGGCTCTTGCTGGCTTGAAATTAATGACTAATGCTGTATGGGTTATGATAAACGGCAATTATCGGGCGAAGACATTGGCAAATCTATTTTCCCAAAATAGCAGCAGCCATAAGGATAACAAAAACGATGGAAGTAATAGCTTGTTTGTTGGTCATGATATTGCACTCCTTTGATATTTAATTTCCGGAGATGCGCGCACTCTCTTGCTTGACTATAGTATAAACTAAGTCTATAATAAAGTAAAACGAAGAAAAAACCTATTAATTAGCAAAAAAAGTGAGAAGCAAAATGGAGTTTGATTTTTATCGCAACTTCCTTGTGCTGGCTGAGTCCAACACCATGAGCGCTGCTGCTCGCAAATTGAATATCGTGCAAACAGCCTTGAGCAGTCAAATCACCAAGCTGGAGGATTATTACGGCGTCAGGCTCGTCAAGCGCCAAAAGGGCAGCAAGCATATTGAGCTTACTGCCGCAGGCATCGAGTTCGTACAAAAGGTGCGCAAGTTGTGCCAAAGCGAGGACGAGCTGGCCTTGGCTATGGAAAAATATGATGGCAATGTTTTTGGCACCATTCGCTTTGGTGTTTCCCCCATGCGCAGTCATTATTTTATCGAGCGTTATTTGATGCCTTTCACCAAATTGCACCCACGCATTACCTTTATGTTTGAGGAGATGCTCACCATTGATCAGGTGGATAAGATACGGGCGGGCAATATTGATTTTGCCTTTTCCAATGCGGCCATTAAAATCTATCCTGAGTTTGGCATGATTAATTTTGAAAGGGAAAAGCTTTTTGCCGTGTATCGTAAGGATTTAACGGTGCCTTGGACGGACAAGGAGTATATTGAAATCAAGGATTTGGCAGGTCTGCCCCTGTGCAGCTATTCCACGCAGTTCTCCCTGCTCAGACGTTTTTACGAAAAACAGGGCATAAGGCTGCAGACCCATTTTATGACTAACACTCTGCACACCACCCTTACTGTTGTGAAAAACAGCAATAATATTGGCGTTATCGCCGCCACTCCTAACGAAAAGCTGGTGGATGGCTTGGCCAAAAAGCCCATTAAGGACTCTCAATTGGAATTTAATAAGATGTTTTATTGGAACAAGGATCGCACTATGAGCCTTGCTGCCGAAACCTTTTTGAATTACTTTCGCGAGGAAGCTAGAAAGGACGGGGCCGAGGTATAGTGCTGTTGCGAACATTATTTTTTCTAACGTTTCGTTACCCATAAAAATAAAGGTAGAACAGCCACCTAGGTTGTTCTACCTTTTTTTGCTTATTCAAACTTTACATAAGCGCTGGGAGCCGCCATCTGCTGGCCATCCTTAAAATAGCGCAGCCAATGAGGTCTCACAAATTTCTTACCACGGATAAAGGCGCTCTCGCCCACACCGGGGTAGAGCTCCAAGGCTTTATGCCTGAAATAGGTTTCCTTATCCAAAACAGTCACCCTGTACTTTTTCTTTACATCAAAAGCCTTGCCATTTTGGGTAATATCCTTCAGCTTAAAGCCCTGCTTGCCTTCCTTGCTGCCACAGGCACCGACAAGTAGGGCTACCAACACGAGCAGGCAGAGCAAGCTCTTTTTCAACATAATAGCTCTCCCTCCTGAATTTATTAAAAAAGCACAAACTTCAGTATATTTCTTTTATTATAACATCTATTTATAGCATGAGCAAGAAACTTTTGTCAAAAGAAAAAGAAGAGTTTGCTACTAGCACTATGCATATTTTATGTTATAATTATCTTATCAGCTTATTTGCAATTTTTACTGAGGAGGTATGCAGCTTATGCATAAAAATATATTGCTTTATAAAGCTATGCTCCAGCATTTTTCCGGTGATCCGCGGCGCTGCCAGCATCTGATTAAGGTGGCTAGCCTGGCCAAGGAGATTGCTCTTTTAGAAGGAGCGGACGCAGAGTTAGTTGACCTAGTGGAAGCCGCTGGCTTCGTGCACGACTGTGGCATTGTGGCCGGTGAAGCCAAGTATGGCAAGGGGCACTGCACCGGCAAAATCCAGGAGCAGGAGGGGCCTGCTATCGCCCAAAGAATTTTAAGTAAGCTTGGTTATAGCGCCAAGGATGTAGAGCGTATCTGCTATTTGGTAGGCCACCACCACACCTATACTGATATTGATGGCTTGGACTATCAAATTTTAGTAGAGGCAGATTTTATTGTGAACTTTTATGAGGACGGACTGAGTAAGGAGGCCATCGCCCACACAGTGGATAAGCTTTTCCGCACTGCTAGTGGCAGGGAGCTGGCTGGCAGGATGTTTGGGATTTAAAGGTACTGTAACATAACCAAAGCATAAAATAACGGCAGAGCTGCAGGCGAATAGTGCAGTTCTGCCGTTGTGTTTTTATGGGTAACAAAACGTTACTCGAAACAAATATTCGCTTTATTGCAGCTTGTTGAATTCGCCCTTGTAGCGAGCCTGCTCCTTCTCGTAGGCAGCGGGATCAGCGTAGCGGTTAACCTTTTCGTTCAGGGTGCAGGCTTCCATAATGCAGTCGTTGACAGCGTTTTTTGTGTTGATGCGGGGGTCATCCTGGCTTGCAACCACGTAGCCAGCCACCCGCAGCATGCTGCTATCGTATTCCTTCACACCATAATCATAGCTATAGAATTTGCCGTCGGACACTACAGTTTCCTTCAATGCAACCTTCACAGTGGCGTATTTGCCCACAAGCTTTTCGCCGGTGCCAACGCCGGCCAAATCCAGCTTCACAATAACGGGCACGTAATTGGGGCGGGTAACCAGGGAGACATCGGCAGTGGTCAGCTCTTTTTCGGGAGCACGCTTTAAAACTTGGATATCAAAGCGTTTGCCGTATCTTTCCTTGAGGAAGGCTTCGAATTCCAGCTTACCCTTTTCCACATCGTTTTCAGGGTTTTGCACTTCTAAAATAACATCAGGAACCTGGTACCAAAATACTACCTTTTTAGCAGGGGCAGCAGCGGCACATACGGAGCACATTAATAGGCACAGAATGCATAAAATAAGTTTTTTCATGGGGCGACCTCCTTGTTTTTTATTAATTATATTGTAGCAAGAAAAAAGAGTTCTGAAAAGCCTAAAATGCCGACTTTTTACATAAGCATTACTTGTCAAAAGCATAGTAATTAGTTAAAATATGGATATGGTTAGAAAAGTGTTTGCCTTAAGTATAGCTAATACTACATGGCACGAAAGGATATCATCATGAGGAAGGTTATTGAACTGATTAAGAGTGGCTTGCTTGTGCTGCTTTACATATTGTTAGGTGTCGGCTTCTTGGGACAGCTGTTGCCTAATACTGCCGCGGCGGCAGAAAATCAAAAGGTGCGGGTGGGCTATTTTTATTTGCCCGGTTACCACGAGATGGATGGTCGGGGACGTCTTTATGGCTATGGTTATGATCTATTGCAAAAGCTGCAGCTTTATAATAACTGGAGCTGTGAGTATGTTGGCTATGACGAGAAATGGAATGATGGCTTTAAGATGCTGGAGCGGGGCGAGATAGACCTCATCACCGGCGTGCGCAAGCGTAGTGAGCGTTTAGCTAAATTTTCTTATAGCAGAAACCCCGTGGGGCGTAGTTCTTCTGTCCTAGTAGTGCGTGAGGAGGATGATCGCTATACCTCCGGTAATTATAGCACTTATCAAAATATGCGTGTGGGTGCCTTGCGTGGCAGCATCGTGAATATCAATTTTGATTCCTTCACCAAGGAAAAGGGCTTTGCCTATACTATTCGCTATTACGAAAACATGCGGGATTTACAGGATGCCCTGCGAGTGAAGAAGGATGTAGATGCGATTTTAACCACAAGCATGCGCTTTATGGATAAAGAGCGGGTGCTGGACCAATACGATTCCGAATTCCTCTTTGCTATTGTTAAGAAGGGCAATGAAAAGCTGCTTAGTGAGGTAAATAACGCTATCCATAAGATGGATTATGTTAATCCCATGTGGCGTCAGGATTTGTATTCTAAGTATTATACGCCCCGCAAGGGTAATATTTTGCCCTTAAGCCACGAGGAATATGCTTATCAGCGATTAACCAATTCCATGGATAGGAAGCTCTTGGTTTTGGTTAATCCCGACCGCAGTCCCTATTCTTATCTGGAAAATAATGAATATAAGGGCATTTTTCCCCAGCTGGCCCAGGAAATGGCTCGTCGCAGCGGCCTTAAATATGAATATGTGCCTGTGAAGAATCGCACAGAATATTTGGCGGCACTTCATGAGCACAAGGCGGATATTGTTTTGGATATGCCCGAGGATTATTACCAGGCAGAGAAGCTGGGCTACAGGCTGAGCGAGCCCCTTTTGAGCACCACGCTTTTTATGGTCAAGCTGCGTAATAATCAAGGAGCACCCAAGAGGGTAGCCTTCGTCAAATCAGCCTATAATTCTGGTAAAGCACCGGATTTTTTGCTGGCCAATGCGGAAATTGTTTTGTTGGAATCATTTGACAAATGTCTTGAGGGTGTGCTAGAGGGCCAATACGATGCCACCTTCATGTATGCCTTTCAGGCTCAGAACGTGGTGGGCCGTGATGCAAGCCAGCGCCTGATGATGGCTATTGTGCCAGGTGTGCAGCTCAATTATTGCGTGGGCATCAATGCCAAGGAAAGCCCGGAGCTAGCCTCCATTGTCAATAAAGCCGTGGCCAGTGTCCGCGCCAATTATGTGGACCAGCTCCTAGGAAGCTTTGCTGTGGTGCAGGCCAGACCCTCCCTGCTGGAAGAAATTATGAGTGACCCTTGGGCTATAGGCACCATCGTCTTCGTCATTGTGGGTATCTTTTCCTTGCTCACTCTATTGCATATTCGGGAGAAGAATGTGGCTATTATCAGCAAGAAAAATGAGCAGCTAGAGGAGCAGCAGGAGCTTTTGAGCCGCGCTCTAGAGCAGGCAGAGGCTAGCAATAAAGCGAAAACAGTGTTCTTAAACAGCGTTTCCCATGATATCCGCACGCCTATGAATGCGATTATGGGCTTTGCCAAGCTGGCCCAGGAGCAGGCGGTTAATCCTACCACGAAAAGGTATTTAGAGAAGATTTTGTTATCCGGTAAAAATCTGCTCTCGTTGATTAATGATGTGTTGGATATGAGCAGCATCGAAAATGGCAAGCTCAAGGTTCATGAGGAGCCCTGCGACTTGGCGGAGCTGGTGAAGGGGATTCATGAGCTGCTGCTGCCTGCTGCCAAGGAAAAGCAGCTGCAGTTTTTGCTGGATGCTAGTCGACTTGGCACCGGTAAGGTTTTATGCGACAAAACGCTTTTGCAGCGAGTGCTTTTGAACTGTTTGAGTAACGCTATTAAGTATACTAATGCGGGCGGGCTTGTAAGCCTGCGCGCGGAGCAAAAGGGCACGGCCATTGGCGAGGAAGCTCTCTTTAGCTTCCGCATCAGCGATAACGGTATCGGCATGAGCAAGGAGTATATGCAGAGGCTTTTTGAGCCCTTTACGAGGGAGCGGGATACTACGGCTAGCGGCATCCAAGGGACGGGTCTTGGCATGACGATTACGAAAAATATTGTGGAGCTTTTGCAGGGCGCTATTCATGTGGAAAGCGAGGTGGGCCAGGGCACGGTGGTGTATGTGGATGTGCCGCTGAAGCTGGTACCGGAGCCTGAGGCAGCTCCTAAAGCTGCAGCCAAGGCAGCTGAGCTTAGCTTTAAGGGTAAGCATGTGCTTTTGGTGGATGATGTGGAGCTCAACCGCGAGATTGCCCAGATGATGCTGGAAAAGGCTGGCTTTGAGGTCACTACCTGTGTCAATGGCCAGGAGGCAGTGGACTATATGTCCCAGGCCAAGGGGGCCAAGGTGGATTTAATCCTGATGGATTTGATGATGCCGGTCATGGATGGCCTTGAGGCAGCCCGCATGATCAGGCGTCTGCATGATGAGGAGGTAGCCCAGAAGGTGATTATTGCCCTCACGGCCAACGCTATGAATGAAACGAAGCAGGAGGTCTTGGAGGCGGGCATGGACGGCATGCTGAATAAGCCCTTTGATGTGAATGCCTTAAAGCGCGTGCTGCAAGAGGTATGGCAGAGGAGAAAATAAAGAAAAGCACTGTAGTCATAGCTTTGGTTATGATTACAGTGCGCTTTTTATGCAATTATTTTTCGCTAAGCCATTTTATAGCCTTTTCTAGCAGGCTAGGAGCTTCAGCTTTAGTTGCTTCTGCTTGCTCTACCTTGGTTTCTGTTTGTTGTTCTTCCGTAGCTTGTTTTTTAGGTGGTTTCTCTTTCTTCGCTTTTTTAGTATTATATTTGGTCATGACGGCGTTGAGGTCGCCGTCCTTGAGCCACTGCTCCAGTGCTTCGGCCATGGCTTTGACTGCCGTTTCGATTGCAGCCTTGTCTTCGCCTTGGAATTGGTGCAGCACGTGGTTCACAACAGCTTTGTTGTTGCGCTCAGGATGGCCAATGCCGATTTTAAAGCGTGGGTATTCCTCGGTGCCCAGGTGCTCGGTAATGGATTTGATGCCGTTGTGACCGCCGGCGCTGCCCTTGCGGCGAATGCGCAGGTGGCCTACGGGTAAATCCATGTCGTCTTGGATGACGGCGATGTCTTCGGGGTCGATGTGGTAGAAGTTGGCATAGGCGCCGACGGCGATGCCGCTGAGGTTCATGTAGGTGGTGGGCTTGATGATGAGGATTTTTTCAGGGGCGCGGTATTCGGCGCAGTAGGCGCTGCGGTCTTCCTTGCCGAAGGTGACGCCGAGGCGCCTCGCCAATTCGTCCACGACCATGAAGCCAATGTTATGCCGTGTGTTTTCGTATTCTCGGCCAATATTGCCCAAGCCGACGATTAGTTTCATATTATTTCTCCATTTCAGTTATTGTCACAAATTGGTATTTTTCTTCGCGGAGCTGGTCGATGATGAGGCCCACGGCGGCGACGGTCTGCGACCGAGGAGCCGCGTTACGTGGGCTGTCCCCGTCGTGCAATAGCACGACGGCTCCGGGCTCTGCTGCGAAGCAGACGCGGTCAACAATGCGCTGCACACCGGGATTGGTCCAATCCCGGGGTATGACGCTCCAGTTGACCGCCTTGAGGCCTGCGGCCTCAAGGGCCGCCAGCACCTGCCAGTCCTTGAAGCCGTGGGGCGGGCGCATGTAATGCACCCGCTGCCCCGTAAGGCGTTCCAGGGTGCTCTTGCCGGCGGCAATGTTAGCGTCCAGCTCAGTGCGGCTTAGCTTGAGCAGGTCCTGATGCTTGCCTGCATGGAGGGCGATTTCGTGGCCGCCGGCCTGCACCATTTGCACGATTTCCGGGTGCTTGGCGGCGTTTTCGCCTACCATGAAGAAGGTAGCATGTACTTGCTTGTCAGCAAGCACCTGTAAAAGCTGCTGGGTATAGGGCGGATAGGGACCGTCGTCAAAGGTGAGGGCAATTTGCTTCTTGGCCGTGCTGCTATGGGTCAGCACGGGCCCATAGAAGCTGTTGCCCGGTAGCACTGCCAGTAGGAGCAGGGTGCCCGCCAGCACCATGCTTGTCAGGGCAGCGCTAGCTGCATAGCGCTTGGGCAGCTTGCCCAAGCGGCCTAGCCAGAGCAGCGCTGTGCTGAGGAGTGCACAGAAGATGATAATGTATAAAACACGCATAATTTTCTCTAGAAATATTGCCAAAATAAGAGGCTTGCCGTCGGCAAGCCTCAAAAATGTTAGTGCATAAAGTTCAAGTGCATAAGCTTGGCACAAGCTACACTATAAGTACAGCCTAAAATAAGCTACAAGCTTATTGCTTTATTTCTTGGTATCAAACAGTTGGCTTACGGACCAATCGTTGTAGATACGCAGAATGGTTTCTGCCAAAATCGGAGCGATGGACAATACCTTAATCTTAGGATGCTTCTTGCTAGGAGCTAGGGGAATGGTATTGGTAACAACCAGCTCGGTAATATCGGATTGAGCGATGCGGCTCAAAGCAGGATCGGTCAGGATGGGGTGAGTGCAGCAAGCATAAATCTCGTTAGCACCAAATTTCTTCAGTGCACGAGCGCCCTCGGTCAGGGAGCCTGCAGTATCAACCATGTCGTCCACCAGGATGCAGTTCTTGCCTTCAACATTACCAATCAGGTTCATAACCTCGGCAACGCCGGGCTCCGGACGACGCTTATCGATAATAGCCATGGGTGCATTTAAAATTTCTGCGAAGCCACGGGCACGGCTTACACCGCCCAGGTCCGGGGAAACAACAACCATGTTGTCCAGATTCTTTTCCTTGATGTATTCAGCCAGCAGCGGGCCGCCGGGCATATGATCAAAGGGGATATTGAAGAAGCCTTGGATTTGCGCTGCATGCAAATCGATGGTAACCACGCGGGTAATGCCTGCGGTTTCTAAAAGGTCTGCCATCAATTTTGCAGTGATAGGTTCACGGCCGCGAGCCTTGCGGTCTTGGCGAGCATAGCCATAATAAGGAATAACAGCAGTAATATGGTTAGCGCTGGCACGTTTGAAGGCATCAGCCATAATCAAGAGCTCCATCACATTGTCGTTAACAATGGGGCCGCAGGTAGGCTGGACAATGAAAATATCCTTACCGCGTACGCTCTCGTTAATCATTACTTGGATTTCGCCGTTGTTGAAACGGTTTACAACAGAATCACCTACGGTAGTGCCCAGATAAGCAGCAATCTCTCTTGCCAAATCAGGGTTTGCATTACCGGTAAAAATTCTTAACTTATTCTCGTCAGACAACATGTCCAATCCCTCCAAAATCGCCTTGATATTTTTAATTGCGAAAGCATCAGCTTAAATTTAATTATACTAGAAAAGTGCTGCTTTCACAAGCTCTTTATGGTCATTTTAGCTGTTTCTGTATTTTTCGGCCCAGCCCTCGATATTCTTTTGCTTTGCACGGGCAATACCCAGGGCATTTTCGGGTACTTCCTTGGTGATGGTGCTGCCGGCGCCGATATAGGTATTAGCCTGCACAGTTACAGGAGCCACCAGATTGGTGTTGCAGCCCACAAAGGCATTGTCGCCGATGATGGTGCGGTGCTTCTTTTTGCCATCGTAGTTCACGGTGATGCAGCCGCAGCCCATATTAACGCCGCTGCCGATGTCGCTGTCGCCAATATAGGTAAGGTGGGGCAGCTTGGTGCCCTCGCCCACGTTGGAGTTTTTCACCTCTACATAGTTGCCAATCTTCACGCCGTCGCTAATAACAGTGTCGGGACGCAGGTGTACATAGGGACCTGCGGTAACGTTGTTTTTAACCTCGCAGTCATGACCATAAATAAACTGCAGATGGTTATTGTTGCCAATCTTCACATTAGTAAAGCGGGCATTGGGGCCAATTTCGCAATCCTCACCGATCTCGGTGCTGCCCTCCAGCCAGGTGTAGGGATAGATAATGGTGTCGCGGCCAATTTTGACGCTGCCCTCGATAAAGGTGCTGGCCGGGTCCATAATGGTGACACCGCTATCCATGAGCTTGTCCAAAATACGCTGACGCATAACGCTTTCGGCCACGGAAAGCTGCTTGCGGGAGTTGATGCCCATGACCATGTCGCTGTCTTCCGTAATCACGCCGCCTACCTTTTGGCCTGCCTTGTTCAATTTTTCCAGCACGTCGGTCAAATAATATTCGCCTTGGGCATTATCATTGGTCAAGGTTGCCAAAACATCAAACATCAAGGGGCATTCCATGCAATAAATGCCGGTGTTGATTTCTTTAATGGCCTTTTGCTCTTCGGTGGCATCCTTTTGCTCTACAATAGCCTGTACATTGCCTTTGGCATCGCGTACGATACGGCCATAGCCAAAGGGGTCCTCCATAATAGCGGTGAGCACAGTGGCAGCAGCGCCGCTGGCCTGGTGTGCTTCGCAGAACTTCTTTAGCTCCTCGCCCTCTAAAAGCGGGGTGTCGCCGCATAAAATCAGGGCGGTGCCGGTGAAGCCCTTCAAGGCCTCCGCAGTCTGCATAACAGCGTGGCCGGTGCCCAGCTGCTCAGCCTGCAGGGCAATCTTGCCCTGGCTGCCCACCATTGCTTCTACTAATTCGGCCTCGTGGCCTACGATAACAACCTTTTCAGCGCAGCCTGCTACGCTGGCTGCATCAATAACATGCTGCAGCATGGGCTTGCCGCCTACCTTGTGCAAAACCTTGGGATATTTGCTGCGCATACGGGTACCCTTGCCTGCGGCAAGGATAACAGCTACTAAATTTGCCATGTATATTAACTCCCTTCCTTGATTAGGAAAAATAAACTAGTTTTGGGACAGCTCCACCTTCACACATTGGTTTTCCTCATCCGCATGGTGCAGGGTGAAGAAGGAGACATAATCGTCCACCAGCTTGCGAGCGGGCTCGGCGGTGTCCATTAAAAAGGCCATGCCCACTACCTGGGCACCCACCTCCTGGGCCAGGGCAACCATGCCCTTGGCGGTGCCGCCGCCCTTCATTACATCGTCCACGATGAGCACGCGACTATTGGGCTGCAGGGCCCTTTTAGGCATGGCCATGGTCTGGATGGACTTGGTGCTGCCGCTGACATAGTTGATGTTCACAGTGGAGCCCTCGGTAATATCGCTGGTGTGACGAGCGATAACAAGGGGCACATTAAAGGCTCTGGCTACGGCCATAGCCAAGGGAATACCACTGGTTTCCACGGTCATGATGCAGTCGGGGGCTAGCTCCTTAAGGCGACCCATAAAAATCTCACCTAGGCGCATAACAATGTTCGGCTGGCACAGTAGGTCCGTGGTATAAAGCATCCCGCCGGGCAAGATGCGGTCGGGGGCCGTGAGCCGAGCGGCCAGCTCCTCTAGGAAGCTTTGGTCATCCTCGGGCAGATGGCCGGGGATAAAGCGCACGCCTCCGGCGGCGCCGGAAAGCGTCTCCACCCTGCCGAGGCCATACATTTCCAGGCCTGACTTGACAGCTAAAACGTCCTCGCTGAGGGTGGATTTGGCAATTTCAAATTTTTTACAGAAATAAGAAAACGAAAACAACCGATAGGGGTGATCGGCTAAAAGCTTGCTCAACGCTACAACACGTTCAATTCTTTTGGCTTTGCCCATGGGCATTTCCCTCTATTCTTTTTAGATTTACTTGCTTTGGGGTTACTTAGTTAAATATTTTTCGACTAGCTTTAAATCGCTGGGCTTATCCACATCCATGCCGATGCCGGCGTGCTTGGTAATAATAGCCTTGCTCGGCGCGAGAATTTCCGAGACACGCTTCTCCGCCGCCTGTAAGGTGAGCTTGCGAAGCACAGCCTTCAAAATAAAGCTCCAGCCCAGCCAGTTGGCCAGGCGCAGGGGGGATTTGCGCAGAGTGTAGATTTCTCTGCCCAATTCCTGTTTATTAATCGTCACGCGCTTATCTAGGAGCATCATGTTGCCACCGGTGAATTCTCCCTCAGGCAGCTTGCCGTAGGTGCGCTGTGCTTCAGGGAAGAGCGCAAGACAGGCTTTCTTAGGGATAATGGGGTAAAAGACCTGACGCTCCGGATATTGCTCGCATTGACTTAAAAAATCACGAATCCCAGCAGGTGTCACAAGGGGAATATCGTCGCATACATAAAGATGCTGCTGAGTGCTGTCCTCGCCTAGGGCCATGGTGGCGGCGTAGGCGGTGGTGGGCATATCGCCCTGGGCCTCGCACAGCTTAACACCCTCAGGCAGGGTCCCCTCCAGCAATGCCAGCGCTTCTGTCTTTGCGGCGACCACAATGCGGCGCACACAGCCGCTTGCCAGCATAGCGTCCAAAATATAGTCCACCATGCGACGACCCTTAATGGGGACTAGGCAGCGATACTCCGTGCCGCATATTTCCTTGAGCCAGGGACAGCGTCCTCCGGCCAGGATAATAGCATCATACTGCTGCATTATTTCGCCTTCTTTTTGGGCTCGGCAATGGAGCGCAGCAGGGTATGCTCAGCGTTCTCGATGTGGACACGAGCTGCATGCTGGGCTCTTTCCACATCACGGGAGGCGATGGCGTCCACCAGATTGCGGTGCTCGTCCATGGTCTCTACCAGGCGACCGGGGTAGCTCATGGAGCGGCCGCGGATGCCGGTGAGCTGCTCGCGGAGATTGTTGATGATGCTGCGCAGGCGCTCGTTGCGGCTGGCGTTATATAGTACATCGTGGAAGGCGGTGTCCACCTCGACGATTTTATTCATATCCATATTGGCCACATGCTGGCCGATTTCGTGCAGATAGCCATTCATGGTATCAAGCTCCTCATCGGTAATGCGCTCGGCAGCAAGGCCTGCGGCCAGCACATCCAGGCAGGTGCGCACTTCATAAATTTCGGTAATATCCTTGATGGAAATATCCGCTACGTAGGTGCCGCGGCGGGGAATCATTACCACGAAGCCCTCCAGCTCCAGCTTGCGGATAGCTTCACGGACGGGGGTGCGGCTAACGCCCATTTCATCGGCTAATTGGATCTCCATCAGGCGCTCGCCGGGGCTAAAGGTGCCATCAATGATGGCTTGACGGATATTTTCACAAACCAGCTCGCGCAAGGGCTTGTAGCTGTCAAGTTTGATAGGTTGCAAATGTCCAGACATATTAGTAAATCCTCCCTACGGTAGTAGTAATGGCTGTTTCCACATCAAAATCACTCAGGGCTGCCACAATGTTTTCAGCAGCCTCCTGATTGGGTGCCAGTGCGAAAACTGTAGGGCCGCTGCCGCTCATCAGTGCATAATAGGCACCGGCGCTGAGCATGGCGGCTTTGATAGATGCGATCATAGGATGGACAGGAATGGTGACTGTTTCCAGCACATTGCCCATGTAGGGCACTAGTGCAGGAGCACCCTCTGCCAGACGGTCTTGGAGCTGCCAGATGCAGGGGGCGTGCACCACGCGACCCTTGTTATAGTGCTGATAAACCCAAGCGGTGGATACCTCAAGTGCACGGGGCTTGGCCAGCACCACAATGGCCTTGGGCAAATCGGCCAGCTTGGTCAAAATCTCGCCGCGGCCTGTGGCAAGCATGGTGCCTCCTTCGATGCAGAAGGGGATGTCGCTGCCCAGAAGCGCTGCCAAGCGCTCCAGCTCATGGTTTTCTAAATGCAGCTGCCAATATTTGTTCAGACCGCGGAGCACGGCTGCAGCATCGGCGCTGCCACCGGCAAGGCCTGCGGCCAAAAAAATTTTTTTGTTCAAGGTGATGTGAACGTTCGGAATTATATCGGCATGCTTGGCTAGGAGCGCCGCAGCCTTGTAAGCAAGGTTGTCGCTGCCACAGCTCAGGCCGGGAATATTGGTAGAAATTTCAATTTTACCCTCACCGCTGCCGCAAGAGATAATTACTTCGTCGCAAAGGCCCACGCTTTGCATAATCATGCTCACCTCATGGTAGCCGTCCTCACGGCATCCAATGATGTCCAAGCCTAAATTTATTTTGGCATAAGCCACTTCCTTGATTACGTTCATTTTCAGCTCACCTGCCCAGATATGTATACAGTATTATTTTATACTTTCTAGGACTTTACTGCAAGTTTTTTTTCGAACATTCGGGGTCTTAAAGGCTAATTTCATTCTCTTTTTAAGTTTTATGACTGACACTGAAGTGTAAAATAATTCTAAAATTCAATCTATAAAGGTTGCTTTTTTTGAAAAAGATGGTACTATACTATGAAGGAGATTTTTAAAGAATATTTTTTAAGTACATTTTGAAGGAGCTCTTGTATGCGTATCAATTGGAAACAAACTCTCTATCAATATTTTATGGTTACCCTGGCCTGCATTATTATGGGTGTGGCCTTGAACGTGTTTTATATGCCAAATAAGATGCTCAGCGGCGGTATCGGTGGCGTGGCCGTGCTGGCTTATTATATTGGTGGCCTGCCCATGGGCGCCACCAGCTTAATCTGCAATGTGCCCCTGTTTTTCCTGGCCTATAAATATATGGACCGGCAGTACACTATCGGTGCTCTCTATGGCATTGTGGCTTTTTCCATTTCTCTGGATGCTTTTCACTTTCTTTCTAATTATCAGGTGGTGCACGATAAGCTGCTGGCCTGCATTGCGGGCGGCGTGCTTTATGGTATTGGCGCAGCCTGCATGTACCGGGTGGGCGGCTCCAGCGGTGGCACGGATATTATCGGCGCCATTATCCAAAAGCATTATTCCATCAGCATCAGCACTACGGGCTTTATTTTTAATCTGGGCCTGCTTTTCGTCAGCGTCTTTTTCTTCGGCATCGAGCCGGTGCTGTATACCCTCTTCACCTTTTTCGTGATGACCAAAACCTGCAATACCTTTACTATTGGCTTTGATTATAAGAAGAATATTATCATCATTAGTAATAAGCACCATGAGATTGCGGAGGAAATTATTAAGGTGGTGGGCCGTGGCGTGACTTATCTGCATGGCGAGGGCGCCTTTACCCATCAGCACCGAGAGGTGCTTTTCGTAGTGGCTAAGCTGACCCAGCTGGCGAAAATCCGCGCTATTTGTAAAATCATTGACCCGGATGCTTTTATGATTATCCACGATGTTAATGATGTTTTTGGCCGCGGCTTTACCCTGAAGGCCTCTGGCCCTGCGGCTTTAGAGAAGCGGGAGGCGGCGCTGGAGAATTCCAGCAAAATGAGCTCCTAAGCAAACATAAGTTTCCTACCGCGTTAGCAAGCAGGAGTCTAAATCGCACCGATTGTGCAGTGACAGTGGATAAGATATAGAGGATTTGACGCGAAAGCAAATGTTACAATTTGTTCGTAGCATAAACGGTTGTACTAAATAAAGAAAAGTTGTATAATATATGTAGTTGCAGCGGTAGCCTTGCAGGCGCAGATTTTGTGAGTGCAAGGAGCTTCTGCCCGGACGTGCGGTTCGGTTGGCACCTGTCAGAGCTTGGCAGGTGTTTTTTTTTATAAGAATGCGCAAGGTGTAGAACCAGTTGCAGAATATGTTCGTGAGCTTGCTGCTAAGAGTGATAAGGATAGCAGAATAAAGCTTAATAAAATTCGTGAGATTAGTTGTAAAATGAAATCTGCACGCCCATGAATGCGATTTTGGGCTTTTCCCATTTGGCGGCCCTGCATGTGGATGATAAAGCCAGAGTGCTAGATAGCTTGGGCAAGCTGGACAGCGCCGGGGAGCATTTGCTGCGCCTGATTAATAATGTGCTGGATATGGCGCGTATTGAAAGCGGTGCCACCATTTTAGAGGAGCAGCCCTGCAGCTTGAGGCAGCATTTTGAGGAGACTCGCAATTTGTTCCAGTTGGAAATGGCCAAAAAGCGCATTGAATTCGTCGTGCAAGCAGATGTTGAGCAGGACACAGTCATGGTGGATGAGCTGCGTTTAGAGCAAATTGAGCTTAATCTTTTGGGCAATGCCTTAAAATATACGCCTGCTGGCGGGCGCATTACCTATAAGGCGCGGCAAAAGCGTCTGCACAATGGTCTAGTAGAGATAGCCTTTACGGTGCAGGATAACGGCATCGGCATGTCCGAGTCCTTCCAAAAGGAGCTCTTTACCATGTTTTCCCGTGACCGCAGCAGTGTTATCCAAGAGACAGAGGGTACCGGCCTAGGCCTTGCCATTACCAAAACTCTCGTAGAAAAAATGGGAGGCAGCATTAGCTGCGTCAGCAAGCTAGGGGAGGGCACAGCCTTTACCTTTACCCTGCAGCTGAAGGCAGTGAACAGCAAGCAATTGTCCAAGGTAGAGCAGGTAGAGCCTGCGCCGAGCCATAAAGCCTTGCAGGGAATGCGCATTTTGCTGGCCGAGGATAACGAGCTGAACCAGGAGATTGCCGTACATATTTTAAATAGTCACGGTATTGAAGTGGATGTAGTGCCTGATGGACAGGCTGCTGTGGAGAAAATAGACGCTACAGCGGTGGGATATTACGATGTCATCCTGATGGATATTATGATGCCCGTGCTGAATGGCTACGAGGCTACGAGGCTCATCCGCCAGCTGCCCGATCAGGAAAAGGCCCGCATTCCCATCATTGCCATGACGGCTAATGCCTTTGAGGAGGATAAGAAGAAGGCCTTTGCGGCCGGCATGAACGGCTTTATTAGCAAGCCCTTTAAGGTAGAAAAGCTGCTAGAGGCGCTGGCTAAGGTACGAAGATAAAAAGAGAACAAAAAATCAAGCCCACAGCTTCACTCTTAACTGAAGCTGTGGGCTTTTAGTTTACCACTATCTTTTTATTTACTACTTTCTTGTCTATTCTTAATATACAATGAGTTCGATTTAGACTCCTACTCGCTAACGCGGTAGGAAACAAATGTTTTGCTTTTATTATTCTGCTGCTTCCTCATAGCTTTCAAAGCCAGCGCATTTGCCCCGGAAAACAGCGCCCTCGGCAATAATCAAGGTAGTGCATTTAATGTCGCCATACACCTTAGCATTACTGGTCAGCTCCAGGCGCTCCTTGCAGGAAATATTGCCGGTAACCTGTCCGGAAATAGTGGCGTTTTTGGCATACACAGTGGCGCGGATATTGCCGGACTCGCCAATAAACAAATCGCTATCCACCGCCAAGGTGCCATCGATGACACCGTCAATGCGGGTGCAGCCATTAATACTGATATTACCGTTAATAGCAGTGTTTTGACTAATAATTACTTCATAATCCATGGGCTTGAACTCCTTTTTAATGGTTTTTGTTGGTGTAACTGCTGGAGCAACCGGCTTGAGCTCAGCTGCCTGTGTGGCTGGAGCCGCAGGCTCGGCTACTTTAGGCTGAACCTCAGCTTTAGCTGACTCCTGACTTTTAAAAAAGAACATGCTACCACCTCACTCTTTTATCATTTCATCATTCTACGAGGATTAACCTGCTCACCATAGTGCAGTACCTCAAAATGCAAATGGGGTCCGGTGCTATAGCCCGTGCTACCCACATAACCAATCAGCTGGCCCTTGCTTACATAATCACCGCTGCTGATTTCAATGCTGCTCAGGTGACCATAAGCTGTGGCATAGCCATAATCGTGGGAGATTTTGATATATTTGCCGTAGCCGCCGTACCAGCCAGCTCTTTGCACATAACCAGAGGCGCTGGCATACACAGGCTCGCCATAATTGCTGGCGATATCTATGCCCGGATGATAGTCCCTAGAATAACCGTCAAAGGGATTGGTGCGTCCGCCGAATTCGGAGCTTACATAGCCACTATTCACCGGCCATAGATTAGGCGTAACCTCCTGACGATAGTTTTCTGTTTTAATGCTGGTTAAGAGCTTATTCCAATCCTGGGTGGAGACATCAAGGTTTTGCTGCAGGAGGGCGTTTTGCTCCTGTAAAATCACCATATCAGAAATTTTCTTCTTGCTGGGGCCGCCCTTGCCGCCCTGCTTTTCGGCAACCTCGGTCTTGCCGGGCACCTCCATGCCGGATTTTTTCATCTGCTCCCGCACCTGGGATTCAATTTTATGGAGTGCAGCCAGCTGCTTTTGTACTGCTTCCGTGCTTTTAGTCAGCTCCGCCAGCTTTTGCTCCTGCTGGTTTTTAATTTGGCGATAAGCTGCCAATTCTCTGGCCTCTTTGGAGCTGCTGTAGAGCATACAGGATAAGACAAAGATCAGTCCGGCCGTGCCAATAGTAATAGCTCCCAAGCAAGTCGCTGCTTTTTTGAGCTGTTCGGTGTGCAAATCCTTTTTGCTGATCTGTCGCCCATCATGGGGCACCAGCATTACTGTATAGCCGCCGTCCAGCTGTCGCCAATAGCTCACCAGCTTTTTCCAATTACGCAATCTTTTCATCATCGTTATCAATTCCTAGGTTCATGTTAACATTGATTTAGGATAAACTAAATTTAATTTCAAGCTAATTGTAACAAAAGTGCATTGATAAAGAAATAGTGCTTGCTTGAATTGTTACTTTTCCTGCGTGAAATGCAAAATTAGTAATTGTCCAGATGATTTTTTGCATATATAATTAAACTAAGGAAGTTTGGGCTTTAAAAATACAAGGCAGGGAGTGGCTAGCAATGATGCAAGTGGATGTCTTATCGCAAATTCATTTTATTGTGACGCTGATTTTTGGTATTATCCTTACCGCTAGCTTTCTAGGCGTCCATAAACAGAACAAGGCTCTCTTCAAGCTGGGCCTCTTTACGGTTATCTCTACCATTTTACAGCAGCTTGTGTATAACCATTACGCTAATTTGGATAGTCTGGAATATTTCCTGCGCTTTTATCCCTTTTATATTCATCTGCCCTTGATCGTCTTTTTAGTCGTGGCCTTTCGCGTTCCCTGCTACAGCGCCATCACTGCCGTGACCATTGCCTATGCCTGCTGTCAAATCACTAAATGGCTGGGCTTTGTGGGCGTGCTTTTTATTCCCGACCAATGGTTTTACTATCTGGTGCGCATCGCCCTGGTGCCACCGGTTTTAGTGCTCATAACCCATTATGTGAGCCCCTACGTGGCTGTACTGCTCCATCGCCCATTGAAAGAGGTGGCTATTTTCAGCATCCTGCCCCTGACCTATTATTTCTTTGATTATGCGACTACTGTTTACACCACCCTGTTATACTCCGGCAATGGTCTTGTAGTAGAGTTTTTAGGCTTTATGCTCAGCATTACCTGCTTAATTTTCTTCTGTATGATCGCCGAGGAATATCTTGCGAAAAAGGAGCTTTCCCAGCAGAACCGCCTTATCGAGCTGCGCATGCATTCCGCCGTCCACGAGCTGGAGCAGGTGCGCAATGCTCAATACCGCATGTCCATTCTGCGCCATGATATGCGCCATGTTTTGAGCATAGCCACCACCCTTATTCAGCAGCAAAAATACGAGGAGGCCGTGAAATATCTCAGCGACGGCCAGCGGGATTTGGACAGCGTGCGCCTGCAGCGCTATTGTGCCAACGAATTTGTCAATGCGGTGCTCACTAAGTATAGCGACCAGTGCAAGCTCAACCATGTGGAATTCAAGGCTGAAGCAGAAACGGCGGAGCTTTTGCCCTGTCCGGAGCAGTGCTTTTCCATTATGCTGGATAATGCCATGGAAAATGCTTATGAGGCCACCAGCGAGCTGCCTTTGGGCGAGCGCTATATCCGCCTGAGTTTAAAGCAGAAGGGCAATAAATTGCTTTTATCCCTCAAGAATACCTACCACACATTGCCTAAATTTGTGAACGATATCCCTGTTTCCTCCAAGGTTGACCATGGCATCGGCACCCAAAGCATAATTTATAATTGCAACAAGCTGGGAGGCCAGTGTAAATTCTCCTTGGAAAATAACCTTTTCGTACTGCAAATTATCGTTTAAGGAGCCACTTATGCTACGCTTTATTCTATGTGATGATGACCAAAAACAGTTGGAGCTCATGCAAAGCTATTCTCGGCAATGGGGCAAGGGGCGCGGCCTGGAGCTGGAGCTAGCAACCTTTCCCACCGCTACGACCCTGCTGGAGCAATATGTGCCTCGCAATGAGGATATTGTGATTTTGGATATCATCATGCCCGATATGAATGGCCTAGAGCTGGCGCGCAGACTGCGCAATGCCAATAGCGAGTTTTCTTTGATTTTCTTGACCTCCTCTAAGGATTTTGCCCTCTCGGCCTACGAGGTGCATCCCTATGGTTACGTCATCAAGCCCACTACTTATGAGGATTTTAGTAAGCTTCTAGACTCCCTTTACCAGAAGCTCTGCCAGTATATTGTGGTGAAATCCGGCAACGGAATGTGCAGCATTAGTATTGACGAGCTGGCTTGGGTGGAGGCCGTGAACCGGCAGGTGGTCTTTAATTTGGCCAACGGTAAGAAGCTGGAGGTGCGGGACACCTTCAACAATATTGCTCTGAAGCTGTGCGTATACCCATGCTTTTTTAAGTCCCACCGCAGTTATATCGTTAATTTTAAGTATGTGGAGCATTTCAATACTAAAGAAATCTCCATGCGGGGCAGCGAGCTCTGCCTCCCCTTATCCAGAGGACTAGATAAGGAATTCAAGGATAAATATTTTAGCTTTATGTTCTCATAAAAAATTAAGGTGATCGAGATTGTTATTTTCTAACTCCAAAAGTAAAGGACTGGCCCTTGCTGCCTTGGGCGCAGTCCTCCTAGGTGCGAGCTTTATCTTTTTTGCAGACCGGAGCTTAGCTGCGCCTAAAGAGAAAGCTGCGATAACGGCTAAAGTGGATAAGGCAGCCAAAGCTGCTAAAAATGTCAAGGCTCCTGATATAAACAATGTTAGTAAAGAAGCTACTGCTTTGCAGGCGGCTCCTGCTATCAAAGCGCATCTTTCCCCTTGGGAAGAAGCCTTAAACCAGAGGCTTACTGCTCTTTTGCAGCATGATTTGTTCCAGCGCAGCCAGCTGGGCATGATAGTTTATGATTTGACCAGTGAGAAGGTGGTGTTTCAGCATCAGCCTAAGCAGCTCTTGCGCCCTGCGTCCACCATGAAAAGCTTGGTGGCACTGGCAGCCTTGGATAATTTGAGCTCTTATTATCAGCTGCACACGAAGCTTGCCTATGATGGCACCATCACGGATGGAGTGCTCACGGGCAATATCTATTGTATTGGCGGCTTTGACCCTCTTTTTGATAGTCGTGATATGCAGGCCTTTGTGGATAGCGTCAAGGCCCTGGGCATCCACACTATTCAAGGAAGCCTGATTGCGGATGTGAGCATGATGGATGGCCCCCGCTGGGGCATAGGCTGGTGCTGGGATGATGACGAGTATAATCCGCCCCTTTTCCCCTTGCTGGTGAACGGCAAGGACAAATTCATGCAGGTTTTCCAAGCTAAGCTGCGGGAGGCCCAGATTACGCCGCCAGTTCTCGTAGTACGTGGCGAGACTCCTGCTACGGCTAAGGAGCTGTGCGTGCGCAGCCACGGCATCCAAGAGGTTTTGCAGCCCATGCTCAAGGACAGCGATAATCTGTGTGCCGAGGCACTGTTTTATCAGCTGGCAGCCTTTCAGCGCAGCAAGCACGCTACGGCTGACGATGCTAGAGCAGTGGTCAACCAGTTCATCAGCAAGCTGGGCTTGCATCCGGCCTATTATAATATTGCCGATGGCTGCGGGCTTTCCCTATATGATTATCTGTCACCGGAGCTAGAAATAGCCCTCTTAAAATATGCTTATGCCCATCAGGATATTTATAAAGTGTTCTATCCTGCCCTCGCCATTGGTGGCGTGGATGGTACGCTGGATTATCGTATGCATAATGAGGCGCTCAAGGGCGCAGTGCATGCGAAAACTGGCACCCTCACGGGCGTCAGCGCTTTAGCTGGCTACACTACAGCACCCAACGGCCATCTCCTTGCCTTCAGCATTATGAATAACGGCGTTTTGGATACGCCTGAGGTGCAGAGCTGGCAGGACGAGGTGTGCCTTGTTTTGTACACGACGAAATAACAAAACGTTTGTTTCCTACCGCGTTTCGGAGTAGGAGTCTGAATCGAACTCATTGTATATTAAGAGTAGACAAGAAAGTCGTAAATAAAAAGATAGTGGTAAACTAAAAGCCCACAGCTTCAGTTAAGAGTGAAGCTGTGGGCTTAAATTTTGTATGCTATTAGCTGCTTATAGAATCTTAGAAGCCAGCAGTAATGGTACCCTTGAAGTGGTCCGCAATAAACTTCTTGTTTTCAGCAGATTGATAAATCTTCTTCAGCTGAGCAATGCGAGGATCCTTCTCATTAGCCTTGGTGGTAACGAAAATGTTCAGGAAGGGGTTATCGTTGCGCTCGATTAAAAGAGAATCCTTGGAGGGGTTCAGCTTAGCAACCAGAGCATAGTTAGCATTGATAACGGCAATATCCAAATCCGGCATAGCTTTAGGAATGGAAGCAGCATCCAGCTCTTGGATCTTGTACTTCTTGTCGTTCTTGGTAATATCGGCTACAGTGGTGGTTACGGAATTCTTATCCTTAACCTCGATGAAGCCCTTGTCAGCCAATACTAAGAGAGCACGAGCGCCGTTGGAAGGGTCGTTGGGGATACCAATGGTAGCGCCAGCGGGAATATCCTCTACCTTTTTGTATTTAGTAGAATAGATAGCCATGGGGAAGTTTACAGTCTTGAAAACCTCAACCAATTGGAATTTGGGCTCTTTTTTCAGGGTTGCTGCTAAGTAAGGAGCATGTTGCATGCTGTTAGCAAAAAGCTCGCCTTGAGCCAGAGCTACGTTGGGGGATACGAAATCGGAGAATTCTACGACCTCGATTTTCAAGCCGTCCTTGTCAGCCAGCTTCTTAACATTGTCCATGATTTCAGCATGGGGACCAGCGGTTACGCCAATCTTAATGGGTGCCTTGGAGTCTGCCTTTTTATCGGCCTTTTTGTCGCCGCCACAGCCTGCAGCCACAACCATCAGGGCCATCAGGGCAACGGTAATTAAAATTTTTACTAATTTACTCATCATAATTCCTCCCGTAAAACAAAATGGGTAAGCAAATTTATATCGCAAGCCGTAAGCGCGCATTTACGGCCGTACAAACAGAGGGGGCACAGTTAGGGCTGGTAGGCTTTGTTGCTTCTTTTTAGAGCTTCTTCTTAGAGCTTATTCTTATTGAGCTTCTTAGAAGCGTAATCGCCCAAGGACTGCATGGCCTGTACCATGATGATCAAAACCACAACGGTGGCCAGCATAACGTCCATTTGGAAGCGTTGGTAGCCATAGCGGATAGCTAAGTCGCCCAAGCCGCCGCCGCCTAAGGTGCCGGCCATAGCGCTGTAGCCAATCAAGCTGATGATGGCCAAGGTTACGCCTAAAACAATGGAATGCAGGGATTCGGGCAGCAGCACCTTGGTAATAATCTGCATGGGGCTTGCGCCCATGGCCTGTGCTGCTTCGATAATGCCGGGGTTGATTTCCAGCAAAGAGGATTCAATAATACGTGCAATGAAGGGGGCTGCGGAGATGGTCAGCGGCACGATGGCTGCGGTGGTACCAATGGAGGAGCCCACGATCATACGGGTTAAGGGGATAATGGCTACCATCAAAATAATGAAGGGAGTGGAGCGGGTAGCGTTGACAATGGCGCCTAAAATGCTGTTCACAGGCTGGTTGGGCAGGATGTGCTCCTTGCGGGTAACAGTCAAAATGACGCCCAGGGGAATACCAATCAGGGTGGACAGAGCCGTGGAAGCAAAGACCATGTAGCAGGTTTCCCAGAAGGATTTATTTAAAAGTGCAAGCATATCAGGATTCATAGCCGATAACCTCCGTCTTCAGATTTTGGCTGTGCAGGTATTCCAGGGCATTTTTAATGCCGGCCTTGTCACCGCTGACCTCGATAATCAATGTACCAAAGGGAACATCCTTCAGCTGGTCGATGTTGCCATAGAGGATACTTACATCCACGGCAAAGCGTTTAACCATACCGGAAACAATGGGCTCGCTGGCGCTATCGCCGATAAAGGAGATGCGCACAATGAGCTTGCTGCCCTCCTTGTAGGTATCGGTGAGCTGCATATTCTTAATCATATCGGGAATTTCGGCGTTGATAACACTCTTAGTGAATTCCTTGGTAGTGGGATGCTGGGGATTGGTGAAGACGTCCACCATGGGGCCCTCTTCAATAATATCGCCGTTTTCGATAACAGCAACTCTATCGCAGATGGCCTTGACAACCTCCATCTGGTGGGTAATGAGCACGATGGTCAAATTGAGCTTTTTATTAATATCCTTCAAAAGCTCCAGAATGGATTTGGTGGTCTGGGGGTCCAGAGCGGAGGTAGCCTCGTCGCAGAGCAGCACCTTGGGGTTGCTGGCCAGAGCGCGGGCAATGCCTACACGCTGCTTTTGACCGCCGGATAATTGGCTGGGATAGTAATCAGCTCTATCCTCCAATTGCACCAGCTCCAGCAGGGGACGCACGCGCTTATCAATTTCCTCCTTGCTCAAGCCTTGGATTTCCAAGGGGAAGGCAATGTTTTTATACACGGTACGGCTGGTGAGCAGGTTAAAATGCTGGAAAATCATGCCGATGCTCTGGCGAGCCTTACGCAGCTGGGCGTCGCTCATGGCGGTGAGCTCGGCACCGTCCACGAAAACCTGACCGCCGGTGGGGCGCTCCAGCATGTTGATACAGCGCACGAGAGTGGATTTGCCGGCACCGGAAAGACCGATAATACCGAAAATCTCGCCTGCCTTAATGCTCAGATTAGTCTTATGCAGTGCGTGGATATCGCCAGCTTTACTATAGTAGGTTTTTTCTACATTAACTAGTTCTATCATCTTAGTAATCCTTTCTTGAGTAAGCACCTGCACCTTAAGCAGGGCTACAAACTAAAAAATCCCTCACCGGCACGGTGAAGGATGCGCTTGCGCTAAATATCTTCATCTGCCGGATTTCTCCGTTGGAATTGGCACCGTTCACCGAAGTGTGGTTGCCGTAGCTTCATCGGGCCAGTCCCTCAACTACTCTTGATGAAATCTCTGTGAAGTTAGAGTTAATTTTACATCTAGTTGCAGAGATTGTCAATAAAAATATCTATAAAATTCGCAAAATGTGTAAACTTGCTGTTCTCCAAGAAAGGAAAGCATCTACTTTTTAAATTAGAGAAATTATACCAGAATAGTAGGAATTTGTAAAGGGGTGAAGCGGGAAATTTTTTCATAAATTTCTCTTGACTTTCACGTGATAAAGTATTAAAGTATTGCTACGAGTTGTTTATAATTAACTGCTTTAGCAGGTAGACAAAGCTTAGGAGGATGAACATGGCTGCTAAGATACATGACCATTTGACCGACCAATTATTTAAGGTAATCTTGAGCCTGAAGGATCAGGAGCAATGCTATAAATTTTTTGAAGATATCTGCACCATCAGCGAGCTGAAGGCGATGGCCCAACGTCTGGAGGTAGCGAGAATGCTGGACGAGGGCTGCATCTATGAAACCATCGTCGAAAAAACAGGCGCCAGCACCGCCACTATTTCCCGCGTTAAGCGCTGCCTGGTTTATGGTGCCGATGGCTATAATTCTGTTATGGGCGTATTAAAAGGAGAGAAAAAGCAAGATGACCAATAGAGTGTATCAGGTTCCCTATGGTACCAAGGATATTCTGCCGGGGGAGATGAAAAGCCGCCGGCGCATGGAAAATGCCATTGTGGATGTGTTTGACAAATGGGGTTATGACGAGGTCAAGACTCCGGATTTTGAATATGTGGAGACCTTTGAAAAGATGGGTTCCAAGGGCGATTTTCGCTTCTTCGACCGCAGCAACAAGCTTTTGGTGCTGCGCAACGATATGACGGCGCCCATCGCCCGCCTCACTGCCACTAGGCTTAGTGGCGGCGAGAAAATCAAGCGCCTGTGCTATGTAGCCAATCTCTATCGATACGAGGAGTTTCAAGCGGGCCGTCAGTGTGAATTCGAGCAGGCCGGCGTGGAGCTTTTAGGCGCCAGCGGCGCCGCCGCTGACGCGGAGGTGATCGTGCTGGCAGCCGAGGCCTTACAGGCCGCCGGCGTCCAGCAATTCGCCATCAGCCTGGGCCACGTTGATTTCATCAACGGGCTGGCTGAGGAGGCGGGCTTTACTGCGGAGCAGGTAAAGCAGCTGAAGACCTGCCTGCGTCGCCACGACGCAGTGGGGATGCAGCAGATGGCCGACAGTATGAAAAACATCCGCCCGGAAATTAAAGCTCTTTTTGCCGATTTCCTCTTCTTGCAGGGCGGGGTGGAGCTCATCGAGCGCCTGCAGGGCGTAGTTACTAACGCCAAAGCCTTGAGCGCCCTGGAGGATTTACATGCTATTTACGATTTAGTCAGCTCCTACGGAGCTGCTGCTTATTTAAGCTTTGATTTGGGGCTCTATCGTTCCCTTGACTACTACACCGGTATGCTTTTTGAGGTGTACATGCCGGAGATTGGTTACCCAATCGCCGGCGGTGGCCGCTACGATAAGATGATGCAGGGCTTTGGCATGGATTGCCCCGCCACGGGCTTCGCCCTGGGCGTGGATAGGGTAGTGCTGGCCCTGGAGCGCGCAGGCCTGGTGAAGGCCGAGCGCCGCTGGGACGCACTAGTGGCCTGGAGCGAGGGCAAGCTGCCCGAGGCTATAGCTAAGGCCACGGCACTGCGTAAGGAGGGGCGCAGCGTGAAGCTGTGCACCGAGGCCATGGATTTGGCCGCTGCTGCCGCCGCTGTGAAGGAGTACTGCTGCTCCAGCCTAGTATATGTATCCTAAAGCAAGAGTGAGAAAGAGAAGGTAGAAGTGTTAAATGGACGAATATATTACTATTGCCCTGCCCAAGGGCAAGCTTTTCGATAAATCGGTGCGATTATTAGCCAAGGTTGGCTACAGCGCCGAGAATGTGACCGAGGACTCCCGCAAGCTGGTCATCAGCAACGAGGAGACCAAGGTGCGCTTCATTATTGCCAAAACGGTGGACGTGCCCACCTATGTGGAGTACGGCGCTGCCGATATTGGTATTATCGGCAAGGATGTGCTGCTCGAGCAGGACAAGGATGTGGTGGAGCTTTTGGATTTGGGCTTTGGTCGCTGCCGTTTGATGATGGCGGTGCCGGAGGCCAAGCGCCGGGAAAAGCTCACTGATTATGCACATCTGCGTGTGGCTACCAAGTATCCCAACTGCGCCAAGGCTTATTTCAATAAGCTGGGCATCCAGACAGAAATTGTGAAGTTAAACGGCTCCATTGAGCTGGGTCCCATTGTGGGCTTAAGCGAAATGATTGTAGATATAGTAGAAACAGGGCGCACCCTGAAGGAAAACAAATTGGCCGAGGTGGATTCTATTTTCACCGCTACCGCTCGCTTGATTGCTAATCGGGCCAGCTTTAAGCTGAAATTTGCCCGTTTGCACAAGCTGGTGGAGGATTTACGTGTTGTTTTAAATGAGGAGGATAAATAAAAATGCAGGTTACTGATGCTAGACAAATGAACGCAGCGGAAATTGCTGCTTTGATGAAGAAAAAAGCCTTTGATGAGGTGGAATTATCCCCCCGCATTCAAGCGGGCACCGACGCCATGTTTGGTCGTCATATGACTGCGGCCCAGGTAGTGGAGCGGATTGTGGCCGATGTGCGCGCTGAGGGCGACGAGAAATTATTTTACTACACCAAGCTAATCGATAGAGTGGAGCTTACGCCGGAAAATATTCGCGTTACTGAAGAAGAATTTGCCGAAGCCGAAGCTATTTGTAAGCCTGAGGTAAAGGCTGCCTTAGAGCGCGCCATTGCCAATGTGATGAAATTCCATGAGGAGCAAATGCCTAAGACCTGGCTCACCAACCGTCCCTTTGGCTCCATGCTGGGCCAAAAGGTTACCCCTGTGGACTCCGTGGGCATTTACGTGCCCGGTGGCACGGCTGCTTACCCCTCTTCCGTTATGATGAATGCTTGCCCTGCCAAGGTAGCCGGTGTACCCCGCATCGTCATGGCCGTGCCTCCCGGAAAGGACGGCAAGGTTAACCCCAATGTTTTGGTAACTGCTCGCCTGATTGGCGTAACCGAGATTTATAAAATGGGTGGCGCTCAAGCCATTGCTGCCCTCGCCTTTGGCACTGCCACCGTGCCCAAGGTAGAAAAAATCACCGGGCCTGGCAATATTTTCGTAACCCTGGCCAAAAAGGCTGTTATTGGCCATGTAGACATCGATATGCTGGCCGGTCCCAGCGAGATTCTGGTTATCGCCGACGACAGCGCGAGTCCTGAATATTTGGCAGCGGATTTACTGAGCCAGGCAGAGCATGACCCACTGGCCTGCGCAATTCTCGTTACCGATAGCGAGCGCGTGGCTAAGGAAACTGCTGCGGAAATTGAAGTACAGCTGGCTAAATTACCCCGTAAGGAAATCGCCGAAACCAGCTTGGCCCAAGCAGGCAAGGTTGTTTTGGCTAAGGATATGGAGACCGTCATCGAGATGGCCAATATTTCCGCACCGGAGCACATGGAAATCATGACCAAGGCTCCCTTTGAAATTATGCCCTATATTCGTAACGCCGGTGCTATTTTCTTAGGCCAATATTCTCCTGAGCCCTTGGGCGACTACTACGCTGGTCCCAACCATGTCCTGCCCACCGGTGGCACTGCGAAATTCTATTCCGTATTGAACGTAGAAACCTTCATGAAGAAGACTAGCATCATCTCCTACACCGCACCGGCCCTCTACGCCGCTGCGGACGATATCATCACCCTGGCCGAGGCCGAGGGCCTGACCGCTCATGCCAATGCTATTCGCAAGCGCATTGGTCAATAAATCCCTAGTTAAGAGCGTAAGTGAGGTAGGAGCAAATGAGCGAGTTTTCTGTACGTAAAAGCATCGAAGCCATGGAGGAATACTCCGTGGAAAGCGTGGCTGCTGACATTATTGTCAACGCCAACGAAAGCAATTATCCTGTGCCCGAGGAAATAGCCCAAAGCGTGGCTAGCCGTACGGCACGCTTCCCCTTTAATCGTTATCCACCCATCAAGTCCGAAAATCTTTGCGAGGTGATCGCTAAGGAGCTGGATGTGGATGTGGACTGTGTGAAAATCGGCAACGGCTCCAGCGAGCTCTTGGAAAAGGCCTGCTATGTGTTTGGCGGCCCCGGCAAGAAGATTGCGGTGCCCTGGCCATCCTTTTCCATGTACGGCGAATACGCCGATTTAAGCGACAGCATTGCAGTGCGCTATCCCCTGACCAGCGAAGGCTTCGTGGATGCGGACGCAGTGATTGAATTCTGCGCTAAGGAGCAGCCCTCACTTTTGGTTGTGTGCAATCCCAATAATCCCACGGGCAATTATAATAGCTTGGCGGCTATGGAAAAAATTATTTCCAATGTAGCGTGCCCCGTAATTATGGACGAGGCCTATATGGAATTTGCTGATGGCAAGGAGCTGCCGCCTAACGATATGCGCCCGCTGAACAAAATTTGGCTGGTGGCTGGCTCTACATTGAGCCTACTTGGGAAATACAGCAATTTCATGGTTTTCCGCACCTTCTCCAAGGCTTATGGCCTGGCCGGTATGCGCTGTGGCTACGCTGTGGGCGCTTTAGGCTTAGCACGTCAGCTTGGTAAGGCGCTGCTGCCCTACCATGTAAATGCTTATACCTTGATGGTTGCCAAGACCATTTATGAAAATAAAGAACTCTATAAGGAGCGCATTAAAACCATTCGCGCTGAGCGCGATAAAATGGCCTTTTATATGCAAAAGCTGGGCTTTAGAGTCTGGCCCACAGCCACCAATTTTGTGATGCTTAGAGCCGAGGGCGAGTTATGTAAGCAATTAGCCGCCTTGTATTATGCAAAATATGGCAAGGATTTGCCTGAGCAGGCTGCAAGTGGTAAAATGATATTTAAGTATTATCTGGAAAACAGCATTTTGGTGCGCGATTTTACTAGCCATCCGGTGCTGACCGGCGCCCTGCGCATTACGGTGGGTCTGCCGGAGGAGAATAAGCAGATTTTGGCCAAGCTGACGGAGCTGGTGGTGGAGACCGAGGGAGGTAAAGCATGAGGAGTGCTTGCTTAGAAAGAAAAACCCTGGAAACAGGGGTGAGCGTGGATTGGTGCCTTGATGGCAGCGGTCTGTGCGAGATTAATACGGGCATCGGCTTTTTTGACCACATGCTGACCTTGCTTGCCAAGCACAGCTTTAGCGATTTAAATGTGCAGGCCACCGGTGACCTGGATGTGGACAGCCACCACACGGTGGAGGACTGCGGCATTGTGCTGGGCCAGGCCTTAAAGGAGGCTATTGGCGACAAGGCTGGTATCCACCGCTATGGCAACTGCTTTTTGCCCATGGACGAGGTCCTAGTACAGGTGTGCCTGGACTTCAGTGGCCGTCCTTATTTAGTCTTTGATGCCGAGATTCCCAAGGTACAGCTGGGGATTTATGATGCGGAGATGACCGAGGAATTCTTTCGCGCTGTGGCTATGAATGCGGGCTTAACCTTGCATATTCGCGTACTCTATGGCAAGAATACCCACCATATTATTGAGGCCATCTTTAAGGGCTTTGCTAGAGCCTTAGCGGAGGCTGTGGCCATGGACCCTAGAGTGCATGGTGTCATGTCCAGTAAGGGCAGCCTGTAAGGCCAAATTGAGGGGAGCAAATTGATGAGTAATAAGATTACAATTATAGATTATGGCATGGGCAATCTGTATAGCGTGTGCAATGCTATTGCCGCCGTAGGGGGCGAGCCCATTGTGACCTCCGACAAGGATGTGATTGCTGCTGCAGAAAAGATTATTCTGCCCGGTGTAGGCGCCTTCGGAGATTGCATGGTTAATCTGCACAGGAGCGGGCTCATTCCTGTGATTATGGATGCCCTGCACAGCGGTAAGCCCTTTTTGGGCATTTGCCTAGGTATGCAGGTGCTCTTTGAGGGCAGCGAGGAAACTCCCGGTGTGGCAGGCTTGGGCTTTTTCAAGGGTCAGGTCAAGTATTTGACTACGGATTACAAAATTCCCCACATGGGCTGGAATAAGCTGGAGCTGGCCAGTCCCTCCCCCTTATTAAAGGATGCGGCTGGGCAATATGTGTATTTCGTGCACAGCTTCCATTGCGTTCCGGAGGATAAAAGCATCATCACGGCCACCTGCGACTATGGTATGGAGGTAACGGCTTCCGTGGGCAGGGGCAATGTGCAGGCCTTTCAATTCCATCCGGAAAAATCGAGCCGCGTAGGCGCAGGCCTTTTGCGTGCATTTAAGGAGTGGCAACCATGATTATTTATCCTGCTATTGATATACGGGGCGGTCGCTGCGTGCGCTTGACGGAAGGTCGCTTCGACGCCGAAACTGTTTTTGCTGACGATCCGGCCCAAATGGCCTTAAAATGGGCCGGGCTGGGCGCAGAATTTTTGCATTTAGTGGATTTGGATGGGGCTCTGGCCGGTGAGGGCAGGAATTTGCCCGTCATCCAGCGCATTTTAAAGAGCGTCAGCATTCCGGTGCAGCTGGGTGGTGGCATCCGCAATTTGGAGACCATCGAAAAGCTGTTGGACTTGGGCGTAACCCGCCTGATTTTGGGTAGCGCCGCTGTGAAAAATCCGGAGCTGGTCCAAGAGGCCTGCAAGAAATATCCCGGACACATCGCCGTGGGCATTGATGCCAAAAACGGCGAGGTGGCCATCGAGGGCTGGGGCCAGGGCAGCGGCGTCGCCGCTACGGAGCTAGCCAAAAAGATGGCCAGCTTCGGCGTAGAAACGATTATTTATACGGATATTAGCCGCGATGGCATGCTGAGCGGCGTCAATGTGGAGGCCACAGCCGCCCTGGCTAGGGCCTGTGGCGTGCCCATTATCGCCAGCGGCGGTGTGGCTTCACTTGACGACATTCGTCGGGTGAAGGCTGTGGAAAGCGACGGGGTACAGGGCTGCATTATCGGCAAGGCCATTTATACCGGCGCGGTGGATCTTAAAGAGGCGTTGGCCCTGGCTAAGGAGGAATAAGATGCTGACGAAGAGAATTATTCCTTGTCTGGATGTGAAGGAGGGTCGCGTAGTCAAGGGTACCAATTTTGTGGGCCTGCGCGACGCAGGAGACCCGGTGGAGCGGGCGGCAGCCTACGACGCCGAGGGCGCTGACGAATTAGTTTTTTTGGATATTACGGCTACCTTTGAGGAGCGTAAGGCCATGCTGGATGTGATCCGCAAAACGGCGGGCAAGGTCTTTATGCCCTTGACCGTGGGCGGTGGCATCAGCAGCGTGGAGGATATCCGCAACGCCCTGCTGGCCGGTGCGGATAAAACTTCCCTGAACAGCGCAGCTGTGAAGAATCCCCAGCTTATCGCCGACGGCGCGCGCATGTTCGGCAGCCAGTGCATCGTGCTGGCCATCGACGCGCGCCGCTGTGGCGATAATAAGTGGGAGGTGTACGTAGCCGGCGGGCGTAAGCCCACCGGCATCGACGCTGTGGAGTGGGCCAAGCAGGGCGTGGCCCTGGGGGCCGGGGAAATCCTGCTGACCAGCATGGATGCGGACGGCACCAAAAATGGCTACGATATTCCTCTGACAAAGGCGATTAGTAGTGTAGTGAATGTGCCGGTGATAGCCAGCGGCGGCGCCGGCAAGCTGGAGGACTTCTACGAAGTCCTGGCCGAGGGCGGCGCGGATGCGGTGCTGGCGGCTTCGGTGTTCCACTACAAAACCTTCACCATCAAAGAGGTGAAGGAATATTTGCGTAGCCGCGGAATCGAGGTTAGGTTATAATGGCTTTAAATCTTGCGAAAATTAAATTTGATGAGCACGGCTTGGTGCCTGTCGTAGTGCAGGATGCCAAGACGAAGGAAGTCGTCATGCTGGCCTATATGAATAAGGACTCCTTGGTCATGACCTTGAAAACAGGCTATACCTGGTTCTGGAGCCGCAGCCGTCAGGAGCTGTGGAATAAGGGTGCTACAAGTGGGAACCTGCAAAAGGTTGTGGAAATGTATTATGATTGTGATGGAGATGCTATTCTGGTGAAGGCCAAGCTCATGGGGCCTGCCTGCCATACAGGGCATCATTCCTGCTTCTTCAATATTATTTAAAGCGAGGTACTCTCTATGGATGAAAAAAATAAACCCATCCCCCAGCTCATCGAGATTGAGCCCATGCAGGACGGGTATCGTTGGGTAGCCATCACGGCCATGCTTTTGGCCATCGGTATTATTTTGCATACGGTTAGTCCCAATGTGGGTGGCGTTACTCCCAACTGGACCATCGCTATGTATTCCATTGTTATTAATCTGACGCGGCCCCGTCTGAGCCAGGCCATCGGCATTGGCTTTATCGCGGGTCTAACCCTGGTGCCCTCCTCAAAATCTGCCTTTCCCTTGGGCAATGTGGCCAGTGAATTGGCTGGCGCTACCACCTGCTGTATCTTGGTGAAGGCTATGTTCGCTGCCGGTATTGGCGAATGGAAACTGCGTCCCTTTGTGACGGGCTTTTTAGCGACCATGGCCAGCGGTGGCTTATTTACCTTTATTTTGAAGCTGGTTTTGGGCCTGCCCCTGCATGTGTGGATTTTCGCTATGCTGCCCGTTGTGGCCATCGTGGGCTTGCTCAATGGTCTCATCACCTTCTTCCTCTATGCGCCGGTGCGCAAGCTGTTCTATTTTCAGGAGGGGGAGAAGTAAATGGAAAGTGTTATTAAGCTAGAAAATTTTTATTTTGCCTATAAACGCTCTGATTTAGTTCTGAAGGATATTAATCTTGATATTAAAAAGGGCAGCTTTACGGCTATTACAGGCCCCAGTGGCGCCGGCAAGACCACTCTGTGCAAGGCCATGACCGGTATCGTTCCCTATTATATGGGCGGTCGCTATAGCGGTGATGTGCAGGTGCACGGGGAAAGCACCAAGGGTAAACGTGTTTCCGATATCGCCATGCGAGTGGGCTTCATCATGGAGGACTACGAGAGCCAGCTGGTCTCCCTGACCGCAGGTGAGGAAATCGCTTTCGCCCTTTTGAACCACGGCTTTAAGCCGGAGGAAATTGCCGAGCGCACCAGACGTGCTCTGGATGACGTGGGTCTGCCCGGTCGTGAAAGCTATCAATTAGACGAGCTCAGCGGTGGCCAGCGTCAGCGCCTGCTCCTAGCCGCTACCCTGGCAGTGCATCCGGAAATCATCGTGTTGGACGAGCCCGTGTCCGCTATGGACCCGGACGGTGCCCAATCCCTGTATAAATTAGTATGGGATATTCACGAGCGCTATGGTACTACCATTGTGGCCGTGGAGCACCGCATGGATTATTTGTTGCCCTATGTGAGCGATATGGTGGTACTGAAAAACGGTGAGCTGGTAACTGCAGATACCTTTGAAGTAGCAGCACCGAAGATGTACGAGGACAAGGAGCTGCGCCCCCTGTTGCCAACCCTGTGGCAGGTGAAGCTGGGCCTTGAGGAAAAGCTCCATGTGGATTTAGGTGATTGGCGTAGCGAGGCCGATGCCTTGGCTGATTTTAAAACCTATGGAATTGTGGCAGACGAAGGGAGGGCTGACTGATGCTAGAGGCTAAGGATGTGAATTTTGCCTATTTGCGTGGGCAGCCTGTTATCAACGATATGGAATGCCGCATTGAGGACGGCGAGTTCGTAGCTCTTTTAGGGCACAACGGCAGCGGTAAAACAACCCTGAGCCGTCTGTTTATGGCCCTGTGCCATCCCCGTAGTGGTCAGGTTTTAGTGGATGGAGAGGATATTGTGAAATGCGAGCCGGCGGATTTGGCCGATAAAATTGGCTATGTTTTCCAAAACCCGGATTTGCAGATTCTCGAGGATACAGTTTTTGACGAGGTCGCTTACGGTCCTCGTGCTAAAAAGCTTACCGAGGAGACCATTAAACGCCAAACCACGGAGGCTCTGGAGGCAATGGGCTTAACGGAGCTGGCCGGTGAATATCCCCGCCTGTTGAGCTTTGGTCAAAAGCGTCGCTTAGGCGTGGCTGCGGCTCTGGCCTTAAATCCGCGCACCCTGATTTTGGACGAAATCACCAACGGTCAGGATGCCTTGGAAAAAGAGGGCATGATGGAGTATTTAAAGGCCATCAATGAAAAGCGCGGCATTACTGTGGTGCTTATTTCCCACGATATGGATATTGTACGCCGTTATGCTAAGCGCGCCATTGTGCTGCACAGTGGACGCAAGGTCTTCGACGGCTCCCCTGTGACGCTGTTCGACGGCAGCCAGCCCGTGGAGCGCTGGGGCCTGCGTCGCCCCACCGTGGCCGCGCTGGCCTCGGCCCTGGGCGTCAACGCCGCCACCGCCGCCGAATTTGTCAACGCTGTGAAGAAGGAGGTCGAATAAGATGCAATTGACCGCCTTTACCAAAATCATTGTTACTTTAGCCATCACGGCGTGGGTGTTTATCCTGCCCGTGGAGGCTGTTGCCACCATCTTAGTGCTGGAGCTGGCGCTGCTCTTATACATCAAGCATGACCGCATGACCATGGCTGCCATCGGCGGCCTGGCTGTGTTCACCGGCATGATGATTTTACTGCAGCTGCTCTTTGGCTCGCCCCTGTCCGTGTCCTTGATTGGCGGCCTGCGCATGCTGGTTATGACCATGGCCTTCTTGTGCCTCTTGGCTGCCACCCGCATTCAGGATATTGCCAAGGCGCTGGTGGAGCGCTTCCACATGCCCTGCGAGTACGCCTTCATGCTGACCACGGCTCTGCGCTTTGTGCCCAACTTCTTGACCGATAGCGAGATTACCCTGGATGCCCAAAGCTGCCGCGGCTACTCCAATCGTGGCAATATTATTAAGCGCTTTTTGGCCTATTTAGTAGTTATCCGCCCGCTGGTAATGCGTGCGGTGGCTAAGTCCGAAACTCTGGCCCTTTCCATGGAGCTGAAGGGTTTTGGTAGCAACACCTATAAGAATATGGCCTCTGAGCCCCTGGGCTTGGGGGACGTGCTGGTGCTTCTCATCACCGTGATTTTGAGTACCTATCCCTTCTGGAAGAAATTCTTGCTTGGCTAACTCTAGCTGAGGCAAATAAAGCTGAATATTTGTTGCTAGTAATTGAAAAGCTGCTTTTGTGGGCTAAGGCTCACGAAGGCAGCTTTTATTTTGCAAGAGGAATTGACAAAGCGTTTAAAAATAATTATACTTGATGTATACAAAAATGACTTAATGGTCATTTTAAGCTGCGAGAGCGAGAAGGAGAAGAGGCCATGCCCAGATTAACAGAAGCAAAAAAGGTTCTGGTGGACCAATTTATCCGTGATAAAGCCTATGAAGAGGCCAAAAAGCTGCTCATGCTGCACCGTGTGAACCTGTTTACCATGACGGAGCTGGCGGAGCAGATGGGGGTAGCCAAGGGCACCCTGTATAATTATTTTGAGGACAAGCAGGCCGTGATTGTATATGTCTGCAAGCGCATCAACGAGGAGCTTTTGGTAAAAATTCAAGAGCATATCATGCTGCAGCCCGAGGCCTATGCGGACAATCTGCGCTTTATTTTCCGCACCTATACCCAGGCTATGGAGCTGAACCAGTTTATGGATTTAGCCTCTATGACGCTGCATTTTGAAATGCTGAAAAAGGCTCCCTCCGAGCATAAGCCTATATATGAGGAAATCGTGCAGAAAAATAGGAGCTCTTTAATCGAGTTTATGCGGAATGGGCAGCAGGCGGGTGTGTTTAAGGAGCTGCCTGCGGAGCATTTGGCAGCCTTTATAAGCATTCAGCTGTGGGGGATTAAGGCCTTCCGCACCGCGCATCAAACGGATGTAATGAGCCCTACGGGCATGCAGAAGCTGATAGATGATGCTGAGGCGCTCTTGTTAACAGCCATCTGTAAGGAGCCGCCTGAGCTGTAAGCTCTTGGTAGAAAATTTTGAGAGCTAAAGGATAAAATAGCTTGAAGGAGCTAAATCATGAATATAGTTGATAAAGCCATAGAAAAATATGTAACAGTCATTATCTGTGCGCTGGCCTTGATGTTTGGTGGCATGTATGTTTTCACCCAAATGCCCATGCAAAAGCGCCCGGATATGGACTTTCCCCGCGTCACTGTGGTGACCACCATGGCTGGCGCCAACGCCACTATTATGGACTCGGACGTGGCCGACGTGTTGGAGGATAGCCTGAGCGGTATCTCCGGCGTTATGAGCCTTACCACCTCCAGCTACCCCGGTCGCAGCGTTACCATCGTAGAGTTCGATATGGAAAAGAACATCAACGATGCAGCCAGCGACGTGCGCGATAAGGTGGCCGCAGCAGCAGGTGATTTGCCCGATGATGCGGATACGCCCATCGTGCAAAAAATGGATATTACCACGGACGCCATTATCCAGCTGGCCGTCACCGGCAGTGCCAGCGAAAAGGAAAAGACCTTTTTCGTTGATAAGGTTTTAAAGACGGCCATTCAGTCCGTCAATAATGTGGGCACCATCGAAACGGCGGGTCTGCGTGATCGGGAAATCCGCATTTGGGTGGACCCGGCCACGCTGCACGCACGAGGCCTCGTCATGAACGACATTGCCAACGCCGTAGCCGCCAAGCACGTGGAGCTGCCTGCGGGCTCTATTTTGGGCGCTAAAACCGATACGGATTTGCGCATTAACGCGGAATATGCTACCGTAGAAGAAATGCGCACTCTGCCCGTACAGGTCAAGGACGGCGCAGTCATTCGCTTGGGGGATATTGCCCGCATTGAGGATGGCTTTGCCGAGCAGGAAAACCTGGCCCAATTTAACGATAAAAAGACCATTATCGTCAGCATCAAAAAGCAGAGCGGTGCCAACGAGGTGGAGCTGGCCGACGATTTGCTGAAAGCGTTGGCGGATATCGAAAAAACTAAGCCTGCGGGCATTGATATCAATATAATTTATAACCAGGCGGATTATGTGCGCGCCTCCATTGGCGGCGCGGCCAAGGACGTTATGAGCGCAGTTTTGCTGTGCTCCATTTTGATGTTCCTCTTTTTGCAGACCTTCCGCGCTACCTTCGTCACCGTCATTACCATTCCGGTGTGCCTTTTGGGCAGCTTCATCATCATGTCCAAGCTAAATATTACGCTGAATGCGCTGTCCATGATGGCGATTACGCTTTCCGTGGGCATGGTGGTGGACGCTACCACGGTAGTTTTGGAAAATACGGATAAGCACATGCGCCGCGGCCTGAGCGCCATGGAGGCGGCCTCCGTGGGCGCGAAGGAGGTATCCTTCTCCGTTATCGGCGGCGTACTGACCACCATCGCCGTATTTTCGCCCATCGCCTTCATGAGCGGTGTTATCGGACGTTTGTTCACCGCCTTTGGCCTGACCATAATTATGACCATCAGCCTGTCCTTGGTGTTGTCCCTGAGCCTCACGCCCTATCTAAACTCACGCCTCTTGCGTATCACGAAGCCCAGCAAGGTGGGCGCTTACTGCGATAAAAAATTGCACGAATTAGAAGTCTTCTATCAAGGCGTGCTGACCAAGGCAGTCCATAAGCGCAAGCTGACCATGGTTGTGGCTCTGTGCCTTTTCCTCTTGGGCGGCTTTGTAGCAGGACGCACGGGCACCTCCTTCATTCCTAACGAGGATGAGGGCCTCTTTAAAATTGATTGCGAGCTGCCTCTGGGCGCTTCCTTGGATGAAACCTATCGCACCCTGGAGGACATGGGCAACGCTATTCGCGAGAATAAGCATGTGCAGTTTACCTACGCCACTATTGGCGCCGGTACCGGCGCGGAAAAAAATAAGGGCACTATTTATGTGCGTCTTATCGATAGAAACCAGCGCCCCGTGCTCACCGATGTGCAGGACGAGCTGCGTCCCATAACGGCTCAGTTCAAGGATGTCATCTGTAATTATTGCATCATCGTAGGCAAGGATGTGCGCATGACCTTGGTGGGTCCCACTACCGACGATCTGCTGCCCGTGGCTGATAAGATTATGGCCGAGGCAGCCACCATGGGCAAGATTACGGATATTGAAAGCGACGTGCGCTTTGACAAGCCGGAATATGATATCAAGCTCAACCGCGGCCTCACGGATATTATGAATGTAGATGTGCGCGCCCTGAGTACGGAGCTATACTCCATTTTCGGTGGCAAAAAGGTGGGCGTTTTTAAGGAAAGCGGCTATCGCTACGATGTGCGCATGATGGCGGACCAGCCCAAGCGCAACAGTCTGGACGCTATGGATACGGTGTATACGAAAAACGGCACCGGCGAGATTATTCAGGCCAATACCCTCTTTACGGTGGAGAAAAATCCTGCTCCCAATGTTATCAAGCGTTATAATCGTCAGCGCAGCATCACGGTTTCTGCCAACGTGACCAAGGATTATTCCTCCGGTCAGGCAGTTACTTATTTACGTGGCTTGGCCAATAAATATGTGCCCAGTGACTCCGGCATTCGCATTGTGCCCACGGGCGCCAGCAAGTATATGTTAGACGACTTCCAGCGTCTGAAGGTGGCCTTGATTGTGGCCATTTGCCTCGTCTATGTCATCATGGCCATTCAGTTCCAATCCTTCATTCATCCGTTGACAGTTATGTTCTCCCTGCCTCTGTTGACTCCCGGTGCCTTCGGCTTTTTATACCTTTCCGGCTGTAAGCTGGATATGATGAGCTATATGGGCATCATCTTCCTTGTGGGTATTGTAGTCAATAACGGCATTATCTTGGTTGACTTTATCAATCAGGAGCGGCGCAAGGGCTTTAATAAGGTGCAGGCGGTTATTAACGCCGGCCCCATGCGCCTGAGGGCGATTTTGATCACGGCTTGCTCCACGTTGATTGGCGCGGTGCCGGCGGCCTTCGCCCTGACCACGGGCGCGGAGATGCGCCAGTCCATGAGTATCGCCATCTTTGGCGGTCTCTTGACCTCAACGCTCTTGACGCTGCTGGTAATTCCCGTTGTCTATTTGATTTTTGACGATGTGCAGGATAAATTTACCGGTGCGCTGAAGGCGCTGCATAGCAAGTACGGACATTACTTAGGGGAGGATGCATAATATGCTGGAAAAATTAAAGGTACTACAAAATAAAAAAATCCTCATTCCGGCGCTGATTTGCCTTGTGATTATAGGCTTGGTGGCTAAGCGCAATCTTACTAAGCCCCAAGCAGTGACCACGGAGGCAGTGGCACGGGTGCAGGTGGTGAAGGTTATCGCTAAAGAAAATACGGGCAGTCTGCTCAATACTACCACGTCTCTCAAGGCCATTGCCGACGTGGTGCTGAAGTCCAAGGTGGAGACCCATTTGCAGGGCTTATATGTGCGCAAGGGTGAGCGCTTTGAGAAGGGCCAACTCCTAGCGGAGCTGGAGCATCGCAACCAAAGCGCCCAGGTGGAGGCCATGGAGGCCCAAATTCGTGTGAGCCAGGCGGCGGCCGCTGCTGCGAAATCCCAAAAGGAAAACGCGGCCATTGAGCAGCAGCGTTACGACGCCCTGATTGCCAAGGGTTATGCCACGCGGCAGGAGGTGGACGCAAAGCGTACTACCAGCCGCACGGCTGATAGCGATTATGATAAGTCCATTGCCAACATTAGCTATAGCGGCGCCCAGCTGAAGGCGGCGCGGGCGACGCTGGCGGACTATCTCTTTAAGGCGCCTTTCGACGGCGTAGTTTTGGATGATTACGAAATGACCGCGGGCAAGAAGGTGACCAAGGAAACAGAGGTGCTGCGCATTGCGGATATTGATATCATCAAGGCCAGCATGGAAATTCCGGAAATGCAGCTGGGGCTGGTAAAGCCGGGCATGCAGGTGCAGGTGACCTGCGATGCCCTGCCTGAGCAAAGCTTTATCGGTACCCTGCAAACCATTAACGATTTTGTGAATACTAATACCCATACGGTACAGGCCGATGTGTATATTGATAATGCGGCTATTGGCTATAAGCTAAAGCCTGGCATGTTTGCCCGCTGCGCAATTTTGGCGGAGGGCAAGCAGCAGGCGCTGGTTGTGCCCAGCGACGCCCTTCGCAGCGATGGCACCGTCTTCGTGGTGCGCGCGGGCAAGGTGGAGCAGGCCAAGGTGCAGGTGGCTGCCACTAAGGGTGAGGAAAGCTTCCTCACCGGTGGCGTCAACGAGGGCGATCTGGTGGTCGTCAGCGGTGGTCGCAAGCTGAAGAGCGGTGACAAGGTGACCTATAAGGAGCCTTAAGCATCTTCATCATATTTGTTAATACTCCTATATCAAAAGCTGTCGTCTTTCTTACCCACTGCTGTAGAGCAGTGGGGCGGAAGGCGGCAGTTTTTTTGTAGCGCTAGGTAATCTGTGATACTTTTGTGATGTTGCCCTTGCTACAATACTCAAATAAATATAAAATGGGAAGTAAAGCGGCATGTGTGCAGGGGTATAAGTAGCAAACTGTATATTTATTATTAAAAGATGATTGTAAATTGACGAGAATGGTTATATAATAAAAAATGGAGTATTGTAGTAATATACTTAAAGCTTAATTGTTCAAATTCGAAGTTGAAGAGGTGGCTTATGAAAATGCATAAAAATCACATTGTTGCTTTAGTTACTTTGGCTTGTCTCACTGCTAGCAGCGCGGCTTTGGCTGCAGCACCCGATGCAAATGTGCCCAATCCCGTTAAGGGCGATGCCGGTATCCAGATGAACCGCATGCGTAATTATTTGGAAAGAGAGCGCGTAAAACGCCAGATCGCCGAGGATCGGGAGGCTGCGAAAAAGAAGGTAGAAACGGAAAAAACCACTCAGGCTGCTCAGGGCGAGGCTATTACCTTTGAGCTGAAAAAAATCGTTACCGACCCTTCCGCAGTGTTGACCGAGGAGGAGCTGGCTGCGATTACCAAGCCCTATGAGGGACAGCAGGTGAAGCTCAGCGATATTTATGCCATCGTAGAAAAAATCAACGCTTTGTATAACGACAAGGGTTATGTAACTTGTCGTGCTTTTTTGCCTCCCCAGACCATCACTGATGGCGCTGTGAAGCTGCTTTTGGTGGAGGGCAGAACCGGGGATGCGACCGTTAGCGGTAATAAATATACCAAGAGTAAATATATCAAAAATCGTCTGCATTTAGCCATGGGCGAGATTGCCAATGTGAAGCAGCTGAATAAGGATTTGCTGCTCTTTAACGCTACCAATTCCACCCAGCTGCGTATTATGATGAAGGCAGGCACCAAGCCCGGCACCACCGATTATGAAATCACGGCCTATGAGCCCAAGCGCGATACTTGGACCGTTTTTGAGGATAATGCAGGCAGCTACTCCAGTGGTGAGTACCGCACTGGCCTTTTCTTCAACACCAAGAGTCTTTCCGGTAACTGCGATGCATTGAGCTTGGGTACTGTGTATAGCGAGGGCACCAGGGCTGCCAACGCCATGTACAGCCGCAGCTTAGGGCGCAGTGGCACCAAGATGAATTTGCTTTATAGCTCCAACGCCGTGAAGGTTGTTAAGGGCGATTATGAGGATATGATTAAGGGTCACGCTAATTCCTATGCTATTGGCTTTACCCAGCCGATTCTGGTGAATGAAACCACTCGTAGCGAAGTAAGCTTGGACTACAATCGTCAAAATTCCAAAACTGATTGGCTGACACCGCGCATCAATATGGTTGATGATAAGGTGCAGGATGTGGCTTTGGGATATGCCTTGACTAACTATGGTGCTAGTCATGTGTTCTACCAAAAGCATAGCTATGTGAGGGGCTACAGCAAGCAGGAGGCCGATATGGGTACCGGCGCTGAGCCTAACAACAGACATTTTGGCTTCTACAAATTCAACGCTCTGTACCAAAAGCTGTACAAGGCAGGACAGATGTGGAATTTGCGTGCGGATGCCCAATGGAGCGGCACGGACGGCTTAGTCAGCGCTCGCCAATTCTACATGGGCGGTATGTACAGCGTGCGCGGCTACAAGGAAAACTTCCTAGGCGGCGATAGCGGCTTCACCTTCAGCGCTGAATATGCAGTGCCCGTCATCAATAAAAATACCAACGCCTTCACCTTCTTTGATTATGGTCATGTGTATGGCAACGGTCAGAGCGACGACCAACACCATATCTTGTCCAGCGTGGGCTTAGGTGTGCGCAGCACCATTAACCAATATTGCTCCGCTTCCCTGACCTTGGGCATTCCCCTGCAGCGGGAGTTTATTTCCGAGACTGTAAGTAAGACCAGACTGCATTTCATCGTCAGCGGTCAATTTTAATAAATTTTAATAGAGAAAGGATGCATTTACATGATGAACAAAAAAGCACAGATTTTCCAAGAGTATCTGCAAGAAAAAAATATTACCTGCTTTCAAGTGCAGGAGGTTCCCGATGATGCGCTGAATACGGTTGTGTTCCGCTCCAGCATCGAGGTAGAGGGCCAACAGCTGCCTACTCTGGTAATTACCGACAGCAGCATCTATACCATAATTCGCGTGCGCGTGGCTAACTCCGCTCTGAAGGAGGGCAACGAGGAGGCGCTGATTAAGGCTATCAACAAGATCAATGCCCAATACAAGATTTTTAAATATTATTTTGCTGAGGATGGTGCTCTGATTCTGGATTCCTATCTGCTGGAGCGTCCGGAGGAGCTGGATGGCGACATGGTTTACACCGTGCTGGACATCATTGTGAAGCATTTGCTGGCCGAGTATAAGAATATTATGAAGCTGATTTGGGCTTAAGCTTAAGCTCTTATGTGTGGCTCGGACAGCTTGCTTGAGCCGGCTGGCCTAGCCAACAACTAAAAATTTTGCGTAAGGAGGTGCTATTTATGAGTATCAGTGTTCGGCAGCAGCTGGAAGCCTTCGCCTATTGGCGGCGGCAGCTGGTTTCTGCGCCCTGGGGACAGGAGCTGTGGGGACTTACTGCGTCTACGGAGACGAAGCTCATGAATCAGGCACCTCTTTATGCTTTAGATGACGCTAGATTGGATTTTTATCTGGAGGCACCATTAAAGGGTGAGCCTCAAGTGGATTTGTCGGCCCAATACTTTGCCGAGGCCTTTGCGGAGCGCAATCCCCTGCTAGGGCTAGAGGTGGAGCAGGAGGGCGACTTTTTTCACTATTATGCGAAGGAATTAGCGCGGCTGAAGCCGACGCTTTTACAGCATTGTAATCTATATTTAGAGGCGGATATTGCAGATGAGGGTGAGCCCAAGGTGGCCTCCTTTATCAATTTATCCGGCGATTTTGTTGAGGAGCTGCTGCCCTCAGTGCTTGCCTATCGGGGCCGCCTGAAGCAGCTGCACTCTTTGCGCACACTCTTAGATGAGATCAAGGAGTGGTGCGAGCCCTGGCATTTTGGCTTTATGGAGTCCAGGGAGATTAGACCGCTGCGCTTAGTGTTAATCTTAAAGCAGGGCCTAAACGATTTAGCAAAGGTTTTAGAATGTATTACTGCTCCGCCCCTTCCCAAGGAAGGACAGGAGCTTTTGGAAAAAATAGATGCTCTAGTTATATTTAAATTTATGCTGGATGTGGATGTGCTGGAGGATGGCAGCTTGGGTGATACCTTAGGCATAGAGCTCATTCCCCAAGAAGCGATTTTCCCGGCCACCCAACAGCAGCTGGTAGTAACGCCGCAATTTGCAAGGCTGTGCGAGCTCCTAGAGGAGGCGCAGCTGGTGGACCAGCGTATCAAAGGTTTAATAAATACGATTTTTGCAGCACCGCTAGACACGAGTGCTGATACATATATATATTCCCGCATATCCCATTTGAAGCTGCGGTGGCAAGCTGGCGAGGCACTGCCCGCCAAGGTTTACCTGCAGATGCGGCCCGTACGGCGGCAAGGCTGCTTGAACGAGGCGCTGGGATACGAAAGAGTTTTAGAGAACGGGGAGGTTAATCATCATGAGTAGCAAGAGAAAAGGCTTAAGATATAGTCAAAAACACTTGGAGCGTTTGGATTATAAAAGAGAAGATAGTGCGTCCTTGCGCATGAAGGTGCTGCGCTCGGTGCTGGCTGTGGGCGTGGGCTTTGCCCTGACGCCTTGGCTGGGCAGGGATGCTTATGCGGAGGGGAATGCAAATGGCAATATCGTGCGCACTGGCAGCACGACTAACTTAATTGCTAGTGGCACTGCGCATATTTATGCAGAGAAGGTGACTGAGGGTTCAGTACGTGTTGGCTTGAACTCCTTTGAGCATTTTACAGTGGGCAATAATGGGATTGCTAACCTGTATTTTAGAACTGCTGATAATTCCGGGGTTTTAAATACCTTGGTGAACACGGTCAAGGAGCGCATTGATATCAGCGGTACCGTGAACGCTATTCGTGATGGCAAAATCGGCGGTAACCTGTACTTCCTCTCTCCCAAGGGTATGGTTGTGGGCTCCTCCGGTGTGATTAACGCAGGCTCTTTGACTGTGGTTACCTCCAGTGCAAAGTATGATAGCGCTTACGAGGCTGCTGGTGCTTTGGTATCCAATAACTGGAGCCTAGATAAAAATGCATCCATTGATATTCACGGCAAGATTAATACTGCTACAGGTATCGATTTGCGGGCTGCGTACATTAATGTGACGAAGGACCAGGGAGCAAGCGCTGCGCCTATTTTGAAAACAGGTGTCATGTTTGACACCACTGTTAATACAGATGGCTTAGTTACTGATTTCGGCGTGAAAAACGAGCGTCTTACTGCCACTGCAGATGATAAGGGCAATATTATTATTGCTGACCCTACTAACAAGGCAGGCGCAACAGGAGAGGCTCTGATTAAGGGTGATGGCAGCATTAAGCTTGCGGCTAGCGCTTCCTCCAATAACACTAGCTCCAATTTCTTAGGCTTGCACGCAACTGACACTGTTAAAGCGGAGGCTACAGTTGGCGAGGGCGCTGTTATCGATGCCGTGGGCAATGTATCCATTACCGCGGATGCTAAAAGGGAGAATACTAATTATATTTTTGATTTTTGGGATTTAGTAGCGTTTACCAAAGCCAATGTGACTGTTGACGGTAATGTTAGCGGTGGGGATGTAAAAATCGCTGCCACTGCCACATCTACCTACGCCGAAAACAATTACAAAAATTTGCCGGATGTCTTGAATACGGCTTTGGGTGAGTCCGGCTGGAATTTTGATGCTAGCTTCACGAGCTATTGGTGGGGCGAGCTTTTGAGTAATAATGTTATTCCCCAGGGCGTTCTTAAAATCGAAAATATTTTAAACCAGTTTTACATGCCCTTTGGCGTGGTCGATGCCCAAGCTACGACCAATGTGGGCAGTAAAGCAAATATCAATGCTCATTTATTAAAGGACGTAAATGGTAACGTCCTGCATTATTATGATACTGAGGCTAAAAAGGATGTAAAGCTGGGCGGTAATCTTGACATCAGTGCCAAAAGTACGGCCAAGAATAGCATGGGCATCAACCTGCAGCTGAAGTACCAAAAGGGTACCATCAAGGACGCAAAATTATTCTTGGGTGGCTTTATTTACGAGGACAGCACCAGCAAGGCCAAGGTAAACATGAATGGTTGGGCCAATGCTGAGCAGAAATTAGCCATCAAGGCGGATGCAAAGAACACCAACAAGGGCAAGCTAAGCGTGAAGAAGCCTTCAGAAGTTGGCAAATCTGATCAAGAAAGTGAATCAGATGGCGCTGGCTTCTTTATGGCTGCCGTGGGCATGGCCTTCCAGGAGACAGAAGCAATCGTAAATCTAAACCAAGGTGATAGCTCTGTGTTTGCTCCGGGAACTGCTCCGGATAGCCAGCTTACTGCCGGTGGTAAGCTGCAGATTGCGGCGAAAACAGTCAACAGTGTTGATGTGGATGCTGCAGTTGAAACCAGTGATACCTCCGTTGTTAGCACCGCTGTGACTGTTGTGGGCAGTAAAAATACTACCACAGTTAACGATTATGTCAGCATGAAGGGTGGTAGCGTGGATATCTCCGCCGAGCAGGAAATGGAGGATTTGTCCGCCTGCGCCGGCAATGACATTGATGGTGAATATGAAGGCTTGGATTGGGCTTTAGATAAAGCCAAGCAATGCGATAAATTAGGGCAGCTTTTGGGCTATGTGGGCCAGAATAATCAAAATGCGGCCAATAATAACAATAATAACCAAAACAATGTGCAAATTGGTAACCAAAATGGTCAGGCCGGACAGGGAGACCCCAGCTGGAACGAGTATTTTAGCCTTGGCGCTGGCGTGACGGTGGTCAATGTTACCAATAATGTAACTACCAATATTGAGCCCAATGTAAGTATTACGGCTACCAAGGGTGATGTGAATATTGGCTCCAAATTAGTGATCGATGATTCCTGGATAGGCGCTTTTAGCTCCCTCGTTAATACCGGGGACAACACTACTGCGACTGTGTCTGCTGCGGTAGCTGTGGAAAATGTCCATAATACAGCGGAGACCAACGTTAAAAATAATGTCAATATTCAGGCCAAAAAGGGTAATATTGCTGTTACTGCTGCCTCCGAGCAGGAGTATAATCGCCTTGACCAAATGGTTGCAGATCTCGAAGATGGTCTGAAGTCCTTCCTCAAGCAATTTAAGGGTGATGATGTTGCCAAAAGAATTGCTAGCAGGGTGCAAAGTATCATTACTGATGTTCATACCCTGCGTAAAGAAGATACGGCTACAAGCATTAAAAAGAGCAAGCTCTTTACTAAAAAAGCTAAAGCAACCATCAATTTACTTACTGAACTTACTGGCACCACAGATTTATATAAAGCCTTGCTGGCCTTCACGGACGCTTCTAATTATGCTAACATGGCTGTTTCCGCCTATAGCAAGAACGATAATAAGAGTGGGCAGGATGTTACTGCTGTGACTACCGGCTCTGTGGGCGTGCAAAACCTTCACAATACAGCTAATGTTAAGATTGGTGCTAACACCCAGATTAAGGCTGTTGAGTATATTAATGCGGGCTCCGTAGTTAATTATGGTGCTGTGAATATTGCCGCCGACGTTAAAGAGGGCAATGTTCTGGGCATTGGCAAATGGGTTTTAATTCCTGACCCCATTACTACCGGCGGCGCTAAGAACGGCCTCGGTGGCAGTGTAGCTGTGCAGAACGCTTACAATAATAGCAAAGTACAAATCATGAACGGCGTTAATATTGATGCTGGTGCGGTGGATATTGGCTCCAATAACGATGTGTTTAATTTAGGCTTTGTTTTAGGTGGCGCTCAAACCAGCCAGCGCGGTTTAACAGGCATGGTGTCCTATATGGGCGGCGATTCTCACGCCGAAACCTTTGTGGATGACGATGTCAGCTTTACTGCGCGCAAAAAAGTGGAAAAGGTAACTGAAAAGGATAAGGATGACAAGGATGTAGAGGTAGACAAGGTTACCTCTAGCGGCGCTGTGAATATCTCTGCCAACAACGATACCAATGTCATTAGCATCGTAGGCGATATAATGAGCACCGGTGGCAGCGCTATAGGCGTGAGCACGGGTGTAATTTCCTATGACATAAATAGCTTGGCCAAGGTGGAAAATCAAGAAACCACCGATACCAGCGGCAAGGGCTTGATGACTGCCAACAGCGTCAATGTATCCGCCCTTACTGATGGTGTCGTCAACAATATTACTGTGGCAGGCAATAAAAACGGTACCAGCAATAGCAATGCCCAAGCCGGTGGCGTGCAGGCCAATGCGGGCGGTGGCGCAGGCGCCGCCGGTGCAGGCGGCGGTGTGCAGGGTCAGGCCATCAATGCTAACAATGGCAACGGAGATGTTGCTGTGCGTATTAATGCCGCAGGCAGCGTTTCCTGGAACTATGTGGTGGACGAAACCAGAGCCACCTTGGATAATGTGAATATCGTTTTAACCGAGCCTGATATCGCTGCGGATGTAACAGATGGTAAGCTGAAGAATGATGTTACCACAGCGGTCAATGTGAAGGCTGAGGATAGCTCCTATATTGGTGCTTATAGTGGCGCAGCAGCCCTGTCTAAGCTGGGCAATAATAGCCATGCCAGCTTCCAGACTGCTTTGAGCGGTGCTGTGGCTGTGAACGATTTAAAGAAGGAGACCTACTCCACCTTTAAGAATAGCTCCGTAGAAAATGCGGATAATATTTATAATTTGGCCCAAAATAGCGGTGCTCAGGTGGCTGCAGGCCTGTCCCTGGGCATTGACACTGGCACTCGCCAAGAGGGCATCAGTGTGGATTTGGGCGCGTCCGGCTCTGCTAACTACATCAATAGCACTGTGCACGCCGATATGCTCAGTGATACCCTGCAGGGCAAGAGCGGTGGCGCCATGAGCGTCAATAACGTGGCCTACGATAAGGATGTGCAGGTCGCCGGTGGCGTAACTGTAGAATATGCTAAGAGCTCTGTGGCTTTGGGTGCTGCGGTAACGGTCAACAGTATTACGAACGATATTAAAGCCACTATGTCCAATATGAATATTGGCAGCATGGGTAGGCTGACTGCCAATGTGGAAAATTTGGCCCTCAGTAAGCTGACCCAGGTGGGTACTGCTGTATCCGTGGGCGTGCTGACGGGCAATGGCAAGAACTATGCCGTGGGCGAGGTAGCTGTGGCTAACAACACTGTGCATAATACTGTGAAGGCTACTATCAGCGGTGGCACCATTTATGCTAAAACTGTGGCCAGTGAAGCGCGAGATGGCAAGCTTAAGGAGAACGAGGCTGATAATAAATATTTGGCAGAAATCAATGCTGTGCCTAATAGCATCGACGTAGATAGTGATGGCAACTATGTTAAGGATGGCGAAGTTCTGAGATATGACGAGGCAACTGGCAAATATTATGACTCCAATAACAAAGAAGTAGATGTTAATGCCAGCGAGAATGGGCATATCTTCGATTTGGATGGCAGCGATACGCAGCAATTTTTGCGTGATGCGGACATTGGCGTAAATAGTAATAGTGATGGCTCCCTTAACGAAAGTGGCAAATACTCACATCAGAGTATTTCTGTTACTAATCAGGGCAATACTATTGTGGGTGTGGCCCTGGGACTGGGCATCAAAACCGGCGAGGGAGGCACCCCCAGTGGCGCCGGCGCTGTGGCAGTGAATATTAACAATGTGGATAATACCTTTGCTGCTGCTATTGAAAATAAAGCGAACATCACCGCTGGACCCAGCGTGACCACAACTGATGGCGATGGCAAGACTACGACCACTCCGGCGGTGCAGGTAAATGTCTTGAGCGATACCAAGATTGTGGGCGTGGCAGCCGGCGTAGCAGCCAATGTGAGCGGTGGCAACAATGTGAATATTGGTGCCGCAGGCTCCGCTGTGAAGCAAAGCATTAAAAATGATACAACAGCCACTGTGGCTGATAGCACGATTAATACCGATAATTTGAGCCTGGATGCTGAAACTACCTCTACTCTGGTAAGCGTGGCAGGTCAGGTTAGCGTTGCTACGGGCGAAAACAGCATTGCAGCTGGTCTCACCTGGGCAGAAAATCATTTGGACAATACCACTGGCGTTTATGCAAAGGGTATTACTCTAAGCGGTATCAATAGTGGCGCGGCAGCTAATCTCGTTATGGCTGCCGAAAACAAGAGCAAGACCTGGGCTGTGGCTGCCGGTGGCAGTGTGTCCACGGGCCGAGCTGCTGCTGAGGGCGCCTATGCTAGCAACAATGGCACCAATGATACCGAGGCCATTGTAGATAAATACGAGACTAAAAATGAGCAGGGTGCCATTACCTATACTCGCAATAGTGCAATAAATAATGCAAAGAATATCTCTGTAACTGCCAAGGATAATACTGTGGAAAAGGGAATTGCTGGCTCCATCGCTGTGGCTGCCGGTAAGGATACAGTAGCATCCATTGGTGGTGCAGTTGTTTATAATAATATTGGCAACAGCGCTACAGATAAACAAACTGTGCAGGCACAAGTGCATAATGCTGCCATTACCACTGTTAGCGGTGCGACCATGCAGGTTAAAGCCATCAATGATGCTGATTTCTTGGGCTTGGCCTTGGGCGGTGCTGTGCGTGCCTCTACGGAGGGTACTTCTCCCATTGGTATTTCTGCACAGGGCAGCGTGGCTGTGTCCACTGCCTATATGGATACCATCGCTGGCATGGAGAATGTTAAAATTGACGAGACCTCTGGCAGCCAAAGCTCTAAGGTTGAGGTGGAAGCAAATAGCACCAGCGATATCACCAGCAGTGCCGACGCTCTCTCTGTGAGCGCGGGCAAGGGCGGAGTTCAGATTGCTGTGGGCGCAGCTGTGTCCAAGGTCAACAGCGATGCAGATACTAAAACAGAAATCAAAAATAGTACTATGAAAGCGCAGGACGTTATTGCCAAGGCTAATTCTACCAACAAAATTTTGGATGTTGCTATTGGTGTAGGCGTTAGCGCAGGGGCCGGCCCTGCGGCCGCAAGCGTAGCGGGCAATATAGCTGTTAATAAAATCGATAACGATACCACTTTAACCTTTGATAATGATAATATTTATGCTACCGGTACTGTAGCTGCCCTGAGCGACAGCTACGAGCAGCTGCGTAATTACGGTGGTGGCATCAGTGTGGCCGCCACTAGTGGCCAAGCGGCTGTGGCGCTTGGTGTTACCGTCGTTACGAATACTATTGAGGGCGATACTAAGTCCATTATTAACAATAGCTCTATTACTGCTTTGGGTGCAGGAGATGGCGTGCAGCTGAACGAGCACTCCTTTGGTGCTATTACTGGCAGCAATCCCAAGTACGAATTAAAAGAAAAAGCAGCTTCTGCCGCAGCTGCCAAAAAAGGCTTAGTTGTCAACGCTGAGGCAGAGCATTTGCTGCGCGACGTTTCCATTACCGGCGGTGTGGCAGTGAGCTCCCAGGCTGGCGTTGCTGTGGATGCCACAGTCGTAATCAATAAAATTGCCGGTACCACCTCTGCAGAGGTTAATGCTACTGATGTGAACAAGGATGCTACCCAAGTGAGCACCGCTGATGTAACTGTAGATGCCTATGATAGAGCGGATATCAGCTCCCATATTGGCACCATGAGCGTGGGCGTTGCTTTGGGTGAGGGCGCAGGCGTGGGCGCTGCCGGTGCCGGTGACCGCAACACTGTAAATAGGACTACTACTGCGCGCATTTTAGGCAAGGCCGATGGTAGCACTGCTCTGAACGCGCACAATGTTAATGTGGATGCTTTGGGCTATACCAGCGTTTATCTTAGCGAGTCCGGCTTGGCCGCCGGAGCCAGTGCCTTGGCTGGTGCAGGTGTTACCGGTTCTGTATCCGTAGACCGTTTTACGAGCAATACAACTGCCCTTGTTTCTCAGGTTAAGGGCACCGTAAACGACCTTATTGTCAAGGCAGACCGTTTGGCAAATGTGGAAGCCTATAACAATGCTATCGCCCTTTCCGGCGGCATTTTTAGCGGCTCTGTAAGTGTGGGCGTGACCGATGTGGAGGACACTAGTCATACTAATGCTGAGCTTTCCAAGGTGGAGTTTGCAGCTGCTAATAATCAGAGCGGCAAAGTAAGAGTCTTGGCTGAAAACCATACTCAATTGGGCACGGAATTATCCGGTGATGCTCTGGCTGTTTCCATTGGTGGTGCAGCTGGCATTGCTGTGGGCAATATCAATACCGAGGCTCAGGTGGGAGCTAAGGTGGACCATGCGGTTATCGGTACTGAAGCAAAAGAGTTTGGCGAATTTACCGTTGAAGCTAATAACCACACCTACAATAGATATCAAAATATTGCCGTAGGCGCAGGCTCCTTGTTGGGCGTAGCTGTGGGCAAGGGTGCCATGAATATCAATACAGGCACCGCTGCTGAGGTCTTAAATAGCAGTGCCTTTGCCAAAAATATTAATGTTAATGCCTTCGAAAAGCGCACCATTGATACGGATATGGTGGGCGTGGGCGTGGGTGCCCTCGTTGTTGGCGTCAATGTTATGTATACCAATATTGGCACCAATATGAAGAGCAAATATACATATGACGATGGCTCTAAGAACTATGATAATAGCGATTTTGCGACCATGGTTAATAATGCTTTGGCGCGCATGAATAGCCAGGTTGATGTGGTCAGAGCCAAAACAGGCGATAACAGTATCGAGTATAGTAGCAGCACTATTAATACGGGCAGAGCCGACCAAGGCGGTATCAGAAACACCATTTCCAATAGTGCCTTAAAGGCTAGCGAAGACTTAAAGGTTCAGGCTAAGGCTACCACCAATACTGATATCGATATTAAACAAGCTTCCATTGCCATTGTTAATATTGGTGTGCCTGCCAATAGAACGGATGTGGAAGATAAGCTGACTGTGGATATCGATAATGCGGCACTACAGGGCAAGGCCATAACCGTTGAGTCCATCACCGATGGTGAGATTAAGAGCTATACCGGTCAGGGCGGCTTTACTGGTGCATCCTATGTGGATACAACTGCTTATGTTAAGCATCATGGAACCAATAAAATTACCATTGATGGCTCCACGCTTAACGTTGTTAATGCGGCTAGCAATGTCATTAATCCGCTGTTGGTGCGCGCTGTGAACCGCACTCATATTGATAATAGTGCCTTGGGCGTTAATATCGGTGGACTTGTGGCAGGTCGCGTAGTTTTAGAGGGTGAGGATAGCGCCGAGGTCAAGGTTGAGCTTGGCAAGGACGAAAATGTTGACAAGGAAAATGTTTTCAGCTCCACTAAGCTTGTGGATGATAAGGTTGTTTATGCAGGCGTGAAGGCTGTGGCTGAAAACACCGCTACAGTTAAGGATGAAATTAAAGCTCATGTGGGCGTTAGCGGTGTGGCCGTAGGAGGCAGCATTGTCACCTCCAAGGCTACAGGTAAGGCTACGCTGAATGTGAGCAGCAAGAATGCCTTTGCAGCGCAAAAAGTAGATTTAGAAGCGGAAACTGGTGGCTCCAAAACCCAATATACCACGGAAGCCATCAATCGTGCTGTAGGCGTAAGCGCTTTAACCATCAATGTGGATAAAGCACGCACCTACAATAATATGCAGGCTACCACTACTGTGGATGCTATTCGAATTATAGATCAGGTGGGCGAGAATAAAATTGCTCTCGCCGACCTGAAGATTGGTGCAACCAATGCCACCACCTCCAATGCTTATATTCACTCCGTGAATGTTGGTATAGGTGCAGCCAGTGGCAGTAATTTCGCCCAAAGTCATGCTGAGGGTAAAGCTATTACAACGGTAAACGCCGGAGCCGGTGGTATCAGCGCCAACAGCTTCGATATTTTCGCATCCAATAGTGATGATATTGTAGCGAAGGCAGATGGCTCAAACGCTGGCCTGATGAACATTTCACCTTATGCAGCTAGAGTGGAAAATACTGTCGATACTACTACTACAGTGAACCTCACTGGTAAATTTACAGCTGCCAGTGCCTTTAAAGCCCAGGCACTGCGTAAGGATATAGCAAACTTTGCTGCGGACGCCTTGAGTGTAACAGCTGCCGGTGGCGGTGATGCTAGAGCGGATTCTACAATCACAGCCAATACTAATCTCAATGCAACCAGAGCAACTATTACTAGTGGCAGTGATATGCTGTTAGAAGCAGAAAACACTGTGGAGATGAACCGTCGGGAAGGCTATGCTCAAATGGTTAAGGGTCAGGGCTATGCTATCATAGGCATTAATACCTCTGGCATCAGCAATACTATCAACTCTACTGCCCATGTAAATTTGCTTAATAGCAATTTTACAAGTGGCGGTAATCTGAAGGTGATTGCTCATACTGAGGAGCAGCTGCAGACGAATGGTTATGTTTATACAGCTTCTGCATATGGTGGAGTAAAATCTGTAGTAACCAATACTATTACCAATGATGAGCTAGTGAAGGTAGAGAATTCCGAGCTAGAAACGACGAATGTTTATAAGGATATTACCCTGTCTGCAGCAGATGACCTGAAGCTCTTTACCTACGCTTATTCTGAGTTTTCCTCTGGTGCCATGGGTGGTGCCGATGCTATTGTAAATAATAATCTTACACGCAATAATAAAATCAATCTTCTTTCTGGTAGCGATTTATATAGCTTACAGGACATCAATCTCTACGCTGGTAAAAATGCTGATGGCAGCGTGGCTACCTTGGATTTGGATGCGGAGGCTACGGATTTTGTGGGCTCTGAGATTCCTATTACTATCAAGCCTAGCCTCAATAACGATATCAAACAGAATAACCAGATTACAGTCGATGCAGCAAGCACTAGCACCAGCGTGCGTCATACCAATCTGTACGCTTCTACAGGCCGTGAGATGGCTCGCTTAGCCAGTGGTCGCTATGTGGGTATTTGGAGCAGCAAGCGAGATTCTAAATTCGTAACCACCGATAAGGGTGAAACTATTGATGGCAAGACTGCCAATAACTATGTGGACATAAATGGCAAGGTCGTTGCTGGTATTGCCAATAAAATTGACATTACTATTGGTAATAAAGGGGATATTGTCATCCTTGATGATGAATTGCGCAACTCTGTATCCGGAGCTAAGGATGCAAGCCAAATTACTATCACTGTGAATGCCAACGAAAGTACCGGCCTGACTAGAGATTCACTGACCTTTGGCAGTGAGAACTATGCAAATACTTTGTATGAACGCTATAATGCTGTCCTTGATTTGATGAATGAATACGAAAAGGACGGCACCAATTCTGCTGTTTACTTGGGCTACCAGGCAGAGGCAAACCGTATTCTTGAGGAAATGCTGACGCTGGGACTTGCAGAAAAGAACAGCAGTAATGTTATCGACCCCAAGGCGTCCCTATTAGTTGATTATGTGGAAATTCCTGAGTTAGTGGGCTCCGGTGGCAATATTATTGTGGATACGGATGTGTTCAAGAGCTCCAAGGGGACTGGTGTTACCAAGGCTCAGGGTACTCCGGAAATCAATATTACCAATAATACGAACCTTATGACCAAGGTGAACTCTATTATGGTGGGTGACCCCGGTGGCAAGCTAGTTTACAATGGCCAAAATGTGGGCGGAGCCGATACCAATGCCTTTAACCAAAGCATTAAAGCGCTCAATAAAGGAAATGCTGGGGCTGGCTTTAATACTGTGGTAGCTGCGGACGGTGAATCCGGCGTTATCAATATTCATGGTAAGTATAACGGCAACTCGCTGAATTATAGCTTCACTGATGAAACAGGTGCCCATACAGGCAGCTACAGACCTCTGGCTAATATTCAGATCCAGGGTAATATTTACTCTAAAGAGGGTACTGTAACCATTAAGAGTGATAATGACAGCATCCTCATGCAGGGTAAGGATGTGAAGGATGCCGTTTCTGTCAGTGGCAGCACTATTAATATCATTGCGGAAAACGGTAATATTACCCAGGGCTATACTGATGGCATTGTCAATATTGGTGCGGACGTGCGCCAGCAATATGATGCGCAGTATCAGCAAATTATCAAAAATAGTAATGGTGAATATACTTTAACCTATGTGGAAACGCCTCTTGCCGATGGCAGTAAGGGCAGCGGCAGCTATATTGCAGGTGGCAGTGTTTATATTAACGCTTCTGACATCAACATTAACGGCGTTATCCAAAGTGGCTTTGGGGATTACTATGCCGATATTTCTGATGCTACTGTCCAAACTCGCATTACCCAAATTAATAATGCCTATACCGGCATGGCTATTAGCGATAGTGTTGTCACCTCTGGCGAGCAGTATAAGATTATCGATGGCGGAGCTTACTGGAGTGCTTCGGATGGCTGCTACAAGTATCGCTTGAATGTATACTATAATCCCTCTACCAAGAAGATTTTGGTACAAAATGTGGACGCCAGCGGTGGTAAGATTTATCTCACAGGCCGCATTTCCAGCACCGGTAGTGGCAAGATTGTGTGCCTAGACGGCGTAAGCAATATTAATGTTAACAACACTACTAACTACGATTTACAGGTGGGCGATTTGATTACCCATGAGGTGGCTGGCCTAGTAAGTATTACTGATACAGCTCAAGGCAAGCTAACGGAAATTACCAACGGCAAGGTAACTGTAAAGGACATTCTTGCCGGAGGCAAGATCTCTTCTACTGGCACCTCTAGCAGCTTTACCGGTTCCTATAACTATGCTCCGCAAACGGGTTTGCGGTATACCTGGACCACCGGTAAGGAGGTAACTACCTTTAATCGCTATAGGCAGGATTTTAAAGAAGGCGGCTGGGGCATGTGGTCCAATGGTGCGCCTACGGAACAGCTTGCTGCATGGACCGAGACACATCAGGTGCAGCCAATTGAAACAGGCCTCACCAATAATAAGGACCGTACTCCTGGTGAAACCATAAGACTGGATACCACTGGCAATAGCTATGTTAAGATTACCCATAAGAATTTAAGTAATCAAACCGTCAAGGAAGGTGAACGTAAGTATTCTACTGGCCTCTGGGGCATTAATAAGCATTATGAAGTAACCTGGACTAAAACTAGTGGTGACCTCTATACCTATGATGCCAGTGTCAAGGCAGATAATCCTATTAATATTAAATTTGTTGGCAATAATGCGGACCGCGGCAATGTCAACGTTATCTCTATCAACAATATTGAGCTGACCGGTACTGTCGGCAATACTGCGCTTTATGAAACTAAGGTTAATGATGTTGTCACCGGACGCAATGAAAAGGGTACGGTCAACATTACTTCTCAAAACGGCTCCTTGATCCAAAGCGGCGGTGCCCTGTATGGTGCCAATATTAATCTGTCCGCTGCCAAGGATATAACGGATATTACCGTTATTGCGGGGGATACTGTAAATTTAAGTGCTGTCAACAGCATGAGCAATCAAAATGCCATTGCCCAAAATAGTATTGATGTTACTGTCAAGGGTGCATATTTAGCTAAAGGCAATGTAGTTTTAGGCAATATTGGCTCCGTGGTTACCAATAATAACGCTAATTCCGTGCCTGTGAACGCAAGTGGAGTCAAGACCACGGGTGTGACCGGTTTGGTAGAAATTACTACCTCGGGTCCTGAAGGCAATATTTCCCAAAAGGCTGGCAGCCTGATTGTTGCCGACCGCATTGATTTGAATTCTAATAATGGCTCCATTTATGGACACGCACAAGAGGATGGCTCTGTAACTGCTTTGCAGCTCTACGCAGGCCAGCAGCCCATAGGCTTGGATACCTTGGATGCTTCTGTAAATGCCTCTGCAAAGGGTGATATCAATCTGGAGCAGGTTGATGGCAACATGCGCATCGGCAGAATTTATGCTACGGAAGGCGATGTTACCTTAACAGTGGCTCGTGGCAGCGTTGAGGATGCTCTGCCCTATGTATCCAGCGACCGTGGTGATGCTGATGATATGGTTGCTAGATGGAAACGTTTGGGCATAGTCGATATTGATGGCTCCGATACAGACATGCTTGCTGCCAAAAATTTCCAAAATCAATCTGCTAAGATGGATGCTTACGAGGCATGGGATACCTATGCCCTGCTTTATGCAATCCAGGATAGCATCGTGAACCCTGAGGCTTCCGCATTGCCCAGCACCTCTGATAAGGACCCCAATGTAATTGGCCATAATATTACGATTAACGTGGCTGATAGCGTGGGTATGAATAGTGGTATTGAGAAGAGAATTGATACTGCTACCTTGCTGGATAAGGATGCCGATGGCAATTACAAGAACCTTGATGATCTCAAGTCCTTGAGTAAGCTGGATGCTTCTACCAAGGTTACTTGGGAAACCGGTGACAATGGGCACACCTATGCTGTTTACAAGGAAACCATTCCTATTGGTATTCAGCAGACCACTAAGATAGTGACCAATGGGCAGGAGTCCACTGTGGTCAATGGCAAGCTGACTATCCAATCTGCTGCCACTAGTGATACAAGCAGCAATGCTTTGCATGGTGATATTTTCTTGCAGGGCCGTGAGCAGAAGCTAGCCAATGGTGAAGGCACTCCTATTACTCAAAATAAAGACCTTTTTGTTAACAATATTTTGACTAATGTGGGCGAGGTTACCTTGACTAGCTTGGGTAGTATTTACAATGCAGCTAGCAATAATCTGCCTGCAATCACGGGTCAGAATTTGGTAATTACGGCTGCTGGTGGCTCCATTGGTACTGATGCCGTTCATCTCACTACTAAGCTGCTGGGCGAGGATAAGAATAAGGATGGCTTGAGCGCAATTGCAACCGGTGGCATTTATGTGGACCAAAAGGGTTACAATCCCTTGCTGGTTCGCAATGTATCCAGTGGCAGCGACATCTACCTCGGCTCCGACCAAAGCATCCTTATGGGCGTTGTGAACGGTACCGACGCTGTGAACTATATCCGTGCAGAGAACAATGGTGATATTGTGCTGGAGGCTCGCGGCGGCAGCATTGGCGAGGTTGAATACGATGAGGATGATCCCACAACTGTTAAACGCGATATTAATAAGGGCATCCGTATTCTGAATTCCGCAACGGCAAGCAGCTCTGCTAACGATGTTAATGTGAGCAATGTTGTTTTGCGCGCATATGATAACGTATATGTAACTGGTGTAGCTAGTCAGGATGGTAAGACCGCGGTGGCTCAAGGTCCGGCAGGCGTGCTGAATATGACTGTTGAGGGTGTAACTGTCAACAATCAGACTACAACCTTAAAGAACGTGGGCATTTATGTGGATGGCGCGCTGCATTTGGATAAGGCTGTGTCCGCTTCTGAAACTGCTAGCGCCTACGTAACCGACTCTTTAACACTTGATAATAATATAGGCATTGCTTCTGCCGATACTTATCTTGGCAGCAGCAAGACTTTGACTGCCAACAACGTGACAGGCATCGTTGGTAGCAACAAGCTGACCTTGGAAGCAGTGGATAATCTTATTGTGAATAATGCAGCTTTACAGAGCGAGAAATTGGTGCTGCGTGCTGGCGATGATATACTGCTCAATGCCGGCAGCTTGACTGCGAGCGATAGCTTGAGCGTATATGCTGGCAGAGATTTGCTGGCCGGTACTGTGGTAGAGCAAAATGGTACTGTGATTACTGTGCGAAAGGCTGCGGGGGCAGCTAATGACGCTCATGCCCTCCTCAGCGCTGGCAACAAGATGCTGCTCACTAAGGGCGGCCTGACTGCGGATAATGTAAGGATGGTTACCTATTCTAGTCCAGCCGGTGTTGATGCTACTATCGTGGAGAGCTATACCGAGAACGCAGATGATAACTATCAAATGGCAGTGACCAATCTGACTCTTTATGCTCAAGGTATCAGCTTAGATGGCAAGCTGAACCAGCTGCAGAACGTGATTGTGGACAAGCGCTCCAGTGGCGAGGTTGTGATTGGCAATGGTAATAACACTGCTGCTGATTTGAATGTAAGCTTAGGTTACACTTCTGAGTCTGATGTCAATGAGTTTGACGGTAGCCTGACTGTGCATAACTATGCAAGCGGCAAGGCAAACAAGATCGTTGTTAATCAGATTTTAGGCGCAACTGGCAACATTAATTTAATCAACGATGAGACCGATATCGATATTGTCGGCGGTGCAGCAATCACGGCTAATAACGTGCTGCTGCAGGCTGCAAACAACAATGTAAATCTCACTGGCGGTACCATCACAGCAACTGCAATTAAGAATAGCACAGCTGTGCCTAATGGCAATGTAAGCTTAGTTGGCAAGAATGTTGTTATGGCTGGAGATGCTGGCGCGGTGGTAACTGCTGCTAATGCCAATATTACTGCGAGCGACGATATCACTTTGTCCAAGGGCTCTTTGGTTGCTGATACAGCAGCTTTGGGAGCTACTAGTGGCGCCATTACTGAAGCTAAATCTGGCTTTGTAGTGGATGTGGCTGATTTGACTGCAGCTGCCAAAGGAGCAATTGCTTTGGATAGCATTGCTAACCAGCTGGAGAAGATAACTGTTGCTAACACTAATGGCTCCGTGGCCATCGGTAGTGGCAATAACCAAAATACCAATGACTTGACTGTGCTTACTGCTGCAAATGGTCAAGTGAATGGCGATTTGCGCATTATTAACTATGCGGATGACTCTGGCAAGGTTAACAAGATTGCCTTTGCCGATACTCTGACAGCATCTGGCGATATCACCATCACTAACCAAGAAGCTGTAATTGATGTAAATAATAATGCTAACATCTCTGGCCAAAATGTGACTATTACTGCTGGCAAAGAGCATAGCTGGGAGAATGTAAATATAAACGGCGGCAGCATTACTGCGCACAACGCTGCCAATAATGCAGCTTTGACTATCAATGGCAATAACATAACTACCAAGGGTGCATTAACAGGCGATAGGGTTGCTCTGCATGCTGATGAAAATGCCTATGTTGAAGGTGGCTCCATTACAGGTAAGACCGTCAATATTGATGCTAGAGGTGCAGTTGGCCTGAATGGCGGTGCGATAACTGTTCAAAATGATAACAATGGCCAGCTCACTGTAAATGCAGGCCCCATCCTTGAGCAAAAAGGCTCTAATGTTGTTGCGGATAAGATTAATTTCAATGCCAAGTATATTACTCTGAATAAGGGTAGCTTGCAAGCCAAAGAGGCTACCTTGACTGTTGCTGAGAACAATAGCTCTGAAAATAGCATCATTGAAAATGCTGATGACTTCACTCTGAATGCTGATAAGCTCACTGCAAGTGCCAATAAGGGCCATATCAAGCTAGATAGCAAGAGCAATCGCCTGGTGAATGTAATTGTCAACAACGCTGAGGGTAACATCATTATCGGCAGCGCTAATGGCAAGGACGCACAGGCCTTGACTGTGTCCACTGGCAATGATAAGGTCAAAGGCGCAATTACGATTACTAACTACGCTGACGGCAGCGACAATCTGAACAAGATTAAGGTTGCCGATAAGCTCCTAGCAACTAAAGCAATTACTATCGATAATAGAGAGACCGATATTGCTGTTGAAGCTGGCAAGGAAATTACATCTGAGGATGCTGGCGTAGCTTTGACTTCTGCTAAAGATATTGTGGTAGCGGGCAAGGTGGATGCCAAGACCTTGGCAACCTTCAACGCGGGTCAAGACTTCATCCATAACGGTGGTGCGATTAACGCTGCTGAAGCTGTTGTAAGCGCTGGGCGCAATGTACTGCTCAATAGTGGCAGCATAGTTGCTGGCACTAGCGCTACCTTGACTGCCGGCACGGGCGAGAATTTGGCAGCTGGCCAAGGCTATATCACTGAGCAAGCTGGTTATGTAGTAGATGCTCCGCAGCTTACTGCAAGTGCTGCTAAGGCTATCAATTTGGGCAGCAGTGCTAACCAATTGGTAAATGTGGATGTTACTATGGCTGGTGGAGATGTAACTATTGGCAGCGGTAACAGCAGGAGCGATGAGGCTTTGACTGTGGCTACAGCTAATGTAGTACGAGGCAATTTGGTAATCACTAACTATGCAGGTGCAAACGATACGCAAAACAACACTATCGTAGTAGCGGATAAGCTGCAGGCAGCTGGCGATATCACCATTACCAACCAAGAGACGGATATTAATTTGGGCACTGCTTCTAGCATTACTTCTCAAAATCAGAATGTAAATCTTACCTCTGTGGAAAATATCAATGCTAAGGGCGCAATTAAAGCAGCTAAGGCAGTGGATTTGAAGGCTGATGAAGCTATCAGCGTTGCTGGCGCAATTTATGCAGGAACAAATGCAAGTGTAAATGCAGGAAGCACCATCAACATAATCGGCAGCATCGATGCCGAGAATGCAACCTTGAATGCTGGTGCTGACCTAGTCTTTGCAGGTGCTTTGAAGGCAAGCAATGAGGCAAGCTTCTTAGCAGATGCTAATACTTTGATTAAGTCTGGCTCTATCGACGCAATGACTGTTGATGTAAAAGCTGGAGAAGCTATTAGTCAATCCGGTGGTACTATTGCAGCAACAAATGCAAAGCTTACTGCAGAGCAAAGCATTACTCAAAGTGCGGGCAGCATTACCACAACTACCGCAAATCTGAATTCTGGCGTAGATATAATTCAAACTGGCGGCACTATTACTGCAACTGACGCAAACTTGACTGCTGATGGAGCAATTAGTCAAAGCGGTGGCACTTTAGCTGCAACCAATACTGTGGCTAAGGCTGGCGCTGATTTGAGCTTGGCAAGTGTTACTAACAAGCTGCAAAATGTAACTGTGGATGCACAAAATGGCAACGTAACCATAGTTAATGGCAACGATGCAGCTGGCGATTTGAATGTGCAAACTGTTGGAGCAGTTGGTAAGGATTTGACGATTACTAATGTGGCTAATGGTGCAGATAATATTATTAAAGTCGATAATGATCTCAATGCTAAGGGTAGCATTCAAATTACCAACCAAGAAGCAGATATTGATGTAGCTCAAGGCACAAGCATGAGTGGTGCTAGCGTGACCTTGACTGTAACTGAGGATAATGTTTTCGTGCATGGCGGCGAAATTATTGCAGCTACTGGTGATGTTACTTTCACGGCAGGCAAGGATGTGACAGTCAACGCAGGTACAATTACAGCTGCAGAAAATGTGGCAATGCAAGCAGCTAGCAATGTAACCATGAATAATGGTACTGTTAAGGCTACTAATGGCGATGTAAGCATTACTGCAACCGAAGGTGCTGTAACCATGAACAATGGCAGTATTGAAGCCCTCGCAGGCAATGTTGTGGCACAGGCAGCTACAAACGTAACCATGAACAACGGCAGCATCACTACGCAAAAGGTTGGTGTAATTGCAGCCCAACTGCTGGTGAACGATGGCACGATTAAGGCAACCGGTGTTGAGGCTAATAATGCCATAGCCTTGAACGGTGGCGCTGTGAATGCAGCTAATGTTGTTGCAGGTACGGCTATGACCATTTCTGGCGCAACTGTTAACACAGGTGCTGGTGAGGGCTTGGTTAAAGCCGCAAGCATTACCATGAGCAAAGGCCAAGCGCATGGCAGTGATTTGACTGTAACTGCAAGTGGCGATTATAAGCAGAGTGGTGGCAGTATCGCTACAACTGGAGCATTGAAGCTTAATGCTGATAATGCAACCATTAATGGTGGTGAAATCAGTGCAAACGACGCAGCAATCACTGCACAAAAAGATTTCGCATTCAGTGGCGATAAACTGAATGTTAATAATGAGCTGAAGATAGATGCTAGCAATGCGACCATTAATGGTGGTGAAGTTAGCGCGAAGAGCGCAGTCGCCAATGTGGCAGACTTCACCCAAAGTGCTGGCGATTTCAAAGTTAGCGGCGCATTGGATATAAATGCATCCAACGATGCGCTGCTCTCCAATGGCAGTATGCAGGTTGGCAGCGCAGACATTGATGCTAGCAATGGCTTCACCATGCAGAACAATATGCAGGTGAGTGGCGATAGTATCGATATCGCAGCACAGCAGGTTGCGCTGAATGGTGGCAATATTAAGGCTCAAACGCAGAATAATAATGGCGAGCTTAAGGTTGTTGCAGGCGCTACTTATGCTCAAAATGGTACTGTCATCAATGCAGATAGCGCAGACATTAAAGCAGGTGCTGGTATTGCGTTGACAAAGGGTAGCTTGACCGCAAAAGAAGCTGCGTTGAGCATTACTGTCGGCGGCAGTATTTCTGAAGCAGCAAATGGCTTTGTTCTTGATGTGGATGCATTGAGCGCAACTGCAATCAATGGCGACATAGCCTTGGATAGCAAGAGCAATCGTCTTGTGAATGTAAATGTTTATGCCGATGTTGGTGACATCACCATAGGCAGTGCTAATGGTAAGGATGCGCAGGCATTGACCGTAAGCACTGGCAGTGATGTTGTGAAGGGCGCGTTGAGCATCACCAATTACAGCGATGGCAGCGGCAGCTTGAATGAGATTAAGGTGGCGGATAAGCTGCAGGCAACTGGCGCCATCAGTATCGTGAATGAGGAGTCTGATATTAATGTGGCCCAGGGCTCTGAAATCACCTCTTCTGCAAGCAATGTAACTCTTGAATCTGCAAAGAATGTGTCTATTGCTGGTGCAGTTAATGCGAGCACAGATGCAAGTATAAATGCTAGAGGTGAAATAGATGTAGAAGGCAATGTAAACGCAGCCAATGCGATGCTGAAGGCTGACTCCAATATCACAGTCAATAATATAACTGCTTCTCAAAAAGCAAGCTTTGAGGCAGGAGAAGACTTTATCCACGAAGGTGGAGCCATCAATGCTAAGGAAGCTGTTGCATTTGCACAGCGCGATGTGCTGCTGAACAGCGGTAGCATGGTGGCTGATGCAGCAACTTTGACTGCAACTAGTGGAGCGATTGTCGAAAAATATGGTTATGTAGTTGACACTCCTGCGCTGACAGCAGGCGCAGGTGGCGCTATCGATTTGGGTAACAGTGCTAACCAGTTGGTAGATGTGGATGTGACTAAGGCTGGCGGCAATGTAACTATTGGCAGCGGCTATAGCAGGAGCGATGAGGCTTTGACTGTGGCTACAGCTAATGTAGTACGAGGCAATTTGGTAATCACTAACTATGCAGGTGCAAACGATACGCAAAAGAACACTATCGTAGTAGCAGATAAGCTGCAGGCAGCTGGCGATATCACCATTACCAACCAAGAGACGGATATTAATGTAAATGAGAAAGCATTAATGAATGCGGTAAATATCAAGCTGCAAGCTGAAAAGAGCACTGTTAACGTCAATGGCGGCAAGGTAATTGGTAGCAGCACTGTGGAGGCTATGGCGAAGGATATCAATGTGGCTGGCGGTGAGCTGAAGGCTGAAACTGCAACCTTTAATGCTAGCAATAATATGGCCATTAGTGGCGGTGAAATTACAGCAACAAATGCAAAGCTTACTGCAAAGCAAAGCATTACTCAAAGTGCGGGTAGCATTGCTGCAACCAACACCAATATCACTGCTGCCAAGGCTATTTCTCAAGCAGCAGGCAGCATTGTGGCTACTAAAACTGTAGCCAAGGCAGGCACAGACCTGAGTCTGGCAAGCGTTACTAACAAGCTGCAAAATGTAACTGTGGATGCACAAAAAGGTAATGCGACTATCGTCAATGGCAACGATGTAGCTGGCGATTTGAATGTGCAAACTGTTGGAGCAGTTGGTCATGATTTAAGAATCACGAACGTTGATCATGGTGCTGTAAATGCTATTGTTATCGACAAGAACTTGCAGGCAAATGGCGACATCTACATCGCTAACAACGAAACAGATATTAATCTGGATGCAAATTCCACGATTAAGTCTGAGACTGGCAATGTAAGCATTGCTTCTGTAAGTAACATCACTAGCGAAGGCGCTATTAACGCAGTCATAGGAGGTGTAATCTTTAATGCAGACGGCAACGTAAGCGTTAATAATGGCTCTATCACCACCACGGACGTAACTGCAACTGCTACAAAATTAACTGTAAACAACGGCACCATCACTGCTAATACGGTAGCGACAAATAAGGATATGGAATTGGCCGGTGGCGCTGTCAAGGCGGCATCTGTAACTGCTGGTGATACTATGACTATTACTGGCAGCACAGTAGATACTGGTACAGGCAATGGCGCTGTAAGAGCTGGTAGCATTAAGATGAAGGCTGGTGCTGTAACTGGTGATGCGTTAACAATCACCGCAACTGGCAATTATGAGCAAAGTGGTGGCAAGGTTGAGGCAACTGATTTGACTCTGAACGCTGTGAACACAGCTATCAGTGGCATTAGCATAATTACTACTAAAGATGCAAATATCACAAACACCAATGATTTTGTGTTCAGCGGTAAGAGCCTTACTGCCACAAATAAATTAACTGTGAATGCCAACAATGATGCAACTATTAGCGGTGGCGAGCTTAACGCTAACGTGGTTGACATAGATGCAACTAACGCAGCGACAATTAGCAATGGACAAGTAACTGCCAACGATATTGATGTAGATGCTAAAATCGTGACTATCAGCGGTGGTAGCATACAAGTTAATGCGGTTGCTGGCCAAGCTAATACTGGCAAGACCATTGTTAAAGCTACAAAAAGCTTGTTAATTAGCGGTGGCGAACTAACTGGTAAGGAAATAATCTTCCACGCTCAGGCCATAACCATGAATAGTGGTCGTGTGGGCGATTTCGATAGTGCAGCAAGCAACGAAAAGATTACGCTTAATGCTGATGATAAATTAATTATCAATAATGGCACGCTGCTGAACACTAATGCTGGTGACGCAATCCAATTGCAGGGTGCTGCTGTAACCGTTAACGGTGGTGAAATAGGCTCCAAGGCTGTAAGCGTCAATGCTACAAATGACATGCAATTTAATGGTGGACTTGTTCATGCTGATGAGGTTCGTCTGGGCAGCACGCAAGGAGCCATTACCCAGCAATACAACAATGCTGTGGCCGAAAATGGCGGCTTGGTTCATGCGGGCGATTTGTACATCACTGCTAATCAAGCTCCTAGTGATAGTTTGACTGTGGATTTGGGTAGCAAATTCAACCATTTGAGCAATATCTATATTACCGATGGTACTCAGGGCAATATTGCTATCAGCAGTGGCAACGATGCAGCTGGTAATCTGAGTGTGAGCGTTCATGCTACTGAAGGAGCAGGCCAGCTCAATGGTAGCTTGACTGTACATAATTATGCAAACGGCGGCGTGAATAGGCTCGTCGTAAACGATAATCTGAAGGCAAGCGGCTCCATCACTCTTATCAATGATGAAGCGAATATCGAGATTGGTGCTAACGGAGCCACAGCTAATTTGGAAGCAGCAAATATTACACTGGATTCCAAGTATGATGTAATTCATGTAGCTGGTACCATTAAGGCCACGGAAAAAGCATCTCTGGAAGCAGATGGCAATATCCTGCTTAAGGGCGGTAGCCTGAGTGCGCAGAACGCTGATTTCATAGCGCTTGGCTACGTGGATGAAACCTATGACAACAGTGTTGCTAATGCCAATGGCTATGCCCTCAGTGTCAGCGATACTCTGCAAGTGCTGACATCAGGTACCAATACTGCGGATGGCAGCAATTATGGTATCGATTTGGGCAGCAAGTTCAATAAGCTGCATAGGGTTGAACTGTCCACTGATACTGGCAATGTCATTGTGGGCAACAGCAATACCGGCGACGTAACACTGGATGTTATCATCGATGAGACAAGCAATGCTTTAAGTGGTAACATTGATATTCATAACTATAATAATCTTGCTGCTGGCGAAAAGGGTAATGATATTACTGTCAGCGGTTTGCTCAAGGCCAATGGCACAATCAATATCATCAATGATGAAAGCAATATCCATGTGCTGGAGGCTTCTGGCGCAGAAATCAATGGCAGCAAGGTTACCCTACATGCGGCAGGCAGCATCGATAATGATAATAATATTACCTCTGGCAGGTCTGTGGATTTGCAGGCTAGCAAGAGCATTATGAATGGTGGCAATATTACTGCTGCAACAAATGTAGTCATGTTCACGGAAACTGGCTCCATTCTGAATACTGGTAATATCGATGCTAAAGGTGCAGTAACAGCAACCTCTGGCTCCAGCATTCTTAATTTGAGTGGCGAGATTAAAGCTGCCAGCGATGTTCGTCTAAATGCAAAGGATACCTTGTGGAATTTGGCTAAGGTAACCTCTACTAATGGCAATGCTATTCTTGAGGCCGACAATAGAGTAGCCAATACAACTGAATATGGCGATTACGTGGGCAAGGGTATTGTGAAGGCAGCTGGCAATGTAACCATCTCTACCAACAATAATGCTAGCACTGCAGCCACTCTCGGTGTTTATAACGATGCCGACATCGAAGCAGGTAAAGATGTTACCATCAATTCCAATAAGGATTTGGAGAATAAAGGCAATATTACAGCGGCCAATACTATAACCATGACTGCCCAAAATAATATTAGCCAAAGTGGTGGCGATGTTGTGGGCAAGAATATCATTATCAATGCGGTAAATAATGTGGAGCAAAGCAATGGTAAGCTTGAGGCAACTGGCACTGCTGCCGATGACGCTATTACTGTAACCGCAGGTAACGATATTACCTTGACCGATGGCAGCATGGTTGCTAAGGTTGCTAGCATGACCGCAACTGCTGGCACCATGCAACAGGTTACCAATGCGGATTTGACTGGTCATGCTGTAGAGGTACAAAGCCTGACTGTAAAGGCTGGTAAGGGTGTATCCTTGGGCAGCAAGGAAAACAAGCTGGAACAGGTATACCTGGATGTAGCCGGTGGCCAAGATGTGGGCGGTATCTTGATTGGCAATGGCAACACAGGTGATACTGATCTGCGCATTGCTATTAAGACGGGCGCAGTTTTAGCTGACGATATCACAATTCATAACTATAATAATTTGGCTGTTGGCGAGCATGGTAATGACATTGTTGTAGATGGTACCTTGCAAACTAGTGGTAACATAACTCTTATCAATGACGAGAGCGATATTGAGGTAACTGGCACTAATGCTGTACTGGGTAAGGATGTAAGCTTTGACGCTGCTGGCAGCATTTACAATGAGCATAGTATCGTTGCAGAAAATACTTCTACTTTGAAGGCAGCTAAGAACATTCTCAATGTTGGTGGCGAAATCAGAGCTGCTGAAAAGGTAACTATGAACGCAGGCGAGCTGTTGTGGAACTTAGCTAGCATTACATCCACCAATAAAGAAGTGGAGCTTATCGCAGGGCAGGCTGTACTCAATACTACCTCTGCCAGCGCTGAAAAGCCTGAGGGCGCACCTGCAAACGCTGCTGGCGTAATCAAGGCAGAAAATGGCAACGTAGCTATCAGCGCAACCAAGCTTTTGGCCGATGATGTTTTAGGCGGTGTCTATAATAATGCGACCATCATAGCTGATGGCATTGTAACTATCAATTCCAATGATGATGTTTATAATACTGGCAGCATTACAGCTACTGCTAGCGATAGCATTGTAGACATTTCTGCTGATAATAATCTTTCCAACAAGGGTAATATCACAGCCCATCAGATCAGAGCCGGAGCGGGCAAGGAATTGCAGCAAGCAGATGGCAATATAGTTGCTGTGGTTGGCAACGTTAAAGATAAAGATGGCAATATTGTTGTTGAAGAAGGTGTGGTTAGGCTGCTAGCTGGCACAAATGTGAAGATTGACAATGGCAACGTGATTGCCAACGGCGGCACAATCGTTGTAGAAGCGCTTCACAATAATGTTTATATTAATAACGGTAGCATAATTGCCAACAACGGTACAATCAATGTGCTGGCTCGCCAAAATATCGAGCATAACAATGGCTTCTTGGGCACCGAAACTGGCGTAGTAAATCTCACGGCAGAACAGAGCATTATTCTGACCGATGGTGAATTAACTGCCAAGGAAGCAAGCATCACCGCAATTAACGGCCATATTAAGCAAAACTATGATAATAGCTTGAAAGCTAAAAATGGTTACGATATTAAGATTATCGATGATTTGACTTTGAAGGCTGGCAATAGCGGTGCTGCTGCAGTGGAAACTGCCATCGATTTGGGCAGCAAATTCAACGAGCTAAAGAATGTAGTATTGCAAGCGACCAACGGCGATATTGTTGTGGGTAGCGGACGGATCGCTGAGGGTACCTTGTCCATTACTGTTGCCAACGAGCAAATTGTCAATGGCAATATCCTCTTCCACAATTATGATAATGGCAAGGAGAATGATATTAATCTCAATGGCATGCTGAAGGCTACTGGCAATGTAACCGTCATCAACGACGAAGCCGATATCTTGGTTGATACTAACGGCACCGTCGAAGGCAATAATGTGACCTTAACTGCTGAAAAGAATATCATCAACAATAATGATATTAAAGCAACTGGGCAGGCTGCTTTGTTAGCTAGGAAGGGCTATATTGAAAATAATGACACTATTCAGGCTGAGTTGAATGTGGATATGGATGCTACTGAGGGTGATGTTTACAACTACGCAGGCATCACTTCTGTAAGCTCTAGTGTTGATATTCTCGCAGGTGGGGATATTGTGAATGTTGGCGACACCGAGAGTGATGCCATCAGTGCTAAGGGTGCAGTAGTTTTGGCTGCTGGCGATATGCTTCTCAATACAGCTAAGATTACTTCTAGCGATAGTAATGTGAATATTAAAGCTGGTAATGCAGTTTATAATATTGTGGATGGCGATCAGCACGAGCCTGCCAATAGCAATAGTAATCAAAACGGCTCTATCAATGCAGGTGGTAACGTAATAATTGAAACCACTAATTCTGCTGCTGAGAACCTTTTCCGTGGCGTTTACAACAGTGCTGACATTGTAGCAGATGGCAGTGTTTTGATGACGTCTAAAGATGATTTAACCAATAAGGGCAAGGTGGATGCCCAAGGTCAAGTTATACTGCTAGCTAATGATGAGCTGGATAATAGCGGCACGATTAAGGCTGAGGGCTTGGTTGATATTGATTCTAAGCGTAATATTAATAATACTGGTGCTATTGAGTCCAACTGGTTTGTGGATATGGATGCCCTGGGCAACATCACCAACACCCAAAGCATTTATTCCAGTGGTCATGTAAATATTGATGCGGTTGGTAGCTTGCATAATAGTGGTAGCATTACTGCAGTGGACGAGGTTGAGTTGAAGGCACAACAGGATCTTGAGAATACGAGAAATATCATTTCCCAAAAAGATCATGTCTTGATTGATGCTAAGGGTAACCTAAATAACAGCGGTGATATTAAAGCATATGATTTTGTGGATTTGGATTCCTGGTTATTGCTGAGCAATACAGGCAATATTATTTCTGAAAACAGTGGTGTAACCCTGCAAGCAACCGTGGGCGTAAATAATGGTACGGCTATTCACAACGAAGGTAATGTAACTGCTAAGGATCAAATACTGCTCACCTCTTATAAGGGTGATGTTACTAACTACGGTAGCATGACTTCTACTAACGGCAGCGTTTCCTTGACTGCTGCTGGTGTTTACGAAACCGAGGATAATAATAACTTTACTATAGTCAATAACATCACTAACACCGGCAGCATCACAGCTGCTCAAGAAGTGCTGCTGCGTACTGTAAACGGCAGCATTGACAACCAAAACCAAATCACTTCTCAAAACAGCACCGTGACCATCAAGGCTGAGAAGCACAGCACATACACCGGCAATGAAGCTGTGGGCAATATCAGAAATGGCGTGGGTGCTAACTATGACACTAAGGCGGATATAACTGCTAAGCAAGGTATTACCTTGCAAGCAGCGGGCAATATCTTCAATATCGGTGATTATTTGGTAACCGATTCTGGCGATATTTACGTTGATGCAGGCGTGGAAATTGCCAATGTGGGCAATTATACTGTTGCGCAAAATGGCAATATTGCTGTAACGGTTGGCAATGTGGTGCGCAACAACGGCAACTACACCATCAACGGTAATGGCGATATTGTGGTCGTAGCAACTGGTAAGGCTAATGCTGAGGGTGTAACCACCGGCGGCGACATCATGAACTATGGCAATTACCATACCAATAATGGTAACATTACCATGACCTCCCACGAGGATGTACTGAACTACGGTGTAATGGAGGCCGTGACCGGCAACATCAGCATCGTTTCTCAGGACGGCGTAATCTTCAATAAGGGCGGCGCAGATTTGCTCAGCGGCAATGGCAATGTTAGCTTAAAGGCTGCCAGCACCAACGGCTATTACTATTACTTTGATAACTATGGCATTCTGCATGAGCTCAATGATACTAGCGCCTTGAGTTTGAACCAAGATGGCGAATATGTCGTTAGAATTGACGGCGTAGAGCATACTGTTCTCAAGAACGGCTCCGTCTTCAATGCAGGCGATATCATGGCTCTGGGCGGCACCATTACCTTGGAGGCTGTTCAAGGCAATCTGACCAACTACGATGATTTCAATTCCCTGTCTACGGATAATCCTAATAGCTTTGCTAATATCTACAAGGGCAAGGCTATCGCAACTGGCAATATTGATTTCAAAGCAGTAAATGGTCATTTGTACAACGAGAAGGATCTGGAATCCGGCGAGAATATCAGCCTCACTGCGGCTGAGGGCTTGACCAATTTTGCGTACAATGTTTATGCTGGTAAGAACATTACCTTGACCGCAACCCGGGGTGATGTAGTGAACACGGCAGTGCTGGAGTCCGTCTATGGCGATGTAACCTTAAAGGCTGAACATGGTAATGTGGTCAATGGCATAGAAAATCAGCCTGCTTCTGGCGATATCATTACCTTGGGTGGCACCGTTAAGCTTGAAGCCTATGGCAAGGATAGCACTGGCAAGGGCTATAACGTAACCAACTACGGCGATATTATCGCTATTGGCAAGATGAATAACGATGCTGAGGGCAGTGGCAGCATTGTGCTCCAATCCGTAAATGGCGACGTTTATAACTACGATGATTTCAACACGCTGAATAATACTGCGGCAATCAATTATAACTATCAAGCATCTAAGCATATCAGTATCGTAACCACCGATGCAAGCTACAATATTGCCACCAGCAACATCGATATCCTTGCGGAAAAGGGTAAGATTGTTAATACCAAGGATTATTTGGTAGCGCTGGGCAATGTAACATTAAAGGCTCAAGAGGGCATTGGCAGTTACGGTCAAATGATTATGGCTGGCGGCGACATCACGCTGAGTGATACGGATGGCAATCTGGTGAACAGGGCGCAGCTAGTTTCTGTAGACGGCAATATTACTCTGAATGCAGATAAGGGCACTGTTGTGAACATGCTGGATGGCGATGTTGTGGCCCTCAACGGCAATGTAACCCTGCATGCAGGTGCCGACTACGATGACCAAGTGAAGTATGTAGGCATTAATGGCAATACTGTGGTGGAAGGCACTGTGGCCAATATTCCTGAGGGCAGCATCATCGTGACTAAGAAATACTACGTCCTCAATGGTCAAGAAACAGAAATGGTTAATGATGCGACCGTGCCGCAAAATGCAACTGTGAAGACTATCATTGGCTATCTTGATGAGGCTAATAACGATACCTTTGTAGCGGTAGAAACTATCAATTATGATGTTGAAGCATACCGCACCGGTGACGTTGTAAACCGTGGTGATTTGGTAGCCTTGAATGCCGATAATGTGGAGGGCAAGGGCTCCATCAACTTGACTTCTGCTAAAGGCAATGCTACCAACTATGATAACTTCAAGCTGGTAAATGGTGCAGAGCAGTTTGAGTATCTGGGCAAGAGTGGCTATGCAGTAGGCAGCAACACTGCGAAATTTAACGAGGGCACTAAGTATTACTACGATAAAGGTATGGTTTTGAGCGACGCTGATTTGGCTATGAGGGCTGAAAAAGGCTACCTCTACAATACTATGAATATGCATAGTGAAAAGAGCTTAACCTTAATCAGTGGTAAGAATATGACCGTAGGTACGAACTTCGCAGCTATCGACGCAGTGGGCGATGTAACGCTGCAATCCGTAAATGGCACCTTGAAAGTTAAGGACGGCAGCTCCGTAACATCTACCGCTGGCTCCATCAGCATGGACGGCAATAAGGGCGTGATTAATTCCAATAGTGCAGCCATTACCGCAGCTGAAGATGTTACCATGACCTCCGCAGCAGGAGCAATTCAAAACGATAGCACCGTAACCGCTATCAAAGGCTCTGTAGAGATGAATGGCCAGAACGGTATTACTAATAATACTGGCGCGGCCATTACAGCTGGTCAGAGCGTGGTTATGGCTTCTGATGCTGGCAAGATTACCAATGCTAGCAGCGTAACTGCACAAAAGGGCAGCATCGTGCTGGATAGCCAAGGCAGCGCAGCAGCCAATGGCGGCATCATCAGCAACTACAGTGGCTCCGTACTGAGCGCATTGAATGGTTCCATTAGCGCAGTTGTGAAGTACGGTGAAATCAATATTAGCGAGCTTATTGCGAAGGACACGGCTGCTGCAGGCACCTTTGAGGGCCATGTAACCCTTGGCACTATCAAGGGCGACGATGTTGTGCTCTACACCGAAAGCGCTGACACCGACATCATCGTGAATAACATCACCGTGGGCGACCATCTGCTGCTCCAAGGTAACTCCTTCAAGCATACGGATGCGTCTGGTAATGTTGTTTCCGGCTTAGGTACTATCACTCGCAGCAGCAACGAGGGTACCTTGATCGTGGACGTTAACGGCGTGGGCGCAGGTGGTGGCAACGGCACCATGAAGAGCGACTTCGGCATGAAGGTTGAAGGCGATGTACGCTTTACCACCATGAATGTGACCAATGCTAACGTAGAAGTGGGCGGACAGCTGAGCATTGATAGGCTCCATGTAGGCGGCGAGGCACACTTCACTGGTATGGGTTACGTAACCGGCGTCTATGGCGGTGGCACCAAGCCCTACCATGATAAGAGCAACGCTCTTTACTACGATTTGGGCGACGGCACCGGCAGCGGTGGCTACAATATGCGTGTCAAGGCAGAGGAGTTCCGTGCTGTGCGCGAGGGCGAGTCTGAAGCTATTCGCGCTCTGACTACTATGAAAGCTCTCAAGGAGCGCCTTGCTCAAGCTGGAAGCGCACCGGATACCTTCGGCAAGGGCGACAACAATGGCTGGATGAACCTGTACGTGGATAGTGCTAACTACCAACGCTCCAACGGTCTCCTGCTCCACATCGACACCAGCTACAGAAGTGCTAACCAGCGCTGGAGCGCCGAGGATTTGAGCACCAAGCTAGTGGACTTCAAGCCCCACGACGCTTTTGTAGCGCATTATGGTAGCCTCGCAGGTTTCTTCGACCGCTTCGACTTGTTCGAGCAACCAGCTCGCCCTGTAAGCGAGATTATGCACACCGCTAACAGCGATAAGGTAGTGCTGCAAAGCGATAACAAGGGCTTGCGCATCGAAGCTCAGCAAGAGACCGAGCAGGAAGAAAACAAAAAAGAAGCTTAAAAGCATACTGTAAAGTATAATAGAACAGACGACTGTTCCCCTTCGGATTTTCCGAGGGGAATTTTTTTATCATACTAAAGCAAACATAAGTTTCCTATCGCGTTTGGGAGTAGGAGTTATTTTTAGTATGATTGTAGCCTGGGAATAGACGGGGACGGCTTTTTTTAATTATCTAATCATTGCAAATTTACTAAGGTGCATATATAATTAAAATGAGAAGGTGTAGATTTTATAAATCTCTCCATATAAAGAGCGTTTTAACTTTAAAAATGATTTTAGCTCGCAGAATAACCGCGTCAATATGCCAAGGGAGGAAGAACCCATGACTAGCAAGCGAAAGGCCTTAAGGGATAATCACAAGCATTTAGACTATAAAAGAGAAGCAGGTACTGCCCTGCGCATGAAGGTGCTGCGCTCTGTGCTGGCTGTGGGCGTGGGCTTTACCTTGACTCCGTGGCTGAGCCGAGCAGCAGCGGCCAATCCCACTGGCAATATTGTGCGCACTGGTACCAGCACCAATTTGCTTGTCAACAACGTGGCTCATATTTATGCAGAAAAAGCTCATAATGGCGTGGGTGTCAACGCCTTTGAGCGTTTTGAAGTGGGCAATAACCAGATTGCCAACTTGTATTTTCAAACCAAGACCGATACCACACCCCTGCATACCTTGGTAAATACTGTAGAGAACCAAATCAGCATCAGTGGTACTGTCAACGCTATTCGCAACAACAAAATCGGTGGTAATCTCTACTTCTTAAGCCCTAAGGGCATGGTTGTGGGCTCCACCGGCGTCATTAACGCAGGCTCCCTGACCATGATCACCTCCAGCAAAAAATTTACCAATGCACTGGGTACCCTCGACCCGGATGCTGCCGCTGCCGCTATCGCAGCCGACAATTGGGATGTGCATAGTAATGCTAAAATAGATATTCATGGGCAAATTAATACGGCCACGGGCATTGACCTGCGTGCCGCCTATATCAATGTGACCAAGGACACTGGCGCTACCCTTGCTCCCTCTTTAAAGACGGGCGTAGTGTTTGCTAATACTGTGAATACTACGGACATAAACAAGCAGGCTGGCAATGTCGTCAGCGGCAGTCGCTTAACTGCCACCGTGGACAGCAATGGCAATGTGGTTATTGCCGACCCCAATGAACCCAATAATGTCGCTCTCCAAGGCAATGGTGGCGTGAGGCTGGCCGCCAGCTCCACCAGTCGCAACACGGATACGAAATTTTTAGGCGTGACCGGCTATAAAAATACTGCAGAGGCCAAGGTAGAGGTGGGCCAGGGTGCCACCATTGACGCTTTGGGCAATGTGAATATCAGTGCCCAGGCAGCCATTAGTGACTTGCCGGAGCTCGCCCATTTTGTGGATATGTCGGGCTATGCCAAGGCAGATGTTACTATAGATGGATCTGTGAAGGGCAATAATGTGAACGTTAACGCCAGTGCTCAAGCCCTCTACAGTGGTAATAACCATGCCAATTTGATGGATTTAGTGAATAATCTTACGGGTGAGATAGGGGTAACCGTGAAGGCCAATTTAACGGGCACCATTTGGAATGTGCTGGATAATGCGGGCAAGATTAATGGGAAGGTGGATATTCTCAATAAGGTCGTTAATCAGGTGTATATGCCCTTCAATTTGAGCGAGGCGGATGCCACCGTGAATATCGGCTCCAACGCGAATATTAAAGCCAAAAAGCTAGAGCTTAACGGCACAAGCTATGGTGGCAATGTGAATATGGGCGCTACCAGTGTGTCCCAAAATGTGATGGTTGTAGGCCTGCAGCCTAAGGTGCACGCAGGCGATAAGGATATGTCCCAATACTTTGTGGGCGGCTTTATTTATGAGGACAGCACCAGTAAGGCCATTGTTAACGTGGATGGCATTGTCGGTGGTGATAAAAACGTCAATCTAAAAGCTGTTGCCCAAAACGCCAATAGCAGCAGCATCTCTGTCAAGGCGCCTCAGGTATACAAGGTGCCCAATCCAAGGCCGGATGACCCCTATGAGTCCACCATGGTCGCTGTGGGCGTGAATGTGGTCAATCAGGAAACAACTGCGCAGGTTAATTTAGGCGCGCAAAATAAGAATGCCAGCGTTACTGCTGCCAATAAGCTAGCTATCAGCGCCACGAGCGCCAACTCTCTGTCCAGTACGGTGGCTATGCAGAATTTTAGGGATACAGCTGTCAATGTGGCTGTGAATGTGGTGGGCAGCGAGGGCTCTGCGCTCGTCAATAATTATGCTCATTTACAGGGTGGAGCAGTGGATATTTCCTCAGCCCACACCTTAAATAAATTCAGCGTTGACAGTACCAATAAGGTGAATATTGACTTTGTAGGTCTGGACTGGATTATCAATTCCTCCCAGGTGCGGGAGGGCGCGGATTCCCTCAGAGATTTTATAAGAGGCTTTAACCAAGGCCCTCAGGAGGCTGCGGGGGATAATATTCAGGCTGAGGCTGAGGAAGGCCCGGAAAATGTGGGCGAAGCAACGCCCTGGAATGATTATTTTGATATTGGCGCTACTGTAACTGTAGCTAGCGCTGCTAACGAGGCCAAGGTCAATTTAAAGCCTACCTCTGCCATAACGGCAACTGGCGATGTGGGCATCAATGCCCATGTAAATGTTGCCGATAGTAAAATAGTTTCCCTCAATAATTTCTTAAATTCCAGCCCCAACGCTGTGGCAGGCGTCTCTGCGGCGGTGGCTACAGAATTTATGGATAATACTGCTGAGGTCAATATGGATGGGTCTGCTACCAATGCTATTAATGCTGGTGGTTCGGTTGCGCTAACTGCTACCACGGAGCAGCGCTATAATCGCGTGCAGAAGCTGGTGGAGGATTTGCAGAATGCCTTTGCGGCCACCAAGCAATATTGGTCCAGCTGGGGCTCCCAGGCAGATTTGAATAAAAAATTTCAAAATCTGCAAAATATAGTTACTGATATAGCGGTCATGGCTTCCGCAGACCCCACGGCGGATTATAAAAATAATCCTAAATTTGTGGCTAAGGCTAAGGCTGGTCTTGATATCGTAACATCCTTAACAGGCACAGAAGGCATCAAAAAGGCCCTAGAGGCCTTTGTGGATGTGTCCAATTATGTGAATATGCATGTATCGGCGGGCACGGATGCCAAGGAGAACAAGGATACCACGGCCATGGTGAGCGGTGCCGTGGGCGTGCAGAAGCTTGTTAATAACGCCAATGTTAACCTTGGGGCCAATACGAAAATCACAGCGGGCAATTACGCTAATGTCAATCTAAGCGCCAACGCCGTGGAAAGCAATGTGCTATTAGTGGGCAAGATGGCCCTCATTCCCGATTTTACCAGCACCTCCGGCGGTCAATATGGCCTGGGCGGTACGGTGGGCGTGCAAAACGCTTATACCAATAGCAAGGTGCAGCTCATGAATGGAGTGCAAATCGATGCTGGCTCCATTGATATTGGCTCTGTGAATGATGTGCTGAATTTAGGCATCGTCTTCGGCGGCTCGGAAACTAGTAAATTGGGCCTGACGGGCATGGTGTCTTATATGGGTGGTGCCTCCAAGGCTGAGACCTTAATTGATGATGATATCGATTTTACAGCTCGCAAAAAGATAGAAAATGTTCCCTCCGAGGAAAATGCAGCTACTACCGAGGATAAGGTAACCTCCAGTGGCGTTGTGCAAATCAGCGCCGATAATAAAACCAATGTGATCAATTTAGTGGGCGATTGGAATGCCGCCGAGGCCAGCTCCGTGGGCGCCAGTGTGGGCGTTGTTTCCTATGATGTGAGGAGCGTGGCCAAGGTTACCAATCAGGAGCTATACGCCGATGGTATCTCTAAAGAGACCAGCGGTGCCGGCGGCACCGCTGCCCAAAAGGGCAGCATTGCTGCCAATGGAGTTGCGGTGAACGCCAAGACCGACGGCATAGTGAACACCTTTACCGTAGCTGGCGTGAATAGCAGCAAATCCCAAAACGCTAACGCCGCCGCTGGCGGCGTCAACGTGGCCGCCGACGGCGGACAAGCCGCTGCTGCCGCAGGCGGCGTGCAGAACGCCCAAATCAACGGCGGTGCAGCCGGTGGTCAGGACGCTAAGGTCAAGCTCAATGCTGTGGGCAGCGTTTCTTGGAACTACGTGGTCGATACGACCAAGGCCACTCTCGATAACGTGAATATAAACCTTACACCTGCGACCATAGGTGCAGGTGTAACTAGTGCGGCCTTAATTAACGATAAATCAGGCTTTGTCCGCGTGGAGGTGGAGGATGCCTCCTATATTGGTGCCTACAGTGGTGCTATGGCGCTGACAAAACTGGGCAATAATAATCACACGGCCTTCCAAGGTGCCTTGGCAGGGGCAGTGGCCGTAAATGATGTGCAGAAAACGACTGCTGCTACCATCAAAAACAGTAGTATTACCAGACAAACTGCTGCCGATGTGGCAGCGGATGTGCTGAACTATGCCCATAATAGCGGTGCTCAGGTGGCAGCAGGCCTGTCATTGGGCCTTGATGTGGGCACCCGCCGCGGCGGTGTAGCCATTAACTTGGCGGGCAGCGGCTCCGCCAACTATGTGGACAGCACCGTGCAGGCGCAGCTGGAAAGCAATACTATCGCCGGTGGCAACACTGTGGTTAATAACGTTGCCTACGACAAGGATGTGCAGGTAGCAGGCGGTGTGACGGTGGAAACCACCAAGGCCACCGCCAGCGTGGGCGCTGCGGTGGCAGTGAATGCTGTGCATAACGACATTCAGGCTAACATGCTGCATAATAGCATTGGTACAGCTACGCAAAAGGCCGCTGCAGTGCATAATATAGCTGCCAGCAACCTGACCCAGGTGGGCACGGCTGTGTCCGTAGGCGTAGCAACGGGGGATAAAGCTTACGCAACACTGAATGCTGCGGTAGCGACCAATACCATCAACAATGCTGTTGAGGCTTCCATAGATGGTGGCTCCGCCTACGCCGCAAAGCTCAGCGACGAGGCCAAGGATGGACAAATTTCCCTAGATACGGCAGAGAACAAATATTTAGTGGAGCTCAATCAGGCCAGTGAAAGCGCTGTTACCGTGGATGCCAACGGTAATTTCGTCAAGGAGGGTGTGCTTTTAGAGCGTGCCTTTGCTGTGGACATGAATGGGCAGAAGGTCTATAAGGTTTATAGCTTGGACGAAAATGGCGACTATGTTGATGCCTCTGGCAAGAAGCTGACCCGTACCCTGCTCACCGATGCCGGTGGTAATACTACAGGTGTGCAATATACGGATGAGCAAGATAACATCGTTGATGTCTATGATGTGCAATACATGGCTCCAACGGCTGGTGGGGCCGGTACTCCTGTGGATATCAACGCTCTCAATACAGTTCAGAAAGATTACTTTGATTTAGATGGCAGTGGCGCTCTGCTGGAAGCCAATGGCACCTATGGCGCAGACCGCACTGCCAGCATTACCGCGGGTGCTGAGCAAGCTAGCTATACCAACTCTACTATCACTTTAAATAATCAGGGCAACAAAATAGTAGGTGTGGCTCTAGGACTAGGTGTGAAGGCCGGCGGGCGTGGCCTGGCGCAGGGCGCAGGGGCTGCCGCCGTGAACACCAATAATGTGACGAATAATTTCGTTGCCAGCGTGAAGAACGCAACCATTGGCACAGGAGAGAGCGACTACGAAAATAATGGCAGCCTGAAGGAAGCAGCTCTGCGAGTGGAAGCAGCTAGCGATACCAGTATGGTGAGCGTGGCTGCGGGCGTGGCCGTGACCGCGGGCGGACAGGATAAGGTGAGCCTGGCCCTGGCAGGCTCCGGCGCGGTGCAAAAAATTAATAACACTACAAAGGTGGCTGTAGAAAATAGTGTTGTAAGTACGGATTACTTGTCCATCAAGGGCAGCAGTGCTTCCCAGCTGGTGACGGTGGCAGGCCAGGTGGGCGTGGAAACGAGCCAAAAGGGCATTGCTGCAGGCTTTAGCTGGGCTGAAAACGAGCTGGATAACACCGTAGGTGCCTATGCAAGAGCCCTTACCTTAAATGGTCTTGGCACTAACGCTACCAATTTGCAGCTTTTAGCAGCTAATAATTCTAAGGCTTGGGCCGTGTCCTTGGGCACTGGGGTAGCTCTGGGCTATGCTTCTGCCGAGGGCGCTTATGCGGAAAATCACGGTCTCAATAATACGGAGGCCCTTGTAGAGGCCTACCAGAAGCCTGAGGGCGGCGTACAAAATAATACTATTACTAACGCCAAGGACATTTTCGTCCAAGCCGAGGATAATACAGTGGAGAAGGCTGTGGCCGGTACCGCCTCCGTGAGCCTTAAATATGCGGCCTTGGGCGGTGCAGCAGCCAATAATAAGCTCGGAAATAGCGCTGACGACAAGCAAAGGGTCAGGGCTCTCTTAAGTGCTGCCACAATTACCACGGCGGATAATGGTGCCGTGCATGTGTTGGCCAATAATAATGCGGATTTCTTCACCCTTGCCCTAGGGGCAGCGGTGCGTGCTGCGGGCAGCGGCTATGTCGGCGTGGGTGCCGAGGGCGATGCGGCCCTGACTCAGCTTTATACAGCCACCGAGGCTGGCTTAGATAAGGTAAATATTTCCACAACTGCTGCTAATAAAGCCTTGGTAGAGGTATCCTCTAAGAGTGACAGCAGCATCACCAGCAGTGCGGATGCGCTCTCTGTAAGCGCCAGCGGCAGCGGTGCCCAAATAGGCTTTAGTTCCTCCGTGTCCAAGGTCCATAGCGATGCTGATACTATCACGAGCATCACGGAGAGCAGCATCGATGCCGAGGATATCTTAGCTAAAGCTAACTCTCAAAATGAAATACTCGATGTGGCCATTGGCCTCTCCGTAGGCGTGGGCCAGTACGCAGGCGTGGCCCTGGCGGGCAATATCGCCAGCAACATCATCGATAACGATACAAGTATAGATATTAATAACAGTACCCTTAAGGCCCATGATACCCTAGCCGTTTTAGCTAGCAGCAACGAGAAGCTGGAAAACTACGGCGGTGGCCTCAGTGTGGGCGTGGGCACCTCCGCCGCTGGCGTCGCCATCGGCGCTACTGTGGTTACCAATACCATCACTAGCGACACGGATGCCATCATCGATGGCTCCGACCTTGTGGCTCTCGGCGCCGGGGACGGCATTAAAATCGCTGAGCATAAGTCCGTGGCAACCACTAGCGGCAAAGCCGACCCCGACCCGGTGGCTGATTATGCAAAATATGCGCTGCAGGAAACCAGCGCCGCCAACGCCAACGCCAAAAAGGGCTTAGTTGTAAACGCCGAGGCAGAGCATGTCCTGCGGGATATTTCCATTACCGGCGGCGTGGCCGTGGGCTCCGCTGCAGGGGTGGCCGTGGATGCGACAGTGGTCATCAATAGCATCACCGGCAGCACCAGCGCGCAGGTAAATAATACCGATATTAATAATTCCAGTGAAGCATTAACCAATGCTAACGTTTATGTCAATGCCTTTGATAAAGCGGATATTAGCTCCCATTTGGATACGTTGAGTGTGGGAGCTGCCGGTGAGGGAGCAGGCGTCGGCGCAGCCGGAGCCGGCGACCGCAACACCGTGCAGCGCAACACTGTGGCCCGCATTGTGGGCAAAGCCGATGGCACTACCGTGCTCAACGGCAACAGCGTTGCCGTTGACGCTCTAGGCTATACTAAGCTTCACTTGAGTGAGACGGGCCTTGCGGCCGGTGCCAGCGCCATTGCTGGCGCGGCAGTGACGGGCGCAGTATCGGTGAACCGCTTCGCAGGCAATACTACGGCTTTAGTCTCCAATGTGAAGGGCACCGTGCACGAGCTGGCGGTCAACGCGGAGCGCTTGACCGATATGCAGGCCTATAATAACGCTATTTCCCTGTCCGGCGGCATCGTGGGCGCCTCCGTCAGCGTGGGCGTGACCGATGTGGAGGACACCAGCCATACCAATGCAGAGCTGTCCAAGGCTGTGCTCACCGCAGATGGAGCAGCTAATAGCAAGGTTGAGGTCAAGGCCCAGAATAATACTCAGCTGGGCACGGAGCTTTCGGCGGACTCCTTGGAGATTTCCTTGGGCGAATCCTGGGGTATTGCGGTAAGCAATGTGAATATGGAGGCCCAGGTGGGCGCCAAGCTTAATGAGGTGACCCTAGGTAGTGCTGAGCAGGAGTTTGGCACTGTCACTGTGGAGGCCAATAATAATACCTATAGTAAATTCCAGAATGTGGCTGTGGCTGCAGGCTCCGTTCTAGGCGTGGGCGTGGGTCATGGCGTGCTTAATATTAATACGGGCACAGCTGCCGAGGTTTTGCAGAGCAGTGCCTTTGCCAATGCCATCAATGTACATGCTTATGAAAAGCGCACTGTGGATACCCAGATGGTGGGCGTAGGTGTGGGCGCTCTTTATGTGGGCGTCAACACTATGCATACCAATATCGGCACCAACCTGGAGGATAGCTATACCTATGATGATGGCGCGCAAAGCTATGCTACCGATGAGTTCCAAGCCATGGTCAATGGCTCCCTGGAGCGCATGAATAGTCAGGCCGCGTCCGCTCGCGTCAAGACCGGCGACACTAGCATTCAGCAGGGCGCTGGCTCCATCAATACCGGTCATGCAGAGCAGGGCGGCGTGAGCAATACTATTGCAGGCAGCAATTTAATTGCCAGCGGAGCGCTGCAGGCCGAGGCCAAGGCTACAACCAATACGGATATTGATATTTATCAAGCTACGGTGGCCATTGTTAATGTGGGCGTGCCTGCCACTAGAACAACCGTTGAGGACAAGCTTAATTTAAATATTCAAAATGCAACCCTGCAGGGAAAAGCTATCGCCATCAATTCTACAACTGACGGCGAAATTAAGAGCTTTGCCGGTCAGGGCGGTGTCAGCGGCGCATCCTATGTGGATACCACTGCTTATATAAAGCATCTTGGCTCCAATATAATTAGCATTGATGGCTCTACGCTTAGGGTTGTGGATGCTTTGAGCGACGCTGTTAATCACTTGTCCATCCATGCTTTGAACCAAACGCAGATTAACAATAAAGCTTTTGGTATGAATATTAGCATCCTGAAGGGCGGTCGCATGGTGCTGGAGTGCGAGGATAGCGCGGAGGTGGTCATCGCTCTAGGCACGAATGAGCAAATTAGCGCTGAGAATAGCTTTAGCTCCAGCAAGCAGGTGGAAGGCTCCTCTGAGCAGTCCGGAATTACCATTTTGGCAGAAAATGCGGCTGTAGTGAAGGATGAAATTATCCTCAACGAGACCATTGGCGGTATAGCTGCCGGTGGCAGCGTCGTGGCTTCCAAGGCCAAGGGTAAGGCCACTGTCGACGTCAGCGATAAGAATGCCTTCACTGCTCAAGCGGTGGACATAGAAGCTCTGACCGGTGGCACTAAGGATGCCTATACCACGGAGGCCGTTAATCATTCCGTAGGTGTGGCCGCCGGGGCGATTAATGTGGACAAGGTGCGCACCTATAACGCCATGGAGGCTACTACCACCGTGGGCGCTATTACCATCGCCGATGGTGCTGCTGCGCTTACAGTAGGCGCTACCAATGCAGCTACCTCCAATGCTTATATTCATTCTGTAAATGTGGGACTGGGGTTGGCCAGTGGCAATAATTTTGCCCAAAGCGATGCTAGTGGACAGGCCATAACTACGGTTAACGCCGGTACCTCCGGCATCACTGCCCGTAGCTTGAATATTTTCGCTGCCAATAGTGATGATATTGTGGCCAAGGCTGATGGCTCCAATGCCGGCATCATGGATATTTCTCCCTATGCTGCCAGAGTGGAAAACAATGTCAACAGCACAACTACTGTTAACCTGAGTGGTACCTTTACCGCAGCCGAGGGCTTTAAGGCTCAGGCGCTGCGCAAGGATATAGAAAACTTTAAGGCTGATGCCTTGAGTGTAACTGCCTTCGGCGGTGGTGACGCGAGAGTCGATTCTGAAATTACGGCAAATACTACCTTAAATGCTAACGGGGCAACCATTATCAGCGGTGGTGACACGATGCTCGCGGCCGAAAATACTGTGGAGTTAAACAAGAAGGATGGCTTTAGCAAAATGGTACTGGGGCAAGGCTATGCCATACTGGAAGTGAGCACCTCCGGTATTGGGAATACCATCAACTCCACTGCACATGTTAATTTGACCGATAGCAGCATTACCAGCGCCGGAACCCTGCAGACCATGGCTCATACGGAGGAGCAGCTGCAGGTGAATGGTTATGCCTACTCCGTGGGCGCTTTTGAAGGGGCAGAGGTGAAGGTAGAAAATAATATTACCAATGACGAAGCGATTGAGCTGCAAAATACAAGCCTGAAGACAAGCAAAGCATATCGTGATATTACCCTTGCCACAGCGGATGACCTGAAGCTCTTTACCTATTCCTATTCCGAATCTCCCGCAGGTGCTGTGGGCGGTGCTAATGCCATTGTCAACAATACTTTAATTCGCAATAACAGTATTGATGTGCTCGGTGGCAGTAATATCTATAGCTCTCAGGACATCAATCTCTATGCGGGCAAGCATGCGGATGGCAGCGTGGCGACTCTGGACCTGAATGCAGAGGCCAATGATTTTGTGGGCGCTGTTATTCCCGTGCCTGTTTATCCGAGTATTAATAATAATATCCAGCAGAACAACCAGATTAACCTGGATGCCAACAGCGCTAGCACCAGTGTGCGCCACACCAATCTTTATGCAGCTGCAGGCAGAGAAATGGCCAGCCTGTCCGCGGCACGCTATGTGGGCATCTATGGCAGCAACCAAAAATGCAGCTTTGTAACCACCGATAAAGGTGAAACTATCGAGGGCAAGGAGGCACATAATTACGTCGACATTAATGGCAAGCTGGTGGCAGGCGTGGCCGATAAGATTGCCATCACCATTGGTGACGCGGGAGATATTGTGGTGCTGGATAAGGACATGCGCGCCAGCGTGGCGGGCGCCAAGGACGCCAGTGATATTACAATCACTGTTGCTGCCGATGAGAGCACGGGCCTCTCCAAGGACTCCTTAAGCTTTGGCAGCGAGGATTATACCAATACCCTGCTGGCTCGTTATAATGAGCTGCTCGATTTGCTGAATGAGTATGGCAAGGATGACATAGTGGATGCCCAAACAGGGGCAGTTACCCATTCGGTGGCCTATTTGGGCTATCAGGCCGAGGCCAAGCGTGTTTTGGAGGAGATGCTGAGCATGGGGCTGGCCGAACAAAGCTCCAGCGGCATTATCGAGCCCAAGGCAAGCTTAATCGTGGATTATGTGGAAATCCCTGAGCTGGTGGCCTCCGGTGGCAATATCAGCGTGGCTACGGACGCTTTTAAGAGCAGCAGCGGCAGCGGCACCATCAAGGCCAATGGCTCGCCGGAAATCAAGCTTATTAATAATACCAATCTGATGACCAAGATTAATGCTATAACCGTAGAGGAGGCTGGTGGCAAGCTCATTTATAATGGCACGGAAATCAGTGGCACTAGCGCGGCCGAGTTTAATAAAAATATCAGCTCCCTTAACCAAGGTGCTGCTGCTAATTTCCAGGCTGTGGAGGCTGCTGGCTCAGGCTCCGTGGGAACTATCGATATCAAGGGCCTCTATGAGGGCAATAGCATCAACTATAGCTATACTGAAGCTGGTACAACCATTGCAGGCAGCTTTAGACCCATGGCCAATATTCAGGTGCAGGGCAATATCTATGCCAAGGAAGGCTTCATAAGCATTTATAGCAAGGCTGACAGCATTCTCATTCAGGGCAAAACAGCTCAGGATGCGGTGGCTATCAGTGCTGCCAACATTAACCTTGAGGCGGGGCAAAGCATTACCCAGGGCTATACGGATGGTATCGTGAATATCGGTGGCGATGTGCGCGAGCAATATGCTTCCCAATACGATACCATTATCGAAAATAATGGCTCTGTGAACGGTACTTATGAAATGACTCAAGCTGGCTCCGCTCCTGCTGACAAGAGTAAGGCCAGTGGCAGCTATATTGCCGGTGGCAGCGTTTATATCAATGCCTCCGATATCAATGTCAATGGCATCATTCAAAGCGGCTATGGGGATTACTATGCCAATATTTTTGACCTGAAAACCCAAAGCAGAATCAACCGCATCAACGATGCCTATACAGGCGGTGCTATCAGCGACAGCGTGGTTACCACCGGCGAGCAATATAAGATTATTGACGGTGGCGCCTATTGGGATGCAACCGCTCAATGCTATAAATATCAATTAAATGTTTACTATAATCCCTCTACCCAAAAGATTTTGGTGCAGAATGTGGATGCCGGTGGCGGTAAAATTTACCTTACGGGCCGCATTTCCAGCACGGGCAATGGCAAAATTATTTGCTTAGATGGAGTAAGCAATATCACGGTTAATAATACAACCAGCTATGCTTTACAGCTGGACGATTTAGTGACCCATGATGTGCAGGGCCTGGTGAGCATCACCGATACTGCAAAAAATACCTTGACAGAAATAACCAGCAGCAATGTTACGGTGAAGACCATCGGTGCTGAGGGCGCTGGCACTACCACTGCCTTTAATCCCACCACTGGCTATGACTATACTCCCCAAACGGGGCTCAGCTATACCTGGACCAGCGGCGTAGAAGACACTCGGTTTAACCGCTATAAGCAGGATTTTGGCGAAGGTGGCTGGGGCCTGTGGGATACAGGCATATCTACGAAGGAGCTGGCCGAATGGCATAAACAGCATCCCATCGAGCCCTCTGAGCCGGGGCAGTCCTATCAGGGCGAGCGCAATTCCGGTGAAATAATCAGAAATACCGGGGCTGACGCAAGCTATAACAATTATGTTACTATTGCGAGCACGGAGCTTGATGGTAATACTGTTATCGAAAGCGAGCGCAAATATGCCAGCGGGCTGTGGGGCTATCACAAGCATTATGAGGTCATCTGGACCGAGAGCACGGGCACTGTTTATACCTATGATGCCAGTGTCAAGGCCGATCATTCCTTCAATATCAATTTCGTGGGCTATGCTGCGGAAAATGCCAATATCAATATTACCTCCGGCAAGGATATTGCCTTGACGGGAAATATAGGCAATACTGAGCTTTACAAGGCGAATACTAATACGGGGACAGCCCTAACAGAGAAGGGCACGGTAACTATCAGCTCCTCGGCGGGCTCTTTGCTGCAAAGCAATGGGTCGATTTATGCTGCCAATGTCAGTCTTGCTGCTGCCAAGGATATGGAAAATATAAGCATTGTGGCAGGGGATACCCTCAATCTTAGCGCTCTTAATCTGATGAGCAGTAAGGATGATAGCGCGCAGCACAGCCTTGCTATCAATGTAAAAGGCTCTGGCTTGGCAAAAGCCAATGTGGTTTTGGGCAATATGGGCTCCGTAACCACCGGGGCTGGCGGTAGCTCCATGCCCATCAATAGTGCTGGTGAAAAGACCACCGGCGTTACCGGCTCTGTGACGCTGGCTGTAAGCGGCAGCGAGGGCAATATTTCCCAAGCTGCTGATAGCCTTATCGTCGCTGACCGCATAGACTTGGCTACTACTAATGGTTCTATTTATGGCCAGAAGCAGGCCGATGGCACGGTGACGGCTCTAAGGCTTTATGCAGGGCAAGCGCCCCTGGGGCCGGATACCTTGACGGCTTCCATTAACGCTAGTGCTAAGGGAGATATCACCCTAGAGCAGGTGGCTGGGAATATGCGCCTAGGCAGAATTTATTCTGGCACAGGCGATGTCAGCTTAACTGCTTCTCAAGGCAGCGTGGAGGATGCTCTGCCTTACGTGGCTAATGATAGGGGTACGGTGGAAGAAATGCTGGTTAAGTGGCGCAGTCTGGGCATTGTTGCAGGTGACAGCAGCGATGCGGAAAACGCGGCCATGCTGGCTGCGAAAACCAAGCAAAACCAAGGCGCCCAGCTTGATGCATATGAGGCTTGGGATGCTTATGCCTTGCTTTATGCTCTGCAGGATAGCATTGTGAACCCTGATTCCTCGGTGCTGCAAACCTCGGATAAGGACCCCAATGTGATTGGGCATAATATCACTATTTCCGTAGCTGATTGCGTGGGCATGAATAGTGATACAGAAACGAAAATAGATGCTTCTACGCTCCTAGAGAAGGATGAGCATAATAATTACATTAATCTAGAGAATTTAAAGGCTTTAAGTAAGCTGGATGCTGCTACCAAGGTGCAATGGGAAACCGGCAGTGATGGACATACCTATGCCATTTATAAGGAAAGCCTGCCCATCGGCGTGCAGCAGACTGTGAAGCGCGATGCAAATGGTAATATTGTCAGTGGCAAATTGACTGTTCAAACGGCTGCTAACGCCACCAATGGGGATATTTTCCTGCAGGGACGGGAGCAGAAGGTGGATGTCAGCGGTACAGCCAGCGTTATTACCCCAAACAAGGACCTTTTTGTCAATGAAGTGGTGACCAATAAGGGCTCTGTTACCCTGACCAGCTTGGGTGGTATCTATAATGCTGCTCAGGCTGTGGCCATCACGGGCCAAAGCTTGGTGCTGACCGCTGCCAATGGCTTCCTTGGTACTGCGGATAAGCATTTGGCTATCAATTTGTTTGGTACTAATCAGGCTGAGGATGGCCTGAGCGCTATTGCCTCAGGTGGCATTTATGTGGACCAGCAGGGCAGCAATGCTCTCTTGGTGCGCAATGCTTCCAGCGGTGGTGATATTTATTTGGGCGCCGACACGAGTATCCTGATGGGTACTGTCAACGGCTCCGAGGTAGAAAACTATATTCGCGCTGAAAACGATGGCTCCATTGTGCTGGAGGCACGGGTTGGCAGCATTGGCGAGGCTGCCTATGAAAGTGGCATGCTGAAGCGTGACGAGAATAAGGGCGTGCGCATTTTGAATTCTGCTGCCTCTAATACAAGTCATGTGACATTGCGTGCCAGCGATAGCGTCTATGTAACTGGCGTGGCCAGCGAGGACGGTCACGCTGCAGCGCCCCAAGGCTCGGCGGGCACCTTGAAGCTTACAGTGGAGGGTGTGACCAATAATGGACAGGCTGCGACCTTAAAGCATGTGGGCATTTATGTGGATGGCGAGTTGCATTTGGAGAATGCTGTCAGCGCCAGCCAGACTGCTAGCGTTTACACAAGCGCTGATTTGACAAATGCTCTGAGCATCACGGCGCTGGATATTTTCCTAGGCAGTGCTAGAAATGTTGTTGTACTTGAGAACTGTCATGTGGACGGTAGCGCACAGCTCTTAGTCAAGGCAGGACAAGATCTTGTTATGAATGGCGGCGTGCTCGACAGTACTCAGCTGGCCGTGCAAGCGGGCAATGATGTACTGCTGAATGGTGGCAGCGTTACAGCCAACGAGGCAAGTTTAATTGCGGCTAATAATATCGAGCAAAGCAGTGGTACCATAACAGCAAGCGATAAGGTTGCTCTCTATGCGGACGGCAACATTCTGCTAGAGGGAGGCAGCCTCAGCGCGGCCAATGCAGACATGCTTGCCCTGGGCTACATCGATGAAGCCTACAGCAATAGCTATACTGCTCCCAATGGCTACGCCCTCAGCGTGAGCGATACGCTGCAAGTGCTGGCTGGTGGCAGTGCTAGCGATACCTATGGCGTGGACTTAGGCAGCAAGTTTAATCAGCTCCATAATGTGATCCTGGACTCCGACAACGGCAATATTATTCTGGGCAATGGCCATACCGACGCGGTTGCTTTAAATGTTTCTGTGCAATCTGGGCATGTGGTCAATGGCAATATTAAAATCACAAATTACGTTTCTGGCGCTGCCAATGATATTAATATTAAAACGGCCTTAAAGGCCACGGGCAATATTGAAGTTGGCAACGAGGAGCAGAATGTGAATATTCAAGCTCAAACTGAGGTTGATGGCAAGAGAGTAATCATCTATGCGGCTCAGAGCGTGCAAAACTATGCTACCATTGCATCTTTAGAGGAAGCTAATCTGGTGGCGGTGAAGGATATTAAAAACTGCGCTGATATCATTTCGGAAGATCGTGCTGTTTTGGCTTCTTTGACAGGAGATATCCACAATGAAGGTATCATGCAAGCTGCCAATAACGTTGATATGGATGCCCTTGTAGGTAGTATTTATAACTATGCCAACATCACCTCAGGGCAGGGCTCCGTTGATCTGCTGGCGGGCAAGGACTTGGCCAATTATGGCGATTTGTACACTGGCAAGGGGAACCTCACCCTGCAGGCCAAGGAGGATGTGCTGAACCTGGGCCTGATGGCAACAGAGGCAGGCAATATAGATATCATTTCCCGCAATGGTGTGATCTATAATGTGCTCGATGCAGATTTACTCACTGGCAATGGCAATGTGACCCTGCGGGCAGAGAGCCTTGATGGCTATTATGCTTACTTCAAGGATGCGCAATTAATAAGCATTGATGCAGCCCAGGTTAAGAAATCTGCCAAGGGAGAGCTCTATTACGAGGACGCCAACCAGCAAAAATATGCCGTTGTGAAAAATGGCTCCATCTTTAACGCAGGCGATATTATGGCTCTGGGTGGATCCATTACCATGGAAGCTGTCCAAGGCAATTTAACTAACTACGATGATTTTAATACCCTCTCCGTTGCTAATTCCAACACTCCCTCTGGTAGCTACAAGGGCAAGGACATTGCTACGGGCAATATTGTGTTCAGCGCTGAAAATGGCTACTTGTATAACGAGAAGGATTATTTGGTAGCCTTGGGCAACGTTACTCTGAAGGCGCAAGAGGGCCTTGGCAGCTATGGCCAAGTGATTTTGGCTGGCGGTGACATTACTCTCAGCGACACGGATGGGGATTTATTGAACGAGGCCATGCTTATCTCCGTCAATGGTAATGTTTACTTGAATAGTGGTAATGGCTCCGTAATTAATGAGCTTGCAGGCGATGTCTTCGCGTTGAACGGCAATGTGCAGCTTGCATCCACTGGCGACGCTGGTAACGTTATCAACAGGGGCGACCTGGTAGCTCTTAACGAAAATAGTGTGGAGGGCAAGGGTGGCATTGAGCTCATTAGCGCCAAAGGCAATGTGGAAAACTATGATGATTTCAAGCTTGTGGATGGGCAAAATAGCCTTGAGTATAAGGGTGCCAGTGGTTATGCCAGCAGTAATGGCCTAGCCCAGTTTAATTCTGGTATTCCCTATGCCGAGGACCGTAGCTACCTGCTGGCGGATGCCGACCTTTTAATGCAGGCTCCTGAGGGCTATCTCTACAATGATTTGCCACTGGTTAGCAAGCAGGATATCACTCTTGCAAGTGGCCAAAGCATTACGGTTGGTACCAATGTTGCGTCGGTGGAATCCGAGGGTAATATTACTATCATCTCCCAATATGGCGATATTTATAATAACAGCTTCGTGGTTTCCCATAATGGCAATATCCTTTTAGAGGCTTATAATGGGATAGCTAGCGGTAATAGCGATAGCCTCAAGGCTCTCAATGGCTCTGTGAAGGCCGTAGCCACCTATGGTGATGTGAATATCAAGGAGATTATTGCTGGCGACTTGGCAGCTGTGGGCAGCCAAGAGGGTAATCTTGTTTTGGGTACTGTGGCTGGCAAGGACGTGGTGCTTGCTACTGAAAATGCTTCCTCTGAGATTGTCGTGAATAATATCACTGTGGGTGAGGAGCTTGTTTTAAAGAGTAATAACTTCAAGCACGAAGAGGTGCAGCCAGATGGCAGCAAGCTAGTCGTGGACGGCTTGGGTATGATTAATCGTAGCAGCACCCAAGGCACTCTCGTTGTGGACGTCAATGGCGTGGATGGGGCTGTCAAGAGCGATGTGACCATGGCGCTTGCTGGCGATGTGCGCTTTACTACCATGAATGTGACCAACACCAACGTGGAAGTAGGTGGACAGCTGAGCATTGATAGACTCCATGTAGGCGGCGAGGCACACTTCACCGGTATGGGCTATGTAACCGGCGTCTATGGCGGTGGCGCTAAGCCCTATCACGACAAGAGCAACGCTCTCTACTACGATTTGGGTGATGGCACTGGCGCAGGCTGGATGAATCTGTATTTGGATAGCGCTAGCTACCAACGCTCCAACGGCCTTCTGCTCCACATCGACACCGGCTACAGAAGTGCTAACCAGCGCTGGAGTGCTGAGGATTTGAGCACCAAGCTGGTGGACTTCAAGTCCCACGATAGCTTTGTGGCTCATTATGGCAGCCCGGCAGGCTTCTTCGAACGCTTCGACTTGTTCGAGCAATCTGCTCGTCCCGTAAGCGATATTATGCATACTGCTAACAGTGATAAAGTGGTGCTGCAGCAGGATAATAACGGCTTGCGTATTGAGGAAAAGGCAGAAGCCATAAAAGAGTAAAAATTTTAAGCAGATAGCTGGCAAAAAAAGCTGGCTATCTGTTTTTTTATGAAATAAAATGAGCGATGCCTATTGTAAACTCGCAAAAATGGATATATAATATTAAATTGAATGAAAGTTTCTAAACTTATCAACATATTGGCGTTTTAATTGAAGAAGCAGTTATACATAATATTGGAAGAATAGCTTCTGCTGTGCTAAAGGAGGACGGACGATGACCCGCTTTGCAAAAAACTCATGGTACACTCATAAAAATTTAGGGAGCAAGCAAGAAGATAGCGCGCTGCGTATGAAGGTACTGCGCTATGTGATGGCGGTGGGCTTTGTGCTGTCGCCTTGGCTTGGCGGCGAGGCGTATGCGGCAGGTATTGAGCGTATTGATGGTGTGACTTTGCCCAACAGTGACGTAAAACAGGCTTATTTCACTGGCGATGATGGTAATGTTGCCCATATTTATGCTGAGCAAGCTCATGGTGATGTTGGTTTAAATCGCTTCCAAAAATTTGAAGTGGGAGCAAATCAGATAGCCAATATGCATTTCCAAACAGCTCCTAATGGAACGACTTTAAATCATTTAGTCAATACTGTTGAAGGTGAGATTAATATCAGTGGTACAGTAAATGCTATTCGCAATAATAAAATTGGTGGCAATTTGTACTTTATGTCTCCTAAAGGCATGGTTGTGGGCTCCACTGGCGTGATTAATGCCGGATCACTTACTGTGTTGGCTAATAATGATACTTTTACAACGGCCGAAGGTGCTCATTATGCAATATATGAAGCAGTAAAAGATTATCAATATTGGAAATCCCCTAATATAGACTCATATATCACAATCAATGGTAAGATCAATACTGAAACTGGTATTGATTTGCGAGCTGCGGTGGTGCAAATAAAACAAGCCACAAGTAATTCGGTTAGTCCATCTTTGCTGACGGGAGTGGTCTTTAACGAAGTTGTTAATACTGATAAGTATGATAACATTCAGATTTATCCTATAAATGAAAAAAGACTTACTTTAACCAACGAAAATGGTAAAATCGTTATTAAAAATCCTACTACTTTAGAAGAAATTACTAGTGATGGTAACGGAAAGATTAATATTTATGCTAGAAATTTTAATGTGGGGTCTTTTATTGGCACGTTTGCTTTAAATCACGGTAGTATTGATTCAGTTGGCGAACTAAGAATGGATGTTGGAACTAGTATCACTGTTGATAGTAATACTAGTATAAAAGCAAATCAGATTACCATACTTAACCATTCGGACAATTTTGTAAATAATGGTACAATTACAGGATCTGATGCGGTTAGTATAGTGGCAGGTAATACGTATTATAAAGAACTTTCTAGTATTAATAATGTTGGAACTATAGAATCAGAAGCTGGAATAATGAGTTTCACAGCAACTAATAGTTTTACCAACACTGGTACAATTCAAGCTGATGGTCAAATTAAATTTGCAGTTGGTGGCACTTTAACCAACAAGGGCACAATAGAATCTACAAGCAGTAATGTTCAAGCACATATAGGGAGAAATTTTAAGAACATTGCTGTGTATAATAATGAGTCCACAGAAAATCGAACATTGAAAGGTGGTATCATCGAAGCAGGCGGTAACGTACAAGTAGATTATAATCTTGATAATGAGGGAATAGGAGCTGCAAAAGAAGCAGGTACCATTGATGGTATTTACAATAGTGGCCTTATATGGGCTAAGGGTGAGAACGGCCAAGATCCTGTTTATGACGATAAGGGCAATATTGTGAATTCTGGTAGTGGCAATATCTGGCTGACATCCTCATATAATATAACTAACGAGGGCACTATAGAAGCTGGTCGCCAGATTACTCTCAATGCCAGGGATTTTCTGCATAACCATGGCCTCATTCAGGGAGTAACGTATTTGGATATTAAGTCCATTATGGGTTATGTTTATAATCATGATGATGGTATAATTAGATCAACAGGTGGCAATATCGATCTGTCTTCAGGTCAAGCGAATTTACAGATCAAAGGCGACACCGACGGCCAGAGAAAGGAAGAATATAGAAAATTTACTCCTATAATTATTGAAGGTCTCGTCGAAGCAACTTCTGATAAAAATAATACAACTAGTCAAACTAATCAAGGAGATATCAAGATCACAGCCCATCTTGGCGACATTTATGTAGTTGAGGGAACTATCAGAGCAAACGCAAAACCAGTCACTAGTGGTGAGAAAGAGTCTGCAGCAGGCGATGTGATTCTCGATGCTGCCCGGAATATAACCATCGGCTTTAAGACTGAGTATGCCGAGGCTGACGACCCTACGACCGATGGAGCTAATGCTGGTAAGTCTGATGAAAGAGAATATTATAGACCCATATTAGATTCTAACTTAGTTCCTTCAAGTCCTTGCGATGAACCTGCAACAATATCCGGCTCTAATATCACATTGACATCTGGTGACAATGAAAAATATTATATCCTTATCTCAAATACTACAACTGGTAGCAATGCTCTGCCTGCTAGCAATACTCTAACTGCTAGCAATGCTATTACTATAAACACCGATAGCATGAATATTGTTGGTGGCACCTTCAATGCAGGTACTTTAGAAGCCGTTTTAGCAGAAAATGGTGCTTTGAACATAACTGGTGGCACCATCAACGCTGCTAATGTCAATTCCAATAGAAATATGATCATAAATGGTGGTGCTATTAATACTGGTACGGCTCAGGGAAGCTTAAGTGCAAATAACATCAGCATGGAAAGTGGCACCGTAAGTGGTAAAGATGTAACTATTGCTGCCGATGATCAGGTGGAGTTGAAAGGTGGCAGCATTACTGCTGAGGCTGAGGGCGCAGGTAAGCTTACTGTTACTGCTGGTACGGATTTAGTTCATAATGGCGCTATAATTACAGCAGATAACGCTGCTTTCAGTGCAGGTAACAAGATTGATTTGAAGAGTGGTAGCTTGACTGCTACTGGGGCTGCTGCTTTTGGAGTTACTACTGGCACTGCTGGGGCAAATAGTATTGTTGAAAGCACTAGTGGCTATAGTCTTAGTGCAGGTTCTTTGAGCTTGAGTGCAAATCAAGGCAATATTACACTGAATGGCGCAAATAATGTTTTGCAGGGTGTAACCTTGGCTAATGTTGGTGGCAATGTTGAAATTGTCAACGGTAATGAAACCAATAATAAGGTATTAACTGTTGCTACTACTAATGGGACTACAGTTGGTGGCACCATTAATGTTACTAACAATGGCGAAGGCATTACTGTAGAAGGAATTAATGCAACAAATAATGTAAGCCTAGCTGCCGATAAGGGCATTGCTGTAACTGGCTCTCTTACCACAACAGGTAATGTAGGATTAGATGCTGACGAAGGTATTACTGTAGATGGCAAAGTAAGCGCCGTGAATGCAAACTTGAAAGCAGCAAAGAGCATAGAAGTAGCTGGCTCTGTTGAAGCAACGAATAATGCAAGCTTGACTGCAGGTGAAGGTATTGCAGTAAATAATGTTTCTGCACAGGAAAAGGCATCCTTTAGCGCAGGCTTGGACTTCAGCCATAGTAATGGTGTTATTAAGACCAAAGAAGTTGAAGTTATTGCTGGACGAGATGTGAAGCTCAATGCAGGTAGCATGGAGGCTAGCACTAGTGTAAGCTTGACTGCTGGTAGTACTACAAGTGTTGCTGAAGGTCATGGATATATTTCCGAGGGAACTGAGTATGCTTTGATTGCTCCTCAGGTTACGGCAAGTGCGGTCAAAGCTATCACTTTGGATAGCAGTGCTAACCAATTAGTAAATGTAGATATCACCCAAGTTGGTGGAGATTTAGCTATTGGCAGTGGCAATAAAAATAGCACTGAAGCCCTGCAGGTGAACATAGCTCAAGGAATTACTGTTAATGGCAGCTTGACGATTAAGAATTATAAGGATGTCGGCGATAATAGCTCCAATGATATAGTTTTAGCAGGTGCGCTGAGTGCCAATCGTATCACTATTACGAATGCGGAAGCTGATATCAATGCTGGCACAGACGCAGTAATCAGTGCTGACAGCATTAGCTTGCAAGCGAATAGCGGTGCTGTGAACGTAGATGGCAATGCTACAATTACTGCAAGGAATACTGCAGAAAATAACGGCACATTTGCAGCCAATGCGCAGGATATAAATATAGCTGGCGGTCAGATTACTGCCGATACAGTAACGCTTACCGCTGCAAACGCTATTAACCAAACTGCGGGCAGCATTGTGGCAACGACCACTGTGGCCTCAGCTGGCACTGATTTGAGCTTGGCAAGCAATGCTAACAAGCTGCAAAACGTTACTGTTAAAGCGAATAATGGTAGTGCAAGTATTGTTAGTGGTAATGACGCAGGGGTTGCTTTAAAGGTTCAGACCGATGGCACCGTTGGCGGCAGTTTAAGCATTCAATCTACAAGTGATATTGTAAGTGAAGGCACCATCTCAGCAGCTGGCGATGTGACTATGACCGCAGGTGATAAGGTTACCATCAATAGTGGTACTATCAATGCTAATAGTGTTACTGCCAAAGATACAGACCTTTTTGTAAATGGTGGCGCCATTAATGTCGGTACACTAGCTGCAAGTAAAGGCTTGAATATTGCAAGCAATTCTAGCAATACCACTAATATAACTGCGAATAATATTACTGCTGGCGGAAGCATAGGCATAACTGGTGGTAATGTGGTTACGACTAGCGTAGCTGCTGATGAAGCATTGAATATAACTGGTGGTACTGTATCTAGCGATGGAGCAGTTTCTTTGAGTGGCGCTACAGGTGTAACCATCGGTAGTGCAGCGACTATTAATACTGGCGGTGATTTGACCATTTCTTCAAGTGGTGGCTCAGTGACTAACAATCGCGCTCTGACAGCTAATAGTGGTTCTGTAACTTTAAGTGGCCAAACTGATGTTACCAATAGTGCAAATATTACTGCTGCTCAAGATGTAACCATGACAGCTACCACAGGAAATGTAAACAACTCCAAGGTAGTAAAAGCTAGTGGCGGTAACATTAATTTGACTGCTGGCACGAATATTAATTTGCAGGATGGTTATGGATTAGAGGCTAGCGATACCATCAATTTGAACACCGATAATATTGAGATTACTGGTGGCACGATTAAAGCAAATACATTGGCAGCAAGTGGAAGCTTAAATATAACTGGTGGTAAGGTGGATAGCACCGGCGCTTTGACTATCAGTGGCGCTAAGGGTGTAACCATCGGCAGTCAAGCAGATATTACTACTGGCAATAATTTGACCATAGCTTCAAGCGGTGGGGCAGTTGAGAATAATCGCATTCTAAATATTACCACTGGTTCTGTAACCTTGAGTGGTAGCGGTGGCGTTACTAATAATATGAATATCACTGCAGCTCAGGATATAATTTGGCAGTCTACAACAGGAGCAATCACAAACTCCGGTATACTGTCTGCTGGCCAGGGTATCGGATTGACATCTACTGAAGGAACTATACTCAACAATGGTATGTTAACTGCAAGAGGTAGCTCTGTGTCTTTGAAGGGCTATAAGGGCATTATTAATAATGGCTATATTGAGGCTAAAGGTAATGTTTCGATAATTTCTGAGGATGGAAGCATTACCAATAGAGCAGGTATTGTTGCAGGCAAAAGCTTTGCAACACCCGCAGCATCTCCCTTTAGCCTTAGAGCTAGGGCTATGGCTAGGGCAGTGGATAACGGCTCTGTAGTGATTAGTGGTAAGGATGGCGTCATCAATCATAATGATAATGTGAATACAAGCATTAGTGCTGCTGGAAGTGTATCCATAACTTCTGAAGTAGGAGCAGTTCAAAACTCTAGTGCAGTTAACACTAGCGGTTCTGTGGAAATTAGTGGAAGTAATGTTACCAATAGTGGTGCATTAACAACAACCGGTGGCTCTGTAGAAATCAGCGGCAGTGAAGGTGTGACCAATAATGCCGATATCAAGGCTGGTAGCGGTGTTTCCTTGAATGCTACAACAGGTGATGTCAAGACCTCTGGTACGATACAAGCTGGCGAAGATGTATCTATGACCTCTAACGCAGGTAAAATTGAAAGTTCCAGCGCAGTAACTACTAGTGGATCTGTAACGATGAGCGGCAGTAGCGTAGATAATACTGGTGCATTAACTGCTAACACTGGCTCCGTAACAATCAGCGGCAGCAGTGGCGTAGATAACAGTGCAAATATCACTGCAAATGATAGTGTTACCATGTCCTCTGGAGCTGGTTCTGTAACCAATTCTAGTGATGTAAAAGCTGGTACTGGCTCTGTAGAAATTAGTGGCAACGGCGGCGTTACTAATACTGCCGATATCACTGCTAACCAAAATGTAAATCTCTCTGCCAATGCCGGTGCGATTAGCAACGCTGGTAGCGTAACCGCAGAAACTGGTAATATTGGCTTGAATAGCAATAACGGTATTACTAGCACTGCTGAAGGCTCTTCCTTAAACGTTAACTCCTTGAATGGCTCCATTAGCGCAGCTACCACCTATGGCGAGGTAAATATTAGCGAAATTATCGCAGGCGGTAACGCAACAGCTAGCAGCCAAAATGGCAGCGTAAGCATCGGCACTGTAGCTGGTAACGATGTAGTGCTCACCGGCGGTAGCAATGTCACCATCGGCAGTGTAACCGGCAGTGATGTGGCAATCACAGGTGGCAGCAACTCTGATGTTAATGTAGACAATATTACTGTGGATAATTCTCTGAAGCTGCAAGGTGATAATATTACTGCTACTAATGTAAATCGTAGCGAGAATGCTAGCGGTGTTCTGAATGTGGATGTAAGCGGTGCAGGCGGCACTAGTAGCACTGCCCAGGGCGATGTAAACTTGAAGATCGACGGTGACGTAGTTTTCAATAACTTGAACGTGACCGACGCGAAGATTGAAACCACTGGCACCTTGGATGCTTCTAAGATGCATGTGGAAGGTAAAGCTCAGATTACTAGCAGTAATACTACTGTGAATGTCTATGGTAAAGATGTTACTCCTGATCCAAATGATCGTAACGCTATTCAAGACAAGGGCGGCGGAGTGTCTCTCACGATTGATAGCAATGGCGTTAAATCTGATGATTTAGGCATGGATTACCCGGTTCAGCTGAGTGGCAAGCTGGTGGATTATGATCCCTATGACACCTATCTGGAGCATTATGGCGATGTGGCCGATATCTTTGGGCGTACCGACCTCATAGAAGTTTCTGAGCGTCCTAGTGGCGAGGTAGCTCCAGCGGAAGAGGGCAGCATAGTAGTTCTGAAGCAGGATGCTGAGGGCTTAAGGATTGAGGAACAGAAAAAAGAAGAATAGAATAACGTAATCTAGAGCGGCTCCCCGAAAGGGGAGCCGTTGTGTTTTACTGACTTCGGTAATTTGTTTATGGGTCCTGTGAATATACCGAAAAGAATGTTCGCTTTAAAGCTGCGTAGGTAGAAAGCATAGCTCGCTACCGCTTTCCGTCTGAGGAGTTTTTGTAAACTCGTCATTATCAGTTGATTTTCTACAAGTAATCTGATACCATTATAGTGTTATGTAAAAGAAGCGAGGCGAGCTCATGGCAGACTATATTCTAGGAGGACTGCTGGTGCTGCTCTTTATCTTAGCAGCCCGCAGCTATTTCGGCAGAAAATTTGGCGGCGACAGCTGCTGCTCAGGCTGCAAAAGCTGTCCCCACGCCAAAGCTTGTAACAAAAAATAAATTCTTTACAAGAAATATATGCTTTGTTTAAAGCAGGGAGGTCTAGAGGGTGCATATTCAACGTGGTGCGTGGGCCGAAATCAACCTTGATGCGGTGGCCCATAATGTGCAAATGGCCAAGGCCAATTTGAAGCCGACGACGAAGCTGTGTGCCGTAGTCAAGGCCGATGCATATGGTCATGGTGCGGTGCGTGTAGCCCAGGAGGCAGCCCGTAACGGCGCCGACTTTTTTGCAGTGGCCCTGCTGCAGGAGGCAGTGCGCCTGCGTGATGCAGGCATTGACCAGCCTATTTTAGTATTGGGCTCACTGCTGCCAGAGGTGGCCGATATCTGCGTGCGCTACGACATCAGCCATGCAGTTTTTGATGAAGAAAGATTATACGCCTTGAATGAAGCGGCTCTGCGCCAGCACACCAAGGCCAAAATACATATTAAAGTGGATACTGGCATGCACCGCATCGGCGTCCATGTGCGCGATGCAGGCAAATTTGCCAAGCTGGCCGCGTCGTTGCCCGGCATCTACATCGAGGGCGTCTTCTCCCATTTCGCTACGGCGGATGCGGACGACAAGCAGTACGCTGCCTATCAATTTGCCCGCTTTCAGGAAGCACTCAAGCTCATCGAGGCCGAGGGCGTGCACATCCCCATCAGGCATATCGCTAACAGCGCCGCGCTCACCGAGCTGGAGGAATATCAGCTGGACATGGTGCGCCAGGGCATTACCCTCTACGGACTGCATCCTGCCCATATGATTGACTGCTATAAGGATTTTGAGCCGGTCATGACCGTGAAAACCCAGGTTTCCTTTGTGAAGACCTTGCCCGCCGGTGACAGCATCGGCTACGGTCGCAGCTTTACTACAGCGCGGCCCAGTGTCATTGCTACAGTGCCCATTGGTTATGCGGATGGCGTCAGTCGCCTCTTATCCAACAAGGGATACATGATTATCAACGGCGAGCACGCTCCCATTGTGGGCAAGGTGTGCATGGATCAGGTCATGCTGGATGTGACGGATATCCCCGACGTGCATGTGGGGACGGAGGTCATAGTTTTTGGCGGACACGAGCTGCCCATGGAGCTGGTGGCCGAATGGGCCAATACCATTTGCTATGAAATCATCTGCAATGTGAGCCCCCGTGTACCCCGCGAGTACGTGCGCGGCAATTAAATACGCTTTCCCTTATTTTATGGCTGCCGGAGGCTACGGCTAAAGGCAGTCCCTTTTTTAAAAATAAAGACGTTGCATGTTGGCTTAATGAGGCTAACAGGCAACGTCTTTTTGTGTTTTAGATGTGCATATAGGCTGACATGATGCAGGCACCGGTGGCGCCATGTTGGGCCAGCTCCTGCCATTGGGAGGGGTCGAAGCGGATGCCACCAATGGCGTAGACGGGGATGGGACTTGGGCAAATTATCCTGTCGTGGGCGTGAGATTTTTTGTTGGCTTGAGGTTTTGTTGGTATGAAATGTTCTGCTATAGTTGGGTTCGTTGGCGTAGTATGTTTTACGGCAACATTATAAATCTGCTGTAAAAACTCTAATCCTCTTGGTGGTACGCCAGCCTTGCAATCAGTAGGATAAATATGCCCTGCTATGAGGGCCTGAGCGCCCTCTGCAAGAGCTTTTTGCGCTTCCTCCACACTGTGTACGGAGCTGCTGAGATAAAGGTGCTGACGGGCCTCTAGCGGCGTCTGAGCCAGCAAGGGTAGGGGAAGGTGCACCTGCGTAACGCCTAGCTCAAGGGCAATTTGCCAATGAGTATGGATAATGAGCTCGATATCATGTTTTTGGCAAATAGTTTGCACATTCTTAGCCAAGTGTGCATAGGCTTCTGTATCTAAATCCTTAGCCCTGAGGAGCAGCTTGTGGGGCTTATAAGGGCACACAGCAATGCGCTCCACCTGCTCCACTAAGCTGCGGGGACAGCTGGCAGCGTCAGTGACAGCGATAAGCTGAAAATCCTTCGGCATTATAATTTCTGCGCAGGGGCTCTGCTCATAAAAGCTCTGCAGGCAGCTGCTGACTTTACCTTCCTCAAACATACACATACTCCGCCATGACAGGCTGCAAGTTAAGGCGCTCCATAGCCGCGTAAATCTCTTCTAGCGAGCGATTATCGTCAATTTCAAATTGCTCGTCCCCCAGTTCCTCCTTCTGGCTGTGACCGCCAATGCCCGTGTTCACGCCAGCGGAAATTTTATTAGCACAGATGAGCATCAAATTGTCCCGCACGCGAGCGCACTCGCGACTGGAAACGGTTATGGAGGCAAAGGGCAGGAACAGACGATAAGCGCACACCACCTGCAGCAGCTGGCGCTCGTGTACATCCAAGGGCTTAATCTTGTCGTTGTTGATAATGGGACGCAGGCGGGGGCAGGAGAAGGCAAATTCCCCGTGGGGATATTTTTTCTGCAGCAAATAAGCATGCAGGCCCGTGGCAAAGGCATCCTTGCGAAAATCGTCCAAGCCTAAAAGGGCTGCAAAGCCCACGCCCCGCATGCCACCCTTGAGGGCCCGCTCCTGAGCGTAAAAGCGGTAGGGGAAAATGCGCTTGGCTCCGGCCAAATGGAGCTGGGCATATTTATCACTATTATAGGTCTCTTGGAAAACGGTGACATAATCCACGCCGCACTCATGCAAATAGGCGTATTCATCGCTATTCACCGGATAAATCTCTACACCTACCACCTTGAAATACTGGCGTGCCAGCTTGCAGGCCTCGCCTATATACTGCACATCGCTCATTTTGCGGCTTTCGCCGGTTAAAATAAGGATTTCCTGCATGCCTGTTTTGGCAATGGCCTCCATTTCCGTAATGAGCTGCTCCCTGTTCAGGCGCGCTCGATGAATGCGGTTGTGGCTGTTAAAGCCACAGTAAATGCAATAATTCTCGCAGTAGTTGGCGATATAGAGGGGCGTGAAGAAGGTCACGTTATTGCCAAAATAGCGCTGGCGCTCCTCTTGGGCCTTTTGGGCAATTTGCTCCAAAAGAGGCAGAGCGGCGGGGGACAGCAACGCCGCAAAATCCTCCGGGGTTCTTTGCTCGTGCTCCAAAGCCCGCTTTACGTCTGCAGCGGTGTAGCTTGCGTAAGCATAGGCGTTGCGGGCTGCCACAACCTGCTCTAACAGGGTGGAGTCGAGTACTTCCATATCCTCCTGATAAGCCATATGGTCGGTTAAATGCTGCTGGCTAAAGCTGGCAGCCTCTGCGTTATAAATGCTCTCGTTAAAAAAGGCATCCGCCTTTTTCTCGTTCGCATTAGGCACATCCTGCGCTGCGCTCACTTCCTGCGTAGACTTAGTAATGTTTACTTCGCTTACAGTGTTCATAGCGCACCTCCTAATCCCGCAAAAAGCCCGTCAAGGGCGAGGACGCGCTGGCGCAGTCGCGCACAGCGCCCGTCCTCGCCAAAAAGGCTTTGCGGCCTGCCTCAATGGCCAATTTAAAGGCCCCCGCCATCAGCGGCAAATTGCCGCTGGTGGCGATGGCGGTATTGGCCATAATGGCAGCCGCACCCATCTCCATGGCAGCACAGGCCTGTGAGGGCTTGCCAATGCCCGCATCTACGATGATGGGCAGGTCGATTTCCTCAATGAGGATTTTGATAAAGTCGCCCGTACACAGGCCCTTGTTGCTGCCAATGGGCGCGGCCAGGGGCATGACGCAGGCGGCGCCTGCGTCCCGCAGGCTGCGTGCTACCTGTAAATCTGGGTACATATAGGGCATAACGACGAAGCCCTCCTTAGCCAGTGCCTCCGTGGCTTTAATAGTCTCGTAATTGTCGGGCAGCAAGTACTTGCTGTCCCTGATTACTTCGATTTTCACGAAATCCGTTTGGCACAGCTCCCTGGCCAGCCGTGCGATGCGCACGGCCTCTGCCGCGTTGCGTGCGCCGGAGGTGTTGGGCAGCAGCGTTACGTGGCTGGGCACGTAGTCTAGAATGTTAGCAAGCGCCCCGCCGTTAGCACGCCGTAGCGCCAGGGTCAAGATTTCGGCTCCGGCCTCCTCCACTGCGGCCTTAATCAGCTCCAGGGAATACTTGCCGGAGCCTAGAATAAAGCGGGAGCTAAACTCATGCCCGCCTAAAATCAATTTATCGTTTAGATTATTTTTCATCTTCATCCCTCCATTTGTAAAATAATTCTCGCTATGGTCAGGGCCTCCTGGGCTGCGCAAAGGCCCACTCTGGCTCCGCACAGGGGCAGGTCGAGAAAGCTGCTTTTGCCATCGCCACAAAGATAAAAACGGGGCGTGATTTTGCGCACCTCCATGCTGGCGCTGCTGCCAAAGCCAGCTAAGCCCGATGCGGCAACCAGATATTTTTCCGGGAATTTTTCCAAAACACCGTTGACCAAAAGGGCCTTGGCTTCGGGCTTATCCAAGGCTTCACAGATAAGCTGGGACTCTCCCACAAGCTCTGCTAAATTATCCTCCGTAAGGCGCACCACCTTGCTTTGGTAATCGCCATAAGGATTAACTTCTGTCAAGTGCTTTACAAGGGCCACCGCCTTATGCTCGCCCACGTCCTCTAAAAAGTAGTACTGGCGATTTAAATTGCTCAGCTCCACCTTGTCAAAATCGTAGAGCAGCATGTGGCCCACTCCTAAACGCGCCAGCCACATAGCCACGTTACTGCCCAGTCCGCCCAGTCCTACAATAGCCACCTTGGCCTCGCGCAAAAGCTGGCTTTGCTTATCCGTCAGACCCTTGTGCAGGGCCTGCCGGGTGGCTTCTTCGCTATAAAAATACATCCTTAGCCACCTCCTACAAAGCTGACGATTTCCAGCTTATCGGCATCGCTGAGCATGGTATCAGGGTAGGCAGCCCGCTTGACAATGACGCCGTTGCGCTCCACCGCCACTAGGCTCGTGCGATAGCCCTCCTTGAGCAGTAGCTGTTCTAGACTTAGGGGCTCTGCCAGTGCATATGCTTGACCATTTATAAGCATTGTTTTTCACTCCTTTCGCAAAGTAGAGCAGGGAGTGCTGCAAGGGGTTCGGATAACAAAAAAGCTCATGAAGCAGCTACACCCGTGGTGGTGTACCCCTTCATGAGCTCAAATTGCACTCACTCTCAAGCTTCTATGCGATTCTAGCTTTAGTATAGGTGGAATTATTCCAGCTGTCAAGCAAAATTAGTACCTAGCAGCCCTTTTTTGAGTATTTTGGAGAAAATTTTTCTGTTGCACATTGTTGTACAAATAGCGCCGCTGTTGTATAATACAATAAGTGATGTGAATGCTTTTTAATGTAAGGAAAAAGAGAGTGGAGTTTTAAAAATGGATAAAGAAAAAAATATAAAGGGTATAAAAATCAGGAACTTTAATACCTTCATGATTGCGGTGGCCTGCGCGCTTTATGCTATGCTGCTGTATGCTACCACCCAAATGACTGCCAGATATAATGATTTTATCCGCTATAATGATGAATATATTGTCTGTCATGAGTCCGCGGTGCAGATGAATGCTGCCTCCGATTATCTGACGGATCAGGTACGGCTTTTTACCCAAAATATGGATTTAAAGCACATGGAGAATTATTTCAAGGAGGCCAATGAGGAGAAGCGCAGGGAAAAGGCTGTGGCCAATCTGAAAAAATACCAGCCCACCGACGATGAGCTGCAGGCCCTGGAGGCCGCTCGTGGCAGCTCCGTAGATTTGATGGAGCGTGAGCTTTATGCTATGAAGCTGATTGTGGTAGCCAATGGCTACGATGAGACACAGATTCCTCAGCAGGTAACCAAGGTACAACTTTTGGGCGTGGATAAGTCTTTGAGCAACGAGGGCAAAATTAAACGGGCAAGACAGATGGTCTATGATCGTGGCTATATGGATGCCAAGGCTTTGATTAAATCCCACAGCGACCATTTTGTGAACAGCCTTATGCGCCGCACGGCTAACCAGCAAAGGGTGAGCATGGAGTCTCTGGATAAGTCCCTATTTAACCAAAAGCTGCTCATCAGCCTGCTTTTTGTGATGAATATTATCACTTTTGTGGTCATCACCCTGCTCATTGTGAAGCCCTTGAGCGTGTATATGAAGTGTATTAGAGACAAGATGCGCTTGGAGACCACGGGCGCTTATGAATTCAAGTATTTTGCCATGACCTATAATGATATCTACGAGCTGAACGAGGCTAATCGGGCTATGCTGGTGCACAAGGCTACCCATGACCCGTTGACGGGGATTATGAACCGCGGTGCCTTTGAAAGCCTCAAGGATTTTCTCAAGCAGAGTACCAAGCCCATGGCTTTAATTTTGCTGGACGTGGATAAGTTCAAGGGTGTTAATGATACCTATGGGCACGAGATGGGCGACAGGGTTTTGCAAAAGGTGGGCCATTTGCTCAACAGCTTCTTCCGCTCCGGGGATTATCCTGTGCGCATTGGTGGCGATGAGTTTTTGGTAATTTTGGATGATTTTACGGAGGCTAACCGAAAGATTATCAGCCATAAGCTGGGCCTTATCAATAAGAAGCTGTGTGATACCTCCGATGGCTTGCCTCTGGTAACCCTCAGTGTGGGTGTGGCCTTTTCCAAGCATGGCTATAGTGATCAGCTCTTTAGTCAGGCGGATGCTGCCCTCTATGCTGTAAAGGATGCCGGCCGTAATGGCATGAAGTTTTATGATGAATTGAAGTAAAAAAGTAAAGCAGACGCTGCTGTGGCGTCTGCTTTTTTATATCTCTTTTAAATTATTCTGCCACCGCCTACGACCACGTCGCCGTCATACATGACCACGGCTTGGCCCTTGGTAATGGCCCGCTGGGGCTCGTCAAAGACGATGTGAAGGGTGTTGTCGTCAGGCTGGGTCACAGTAGCCCACTGCTCGACATGGTGGTAGCGAATGCGAGCCTTGATGCGGCGGGGCTCGGTAATGCGCTCGCAGTCGATAAGGTTGATATCCGTTGCTGTGAGGGTAGAGGTGAAGAGCTCCGCATTGGTGGAGAGCACTACTTCATTCTTTTGGGTATCAATGTGCTGCACGTACATGGGCTCGGGCAGGGCTAGACCAAGGCCCTTGCGTTGGCCGATGGTGTAGTGGATGATGCCCTTGTGGCGACCTAAAACCTTGCCCTTGGTATCCACAAAATTGCCCGGCGGGAATTTATGTCCCGTGCTCAGCTCGATAAAATCCGCATAGCTGGTGCCATTTTGGATGAAGCAAATATCCTGACTGTCGTGCTTGTGAGCCGTCACAAAGCCATGCTTTTCCGCAATAGCTCGCACTTCGGGCTTGGAAAGATTACCCAAGGGGAACTGCACATGGGCTAGCTGCTGTTGGGTCATGCTGTAGAGCACATAGCTCTGGTCCTTCTCCGGGTTCACCGCCTTCAGCAGCACGTAGCGACCCTTAGCCTCGTCATACTGAATGCGAGCGTAGTGGCCTGTAACCACGTAATCACAGCCAATTTCCTTGGCCTTGTCAAAAAGCTCCCCAAATTTTAAATGGCGGTTGCAGTCGATGCAGGGGTTGGGGGTCATGCCGTTCATATAAGCATTGATGAAGCGGTCAATGACCTCGGTGCGGAAGCGATCCCCATAGTTAAAGGTGAAATGCTCCATGCCCATTTTGGCGCAGACGCTTTTGGCATCTTGAATATCGTCCAGACTGCAGCATTTGCTGTCCATAACGGGCAGGCCAATATCCTCATTATTAAAAAGCTTCATGGTGACGCCGGTGCAGTGGTAGCCCTGCTCCTGCATGAGGAGCGCAGCTACGCTGGAGTCTACGCCGCCACTCATAGCAATCAAAGCATTTTTATTCATGTTTTATCCTCCGAAGACAGTCCATAAGGCTTACCTTCTGATCTGTCTTTAAATTTTATAATTATTATATCATATTTCTGGCCACATCGCCCCTGTCGGTGACAATTTCATAGCCTGCCATGCGCACTCTAGCCTCTAGGCAGCCGCGGCACTGGGCAGCCTCCTCGCCGGTACAGATTTTATTTTCGTATAGCTCGTACAGCTTGCGCACGTTCACCGGTGATAGATTGGGCATGACTACGTTGCCTCCGGCCTTGAGGCCTAGCTCGCGCCCGTTAGGATGAATAGTGCCTAAGGCAGTAGTGGAGGGCAGCAGGGCGTAGGGGAACATGAGCCGTAGCACGGAGAGCAGCCGTAGGGTTTGCTCCGCGGTGCCACTCTTTTTATCGGCAAAAGGCGTCTGCTCATGGGTAATGTAGGGGCCGATGCCGATCATATCCGGCTCTAGCTCCTGCAAAAAGCGCAGGTCTGCCAGTAAATTCGCCGGCGTTTGGTAGGGCGAGCCCACCATAAAGCCGCTGCCCACCTGATAGCCGATTTCCTTTAAGTCGAATAAGCAGCGCTTGCGGTTGGCAAGGCTCATGCTTGCAGGATGGAGCGTAGCATAATGCTCCTCTGAGGCAGTCTCGTGGCGCAGCAAATAGCGATTGGCTCCGGCATTAAAATACGCCTGATAGCTGGCTCTCTCCTTCTCGCCGATGGAAAGGGTAATAGCGCAGTCAGGATGCTGGGCGCGGATGGCAGCCACGATGTCGCAGATACGCTCATCCGTATAATAAGGGTCCTCGCCTCCCTGCAAAACAAATGTGCGAAAGCCTAAACGATAGCCCTCGGCGCAGCAGTCTAAAATCTGCTCCTTGGTCAGGCGGTAGCGCTGGGCTTGGGTATTACCGGCGCGGATACCACAATAATAGCAGTTATTTTTACAGTAATTAGTGAATTCGATGAGCCCGCGAATATAAACCTTTTTTCCATAATACTGCTGGCGGATTTTATCGGCCTCGGCAGCTAGTAGCCGATTGGCCTCTGGCTCCGTAGTAGTAATGAGCTCCAATAGCTCCTGGTCGCTCAAATCGTGCTCCAAAGCCAGCTTTTTTATTAAGGATGGAATGGTACTCATGATTTCACCTCCATAATTCCTAGTGCTTTAATATGTTTCATATGATACATTAAATACGCGTTGCTGTCAAGGGAAGAAATTTTAACAAAAAAGTGTTGACAGCCTGCAAATTAGATGTATAATAAACCTATCAATCAAGTATGAATAGTAGAGATTGCGAGGGGATACAGTAATGTATAAAGGAACGCGATGTTGTTATTGAAGGATTATCAGTTAAAAAATTAAAAATTAATAGCAGTCACCTAAGAGGACTGACTTTATTCATTTCACATAAGTAAGATTTTAATAAAAAGGAGCGATTTACTATGGCAAAGATTTATACAAGCATTACTCAATTGATTGGCGGTACTCCGCTGGTAGAATTATCCAATTACGAGGCAGAAAATAAATTAGAAGCAAAAATCTTGGCTAAGCTGGAATACTTCAATCCCGCTGGCAGTGTTAAGGATAGAATCGCTAAGGCTATGCTGGATGATGCAGAGGCCAAGGGCCTCTTAAAGCCGGGGGCTACCATTATCGAGCCTACCAGCGGCAACACCGGCATTGGCTTGGCTAGCGTAGCGGCAGCTCGCGGCTACAAGATTATTTTGACCATGCCCGAGACCATGAGCGTGGAGCGTCGCAACCTCTTGACGGCTTATGGCGCTGAATTAGTGCTCACCGATGGTGCTAAGGGCATGAAGGGTGCTATCGCTAAGGCCCAAGAGTTGGCTGAGGCTACTCCCGGCAGCTTCATCCCCGGTCAATTTGTGAACCCGGCTAACCCTGCCATCCACAGAGCCACCACTGGCCCCGAAATCTGGGCTGACACCGACGGAAAGGTAGATATTTTCGTAGCTGGCGTTGGCACCGGCGGTACCTTGACCGGTGTAGGTGAATATTTGAAATCTCAAAATCCCAATGTGAAGATCGTGGCTGTGGAGCCCGCCGGCTCTCCCGTCCTGTCCAAAGGCGTTGCCGGGCCTCATAAGATTCAAGGCATTGGCGCAGGCTTTGTGCCCGATACCCTGAACACCAGCGTTTATGATGAAATCATCGCCGTTGAAAACGAGGACGCCTTCAAGACCGGTCGTGCCATCGCTCGCAAAGAGGGCGTGCTCATCGGTATCTCCAGCGGCGCTGCTGTCTATGCAGCTACCGTGCTGGCACAGCGTCCGGAAAACAAGGGCAAGACCATTGTTGCTCTGCTGCCGGATACGGGCGACCGCTACCTGTCCACTCCTCTCTTCAGCGACTAACCAAGGTTTATAGACATCCCCTATATCTATAAATATATTCACATCCCATTTCCTAAAAGAGAAGCAGCTTACCACTTGGCTGCTTCTCTTTTAATTTAGGGTGAATTTTTGAGCATAGAATAAAGAAAAAAAGCCGTAGCTGCCGCCACGGCCGTTTTGCTTTAAATGCTATAATTATTCACACTGCGTGCTTGGTAGTCGTCAATAATATCCTGCAGGGTAATATTGTCCAGATAGTCGGCAATAACCTTGCTTAGTCCCTGCCACATGGGCAGGGTCATGCAGTCGTTGCGACGCTCGCAGCCCTCAGGATTCCAGTCCAAACAGGCAATGGGAGTCAAGCTACCCTCAGTCAGGCGCAGGATACTGCCCACAGTGTAGGCGCTGGGGGGATTGACTAAGCGATAACCGCCCTGAAAGCCACGGTTAGCCTGAAGAATATTCGATTTATTTAAAATAGGCACGATTTGCTCTAGATACTTTTTGGAAATATTTTGTCTGGAAGCGATATCCTTTAAGGCAATAAAGCCGTCCTGTTGATGCAAGGCCAAATCTATTAACATGCGCAAAGCATAGCGTCCTTTAGTAGAAATTTTCATAGCAAAACCACCTTTACATAGCAATGTGTAATCAGCGTAAGCCTAGTTAAATTATATGCTATTATTGGAGAAGAGTCAATGCTTTCCTGACGGGCTTTTTGCAGAGCCATGGCAAGTCGATTTGTTGTAACATTATTTACGTTATGCAAAGAAAACTTAAATAAACTGCAAAATTTCAGAAAAAGATGGACATTTGCTGTATATAGTGTATAATATTATGTAATAAATTTGTGAAATGAGGTGGACTAATTGAAAACCAATCTCCAAAAAGGGCTCTTTACCGTGGCAGTTGGCCTGGTATTGTGGTTCCTGCCTGTGCCTGCGGGTCTGAAGCCTCAGGCCATGCACATGTTTGCCATCTTCGTAGCAACCATTGTGGGCTTTATTCTGCATCCTCTGCCCATTGGCGCCATCGCGCTGATTTCCGTGGGCTTAACCGGCTTCCTGAAGGTTATAAAGCCTGCGGAGGCTCTCTCCGGCTTTGGCAATGCCACCATCTGGCTGATTGTCAGCGCCTTCCTTTTTGCCTTGGGCTTCATTAAGTCCGGCCTGGGCAAGCGTATTGCCTATAAAATCATGGCAGCCATCGGCTCCAGCTCCCTGAAGCTTGGCTACACCATGGCTATTACCGACTTCATTATTTCCCCCGCCACTCCCTCCAACACTGCTCGTGGCGGCGGCATCCTGTTCCCCATCGTGCGCAGTCTCTGTGCAGCCTTTGAATCCGAGCCCGATGAAAAGAGCAGAAAGCGCATTGGCTCCTATTTGATGAAATCCACCTTCCAGGCGGACTGCATCACCTCATCCATGTTCATTACCTCCGTTGCGCCTAACTCTTTGTGCGTTGCTTTGGCAGCACAATCCATCGGCGTGAACCTGTCCTGGGGCGGCTGGGCTCTGGCCTGCATCGTTCCCGGCCTGTTGGCTTTAGTTATTTGCCCCTATCTGGTTTACAAGCTGTTCCCGCCTGAGCTGAAGGAAACTCCTGAGGCTCCGGAAATCGCTCGCAAGGAATTGGCAGCTATGGGCCCCATGAGCAGCGACGAAAAGACCGTCTTAGGCGTATTCATTCTGGCGCTGGGCCTGTGGGCAACCTCCTCCTTCACCGGCTTCAACGCTACCATGATCGCGCTGGTATGCATCGGTATTATGCTGGCTCGCCATGCTATTGAATGGGAAGACGTTATTAAAGAAAAAGGCGCTTGGGATACTCTGGTATGGATGGGTGGTCTTATGAGCCTTGCAACCGCACTGAACAAGTCCGGCTTCATTAAATGGTTTGCCAAAATCGTTGCCTCCAATATGGGCGGCATCACCGGCATTACCGCGCTCATTATCCTGTGCTTGATTTACATGTATGCACATTATGGCTTCGCCAGCCTTTCTGCCCATGTTTCTGCTATGTTCGCTGCCTTCGCAGCTGTAGCAGTAGCAGCAGGTGCACCGGCAGGTCTCACCGCCATGGCACTGGCTTCCTTGACCGGTATCATGGGCGGCCTCACCCACTATGCAACCGGTCCGGCTCCCATTTACTTCGGCGCTGGCTACCTGACCCAGGCTGAATGGTGGAAGATCGGCTTCATTTGCTCCATAGTGAATGTCATCTGCTTCCTCGGCGTTGGCACTATCTGGTGGAAGGTTATCGGTCTGTGGTAAGATAGTAAGGTAAAAAATATCCCTGCTACCGTAAAGTAGCAGGGATTAAGTTTTTTTATTTTATTTTATTTACCTTCTACCAGAGCCATGCCAGCTTCCAGAGCCTTGGTGTTGGCTTCCTCGGTTCCCTTGGGAACGCGGTTCAGCACTGCCTTGGTAATAGCTTCCTTGGAAACGCATTTGGTCAGGCCTACTACAGCGCCCAAAGCCACGATGTTGGCAAACAGAGCCTTGCCGCAAACATTGTTGGCGGTGTGGGTGATGGGCAGGTCCACACGCTTGCCATATTTACCGGGAACATCCTCAACGAAGAGGGTGTCGGTAATAACGGTGGTGTGCTCGTCGCAGTCAGTAATATATTTATTGGCTGCTTCCTGGCTCATAACCAGCAGGAAATCCGGGTCAATAACACGGCTGAAGTAAATTGCTTCATCAGAAATAATAGCCTCGGCCTTGGAGGAGCCACCGCGGGCTTCCGGACCATAGGATTGGGATTGAACAGCCAGCTTGTCATCTAAGAGGGCAGCTTCGGCTAAAATGATACCAGCGGTGATCAAACCTTGGCCGCCGGTGCCGGCAAAACGAAAGCTATGTCTCATAATTATTTACCCCCTTGTGCGCGTTTGATAATCTCATCATAAGCTGCGGTGTATTCCTGTACATCGTTGTTTTCATACAAAACGCCGATGGGGAATTTGCCTGCAGCAATGGCCTCAGCCTTCTTTTCTTCGTCCATGCGGTCCCAAACAGCCTTGAGCACGCCATGGTCACGCTGCCACATCATCATTTGAGCAGGGCCACCCATTTTGTTTTGACGGCCGAAGGAAATGGGGCAGGCGCTGACAACCTCGATAATGGAGAAGCCCTTGTGAGCAATACCCTTAGCGATGACGTCAACCAATTGGGGCACATGATAGGTGGTACCACGAGCTACATAGGTTGCGCCGGCAGCCTGAGCCAATTGCAGCAGATTGAAGCTGGGCTCGATGGTTGCATAGGGAGCGGTGGTAGCCTTGGAGCCTTTGGGGGTCATGGGGGAGTATTGACCGCCGGTCATACCATAAATGCTGTTGTTATAAACAACCAAGGTCAAATCAATATTACGACGAGCAGCATGAATCAGGTGGTTGCCACCGATAGCGGTGCAGTCACCGTCGCCGCTGCAAACGATTACATTCAGCTTGGGATTACCCATTTTTACGCCGGTAGCGATGGGCAGAGCACGGCCATGCAGGGTGTTGGCAGTGTTGAAATCCAGATAGCCGGAGCTACGGCTGGAGCAGCCGATGCCGCTGATAATAGCCACATCGTCCTTTGCCAGACCTTGCTTATCAATGGCCTTTACAATAGCGCCGGTGATAACACCGTTGCCACAGCCGGGGCACCAGATGTGAGGTAGACGGCCCGGACGGAAATATTTAGCGATTAAGTCTTCCATTACGCTCATTTAAGTTTTCTCCTCTCATCCGATTAGGCCATAGCCTTTTTAATTTCAGCCAAAAGCTCGGCCGGAGTAGCAGATTCATTATCGTATTTAGCATACAGGCTTACAGGAACCTTGCCAGCAACAGCGCGCTCTACTTCCAGTACATATTGACCACAGTTGAGCTCGTGTACCAGGATGCCCTTAACCTTGCCTGCCAAATCCTGCATTTGCTTTTCAGCGAAGGGCCAGATGGTGATGGGGCGTACAAAGCCCACCTTCAAGCCTTCTGCACGAGCCATATCAACTGCTTCATAAGCGGTACGAGCAGCGCCACCGAAAGCAACTACAGCAAATTCTGCATCTTCCATTCTGTAGTTTTCTACTTGTACGATGTCGTCCAGATTATCGGTCAGCTTAGTGCGCAGACGGTCTTGGGATTCCTTGGTAGCAGCGCCGGTGCCCTTGGGGAAACCGGTCTCGTCGTGTACAAGGCCGGTTACATGCCAGCGATAGCCGCTGCCAAAGGGAGCCATAGCGGGAACCTTGGATCCTTCCTCGCAGCCATAAGCCTTGTAGTCTTCGGGAGCGCAGGTGGGAACCTTGCGTTCAGCCTGCGGGATTTCGTCATAGTTATCGGGCAGCTCGATTTTTTCGCGCATATGGCCAATAACCTCGTCCATCAAGAGGATAACGGGGCAACGATATTTTTCGGACAGAGCAACTGCGCGCAGGGTTAATTCAAAGCATTCAGGAACGCTGGAGGGAGAAATGGTAATCAGCCAGTGGTCGCCGTGGGTGCCCCAGCGGGTTTGCATAACCTCGCCCTGAGCGGGGGAGGTGGGTTGGCCGGTGGCAGGGCCCACACGTTGTACATTGACAATTACGCAGGGAATTTCAGCGATGCAGGCTAAACCCAGCATTTCCTGCTTCAGGGAGAAGCCGGGGCCGCTGGTAGCGGTCATAGCCTTTTTGCCTGCCATGGAAGCGCCGATAACGGTGCCAAGGCCTGCGATTTCATCCTCGGTCTGCATGAATTTGCCGCCTACCTGGGGCAGACGCAGTGCTAATTGTTCAGCAATTTCAGTAGAAGGGGTGATGGGATAGCCGCCGTAGAATTTTACACCGGCAGCAATTGCACCCTCAACAACTGCTTGGTTACCTTGTAACAGCAGAATTCTTGACATGGGTAAATCACTCCTTTTATTTATCTAATAAGATAGCATAATCCGGGCAGCGCATTTCGCATTGTCCGCATTTAATGCAGTTTTCTTCAGCAACGGCTTCGACCTTACCGATTTCGCTGACTGCCAGAACCTTTTTCGGGCAGAACGCTGCACAGATGCCGCAGCCCTTGCAGCGCTTGGTGATAATTTTTAAGCTCATATGGTGACCTCCTCCTTATGAAACCTTAAATAAAAAGCATAGAACAGCCTAGAATATATTATATCAAAAAATCACTTGCAAGAAAGCTCTTTTTATGCATTTTCTTCAAAAAAATAACGTCTATATGCTGTGTAAGCAGTATTATTTTATCGGAAAACAGCTCTTGAATTACTGGCATTTACGCTCTAAATAAGCTATAATAGTAAAGATAAAGGGACGGTATTTTCAGCAAGGGAGGTATGGCAGTGAAACTGGATAAGGCGATGCCTAAGGATATGCGCATCCTTGAGGCTGCAGAGGCAATCTTTTCTATGTACGGCTACGAAAAGGCAACCCTGGATGAAATTATTGCCCTTGCCGACGTGGGTAAGGGAACAGTATATAAATATTTTGGCAATAAGGAGCAGCTCTTTTATAAGCTGGTGGCCCAGAAGAATGCTCCCTTTGTAGAGCGCCTGCAAAGGGCAGTGCTGGGCAAAAATACCCTGCAGGAAAAGATGTATGCCTATTTTTGTGAATTTGTGAGCTTTTATTATGAAAACAGTGCTCTCTGGCAGATTATCTGCTTTGAAATGCTTGGCGCTAGCTCTGCCTGTCGCGTGCAAAAGGTGGACGGGGTGTACCGTGTTTTGCCCCGTTACAGCCAAATCAAGATTTCTCCTCAGCTTGAGGAGCAGATTCTGCGCTATCATGAGCTTCTACAGCAGGAGTATGTAATTTTAGAGGAGATTATTCGCGAAGGCTTTGAGAGCGGCCAGCTCAAGGGCACCGGTGATTTGGAAACCTCCAGTAAGTATGTTTTCTTTGGGGTGGCCATGAGTATTTTTAATCCCACCCAATCTATTAAGCAGAATATGCCGGCTGAAAAGGCTGCGGAAATTATCGTGGACCGCTACCTGTACGGCGAGGCTCTCTTGTGATATAATTAAACAGGTTATTTCTTAAATTCAAGCTGGACGCTGCCAGTGGCTGCGAAGAGCTTAATTAAACAATATTAGGATGGTGAAAAAATGAAAGTATCTGCTGAAGACGTAAAGCACATTGCACAGCTTTCCCGTTTGACCGTTCCCGCATCTGAAATGGAAGTGTTCACCGAGCAATTCAACCAGATCCTGAACTATGCCGATATTCTTGAAAAAATTGATACCACCGGTATCGAGCCCACTCCCTACGTGCTGCCCGTCAGCAACGTATTGCGTGAGGACGTTGTTAAAGAGGGCGTATCCCACGAGGATGCCCTGAAGAACGCTCCGGCTGTTCATAACGACGGCTTCAAAGTACCGCGCGTAATCGACTAAGAAGGAGGCACTACTGTGGAACTGTATAAACTTACGGCACACGAGCTCCATGACAAGCTCGTTAAGAAAGAAGTCAGCTCCGTCGAATTGACCAACGCTTTGTATGAGCGCATCGACGCAGTTGAGGACAAGGTTAATGCTTATGTAACCTTGGATAAAGAAAATGCTTTGGCACAGGCTGCTAAGGTGGATGCGAAAATCGCTGCCGGCGAAGCAATCGCTACCTTGGCTGGCGTGCCCGGCGCTATTAAGGACAATATCTGCACCAAGGGCTTACTCACTACCTGCTCCTCCAAAATGCTGAGCAATGTAGTGCCCATTTATGATGCTCATGTTATTAAAAACCTGCGCAAGGATGAAACCATTTTCCTGGGCAAGACCAATATGGACGAGTTCGCTATGGGCTCCACCACTGAGACCTCCTTCTATGGTCCCACTCATAACCCCTGGAATTTGGAGCGCGTTCCCGGCGGCTCCTCCGGCGGTAGTGCTGCTGCTATCGCTGCCGGCGAAGCTATCTGGACCTTGGGCTCCGATACCGGCGGCTCCATCCGTCAACCGGCTTCTTTCAACGGCTGCGTTGGTATTAAGCCCACCTATGGCCGTGTATCCCGTTATGGCTGCGTAGCATTCGCTTCCTCCTTGGACCAAATCGGACCTATCACCCGCGATGTAACCGACGCTGCTGTTGTGCTGAACACCATTTGCGGCAAGGACGAAATGGACTCCACTTCTTTAGATGTGGAGGTTCCTGACTTCACCAAGGCACTGCGCTCCGATGTAAAGGGCCTGCGCATTGGCCTGCCCAAGGAATACTATGGCGAAGGCATTGACCCTGAAGTAAAAGCCGAAATCATGAAGGCTGTTAAAAAGTACGAGGAGCTGGGCGCTGAAATCGTAGAGGTTTCCCTGCCTCACACCGAATACGCTGTTATTACTTACTACATCATTGCTCCAGCGGAGGCTTCTGCTAACCTGGCCCGCTATGATGGCGTGCGCTATGGCTATCGCAATTTGAATGCTACCTCCGCTCCGGAAATGACCACCATGAGCCGTACCGAGGGCTTTGGCCTAGAAGTACGCCGCCGCATTATGCTGGGCACCTATGTACTGTCCAGTGGTTATTATGATGCATATTACAATAAGGCAATGCAAGTGCGTACTCTGATCCGTCGCGACTTTGAAGCTGCCTTTGAAAAATGCGATGTGCTCCTGACTCCGACCTCTCCTGTACCTGCTTACAAGATTGATGGCAAAATGGACCCGCTGACCATTTACATGCTGGACGTAACCACCATTCCTGTTAACATGGCCGGTCTGCCCGGTATCTCCATTCCCTGCGGCTTTGCCAAGGACGGCATGCCCATTGGTATGCAATTAATCGGCAAGGTGCTGGATGAAGAGACTATTTTGCGTGCTGCTTATACCTTTGAACAAGCAACCGAATATCATAAAGTATTCGCACCGCTGGGAGGTAACAAATAATGACTAGATATATTACCGTTATCGGCCTGGAGGTCCATGCCGAGCTGAAAACTAAAACTAAAGCCTTCTGCAGCTGCTCCACTGAGTTTGGTAGCACTCCTAATACCCATGTGTGCCCCGTTTGCCTGGGCATGCCCGGCGCACTGCCTGTGCTGAATAAGCAAGTGGTTGATTTCGCTATTAAAGCAGGCCTTGCTTTGAACTGCGATATCCAAAAATACAATAAATTTGACCGTAAAAACTATTTCTATCCCGACCTGTCCAAGAACTATCAGATTTCCCAATTTGATAAACCCATTTGCTTGGGCGGCCATATCGACATCGTGGTAGAGGGCGAGCATAAACGCATTGGCATCACTCGTATTCATATGGAAGAGGATGCTGGCAAGCTGAATCACAGCGGTGCTACCATTTCCACCTCCGATTCCTCCGCCGTTGACTACAACCGCGCAGGCGTACCCCTGATTGAAATTGTTTCCGAGCCCGATATGCGCAGTGCTGCGGAAGCGCGCGCTTATATGGAAAATCTGAAGGCTATTTTGGAATACACCGATGTGTGCGACTGCAAGATGCAAGAAGGCAGCCTGCGCTGCGATGCTAACATCTCCATTATGCCTGAGGGCGCTAAGGAATTTGGTACTCGTGCCGAAATCAAAAACCTGAACTCCTTCCGTGCCCTGGAGCGCGCTATTAACTATGAAGTAGAGCGTCAAAAAGAAATTCTTGAGGATGGCGGCCACGTAGTACAAGAAACCCGTACCTGGGATGAGGCTAATGGTGTAACCCTGTCCATGCGCTCCAAGGAAGAGGCTCATGACTATCGTTATTTCCCGGAGCCCGACCTGGTGCCTGTACAATTGGACGACGCTTGGATTGAGCGCATCCGCGCTACTCTGCCGGAGCTGCCGGCACAGCGCCAAGCACGCCTCATGAGCGAGCATGGCCTGCCCGAATATGACGCTTCCCAAATCGTTTCCACCAAGGCTATGGCTGAATACTTTGACGAGGCAGTGAAGACTGCCAAGGACAGCAAGGGCGTTTCCAACTGGCTGCTGGGCGATGTTTCCGCTTACATGAACAACGAGGGCATCACTATTAGCGAGTTCAAGGTTGCTCCTGCTCATCTGGCTGAGCTGGTTAACTTGATCAAGGACGGCGTGCTTTCCAGCAAGCTGGCTAAGAAGGTCTTCGCAGAAATGCTCAAGTCCGATGAAGCTCCTAAGGCTCTTGTTAAGAAATTAGGTCTGGAGCAGGTAAGCGATGAGGGTGCTATCCTGAAGCTGGTTGAAGAGACCATCGCTGAAAATCCCCAATCTGTAATTGACTACAAGAACGGCAAGGATAAGGCTATCGGCTTCCTGGTTGGCCAAATCATGAAGAAATCCCGCGGCAAGGCTAACCCCGGCATGGTTACCAAAATGCTGAAGGAAAAGATGGTATAATTGCTGGCACTTTCTGAACAGTAATCAATTTGCTATTAAAATAATTAAAGCTAGCACGACTGACTGTAATGGTCAGTTACGCTAGCTTTTTTGTTTAAATTTACAACGAACCTATGTTTCCTACCGCGTTTCGCGGTAGGAGTTAAATTTAGTATATATGTACGTATAGAATATACATCTAGGCTATGCGCGTCAGCGCAAAGCCCTGTGTGTCGCAGCTTACTAGCTTATAGTTTACGCCATCACGCTCGCCCTCAAAAGTAAGAACGTGATTTTCCCCATGAATGTGTCCATAAACACAATGCTGTACGTGATACTGCTCCAGTAAGTCCGTAAACAGAGTGTGCTCCTCCGCAGCGAACAGGGGCGGATAGTGAAAAGCCACAACAATTTGCTCAGGATTATTTTTGTGGGCAGCTTTTAAGGAAAGCTCAAGGCGTAGAGCCTCCCGCTTATAAATTTTTTCATCCTCCGGCGTAAAATTTTCTGCCGAGGGCAGCACCCAGCCACGGGTGCCGCAAATGGCTGTATTCCCAACCATAATGCAGTCATTCTGGATAAACTCAAAATTCTCCCCATACATTTGCTGCATTTTGGCAAGGCTGCTCCACCAATAATCGTGGTTACCCCGCAAGAGTAGCTTGCGTCCGGGCAGCTGCGCCAGCCAAGCCAAATCCTCCGCCGCATTGGCAAGTCCCATAGCCCAGCTAATGTCCCCGCAAATAATGACTGTATCCTCTGCCTTCACAGTGGTCAGCCAATTTGCTTTAATTTTTTCCTTATGCCCCTGCCAATGCTCCCCAAAAACTGCCATGGGCTTGGCGGGTGGTTCCCCGGATAAATGCAGGTCACCGATTGCGTAAATACTCATAAAAACCTCATTTTAAAGCTAAGTAAATTGGCCAATGCAAGTGTCGCCCAGCGCTTACTTAGCCAGCAAAAAATCCTTTAAATCTGCCACGGTTTTAACATAATGCTCGCAGCCGGCCTCATTGAGCTCGCCGGGAGACTCAAAGCCAAAGCCTACGCCGATGCAGGCAATACCATTAGCGTGAGCAGCCAGCACATCCTCTCTGCGATCGCCCACAAGAGCCACGGTGGCCTTTTTTTCAGGAGTGTCCAGACCCCATTTACGCAGGGCCTCGGCCACTACTAATGCCTTATTATCGGTCTGTCCATCCAGACTGCAGCCGGTAACATCCACCAAAAAATCGTTAAAGCCAAAATGCTCTGCAATGCGCAGGGCAAAAACCTCAGGCTTAGCGGTGCACATGCCCAAACGGAAGCCGTTGAGCTTTAAGAGGCCTAAAAGCTCCATCATGCCGGGATAAACCTTGTTCTCCCAAATACCGATATCCGTATAGCGTTGGCGGTAAAGCTCAATGCCCTCCTCGGCCTGCTCACGGGTCATGCCATAGTATTTCATATAGCTAGCGCGCAGGGGGGGACCGATGAAAACCTCCAGCTTTTTCAAATCAGGCTCGTCGATGCCCATAATACGCAGAGCGTTTTGCACACATTTTGTGATGCCCTCGGCAGAATTGGTCAAGGTGCCATCTAAATCAAAGAGTAAATTTTGATACATTTATACGTCCTCGCTTCTAGTAAAGTGAAATTTTTTGCAAAATACACCTTGATTATATCATATTTTAGCTCAGAGGTGGTACAATATAACCAGTAGATTTTTAGATTTAAAAGCGCAGTCTGCTGCGTGTGAGGGGGACTAATCATGACCGTTAAGCTTTTTGAAAACAACTCCATGCTCAAGGAGTGCGAGGCTGTTGTTACTGCCTGCACTGAAAAAGATGGCAAATTTTTCGTAGAATTGGACCAAACCGTGTTCTTTCCTGAGGGCGGTGGTCAGCTCAGCGACAGGGGCAAAATTAACGATGTGGTAGTGGAGCATGTTTCTGAAAAGGATGGCCATATTTACCACGAATGTGTAGCTGCTCTGGCGGTGGGCACTAGCGTTAAGGCTGTGCTGGACTGGAACGTGCGTCTGGACAGAATGCAGCAGCATTTGGGCGAGCATATTCTTTCCTTTGCCTGCTGGAAGCTTTTTGAGGCCCACAATGTGGGCTTTCATATGAATGAGGACAGCGTCTTTATTGATTTGGATAAGGAGCTGACAGAAGAGGATTTGCTGAAGGCAGAGCTTTTCACCAACGAAATTATTTGGGAAAATCGCCCTGTGCATGTGGATTATATGGACAGCACCGAGGCTGTGAAGCTTAAGGATAAAATGCGCAAGTTCAACGAGAAGCTCACGGGTACGCTGCGTATTGTCAGTGTAGAGGGTGCCGATATTTGCACCTGCTGCGGTACCCATCCTCCCTGCACCGGCATGCTTGGCAGCGTCAAGGTGCTGCGTCATGAAAAGCACAAGGGCGGCTGCAGAGTGGAGTTTTTGTGTGGACGCCGTGCGCTTTTAGACATGGATAAAAAGAATAGTACACTTTTGAAGGTGGCGCAGGCTCTATCTACTAAGCCAGAGCTGGTGCCGGAGCATGTGGAGAAGCTGAAAGCCGATATGCAGGACCAGCTGGATGCTGTAAAGAGCAAACTCTTAGCTATGAATGAAAAGCAGCTGGAGGAAATCATGGCAGCGGGTCCCACCAACGCCGAAGGCGTGAAGGTAGTGGCCTGGCCCTTGGATGGCTTTGATGCCAAGGATATTAAAGTATTCATTCCTAAGCTTACTGCCCACGAGAACACCTTGGGCATTTTGGTAGCTGCCAAGCCGGAGCGCATTAGCTATGCAGCGGTGGCAGGCGCTAACACCAGTGTGGACTGCCGCGCGGTAATGAAGGAGCTGAACGCTGCCTTTGGCGGTCGCGGCGGCGGCAAAAGTGACTGCGCCCAAGGTGGCAGTGACTACTGCGCCGACTGGGAGCAGAAGCTGGCTGAGGTAGTGGAGAAGCTGGCAAAATGATCCTTGTGAGTGCTTGTTTATTAAATCATCCCGTGCGTTATAAAGGAGATGGCAATCCCTGCCAGCTGCTTTTAGATGCAGTAGCACATGGACACGGGGAGCAGCTTGTGCCCTTCTGCCCAGAGGTTGCAGGAGGACTAACCACGCCCCGCCCGCCTGCTGAAATGAAAGGAGGCACTGGCGCTGATGTTCTACAAGGTACAGCGTCAGTGATGAATAAGATAGGAGAAGATGTAACTGTCGCTTTTGTAGAAGGAGCGCAAAAATGTGCTTCCCTGTGTCAGGAAAAGGGCATTGCTGTGGCTATTTTAAAGCAGCGCAGTCCCTCCTGCGGTAGCAAGGCTATCTATGATGGCAGCTTTTGCGGCAAGACTATTGCTGGACAGGGTGTTACTGCTGCTTTGCTCACTAGCATGGGCGTTAAGGTCTATGGAGAAGATGACTTGACACCGGAGCTGCTAGAAAAGCTGCTTTGAATTGTTCTTTAAGAACGTACAAATATACTGAATTCAACTCCTGTAACGAAACGTTACTCGAAACAAAAGTTTATTATCAAACCAAGCAAAAAAGCTAGCGTAACTGACCACTACAGTCAGTCGCGCTAGCTTTATTAGTAAATCTAAAGTTGAATTGTTAGGATATTTGGACATAGAAATACACTTTATAATTGCATATTGTAACAGAATATGCTATAATTAAAGTGTTTATCTACATTCTTTTACAATTACCGTGTACCGCCTAAAGAGACAAGTTTTAAATGTAGTGCTTCAAGGATGGATTTGGGGCTTCAATTTGCATCGCTGCATCTAGGGGTACAACGTGATTTTTAAGGAGTAATTATAGGGAATATATATTTTCTAGGATGGGAGGAGTTATCTCTTGTTGATGAATGGCGCGCAGGCTATCTTGGAAAGCCTGAGACGAGAAGAGGTTGACATTGTTTTTGGTTATCCTGGCGGCGCAGTATTAGATTTATATGATGCTGTCTACCAGGCTAAATTTCCCCATATTTTGACTCGCCATGAGCAGGGCGCTGTCCATGCTGCTGATGGCTACGCTAGAGCTACGGGTAAGGTGGGCGTATGCTTCGCTACCTCCGGCCCCGGCGCGACGAATTTGATTACTGGTATCGCTACGGCTAATATGGACTCCATTCCTATGGTGTGCTTTACTGGTCAGGTAGGCAATCCCTACATTGGTAAGGATTCCTTTCAGGAGGCAGATATCGTAGGCATTACTACCCCGATTACCAAGCACAACTATCTGGTGAAGAAGGTGGAGCAGCTGCCCCGCGTTATCAAGGAAGCCTTCTTTATTGCCAGAACCGGTCGTCCCGGCCCCGTGGTAATCGATATTGCTAAGGATGTTTTTTCTACCCAATTTGAATACGAATATCCTAAGTCTGTAAATCTGCGCGGCTACAGCGGTGAATTTACCGGCAACGAGGAAGAAATTGTGGCTGCCGTGGAAGCAATTAAAAAGGCGAAGCGCCCCCTGTTCTTTATTGGCGGCGGCATGACTCTGTCCGGCCAAAGCAAGCTGTTTAGAGAGGTTGTAAAGCTGAGCTCTATTCCCGTAGTGAGCTCCCTCATGGGCCTGGGCTGCATTCCCTCCACTGATGAGGGCTTCTTAGGCATGGTGGGTATGCACGGCTCCTACGCGGCCAATATGGCAGTGCAGGAATGCGATTTGCTCATCACTCTGGGCGCCCGCTTTGACGACCGCGTCACCGGCAAGCTGAGTGCCTTTGCTCCCAATGCGCAGATTGTCCATTTCGAAGTCGATAAGGCAGAAATCAACAAGAATGTTCCTGTTGATTATCCTGTTTTCGGCGACCTGCGTTGGTCCATGCCTATTTTTATGAATCTGATGATTCGCTCCGTAGATGACTACGAAGAGCGCATTGCTGAGTGGCGTGAGCATGTGCTTGCCATGAATAAGGAGCATCCCTTTACTTATAAACCTGACCCCAACACTATTTTACCCCAGCAGCTGATTGAGAAGGTATCTGATTTAGTGGATGATGATACCATCGTAGTAACTGACGTAGGCCAGCACCAAATGTGGGCTGCCCAATTCTTCAAAAGCCGCAAGCCTCGTCAATTCCTGACCTCCGGCGGTCTGGGCACCATGGGCTATGGCCTGCCCGCTGCTATGGGTGCTAAGCTGGCTAAGCCCGACCAAAGAGTAGTAGTCTTTACCGGTGACGGCTCCATTATGATGAATATTCAAGAGCTTGCCACCATGGCTGATAATGATATTGATGTGAAGATCGTGCTCCTGCACAACAGCGTCCTGGGCATGGTTTACCAATGGCAAAAGCTGTTCTACGGGCACCGCTTCTCCAACACAATTATGGACACTAAGGTGGATTTTGTAAAATTGGCTGAGGCTATGGGGATTAAGGGCGTGCGCATTCAAGGCTTAGAGGGCTTTGAGGCCAATTTGAAGGCTGCTTTAGAGGGCGAGGGTGCTACCCTGATCGACGTGATCCTGCCTCCTAATGAAGACGTATTGCCCATGGTTGCCCCTGGCGCACAGCTGGATAACATGGTGTTAGGAGATTAAAGCGATGAAAAAATATAATTTAGCCATTTTAGTAGATAATAAGCCCGGCGTCTTAACCCATGTCTCCGGCTTAATCAGCCGCCGTGCCTTCAATATTGAAAGCATTTCCGCAGGTTATACTGAAGAAACAGACGTAACCCGCATTAATATCGAGGTTTCTGTAGAGGATAAGCATGAGCTGGAGCAGGTAATTAATCAGCTTTCCAAGCTCATCGATATCATTAAAATCGTTAATCTGGGCGAGGTTGAATCCATTGTCCGCGAGCTGGTGCTGCTCAAGGTGCGCGCCAATAAAGAAACCCTCAAGGATATTCGCAATATCGTGGACGTGTTCCGCGGTAAAATTGTGGACATCAGCCCTGAAAACGTTGTTATTGAAATCACCGGCTCACAAGGAAAAATTGATGCTATTTGTGCTATGATGGCCCAGTTCGAGATTATCGAAATCGCCCGCACCGGTACCATCGCTATTTCCAGAGGTCCTATTCCCGTAAAAGAAATGTAAGAGGTAAAAAGTATGAGTATGCAAATGGAGTTCATCAAGGTTCTGCCCTCTCCTCAAGCCCTGATGGAGGATTATCCCATTAGCCAAGCTTCTAAAATGTTGAAGCTGCAACGTGATGAGGAAATTAAGAATATTTTCACCGGCAAGGATGACCGTTTCTTGATGGTTATCGGCCCCTGCTCCAGCGATAATGAGGATGCGGTTTTAGACTATGTACATCGCTTGGCCAAGGTACAGGAAAAGGTTAAGGATAAAATCTACATCGTGCCGCGCCTGTACACCAATAAGCCCCGTACTATCGGCGTGGGCTATAAGGGTATGCTGCACCAGCCCTCTCCCGATGGTAAGGAGGATATGCTGGGCGGTATCATCGCTATTCGTAAGATGAATGTGCGCGTGATTGAAGAAACCGGCATGACCGGCGCTGAGGAAATTCTCTATCCTGAGGTTTTCCGCTATCTATCCGACCTGTTGAGCTACGCTGCCGTAGGCGCTCGCTCCAGCGAGGATCAGCTGCACCGCATGATCGCCTCCGGCGTGGGCATTCCCGTAGGCATGAAGAATCCTACCTCCGGCGACTTGTCCGTTATGCTGAACAGCGTCGCTGCGGCTCAGCATGAGCAGGAATTCCTCTTCCGCGGTTGGGAAGTACGCACCAAGGGCAATGAGCTGGCACACTCCATTCTGCGTGGCTACGTTGATCCCTATGGCAATAGCTATCCCAACTATCACTACGAGATTCTGCGCAATGTGTATGCTATGTACGCAGAGCGCAAGCTAAAGAATCCTGCTATTATCGTGGATACTAACCATAATAACTCTGGCAAAAAATGGGCTGAGCAGCCCCGTATCGCCAAGGATATCGTTAATTCCTGCAAGCTGAATCCGGATATCAAGAAAATAGTGAAGGGCTTAATGGTAGAGTCCTATATTGAGGATGGTTGCCAAGCCATTAGCGATGGCGTTTACGGCAAATCCATTACCGACCCCTGCTTAGGCTGGGAAAAAACCGAGCGCATGCTGCTGGATTTAGCTGATCTGCTGTAAAAACATTAGGGAGGAAGTTTTTAAATGCTTAACCAAGTTTCTTTGTTCACCGAAAATACCCAAGGTGGTTTGTTAAAAATTACTAGTATTCTTAAAAAGGCTGACATTAATATTTACACTATGTTGGCTAATGACAGCGCTGAATATGGTATTGTGCGTTTAATCGTTGACAAGGGTGATGTCGCTATTGAAGCCCTTAGAGCCGCAGGCCTGCAATGCCGTCAGGACAAGGTTATTGCCGTGGAAATGAACGATACCCCGGGCTATCTGGATGGCATCCTCACCGCTCTCGATAACGCTAACATTGATATTTCTTATCTGTATATCTCTTTTAACCGCGAGAATGTTAAGCCCGTTGTAGTTTTCAAGACCACTGAGCCTGAAACTGCAACCTTCCTGATTGGTCGTGGCTATAAGCTGGTAGAAAAATTCTAAGCGGACAAAAGAAATAACATGATATTTACGAAGGGCCATATGTTCCTAGATGTGGACATAGGGCCTTTTTCTTATGTAAAAAAGAGAAATTTAGCAAAATGGCGGATTTACGACCCCCTGTAGCACTTTATTTTTGACAAATTATGAGATAAACTGTATTTGTGAAGGTGTGCGAAAATTTAAAAACATATAATTTGCGATGTGCTCTACATAATTGTAACAGGAAAAGAGGCTTTATATGGGAAGTTTTGATAAAAGAAACGAAATTTTTTTAGAAGCTCTAAGCAGATTTAGTAGCTTAATCCTGCTTTTTGCTTTCTATGGCTTTGTATTTCTGCTGACCGAAATTACAGTCAATATCAGAGCTGCCGAGCTTTGGGGTGAAGGCTCTGTTCTTGGCGTTTATGCTGTGGGCTTAGTTTGCACCGGTAGTGGCTATTTAGCCTATACCTTAGCTCAACGGTGTCTTCTGAAAGAGCAGTATCGCAAGCTGATGCTATTTCTAATAAGCTTTATGGCCATGGTTGGTGTTAGTGTTTTGCTTTATACCTCTGGCAATCTAGCTATTCCTGCAGGCTGTTTAGCTCTTTTAGCCATGGGCTTTTTGGCAGCAGCTATATATTACTATATGTCCTGCGCTTTTGCTTATGTGTGATAAAGAAGCAATAGAAGTGTAAAAAATTATGCCGTTCCTATCCGGCACTTAGGGCTGTGTAGGATAGGTCAGGCGTTAGGCTTCCGGCAAGTCTATCTTGCCGACAAAGCTGTAATAAATCTCAATGTCCTGCCTGCGGGTGCCGTTCTCGTCATAGCTGCACTCATGCACGACGATTTTCTCAATCATTTCCCGCAAGAG
>JAXDZG010000011.1:0-74468 GCA_034086985.1 Phascolarctobacterium sp.
ATACACTTCCCTAAGTGTGTGGAGGGAGGGAGAACAGATGGCAGAAATTAAAGTTGGCAAGAATGAAACTTTAGACAGCGCACTGCGCAGATTTAAAAGAGCAACCCAAAAGGCAGGCATTCTTTCTGAGGTAAGAAAACGCGAGCATTATGAAAAACCCAGCGTTGCCCGTAAGAAAAAATCCGAAGCAGCCAGAAAACGTAAGACCAGATAATTGGAGGCGGGCTGTATGTCTATAAAAGACCAATTAACTGCTGATATGAAGCAAGCCATGAAGGACAGAGAGGCCGGCAAGCTGCGTCTCAATGTTATTCGCATGGTGCGTGCTAATATTAAGAACGTTGAAATCAATGACAAAAAGGAGCTCACCGATGATGAGGTTCTGGCTGTCTTGATGAAAGAGGTCAAAATGCGTCAGGACTCTTTGGAGGAATTCCAAAAGGCCGGTCGCGACGAGTTGGTTGCCCAAGCCAAGGAAGAGATTGCTATTTTGAAGAAATATCTTCCGGAAGCTCTCGGTGATGACGAACTGAAAGCCATCGTAGCAGAGGTAATTGCCGCTGTGGGCGCTACCAGTCCCAAGGATATGGGCAAGGTAATGCCGGCTGTTATGGCCAAGACCAAGGGCCGTGCAGATGGCAAACGCATCAATGCTATCGTTCGTGAATTACTCAAATAACCATGATAACCGTGTTGGAGAAATCTAGCACGGTTATTTTTTTTGCATTTTTCTATGACATAAAGTGACTAATAGAGTCGATATTTGTCCGAATATGACGATATGCTAGAGCGAATATAAGATATTTTATATGTATCATAGGCCTATTATGTTTCACATAGGCGATTAATTGTACTGATGCTGGTAAAAGATGCTTATATTGATAAATAAATTGAAAATACTTGAAAAAATCTCTAGCGCTATATAGACTTCTGTGATATAATAAATTCGTATTCTTGTATGCTTTTTGGGAGAGTAAGATGTAAGTAGTCTTAAGATTTGCTTTTTTTATTAAAAGAGTGGGGGAGACGAATCATGTCACAGGTGTCGACTGGTACAGTCATAATTGATTCTGACTACAAGATTGTGAATTTTAGTGAGGCTGCCGCTGCCCTTTATCCGGGGCTGCATAAGGGTGCCCTCTGCTACAAGGCTTTTATCAATCGTAGCGTGCCCTGCAATAATTGTCCGGTGATGGGTGGTACCTTGGATGACGGCGCCTCTAGGGATGTATTATTACCCGAAAGTCATGCCGAAAGCCTCTTAGAGGTACCCTTGGCCAATGGCAAAACAGGCTATGTGCTTACCTTTAAGCTGGCAGGGGAGAAGGAGCAGCTTACTAAGCGTCTAGCTGCTGATGCAGATAACCTGCATGTTATGAGCATCATCAATACGCTGTCCGGTGACGTGAGTGATTTGTATGAGGTGAATATTGCGACCAAAGAGGTTAAGGTCTACCGCTCCGCAGGCAAGGCCTTGGGCGTTATAGAAGAGATAAAAAAGGCGCCCCATTATGCCACTGCTTTAGAAACATATATTGTCCAAAATGTGCATCCTGATGATCAGGACGAGATGCGTCAGGTGGCAGCACTCTCCAATATTTGCCACGTTTTAGAAGAGACAGAAAGCTTTTTCTATCATTATAGAGTATTGCGCAAGGGCGAGCTGCACTATTATTATATGAAATGCACTCGCATCGGCACGGCGGACTCCTATGCCAGCGTTATTTTGGCCTTTGCCAACGAGGACGCCTCCATGGATAAGAGCCAGCTGAAGAAGATTTTGCAAAAGGAAAAGCAGCAGGAGCTTACCAGTGGGCTCAATGGTGATGAGCGTGATGAGCTCACCGGGCTCTACACGGCACGGGCCTTTGCTTATCAGGCGAAAAAGCTGTTGGATGCTTATCCTGAGGATAATTTTAACGTTTCTATTTCCGATATTAAGAATTTTGAATTAGTCAATACCATGTATGGCGAGGCTAAGGGCGATGAGCTTTTAAAATGGCTTGCTTCCTTCTATCAAGAGTCCTATCCTGAGGGAGTGGTGGGCCGTTATGGCATCGACCAGATGGTGAGCATTTATAAAAATCCCACCCTGGAGCAAAAGGTGAAGTCCGTAAGCTTATTTAAGCATTATTTGGAAAAAGCACCGGTGCCCAATGTGGTTGTAAAATTTGGCGTTTACGAAAATGTGGACCGCAGTGTGGCTGTGGGACATATGTGTGCCAGAGCGCTGTTGGCCTTAAACAGCATCAAGCGTGATTTTCGCAGAACCTTTGCCAAATACAGTGGACCCATTAGCCAGAACCAGCTGCGGGCTCAGACCTATGAGGCTCGCTTCAGCGAAGCTCTGCAAAAGAAGGAGTTCGTAGTGTGGTACCAGCCCAAGTACGACCCCTACCGAGAAGAGGTTGTTGGCGCTGAGGCCTTGGTACGCTGGCTCACTCCTGAGGGCATGATTCCGCCGGGTGAATTTCTTGATGTATTTGAGTCCGATGGCCTTATTGAAAAGCTGGATGAATATGTGTTCCGCACTGTATGCCAGCAGCAAAAGGCTTGGGCTGAGCAGGGACGCCAGCTGATGCCTGTTTCTGTGAATGTTTCCCGCTGCAGTCTGTTTGGTCAGGATATCGTAGGTCGCTACAAAAAGATTATTGAAGAATGCGGTGTCGACCCCAAATATGTGCCTATTGAAATCACGGAAAGCGTGGCCTTGGCCAATTTGAAGATTAAGCCCATTGCTGATGCCTTCTTTGAAGCGGGCTTCCACCTGCATATGGATGATTTCGGCTCCGGTCGTTCTTCTTTGAATGGACTCACGGTGCTGCATTTTGATGTGGTGAAGCTGGATAAGAGCTTGATTGATTTCATCGGCAATCGTAGTGGTGAGCTGATTTTGAACTACACCATGGCCTTGGGCAAGGAGCTGGGCAAGCAGCTGGTGGCCGAGGGCGTGGAGACCGAGTCCCAGCTGATGTTCTTAAAAATCAACGGCTGCGACACCATTCAGGGCTACTATTATTCCAAGCCCCTGCCCGTGGAGGAATACGAGCGTAAGGCATATGGCAAGGAAGAGTAATGAGGCTTTAAGAAGTAAAAAGGAGAAGATTTCTCGCTTAACAAGCTATTTTTGTTGAAAAATTTACATATTAGTGATATGATAATATCGGTTACTGGTGTAAACCAGAAAATTGTGCGCTCATGAAGCAAAGAAAAGTGAGGTTGTTAAAGATGACTTTAGTAGAAGAATATCGTAACATTGCTAAGCTGGCTCAGGACAAGGAAAACGCAGAGGTTATTATCGACGCTATCCTGGCTCATTTTGATGTTGATTATGATGATATGGATTTGGGTATTGAATGGCTCTATACCACCGGCGTAATCGATTATAAATTCAGAAGCGTGCTCTACAAGGGTGAAGACCTGGACGCTATCGTTGCTTGGTTCAAGGCTAAGGTTGGCGTAACCGACGAGGAAATCGCTGCTGCTGAAGCTAAGGAAAAACAATATATCGAAGGCTGCCTGCTGATGGCTAAGAAGGATTTGGAAGCTGGTCACGTTGTTAGCGGTACCACTTATCTGGAATTGGCTGCTGCTAAGGGCTCCGCTGAAGCTGCTGCTCAACTGAAGGATATGCAATATGCTAGAAACCAATACATGCTGGGCGAGCAATATTTGGCAATGGGCCACAAGATTTGCGCTAAGACTTATTTTGAACTGGCTGCTGCTAAGGGTTGCCCCAAAGCTGCTGCTAAATTGGCTGAATTCTAATTTAAGCTTCCTCAAGGCTGGAGATTACTCTTCAGCCTTTTTTATTGCGAACATGTTTTTCTGTTGTGTTTCGCAATAGGAAGCATTTTACTAGGAATTATATCTATGATTGTTTTGATAGGAGGTTCTAGATGCAAAATGGCTTTACTGCTCTGAAGGTATGTGCCCATACTGTGGAGCAATTACATAAGATGGGGATCACAAGACCCATGCCCGTGCAGGAGCAGGCGATTCCAGCTCTTTTTGCCGGTCGTGACGTTATCGCTAGGGCGCAGACCGGCACCGGCAAGACCTTGGCCTTTTTAGTGCCCTTGGCAGAGAAGATTGATACCAATAAGCCCTATGCGCAGGCTTTGGTTATCACTCCGACCCGTGAACTGGCCCAGCAAATCGCTACAGAGCTGAAGAAGATTTTGGGCGAAAGCGAGATTAAGGTGCTGGCTGTGACCGGCGGTCGGGATTTTGAAGAGCAAAAATATAAGCTGGAGGGCCGCAGTCACGTCTTGATTGGCACGCCTGGTCGCCTTTTGGATCATATTAAAAAGGGTAATACTGATTTAGGTGGCGTTAAGTACTTAGTTTTGGACGAAGTGGACGAGATGCTGCAGCAGGGCTTTATGGACGAGGCACTGGATTTGATTGCTATGACGGCGCCGGAGCACCAGACCATGCTCTGCAGTGCTACCTTGAATGAAGAAGTGCGCAAGCTGGGTCGCAAGCTGACGAAGAATAGCGCTTTGATTGATATTGAGCCTGACAAGGCCACTGTGGACAAGATTAAGCAAATCTGCCTGAAGACCACGGATGAGTATAAAAATCGTGCTGTGGCTTCTCTGATTGAGCGCCTCAATCCTTATTTGATGATTGTCTTCTGCATGAGCAAGGAGCGTACCAAGGAGCTGGGGGACTGGCTGGGCATGCAGGGCTTTAATGTGGACGTGCTCCACGGCGAGATGTCCCCTGCTAAGCGCAAAACAGTGATGAAGTCCTTCCGCGACGCTAAAATCCAGATTTTGGTAGCCAGTGATTTGGCTGCTCGCGGCCTGGATGTGGAGGGCGTAACCCACGTTATTAACTATGATATTCCTCACGATGTGGATTGGTATGTGCACCGTATTGGTCGTACCGGCCGCGCCGGTAATGATGGCGTAGCCATCACTCTCTACACTCCGGAGGAAGTGAAATGGCTGCGCAATATTGAGACCAAGCTGGGCGTTTTGATGGAGCGCCAAAATTTGGAGGGCGAGACTGTGGCTCGCCGTGTGGCTACGGCTGCTCCGAAAAAGAAGAAGCCCGCAGGTCCTAAGCGTGGTCGCAACGCTGTGGCCGATAAGCGCAAGGCTCCTAAGACTGGCAGTAATCGCCGCCAAGGTCCAAGAAAGTAAGTCCATAAAGTAAGTAAAAAAAGCATATTTGCTCATGGAATGATAATCATTTCTAAGCTGCTTTGGTATAGCAGTATTTGCCAAAAATATTAGAATATGTTATAATTATGATTAACTAGAGTACGCTATAGGAGCGCGCTTCAAGATTCGGAATTTTAGGAGTGAGTGCTAAGTGAAGTACAAAATAACCTTGCCCAGTGGCTTGGTGTTAGACTTTACCAATATGTTTGGCGATGGCAGGCTGGCAGAGGCTGAGGTGGCTGCTGCGCTAGCAAATGAGGGCGCAGCTGCTAGTCTTGCAGTGCAAAAAATACGGGAAACAGGTCAATCCAAGGCCCATCTTTCCAAGGATGGCAAGCCTGAGCATGTTTATTTTCCGCGCATGCCCTATATAAAGGAGGGGCATCCCAATACGGCTGCTTCCATTGAGAAGCTGAAGGAGTACGGTGAATACCTGAAGCAGATGGACGTAGTGGTATTTTTGGGCGTGGGTGGCTCTTATTTGGGCAATAAGGTGCTTTTTGATGCCTTTGGTGGCTGTCATTGGAATACCAATTATCAGCTGCGCCATGGGCAGCCCCGCATTTATTTTTCCGGTAATAATCTGGACCCGGTGGATTGCAATGGCTTAGTGTATGAGGTGCAGCGTTTGGCCTATCGTCATTTGAGCAATGGACGCAAGCTGCGGGTAATGCTGGTGCCTATTTCTAAGTCCGGCACGACCCTGGAGACTATCTCTGCCTTCACGTATTTTTATGATACCCTAAGCAAGGGACAGAATATTGAGCTTGAATGCACTGTAGTAACGGATTTGCAGGCGGACGAGGCCAATGCTCCTTTGCTGCAGCTGGCTCGAAAATTTGGCTGGTGGCAGTTCGATATTAAGGAGGGCATCGGTGGCCGCTTCTGCGTAATGACCGATCCGGGCCTAGTGACTATGGCTGCATTGGGCGGCGATATAGAAGAATTTTTGCGTGGCGCTCGTGAAATGGATGAGTATTGTAGCAAGGTGGAGCTGGTAGAAAATCCTGCTTTGCTGAATGCATTGCTGAAATTTTTAGCATACCGTAAGGGTCGTGATATTGAGGTATTTATGCCCTACAGCATGCATTTGAAGTCCTTGAGCGAGTGGTATGTGCAGCTTTTGGCAGAGTCCTTGGGCAAGCGTGTGGACCGCAATGGACAGGTAGTAAATTACGGTAGAACGCCTATTGTGGCGGTGGGTACCACGGATATGCATGCCCAGACCCAGCAGCATCAGGAGGGGCGCCTGAATAAGGTGGTACAGTTCTTGGAGATTGCTAATCCTGAGGAGCAGGCGGTGGTACATAATCCCTTTGAGGATGTGGCCTATTTTGCTAAGTACGAGGGTCTTGATATGAATAAGGCCTTGAAGATTGCCTTAGCGGCTAATGAGGCTGCCTTGACTAGTGATAATCGTTATAATGCGCGCTTTACGTTGCCGTGCTTGAATGAGTATATGCTGGGGCAGCTGATGTTTTTGCTTATGCTTACGGTGGCGTACGAGGGCGAGCTTGCGGATGTGGACGCCTATGACCAGCCTGGTGTGGAGGTCTATAAGCGCTTCATGAAGGCGAAGCTGTAAGTGGCGTGTAATTTAATATGTGAATATAAGAAAAGAGCTCACTGCGAGATGTCGCAGTGGGCTCTAGTATTTTTGGCTAAAATTCTTATTCGCTCCGCAATATTATATCTACTATTTTTTACCTGTGAATAACAATCTGAGGTGTGATGAATAGTTTAATAATTTCGTTAGCAATATACTAGCTATGAGTGATGCTATGACTAGGAAAAAGTAAGAGAAGGTTACTTTCTTCACGGTCATGACGATGCCGAATTTGCTGTAGAGGCTAGTCATCCATTCGAGAATTAATGGATGGATGAAGTAGATGAGCATGGAGTATTTTGATAGGATGTCGATGTATTTGGTGCGCTTAGCTTGCTCTAGCTTGTCTAAGGCCCAGCAGAAGAAGAGGATGGAGGCGATGGTATAGATGAGGCCTTGGGGACTGAGCTGGTGATAGGTGTTAGCGATATCTAAAAGCGAGTATTTTGCGTAGGTAAAGGAGTAGTAGGCGCTGCCAGCGGTGTAGGCGATTGAGGCTAGGTAAAAAAGCAACACAAGGATGCCGTGCCTACGCAGCCAGTCTTGAAATTTTTGCCAATGGAGAGCAGCTAGCCCACCGCTTATGAAGATCAAAAGATAGTGTAAGGGTAGGTAGTTAAGGCGATAGTTGAAGAAGTTTTTCGCAAGCAAGCTCCAATTAGTTGTGTCCACGCCGGGATGGGTGGTCCACCAGTTGCAGGCAAGCTGGAAGATAAAGAGTAGGGCTAATCCTAAAGCAATGCTGTGCTTATTAATCCAGCGTAGTAAGCTGCGCCATAGTGGGTAGCTTGCATAGAACCACAGCAGGATGACCATGAAGTACAGGTGATAGCAGGCGAGGCCGAAGAAGAGCACAAAGGCAAGATGTAAGGGGTGCCAGCTGATCATGCCCTTGGGAAGTACAAGGGTAAAGTAAGCTAGGTAGAAGAGGGACCAGCTCAGGTAGGGAAGTCCAGCGCCCTGCAGGCGCTTTTTGAGAAAGTCGAGGTAGTTTAGGCTGTCGCCGTTAAGCAAGCCTTTGTCGTTGCAGACGAGTCCGTAGCCGGAGATGAAGAAGAAGGCGGGGACGCTATAGCGGCTGAGCACTTCTAAGAAGCAGTACAGTGTGAAATTATTAGGGGCGAGGCCTAAGGATCCGCCGATGTGGATGCCGATTACGCCCAGCATACACAGCCCACGGATGTTATCAATAATATTATTACGCATACTATGATTCCTTTAAAATTTAATCTCAATAATGATAGAGTATTGACTTAATAGGTAATCAGATAGTGAGCTGTGATTTTTAGCAAATGAGTGGCTTGGTACAATGGCCTCAAGGGTTCGAAAACCTTAATTATTTTGCGAGACAAATAGTACCCCGCAGAGGCCAATTGAACCCCACGAAATTTGCGTTAAGAAAATCAGCGCGAGCTAGATGATTATCTATTACTCAATTTATTAATTATACACCCATTTACCATTATCACGCTAGCTGGAATTTGTGTAAGAAAAGCGTAAAAAATGACTCGAAATATTTGACGTTTCCCTTCTTGAGGTGTAAAATATATCTAATCAATCCAATTGCACCTTTAAACGAGTCCCGTGAGACTACAAGGTTTGACTATTGTTGAAACACAAGGCCTTCTTGTACCCTCATGGGTTCAAGAGGGCTTTTATTCATTCTATTACATATATACAGGAGGTAAAGCTAATGGCTAAATCAAATGTATCTCTGGGTGGCAGAGATATACTGGATCTGGAAAGCCTCAGCGTAGAAGAAATCGAGCTGATTTTGAAAACAGCTGAGGAAATGAAGAAGATTATGAAAAGGGATATCAAAAAGGTTCCTTCTCTGCGTGGCAAATCCATCATCAATCTGTTCTATGAGCCCAGTACCCGTACTCGTACTTCCTTTGAACTGGCAGGCAAATATCTGGGCGCCGATGTAGTAAACATCACCACCGGTAACTCCAGCGTTGTTAAAGGCGAATGCCTGCGCGATACTATTTTGACTGTACAATCCATGGCCTGCGATGCCATCGTAATGCGTCATCCCATCGAGGGTGCTGCTGCTTACGCAGCTCAGGTTGCTGACCCCGTTATCATTAACGCTGGTGACGGCGCTCATGCCCATCCTTCCCAAGGCCTCTTGGATATGTTCACCATTCGTGAGCAGGGCAAAAATCTGAAGGGCCTGAAGATGGCCATTATCGGCGATATCCTCTATAGCCGTGTTGCTCGCACCAACATTGCTGCTTGGAATAAAATGGGCGCTGAAGTGCATGTGGCCGGCCCTATGACCCTGCTGCCCCACGATATCGAAGCTTTGGGCGTAACCGTACATAAGCATGTAGAAGACGCCATTGCTGATGCTGATGTAGTAGATATCCTGCGCATTCAGCTGGAACGCCAAAAGAAGGGTCTGTTCCCCACCACTCGTGAATATGCTCGTATTTTCGGCATCAACGAAAAACGCTTGGCTTTGGCTAAGCCCGATGTAACCGTGCTCCATCCGGGCCCCATGAACCGTGGCCTCGAAATCTCCTGGGAGGTTGGTTACTGTGATAACGCTGCTATCCGTACCGAGGTACAGAATGGTGTAGCAGTGCGTATGGCGCTCTTATTCTTGACTTTGACAGGAGGTAAACACATTGAAAACGTTGATTAAAAACGGCAGGGTATTTGACCCCAGCCAAAATTTAGACGCTGTAATGGACATCTTGGTTGAGGATGGCAAGATTAAAGCAGTGGCTGAGGGCATTGCCGAAGCTGCTGATGAAGTATATGATGCAACTGGTTTAGTTGTAACCCCTGGCCTCATTGATATGCACACCCATATGCGTGAGCCCGGTCTGGAAGCCAAGGAAGACATTATTTCCGGTACTATGGCTGCTGCTGCCGGCGGTGTAACCACCGTAGCCTGCATGCCCAATACCAAGCCCGTTGTGGACTCCGCTATTATCGTAAGCGGTATCAAGCAACGCGCTGCTGAGGAAAGCTATGCTAACGTGGAAGTAGTTGGCGCCATTTCCAAGGGTGAAAAGGGCGAAGAGCTGGCCGAAATGGGCGACATGGCCTATAGAGGCGCAGTGGGCTTCTCCGATGATGGCCATTATGTAAAGAGCTCCCGCCTGTTCATGCTGGCTGCTAAATATATCACCGCCTTTGACAAACCCTTGATGCTGCACGCTATCGACCCCGAGCTGGCTGCTGAAGGCTACATGCATGAGGGCGTAGTTTCCGCTCGCATCGGTGTACCCGGCGTACCCTCCATCTCCGAGGATATCGCTGTAGCTCGCGACTGCATCATCGCTGAATATGCAGGCGCACATGTGCACATCTGCCACGTAGCTTCCAAGGGTGCAATCGATATCATTCGTCAAGCCAAAAAGAGAGGTGTTAACGTAACCAGCGAGGTTACTGTACACCATCTGACTCTGACTGATGAAGCATGCTCTAACTACAGCTCCGCAACTCGTGTAAGCCCGCCGTTGCGTAGCTGGGACCACGTGCAAGCAATGCGTGAGGCCGTTCTGGACGGCACTGTGGACTGCATCGTAACCGACCACGCACCCCATGCTCCTGAAGAAAAGGACGTGGAATTCCGTTATGCTCCCTGCGGCTTCTGTGGCTTGGAGACATCCTTAGGCGTAATGCTGACCGATTTGTACCACACTGGTATTTTTGACTTGAAGACCATTATCAGCAAGATGAGCTGCGAGCCGGCTAAGGTATTCCATCTGCCCGGCGGTACCCTGAAGGAGGGCAGCGTTGCTGATATTACCATTATGGATTTAAATAAAGAATGGACTGTTGACAGCTCCAAATTCTATACCCGCGGCAAGTTCACCCCCTATGAAGGCAAGGCTTGCAAGGGCAAGGCAGTTGCCACTATGCTGCACGGTAAATTTGTGATGAGAGATGGTGTAGTATGCACAAAGAAGTGAGAAAAGGTAAATTAGTTTTAAAGGATGGCAGTGTTTACGAGGGCCTTCTCTATGGTGGCAAGCGTAATGCAGTGGGTGAGGTATGCTTCACCACCGGCATGAGCGGCTACCAAGAAACCCTGACGGACCCCTCCTTCTGTGGTCAGATTGTTGTTATGACCTATCCTCTGGTAGGCAACTATGGCACCAATCCCATGTTTAATCAAGGTCGCAAGAACTTCTTCCAAGGCTATGTCATTGGCGAGCTTTGTGATTGCCCCAGTAACTGGCGCAACGAAAAGAGTCTTGAGGATTGGCTGGAGGAGCAGGACCTGCCCACTCTGGTAGGTGTTGATACTCGTGCTATCACTCGCAAAATCCGTGACCATGGCGTAATGCCCGGTGTAATTGTGCCCAGCGATATGCCTGAGGCCGAGGTGCAAGCACTGCTGGCTCTGCCTGCAATTCACGACCAAGTAGCCACCGTGACCACTCCTAAGATTTATACTATGGGCAGTGGCAGATACCATATCGCTGTTATGGACTTTGGCATTAAGCAAAATATTTTGAACTTCCTGCTGCTGTTCGATACCCGCCTGACCGTGTTCCCTGCTAGCGCTACGGCAGAAGAGGTTTTGGCCTGCAATCCCAACGGCATCTTCCTGTCCAACGGCCCTGGGGACCCCAAGGATTTGGTGGACGTTATCGAAAACGTGAAGAAGCTTATTGGGCGTCGTCCTATCTTCGGCATCTGCTTAGGTCACCAGCTCATGGCTCTGGCTAATGGCGCCGACACCTATAAGATGAAATTTGGCCATCGCGGCGTGAACCAGCCCGTTAAGGATTTGCGCAGCGGTCGCATCTATATTAGCTCTCAAAACCATGGCTATGCAGTGGATCCCGCTTCCATTGAGGGCAAGGGCATCACTGTAACCCATATTTCTATGAACGATGGCACCATTGAAGGCGTGGAATATGCAAATCATCCCACCTTCACCGTGCAATACCATCCGGAGGCCTGCCCCGGCCCCGGTGGTCACGAATATTTGTTCCAACACTTTATTGACTTAATGGAGGGTCGTTATTATGCCGAAGCTCACTAATGTTAAAAAGGTTCTTGTTATCGGCTCCGGCCCCATTATCATCGGCCAAGCTGCCGAGTTTGACTATGCAGGCACCCAAGCCTGCCGTGCGCTGAAGGAGGAAGGACTTGAGGTTGTACTGGTTAACTCCAATCCTGCAACCATCATGACCGACGTACATATTGCGGACCGCGTTTATGTGGAGCCCATTAGCGTAGAATTTTTGGAAAATATTATTAAGCGCGAGCGTCCTGACTCTCTCTTGGCTACCCTGGGCGGCCAAATCGGCCTTAACATGGCTATGAAGCTGGAGGAGAAGGGCATTTTGAGCGAGTACAAGGTACGTCTGTTGGGTACCCAAATCTCCGCCATTAAACGTGGCGAGGACCGCGAGATGTTCAAGGAGACCATGGAAAAAATCCATCAGCCCATCCCTGAATCCACCATCGTAGAGACCATTATGGCTGCTTGCTCCTTCGGTCGCGAGATTGGCTATCCCTTGATTGTACGTCCTGCTTACACCTTGGGCGGTACCGGCGGCGGTATTGCTGAAAACGAGGACGAGCTGGTTGATATCGTGCAAAAGGGTCTGGGCTACAGCCCCATCGGCCAATGCTTGATTGAACGCTCTATCGCTGGCTGGAAGGAAATCGAATTCGAGGTTATTCGCGACGCTGCCGATAACTGCATCACCGTCTGCTCCATGGAAAACCTGGATCCCGTAGGCGTGCACACCGGCGACTCCATCGTTGTGGCTCCGGCCCAAACCTTGAACGATAAAGAGGTGCAAATGCTGCGCCAAGCCTCCATCGACATCGTCCGCGAGCTGGGCGTAGTAGGTGGCTGCAACGTACAGCTGGCACTGGATCCCTATTCTGAAAACTACTATGTTATCGAGGTTAACCCCCGCGTAAGCCGTTCCTCCGCTTTGGCCTCCAAGGCAACCGGCTATCCCATCGCTAAGGTTACCAGTAAGATTGCAGTGGGCTACAATCTGGACGAAATCGAAAACGCTGTTACCAAGAAGACTAAGGCTTGCTTCGAGCCCGCCATCGACTACATCGTTTTGAAATTCCCTCGTTGGCCCTTTGATAAATTCGTTACCGCGGACCGTACTCTGGGCACCCAGATGAAGGCTACCGGTGAGGTTATGGCTATTGAGCGCACTATGGAAGCATCCATGCTGAAGGCTGTGCGTTGCTTGGAAATCGGTCTGACTCACCTAGAAATGCCTGAGCTGAAGGCGCTGAGCGACGAAGAAATCCGCGCTAAGATTAAAAATATCGATGATGAGCGTTGCTTCGTCATCGCCGAGGCTATGCGCCGTGGCGTGACCATTGACGAAATCAATGCCATCACCAAGATTGATAGATGGTTCCTCTCCAAGATTGAAAACATTATCAAGATGGAGCGTGCTCTGGAAACTCATACTCTCACTCCCAGCCTGCTGCGTAAGGCTAAGAAGATGGGCTTCGCCGACAAGACCATCGCTGCTCGCGTAGGCAAGACTGAGTTTGAAATTCGCGATATGCGTAAGGCTAACGGCATCATCCCCACCTACAAGATGGTTGATACCTGCGCTGCTGAGTTTGAGGCTGCCACTCCGTACTACTATTCCTGCTATGAAACCGAGGACGAGGTTAAGGTTAACGACAAGAAGAAGGTTGTAGTTCTGGGCTCCGGTCCTATCCGTATTGGTCAGGGCGTAGAATTTGACTACTGCTCCGTACACTGCGTATGGGCTTTGAAGGAGCTGGGCTACGAAACCATCATCATTAACAACAACCCTGAAACCGTTTCAACCGACTTCGATATTGCTGACAAGCTCTACTTTGAGCCGCTGACTGTGGAGGATGTATTGAACATCATCGATAAAGAGCAGCCGGAGGGCATTATCGTGCAATTCGGCGGCCAAACCGCCATCAATTTGGCAGGGCCTTTGTCCCGTGCAGGCGTGAAGGTTTTGGGCTCCTCCGTGGATAGCATTGACCGCGCTGAGGACCGTGAGCGTTTTGAGCAGCTCTTGACTGATTGCAATATTCCTCGTCCTAAAGGACACACTGTTTTCGATACCGAGGGTGCGCTGAATGCTGCTCACGATGTGGGCTATCCCACCATGGTACGTCCTTCCTACGTATTGGGCGGTCGCGCTATGGAAATAGTGTACAACGACGATGAGCTGCGTAACTACATGACCTACGCTGTAAAGGCCTCTCAAGAGCATCCTGTTTTGGTTGACCATTATCTGCAGGGCACCGAGGTGGAGGTTGACGCGATTTGCGACGGTAAGGAAGTTTTGATCCCCGGTATTATGGAGCACGTTGAGCGCGCTGGCGTTCACTCCGGCGACTCCATTGCCGTATATCCGCCGCGTTCCTTAAGCGAGTCCGTAATCAAGACCATTATTAACTATACCAATAAAATGGCTCTGGGACTGGAAGTAAAGGGTATGATCAATATTCAATACATCGTGCGTGATGAGCATGTGTATGTAATCGAGGTTAACCCCCGTTCCTCCAGAACCGTACCCTTCCTGAGCAAGGTTACCAGCATTTCCATGGTGGATGTGGCAACTAAGTGCGCAATGGGCATGAGTATCCGCGAGCAGGGCTTCCGCCCCGGCCTGCGTCTCTTCCCGGACTATTATGCTGTAAAAGCTCCTGTATTCTCCTTCAACAAGATGTCCAATGTTGACATCACCTTAGGGCCTGAGATGAAATCCACCGGTGAGGTTATGGCCTGCGATTACCAATTCAGCCGCGCTCTGTACAAGGCTTGCCTGGCTTCCGGCATCAACGTGCCTCACGAGGGCTCCATCCTGATCACTGTGGCCGATATGGATAAGCCTGAGGCTGTGGAAATCGCTAAGGGCTTCGAGGATTTGGGCTATATTGTAACTGCCACCGGCGGTACTGCTCAATACCTGAAGGAGCAGGGCGTAAATGTAAATGTTGCTACCAAGGTTAGCGAGGGTCATCCCAATATTCTGGACGACATCAAGGCCGGTCGCATCAGCATGGTTATCAACACCACCAACCATGGTCGCGATGCCGAGCGCGATGGCTTCAAGATCCGTCGCTCCACCGTTGAGCACGCTATTCCCTGCTTGACCAGCATGGATACCGCCCGCGAGCTGCAACGCGTCATGAGCGCTATGCGTCGTCGCCGCATTGTCAGCGTAGTGGCACTGCAGGACCTCAGCCTGAGCTGGGAGGACTAAGCCTGCGCTGCTTGCAGGAGACAAAGCTGATTTACCAGTAAGCTTAAAAATTTAACTGGGAGGGCTGCATATGCCTAAAACGATTGCGGCGGCCAAGGTGATTGGCCAACGCCTGTTAAATAGCTCTACAAAATTAATTGATGTGTACGCACCTGAGATTGCCAGCCAAGCCGTGCCCGGCCAGTTCGTCAATGTGCAGGTGTGCAAGAATACTGCTCCGCTGCTGCGCCGTCCCTTCGGCGTAGCCGGAGTGAATAAGGCGCAGGGCACCTTTACCATGATCTATCGCATCATCGGCGAGGGTACCCACATCCTCGCCGATGTGTGCGCCGGCGATGTGCTCAGCATCGTGGGCCCCTTGGGCCACGGCTTCGACATGAGCGCCGCCAAGCCACTTTTAGTGGGAGGCGGCTTGGGATTGGCACCGCTGCTGTTTTTGGCAGAGGGCTTTGGCGAAGGCAAAGCCGATATCCTGATGGGAGGCCGCACTGCGGACGAGCTTTTCTGGACCAAGCTGTATGAGGGCTTGTGCCCCAACGTATATCTCACCACCGATGACGGCAGCGCCGGCGTCAAGGGCACTGTCATGGCGAAGCTGCCCGAGCTTTTGGTAGAGGGCGGCTACGATTGCGTGTATGTATGTGGCCCCGTGCCCATGATGCGCGCTGTGGCCAATGCGTGTCTTGAAGCTGGCATGAAATGCCAGGTATCTTTAGAAAAATATATGGCCTGTGGCCTGGGCGCCTGCCTTTCCTGTGCCTGCGAGGGCATTGGCAAGCGCATCAAGGTGTGCAAGGATGGTCCTGTATTTTGGGCCGAGGAGGTGGGCGAATGGTAAAGTCATTGTATGAAGGTCGTTTGGCAGTGGATATTGCCGGACTGAAAATGGCAACTCCTGTGACCACCGGTAGCGGTACCTTTGGCTTTGGCTTAGAGTTCACCGATTTTCTGGATTTAGAAAAGGTGGGTGCTGTAACTGTAAAGGGTACCTCATTACTCCCCGCAGCGGGTAATAAGGGTCAGCGCGCTGTGGAAACTCCCTCCGGCATGTTGAACTGCATTGGCTTGGAAAATCCCGGTAGCGAGTACTTTTTAGAGCATACCTTGCCGGAGCTGCGTAAATATGATGTGCCCGTGATTGTGAATATCTACGGCCATTCTCCTGAGGAATATGGTGAGGTTGCCAAAAAGCTGAACGTGGACGGCGTGGACGCTGTGGAAATTAATATTTCCTGCCCCAATGTTAAAGAGGGCGGCATCGTCTTCGGAACCTGTCCCGATGCGGCAGCCGAGGTAGTGGCTCAGGTAAAGGCTAACACCTCTAAGATGGTCATTACCAAGCTTTCTCCTAACGTTACCGATATTGTGTCCATGGCTAAGGCCGTGGAAGCTGCTGGTACTGATGCCATTTCCATGATTAACACCTTGCTTGGCACCAAGATTGATATTGAGCGCCAACGCCCGGTTTTGGGCAATATTACCGGCGGCCTCAGCGGCCCGGCGGTGCGTCCTGTGGCAGTGCGCCTAGTATATCAGGTGGCTCAGGCAGTGAAGGTGCCCATTATTGGTATGGGCGGTATCATGTGTGCGGAGGATGCTATAGAGTTCATGCTGGCAGGCGCTAGCGCCGTTGCCGTAGGCACGGCCAACTTCGTACATCCGGATATCGCTGAAAGCATTGCCCACGGCATGTTAGCTTATCTGGACCGCCACAAGGTGCATAATATTACCGACATCGTAGGCTTGGCATTGCCTAATGGCAAGGCCTCCATGCCTCTCTTTAATAAATAAAACGCGTTATAAGCACCGTTATACTTCGTAAGGGCTCCTAGGAGTATTTCGCATACGCCGTCGTCGCCCTTTCTCGTCTTCTGGTACTTCTAACGCATTTTTAGGAGAATTGTAATGAAACATGATGATAGACTGATAGTGGCCTTGGATTTTCCGACTATGGAGCAAGCTGTTGCTTGTGTTGAAGAATGCGGTGATGCTGTAAGCCATTACAAGGTTGGTATGGAGCTTTTCTATGCTGCCGGTGCGCCCATCATTACCTATTTGAAAAACCAAGGTAAGCATATTTTCTTGGATTTAAAGCTGCAGGATATTCCTAATACTGTGGCTCATGCTCTAATGGTTTTGAGCGATTTGGGCGCGGACATGATGAATGTCCATGCTGTAGGCGGCAAAAAAATGATGGCTGAGGCTGTGAAGGCAGTGCATGAAGCAGCAGAGAAGGCTGGTCACCCTGCGCCCAAGCTCATTGCTGTGACTATCCTTACCAGCATGGATGACGAGCAATTTGCTGATTTGAACTATAAGAACACCATTGCCGAGCAGGTTATTAGCCTGGCTAAGCTGGCCAAAGCAGCAGGCATGGATGGCGTAGTAGCTTCCCCGCGGGAAGCAGCCGGCATCCGTGAGGCCTGCGGCCCGGACTTTTTGATCGTAACTCCCGGCGTACGTCCTGCGGGCGCGTCCTTGGATGACCAAAGCCGCGTGGCAACTCCCGCTGGCGCCTTCAAGAACGGCTCCAGCCATATTGTAGTGGGGCGCCCCATTACTAAGGCTGAAGACAGACAAAAGGCTGCGTTGGCAATAGTTGACGAGATTCAAGCATAAAAGTGTAAAGGAGATATCTAAATGGCAGAGATCTTAGAAGAAAAAGACGTATTGAAAATGCTCGAAGAAACTGAAGCTGTGCTCCACGGCCACTTCCTGCTGACCAGCGGCCTGCACAGCCCCATGTACGTAGAAAAATTCAACGTACTCCAACATCCTAAATACACCGAGCGCCTGTGCCAAGAAATCGCTCGTCGTTATGAAAACGACAATGTAGAGCTGGTTGTAGGCCCCATGACCGGCGGTATCCTGCTGGCTCATGAAGTAGGCAAGGCTCTGGGCACCCGTGCCATTTTCACCGAGCGTGAAAACGGCAAGATGACCCTGCGCCGTGGCTTTCAAATCCCCGCTGGCACCCGCGTGCTGGTTGTAGAAGACATTGTTACCACTGGTGGCAGCGTGAAAGAGGTTATGGAGGTTGTGAAGGAATGCGGTGGCGAGCTGGTAGGCGTAGGCCTTTTGGTTGACCGCAGCGGTGGCAAGGTGGACTTTGGTGTGCGCACCGAGGCTTTGCTGCACCTGAATGTAGAAACCTTCCAACCGGATTCCTGCCCGCTGTGCGCTAAGGGCATTCCCTTTACCAAGCGTGGCCGCACCGGCAAATAAAAAAAGTGAGCAATAAAAAATTCCCTACCGCGTTTCGCGGTAGGGATAATTTTTTTGAGTTCTTGCATAAACATTTGTTTCCTACTCCCAAACGCGGTAGGAAACAAATGTTTATAGGGCGAGATAGGTGCTTTTGTGACCTTTATCCTCCAAAAGCTGCACCAGCTTTTGGCATTTGAGCCACACGGTAGCTGTGTTGCAATCTAGGTGCGTAGCAATGGTATTTTCCTTAAGCTCAGCATCAAAATAAGCTTGCACCCTGTGCTCCTTGTCAGCTAGAAGCCCGACGGGCGTCACCGCTCCCGGCGTGAGCTCTAAAAGCTGCGCGAGCTCCTCGGGGCTAGCCATGGTCAGCCTGCGGGAGCCGATGAGGCTGCGTAATTGCTTTAAATCCAGTCTTTTGTCCAGTGGCAGCACTACAAGATAAAAGCTCGTCCGCTTATCATCAGTTAACAAGAGGCTCTTCACCGCCGCCTGCACATTGGGCAAGCCCAGCGCTTCGCCCTCGGCCACAGTGAAAATAGGCTCATGCTTGCGCACTATGTAGTTAATATGATGCTGCTCCAATAAATGGAGGATTGCTTGCTCAGAAAGTGCCATTTTATTGCTGTTGCTCATAGGGCTGATTAATCAGCTCTTGGTCGTCAAAATAGTTGATGCGCATAGCAGCGCGCACATCATGCAGAGTTTCAGCAGCAGTAGCTGCAGCCACCTCGCTGCCCTTACGCAGAATTTCGTACACCTCAGGGATGCGCTGCTCCCACATATGACGGCGCTCGCGAATAGGTGCCAGAGTTTCTTCAAGCACCTTCACGAGGAATTTCTTTACCTTCACATCGCCTAAGCCACCACGTTGATAGTGCGCTTTGAGAGCATCCAGATTTTCGTAATCAGGCAAGTATTTAGCAAAATATTCCGGTTTGCAGAAGGCATCCAGATAGGTAAAGACGCAGTTACCTTCGATTTGGCCGGGGTCCTCCACGCGCACATGGTTGGGGTCGGTGTACATGGACATAACTTTTTTCTTGACCACATCCGCAGGGTCGCTCAAATAAATGCAGTTACCCAAGGATTTACTCATTTTGGCCTTGCCATCAATGCCGGGCAGGCGCATGCAGGCGTCGTTGGTGGGCAATACGATTTCCGGCATGGTCAGGGTAGGACCATAAACGGAATTAAATTTATGCACGATTTCACGGCATTGCTCCAGCATGGGCTCCTGGTCCTCGCCTACGGGCACAGTGGTAGCCTTAAAGGCAGTGATGTCCGCAGCTTGGCTGATGGGATAGCAGAAGAAGCCTACAGGAATGCTGGCTTCAAAATTACGCATTTTGATTTCGTTCTTAACAGTCGGGTTACGTTGTACGCGTGCTACAGTAACCAGATTCATATAATAAAAGGTCAGCTCGGTGAGCTGGGGAACCATGGATTGCACAAAAATAGTGGTCTTAGCCGGGTCCAGACCGCAAGCCAAGTAATCCAGGGCTACCTCAATAATATTCTTGCGCACCTTATCAGGATTTTCCGCATTATCGGTGAGAGCCTGTGCATCGGCAATCATGATGAAAACCTTATCGAACTCGCCGGAGTCCTGTAAGCGCACGCGCTCACGCAGGGAACCCACGTAGTGACCCACATGTAGACGACCGGTGGGGCGGTCGCCGGTCAGAATAATTTTTTCAGCCATCTTCTATACCTCCAAATGCCCGAAGGCGTATGTTTATAATAATCTATTTTACTATTATACCTTTTATAGTCGGCTTTGTAAACGATAAAAAGTCTTGAGGAGCTGTTTACAGCATTTTATAATTGACTTATTAGGAAAATAAGCTTATGATATAGTGAGAATATTATGAGAGAGAGGTGTTGACATATGAAAAAATTGCTTTTGTTTTTCACTACTTTGGTAACCATGACTGCCTGCAGCCTGTGCTTTGCGGCTGATGGCAACGATTTGAACAAGCAACAAAAGACCTGTGAGCATTTTATTAATGCTATTGATGCAGCTCCTGCACCGGAATACGCAGCTATTAGTCCCTTGCTCAATCCACAGCTGGCAGAAAAATTTACCGAGAAGGTATATGCTGCTTGGCAAAAGAATGTTAAAGGGCAATTTGGCCTGCTTAAAGAAGCTAAATTTGCTGTATTTGAGCGTTTGCCCCATGCTTCCAGAGTGACCTACTTGGCAAAATTTGAGAAGGAAGAGCGTGTAGCAGTGACTTTTATTTTTGATCCCAAGAACGCTTTGGTGGAATTGGCTTTTAGACCTATTCCCAAGCCTACCGAGCAAAAGACTGCCGAGAAAAAGGCTGAATAATTAATTAGAGAAAAATAGAGAAGAGAAAATGGAGAAGCAACATTGAGGGGTAGTTGCTATTTTAGGGAGGTTATTTTTTGAAACGCGAGAGTTTTTCCTCACGTCTTGGTTTTATTTTGATTTCTGCAGGCTGCGCCATTGGTTTGGGTAATGTATGGCGCTTCCCCTTCATCACCGGTCAGTACGGTGGTGCATCCTTTGTTTTGATTTATTTATGCTTCCTTTTGCTTTTGGGTCTGCCCATTATGGTCGCAGAATTTGCAGTGGGTCGTGCCAGCGTGCGCAGCGCGGCCATGTCCTTCGATGTGCTGGAGCCCGAGGGCAGCAAATGGCATTGGTATAAATACGGTGCCATAGCGGGCAATATTATTTTAATGATGTTTTATACTACAGTTTCCGGTTGGATGCTGTATTATTTCTACAAAATGGCCGTGGGCGGCTTTGCAGGCCTTGATGCCAAGGGCGTGGGCCAAGTCTTCGGTGCGTTGCTGAGCGACCCTTACATCATGACACTGAACATGGTTCTGATTGTGCTCTCATGCTTTGGGGTGTGCTATCTGGGCGTGCAGGCAGGTGTGGAGCGCATTACGAAGGCCATGATGAGCTGTCTTTTAATCCTCATGGTGGTGCTGGCTGTGAACTCTGTGATGCTGCCCAACAGCGGCGAGGGACTGCGTTACTACCTCTATCCTGATTTCAACAAGGTCATTGAGCATGGCGTGCGCGAGGTAGTCTTTGCAGCTATGGGCCAAGCCTTCTTCACTCTGAGCCTTGGCATCGGCTCCTTAGCTATCTTTGGTAGCTACATCGGTAAAGAGCAGCGCCTGACCGGCGAGGCCATGTGGATTATGGGCCTGGATACCTTTGTTGCCATTATTTCCGGCCTCATTATTTTCCCGGCCTGCTTTAGCTTTGGGGTGAACCCCGGTAGCGGTCCCAATTTACTTTTTGTGACTCTGCCCAATGTGTTCAACGCTATGAGCGGTGGTCAGATTTGGGGTACCTTGTTCTTCCTCTTCATGCTCTTTGCAGCTATGTCCACTGTTATTGCCGTTTTTGAAAATATTACCTCTTGCATTAGCGACTTAACTGGCTGGGAGCGCAAGAAGGTCATTCGCTTTAATATTGTGGCCATTATTTTGCTTTCCTTGCCCTGCGTATTAGGCTTCAATGTATGGAGCAATATTCAACCCATGGGTAAGGGCAGCTGCATTTTGGATTTGGAGGACTTTTTGGTCAGCAACAATCTGTTGCCCTTAGGTAGCCTTGTCTACCTCACCTTCTGCACCAGTCGCTACGGCTGGGGCTGGGATAATTTCATCCGCGAGGCCGATACGGGCGCAGGCGTGGGCTTCCCCAAATGGATTCGCTTTTACGCTACCTATATTCTGCCTTTAATCGTGCTCTATATCTTCGTCAATGGTTATTTGGCCATTTTCTGTAAGTGATATTTCTTTAAACAAAAAAGCTGTAGTCAGGCTTAAGGCCTAACTACAGCTTTTCTTTTTCTAGACTTCATCTAAATCCCCATGCCAAATGTAGCAGCTGCCCTTTTGCAGTGCCTTGGCCTTGTACATAGCCTTATCGGCTCTTTCGATGAAGCGGGCGTTGGGGCGTTTTTCCGCACCACACATGACGATGCCCACGCTGGCGGAGGGACGCACATCCTCTGCTATGTGCACATTGTTAAACTCTTGGATAATTTCTTCGGCTTTTTTGCGGGCAAATTGCTCGGAATCGAGCCTTTTCAGAACCACGATGAACTCGTCACCACCATAGCGACATTGGATATCGTCTAATCTAGTATTGTGACGCAGAATATCGGCAAAGGCTTCAATAAAGCGGTCTCCGGCTTCATGTCCGTGAGTGTCATTAACCGCCTTCAGATTGTCCAAATCAAAGAGGCAAATGGCCAAGGGCATATCCTCCTTGTGCAGGGAAGCAAGGGCAGCCTGCAGACCACGACGATTGTAGAGGCCGGTCATAAAATCACGGCTGGCGGCCTCGCGCAAAATGCGCTCTCTCTCGTCAAAGGCCAGCATATCCAGCAGCGCATCGATGCGCTTATGTAAATCGCTGACAGGATGGGCCTTGCACAAAAAGTCATCGGCCTCGTGCAGCATGGGATATTTATCAGCCACATTGCCATTGGGAATGGTGGCTACTATGGGAATATGCCAGGAGCCGGGCTGCTGACGAACGCTCTTAAAAATAGCATCAGCACCATTGGTGGGCAGGGTCATACTCAAAATAATAGCAGAGATATTGTGCTCTTCACTGGACAAAAGCTGCAATGCTGCATTGGCTGTTGCCACGTAGATAATTTCATAATACTCTCCAAAATCCTTGCGGACTAAATTTGCATAATTAACACTCTCGTCAACCACCAAAATGCGATGAGCCTTGCCTTGGGGGAAGAAGGAGGAAAGCAGTCGTGGCTTATGGACACGCTTGGTAGCTAAAAGAGCCGTAAATTCTTCCGTGGGCATGGGCTTAGCAAAGAAATAACCCTGTACATACTCACAGGTCATCACTCTGAGACGCTTCATTTGCTCGCGATTTTCTACACCCTCGGCCACTACACTCAAATTAAGTCGATGGGCGATGCTGATAACATCACTTAGCAGGCTGGTATCATAGGGCTTGGCTGTTTCTTGATGCACAAAGGCCTTATCCAGCTTAAGAACATCCAGAGGTAGCTGACTGAGCATGGTCAATGAAGAAGCACCAGTGCCAAAATCATCTAGTTCGATCACAAAGCCAGCCTTCCGCAGAGCGGTTATAACAGCAATTACTTTTGCAGGATTACTCAAATACATGGCTTCAGTTATTTCTAAGTGCAGATGCTGTGGGTTTAAGCTGTATTTGCAAATACAACCGGAGAATAGCTTAGCTAAATCGTATGTTTCCAGGGATTCTTGGGAAACATTGACCGATAGCCGTAAATTAGTATGGCCCTCTGCGTGCCATTGTCGTAGCTGTGCGCAGGCTTTGCTCCAGACATACATGTCCAGCTGAGCCATGAGTCCCTGCTGCTCCACAGCGGGCAGAAATTGCGCTGCTTCCAAAAGTCCGTAGGTAGGATGTTGCCAGCGTACTAGTGCCTCCGCCCCAATCAAGCTCTCGTCCTGCAGGCTGTACTTGGGCTGGTAATAAACAAGCACCTGCTCCTCCGCTAAGGCAGCAGCAAAATCCAAAGTCAGTATGTCCACGGTTTGCTCTGAAGCGTGCATGCTATTGCAAATATTACAATTATCACAAGCATTACCTAGGCTGGGGGAACAAATTCCCTGATTGACATTAAATTTAACTTTTAAAACATTCCCTGTATTTTGCATATAAATTAGCTCCTTGGAATATAAAGACATGCAATCTATTTATAATCATTATACCAAATCACGTATAAAGATGCAAATAAAAAAGACGTTTCCTTAATAGTAAGGAAACGTCTTAGACTAAAGCTTATTTTTCGTAAGTGAAGTTGTTAATATGGGGACGCAGGTCATCGCCCTGTTGTGCCTCCGCAGAAAGGACAGCCTGCACGAGAATAGCGTTTTCCAAGCGCTTTCTCTGCAGCTTGCAGCCATACTCATAGGGCTTTGAAATATCGCCATTGATGAGGTCTGCGTTGGCATGGCAGCCACCGCTACAGAAGAAGCGAGCCCAGCACTGGCTGCATTCGGGCTTAGTCATAACATGGGTGTGGCGGAATTTTTGCACCAGCTCAGGCTTCACAACGCCAGTTTCCAGGGTGCCCAGCTTGTACTGCTCACGGCCTACGAATTGATGGCAGGGATAAATATCACCGTCGGCAGTGATGGCAAAATATTCGTGACCAGCGCCGCAGCCGGCCAAGCGTTTAGCTACGCAGGGACCATTGTCCAGGGCTACGTTAAAGTGGAAGAAGTCGAAGGGATTACCATCGCGACGTCTTGCCAGATAAGCGCGGGCCAGCTTGTCATATTCCTCGAAAATAACGGGCAAATCCTCTTCAGTCAGCACCCAGGGCTCATCAATGCCCACTACTGGCTCCACGCTGATTTCCTTGCCCACCTTGGTCATATCCAGCACATCCTCGCAGAAGTGGGTGCTGAAATGGGTGTAGGTGCCACGCAGATAGTAGTTTTTGCCCTCACGGCTGTCGATGAGCTTCTTAAAGCCACGCACAGCTGCGTCGTAGCTACCGGTTTTATTGGGGAAGGGGCGCATAGCATCGTGGGTTTCCTTCTTGCCATCCAAGCTCAGCACTACCATAACGCGGTTATCATTCAAAAAATTAATATTATCATCATTTAAGAGAGTACCATTAGTGGTCAGGGTCAGCTTAATGTTCTTGCCGGTTTCCTGCTCGCGACGGCGCACATAGTTCACAATGTGTACTACCACGGGCCAGTTCATGAGGGGCTCGCCACCGAATAAATCCAGCTCCAGATTATGGCGCTTTTTGCTGCCCTCAATGGCAAATTCCACAGCCTTCTCCGCGGTTTCCACGCTCATGAGCTGACGGCAGCCACCGAAGGAGCCGCTGTCGGCAAAGCAATAGCCACAGCGCAGATTGCAGTCGTGGGTTACCAGTAAGCACAGGGATTTTACAATGGGCTTTTCAGCGAAGGTGGGAGGAACCTCAAAGGCAGGGCTGAAGAGTAAGCCCTCATCCTGCAGACCATGCATTTCTTCCAAGGCATCGCGTAAATCCTCTTGGCTATATTTATCCTTTAAAGCAGCAATAGCTGCTTCGTCATTGCTACCATCGTAGTAGTCGAGCAAATCATAAATTACTTCATCCACCAGATGCACGGCACCGCTGTTCACATCCAGCACGGCCATATCATTATCTAAGCGCATTTTATGTATCAGCATTTAATTCAACCTTTCTTGTCCATATTCAATCGTAAGTAACATTATAACATTTTGTCGGCACTTGCTCAAGGGCTGTGGCATTTTTTGTGTCCGTCCTAGCTCAGGCCGAATATGCTTGGTCTGCAAGTGCTTGCACAGCAAATGGAGCAACGGTCCCAATTGCAAAAAAATTGTAAAAAAGTAGGAAAAAATGGGAAAAGTACTTGCATTTTTCCTAGTTATGGATATAATAATAACTGTAATTAGCACTCGGACAAATTGAGTGCTAACAAAACAAAAGCTCTCACGCTAAAAGCAAAGCATAAAGAACTCGAAAGGAGTCATGAAAAATGTTAAAACCTTTAGGAAGTCATGTTGTAGTAGAACCCGTAGTTCAAGAGGAAAAAACTGCCAGCGGCATTTATCTGCCGGATACTGCTGCTAAGGAAAAACCCCAGCAGGGCAAGGTTATCGCTGTAGGCGCAGGCAAATATACTGATAACGGCACCTTGATTAAGCCGGAAGTAAAAGTAGGCGATGAGGTTGTTTTCGCTAAATACAGCGGCACTCCTATTAAGCATACCGGCAAGGATTATTTGATTTTGGAAGAGCGCGACATCCTCGCCATCATTGAATAATAAGAGATTGTAGTTTTACTAATAGATAGAAGGAGCGATTAAAAATGGCTAAAGAAATTCGTTTTAATGAAGAAGCTCGCCGCAGCCTGGAGCGTGGCGTAAACGCTTTGGCAGACGCTGTAAAAGTAACCCTGGGCCCCAAAGGCCGTAACGTTGTTTTGGAAAAGAAATTTGGTGCACCCACCATTACCAATGACGGTGTAACCATTGCCCGTGATATTGAATTGGAAGATCCCTTTGAAAACATGGGCGCTCAGCTGGTAAAGGAAGTTGCTATTAAGACCAACGATGTAGCTGGCGATGGCACCACCACCGCAACTGTACTGGCTCAAGCTATGATTAAGGAAGGTATGCGCAATGTAGCTGCCGGTGCTAATCCCATGGTTTTGAAGAGAGGCATCAAGAAAGCCGTTGACGTACTGGTTGACGAGTTGAAGGCTGTTTCCCAAAAGGTTGAAACCAAGGAAGCTAAAGCACAGGTTGCTTCTATTTCCGCTGGTGACGAGGAAGTTGGCCAATTGATTGCCGATGCTATGGAAAAGGTAGGCGATGATGGCGTCATCACTATCGAAGAATCCAAGACCATGGATACCTGCGTTGAAACTGTAGAAGGTATGCAATTTGACCGTGGCTACATTTCTCCCTACATGGCTACCGATGCTGACAAGATGGAAGCTGTACTGAGCAATCCTTTTGTCTTCATTACCGATAGAAAAATCACCATGATTCAAGACATTATGCCTGTTTTGGAAAAGGTTGTTCAAAGCGGCAGCGAGCTCTTGATTATCGCTGAGGATATCGAAGGCGAAGCACTGGCAACCCTGGTTGTGAACAAGCTGCGTGGTACCTTCAAGGCTGTGGCTGTAAAAGCTCCTGGCTTCGGTGACCGTCGTAAAGCCATGCTGCAGGATATCGCAACCCTGACCGGTGCAACCGTAATTAGCGAAGAAGTTGGCCGCAAGCTGGACAGCGCTACCATTGCTGATCTGGGCCGTGCAGGTCAAGTACGCGTAACTAAGGAAATGACCACCATCGTGGATGGCCAAGGCGACAAGGACGCTATTGCTGCTCGCGTAGCACAAATCCGCGCTCAAATCCCCGAAACCACCTCCGAATTCGATAAAGAAAAACTGCAAGAGCGTCTGGCTAAGATGGCTGGCGGCGTAGCAGTAATCAAGGTTGGCGCTGCTACTGAAGTAGAAATGAAGGAAAAGAAGCTGCGCATTGAGGATGCTCTGAACGCAACCCGCGCTGCTGTAGCTGAAGGCATCGTTCCTGGCGGCGGCACTGCTCTGTTGCAAGTACAAGCTGCTCTGGCTAAGCTGAAGGTAACCGGCGACGAAAAGACCGGCGTAGATATCGTTAAACGCGCTATCGAAGAGCCCGTGCGTCAAATCGCATACAATGCAGGCTTGGAAGGCGCAGTTATTGTGGATGCTATTAAACGCAGCCGCAAGGGCGTAGGCTTCAACGCTGCTACCGAAAAATATGTGGACATGATTGCTGAAGGCATCGTTGACCCCACCAAGGTAACCAGAAGCGCACTGCAAAACGCTGCATCCATCGCTGCTATGGTACTGACCACTGAATCCATCGTAGCCGACAAACCGGCTAAGGAAGGCGCAATGCCCGCTATGCCTCCCATGGGCGGTGGCATGCCCGGCATGATGTAAAAGGGAGATAATGTATGATGAACAAGCTCGTAAAATATGCTTTAGTGGGTGCATTGGCTGCCTTGACCGTTTTTGCAGCCGGCTGCGGCGGTGATAAAAAGGAAGCTAAAAAAGCTGATCCCAATAAGCCTGTTATCGTAGGCGTTAACCCCGGTCCCCATGCCATCATCATGGATAATGTAAAGAAGATTGCTGAGAAAAAGGGCTTGAAGATTGAAGTGAAGGAATTCAGCGATTTCGTAACTCCTAACTCCGCTCTGGCAGCCGGTGAAATCTGGGCTAACAGCTTCCAACACGAGCCCTTCTTAAAGGCTACCATGAAAAAGGAGCCCTCCTTCAAGCTGGCTAAAGCCTTCAACACTGCTCTGTTCCCTATCAATATTTATTCCAAAAAGCTGAAGCCTGGCGACAAGATTCCTGATGGCGCTAAGATTGCCATTCCTAACGACCCCACCAATGGCGGTCGTAGCATCCTGCTGTTGGCATCTCATGGCCTTCTGAAGGTTAAGAATCCCCAGGATATCACTACTACCGTTAACGATATTACCGAAAATCCCCACAAATTCCAGATTATCGAGCTGGAAGCAGCTGCTATTCCTCGTTCCTTGGACGATGTAACCTGCGCCGCTATTAACACTACCTACGCGCTGAATGCAGGGCTGAACCCGGCAACTGATCCCATTCTTAGAGAAACTGCTGACTCCCTGTATGTTAATATCGTAGCTGTCCAAGAAAAGGATTTGAATGACCCGCGCGTGAAGATTTTTAAAGAAGCTTATCAATCTAAGGAAAACGGCGATTTCATCAAGAAAAAATTCCCTGGCTCCGTATATCTGGGTTGGAAGGAATAAGCTTAGCTAGCATGTTAAGCTAGAACCGCTTTTTTCGGAAGGAAAACGTGAACATCATGGATCTACAAGGTCATATAAATGTAATTTGGCCCCAGCTCCATGCTCTGGCAGAGCCTGCCTTTAAAGAAGTCCGTACGGCTTCTTTTTTGGCAGGCTTTCTGCGCAAGCTGGGCTATAGCGTGGAGGAGGGCGTAGGGGGCACCACGGCCGTGGTCGCCGCTCTAGACAGCGGCAAACCCGGCCCGGTGGTGGCCCTACGCACGGATATGGACTGCCTGCTTTTCAAGCAGGCGGACGGCAGCGACAAGCCCATTCATGCCTGTGGGCATGATGGGCATATGACCATCGCCCTGGGCGTGGCCCGGCTCCTGGCGGAGCAGGGCTTGCCTCAGGGCAAGGTCAAGATTTTGTGCCAGCCGGCCGAGGAAATCGGCCGCGGCGCACTGGAGCTCATCAAGGCGGGCGCCTTGAATGATGTAGACTACGCCATAGGCTATCACCTGATGCCCAAGGATATGGCCCGTAGTGGCCAGATTATCGCCCAGATTAACTGGACGGCGTGTACCCTGATGGAGGGGGAAATCCGTGGGCTGGCAGCCCACGGCTCCCAGCCCCACCTGGGGGTGAATGCTATCGATGTAGGCGCCGCCATTGTGGGTGCGGTTAATGCGCTGCCTACTAATCCTTTGCTGGGTGGCAGCGTGAAGACCACGCGGTTTATGGGCGGCGCCGGTTCCCTCAACGCTATCTGCGATAAGGTAAATATCGGCTTCGATTTACGCAGCACCTCTAATAGCGAGATGCTAAAGCTGCGCCAGAGGGTGCAGGATATAGTAGTCAATACGGCGAAGGTGTACGGCGCGGAGGCACAGTGCCACATTGTGGGCACTTGCCCCGCGGCGGAGGCGGACCCGTCGCTTTTGGCTGTGACTAGCGAAGCCATCGTGGCTGAGCTGGGCCCGGAGGGGCTCATTCCCGCTGCTTCCATCACTGTGGGCGAGGACTTCAACTTTTTCAAGGAGCAGCGTCCTAGCTTGAAAACGGCTAGCCTTGGCATTGGCTGCGACCTCCTGCCGCGGCTTCATGACCCGGAGATGGCCTTCGACCACGCTGCGCTGGCTCCTGCCATCAGGGTTTTGGCGTCCTTGTGTCTTAAAATTTTACAAGCAAAGCCTTAAAGTAACAGTCCCTTGCTTAGCAGGGGACTGTTTTTTATGTCCTTGTTTGTTCTACTTACAATTCTAGCCTCTGAGTAAGCCGTTATTTAGTGCAAAGTTAAGGAAAATATGCTATAATACACTAAAATCCTCTTAAAGGAGCGATATTCTTGGAGTTGCAAAAAGTACAGGACGAGAATTTGCTGTGGAAGCTTTTTAAGTCCACCTTTATCATTAGTGCCTTTACCATCGGCGGTGGCTTTGTCATTATTCCCCTGCTTAAGGCTAAATTTGTGGATGAATATAAATGGATTGATGACAAGGAAGCCTTGAATTTAGTGGCTATTGCTCAGTCCGCACCGGGCGTTGTGGCAGCTAATGCGGCCATTAGTTTGGGCTATCGCCTGGCGGGCATCCAGGGAACGTTGGTGGCCTTGGGAGCGACTATTTTACCGCCGCTGATTACTCTGAGTATTATTTCTTATGCTTATGATGCCTTTGCCAATAATCAATATATCCAGCTGCTTTTAAAGGGTATGCAGTGTGGTGCTACGGCCATCATCATCAATGTGGCCATAGATTTGCTGAAGAAAGAATGGAAGAAAAAGCTGGCCCTGCCCTTGGCAATTATTGTGGGCACCTTTGTGGCCAATTATTTCTTCCATGTCAATCTTATGTATGCAGTTGTTGTGGATGCCATCATTGGCTTCTTCCTGCTGCGTGATAAAAAATACGTTTAAGGAGGTGGCTGATTGATGAATTTGATGATTTATTGGGAGCTTTTTTGGAGCTTTGTCAAGGTTGGCGCCTTCTGCGTGGGCGGCGGCTATGCCTCTATGCCTCTTATTCAGGCTCAGGTTATTGATGAGCATGGTTGGCTGACCATGCAGCAGTTTATTGATATTTTTACTATTTCCCAGATGACACCGGGACCCATTGGTATTAATGCAGCCACCTTTGTGGGTACTAAGGTAGCAGGCTTGCCCGGTGCTGTGTGCGCCACTGTGGGCTTTGTTTTTCCTTCGGTAATCATAGTACTCATCCTGGCCCATTTATTCTTCAAATACGGCGATATAGGCCCTGTGAGAGGCATTCTCAACGGCCTGCGTCCGGCGGTAGTGGCTTTGATTTGCTCTGCAGGCCTCAGCTTCATTTTTTTGGCCCTGTGGAATACGGAAACCCTGCCTAAAGACTTTACGAAGATTGATTTAATTGGTGTGATTGTGCTGCCCATTTCCCTTTGGTGTATTCGCCACAAGATGAGCGTTATCAAGCTCCTCTGTATGAGCGGTGTGCTGGGCTTGTTTTTGGGCGTAGTGGGGATAAGGTAAAGGATGGGTTACCTATTACTTTAGGGTAGCTTTCCCTATTCACTACAGATATGATTATGAAAGTATATGCTTGCTAGTTATAGAGCAGATATTTAGGAGGGTTTAGGTATGAGTTTCTTTACAGATTTAATAAAAGTAGTTACAACTATTACGGAGGGTATGGAGGCTGCGGAGACAAGCAATGTGCACATAGATGAAGCCAAGCTTGCTTCCCAACAAGCCGTAATGCAAAAGGATGAAGCACAACCAGCAGCTAAGCATGTTGAGGCTAATAAAAAAGCTACTTTTGATATGCAAGAGAAGCGGACACAAAATGAAAAGGTGCTTTTGAGTGTCTTTGCCTTGGGATTATATGTTGCTCGTTTAGATGGAGAAGCAGATCAAGAGCTAGACTACATTGAGAGTTGCTTAGCAGATGCAGATTTGAGCAGTGAAGCCGTAATGCAGGAGATTGATAGAATTTATCAGAAAAAACAAAGCTTCTTAGAAATAAGAATGAAGTATTTAGATAAGATTTCTGTAGCAGAATTGGAATACGTTGATAGTGTGATTAAAGGTGTCATCGAAGCGGATGGGCAAATTTCGGAAAAAGAACAACGCTTTTATAATAATACATGGCTTCCTTATGTTAGAAAGGTCAAGGGAGTGTAAATTATTCTTAGAAAATATTGCTGATAAGCCTTGTTCGGTTTAGGAGGTGATTGTCTCATGGAAGATACCAAAAATAAGCTGACTGAGCAAGCTTTAACGGATAAGGGGAACGATAAAGCCATAAAGGATGAGGTCACTGAGCAAGCTATAAAGGAAAAGGTGACGGAGCAAACCATAACGGTGTACCAAAAGGACTACAGTGAGCAATCCTTTTTTGCCAAAATTATGAAGTACGCTAAAATAATTGGTGTGCATTTGGTATATAAAGCACTGCTCTTATATTATGTTCTGCAGAAGCCGGAGCTTTCAGCTGCTGATAAGGCGATTATCTATGCTGCGCTGGGGTATTTAATTAGTCCCTTGGATTTTATTCCTGACCTTACGATAGGCGTTGGCTATACAGATGATGCTTTGGCTGTAGCTCTAGCCTTTGCGAAGGTATTTATGTATATAGACGAGGATGTAAGAGCACTTGCTCAGCATAAGCTGGATGATATTTTTGGCAAGGGAACCAGCGAAAGTCTTTAAGTATATAAAAAATCTCCATGTCGTGTGACATGGAGATTTTGTATTTATAGAATTATTTACTAGGGAAGACCATACGGTAGAGATAGCCTAAAAGGATACCGCCAAAGCAGGGCAGCAGCCAGCCAAAGCCCACATCAAAGAAGGGCAGATACTGAGTTAAAAAGCTGTCCAGCGCTCTTAAGTCAAAGCCACCAGCTCTGAGCCCATCAAAGATGGCGAAAATGGTGGTCAAGGTTAGGCAGATACGGAAGATAGCCTTGTCCCGCTTGAAGATGCTTTGGCCCACATTCAAAATCACAATGGCGATAACGATGGGGTAGAGCATGCAGATCACGGGAATGGAGAACTTGATAATGTTATTCAGACCAAAATTAGCCACTACCAAGCTAAAGAGGCAGATGTAAACGCAGAAGCGTTGATAGAGCACGCGACCACCGGTGAGCTGGTTAAAATAGCTGCTGATGGAGGTGGTCAGGCCAATGGAGGTGGTGATGCAGGCAAAGAAAATAATCAAGGCCAAAACCACCTGACCGGGGAAGCCCATGTAGTGCACGCTGATCACATTCAGCAGCTGGCCGCCGTTGGCCACAATGCCGAAGGCTGCGGTACTGGAGGCGCCGGCATAGGCCAAAGCGCCGTAAATCAAAGCCAAGCAAATGGCAGCAATAATGCCCGCATAAATGCACACCTTAGTGAGCTGTTTTTGCTCGGTCACGCCCTGGGACTGAATAGCCTTTAAGGTCGCGGCACCATAAAGCATGGTGCAGAGCAAGTCCATAGTGTTGTAGCCTTCCTGGAAGCCCTTAAAGAAGGGAGCGTTTTTGTAAACGCTATTGGCAGCCTGAAAATCGCCCATGGGATTGGTAATAACGCAGAAAATCAAGATGCCCAAGCAAATCAAAAGCAAAGGGGACATGATTTTGCCGATGTTATCAACGATTTTGGACGGATTAACCGATAGAAAATACGTTAAAGCAAAAAAGAAAATAGAGTAGAGCACAAGGCCCATGGTTTCATAGCCCTTAGGTAGCAGCAGTAAAATGCCCGTATCAAAGGATACCGCCGCTGTACGGGGAATGGCAAAGAAGGGACCGATGGTCAGGGCACATAAAATCGTAATGGCCTTACCAAAGGCAGGACTCATGGGGCTGGCCAATTCGTTAGGGTCATCGCCATTTAAAATAGCCATGGCCAGAATACCCAAAAGGGGCAGGCCTACGCCGCTGATGCAAAAGCCCAAGGTGGCCGTCGCCAAGTTTTCACCGGCCATTTGGCCTAATGCAGGGGGGAAAATCAAATTACCTGCGCCAAAGAAAAAGGAAAACAGCATCAAGCCGATGGGCAGGATTTTTGTTAAGCTCATATTATTATTCATCACATACTCCCAAATCCATAATAAAGCAGCTCCCCTCAAAACTGCTTCTCAAAAAAAGGGGCGACCTCGCTAGATACGCCCCCATAAGTTTACTTTATTATTTCACCAGCAGGCGGAAATATTTCTTTTTACCCTTGCGGATGAGCAGGCTCTTATCAGCGTCAAACATGTCAGCGCTCAAGGTTGCCTCGGGATCCTTGAGGATTTCTTCTTTAACGGTGAGACCGCCTTGGGTAATCATTTGGCGTGCTTCACGCTTGCTGCTGAAAATCTTAGCAGCGGTAAGCACGTCGATGACCTTAGCGGTCATGTCCTCGGCAGTGATCTCGATGGTGGGCACATTGCTCATATCTGCGCCGCCGCCGAAGAGTGCTTCTGTAGCAGCCTGGGCCTTGAGGGCTTCCTCTTCGCCGTGTACCAGCTTGGTAACCTCGAAGGCCAGCACCTTTTTAGCCTCATTAATAGCAGCATCCTGCAAGGAAGCCAGACGATGTACCTCGTCCATGGGCAGATAGGTCAAAAGCGCCAGGCAGTTTTCCACGTCGCTGTCGTTGACATTGCGCCAGTATTGGTAGAAATCGTAGGGAGAGGTTTTCTCCGGATCCAGCCACAGGGCACCCTTTTCGGTTTTGCCCATCTTCTTGCCCTCGCTATTGGTCAGGAGCTTGCAGGTCATGCAGTAAGCGGGCTTTTGCTCCTTGCGGCGGATCAATTCTACGCCGCCTAGCATATTGGACCATTGGTCGTCACCGCCCAGCTCCATAACGCAGTTGTAATCCTGATGCAGCTTCCAGAAATCATAGGATTGCATAATCATGTAGTTGAATTCAAAGAAGGTCAGGCCCTTTTCCCAGCGCTTTTTGAAGCATTCAGCGGTCAGCATACGGTTTACAGAAAAATGCACGCCTACCTCACGCAGCAGGTTGACATAGTTCAAGTTTAGCAGCCAGTCAGCGTTATTAGCGATAATAGCCTTGCCCTCGCTAAAGTCGATGAAGCGGCTCATTTGCTTCTTGAAGCAGGCGATATTATGGGCAATAAACTCAGGGGTGAGCATTTTGCGCATTTCGTCCTTGCCGCTGGGGTCGCCAACCATACCGGTGCCGCCGCCCAGCAAAACGATGGGGCGATGACCGGCCTTTTGCATATGGCTCATCATCATCAGGGCGATGAAATGACCTACATGCAGACTGTCAGCGGTGGGGTCAAAACCAATATAAAAGGTAATTTTTTCTTTCTCTAATAATTCTTTAATTTCAGCCTCGTGGGACATTTGTTTAATAAAGCCACGTTCCTGTAACACGTCTAAAACAGACATCTAATGACCTCCTTAAATATACAAGCTTGCAGAAAAAATCAGCAAGCACATAAGCTCATATCATTATACCTTATCAAGCATGTTTTAGCAATTAAAAAAGCACCGGAAGCGTATTTTTAAGGCTTCCGATGCTAATTTTTATCTCAGTGTAAAGCTTATTTGGCGTCCAGATGGGAGGTGCAGTGGGGGCAGCGGGTAGCGTCGTCTGGGATTTCGCTCTTGCAGTAGGGACACAGACGTGGCTCCGGCTTGGGAGCGGGGGGAGGAGTGAGCTTGTTGATTTGCTTAACCATCATAAAAATGACAAAGGCCAAAATCAAAAAGTCGATCACGGTGTTGATAAAGCTGCCGTAAGCGAGCACGGGAGCACCGGCCTTTTTAGCCGCCTCAAGGGTAGCATATTCCTTGCCGTTGAGGCTTACAAAAAGGTTCTTAAAATCCATTTTGCCCATGGCCATGCCGATGGGAGGCATAATGATATCATTTACAAGGGAACCAACAATTTTGCCAAAGGCACCGCCGATAATTACGCCAACAGCCATATCCATAACATTGCCACGCAGAGCAAACTTTTTAAAATCTTCTTTGAGAGACATAAATGTTCCTCCTTATTCTTTTTTCATTTTGCATTTTACTTATATTCTACCCAAAGGTAAAAAATCCTGCTGCTTGACTGAAAAGTCTTTGTGTTTTATAATATGAGAGAACGAATCTTGCTCTAAGCAAGTTGGAATATTTATAGTAGTCTGGAGGAAAAGTAATATGCGTGAAGATTTAGTAGTACCTGGCGAGGGCGAGGAAAATTTTGTCCTGGCTCGTGATGCCCGTGTTGTAACCATTCCCTTTACTCCCTTGGAAGTAAGAATGCAAAAGGAAAAACCGGAGGTTTTCGCTCGTCTGCAAAAGCTGAAGGAAATCATTGGTGAGGATACCTTTAAGCGTCTCGTAAGCAGAGTGCATAATATCAATTATGCTGATACCCGCATTATGCTGGTAGCTGAAAGCGAGCTGCATCGCACCAATATTGAAAGAGAAATTTTGCCGGCGATTGCTGAGGCCTTTGAAGTAACTAGCATTCGCGTGGTAACCCAAGGGTAATCATCTCAGGGGTGCTATTGTAACAAATTAAGCAAAAAGTTGTTGACAAAGAACCGCTTTTGCTTTATAATGTTATACGTTGCTGATGTGCAAATATCAGTAAAAATGTCGGGGCGTGGCGCAGCTTGGTAGCGCGCTTGTTTCGGGTACAAGAGGCCGTGAGTTCGAATCTCGCCGCCCCGACCAAATTGCAAGCTCAAGAACCGCTATACATGGCGGTTCTTTTTGTTTTACATTAAACCTTAGCGTTTATGAACTAAATACAAACCTATCCCCAAATTTCCCCCTCCCCAAGCATTGCAAAAAGTGATATAATCATTCTGTATCATGCTTTGTACTGCATTAGCGGAGGGATTTTTTATGCGCGATTTAAAGAAAAACTGCCGCGTAGCCGTTGTGCAAATGGCGCCGGTAATGTTTGATAAAGAAGCAACCTTAAAAAAATGTGTGGAGCTGATTAAGGAGGCCGGCAAGGGCAAGGCCGATTTGATTGTGCTACCGGAGCTGGTTATTCCCTGCTACCCCTTTGGTATGACCTTCGGCTTTACGGTGGGCAGTCGTAAGGAGCCGGGCCGCGAGGACTGGAAGCGCTACTACGACGGCTCCATCGTGGTTCCTGGCAAGGAAACAGAGGTGCTGGGCAAGGCAGCCAAAAAGGCCAAGGCTTATGTGAGCATCGGCGTGTCCGAGCGGGATGCGGTGAGTGGAACGCTGTATAATAGCAATATTATCTTCGCTCCCGATGGCAGCATCGCTGCCCTGCACCGCAAGCTCAAGCCCACGGGCGCAGAGCGTGTGGTCTGGGGCGATGCGGATAAGCATTATTTCCCGGTGGTAGCAAGTCCCTGGGGTCCCATTGGTAATCTTATTTGCTGGGAAAGCTACATGCCCTTGGCTCGAGTTGCTCTCTATGAAAAGGGCGTAACCCTGCTCATTTCCTGCAATACTAATGATAACTCGGAATGGCAGGCCACGATTCAGCATATTGCCTTGGAAGGTCGCTGCTATTACATTAACTGTGACCAATTTTTCACGCGGGAAATGTATCCTGCGGACTTAAATGCCAGCGAGGAAATCGCTAAGCTGCCCGATATCGTCTGCCGCGGTGGCAGCTGCATTATCGATCCCCATGGCCATTATGTAACCGAGCCCGTGTGGGACAAGGAAGAAATTATTTATGCGGATTTGGACATGGACAAGGTGCCGGCCAGCCGCATGGAGTTTGATGCCTGTGGCCATTATGCGCGTCCCGACGTGCTTAAACTTGTGGTAGAAGATAAATAGTTTGAAGATAAATAGAAGGTGTGTTAAATGATCAACGAAAATAGACTGTTGAACGAATTTATTGAGCTGGTCAGCGTGCCCAGTCCCAGTAAGGACGAGAAGGCTGAGGCCGAGCTGATTATGGCTAAGCTGCGTGAGCTGGGCCTGGAGCCTGTCATGGATAAGGCTAACGAAAAGACTGGCGGTACCTGTGGCAATGTGTGGGCCTATGTGAAGGGCACCGTGCCCGATGCGCCCACACTGCTTTTTGAAGCACATATGGATTCCGTAGCACCGACTACCGGCACCAAGGTGGTGCGCAAGGACGGCGTGCTCTACAGCGATGGCACCACTACCCTGGGCGGTGACGACAAGGTGGGCGTGGCCGGTATGCTGGAGGCAGTGCGTGCCCTAAAGGAGGACGGTGTGGCTCATGGCGATATCCAGCTGCTTTTCACCATTAGCGAGGAAATTGGTTGCCTGGGCGTGGTTAATCTAGATAAATCCTGGATTAAGGCCGATTATGGTTACTGCATGGATATTGGCGGTAACATGGGCGAGATTACCTACGCTGCGCCCAAGCTCTACGATATTTATGTCACTGTCAAGGGCAAGGCTGCTCACGCAGGCATCGCTCCCGAGGAGGGCGTGAACGCCATTATGCTGGCTGCCGAGGCTCTCAGCAAGCTTCCTGCCTACGGTCGCATTGATGAGGAAACTACCTTTAATATCGGCGTGTTTAACGCCGGTATCGGCACCAATATTGTGTGCCCTGAGGCTAAATTCGTTATCGACATGCGCTCCTTAAACGTGCCTAAGCTGGAGAAGCTGAAGGATGATACCATTGCCTTGATTAAGGACACAGTTGAAGCAGGCAAGGGTCAGGTGGAGTTTGAAGTTGTAGAAGGCTGTCCCGCTGTGGAGCTTTCCAAGGACCATCCCTGCATTGCATTGGCTAAGCGCTCCGCCGAAAGACTGGGCTTTAAGGTGGAGCTCAAGACAACCGGCGGCTGCAGCGACGGCAACTATCTCTGTGGCTATGGCTTACCCTGCGGCCTTTTGGCAACGGGCATGAGCAATGTGCATACTACCGAGGAATATTTAAAGGAAAGCGATTTGTACGACACTGCTCGCTGGATTTACGAGACCGTAAAGGTGGCAGCAGAAAAATAAAGAGGTGACTTATGAAACTATATTCTTGGAATGTAAATGGCCTCAGAGCCTGCATGAATAAGGGCTTTGCAGATTTTTTGGCAGCGGCGGATCCGGATGTGATTTGCCTGCAGGAAACGAAAATGCAACGGGAGCAAGCGACCTTTGATTTCCCTGGCTACGAGGAATATTGGAACAGCGCCGAAAAGAAGGGCTATAGCGGCACCGCTATTTTCACCAAGCAAGCGCCCTTGAACGTGACCTATGATCTGGGCATTGAGGAGCACGACAAGGAGGGCCGCGTGATTACGGCGGAGTATCCTGACTTTTTCCTGGTGACTGTGTACACTCCTAACTCCCAGCGTGAGCTGGCGCGCCTGGACTATCGCATGGAGTGGGAGGAGGTTTTCTTAGCTTATTTGCAAAAGCTGGACGCTGTGAAGCCCGTGGTTGTCTGCGGTGATTTAAATGTGGCAGCGGAAGAAATCGACCTGAAGAACCCCAAAACCAATCGCATGAACGCCGGCTTTACGGATCAGGAAAGGGAAAAATTCCGCATTTTCAAGGCCGCAGGCTTTGTGGATACCTTCCGCTATCTGCATCCTGAGGAAGTTAAGTACAGCTGGTGGAGCTATATGTTCAAGGCTCGTGAGAAGAACGCTGGTTGGCGTATTGACTATTTCGTAGTTTCCGAGCGCATTAAGGATAAGGTGAAGAGCGCGGAAATTCACAACGATGTTTTCGGCAGCGACCATTGCCCGGTGAGCATCGAGCTGGAGCTTTAAAAGAGAGTTTAAAAAATCGCCACATTCTAGTGCTTGACTAATCCCTAGCAAAGCTCTATAATTAAAATAACTTCATAAGGTGAACCTTTGGGGCAGGGTGCAATTCCCTACCGGCGGTACAGTCCGCGAGCCTTCGGGCATGAGCAGGCGCAATTCCTGCACCGACAGTATAGTCTGGATGAGAAAAGGTGGCTAATTTGTTTCTAACCGCACGGGCTCCTTAGGTCTGGTGCGGTTTTTCTTTGGACAAATTAGCTTCCGAATTTGAAGTTTGAAGGTGATTATTGTGACGGATGAACAGTATATGCAGCGCGCGCTGGCGCTAGCGCTGCAGGCCGAGGGCAACACCAGCCCGAACCCGATGGTTGGCTGCGTCATCGTGGATGACGAGGGCAACATCGTGGGTGAGGGCTATCACCATAAGGCCGGTGAGCCGCACGCGGAGGTGAATGCCTTGGCGGAGGCCAAGCAGCTAGCTCGCGGTGCCACTGCTTATGTTACGTTGGAGCCCTGCGCTCACTATGGGCGCACCGGCCCCTGCTGCGTAGCCTTGGCCAGAGCAGGTATCAAAAAGGTCGTAGTAGCCTGTACGGACCCTAATCCTAAGGTAGCAGGCCAAGGCCTGGAATACTTGCGTCTGCAGGGGATAGAGGTAGTAACTGGGGTCTGCGCAGCAGAGGCACAGCGTTTAAACGAGCGCTTCTTCACGTGGATAAGCAAGGAGCGACCCTTTATTACGCTCAAATACGCCATGACTCTAGATGGCAAGATTGCTGCTCGCACCGGCGACAGCAAGTGGATTACAGGGGAAGAGGCCAGAACCTTTGCCCACAGGCTCAGGCGGCAGCATGACGCCATTTTAGTGGGCATAGGTACGGTGCTGGCCGACGACCCGGAGCTGACATGCCGCATGGTGCAGGGCAAAAATCCTGTGCGGGTGGTGCTGGATAGCCAGCTGCGGGTATCGCTGATGGCCACAGTGCTCAATCCCGCAGCGGATACGATTATTATAACGAGCCTGGAAGCGGACGCCGTAAAGGGCGAAGCCCTAGCCGCTCTGCCCAATGTGGAGGTGGTGCGGCTGCCTATGGAAAATGGTCGTCTACCCGTCGATTTAGTAGTAGCTGCGCTAGCCCAGCGTGGTATTACGAGCCTTCTTGTAGAGGGCGGCAGTGCGGTGCTAGGGGCCTTCAAGGACGCTGGCTATGGCGACAGAGTGTACGCGTTTATCGCGCCTAAGCTGGTTGGCGGCAGCCAAGGCTTTACGCCCATGGGTGGCGTGGGCAGCGATTATATCGAAGACAGCTGGCAGCTGGATGAGGTTGAATACAAGCTGCTGGGCCAGGACCTGATGGTTACTGGCTTAGTACGAAGGGAGGATGCCTAATGTTTACTGGTTTGGTGGCGGAGCTGGGCACGGTGCAGCGACTGGCGCGGCAGGGCAACTCCTATCATTTGACGGTGGGCGCGAAAAAAGTGCTTGACAAGCTCAAAATCGGCGACAGCGTAGCGGTGAATGGGGCCTGCCTGACGGTGGTACGCATGGATGACAGCGGCTTCACCGCTGATGTGATGCCGGAAACGGTGCGACTGACTAATATTGGCAGCCTGCAGCCGGGCTCCAGAGTGAATTTGGAGCGCACCTTAAGGCTGTGCGACGGTCTAGATGGGCATATCGTCAGCGGTCACGTGGAGGGCTTGGGCACTATTTCCGAGCAGCGTCCTGAAGGGATTGCGGTGGTGGTGACCATCGCTGCTCCCCCTGAGCTTTTAAAATATATCATTAAAAAGGGCAGCATCGCCATTGACGGCATTAGCTTGACGGTGACGGAGGTCACGGACACGAGCTTTTCCGTATCGCTGATACCTCATACGGCTAAGGAAACGACCTTAGGCTTTAAAAAGGTAGGGGACAGCGTAAATTTGGAAACGGATATCCTTGGTAAATATGTGGAGCGCATGCTGACTTGGAATAGCTCTCATGTAAAACAAGAAAGTAAGGGCGACACTTTAAATATGAATACACTGCTTGAAAATGGCTTTGTGTGAGGTGAAGTAAATGGATTTTAAATATAATACGATTGAAGAGGCCATTGCGGCCATTAAAGCCGGTAAAATGGTTCTGGTAACCGATGATGAGGACCGCGAAAACGAGGGCGATTTGATTATGGCAGCGGAGCTGTGCACTCCTGAAGCCATCAACTTCATGGCCAAGGAAGCTCGCGGCCTGATTTGCATGCCCGCTTCTGGCGAAATCATGGATAAGCTGCAATTTGGCGCTATGGTAAGCAAGAATACGGATAATCACGAAACTGCGTTCTCTGTTTCCATCGACCATGTGGATACCACCACGGGTATTTCCGCCTATGAGCGCGCTTATACCATGCAAAAATGCGCGGATGAGGGCGCTCAGCCCGGTGATTTCCGTCGTCCGGGTCACGTGTTTCCCCTGCGCTCCCGCGAGGGCGGCGTGCTGGTGCGCACTGGTCACACCGAAACTACGGTTGACCTTTGCAAGCTGGCGGGTCTGAAGCCCGTGGGCATTTGCTGCGAGATTATGAATGACGATGGTCACATGGCCCGCACTCCCGATTTAATCGAGTTTGCCAAGAAGCACGATTTAGTGTTCATTACGGTGGCAGATTTGGTGGCTTATCGCAAGTCCCATGAGAAGATGGTGCATCGTGTGGCGGAGGCAGCATTGCCCTCTAAGTACGGCACCTTCCGCATTATTGCTTACGAAAATGATTTGGACGACCTTTGTCATGTGGCCATTGTAAAGGGCGATGTGGCAGGGAAGAAAGATGTTTTGGTGCGTGTGCACAGCGAGTGCCTGACGGGGGACGCCTTTGGCAGCCTGCGCTGCGACTGTGGTGACCAATTGGCTACGGCGTTGCGCATGATTGAGAAGGAAGGCTGCGGCGCGGTTGTGTATATGCGTCAGGAGGGGCGCGGCATTGGCTTGGCCAATAAGATTCGCGCTTATGCGTTGCAGGACACGGGGCTTGATACGGTTGAGGCTAATGTACGTTTGGGCTTTGCGCCGGATTTGCGTGATTATGGCCTTGGGGCGCAGATTTTGTCCGACCTTGGCCTTACCAGCATTCGCCTGATCACGAATAATCCCGCGAAGCGTATTGGTCTGAGCGGCTACGGCATTACCATTACCGGACGCGTTCCTATCATTATGGAGCCGAACGAATTCAATGAGCATTATTTGGATGTTAAAGAGGAAAAGATGGGTCACAAGCTGCACGACTGCGGCTGCGGTTGCCACTAATTTAAGATAAGAAGAAATTACATAATTATAATATATTTCCGTTCAAAGGAATTTATTAACGCCCATTTCGTGGGGTATAACCAAGCCCCTGCGGGGTACTATTTGCGTGAAGAACAATTCACTGTACTCAACCCTTGGGGCGGTTATACCAACCACTCATGGTCTAAAATTCCTATTCGCTCCAATATTATTATAATTATGTAATTTTCCTAAGGTTAGTAGATTAGTAAACTAGTATTATTGATATGGAGGTACATACAATGAACGTTTTAGAAGGTAAATTAACTGCTAGAGGTATGAAGATTGGTATCGTGGTGGCTCGTTTTAATGAGTTCATTACTAGTAAATTGTTGAGTGGCTGTGTGGATTGCCTGCTGCGCCACGAGGCTGCTGACGAGGATATTACTGTGGCTTGGGTCCCCGGTGCCTTTGAAATTCCTATGGCTGCGAAAAAGATGGCTGAAAGCGGCAAGTATGATGCTGTAATTTGCTTGGGCACTGTTATTCGTGGCGCTACTCCGCATTTTGATTATGTTTGCGCTGAGGCTTCTAAGGGTATCGCTCAGGTAAGCATGCAAACTGGTGTGCCGGTGGCCTTCGGCGTGCTGACCACCGAGACTATTCAACAGGCTGTGGAGCGCGCTGGCACTAAGGCTGGCAACAAGGGCGTGGACTGTGCTATGGCTGCTATGGAAATGGTAAATCTTTTCAAGGCAATGTAAAAAGAGGCGAGCATAATGGAAGACGTTTTGACGAAAGCCACCGCTGAGGGTGTGCGTATTTATGCTTTGTGTACCACTAATTTAGTGCGAGAGGCCGCGCAAAAGCACGGCTGCTCGCACCTGGCTAGCGCCGCCCTGGGCCGCGCTATGAACGGCGCCCTGCTTCTCGCCGCCACCATGAAGGACGGCGAGCGCATCAGCTTGCGCCTCAAGGGCGACGGCCCCCTGGGCGACGTAGTGGCCGATGCCGAGGGCACCAACGTGCGCGGTTATGTAGAAAATCCCGACGCCTTCGTCCCCCTGCGGGAGGACGGCAAGCTCAATGTGGGTGCCGGCATCGGCCAGGGCAATATCGTAGTGACGCGTTATTTGCAAAATGCCGAGCCCTTTACTGGCTACTGCGAGCTGGCCGACGGCGAAATCGCCAGCGATTTAACCAAATACTTGTACGTTTCTGAGCAAACACCTAGCAGCGTTGCCTTAGGTGTTTTGGTGAATAAGGAGGGCGAGGTAGAAGCCGCCGGCGGCTTCTTCATCCAAGCCATGCCTGGCTGCAGCGACGAGGTGCTAGCTAAGCTGGAGGAAAACGTGAACAAAACTCCCTATATTACCCAGCTTTTGGAAATCGGCTTCACTCCGGAGCGCATTATCGGCATCCTAGGCCGCGATTTGAACGTGGATATCAAGGAAACCGTGCCCGTGCACTTCAAATGCCGCTGTAGCCGTGAGTCCATCCTCTCTGCACTGGGTCGCTTGGACAAAAAGTCCTTGGAGGAGCTGGCTCAGGACGAGGTTACCGAGGCCCATTGCCAATTTTGCAACAGCACCTACACCTTTGCCCAAAAGGAAATCCAAGACCTGTTAAAGCAAAAATAAGACTAAAATTTTTCTTGACAATCGGAACTTTTGTTTGTATAATTGTATCAAAAGATAAACAAAGTCAGGAGGCTTGAACAATGGATGCAGATAAAAAGAAAGCTTTAGATATGGCCATGCACCAAATCGAGAAGGATTTTGGTAAGGGCAGCATTATGAAATTGGGCGAAGCCAGTGCAAAAATGAATATCGAGGTTATTCCCACCGGCGCTTTGAGCTTGGACATTGCCCTTGGCGTAGGCGGCATTCCCCGCGGCCGTGTTATCGAGATCTATGGCCCTGAATCCTCCGGTAAAACCACTGTAGCCCTGCACATGATTGCCGAGGCCCAAAAGCTGGGCGGCTATGCAGCCTTCATCGATGCTGAGCATGCCCTGGACCCGGTTTATGCCCGTGCTTTGGGTGTTGATATAGACAATCTCTTGATTTCCCAGCCTGATAACGGTGAGCAAGCTTTGGAAATCGCCGACGCGCTGGTACGCAGTGGCGCCATCGATATCATCGTTATCGACTCCGTAGCTGCTTTGGTACCCCGCGCTGAAATCGAGGGTGAAATGGGCGACTCCCATGTGGGTCTGCAGGCACGCTTAATGAGCCAGGCGCTGCGCAAGCTGACCGGTCTTATTTCTAAATCTAAATGCGCTACCATCTTTATCAACCAAATCCGTGAAAAGGTGGGCGTGATGTTTGGCAATCCCGAAACCACCACCGGTGGCCGTGCTTTGAAATTCTACTCTACCGTGCGTCTGGATGTACGCCGCATCGATACCTTGAAGAATGGCAACGATATGATCGGCAGCCGCACCCGCGTCAAGGTCGTGAAGAACAAGGTTGCGCCTCCCTTTAAGCAGGCTGAGTTCGATATTATGTACGGTAAGGGTATTTCCCACGAGGGCTGTGTTGTAGACTTAGGTGCTGAGCTGGATATTATCAATAAGAGTGGTGCTTGGTACTCTTATGGCGACATTCGCTTAGGCCAGGGCAAAGAAAAGGTCAAGGACTTCCTGCGTGAGAACCCGGATATTGCCAAGGATATTGAGGCCAAAATCCGTGCTACCACCATGGGTCAAAGCGATGTGAAGGCTGATGCAGCTGGAGCAGATGATGTGGAACCGATCTTCAAAGAAGAGCTCTAAAGAAAAGAGCGAGCAAGATACAAATCCAAAGGTAGAAGGCTTTGCTAGCGCGCAGGAGGCTTACGACTGCGCGCTTAATCTGCTTTCCTATAGGGATTTTAGCAAGCAAAGGATGCAGGAAAGACTGCGGCTGAAGGGGGCCGACGCGGCCCAGGCCGCGGCGGCTGTGGCTAAGCTGGAGGACTACAATTTAATCAACGACGAACGCTATGCCAGCCGTGTTTACGAGGGCTGGCTGAACAAGCGCTGCTATGGACGCCAGCATTTGGCGGCGGAGCTAGCGAAGCGTGGGATAGACTCAGAGCTAAGCCAGGAAATTATGGCTCGCTTTACGCCGGAGCTGGAGGCAGAGCACGCCGCCTGTGCAGCGGAGCTTTTTAAGCAGCGCAATCAAGCTAAGCTGGCTCAGGCCCAGCGCGAAGAGCTGAGCGCTCAGGAAAGAATGCTGGCCCGAAGGAAAATATATGTAGCCGCAGGGCGCTTTTTGGCGTCCCGAGGCTTTTCAGCTAGATATATGCAGGTTTTATGGGAAAAATTAGAGGTAAACACCGATATATAGTGTTAAATCCTTGACATTTTTCTAGATTTTATTTACAATAGAATTGTCCCATTGTGCTTATATCAGTGGATTACACAAGGTGACACTCCGTGTCGCCTTCTTTTTTGCCCTGTTTCTGAATTTTAATAGGTTAATTGCTATATTTTTATACATTTAATTGATTATATTCAATGGAATAAGGACATTTATAGCAGACGCGAAGGCGCCTGCTGTTGTTGTGCAAAAAAAGCTTGAAACAATTTTTTAACTAGGAGGTGAGGACGATTTTAGCAATTATAGGTACTGCCGTAGTAGTTGGTCTGGCAGGTGGTGCAGTGGGCTATTTGGTACGCAAAAACGTAGCCGAAAGCAAGATTGCTACCGCCGAAGAGCAAGCAATCCGCATTGTGCAGGAGGCTGAACAGACTAGCGAGGCAAAACGCAAGGAAATGATGATGGAGGCCAAGGAAGAAATCCATCGTCTGCGCTCTGAAATGGAGCGCGAAAATAAAGATAGACGCAGCGATCTGCAACGTCAGGAGCGCCGCTTGGTACAAAAGGAAGAAAATCTGGACCGTAAGATCGAATCCTTTGAGCGCAAGGAGGAAAAGCTGGCCCGTAAGGAGCAAAGCTTGAATGCAGCCCAAGAGCGTGCCGACCAGCTGTGCGCTAAGCAGCAGGCTGAGCTGGAGCGCTTGTCTGGCTTGACCAGCGACGAGGCTAAGCAGGAGCTGCTGGCATCTCTGGAGGACGAGGTAAAGCACGAATCCGCTATGCTGATCAAGGATTTGGAGCAGCAGGCTAAGGATGAAGCTGAGAAAAAGGCTCGTGAGATTATCTCTCTGGCTATTCAACGCTGTGCTGCTGACCATGTGGCCGAGACCACCGTCTCCGTAGTGGGCCTGCCCAACGACGAAATGAAGGGTCGCATTATTGGCCGCGAGGGTCGCAATATCCGCACTCTGGAAACCCTGACCGGTATCGATTTAATCATTGATGACACCCCTGAAGCAGTGATTATTTCCGGCTTTGACCCGGTGCGCCGCGAGGTTGCTCGCATTGCCCTAGAAAAGCTGATCAACGATGGTCGTATCCATCCGTCCCGCATTGAGGAAATGGTAGAGAAGGCTCAAAAAGAGGTTGAGCAAAAGATTAAGGAAGCTGGCGAGCAAGCCACCTTTGCAGTGGGCGTGCACGGCCTGCATCCTGAGCTCATTAAACTTTTAGGCCGTCTGCGCTATCGCACCAGCTATGGTCAGAATGTGTTGAACCATTCTGTAGAAGTAGCAAATCTGGCCGGTGTTATGGCCTCTGAGCTGGGCGTGGATGTAGTTTTGGCTAAGCGTGCAGGTCTCTTGCACGATATTGGCAAGGCTATTGACCACGAAATGGAAGGCTCTCACGTGGAAATTGGCGGCGAAATCGCTAAGAAGTTCCGTGAGTCCGATTTGATTATCAACGCTATTTTGGCCCATCACGGTGATGTGGAGCCTAAGAGCGTGGAAGCAGTGCTGGTGAGCGCTGCCGATGCAGTTTCCGCAGCTCGCCCCGGCGCTAGACGGGAAACTCTGGAAAGCTACCTGAAGCGCTTGACTCGCTTGGAAGAGATTTCTGAGTCCTTCAACGGCGTAGAAAAATGCTATGCTGTGCAAGCAGGCCGTGAAATCCGCATTATGGTTAAGCCTGAGGTTATCGACGATGCCTCTGCCATCCTCTTGGCACGCGATATTTCCAAGAAAATTGAAGCCGAGATGGAATATCCCGGTCAAATCAAGGTGGTCATCATCCGCGAAACCCGCGCTGTGGACTACGCAAAATAAAATAGACATACAAAAGGCACGCTTCTGATGTGAGGCGTGCCTATTTTATGCGCTGTTTACAGATTTGTTGCTGTGTAAAAGCCAGAAATGTGGTATAATGAGCATATGAATTTTTTTATTATTTTTAGCTTGGAGGATGACTATGAGAATAGATGGTGCGGGTGCATGCTTTGATAACCGTATTTATGAATTAGATTTGGGCACGGCTTGGCAAATCGCCATGCTGAGCATTAACGAAATGGGTGTAACCTTGGACGAGGTGGACAAGGAAAACAACGTCATTCATTTCCATAACAAGAATAAAATCATGCAGGTGGCCTTCCAGCAGCTGGATGATGAGTCTTTGCAGGTAATTATGGACTCCACGGGCAAAAGACTACAGATTTACAGCTGGAAGCGCGAAGATAAAGAGGTTAACCTGTTCTATGAGCTGTTCGAGAAAAAGCTACGTGAGTTCAGAGCCTTTATCCTTTGTCCCAGCTGCAGTGCCAAGATTTCTTCCCTGTCCAAATTCTGTCCCGAATGTGGCTTTAAAATTAAGTAAAAATGGCAAAAAAAGAAACCAAATACCGAAAGGTATTTGGCTTCTTTTTAAATCCGAAGATTAGATAGCGCGGTTAACTTTACCGGAGCGCAGGCAACGGGTGCAAACATTTACACGTTTTACAGAACCATCAACAACTGCTCTTACTTGTTGAATATTCGGGCTCCAAGCACGTTTGGTGTGTCTATTGGAGTGGCTGACATTGTTGCCAGACAGTTTTCCTTTACCGCAGATTTCGCAGATAGATGCCATAATTTCCCACCTCCTTAAGCGTGATTAAGGCATAAGGCACATTCAAATTTAACATGAGTATCATACCACAAAGAGCACAGAAAAGCAAGCAAAATTTCAAGATTATACTAAATACTGATTCTACTAAATACTAAGGCAGGTTTTTGAGATGTGGTGGCAGGAACCAGTGACATTTTTAAAGGGAATAGGCCCTAAAAAGGCGGCAGAGCTAGCTAATGCCGGCATTTTCACCGTGGGTGACCTGCTGGAGTACTATCCGCGGCAGGAGGCCTATCTGGATTACGGCAACTTAAAAAAGATTAAAGAGCTGAAAATGGACGGCTCCCGCCAGATTTTCAAGGCCAGCGTTTACAATATACGCAACGGTATGGGGGCCCATGGCAAGCGCTATACGGTGGTTACGGTGCGGGATGAGACCGCCTATGCCTCTCTATATTTTTTTATGAACCAGCGCTACAGCGCCCAAAAGCTGCGCCCCGGCATGGAGCTTTTGATTATGGGCAAGGTGCGCCCTGGCAAAGCCACTCGCACGGTGTCCGAGCTCACCATACAGGTGCTAGAGGAGGGCGAGGAGCTGCAGCCGGAGATACTGCCGGTATACGCCCTAAGCGGTGGCTTAACCCAGCTCAATTTGCGCAAATGGATGCGCCAAGCCTTGGCTCTGGCCGAAGAGGAGCTGCCCGAAAGCTTGCCCCGGTCCATTGTGGAAAAATGCCATTTGCCGGATCGTTTGACGGCATTAAAAAATATTCATTTTCCCACCAGCTGGCAGGCCCTTGGCGAGGCCAAAAGACGCTTTATTTTTGAGGAGCTTTTCCTCCTGCAGTGCGGCCTTTTATCCTACCGTCAGCAAAACCACGACCAGCGCCAGGGCATTCAGCACGGCCCCAATGGGGAAAAAATTAAGGAAATTCTAGCTCATTTACCCTTTACTCTTACAGAGCAGCAGGAAAAAGCGTGGCAGGAAATCAGTGCCGACATGGAAAAAGCCCAGCCCATGCACCGCATTCTGCAGGGCGACGTGGGCAGCGGCAAGACCGTGCTCAGTGCCTTGGCCTTAGCCAAGGCTGTTGAGCACGGCTATCAGGGCTGCATCATGGCGCCCACCGAAATATTGGCGCGCCAGCATTACGACACGCTGCAAGAGTTCTTGCAGCCGGCCGGAATGCGTGTGGCGCTCCTGGTGGGCGGTATGCGGGCCAAGGCCCGCAGGGAGCTGCTCCTCAATCTAGAGCTGGGTCTCATCGACGTGCTCGTAGGTACTCATGCCTTACTAGAAGAGGACGTGCGCTTCGCACGCCTATCAATAGCTGTCACCGACGAGCAGCATCGCTTCGGGGTGGAGCAGCGGGCGCGCTTAGCCAATAAGTCCGCTCTGGCTCCCGACGTATTGGTCATGACGGCAACGCCCATACCACGTACCCTAGCCTTAACAGTCTACGGCGATTTGGATATTTCCCTCATGAAGGGCCGGCCGCCGGGACGCAAGCCGGTGCAAACCCTCTGCTACAATGAGGCCAAACGGCCTCAGGTGTACGAGGGCTTGCTCCGGCAGGTCCAGTCGGGGAGGCAGGCCTATATCGTCTGTCCTTTGATCGAGGAGTCGGAGGCGCTGGAGGCACGCAGCGCGGAAAGCGTCTATGAGGAGCTTACTCAGAAAAGCAAGGGCGTGCTGCGTAGCGTGCCCTGCGCCCTGCTCCACGGTCGGCTCAAGGCCGCAGAAAAGGAGGCCATTATGGCCGCTTTTGCTGCGGGCGATACGAAGGTTTTAGTGAGCACCACGGTCATCGAGGTAGGCGTGAACGTTCCTAACGCTACCTTGATGGTCATCGAGAACGCCGAACGCTTCGGCCTAGCGCAGCTGCATCAGCTGCGGGGCCGGGTAGGCCGTGGCAGCCAGCAGTCCTACTGCGTGCTGCTCACGGGTGTGGACAGCCCCGAAGCGCTGTCCCGCCTGCAAGTTGTGCGGGACAGCGAGGACGGCTTCTACCTAGCGGAGGAAGACTTGAAGCAGCGTGGGGTGGGCCAGCTCTTTGGCCTGCGCCAGCACGGCTTGCCAGATTTGCGCATTGCTGATATAATTCGAGATACGGAGACCATTGCCCAGGTGCGCCAGCTGGCGCAGGAGGAGCTGGCTAGGCCCCAGGCGCTGGAGGAAATCAAGCGCTTAGTGGAGCTGCAGTTCGGCCAGCGCTTCGCTATGATCTTTAACACTTAAAGCTGTGCTTCCTTAGTAAAGCTTTTCGCTAAACTAAGGCATAGTATTTTCAAGTATACTCCTAATACTTATATAAAGAGGTTTTTACTTTGCAAGATAAATATAAGTGGCTCCAAAATCCCGATACTGTGACGAAGATAGCCGCTGCCGTGCTTTTGGTAGCGCTCTTCTGCGGCATTCAATGTTTTGCAGAGGATTTTTTCAGCACCACCTTTAAGCTGGCCATCAGCGGCAATGTGGATGGTCTTGTGGAATATCTGCGCTCCTTCGGCCCCTGGGCCATGGTGATTAGCTTCATCCTAGATGTGCTTATCAACGCAGGCAGCATTTTTCCCTCCATCTTCCTTTCCACCGCCAACGGCCTCATCTTCGGTCTGCCCTTGGGCATTCTTATTTCCTGGCTGGCGGAGACGGTGGGCGTGGTCATCAGTTTCTTTCTGATGCGCTTCTTCTTCCGCAGTACGGCGGAGGCCATTATTGCCAATAGCAATTCCCTGCAGCACATCGATGAAGCTAGCGGCAAGCATGGTCTGGAGTGGATGGCCTTTGCCAGAGCCCTGCCCTATTTCCCCTCCGGTATTTTAACCGCCGTGGGCGCCGTGAGCCGTATCAGCGCCAGGGATTACATCATCGCCAACTTAATCGGCAAATTTCCCTCCACTGCGCTTGAGGTAGTCATCGGCCACGATATCGTAAACTTCCAGCAAAACAGCCAGCGCTTGGCAGTGCTAGTTGTTGTAGTAGGCCTCATCTTTTGGGGTTATAAAAAGCATCGCGATAAAAAGAAAGCCTGAGCAACGCGCTCAGGCTTAATTTTTACTCCATAAAGGTATTGGGACTCAGCACGTTGCCATCGTCGAAGGCGATGTAGGTAATCTGAATGCGTCCATTGAGCTTGCTCATATCCAAGCCCAAAAGCCGTTTATCGTCGGGCAATAAGGGATTCAGATTTTTGCTGGTCTCCAATTTTACAGTGGCACTGGGAGCAATGGAGCCGCGGAAATGCTCCGGATAGGAATAGAGCTCCTTGCCCTTGTCATCGGCAATGGTCACATCGTAATACATGCGATTGATGGTCACGCCCGTCCTATTAGTAGCGCTGACACTGGCCAACAGCATTTTTTGGGGCTCGGCCTCCTTGATATTGGGGTCATCAAACACATGTAGCTCCACCTCAGAGGTGCTCACAGCCTTGTTCAGCCTTTCTATAATGGGCTTATGCTCCGCCGCCAGCTTAGCCTTTTTGGCCGCGGAGAACTGAATGATGAGCTCCGTCAGATTGCTGATTTTCTTGACCTGCCACTGGCCCTGGTCATTGGTCTGCATGAAAAGCATGGCGCCAAAATCCTTCCCTAAATGCTCATCATGGAGTACTAGGGTTGCGGTGGCGGTGCCCTTCTCCTGCTTAGAGAGCTTGACATCCTTTACAGTAAGCTTATCCAGGGGAATATGGCGCTCCATATTGCGGCGCATGGCGTCAGGTACCGGGTCAGCCACCTGCTCCTCCTGGGCAGGCTTGGCAGCAATTCTATTCCGTGCCTCCTGCTTCATTAAATCAATTACAGGGGGCTTGAGCATATGCAAAATACCCAGAGCGAAGGGATTGGAGAAGATATTATCATTATTTATTTTGCTTTCCGCCTTAATAATATCCTCAAAGGCGTTATCTAGCACCGAGTCCAGATCCACATATTGCTCAAATTTAGCAGCATTGTGCTCCTTAATAGCCACACGCGCCTGATTTAAGGCATAAGCCGGGGTGCGCACAAAATAGAGGAAATAAAAGGCCGCGCCTGCAAGCACGAGAACCAGCATAAGCAGCAAGGCCAGTTGTTTTTTACTTTTCATTTTCCTTACCTTCTTAGAATTACTAAAGATAAAAAATAATGCTTTTGCATGGTTGTGAATTGAGAAAAATTCACTCCCTATATTGTAATCATATTGTGGCCAGATTTCAATACCTAGTACTAAAATATTTTTGCACTTGCGGGAAAACAGACAAATTTAGTATAATATTATGATAGGTAAAGTGTGTCCAAAACTTTGATATAGATTATGGAGGTTGCTTAGATGCAAGGAAAAACTTATTGCTTAATAAATTATGGTTGTCAAATGAACGAGTCCGATACGGAGCATTACGCAGGCCAATTGGAGGAGCTGGGCTATAAGCCCGTTAGCGATTACCACGGCGCCGATGTGATTTTAGTGAATACCTGCTGCGTCCGTGAGAGCGCAGAAAAGAAAATCGCCGGTAAAATCGGTGAGCTAAAGGCCGAGAAAAAGCGCAATCCTGACTGCGTCATCTGCGTAGCCGGCTGCATGGCCCAAAAGGATGGGGAAAAGCTGCAAAAGAAGCATCCCCAGGTGGATTTGCTCTTAGGCACCGCCTATGTGAACGATTTTAAGCAGCTGCTGTTGGATTATCTGGCGGACCGCAAGGGCATTGCTTACACGGATTTAACCATTCACCAAAGTGAGTTCGAAGGCCATAGAGTACGCCAGAGCCCCTTTGCGGCTTGGATTCCCATTATGTATGGCTGCAATAATTTCTGCACCTACTGCATCGTGCCCTATGTGCGCGGTCGTGAGCGTAGCCGTAGTATGGAAAATATTGTAGAGGAAATCGAGGCCGCTGTTAAAGAGGGCTACAAGGAATTCACCCTGCTGGGCCAAAACGTTAACTCCTATGGTAAGGATTTTGGCGAAAAGGAAGCCTTTGCCAAGCTGTTGCGCCGCGTGAACGAGATTCCCGGTGTGGAGCGTATTCACTACATGACTAGCCATCCCAGGGATATGAGCGAGGAGGTAATCAAGGCCGTGGCCGAATGCGAGCATATCTGCGAAAACTTCCACGTGCCCTTCCAATCCGGTAGCAGCGAGATTTTGCGCCGCATGAACCGTGGCTATACCAAGGAAAAATATCTGGAATTAATCAAGCTCATTCGTAAATACGTGCCCGATGCGGCCATTACCACGGATATTATCGTGGGCTTCCCCGGAGAAACCGAGGAGGATTTTGCGGAGACCATGGATGTGGTGGAGCAGGTGGGCTTTACCAGCGCCTTCACCTTCATTTATTCCAAGCGCAGTGGCACTCCCGCGGCCAAGATGGAGAACCAAGTGCCCCTGCCGGTGAAGAAGGAGCGCCTCAATCGCCTCATGGCCTTGCAAAACACCAAGAGCGTGGCCTGCCATGAGCAGCTCATCGGCAAAACCGTGGAGGTTTTGGCAGAGGGACCCAGCAAGCAGGCCGATGTGTGGACCGGACGCAGTCGCACCGGTGTTTTAGTGCTGTGGCCAGTAGAGGGCAAGGAATATGCAGTGGGCCAGAAGGTCAATGTTTTGATTGACACGGCCCAAACTTGGTTAGTGAAAGGTAAGGCGGTTGATTAATGGCTGCTGAAAAGAATACTACTCCCAATTATACCCCTATGGTACAGCAGTACCTGGCTGTGAAGGAGCAGCACCAAAACGAGCTGCTTTTCTTCCGCTTGGGAGATTTTTACGAAATGTTTTTTGAGGATGCCCTAACGGCGTCCCGTGAACTGAATATTACCCTGACTAAAAGAGCGGGCAGCGGGGATAATATTCCCATGTGCGGCGTGCCCTACCACAGCGTGGATGGGTATATTGCAAAGCTCGTGCAAAAGGGCTATCGCATTGCCATTTGCGAGCAGATGGAGGATCCACGCTTTGCCAAGGGCATTGTGGAGCGCAAGGTGATAAAGATTATCACTCCTGGTACGGCCTTAAATGAGCAGCTTTTGGAGGACAAGCATAATCGTTATCTAGTGCTGCTGGCAGAGCAGCAGGAGGCTGTGTGCATGGCTGTGGTTGACGTGTCCACCGGCGAATGCCGGTGGCTACAGGCCGACGGCGCCGAGAAAATGCTGGAAATCGAAGAGCAGCTCTATCGCTTGCAGCCAGCGGAGCTGGTTTTGACCGACTCCTTCCAAGAGCAGGAGCAGCTCCTAGAATGGCTTCGCTCCAAGCTGCCGGACTGCACTCTTACGCGCTACAAGGAGGAAAACCCTGAGGCGGATTACTTCGCTCAGCACTTTTCTGCTGCTCCCACTGCCCCTGCTGCCCAAATAAATTCCTTGGTGCAGCACACAGTGGAGCTGCTGCTGCGCTATCTGCACAGCACCGTTATGGCCGATTTGAGCCATATTAATCAGCTCAGTGAAATCGTGCGGGACAGCTTCATGCAGCTGGATGCAACGGCCATTCGCAATCTGGAGCTGGTCCGCTCCATGGCCGATGGCAGCAAGCGGGGCACGCTGCTGGGGGTTTTGGATTTCACCAAAACCAGCATGGGTGCCCGCCGCTTGCGCAGCTGGATCGAGACGCCGCTACTGGACATCGCTCGCATTCACGAGCGACAAGAGGCCATCGCCGAGCTCACAGCAGGCGCTGCCCTGCGGGACGCAGTGGCAGAGCAGCTGAAGGCGGTGGCGGACTTGGAGCGTATCGTGAGCCGGGTAGAGGTGGGCAGCGCCAACGCTCGCGATTTAGTGGCGCTGCGCAGTTCCCTTAGCGTGCTGCCGGCCCTGAAGGACGTGCTAGCGAATTGTCAAAGCAAGGCTTTGCAGCGCTTGCAGGGCGAGATTGGCACGCACAGCGAGCTCGCTGTGCGGCTGCAGCAGGCCATCGTGGACGAGCCGCCCTTCTCGATTCGAGAAGGCGGCATGATTAGACAGGGCTACAACGCAGAGCTGGATGAGCTGCAGCTCATCGCAGCGGATAACAAGACCTGGATGCAAAATTTCGAGCTGAAGATTAAGGAAGAGACCGGCATCAAGACCATGAAGGTGGGCTTTAACAAGGTCTTTGGCTATTATATCGAAGTTTCTAAGGGTCAGACCAGCAGCGTGCCCGATTACTTCGTGCGCAAGCAGACCCTGGTCAACGCGGAGCGCTATATTGTGCCCGAATTAAAGGAATACGAGAATAAAATTCTCGGTGCTAAGGAAAAAATCCAGAGCTTAGAATTTTATCTCTTCGACGAGCTGCGCGCACTTATCCGCAGCCAGATTACAGAAATTCAAGCCACGGCCCGCGCCATTGGCACCTTGGACGTGCTCAACGGCCTGGCCATTGCGGCTTATAAATATAATTATGTGCGCCCTGAATTAAATAATCAGGGGGAAATCAGGATTACCGATGGACGCCATCCCGTGGTGGAACGTCTCCTAGAAAAGGAAATCTTCGTTCCTAACAACGTTAATCTTAATAATAATGACGAGCGCATGATCATCATCACCGGACCCAATATGGCCGGTAAATCCACCTATATGCGTCAGGTAGCTTTATTAGTCCTCCTGACTCAAATGGGCAGCTTTATCCCAGCTCGTCAGGCCAATATTTGCCCCGTGGATAAAATTTTTACCCGCGTGGGCGCCAGCGACGATCTAGCCACGGGCCAGAGCACCTTTATGGTGGAGATGAACGAGGTTGCCCAGATTTTACGCTACGCGACGAAAAACAGCCTCATTATTTTAGACGAGGTGGGACGTGGTACCTCCACCTTCGACGGTATGAGTATTGCCCGGGCTGTCATGGAATATATTCACGATAAAATTAAGGCCAAGACGCTCTTTGCGACCCACTATCACCAGCTCATTGCCATGGAGCAGGAGCTGAGCGGTGTGAAAAATTATAGCGTGGCCGTAAAGGAGCGGGGCAAGGATATCGTTTTCCTGCGGCGCATTGTGCCCGGTGGCACGGATAGAAGCTACGGCGTGCACGTGGCGCGGCTGGCAGGATTGCCCAAGAAGGTGCTGGACCGCGCTGAGGAATTCCTTGAGGAGTACGATAGCGAGAAGGCTCAGAGCGCTCCTGTGGCAGCTGCAGAGCCTGATATGTTGGGCATGGGTTCCCTCTTTACCAGCGCCATCACGGAGCAGCTCTTAAGCATCGATGTGATGAGCATGACCCCCATCGAGGCCATGAATATGCTCTATAAATTACAGGACGAAGCACGAAAGGAGAGCGGTCGCTAATGGCAGATACACATGTAGTACAGCTTTTAGATACGAATACAGCCAACCAGATTGCGGCAGGCGAGGTAGTAGAAAAGCCAGCCTCCGTGGTGAAGGAATTAGTGGAAAACGCTCTGGACGCCGGTGCTAGTCAAATTGATGTTACCACCTTCGGCGGTGGCACGGAATACATTCGCGTGGTGGATAATGGCTGCGGCATGAGCGAGGCCAATGCTCGCTTAGCGGTGCTGCGCCATGCTACTAGCAAGATTGTGAAGGCCGAGGATTTAATGAGCCTGAAAACTCTAGGCTTTCGCGGTGAGGCTCTGCCCAGCATTGCCTCTGTTTCGAATTTTACTTTGCTGACCCGCCCTGCGGATGAGGATTTAGCAACCTCCGTCCATATTGACGGTGGCGAAAATACGGAGGTCACCAGCACGGGCGCTAGTGCCGGTACCACGGTGATTGTGGAAAATCTTTTCTTCAATGTGCCTGCACGGCGCAAATTCTTGAAGACCGTGGTGACAGAGGGTCGCTATATTAGTGAGCTTTTGACGAAATTAGCCTTGTCCCGTCCGGACGTGCGCTTCCGCTTAGTGAATAACGATAAAGAAGTGCTGCACACCCCTGGCGATGGCGATTTGCAGGGAGCTATTAGAGCTCTCTACGGTCGCAGCGTGGCCCAAGATTTGCTCAAGGTGGACTTCGCGGACCCCAAGATTAAAATCAGTGGCTACATTGGTAAGCCTACCCTATTAAAGGGCACCCGCCAATGGCAAACCCTCTTCGTCAATGGACGCAGCATCGGCAATAAGATGCTGGCCAAGGCCATTGACCATGCCTACCAATCCCAAATTCCTAAGAGCGGATTTCCCTTTGCCGTTTTAAATATTACTATTGATACAGCGGCAGTGGATGTGAATGTGCATCCCCAAAAGAGCGAGATTAAATTCAGCGATGAGAGCCTAGTCTATAAGGCTATGTTTAAGGCATTAACGGACGCCTTGACTCGTCCCATGAGCGCCCAAAAAATGGAGATTACGCTCTTGCCTGACTCGGAGCTCAACGCTTATGTGAAGCCGAAGCAGACTCAACTTAATGTACAGCCTAGCTCTGTAAAGCCAGCAGCGCAAAATTTACCGCCCTTGCATGGCAGCGTAAGCAATAAAAATACGCGTCCTGTAGTCAATAATCCCATCTTCAAGGCTCCCTCCGAGCCTATTTTTAAGGAGCCAGAAGCAGAAATTAAGCCTATCAGCGTGGTCAAGGAACGTGAGCAGGCCCAGCCCGTGCAGCAGGCCATTTGGCAGCCCTTTGAGGACTTTGCCAAGGCTGAAGAAGCGAAGCCTGAGGCCGTGTATGACAAGGGCCATCAGGAGACAGTGCTTCCTGTCCACGAGGCCAGAGCAGAGTTCGGCGCTAAGCCTACTCAGGCCGAGTCTGTTGAGACAGCTGCACCAGCTCCTGTAGCAGAGTCCGTTGTCAAGCGCGAGACCATCAAATTTACCAACACGGATAGTGGCATCGCCACCATTTGGCCCATTGGTCAGGTGGATAAAACCTTTATTATTGCCCAATCCGAGGATACACTTTATTTAATCGACCAACACGCAGCCCACGAACGCATTTTATACGATAAGCTGGTGGCTGCCCATGAGCAGGTACCGTCCCAGCAGCTCTTAATCCCGCTCTATATCGACCTGGCGGCCGACGAAATCGAGCGCATTACTGCCTATCGCGAGGAATTCCTCAAGCTGGGCGTGGATGTGGAGGCTGGCGGCGAGACCATGCTGCGCATTTCCAGCCTGCCCACGGATATCAAGGCCGAGGACGCCGAGGACTTTATCCAAGAAATCTGTAAAATGCTGGGCGAGCTCCGCGACGTGAAGGCCAGCGATCTGCGCCAAGAGGTGCTGCATATGACGGCTTGCAAGGCGGCCATTAAGGCAGGTCAGCTGCTGACTATGCAGCAAATGCGCCAGCTGATTATCGATTTATGTAATACGGAGCATCCCTTTACCTGTCCCCATGGCCGCCCCTGTATGATCGCCATTGACAGCGACCAGCTCTACAAAATGTTCAAAAGGACGGGCTTTTAAATGCTACAGGGTAAGTATGCCGTAGTTTTAAGCCGCAATGCCAGGGGCAGTGCGGCTATTGAAGCCGCCAAGGCCATGGCCGCCCGCTTAGGCGTGGCCTATTTGGATAGACCTCACAATCAGGTTTTAGAGGACTTTATGGCGGCCCAGGGCTTGGCGGCGGTCATCGTGTTAGAGAAGGACGGCCCACGCATTCATAGCGAGCATGGCACCTTTAGTTATCATCCGGGGATGGCCGAGATCAGGGTGCAGCAGCTTTTGCGTGGTGCACCCGACCATTTGGTAAAGGCGCTAGACCTCAAACCTGGTGCACATGTGCTCGATTGCACGCTGGGCCTAGCTAGCGACGCGGCAGTGGCTGCCTGCGTAGTGGGCGCAGCAGGCAGGGTAGTGGGCCTAGAGGCTTCGCTGCTCTTGCATTTTGCGGTGGAGCACGGGCTGGCGCACTATGAGTGCAAGACACCGCTCCTCACGGCAGCGCTGCGGCGCGTTGAAGCCGTCCACGCAGTGGCGGCGGAGTATTTGGCGCAGTGCGTAGCTAAGGGGCTCACCTTTGATGTGGTCTATTTCGACCCCATGTTCCGCCATCCGGTGCAGGGCTCCAAGGCCATGGAGGCCTTGCGTCCGCTTTCTTTAGAAGAGCCCTTGGCCAAGTCCACTGTAGAGCTAGCTTTAAAGGTTGCGCCTAGAGTTGTCATCAAAGAGCGCAGCGAGTACTTATTAGCCGAATACGGCTGCACAGAATACGTGGGCGGGAAATATAGCCGCATTAAATTTGGCATTATCAGGAGGTAAGCTCATGCAGGAACAGTCGCATAAGGAAAGGGTTCTGGTCATCCTAGGCCCTACGGCCACGGGCAAGAGCCATTGCGCCATCGAGATTGCCAAAAAGTATAATGGTGAGATTATTTCCGGGGACTCCATGCTGGTCTATCGAGATATGAATATTGGCACGGCTAAGCCCACGGCGGAGGAGCTGGCCGCAGTGCCCCATCATTTGGTAAATATTCTGCCACCGGAGGCTAGCTTTAGCGTGGTGGATTTTAAGGAGCAGGCCCAGCGCTTGATTACAGAGATTAATGAGCGTGGCCATTTGCCCATTATTGCGGGAGGTACGGGACTTTATATTAAGGCACTTTTAGAGGATTACGCCTTCAATAGCGTCAGCGAGGATAGTGAGCTGCGAGAGCGGCTGACTAAGGAAGCAGAGGAGCAGGGGCCGGAGGCGCTGCACAAGCGACTGGCAGCGCTTGATCCAGAGGCAGCCCAGCGCATCCATCCTAACAATGTGCGTAGGGTAGTGCGGGCTTTAGAAGCGGCCTTAAGCGGCGAACAGGTGAACCAATACGGCGCCAGCGAAAGTCCCTACGATGCCATTGTGATAGGCCTCGAAATGGAGCGCAGCGCCTTATACGAGCGTATCAATAAGCGAGTGGACATCATGCTGGAGCAGGGCCTAGAGCAGGAGGTGCGCAGCCTTTTAGAGCGCGGCGTGAGCCCCGACTGCCAGAGCATGCAGAGCATTGGCTATCGGCAAATGGTGTGGTATCTTAATGGCTCCATGGACTATGAGCAGGCCATTGGTAAATTAAAGCAAGCTACTCGCAATTTTGCCAAGCGCCAGATTACTTGGTATAAAAAAATGCCCTATATTAAGTGGCTCCAGCTAGAAGCAACACCAAATTATACAAACGTTCTGGAAAGAATTTGTGAAATGCTTGTAGAAAAAGGCATTTCGTTGTAAAATTATAGTATAGAGATAGATTGGAGGGGTGTTCTGATGATGAACTGTGCAAAACCTGCGATGAATTTACAAGATAGCTTTTTGAACCATGTGCGCAAGGAAAATCTGGGCGTCATCATCTATTTGATGAATGGTTTCCAGATCCGCGGCTTGGTGCGTGGCTTCGACAATTTCACCGTGATTATTGAAAACGAAGGCAAGCAGCAGCTGGTTTATAAGCATGCGATTTCTACTATTTCTCCGGCGACTAACATTACAATCATGCAGCCGGAAAAGAAAGATAATTAATGAAGTGACTATAGAAAAACGGCGCTGCGGCGTTGTTTTTCTTTTTGGAGTGAATTGCTGATGACGGATTACCAACAATTATTTGAAGATTATTTATTAGTTGAACAGGGAGTATCCGTCAACACCCGTGCCGCTTACTGCAGGGATTTGCGCCTCATGCAAAAGGCCTTGGGCATTAAAAGCACGGATTTTGAAAGCCTGCTGCATTTGAGTAAATTACAGCTGCGGGATTATTTGGCCCAGCTCAAGGCGGAGGGGCGTAAGCCTGCTACCCTAGCTCGCAAATTGGCGGCCATCAAGGCCTTTTATGGTTTTTTAGTCAACGAGGGTCATCTGGAGCAGAACCCGGCGGAGGCACTGGAGGCCTCGGCTCGCAGTCAGCATTTGCCCAAATTTTTAAGCCTGGAGGAGATGGAGGCTCTCTTAGAGCAGCCTAATCTAGGCACCTTCACAGGCTATCGGGACAAGGCCATTCTCGAAACCATGTATGCCACGGGTATGCGTGTGTCCGAGGTGGTGAATTTGCCCTTAAAAAAGGTGGACCTGGCCCGTGAATATGTGCTGGCCCTGGGCAAGGGCTCCAAGGAGCGCATGATTCCCTTGGGCAGCACTGCCATTAAATATTTAGAGCATTATATTAATTTTGTGCGACCTCAGCTGCTTCATGCGGATACTAATAAAAACGCAGGCAAGGTGGAAGCCCTTTTCGTTACCGATTGGGGTGGACCCTTAAGTCGGCAGCGGGTCAACGAGCTCATTGAGGAATACGCCAAGCAGGCCGGCATTACCAAAAGGGTAACGCCTCACATGCTGCGCCATTCCTTTGCCACACATCTGCTGAATAATGGCACGGATTTACGTGTGGTACAGGAGCTTTTAGGTCATGCAGATATTTCGACCACGCAGATTTATACCCATCTGGATATGGAAAGGCTGCGTGAGGTTTACGATAAAACTCATCCCCGGGCCTGAGGCCGGGAGAAGGGAGTCAAGCATATGGCAACAAGAAGAAGAAAAAACTCCGGTAAGAGTAGTGGCGGGAAATATATCATCCTTTGCCTCATTGGCATTATCGCCATTTTGGCAGTGGCCTGCGGGCTTTTTTATGCCAACGACCGCAGCAAAAAGGACGTGGGCGATAGTAAGCACAGCGCTCCCACCAAGGAGGTTAATCTTTTAGATGAGTCCATTGAGGCCCAGCGCCTGGTGGATAATATCCTTTTGCAAAAGGATAATTGGCAGCTCATCGAAAACGACCACGGCAAAAAGAACGTGGAGGTGGAGGAGTCCGGTGCCAAGGTGCAAATCAACCAGCGTAATCTGGCTGTGGGCGTGCCCGTAAGCACCAGCGTCACCGGTGCCGGTGATTGGCTCAAGACCAAGGTGGAGGCCGCTGGCCTAGCTTATATTTCCGGTCGCATGACCAAATACAAGACCTGGGACGCCTTTAAGGCCGAGGTGGGTATCAAGGTGAAGGCTGGCTCCGGTAGCAAGGAATTCGTCACCGATACCATCGTCTTTTTCCACAACGGTAATTTGAAGAAAAAGGATAAGGACGTAAAGGATTTGCCTGAGGAGCCAGTGGAGGAGCCTCGTCAGTATCAGGGTAAGATCGCCATTATAGTAGATGATTGCGGCGCGGATATGACCACTGTGCGCACCTTATTAAATACGGGCTTGCCTTTTAGCTACGCTATTTTGCCCGAGAAGGAATTTTCCAGTGACGTTTTAGAAATGGTGAAAAGTCGTGGCAAGGTGCCCATGCTGCACCTGCCCATGGAGCCCCTGAGCCGCAGTGCAATGAGCGAGGGCAGCCGCACCATTATGACTGGCAAAAGCAGCCCCTCCCAGCAGGCCCTGCTACGTAAGCATTTAAACAGCCTGCCCGGAGTCATCGGCGTTAATAATCACCAGGGCTCCAAGGCTACGGCGGATAAGGCTACTATGAAGGCCGTGCTGCAGGTTTTGAAGAATGAAAAAATCTTTTTCGTGGACAGCCGCACCAATTCTGCCTCCATTGCCCGTGATATGGCTAAGCAAATGGGCGTAGCCACCGCTCGCAACGATATTTTCCTGGATAACAGCAGCAATGTGGAGGATATTCGTAAGCAAATCTACAAGGCCTTTGCCATGGCCGAGAAGAACGGCAGCGCCATTGCCATCTGCCACGCCCGTCCCAACACTGCCAAATGCTGGCAAATGTATGCGGACGAGTTCAAAAAGAGTGGCATTACCTTTGTGCCCGTGAACAAGCTTTTATATTAAAACAAGCTTTCAGCTTAATTCCTATTAATTTCTATACATAAAGAAGGTAGAAACAATGTCAACCTATGTGGACGAAACCATCGCCAAATATGAAAAGTACATCAATCCGGCCCAAGCGAAGCTTTTTCGCTTCATGGGCTTAGGCAGCGTAGAGACCACGGCTAGTGGCTGGACCATCACCGATAGCGAGGGCCAGGAGTTCATCGACTGCCTGGGCGGCTACGGCATGTTCGCTCTGGGCCATCGCCATCCCAAGGTAGTCGAGGCCGTGGAGCGTGCGCTCCACGGCATGCCCATGTGCGGCAAGGTCCTCTTTAATCGGCCCATGGCCGATTTAGCAGAGGCCCTGGCCGCCATCACTCCAGGGGCGCTGCAATATAGCTTTTTCGTGAACAGTGGCACCGAGGCCGTGGAAGGCTGCCTCAAGGTAGCGCGCTTGGCCACCAAGCGCAGTAAATTCGTGGCCGCGAAAAATGCTTTTCACGGCAAAACCTTCGGCAGCCTCACGGCCACGGGGCGCGAGCTGTACCGGGAGCCCTTTAAGCCGCTCTTAAACGGCTTCACCCATGTAGAATACGGCGACGCCGAGGCTTTGGCCGCGGCAGTGGACGAAGAGACTGCGGCGGTCATCCTGGAGCCCATTCAGGGCGAGGGCGGCATCATCGTGCCGCCGGCAGGGTATTTGCGCCGAGTTAAGGAAATCTGTGAGGCCAAGGGCGCGCTGCTTATAGCTGACGAGGTGCAGACTGGCATCGGTCGCACCGGGGACTGGTTCGGCGTCAACGCCGAAGGCGTGGAGCCCGACCTGATGGCCTGCGCTAAGGCCTTGGGCGGCGGCGTCATGCCCATTGGTGCCATCATCGGCACCGAGCGTGCTTGGCAGGGCCTCATTGAGGCACCTTTCTTGCACACCTCTACCTTTGGTGGCAACCAATTGGCTTGCGCCGCCGGCGTGGCTACCATCGCGGCCATCAAGGAGGAGGGCCTCTTAGAGCGCGGCCGCGAAGCGGGCGCGTACTTAAAGGCAGGCCTTGAGCAAATTGCCGCCGCATTTCCTACGGTTATCACCGAGGTGCGCGGTCGCGGCATGATGCTGGGCATCGAGCTGACCAAGGAGGGTGCGGGCGGCATGCTCATGAGCCTGATGATTATGAAGCACATCATCGTGGCCTATACATTGAATAATCCTAAGGTTATCCGCATGGAGCCGCCTCTCATTATGCCTAAAGAGGTTATTGACCATGTTTTGGAAGAGTTCAGAGATGCGGTGGCGCAAACTGCAGAGGTTATTGAAGACTTATAAGAAATAGAGTCTAAGGAGAAAGAAAAATGCCTTATGTTGAAATAAAAAAGAATATCAAAGCTACCCCAGCGAAGATTTACGAAATTATTAAGGACATGCCCTCTTATCCGACTTTCATGAAGGATTTGGTAAGCGTGGAGGTTTTGGAGCGTGGCGAGGACTACACTATTTCCCACTGGGTAAGCAATGTGGATGGCCGCAAGATCATCTGGACCGAGCGGGACACCTTCTATCCGGAGCAAAACAAAATCACCTATGCCCAAACCGAGGGCGATTTGAAGAAAATGGAGGGTGAGTGGAACATTGTGCCCAAAGGCGAGGAGTGCGAGGTAACTCTGTCCGTGGACTTTGAGTTTGGCATTCCCATGATTGCAGGTTTGCTCAATCCCATCCTAAAGAAAAAAGTTCGTGAAAACAGTGAAAATATGTTGACATCTATCAAGGAGCAAATTGAAAAATAAGCACGCTCTTGCTATAATAAAAGTGGCGCAGGTGATGCTGCGTGAAAAACACTTTTACATATGATTTGCTTGAGGAGGAATAATTTTAATGAAAACAGCTTTCTTGATGGCGCTGATGACCATGCTGCTCATGGCAATTGGCGACTACTTTGGCGGTCTGCAGGGCATGACCATCATGCTGGTCTTCGGCGTGGTTATGAACTTCTTCACCTATTGGAACAGCGACAAAATGGTTTTGGCCCATTATCGCGCCCAAGAGGTCAACGCCCGCACCGCTCCTAGACTTTATGGTATCGTAAAACGCTTGGCTGACCGTGCTAAGCTGCCCATGCCCAAGGTGTACATCATCGACAGCCCCGTGCCCAACGCTTTCGCAACGGGCCGAAACCCTGAGCACGCTGCTGTAGCAGTGAACACTGCTCTGGCTGACATGCTGGACGAGGATGAATTGGCAGGCGTATTGGCCCATGAGCTGAGCCACGTGAAGCACCGCGATATTTTAATCAGCACCGTGGCTGCTTCCATGGCCGGTGCTATCTCCACCATTGCTCAATGGGGCATGTTCTTTGGCGGTGGTCGCGATGAAAACGGCGAAAGCCGCAACCCATTTGCCACAATTTTGGTAATGATTTTAGCTCCCTTGGCTGCAGCCTTGATTCAAATGGCAGTGTCCCGCTCTCGCGAATACATGGCTGATAAATCCGGCGGCGAGCTTTGCGGCGACCCCAATGCTCTGGCTGACGCGTTACTGAAAATCGAAGCCTTTGCAAGACGTCGTGTTATGCCCGGTGCTACCGAGGCAACAGCCCACATGTTCATCATCAACCCCTTCTCCGGTGTGAACATGAAGCAATTATTCAGCACTCATCCGCCCACAGAGGAGCGTGTGCGTTTGCTCCGTGAGCAAGCTCGCGCTATGCATCGCTAATAAATAACGTAAAAATGTTGGCATTTGATGCGATTTCTAGTATAATAATCTATGGACTATAATCGTGCTTGCGATTTAGTATACTCAAATTTAAATTATGTTAGGAGAGATTCCAATGGCTATTGAAAAGACTTTTATTCTGGTAAAACCCGATGGCGTTAAGAAAAACTTGGTTGGCAACATTCTGGCTCGCTTTGAAGCAAAGGGCTTGAAAATCGTTGCTCTGAAAATGATCGTTGCTCCCAAAGAAGTTGCTGAAACCCACTATGCTGAGCACAAGGAAAAACCCTTCTTTGGCGAACTGGTTGACTTCATCACCTCTTCTCCCCTGGTTGCTGCTGTAATCGAAGGCGAAAACGCTATTAAAGCTGTTCGTCAATTGAACGGCGCTACCAATCCGCTGGAAGCTGTTCCCGGCTCCATCCGTGGCGACTATGCTCTGAGCATTGGCGAAAACATCGTACACGGCTCCGACAGCCCGGAAGCTGCTGCTCGCGAAATCGCTAACTGGTTCAAACCCGAAGAAATCTGCTAATTTTAGCTGCTCTTTCTCAACTTCAACCCCCATGTTCAGTCTACTTTGCATGGGGGTTATTTTTATAGTGGGGCTTATACCTTAGATAACAAGTGGCTTGTTGTTTAAACTATAACTCTCACATATATTCAAGTGATGAAAGGATGATTATCATGAAAAAAGCTGCTGTTTACACCCGTACCGGCGATAAAGGTACCACTGGTTTATACACTGGTGAACGCGTTCCTAAGCAATCCCTGCGCGTGGAGGCCTATGGCACCGTGGACGAAATCACCTCCGCTCTGGGCTTGGCTCGTGCTCAAGCAACCCGCGAGGACGTGAAGGAAACCATTTTCAACGTGCAAAAGCTGCTCATGAGCCTGATGGCCGACATCGCCAGCCTGAATTTGCCCGAGCCCTATATTAAAGAGGACCATGTAAAGCTCTTTGAAAGCACCATCGATAAATTCGATGCTTTATTGCAGCCTCTGGGCCATTTCATTATCCCTGGCGATACTGTAGCTGCTGCAGCGCTGGATATTGCTCGCACCACTACCCGTCGAGCAGAGCGCTGCCTGCTGCGCTTGGCTGAGACCGAAGAGGTTAACCCCAACGTGCTCATTTGCCTGAACCGCCTGAGCGACTTGTGCTTCATTTTGGCTCGCGTAGAAACAGAAGTAAAATAAGCTCTAGCTTAACTAGCTCCCTACCTGCAGCTTTAGGTGGGGAGCTTTGTTTTTCATGAACATTTTTTCCTAGGAAGGCAGTAATATTCAGATTTTCCCTGATTTTCCTTTACCAGCTTTGGGGAATGTGGTAGAATAATTCTTATCAATTGCAAGGCTAATTTTACACAACGGAGGGGTTTGCATGGAATTATTGGAGGAAAAAATTCTTAAGGACGGCGTGATTAAAAGCGGCAACGTGCTGAAGGTGGATAGCTTTTTGAACCATCAAATCGACGTGCCCTTTATTGCAGAGCTGGGCAAGGAGTTTAAGCGCCAGTTTGCGGACCGTCCCATTAATAAAATCCTGACTATTGAAGCTTCCGGCATCGGCATTGCCAGCGTGGCCGCCATGTTTTTTGAGGTGCCCGTGGTTTTTGCCAAAAAATCCAGCGGCAGCAATATGGACAAGGATGTGTATTTTACCCAGATTTATTCCTATACCCATAGTAAGACCAATGACGTGGTTGTTTCCAAAAAATACCTGTCTAAAAATGACCATGTGCTGATTATCGACGATTTTTTGGCTAATGGCTGCGCTCTGGAGGGCCTCATGGACATTGTACGTCAGTCCGGTGGTACCGTGGAGGGCATTGGCGTAGCTATTGAGAAGGGATTCCAGGGCGGTGGCGACAAGCTGCGTGCCATGGGCGTTAACCTGCATTCCTTGGCCATTATCGATAAAATGGACGCTACCAGCGGCACGATCCAGTTCCGCCATGAGAACTAGGATACATGTTAAGTAAGGGAGAAAAATGATGGAAAAGAAAAAGGCTGTAGATGCGATTTATGAATTAGATGGTAAGATTTCCGTAGGCAAGGCCATCCCCTTTGGCTTGCAGCATATTTTGGCCATGTTTGTGGCCAATATTGCGCCGATTTTGATTGTGGCCGGTGTCATTAAAATGCCTGTGGAGCAAAGCGGTGCCCTGGTGCAGTCCGCCATGCTTATCGCCGGTATCGGCACCTTGATTCAGCTCTTCCCCCTGTGGCGCATAGGCAGCGGTCTGCCCATTGTCATGGGTATTAGCTTTACCTTTGTGTCCATCGCCTGCGTTATCGGTAGCAAATACGGCTACGGCGGCATTATGGGCGCAGTTTTGGTAGGCGGTATTTTAGAGGGCATTTTGGGCTTGGGCGCGCGCTATTGGCGTCGGCTGATTCCGCCCATCGTGTCTGCAACCGTGGTAACATCTATTGGCTTTAGCTTGCTGGCCGTAGGTGCCAATTCCTTTGGCGGCGGCTTTGGCAATCCTAATTTTGGCGATGCCAAATATATCATCGTAGGTACCATTACGCTGTTTAGCTGCATTGGCTTCAATATTTTTGCTAAATCCTTCTACAAGCAGCTGTCCGTGCTCTTTGGCCTCATCGTGGGCTATATTGTGGCTGCCACCATGGGCATGGTGGATTTAAGTCGTCTGGCCTCCGTGGATGTGGTGGCTATTCCTAAGCTGATGCCCTTTACCATGGAATTCCATGCGGACGCTATTTTTGCCTTTTTCCTGATTTTCCTGGTTTCTGCTACGGAAACCATTGGTGATACCTCTGCTATGACCGCTATGGGCCTGGGCCGCGACGTAACCGAAAAGGAAGTAGCTGGCTCCATTACCTGTGACGGCGTAGTGAGCAGCTTGTCCTCTGTTTTTGGCTGCATGCCTATTACTTCCTTCAGCCAGAACGTGGGCCTCATTGCTATGACCAAGGTTGTTAACCGCATTGCCATCGCCAGTGGCGCGGTAATTATGATTTTGGCAGGCCTGTTCCCGGCTTTGGGCGTGCTTTTGGCATCTCTACCGGAGTCTGTTCTCGGAGGCTGCACCCTGATGATGTTTGGCTCCATCGTGGTCAGCGGCGTACAGATGATTGCAGGCTGTGGCAATTCCCACCGCAACATCACCATTGCTTCCTTGGCTCTGTCCATTGGCATCGGCTTTACCCAAGCTCCGGCTATCTTCAAAATTGCTCCGGATTTGGTAAAGAATGTTTTTGCGGAAAACTGCGTAGCGGTAGTTTTCATCGTGGCTATGCTCTTGAATGTGATTTTGCCCAAGGATAAGGAAGAGGAGCAAGCATAAGCTAAAGTATTTAGCTAGCATTTTATAGATTTATAAGTTTTAAAGAAGGCGCAGAAATGAAAATAATTGATGCCCACATGCATTACTATAATAAGGAAGGCTTTGTGGAGGTGGCGGCCCACGCCGGCTACGAGAATACGGCGGCCTGCTGGCAGCGCATTTGTAAGGAAAACAACATTGTTTTTTCCGTGGCTATGGGCAATACCATGTATACCAGCTCCCGTTATGGGGGCGTGCCACCGCGGCTTATTGACCTAGCTGCGCCCTTTGATGAGGAGCATTATAATCAGCCTGCCAATATGGGCTATTGCATGGGCGTGCAGAGCGAGCTGATTACGGAGGCTAACGCCGAGGCCACGGCCCGTGAGTTCGAGCATTATATCCAGGATGAGCACTGCCTAGGCATCAAGCTGTATCCGGGCTATGAATCTGTTTACGTCAACGACAGGCGGCACTGGCCACTGTTCGAGCTGGCTAGGGCTTATCATGTGCCCGTGGTTATTCACACCGGCGATACGGCGCGACCTGACGGCTTGCTTAAATATTCCCATCCCTTGACGGTGGATGAGGCAGCGGTGAATTTTCGAGATGTGACTTTTGTCATTGCCCACTGCGGCTGTCCCTGGCTGGTAGATGCCTGCGAGGTGGCTGCCAAAAACGCCAATGTGGCCATCGATGTATCGGGCTTACTAGAGGGCAAGCCCAAGCCTCTGGTGCTTTTTGAGCATCAGGCGGGCTTTTGGCGTCAGCTCCACACCTGGCTTAGTTATATGGGGGACTTTAGTCGCGTCATGTACGGCAGCGATTGGCCTCTCGTAAATATTCCTTTATACATACGCATGATTAGCTATATTATTCCTGAGCAGCATTACGAAGCGGTCTTTTATGAGAATGCTCTGCGCATTTTCCCCAAGATTGGTGCTCTATTATAGTACTTTTTAATCTTATTAGTTGAGGTGAAGCTTGTGGGTCAAGTGGATATTAAAGAAATAGAGGCGGGCTTAAAGGACTGGGATTTCCTGGCACAGCTGCCACCGGAGCTACATGGTTTCACGCTGCAGCCTGCTAGCGGTATTAAGGGCCTTGTTTTGACCATGGCTTCTTATGTGAACGCGGCCCAACGGGCTCGGCTTGATTTGACCTATACCACGGAAACCTTTGATTATGTGCCTGTAAAGACGGTAGGCCTGCATGTGTTTCGGGATGAGAGGCTCTTTTATCGGGATAGGGATGTGTTTGCTCAGCAGATCTTGGCCATGCTGCCCCGGCTGATCGGGGAGATTGATATGCGCCAGCCCCACCCTATGAATTGTGAAGCTCAGGAGCTGGGCCTTGCAAAATGGGATTATTGGCAGCGCCTGCCCAAGAAGATAGGGAATATGGAGCTTTTTATTACGCCGGCTAATCCTTTGGCTTATCTGAACGGCTCCTATATCCTCTTGGATTACTCGGATTTTGAGCGGGGCAACCAGCTTTATTTTGCTTATAATATTTATCGCAACGAGATTTTTGCGGAAATGAAGCGCGAGTATTTTCCCGTTTATACTAAGGTTTTTGATGTGCCTGGGAGTGTTGTAGGCAAGAAGAAGCTGGCAAGGTTAAGCGAGCTTTTGGAGGCTCATTTAGAAGAGACTATTTTAAACCTAGAAAAAAAGTAAATTTTAGTATTGACATAGGGTTTAATTTGAGTTATAATAATCGTGTTGATTGGCCCGGTGGTTCAGTTGGTTAGAATGCCGCCCTGTCACGGCGGAGGTCGTGGGTTCGAGTCCCATCCGGGTCGCCAATCTTGCCTCGGTAGCTCAGTTGGTAGAGCAAAGGACTGAAAATCCTTGTGTCCACAGTTCGATTCTGTGCTGAGGCACCATATCTGCGGAAATAGCTCAGTGGTAGAGCACCTCCTTGCCAAGGAGGGGGTCGCGAGTTCGAATCTCGTTTTCCGCTCCACTTTAAGGCGACATAGCCAAGCGGTAAGGCAGAGGTCTGCAAAACCTTTATCCCCAGTTCGATTCTGGGTGTCGCCTCCATTTTTATTTCCTTTTTTGATTGTCTGCCGCGGTGGCGGAACTGGCAGACGCAAGGGACTTAAAATCCCTCGGGTAGTGATACCCGTACCGGTTCGATTCCGGTCCGCGGCACCAAACAATGATACACGCTTATTATCATTTATAAATGATTTAAGTAAAGAAGGCTGATTGAATTCTTAGAGAGTCAATCAGTTTTTTTGTATTCTCAAGATGACTAAGGAGATTCCTATGACCATAGAAAATAAATTGGGCATTACTAATTCTGCGGAGCTGGCCAAGGAAGAAGAGCGACTCAGCAAAATGCAAGCTATAAAACTATTTGAGAGTGATGCTTTGGCGAATCTACCGGCCGGGAAATTTTCGACACTGGCTTTCATTCATGAGTATCTTTTTCGCGATATCTATAGCTTTGCGGGAGAGATTCGTGATGTGAATATTGCTAAGGGTAACTTTCGCTTTGCTCCCTTGATGTACCTGCGGGAGGCTCTGCAGCATTTGGACGCCATGCCCCAGGGCAGCTTCGACGAGATCGTGGAAAAGTATGTGGAGATGAATATTGCTCATCCTTTTCGCGAGGGTAATGGCCGCAGCATGCGCATTTGGCTGGATGATATGCTGAAAAAGGAGCTGGGGCAGTGCATTGACTGGTCCATTGTGGATAAAGAGGATTATCTTTTGGCTATGGAGCGGAGCCCCATTCGTGATATCGAAATCAAGCATGTGCTCGGCAAGGCTTTGACCAATAACATCGCTGACCGCCTCACCTACATGAAGGGCCTAGACGTAAGTTATCACATCGAAGGCTACAATGCTTATAAGGCCGAAGAGCTGTGAGGATGCAAAGTACAACTATATCACTTTGGTAATACAAATATATAAATATAAAACAAGAGCTAGGAGACAGCGCGCTCCTAGCTCTTATTTTATTAGTAGCACAAAAGCAATTGCATCTATATCACTTTGGTGATATAATAACCATGAGTATAGAAAAGAGGGGGTAATTATGGATAAGCTTATAATTATCTATCATGGCTCTGAAAATATCATAGCAAAACCGGAGTATGGCAAAGGTCGCTTAAACAATGATTTCGGACAGGGTTTTTATTGCACCGCAAGCGAAGCTTTAGCCAAGGAATGGGCTGTGTCCTCCATGCGCAATGGCTTCGCCAATTGTTATATGCTAGATACAGAGTTTTTAAATGTTTTAAATCTTAATACTCCCCAATACACTATTCTTAATTGGATAGCAATATTGATAGAACATCGTCTTTTCACTGTTAAAACACCTGTGGCCAGAAGAGCTAAACAGTACTTAATTGATAATTTTACAGTAAACGTGAATGCATACGACTTAATCATCGGCTACAGAGCAGATGATTCCTACTTTGATTACGCAGAGTCATTTATCAATAATGGTATTTCGGTTCAGCAATTAGCAAGGGCTATGCGCTTAGGAAAATTAGGTGAGCAAATTGTCGTTAAATCTAGCTTTGCTTTTTCAAAATTGCAGTTTCAAGGCTATAGCGTAGCTGAAAGAGAGCGCTACTACCAATTGCGTAAGGATAGGGATGATGAAGCTAATCGATTGTATTGGGAACTACTGGAAGAAGAAAATGACGGTCTATATATACAGGATATAATAAGAGAGGGCATAAAAAATGACGATGCGCGCATACCAAGAAATGTATCTGAGTAATGCCCAAGCTGTGTTAGGGGATGCTTTTGATTATGCCGTCAATGTTTGCCATTACTCTGGAGAAGATTTTATAAAAATGTTTGTTGTAAGCACCATTAGTACAAAAATCGCCAATGGCGAGCCCGCCTACACTAAAGGAAAAAGTGGCATAGAGGTGCTCATAGACATAGTATACGAAACTACCGGCAAATATATCCCAATAATACCTGAGGCAAGATTTTCTCGGTCTCCTGAATATTGGATTGGTTGGGCGATAGCTTATTATCAATGGTACTCCTGCAGAAAATTCGGGGAGATTTTTAGGGCAATTAGCTTTGCCGATTTAAAAAGCCTCTATCATACTTTACACGAAGCAGACATTAGCAAATTCGTGGATATAGTTGATGCGAAAATGAAGGAGTATTATCCAGAAACAAGGCTTAAAAGCTTTAGAAGTACGAATGGATTAAGCCAAAATGAGCTAGCTAGAGTTTCTGGTGTTAATTCTCGCTCCATCCAAATGTATGAACAGCGCCATAAGAATATTAATAAGGCTAGTGCAGAGACAGTTTGGCGGTTGGCCAAGGCCTTGAATTGTGGCATGGAGGATTTGCTTGAGGTTTAAAAAGGAAAATCTCCGCATTTTTAACCGGTCACAAATTGTATTCTAACTGGAACTTTGCTCTATCTCCCTGCCTTATTTTAAGCAGGATAGATATTTACTATATTTACACATATATAATATACAAAACAAGCATAAAAAACCTCGTAGGCTTATTTGTGAAATTTGCACAAGTAAGCTTACGAGGTTTTTTTACGGTTCTTGTCAAGAATAACCCCTTTTAGCAGGTAATCTATTAATGTGCTATTAGCCCACTGGCAAAACTCTGTACCAATTTCATTGTTGGCCCATAACCATATTAGTAATTATATCCTCTTTTGAGTAGGTCCACGTTGAGTGAAATGCAGGATATCTTATAGCAAGTTCTTTTGAATTAGTAGAAGTAATGCTTTATTGATATTGATGAGTGTTCCATCAGCAGGAAAAAGCCAATTCTTAGAGAAATATACCCGTATAGGTGATGAAGAAAGAGCTTCAAGGATTATTTGGATTGTTTTAGAATCGAAAAGGGGCTTTTAGTATGGAAGGTATGATCTATTATATTATTGGCATTAATATTGCTGCCTTTGTAGTGTACGGTCTGGACAAGCTTTTGGCTAAGCTGCGCAGCTGGCGCGTACCAGAATTGTGGCTACTGGCTTTGGCAGCGGCAGGGGGCTCAGTAGGGGCTTATCTTGCTATGCAATTATTTCGCCACAAAACCATGCACTGGAAATTTATGCTAGGGGTTCCGTTACTTTTTGTTGTACAGGCAGCATTGGTGCTGTATTTGAGGTAGTGGATAGTATAAAGAAGAAAAGCATCTCCCAGCCTCTGGAAGAACAGCAAGCTGTTAAGGATAATCGTGAAGCACTGTTGGTAAGGCTGCTACTATTGAAGCTGGCTTAAAGAACCTCATGAAATCTGCACTGGTTGCATATTTTATCCTCATGAAATCTGCACTGATTGCATATTTTATGAGGATATGGTAGTATGATGGATAAGCGAGGTGTTTATTATGAGTACAAATTGTTCACATAACTGTGCTGAGTGTCATAGTAAATGTAATGAACGTACCGCTCCCCAGAGTCTGATTGAACCGTTGAACAAAAACTCTACCGTAAAAAAAGTAATTGGTGTGGTCAGCGGTAAGGGCGGTGTAGGCAAGTCCTTGGTTACTTCTATGTTGGCTGTTTTGGCTC
>JAXDZG010000012.1:0-338467 GCA_034086985.1 Phascolarctobacterium sp.
CATCCCGAACACAGTAGTTAAGCCCTTATACGTCGAAAGTACTTGGCTGGAAGCGGCCTGGGAGGATAGATAGCTGCCGGTTAAAAAAATAGACCATGTCCTGTGACATGGTCTATTTTTTTAACCTTTGAACATATCTTACGAACAGGCCGCAGGCCTGGCTGCCGAGTCGCCGCATTTGAAGGAGCGCAGCGACGCACAAATGCGAGCAGGGAGGCGTGTCGGCGTGAGGCAGTCTGTGGGCTAGTTCTTCTTGCTCCTGAGCCGACTGAGGATAGATATAGCTGCCGGAGAATCACAGCTCACATTCTAATTACTAATTGCTCATTTCTGAGCCGACTGAGGATAGAGATAGCTGCCGGAAAATCACGGCTCGCTGTCTAATTACTAATTGCCTATTTTCTAGTATTAATACACATTTTATGCTATAATATAGGGAACTATAAGATGAAAAAGGAGCGCTTACAATGCGAATTATTATAGCTGGCGCTGGCAAGCTGGGCTTTAGTATCGCGCAGCTGCTCGCTGAGGATCAATTTGATGTTGTTGTGGTAGAGATTGACCCGAAGCGTAAAGAGGTTGTGCAGAATTCTCTGGACGTGCTTGCCATCGAAGGCAATTCCTGCAGCCCCACTACCTTCGCTGACCCCGATGTGCGTGACGCTGATGTAATCATCGCTTGCACTGATAGCGACGAGGTAAATATGGTAACCTGCCTTCTGGCCAAAAAGAATGGCATTAAGCATACTGTTGCACGTATTCGCAATGTGGATTATGCTGTGCATGCACCGGAAATGCTCAATAATGATATGAAGATTGATTTGGTCATCAACCCTGAGCGCATTACTGCTGTGGAAATTGACCATATTCTCATGACTCCCTCTGCTCTGAACGTGGATGAGTTTGCCGAGGGCAAGGTACGCATGTTTGAGGCCAAGATTAAGGAGGATTCTCCTTTAGTGAATATCCCCTTAAAGGACCTACAAATTCCCCAGGATATCCTGATGGCCATGGTCTTCCGTCGTCATCGCATGATTATCCCTCGTGGCAATGACTATGTGATGCCAGGTGACAATGTTTATTTTGTAGGCAAGCATGAGGCTATTCGCGAGTTTGAAAATAACTTTGGCAATACCTATGATAAGCTGGAAAAGGTGCTCATTATCGGTGCCGGTCGTACAGGTCGCTTTCTTGCGCCCATGCTGGAGGCTCAGGGCATTCAGGTAAAGGTCATTGAAAAAAATAGGGAGCGCTGCCAAATGCTCGCTTCCCAGCTGCATAAGGGCCTTGTGCTGTGTGGTGATGGCACGGATATTGACCTTTTAACTGAAGAGGGTGTGGCTGAGGCTGACGTAGTTATTTGCCTCACCGAGGATGATAAGCTGAATTTATTGTTGGCTCAGCTGGCCAAGCATTTGGGCGCACCCAAGACCATTGTGCGTGTTGCTCGCAACGAGTATATTGAGCTTATGGAAAAGGTGGGCGTAGATATTGTATTGTCCTCCCGTCTTTTGAGTGCCGGTGAGGTGCTGCGCTTCGTGCGCAAGGGCGGCATCGTCTCTGTTTCCTTGCTGGAGGGCGCCCAGGCCGAGGCTTTAGAGATTATTGTCGGGCGTGGTAGCGATGTGGACGGAGTGGCTGTACGTAATATTAAGCTGCCTAAGGAAAGCTTGATTTGTGCTATCGTGCGCAACAATGAGGCTTATATTCCCAATGGCAACACTGTTTTACAAGCTAATGACCGCATTATCCTCTTTATCAAGAGTGAATTGTCCAAGAGTACTGTACCTATTTTTGAAGGCCGAGGCTAAGCATTATGGATTTTAAACTTGTCAACCGTCTTTTGGGCAAGCTGACCTTGGCTTTTTGCGGTGTTTTACTCATTCCGCTTTTGGCGGCCATGGTAGCGGACCAGGAGCATCTCTGGATTTTTGCCTTTAGCTTGATTGGCTCCTTGACGGTTGCTTCTATTTTAAATATATATTCGAGTACGCGTTCGCGCCAACGCTTGCGGGTACGGGAGGCCATTGCTGTGGTAGGCTGCGGCTGGCTTTTAGTGTGCCTCCTAGGCTCCATGCCGTATTTTTTATTTAATCCGGCGGACCCTTTGGCAGCAGTATTTGAAAGCGTTTCTGGCTTTACTACAACGGGTGTAACTACGGCCAGATCCTTCAATGATTTTCCTCCCAGCATACTTGTGTGGCGGTGCTTAACCCATTGGACGGGCGGCATCGGGGTAATTATGCTTTTTATTATCATCATGCCCCAGATGAACGGTGGCACCAGCTATCTTTTCAACGCCGAGCTGCCGGGCGCAGTGGCCGAGCGTACCCTGCCCAAGATTAAGGCTTCGGCGGCGCTTATCCTCGCTATTTATTTTCTGATGACCTGGGTGGAGATAGGACTTTTAATGCTGTCGGGCTTGCCCTTTTACCAAGCATTTAACTTGGCTTTGGCAACCATGGCTACGGGTGGCTTTTCCTATTACCACGACAGCTTGATTTCCTTTCATAATGTGGCAGTGGAGATTATCGCCATCGTGTTTATGCTGCTTTCCAGTATGAACTTTTCTTTGTATTATAAAATTTGGCGTGGGGATTGGTCTTCTGTAAAGCAGGATAGCGAGCATCGTTATTATTTGGCCTTGATTTTAGTGGCCACAGTGCTAATCTGTGGCGACTTATATATGCATGATTATCTTGATTTTTGGCAAGCCTTGCGGCACAGCTTCTTCCAATCAGTGTCCATTGCTAGTACCACGGGCTTTGCCTCCGACGACTTTAATAATTGGCCCAGCTTCAGCCGTTATTTGCTCTTGATGCTGATGTTCGTAGGTGGCTGTAGTGGTTCCACCGCCGGTGGCATCAAGATTTCCCGTATGGTTATTTTGCTTAAGGCCGGTTGGGCAGAACTGTTGCGCACGTTGCATCCGCGCATTATTTATTCTGTAAAAATGGGTAAGCGGGATATTGACCCTGTGATTGTGGGCAATATTACGCGTTTCTTCTTCCTCTACATCTTTGTTTTTATGGTTTTGTCGGTGCTGATTAGCCTTTCCGGCATCAGCGTTTTGGAGTCCTTTGGCATTGTGGCAGCCTGCATGAGTAGCGTTGGCCCTGCCTTTGGCATCGTCGGACCTACCTCGACCTATGCCAATTTGCCGGATTGGGCGCGTTTTATCAGCGTAGTGGCCATGCTTTTAGGTCGCTTGGAAATTTTTACCTTACTAGCTATTATGCGTCCTGATTTTTGGCGCGATAAACAGAACTGGTAATTTGTTTGGAGGATAATGTATGAATACTAAGATTATTTCTTATCTTTTGGGCAAAATATCAGTGCTGATGGGCATGGCCCAGATTATCAATTTTCTGATGGCTCTTTATTATGGGGAGGACTGCTATGCGGAGTTTTTTCTCTCCATTATTTTTGCTATCGCTTTAGGCTACGGCCTGCAAAACTATGGGCGGGATGTGTCCCATAAGGAAATATCTGTGCGCGAAGGTATTGGCACCGTGTTTTTTGCTTGGGTTCTAGCTGCAGCCTTAGCAGGAGTACCCTTTGTTTTAATGGGAGTTTTGGATCCTGTGAGCGCGTATTTTGAGGCCATGTCGGGCTTGACCACCACGGGTGCAACCTCTATTAGCGATTTGGAGGTATTGCCCAAAAGCTTGCTTTTTTGGCGCGCTATGAACCACTGGATTGGTGGCATCGGCATTATCGTGCTTTTCGTAGCCTTACTGCCCCAGATTGCCAGCGGTGCAGTGTATCTTTTTAATGCGGAGGTAACCGGCTTTTCCAACAGCCGTATTTTGCCGCGCATTCGCACCACGGCCATCGCACTCTTTTATATTTACCTTTTGCTAACGATTATACTTACGGGTATCCTGCGTGGTATGGGCATGAGCGTTTACGACGCTGTTTATCACGCCTGCTCCTGCATTGCTACAGGCGGTTTTTCCGATTACAATACCAGTGTGGCCCATTTTAAGAGCCCTATGATTGAATACGCACTAAGCCTCTTTATGATTTTGGCAGCGGGTAACTTTGCTGTGTATTATCAGGTAACGCAAAACGGCATTAAGGCCCTGTGGGAGGACTTGGAGTTCAAGATTTACGTCGTTATCGTGGCGTGCTTCACCCTCGCCATCGCGGTAAATATTATCCTCGTCAATGGTTATTCCATTGAAGGAGGTCTGCGTGCGGCGCTCTTCCACGTTTCTTCCTTTGCCAGCACCACTGGCTTTGTGGCCGATGATTACGATAAATGGCCACCCTTTGCCCGCATGATGCTGGCCGTGATGTTCTTCACCGGTGGCTGCGCCGGCTCCACCGCCGGCGGTATCAAAATCTGCCGCTTGATCGTCCTTGTCAAGACCGTAGCTGCCGAGCTGCGCCGCACTTTGCATCCGCAAATGCTGCTCAGCGTCTATTACAGCAAGGTGCGCTTGTCCTCGGGCACTGTCACCAACATCGGGCGTTTCTTCTTCATGTATATCTTCATCGTGGCGCTGCTGACCTTGGTCACTACGGCCAGCGGTGTGGTGCCGGAGGAGGCTATTTTTGGTATCGCCTCCTGCTTGGCCTCCGTGGGCCCTGCTTTCGGCAGCATTGGTGCCACGGGCACCTACACGGAGCTGCCTGCGGGCGCCAAAATTGCTATGGCCTTGGGTATGCTCCTAGGTCGCTTGGAGCTTTTTACAGCCTTGGCTTTATTGCGTAGTGAATATTGGCGTAACAGTAAACGCTGGTAATTGTAAGCTTTGTAATAATTGTGTAAAGGGAGAGTATCTTTTTAGATATTCTCCTTTTATTTTTAGCTACAATAATGTATAATACAATATATATGTTTTTTGGAGGTCTCGGCATGAAGAAATACTATTTACCCATCGGCCAGCGTCAGGAAGAGGTGCTGCTGCCGGAGGAGCATGTGATTTATGATATACATGGTAATGCGGCTACTGTTTGCGAGGATGTGGTTGCTGCGGCTAGGGAAGCCATCCGCAACCCTATCGGCACCAAGCCCTTGCGCGAAATCGTTAAAGCAGGGGAGAGTGTGGCCATCGTCATTAGCGATATTACCCGTCTGTGCGGTACCAAGGAGTTTCTCCCTGTTATTGTGGAGGAGCTTAATAGTGTGGGCGTTAAGGATGAGGATATTACTGTGGTTGTTGCCACCGGTACCCATCGCGGTCATACTCCTGAGGAGGATATTATCGTTTGTGGCGAAGAAATGGTGCGTCGTCTGCGTATTATTCAGCACGACAGCCGCAAAAAAGAGGATATGGTTTCCTTGGGTAAAACCTCCTTTGGCAATGAGGTAGCTATTAGTAAGTATGTGGCTAACGCAGATAGAGTAATTTTGACCGGTGCTGTTACGCTGCATCCCTTTGCAGGCTTTGGCGGCGGTCGCAAGGCCGTAATGCCCGGCGTAGCGGCCTATGATAGCATTATGTTGAACCATTGTATGACCATGTCTCCTGTGGAGGGCGGTGGCTGTAATAAAGCCTGCGATGCTAGCCTTTTGGAGGGTAATCCTATTCATCAGGATATGAAGGAAAGTGCGGCTCTGCTGGATGCGGACTTCCTGCTGAATACGGTGTTCACCCCTGATGGCGAGATCAGCGAGATCGTGGCCGGTCATTGGTATGAGGCCTGGGCCAAGGGCTGCAAGGATTTGCTGGCTATGAGTGGTGTACATATTAACCAATTAGCAGATGTGGTAATTGCCTCCGCTGGTGGCTATCCTAAGGATTTGAATTTATATCAGGCTACCAAGTGCCATATGAATGCTCAATTTGCTGTCAAAAAGGGCGGTATCATGATCTTTACCTTGGATTGTCCTGATATTAAGGAGCCGGCTATCTTTACCGACTGCTTTAGCCGCAACGATATGGAGCAATTTGAAAAGGATATTCGTGCTAATTTCACGATTCCGGCCTTTGTGGCCTTCAAATCTCGTTGTATTGTGAACGATGTAACAGCTTACCTAGTTACTCGTCCGGAAAATTTTGATTTCGTGCGTAAGACAGGCCACATACCCTGCAAAACCTTGCAGGAGGCTTGGGATTTGGCCCAAGAAAAGCTGGATAAGCAGGGCAAGAAGGATTATACCATTACCATAATGGGGCATGCTTCTGCGACTCTGCCGATTTTAGACAAATAGTGTTATAGAGCAAGTGCCAAGGGTGTCACTTAGCCATACTGGTGCTTGCTCTTTTATTTTAATTTTTTAGGAAATGAGGAGGAAAATATTGTGAAAAGAAGAAAAGTTGGTGTACTTGGCTTGGGGCATGTGGGTGCCCATGTGGCTTATAGCCTGATTATCCAAGGCATTGTGTCCGAGCTAGTGCTTGTGGACACTAAAGAAGGGAAGCTAGCTAGTGAAGTGCAGGATTTACGAGATGCACAAATGTACGCACCTCATAAGGTAGAGGTAAACTCTGGCACTTACGCGGATTTAGGGGATTGCGATATTATTGTTAACTGCATCGGTGATATTACGTTGTGTGCTAGCAATAACCGTTTGGATGAGATGAGCTATACAGTGGCTCAGGTGAAGAGCTATATTAGTAAGGTTATGGCCAGTGGCTTTAAGGGTTATATTGTAAATATCACTAATCCTTGTGATGTTATTGCTCATTTGTTGTGGAAGGAAAGTGGTCTTCCCAAGAATCAAGTTTTTGGTACGGGCACGGGTCTTGATACCTCTCGTTTGGTTTCTAAATTGTCATTGCAAACTGGCGTGGCTCATCAATCCATCAGTGCGTATATGATTGGCGAGCACGGTGCGAGCCAGATGGCTGCCTGGAGCTGCGTAAGCTTTGGCGGTGTGCCTCTGAGCGTGCTGGAAAAGCAAATGCCGGAGAAATTTGGCTTTGATAAGCCTGAGCTGCAAAAGCTGGCTATTGGTGGCGGCTGGGTAACCTATAGCGGCAAGGGCTGTACCGAGTACGGCATTTGCAGCACCGCTGCACGCATGGTGCGCTGCATCTTGAATGATGAAAAGCTCATTATGCCTGCCAGCACTCTGCTGGATGGTGAATACGGCGAGCACGATGTTTTCGTAGGCGTGCCCTGCCTGATTGGCAAGAACGGCATCGAGCAAATTATGGAGCTGCCCTTAACTGAGGCTGAAAAGGCTCAGTTCCACAGCTGCTGCGACGACGTGCGCCGCAATATTAAAACCGCTGAGGGGATTCCCGCAGCGGAGTAAAGCAATGCTGCACAGAAAATTATAGCGAACATCTATTTCGAGTAACGTTTCGTTACACGAGCAAACCAAAACCCCCTGCACACTGTAATTTACAGTGGAGCAGGGGGCTTATCGTTTCGTAAATAGAATTCTAATCCTCAAATTTTTCCGGGAAGAAGATGCGCAGGACCTTTTCGTCGTGGGTCTTACCCATAGCGTTGCCGATGAGGAAGAGCAGCAGGGAGAAGAAAATACCCAGCGTAATTTGATGCAAGCTCATGAACTTAATCTTCATCGCCATGGTCACGCAATAAACCAGCACACCGCCGCTCATGGCAGCAATAGCACCATATTTATTAGCCTTGGGCCAGAAGAGACCAAAGATCAGTACCCAGAAGAAAGCAGTTTCCAAGCCACCGAAGGCGAACATATTAATTTGCCAGATAACGGTGGGCGGATTAATAGCAATAGCGTAAACCACTAAGCCTAAAACTACGGTGGCAGTTAAGCTATACACCCTTACCATGCTATTGGAAAGGCTTTCGCCCTTTGCACCCTTCATATTCATATATACGTCCTTAACGATAGAAGAGGAGGTTGCCAAAAGCAGGGAGGAAACTGTAGAAATAGTTGCCGCAATGGGCCCGATAATGATGACACCGGCCCAGAAGGGGGAGAGGCTCTTGACGATAGCAATGGGAATAATATTATCCACGCTGCCATAAGCCTTAATGCCTTCGGTCAAAATGCCCTTACTTAAAACGCCAATCCAAGTAGCCACCAGCGTCATGATACCGATAACGATGGTGCCGATAATCATGGCCTTGTGCAGCGCCTTGGTATCCTTGTAGCTGATGCCGCGGACAACGGATTGGGGCAGGGCCAGGGTACAAATACCAACCAAAAGCCATTGGCTAATGTACAAGGAAATGGGCATCTTACCGCGGGACAGGGGCTCCAGCATATCAGGATGCTTAGTGCTGATGTATTGCATCATATTATCGAAGCCGCCACCAGCGCTCATCATGCCTCCCATCAAAACGCACATACCCACAACCATGGCGATGGCGCAGCAGGCGTCAGTAACAGCCACACCCTTAAAGCCGCCAATGGTGGTATAAATAACTACGATTAAGCCAAAGAGGCTCAGGCCTGTCACATAGGAAAAGCCGGTAACAGCTTCAAAAAGTTTGGCCGCGCCTACGAATTGAGCTACCATGGTGGAGCAGAAGAAGGCTACCATCACCAGGGCCGCCATATTGGCCAACAGATTGGACTCATAACGAGCACGGAGCACGTCAATAACGGTTACAGCGTCAATCTCGCGAGCAATAAGAGCGATTTTTTTGCCAAAAACGCCCAGAACCAAGAAGATTACTACTACCTGTACGATAGCCATATAGAGCCAGCCGTAGCCGATAGCCCAAGCCATGCCGGGACCGCCAACGAAGGTACTCACACTGCTATAGGTAGCAGCAGTGGTCATGGCTAAAACAAAGCCACCCAAGGTGCGACCGCCGATAAAATAATCCTTGGCAAAATTCTTCTGGCGATCCTCATGGGATGCGCGTTGAATATAGGCGCTGATGCCCAGCATACCTACCAAAAAGAGCAAAACAGGAAGCAAATTGAAGAGATTACCCATTATTTTTCTTCCTCCTTGCTGTCCAAATCAAAGTTTTTGAAAACCTTTTCGCTGAGGAAAATGGTTACCAGCACTGCAAAAATCCAGGTGCCCACGCAGCCACCCCACACCCACAGGGGCGTATGGAGGAAGGTAATATCACTATCGGCTAAGCCAAAGCCGGCCAGGCACCAAAAGACGATGACTGCCGCTGCTGCTACACAGGTAGCCTTGGCTTCTCGATTGGCTTGACGAAATTTTTCGCTTCTTTTCATAAATCGCCGTTCTCCTTTCAAACATACCCATCATCAACTAGCTTACACAAGCTCCGGCCTAAGGCAAAGGGCATTAGGCGTGAGTTTTCTTGCTAACAATTAATTATACCATTTCTTGGCCTTGGCAACAATATTAAAGTATTCAGAAAGCCATTTCTATGTTATAATATAGGGCGGTGATGCTATGAAAGAAAGGTTTTATAATTGGGCCACCATGTGGCTCACATTGAGTGTGCTATTTTTTCTAGTGGAATTTGCAACCAACTGGCTGGAGGTTGTGACCTTGGGCGGGCTGGTAGCAGGAGCCTTTATTGAAGGCTTTATTGTAAATATGGGCTTGGGACTCATGTGGCTTATCGTCAGCAAGCCCTTTAAGCAGGCCCAGTTGAGTGAAGCGATGAGCATGCACAGCGATTTGGCTAAGGCCATTGTGGTTACAGCAGCCTTCGTGTGGGAGGGAGCCATTACCTTGGCTAAGGTGATGCCGGGCTACACCATGCATAATACGCTGCTACATTTGCTATTCTTGCTCATTATTTATCCGCTAGTAGGAATTGTGTTAGAGATTTTAATTCGCAAAAGGAGTACTACTATTAATGGAAATTAAACTTATCGCCAGCGATATGGACGATACGCTTTTAAATAGTAAATGCCAGATCAGCCAGCGCAACGAAGCTGCTATCAGAATGGCTTTGGCAGCGGGCAAGGTGTTCCTCTTGGCAACTGGTCGAATGTATGTATCTGTGCGCCCCTATGCGGAGCGGCTGGGTCTGGATGTGCCACTAGTAACCTATAACGGTGCCTTGGTAAAGGGGAGCCTCAGCGGCAAGGTTTTTTATGAGCACAAGATGACACTGAGCACTGCCAACGAAGTTTTGACCTTTTGCAAGGAAAAGGGCTACTACCTGCAGCTTTATGTGGGTGACAGCATTTTAATTCACACGGAAAACGAATGCTCCCGCATGTACAGCAAAATCAGTGGCATTCAAACCACGGCTATTGGGGACGCGGTTTATCACACGGAGGAGGCTCCCTATAAAATTCTTGTCATGACTAAGGCGGAGGAGTTTCAGCAGGTATGGCAGGATTTTGCTGCTAAATTCAAGGGTAAGCTGGATGTGACCAGCTCCAAGGATAATTTTTTGGAGCTTATGGAGCCGGGTATCAATAAATGGGAAGCGGTGAAGTCCGTGGCAGCCAGCTATGGCATTACCCCTGCGGAAATCATGTGCATCGGCGATTCCAATAATGATGTGAAGATGATTGCCAACGCAGGCATCGGTGTGGCCATGGGCAATGCCAAAGACGCTGTGAAGGACCACGCAAAGATTGTGACGGCCTCTAACGATAACGATGGCGTGGCCATGGTCATTGAGGCTATTTTGACTAAGCAGGCCGAGGAATAAAAAGAAGCAGGTAGGGGAAGCCGTACCTGCTTTCGTTATATATGAGGAAAAATATGTCTATTTTACCAATTTTTATACCCCACGCAGGCTGTCCTCATCAATGCGTTTTTTGCAATCAGAGGACGATTAGTGGGCAAAAAACGGCGGCGGTGGTGGAGGCTAAGGCTCAAATTGAGCGCTGGCTGCAGTGGCTTAAGCCTAGCAGGGACAATGAAGCAGCCTTTTACGGAGGCTCCTTTACGGGCCTGGATATGGCTTTACAAAAGCAGCTCTTGGCGCTGACGGATGAGCTCCTTGAAAAGGGCATCATCGGCAGCGTGCGCCTGTCAACGCGGCCGGATTATATTGATGCGGAGCGCCTTGCTTTGCTTAAGGAGCATCATGTGGAGCTGGTGGAGCTGGGCGTGCAGTCCCTGGATGATGCTGTTTTGCAAAAAGCAGAGCGAGGGCATCGCGCCGAGGCCGTGTACGCAGCCCATAAGCTGTTGCGTGAGTTTGGTTTCAAAACCGGCATCCAGCTGATGGTGGGCATGCCAGGACAAAGCTTTGGCAGTGTGCAGGAAACTGCGCAGAAAGTGGCCGCGCTAAAGCCGGACATTGCGAGGATATACCCTTTGCTAGTGATTAAGGATACGCCCTTGGCTCAAAGCTATGCCAAGGGCGAGTTTGCACCCCTGAGCCTAGAAGAGGCCACCGAGCAGAGCGCTTATGTTTATAAGACCTTGCGCAGCGCGGGCATCAACGTTATTCGCATCGGGCTGCAGCCCGATGACGAGCTCTGTGCCGCGGGCAATATCGTGGCCGGGCCCTTTCATCCGGCCATGGGCGAGCTAGTGAAGAGCCGCGCCTTGCGTAACCACTTCACGCCGATTATGGAGCAGCTGGTAGCAGGTGGGGCTGAGGGCGTGATTTTCCACTGCCCGCGGCAGCTGGAGTCCAAGCTGCGGGGCTTGAAAAACTGCAATATGCAGTATTGGCAAGCAATGTTCCCCGCTTTAAAAATAACCATCATGCCTAGCTCCGCCGAGGGCATTAATCTCTGCAAAATGGGCTCTGTTTGTGGATTGCAAAGCGAGCCCAACTTATGATAAAATATAAAGATAAAATGGATATACTATCCGATGAATTAGGTGATTATTAGTGCGCTTAAAGTCCTTTTCAACCTATGGCTTTAAATCCTTTGCTGATAAAACTGAATTAACCTTTGATAAGGGAATTACTGCTGTTGTAGGGCCCAATGGCTCCGGCAAGAGCAATATTTCTGATGCCATTCGTTGGGCTTTGGGCGAGCAAAGCGCTAAATATTTGCGTGGCTCCAAAATGGAGGACGTGATTTTTTCCGGCAGCAGCAAGCGTCGTCCCTTGGGTGTGGCCGAGGTTAATCTAGAATTTGACAACAGTGACCACACCTTGGCGCTGGATTTCGATAACGTAACTATCACCCGTCGCCTCTATCGTAGCGGCGACAGTGATTATGCCATCAATAAAAAGAATTGCCGTCTGAAGGATATTGTGGATTTAATGGCGGACACGGGCTTGGGCAAGGGCTCCATGTCCATGATCGGACAAAATAAAATCGACGAAATTTTGAACAGCCGTCCTGAGGATAGGAGGGGGCTTTTTGAAGAAGCGGCGGGTATTGCCAAATACCGCCTGCGGAAAAAGGATGCCCTCCGCCGTTTGGACGACACAGCCTCTAATTTAACCCGTATTAACGATATTCGCACCGAGGTGGAGGCTCAGGTGGAGCCTCTAGCCAAGGCTGCGGAAAAAACGACTAAGTATAATGAGCTGAGTGAAGAATTAAGGCTGTGCCAGCTGAGCGTTTTACTGCGTAAGCTGGCACAGATGGAAAGCTTGAAGGAGACGCTGGAGGCGCGCAAGGCTACCGCAGCGGATTTCTTCAGCCATCAGGCAGCACTTTTAAGCAGCCGGGAGGCGGAGGCCGTCCAGGTCCAGCGCCAGCTGGACCAATTGGCCGAGGGCTATGCCCGGCTGCAGGAAGAAATTGCCGGCCGCGAAAAAGCTTTGGAAAAGCTACGCGGCCAGCAAAACGTGCTCAGCGAGCGGGCCGAGCAAAGCCAGCGGGCGGTCGCCCGCTTAGAGCAGGCCAGCGCCAAGCTGAGCCAGCAGGCAGCAGAGCTGGAAGCGCTGATGCAAAAGCTCGCCAATGAGTTCGATGCAGTTGATAAAGAAAGAGCTAAGGCCGACCTCACTGTAAGCAAGCTGCAACAAGAGCGCGACGCCCAGGCTCACGCCCTGGCTGACGCTCAAAACAAAAGCGCTAACGCCCAAAGTGCATTCTTCGCCGGCATGCAAGCGCTGCTCAAGCTGCGCAACGAGCTCCATAGCCTGGAGCAGGCTCAGGAGCTGCGCATGCGCAAGCGTGACGCGCTCAAAAAAAACATCGAAGAGGCTGAGGCGGCGCTGGAGCGCAGCCAAGGCCAGTACAATAAATTATTGGAAGCCCAGTCTAGCAATGCTTATCAGCAAAATCTTGTGGATAAGTCAGTGAGCGCCTTCACTAGCGAGCTGGACGCTTTGCGTAAAAGCTTGCATGAGGTGGTTAGCCAGCAGCAAAAGCTGCAGCGTGAGTTGACCAACGCCGAGACTAAAGCCCAAACCCTGCGCCGCATGCAGGAGAGCTACGAGGGCTTTGGCTATGGCATCAAGGCCGTGCTCAAGGCCCAAGCGCCCTGGCGCAGTGACCTCATCGGCGTTGTGGCAGAGCTGATTAAGGTAGAGGATAAATATGTGGCAGCGTTGGAAACAGCTCTGGGTGAGGGCGCGCAAAATATTGTGAGCCGCAGTGCCCAGGCGGCCAAGCAGGCCATCGCCTTTTTGAAGCAAAACGGCGCTGGCCGGGCCACCTTCCTGCCCCTGGACACGGTGCAGCGCCGCCTACCCTCTAGAGAGGAAGCGGCTGCTGCAAAACTCCCCGGCGTATGCGGCTTTGCGGTGGACCTCATCAAGTATGAGAGCGAAGCGGAAAACGCTATCCGCTTTTTGCTGGGACGAGTGCTGATTGCAGAGCACATGGACGCCGCCTTGGCGGCCGCCAAGGCGAGCAAGTATCGCCTCCGGGTTGTGACCTTGGATGGCGATGTAGTGAATGCCGGCGGTAGCATGACCGGCGGCGCTCGCAAGCAGCGCGAGGGCTACCTTAGCCGTGAGTGGGAGATCAAGCAGGCGCTGCTGCGCTGCGACGCGCTGCACCAGGAGCTGCTGCGCTGGCAGGAGCAGCTGGAGGAAGAGGAGCGCCAAGCAAAGGAGCTCTCCCGCAAGCAGGGCGAGGCCAAGGAGCAGCTGTCCCAGCTGCGTTTAAAGGGCAGTGAAATTTCCCTGCATCTGCAGCAGCTGGAGGAAACGAAAAAGCGCGAAAACGAGAACCTACTTTTACTTTTAGATGATAGAAAACAGGTTACCGATGAGTACATGGCCAACCGCGATAAGGTGAAGGCTCTCAGAGCCACCGTCACCGAGCGGGAAAGCCTGGATGCGGAGGCCAAGGAGCAGCTGGAGGCTATGAAGCGGGAGATTGCCCAATACGGCAGTGCTCTTACTGCCTTGGAAAATCAGCTGCAGGATGCACGGGTAACCCTGGAAACATCTGCTGCCAAGGCGGAGCTGAACAGCCAGCGCATGCAGCAGCTGGACGCTGATACCTTGCGGGTGCGCAAGGAAATCAGCGACAATAGCGAGGAAATAACACGCTTGGAGCAGACCATTGCAGACTGCGCCCAGCGCAAGGAAGAGCTGGCAGCGCAGGGCGAGCAGGAGCTGGCTCAGCTGAAGGAAATCGTCAGCGGCAAGGACGAGTTCACAGAGCAGCGAGGCGCGCTACTGGCGCAGCAAAGCGCTCTGGATGAGGCCGTGGCAGCGGCTCGCAAGGAGACTACGGCTAGTGAAGCAGCGCTGCGCCAGGCGGAGCTGGAGCTGGCCCGACAGGACAGCGATTACCAGCATGTGCTGGAGCAGCTGGAGCAGGACTACCACATGGACGCGACTCAAGCCAAGCTGGTGGACGTCAGCGAGGTAGAAAATCTAGACTTGAAGGCGCTGCAGCGCCGTGCTAGCAAGCTGTCCTTAACTATTAGCGAGCTAGGCCCCATCAACGCGGCGGCCATTGAGGAATATCAGGCGGTGAAGGAGCGCAGCGAGTTCCTGCGCAAGCAATATGAGGATTTGGCTACGGCCAAGGATAATCTGGAGGCTGTCATCAGCGAAATCAATAGTGGCATGACTAAGCGCTTCAAGGAAGCCTTTGCCCAGATTAATATTTATTTTGCCGAGTGTTATGTGAAGCTCTTTGGCGGTGGCACCGCTGTGTTAAGGCTCACCGAGCCAGAGAATATCTTAGACTCCGGCATCGATATTGAGGTGCAGCCACCGGGCAAGAAGCTGCAAAGCCTGTATTTAATGAGTGGCGGCGAGCGAGCGCTGACAGTTATTGCACTGTTGTTCGCATTACTCAGCTACCAGCCGGCACCGTTTTGCATCTTAGACGAAATTGACGCGCCCTTGGATGATGCCAATATCCAGCGCTTTGCCAATTTCCTCAGGGAATACGCAGCCAAGACCCAGTTTATTATGATTACCCACCGCAAGGGTACCATGGAGGCGGCGGACATAATGTATGGTGTAACCATGGAAGAATCCGGTGTATCGAAACTATTATCCGTGAAGATAAATGCAAAGGAGAGTTGATTATGGGATTTTTTGAGCGCTTAAAGGAGGGCCTTTCCAAAACGCGGCGCAATTTTACCGACCGTATTCAGGAACTGGTGGGCCTGTCCACCGCCATTGATGATGATTTTTTAGAAGAGCTGGAAATGATTTTACTCAGTGCCGACGTGGGCGTGAAGACCACGGAAAAGCTTATTGAAGCCGTGCGCAAGGCTGCCAAGAGCCGTGAAATCAAGGGCACCGAGGATGTTATTCCCTTCCTGAAAAAATATATGGCAGAGCTCTTAGCCGACAGCGGTCAACGCGCGCGTATTGGCGCCAAGCCCACGGTAATTTTGGTCGTAGGCGTCAACGGCGTGGGCAAGACCACTACCATTGGCAAGCTGGCCAATTATTTCACCCTGTTCAAATACAAGGTTATTTTGGCTGCAGGCGACACCTTCCGTGCTGCCGCTGCGGAGCAGCTCACTATTTGGGGACAGCGCGCTAACTGTGATGTTATTCGTCATAATGAGGGTGCGGACCCGGCAGCAGTGGTTTTCGACGCTGTGAAGGCTGCCATTGCCCGCAAGGCCGATATTTTGTTCATTGATACAGCAGGTCGCCTGCATAACAAGGCCAACCTTATGAACGAGCTGGAGAAAATTCACCGCATTATTAAGCGTGAAATTCCTGAGGCTCCCCATGAAACCTTCCTGGTTTTGGATGCAACAACAGGCCAAAACGCTATTAACCAAGCCAAGGTCTTCATGGATACGGCCAATGTTACCGGTGTCGTGCTCACCAAATTGGACGGCACTGCCAAGGGTGGCGTGGTTGTAGCCATTAAGGAGGAGTTGGGCCTGCCTGTAAAATGGATTGGCATTGGCGAGGGCATTATGGACTTCCGTCCCTTCGAGCCTGATAAGTTCGTAGAGGCTCTCTTTGATACGGAGAAAAAATAAAAAAATGGAGGGTGACAAGTAAAAATACTTGACAACCCTCCTTTTTTCGATTATAATAGCAAAGTCGAGTAAATTGAGTTGAGGTAGCATTATGTCCGGAGAGGAAATTTTTCAGCAGCGTATGCGCTTAGGCAGGCTTTTTGATATCTATGGTGGCCTGCTCACGGAAAAGCAAAGAAACTGTTTGGGCTTGTACTTCTACGACGATCTATCCTTAAGCGAGATTTCCGAGGAGCTGGGCGTATCCCGCCAGGCAGTGCATGATTTATTAAAAAGAGTGGAGCAGATATTAGAGCGCTATGAGACGACCCTGGGCGTGCTGGCCAAGGAGGAAGCGCTTCATGAGGAGCTACATCGGGTGGTGCAGCTTTTGGCTCCCTGCGATAGAGAGAAAAATGACGAAGCCGCGAGAATTTTGCAAGACATCTGCGGCGAAGGTAGGTAAAGCGAATGGCATTTGAAAGTTTATCTGAAAGATTACAAAATGCGTTAAAAATGTTCCGCGGCACCGGCAAGCTCACTGAGGACGACCTGAAGGCCCCCATGCGGGAAGTGCGTATGGCTTTATTAGAAGCCGACGTTAACTTTAAAGTAGTTAAGGACTTCGTAGCTAGGGTGAAGGAGCGTGCTCTGGGAGCAGAGGTTAGCGAGGGTCTGAACCCCCATCAGCAAATCATTAAAATCGTTAACGAGGAATTGATTGAGCTCCTGGGCGGTACCCAAAGCAAGCTGACCGTAGCCCAAAAGCCGCCCACAGTAATTATGCTGGTAGGCCTGCAGGGCGCTGGTAAAACCACCACCGCCGGTAAGCTGGCCAATTATTTGAAGAAAAAGCACAAGAGACCCTTGCTGGTTGCAGGCGACGTTTATCGTCCCGCTGCTATTACCCAGCTGCAGGTGCTGGGCGAGCAGCTCAGCGTTCCCGTCTTCACCCTGGGTGATAAGGTATCCCCGGTGCAGATTGCGGAGCAGGCTATTGAAAAGGCACGCAGCCTGGCTTGTGATACTGTAATCATCGATACCGCAGGCCGTTTACATATTAACGAAGAGCTCATGGAGGAGCTGCGCAATATTAAAGCAGCCGTAAATCCTCAGGAAATCCTCTTGGTTGTAGATGCTATGACCGGTCAGGATGCCGTTACCGTAGCCGAAAGCTTCAATAGCGAGCTGGGCATTGATGGCTTGATTGTAACCAAGCTGGATGGCGATGCTCGTGGCGGTGCGGTGCTCTCCGTCAAGGCTGTTACCGGCAAGCCGGTAAAATTAATTGGCTTGGGCGAAAAGCTGGACGCTTTGGAGCCCTTCCATCCGGATCGCATGGCTTCCCGTATCCTGGGCATGGGCGATATCCTGACCCTGGTGGAAAAAATCCAGTCCACCACGGATTTGGCCAAGGCTCTGGAAATGGAAAAGAAGCTTCGCAAGGATGAATTCACTCTAGAGCAGTTCCTAGACCAAATGCAGCAGGTCAAGAAGCTGGGCTCTCTGGAAACCATCCTGGGCCTGATCCCCGGCATGGGCGGCATCAGCCAAAAGCTGAAGGAAGCCAATGTGGATGAAAAGGAATTCGACCGCATCGAGGCTATTATCCGCTCCATGACCCCCAAAGAAAGACGTAACCCTGATATCATCAACGGCAGCCGCCGCAAACGCATTGCCCTTGGCTGTGGCATGCGCGTGCAGGATGTTAACAAGCTGCTGAAGAACTTCGAGGAAAGCAAGAAGATGATGAAGCGCATGCAGGGTATGGCTAAGTTTGCATCCAAGGGCGGCTTCCGCATGCCCTTTGGTCATTAATAAAAATTAAAAGTTCCATGTTGTTTGAGATATATTTAAGGAGGTGACTATCAACATGGCAGTAAAAATTCGTTTAAAACGTATGGGTGCTAAAAAAGCTCCTTTCTATCGTATCGTAGTAGCAGACGCTCGTTCCCCTCGTGACGGTCGTTTCATCGAATCCATCGGTTACTATGATTCCACCACTACCCCCGCTAACGTAAAAATCGATGCTGAAAAAGCTATCGATTGGATGGGTAAAGGTGCACAACCCACTGATACCGTTAAGAGCCTGTTCAGCAAGAATGGTATCATGAAGGCTTTTGCTGAAGCTAAAGCTGCAAAATAATTTTTGAGAGAGGCGTGATCTACATGAAAGAATTGGTAGAAGTAATGGCCAAGTCTCTTGTAAGTAATCCCTCTGCAGTAGTAGTGGAGGAGGAAACTACCGGTACAACCACGGTACTCCGCCTCCATGTTGCTTCTGAAGACATGGGCAAGGTTATTGGAAAACAAGGCCGCATCGCCAAAGCCATCAGAACTGTTATGAAAGCAGTAGCAACCCGCGAGAATGTCAAAGTTATTGTGGAAATCGTCTAATTGAGGATGGTAAATAATGGATAAAATGATGGTTAGAGTTCCCGTTGCTATTAAGGCAAAGGTAACTGAAGATTTAAAACTGAAAATTATTGGAGATCTCCAAAACACCATAAAAAATATGGAGCTTGATCTGGAGCAATTTGAGTTCCAAGCTAAAAAGGCTTTGCATCAGGCTGCATCTGATTTGAGCGTGCTGCCGGCTTTGCGCGAGCAAATCGACATGGAAAGAAATAAACGCACCGCTGCTAAGGCTGAAGCTGAAGCGAAGCTGAAGCGTGCAGAGGCTCTGGAAATGGGCGCTGAGATTGGTCATGGTACCTTAGAGCGTACTGTGGAAATCACCATCGGCACCGATCTGGAAGCTCTGATGGGTGCAGAAATCCTCACCGAAGACGGTAAGGTTATCGCTTTCCGCGAGTAATATATGCACAACCAAATAGTAATTGGTAAGATTGTCGCTCCGCACGGTGTGCGGGGCGATATTCGTATTCTGCCTTTAACGGAAAAGCCGGAACAATTTTTAGACCTAGAGTATTTGCTCCTCCATGACGGTCGCAAGCTGACTGTGAAGCACGCTCGCTTTCATAAGCGCATGGTGCTGGTAACCACTGCGGAAATCAAATCCATGAATGAGGCGGAGCTTTTGCGTGACCAGGAGGTTTTGATTAAAGCGGAGGATTTGCCGGAGCTAGAAGAGGGCCAATTCTATGTGGCCGATTTAATTGGCCTGCCCGTTTATGACGAAGAGGGCAAGCAAATCGGCACCTTTAAGGATTCCTTGAGCACCGGCAGCAACGATGTGTATGTTATCGCTGTGCCGGGAGAAAAGGATGTCCTGCTGCCTGCTCTCAAAATCTATGTGAAGGAAATCAACCTTGCGGAAAAGCGCATGGTTGTGACCCTGCCGGAATGGGTTGATGAAGCATGAGATTCCTCTTTATAACCCTATTTCCTGAGCAGATTGAGCAAGCCGCAGGTCACAGCATTATCCAACGTGCTGTGAACAAGGGTTTAGTAGAAATCAGCTGCATCAATCCTCGCGAGTTCACCCACGATGTCCATCGCACCGTGGACGACACTCCCTTTGGGGGCGGTGCTGGTATGGTGCTCAAGCCAGAGCCCATGGTGGCTGCTATTCGCAAGGCCAAGGAGCAGCTGCCCAACGCCCGCGTGATTGCTATGTGCCCCGGTGGGCGCACCCTTAAGCAAAGCATTGTGGAGGAGTATGCCCACTCAGGTCAGGACTTTATCTTCGTCTGTGGCCATTACGAGGGCTTTGACGAGCGCATCTTCCATTGGGTGGACGAGAAGCTCTCCATCGGTGATTATGTGCTCACCGGCGGCGAGATGCCTGCCCTGATTGTCATGGACGCGATTGCGCGCTTTATTCCCGGTGTTTTAGGCAAATTAGTCAGCGCCGAGGAGGACTCCTTCAGCACAGGCCTTTTGGAATATCCTCAGTACACTCGTCCTGTAAATTTCGAGGGATTGGAGGTGCCGGAGGTGCTGCGCGGTGGTAACCACGCCTTAATCGCCGACTGGCGCTTGCAGGAGTCCCTAAAGGCGACTTATTTCCTGCGTCCCGACCTGCTCACGGCAGAGCAGCTGCGCCTGATTGAAAAGCCCTTGCCCTACAAGATGAAGAAGTCCCAGCGCAAATTCTGGGAGGAGCTGCGGGGTAAAATCGCTGCTGCCAAGGCGGAGCTGGCTGCTAAGGAAGATTCCGCTGTAGTCAGTGAGGAAGCTCAGAGCGGCGAGGCCCAGCAGGGAGCAGCTTATCCTAAGGAGGGTGAGTAAAATGGCTGAATTATATGTGGGCTTAGTGCACTATCCCATTTATAACAAGCGCATGGATGTTATCGCTAGCGCGGTAACCAATTTTGATATTCACGATATTGCCCGCACCTGTCGCACCTATGATGTGAAGCAGTATTATCTGATTCATCCCAAGGAAGCCCAAAAGCAAATGATCCACAAGATTTTGCATTATTGGCAGGAGGGCTATGGCAAGGTTTATAATCCCGACCGTGCCGACGCCTTGGAGCGGGTGCACTGGCTGGAGGATATCGAGGCTGCGGCCAAGGATATTGAATCTCGCACAGGCCAGCGTCCCTATATCGTGACCACCGATGCGCGCATTTATCCCAACACTGTAACATATGCCTTTATGCGCACGCAGCTGCAGGAGGGGGAGAAGCCAATTTTGCTGTTATTTGGCACTGGCTTTGGCATAGAAGCCCAGGTCATGAAAAGCTTTGACTATATTTTAGAGCCTGTGTATGGCTCCTGTGACTACAACCATCTGTGCGTCCGCAGCGCTGTAGCCATCATTTTGGATAGGCTGGCCGGGGAAGCATGGTTTGAAAAAAATTGCTAATTTTTGTAATGTTTATTGCACTTTTTGCTTGCTTTTGCAGATGCGGTATGGTACAATAGACGATGTGTAATACGGACGGTCCGCTGTGGAGTTCACACATGAACGTCTATGATTTTAGGAGGAAAAAATGAACATTATTGAAGTATTGGAACAAGAACAACTGCGCAGCGACATCCCTGACTTTAAAGCAGGCGACACCGTAAAGGTTTACTGCAAAATCATTGAAGGCTCCCGTGAACGTATTCAATTGTTCGAAGGCGTTGTTATTTCCCGCAGCGGCTCCGGCGTACGTGAGAACTTCACCGTTCGTCGTATTTCCTACGGCGTAGGCGTTGAAAGAACCTTCCCGGTACACAGCCCCCGTATCGACAAGATCGTGGTAGCTCGTCGTGGTATCGTTCGTCGTGCTAAGCTGTACTATCTGCGTAACCTGACTGGTAAAGCAGCTCGTATCCGCGAAAAACGCTAATAATGTTACTTCACAAAAGGGATTGCATAAAAGCAATCCCTTTTATTTTTTATATTTTTGTGTTAAAATAGAAAAGAACTTTTTCTGAAAGAGGTGTATAGATTGAGCAGCAAAAATCAAACTTCCTGGCAGGATACTGCTAGTGATTGGCTGGTTTCCATAATTGTGGCCGTGGCCTTGGCCTTTTGCATTCGTACCTTTTTAGTGGAGCCTTATATGGTGGAGGGCTCTTCCATGTATCCTACCTTGAAAAACCATGAACGCTTGATTGTGGATAAGCTGAGCTATTTTGTGACCAATCCCAAGCGGGGCGAGATTGTGGTCTTCCGCTTCCCTAAGGACGAGAGCCGCGACTTTATTAAGCGTGTTATCGCTGTGGGCGGTGACACCATCGAAATGAAGGATGGTCAGGTTTTTGTGAATGGCCAAGCCCTGAAAGAGGATTACATTTATAAGAACGACCCCAAGGGGAAGAATATTTCCAGCTATCGCAAGACCATCGTGCCTGAGGGTACCATTTTCGTATTAGGTGACAACCGCAACAACTCCGAGGATAGTCGCTTTGCCGATGTGGGCTTTGTGCCCCACAAGCTGGTGAAGGGCAGAGCTTTAGTCTGCTTCTGGCCCTTGGGCAGCATGCGCACCATCAAGGCTGATACAGGTATGGGCAAATGAGAGTAGAGGATTTCAAAATTCAATGGTTCCCCGGCCACATGACCAAGGCCAAGCGCATGATGGAGGCCCAGATTAAGCTGGTGGATGTGGTTGTGGAGATGCTGGATGCACGCATTCCTCGCTCCAGCACCAATCCCATGTTGCAGAATGTGCTGGGCGCTAAGCCCAAGGTTATCGCTCTCAACAAGATCGATATGGCCGACAACACCAAGACCGAGCTATGGCTGGAGAAGCTGAAGCACAGCGGCCTGCCGGTGTGCAAAATCGACTGCGCCACAGGCAAGGGCGTGAAGCAGCTCATCAGCGCTATTCAGCTGGCGGCGAAGCCCGTCATCGATAAATGGCTGAAGAAGGGTGTGCGCAATCGTCCTGTGCGCGTCATGATCGTGGGCATTCCTAACGTGGGTAAGTCCACTCTGATTAATCGCCTCGTTGGTAAAAATAAGGTTATGGCAGCGGATAAGCCGGGCGTAACCCGTGGCCAGCAATGGGTGACCATTGCCAAGGGCTTGGAGCTATTGGATACGCCGGGCGTATTATGGCCTAAATTCGAAGACCCCTCCGTGGGCTTTGCATTGGCTGCCACCGGCGCCATTAAGGAGGATGTGTTCGATCGTCAGGACGCAGTGCAGCTTTTATTAGACTTCATGCTGCAGAAGTATCCTGAAGCCTTGGCGTCTAAGTATGCTGTGACCATCGAGGAAGGGGAGACTGCCCAGACCGTGATGGCCAAAATCGCCACCGCCCGCGGCTGCCTCAAGGCTGGTGGCATGCTGGACCTGGACAAGGTGGACCAGCTAGTCCTCCGAGACTTCCGCTCTGGTCGCCTGGGCCGCTTCACTGTGGACGAGCCGTAAGAAAATTGTGTTTCAAATGCTATAGTCAGACTATGCGATGTAGTCCGGCTATAGCATTTTCTTTTCAATTCCTATTATTCGCTCTCAACGTCACAGCCTCAGCAATGTGGGCCGCTTGAATATTTTCATAGCCTGCCAAATCGGCAATGGTGCGAGCCACCTTCAAAATACGGTCATGGCTGCGGGCGCTGAGGTTGAGAATGTTAAAGTACTTTTCCATTACTGCTTGGGCTTGAGCGTCCAGCTGGCAGTACCTAGCCACCTCTTGGCGACCCATCTGGGCATTACAGTGAATGCCCCAGGGCTCCAGCCGCTCCTGCTGGATTTGGCGTGCATGGACTACGCGCTCGCGAATGACGGCGGAGCTTTCACCGGGCTGCTTATCCTTCAGCTCAGAAAAATCCACCCGCGCAAGGTTAATCTGCATATCAATGCGATCCATCAAGGGACCAGAAATCTTGCGTCGATAGTTATCAATATCACGCTGCTTACAGGTGCATACATGGCGACTGTCTCCCAAATAGCCGCAGGGACAGGGATTTTGGGCTGCTACTAAAATAAAGCGACTGGGGAAGGTCATTGCCGCCCGCACGCGGGAAATACTTACCTCACCGTCCTCCAAGGGCTGGCGCAGCATCTCTAATGTGGAGCGCTCGAACTCAGGCAGCTCGTCTAAAAAGAGCACGCCGTTATGACTCAGAGTAACCTCACCGGGCCTTGGCGTGGAGCCACCGCCTAGCAGCGCGCTGCCGGAAATGCTGTGGTGGGGACTACGAAAGGGTCGCTCCAGCATCACACTATCAGCCTGGGGCAGCATACCTACAATACTATAAATCTTCGTCACCTCTAGAGCTTCGCTCTCCGTCATAGGCGGCAAGATAGTCACCAAGCGCCGGGCAAGCATGGTCTTGCCACAGCCGGGACTGCCAATCATCATGATGCTGTGACCGCCTGCGGCGGCGATTTCTAAGGCGCGTCGAGCCACTAGCTGACCCTTAATATCAGCAAAATCCACATGGTATATGCGCTGCTTATTCTGCAAAATATTTTCCTTAGGCAGGGGATGCAAGGGCTTCTCACCCTGTAAATGCTCCACAATTTCCTGCAGGGAGGATGCTGTATAGACCTTGATGCCTTGAATAAGCTTGCCCTCAGCAGCATTTTCTTTAGGAATGAAGATTTCCTTGGCCCCAAAGCGCTTAGCCTCCATCACCATGGAGAGTACGCCGGATACCTTGCGAATGCGTCCATCCAGCGACAGTTCGCCAACAAAAACCTTGTCCTCTAATTTATCCGCGTCCACCAAGCGCGAGCAGGTCAATAAGCCAATGGCAATGGGCAAGTCCAGTCCAGAGCCCTCCTTGCGCAAATCCGCCGGAGCCAGATTAACTGTAATTTTCGTCATGGGAAAGGGATAGTCGCTATTGCGCATGGCTGCCTTGACCCTTTCCTTGGACTCCCGCACCGCCATAGCGGGCAGGCCTACCAAGTCAAAATTAGGCAGACCGTTAGAAATATCCACCTCTACCAAAATCATCACACCGTCAATACCACAGGTAGTTAAACCATTTACTTGAGCAAACATTGTAATCCTCCAAATTCTAGAAGCAATGCGGGTAATGAAAAAGCCGCATCCCCGCACTACCTTCAATGATAATTTCTACTACATCAAAGGAAAGCACCGGAATGCGACTAGTTAACCCCGCACATTGGAGGTAATATTGCGCAACACGATAGATTTTTCTTTGCTTCGCCAAGGTCACTGCCTCCGCCGGCTTGCCAAACCGACTGGAGCAGCGCGTCTTGACCTCTGTTAAAACGGAATTCTTTTTGAAACAAAACCCCTATAAACTAATTGGCTTTTTTCCAACTTCCTAGAATTCTATTTGAAACAAGATACCCTATTCAAAAGAATAAAAAGAAAAAAGCCGTAAATCTATCTGAAACAAGTTTGCTTTAAAAATAAAAAACAAGGATTTCTATCTGAAACAAGATTATTTAATTCCACCACAGGCAATTAAGTTTCGTAAACTTTCGCCGAATCTATCAGCATTATCGGTTATACCAAGACAAAGCAGAAAAAAGAAAACTGAAAAATTTATCAGAGAAAAAAGCCCATGGCAACTAGTCACGGGCGTTTTTTTATTATATTACATTACTTTTTCAGCAAATCCTTCAGTGCTTCAATTTCCTCAGAACTTAAAGTAACACCTTTACCCATCTTGTCGTGCTCAGGCGACCACTCGCGGATATCATACTTGGCATCACGACCATTCCAGGATACAAGATTTAACTCCTTAGTCCAACCCTTAACAGAAGTAGAAAGAACACCGATATGCTTTACAATTTCATAGGAAATCTCAAGTTTTGCCATAAAATAAACCTCACTTTAAATCTTTAAAAGTTACTTGACCATTCATCAACATAGGCAAGAGGAAATCACGAAGAGATGCGAGTTCTTGATTCTCTTTTTGGACTAGTATTATCTTTTTATAGATTATATCAAATTGACCACTATAATAGGTATTATCTTTAGGAAGAGCAATTTTCATTTTTTCAATATAAGTTCTATTAGCATGAGGAACAGTTGAACCTATATTAGACTTTTTATAGACACTCTTATAACTGTTCATAATCATATAAATCAAGTTATTGGAAACATCTGGTCTCTGAGAAATAAGTTTAGCAAGCGTAGAACCTAAACTACCAGTCTTACCAATATATACATCACCACTTGCTGCTCCATCCATTACAATCATTGTTTCACCAATGCATTCAATCATTCCTTTTTTATTACAATACTGAGGTAAAGCATTATTAGCAACTTCAATAGTAATATAAGGAGTGTCATAGTTATCAGTTGGGATATCAGAAAGAAAATCTGGAATTTTGCCTTTGACAAACTTAAAGATAGAGCTAAATTCTTTTATTTCCCATCCTTCAGGAATCTCTCTTTTCAATTCCTCATTCCAAACCATCTTGCCACCAGAAGACTTATAAGGCTTGCCGTTTTCATCAGGAAAATCAAACTGCAGAAACCAATAGTCATACAAGGTTTTAGCCATAGATTCAAGTTCAGAAATAATAGAATTATTAATACTAATTTTATTATTCAAAGCATCCAGCAAATCTGCTGCCTTAATTTGATATTCCATTTCAGGAATTAAAGCAAAACAATCTTTAATTTTATCAGGAGATGTATGTCTGATTTTAGTTTGCTGAGCTCCTGCACCCAATTGTTTTCTTACAATGGGTGAGGGCAAAAGATAATAAGCATATCTATTATACAGCTTTTCAGAATCAACAATTATTAATCCAACATCACCGCTTTGTATATATATATCATCTTTAGGAATTGTTGCAGTTTCTCCTAATAAACCATATACTTGCTCAGTAAGAGGTGTGATTATATCTCCCTTTTTCAAAACAAATTCAGATTTAACTGGACCGATAAAATAAATATCATCTTTAGATGTGTTTTCTTTAAATCCACCGTTTGGATAACAAAAATTGCCTAAAGTTAAACGAATTTTATCACCAGATACTGAATAGTATTCACCTGAAAGACTTGCACCTCTTTTAACATCTAAAACCTCTTTAAGCTTTATCATTTTCATATCTTATATCCTCAAGCCGCTTTTGAATTTCTTCTCCCAATTTATTACTTTCATCAAAGTACCTAGACAAATTGGCTTTATATTTAGCTATTTTCTTCTCAAACTCTTCCTGAGTAATATTTACATACTCAATTTTAACATCAAAATACTGCCCTGCAGAAAAAGAATAATTCTTTTCGGCAACCTGCTCATAAGTTACAGAAACACTAAAGTCTTCTACTTCTTGCTGCCCGATAAACGCATCCTCAATCTTTTTAATCTCTTCATTATTCAACACAGTACGCTGGTTCTTGCCATCCTTAACCTTTTTGCCCATCTTAGAAGCATCCATAAGCAGAATCTTGCCGTCCTGATTGGATTTATCAATGAAAATTACGCTGACATTCGTTCCGGTATTCGCAAAAATATTAGAAGGCATAGAAATAACACCTTTAAGCCAATGGTTTTCAACAAGCTGCTGACGAATAGCTTTTTCAATACCGCTCTGAGCCGTAATAAAACCGGTAGGCACAACAACAGCAGCCTTGCCATCAGACTTCAAAGACCAAAGAATATGCTGGATAAAGCAGAGATAAATTGCCATAGAATCCTTCTTTTTATTGGGAACTTTAGGAACTCCGGCAAAGAAACGATGCAGACCGTCACGCACCTCGCTATTCTCCCAAGTAGTTTCAATGCTGTCTCTAGTAGAAGAAAAATCCATCTTAAAAGGCGGGTTAGAAGTGATAAAATCAAACATCTTAACACCGGTAGAAGGATCATTGGCTACCTTATAATGGGCAGGCTTAACTAATGTATCACCCTCGATAATATTGCCAAGGGAACGAGTAAGACCATTAAGCATCATATTAAGGCGCAAAAAACGAGAGGATTTAGCAGAAATATCCTGCGTATAAACTATAGCTTTCTCACCGAAAGAACCATGACCGAGCTCGTTAGCAAGATGAAGAACCAGACTACCGCTGCCCGCACTCGGGTCATATACCTCATAGAACTTATCCTCAACGGGGCTCATGTTGACTAAAATCTTAGCAATGATAGAACTTACAACCTGAGGAGTGAAATACTCCGCATATACTCCGCTTGCTACATTATAATCCTTGATAAGATACTCAAAAATGGCACTATAAAAATCAAAGTTGTTACGAAAAGCATCGGAAAAATCAAAATGTTCCTGAGCGATAATACCAAAAATATTGCAGGCAAAATTATACCGTTTAGATGCCTCTACATTTTCAGTAAGCCTGCCAAACAGCTTCTTTTTGGTCCCATCAGCAGATTCAACAGCGAAAATCTCATTACGGGAATTGTTGGAAATAGCCTCCAAAGCATCATCAAAAAGCTTATGAAACTGCTTATCGGCTACTTTGTTAACCAAATACTCAATGGTCTGCTCGTAGGCAAAAGCAACATCCTGAGGATAGCTGTCATAAAAAGCATCAAGTTCCGCATTTTCATTTTTCAGGATATCCTCAACAGGAATACCCGTATCCTGAGAAAACTCTTTAAGATGATAAATAAATTTGTCATTAAGGAACTTATACAAGAAAACGGAAGTAATGATTTCTTCCTCGCTGGCCTGATTAGAAAGGCCGTTAGTCTGGCACAATCCTTTCAGCTCATCAATCATTCTCTTAATCAGCATTTCAAGTTGGTAAATTTCAGCCATCAAAAAAACTCCTTTTATCTATAAAGTTGAATATCAGTATAAAGCTCGCCTAAAAACTCATCATAAACATTACGGATTTTAGTATAAAGCTTTTCCTTCAGCAATAGCTTAGTAACATCTTTTTTTACAGAAGCAATAAAGTTCTTGCGCCCCTGTACAACAATAGAGTCGGTATCAATTACATCCTTAAGATTATCAAAGATAATGCAAAGAATACGCTCAATTTCAGATTTATCAATATCATAATTGGCAGAAGCATCCTTATACGCCTTGGCAAAAGCAAAATGGTCGCCATAAAGAGCCGCCAGACGGTCATTTTCAGCATTTATTGCCTGAGCCTTCGCTAAAGCTTCACTCAGCTTTTCGTTAATCTCATCCAGATTATCAATATCACCAATCTGCAGCCGTTCAAATACCTTCTGCAAGAGCTTATCAAGTTCTACAATCTTGATATCCTTTTTATCCTTATTCTTCTTGATTTCCTGCTGGATTTTAACTACGGTTTCCTTAAACTTTTCACCTTCAGAAGTGTTAGGATTAAATTTACCAAGATCAAGAATTTCAATACTGGTTTTTATAAACTCATAGATGATTTCTACGATACGCTTATCGCTGATAATATCCATCATGGCAACGGTATCAGAAGTAAGATTAAGGAAATCAATCCTGTCCTGAACACTTTTTGACTGTTTCTTCAGCTTATCAGAATCAATCAAATCAACATATTCAACAGCCTTGGACAGAACAAATTCAGTCCTGCATTCCTTAATACCATTCAAAATACGACGAACCTTAAGCAAAGTGTCCTTGTTAAACCTGCTCAGCATCTTGGAAAACTTTTCAAGGTTATCAACAAAGGCAATATCTAAGAAGATATCAGCTAAATCTTTAACATAATTATCATATTTCTTCTTGATATCCTCTTTATCAATAACAAGCCCGGTCAAAGAGCCTTCGCCGTCATCAGCTCCATCAAGATCCTTTTCAAGCTCCTTAATATAAGCACTGATGGTATTCTCGTATTCCTGCTCAATATCTATAAAATCTACTATATAACCATAACGATATACCTTACCCTTAGGAGACTTATAGGGACGGTTTACACGAGAAATAGTCTGCAGCAAAGACTGGGCATGCGGACCACGGAGCAGATACATTTTCTTAAGCCTGCGGACATCATAACCAGTAGTAAGCATAAAATTAACTACCAATACATCAGGCGAAAGCGTTTCTCTAAAATCAGTCTGATAGTTTTTGTTCATTTCACGCTGAACAGGATCACCATCATCAGAGATAACTAGACCAGTAGAAAGAGAAGAATTCTTTTTGAACCACTCATGAACCTTCTTTGCCTGCGGATTACTTCTGCAGACTATCATACCGCCGATAGTATCATCAAGGTTTTCAAGGCGGAAATGCTTAAAATCTCTCTCAATAAACGGGCAAAGGCAGCTGATATAAGCCTCGGATTCATATATATCCTTATCATCAAGACGCTTTTCTTCTATGCTGAGATTCTGTTTAATCTCTTTTTTGGCCACGGTGTCGATATTCTCTTTTTTAATCCGCAAGGTATAGCCATCAGCAATAGACTTGTCATAAAAATACTTATGAATATAATCGCCGAATTTAAGATTTGAGCGTTCTTTTTTTGTAAGCAGAGGAGTACCCGTCAGAGCGATATAAATCGCATCAGTATCGCACATCATCAGGTTCTTAAAGAACTCACCCGTGGTACTATATGACCTGTGAGCTTCATCTATAAAGAAAATACGCTGAACCCTTGCGCCATATTCATTCTTTGCCTTAGGAATATCGCTTTCAAATTTATGGATATTTACTACGCAGATTTCACCGATAGTATCTGTCTTTTTAGAAGTAGAAAGCGGTTTCTGAAGCTCAACAGTAAAATCATGCTTACTATCACAATTTACTACATTAAGCCCGCGTTTGGTAAACTCTAAAGAGGACTGGCTAAGCAAATCCAATCTATCTACGACAAAGAAGAACCTGGGGCTGATATTTTTGCCAGCGAAATAATCTTTTAACACATGGGTGGCATAGGCCGCCAAAGCTGTTTTTCCGGAGCCCTGGGTGTGCCAGATGATTCCGCTATGCCCGCCGTTATCTATACGCTCAACTATTTTGCGGGTAGCGAAAAACTGAGGATACCTCATCACATGCTTCTGGGGAACCTTATCATCAACATAAGCTATACCATAGCGAAGCATATAAATAAAACGCTCTTTGTCAAAAAAAGAAGTGATAAAGGAATTGCAAGGAGTGTTTTCCTGCATATTCTCCTCAAATTCTTCCGTCTCGGCTTCTGCCGGGTTATATCCACAGTCTTTAATAACATAACGAACGGTATCATCATCAATGTGTTTATAGCTATAATTCCTAAAATAGGCTGAATCATCTTCCCTAAAGAAAGAGAAACCTGTATTCTGACCATTGGGGGTCGAATAGAAGGAACCTGCTTTTACATCTTCAGCATCATCGGCTTCTTCATATTCCATATTATTGCTGAAGGAAACAAGCTGAATCAGATTAAAAAACTTAGTATACTCAGGATTTTTTAACCTTTCACCAACCATACGGGAGAATTCTCTTTGGATACCACCCTCATTATTAGGCTTTTTAACTTCAAGAAAAGCCAAAGGCATACCATTAATGAGTATATTAATATCAGGACGGAAAGAACCCAGTTCAGAATCCTCGGAAACAGTAAAAGGGAGCTCGTCAACCACAGCAAAATCATTATTATCAAAGTTATCAAGATCAATCAACTTGATTTTATCGTTAGGATCAATAAGCCAACGATAGAAAGATTTACCTAAATCATTATTACGGATAAGGTCATGAATATCACTAATAATAGTTTTTATAGCATCATCAGAAAACTTCTTACCATTAATTCTCTCCAAAGCAGGTCTAAACCTGTTTATAAATATCTTGGTATTAAAATCAATATCAGCGTCCTTCAAGGACTGATAATTATAGCCGATCCGCAGAAAATGAATAGTAGCAGGTATTTTTACCCTCGTATCTTCATTAAAGCGCGTATACCCCTTCTTAAAAGCCATACCAACAGCCTCCTGACATTAAGTTCACACTATTATTATACTAAACCGATTGGACATTATTTGTCCATCTTTAATGTTAAACAAGAATTTTCACTATTAACAGCTTCAGCTAAGAACTTATCCAAGGCCCTCTCGACGATAACAGTCTTAGGAATACCACTCGTATCCGAATAAGCATCAAGGCGACTACAAATCTCAGACTTGAGCTTAAACGAAACAGCCTTGCCATCTTTTTTCATCCGAGGCATAGAACACCCCTCCTCAAAACAAAGTATTACTCCTTAATTATACTACTTTAATATGGAATAAACAATAATTTTCAATATAATTAAGAATTAAAAGAATACCCCTGCCAATTACAGCAGGGGTTCAGACAACACCTTGCCAAAACTTTACTCTTTTGTATTCTTCAACTATAATATGAAACCTTAACATTAACAACTCGTTATTCTTCTAAAGCTCATTTGATAAAATATATTGCCCTGGCGAAATTCGTTTAAGCTTACCACATCTGCACAAATATATAAGAGAATCCTTATATTTCCGTTCACTCCTAGGAAAATCATCATAGGTAATAATCTGTCCCGGCTTATATTTTTCTTTGAGCATTACAAAAAACATATCAATATTGTTATTTCCATGTTTTTTACCTAAACAGGCAAGCCTATCAGCTTCTTCTTTGCTGCTAAGTACAATAATATCAGACCTTGTCGGCCTGCGCAATTCCTGCAATATCAACCTATTGCTGAGAATCTTACTTTCTCCAGTAACAGAATCAACAAGCCTGCTTTTGCCGTCACCGGACAACTGCTCAACAGAGTATCTACCAGAAGTAAACTTTTGAACAATATCCTTAAGAGCTTCAAACCTCAATGGTTTATCACAATAATGGCATCTGAACCCATTAAAAAAATTACTCAAAATATATTTGGATATTCTGCCACAGGTATTATGGCGAATCAAAGTAGCCCTGTGCTTTGCGGTTTCACTCAAAACAGTATATTCATCACCAGTAAGAGCTTTTACTTTAGCCACATAATCCTCATGACAAGACGGACCGGAACAAGCCCTGCAAAACGGACGCTTCTTAAATTCAAAAAATGATATCTCAAATTCCTGACCACACGCTTCATGTCTGACAATAATCTTAGGCTTATATCTGCCTAACCTAACAAACTTAAACCCCTCATGGCTTTCTACATAGGTTTTTAATTCAGCCTCAGTATGTTTCTGCCCACATTTACAGCGTGTTCCCTTAAACAAAAAGTTTCCCGGTCTTACAGAAAACTCATGACCACATTTGATATGTTTAAGAACAACCTTATCCCACATTCCCGTAAAAGGGGTCATAACTTCATATTCAGCACCAGAAATGTTATAAATCAACCTCTTAAAAATGATATCTTCAGGTTCAAACCTCTCGCAAAAAGGACATCCGAAACCCATACTCATACCATGCTCGGACATTACAAAACGCTTTCCACATCCAAGGTGCTTATAAAGCTTCAACAAACCATAATCCCCAAGCAGCTTATAACCTTCAAAATCTGCAGGAACAGAATCTATAGCAACATCATTGCAGAAAGCTTCAGCATTACCATCATAACAATACATTATCAAGGGAAGAATATTATCAGGAAGAACTGATTTTGACTTTCTGGCATTATCCAGAAAAGTATACAAAAGAATGTTGCTTTTATAAAGCGGAGCATATCTGGAAACCAAAAACCTTCGCACAAATTCATCCTTGCTTCCTATGAAAGAAAAAAACTTCTCCGATACAGTCTCAAAATCTGTCACAACTTTCATATCCAACATTTTTTTAGCAAAAACAGCATATTCGAGTTCCAGTCCCATACTGGCAACCTTATCCAAAGACAGCATATCAGAAGGAATACAGTCAAAAAATATAGGGGGCTTATTTAAGCTTTTAAGCTCAACACCATGTTTGTGGCAGACGCAAACTCCTGAAAGCTGATGGGACCTTCTTATATACCATTCTCCAAAGTCTTCCAAATCCTCATAAACACATTCAGAACACACCTTAATGTGCTTAAAATCAGTAATATCAATACTATTCAGTCCGTTTTTAAAGCGAAAAGCAGGGAGCACAGACTTAGTCTGCATCCCCCTGCTCATAAAGAAAGCCTCAAACGGATACGTAGTAACATTTAAAAAGTAGGCTCCGGGATCAACAAGGGGAACACCATCCGCAAACAGGAAAAAAGAACGCTTGCCTCCGGCAGCTAAGCCCCGCGACTCAAAGTATTTAGAAATAAATACCCTATAAGGGACGTTATTCGCATCAGCGAGCCTGTTAATCCATGAATACAACAATTCATCCTCATAAGGAACCAAAAACACCGGCAACATTACTTATCAACTCCCACATATTTCCTTAAAGCTTCAGGACTACACTTATTAAGGTCTCTCTTTTTTTGTTCATTCAAAGCCTGAACCTTCAGTCCAGAAAAAACCTCTCTAAGGAGCTTCGGTTCATCATTTTCAGCAACATTTTTACCGTCTACAATTTTATAAAAAACTCTTTTAATATCAGATTTGGAATACTCGTCTGTAACACTATTGATAGCACCAATAATACGGTTCAGCATATCAAGCAGGAAATCATCTTTACCATCAATATTATCCGCAATTTCTTTAGAATTTTGTTTTTGCTTTAACTCATCAAGCAACATATCTTCACGGATAAAACATTCTTCGCTTTCTTCTTCGTATTTCTTAAGGTTTTCTTCAGTCTCCATATCATCCAAAAGAGGTATAATATTGGGATAATACTTTCCAGCAATGTTGATAACAAATTTAGCATCTATAGGCGTTTTTCTGTCACAAAGTATAGCTTCATATTGACACATAAGGTAAAGCGACACCATCTGCGCAATAATACCTTTAGACATTAAATAAAAAGCATCAGCAAGTTCGGTTGTGGTATTATCAAATACAATGCCCTGACTAGTTTTCTTCGGTCCTTTAATCTTGGTATATACACCAGTAAACTGATACCTGAACAGCTTACACATATTAATATTAAAAATTATCCTGTCATTACAACAAATATCACTATTTATAGGAGAACCTATACGACGAGCGTTTTTATACTCCTTGAACATCTTCTTACGGGCTTCCTGAGTACCTACAGGAATAATAGCGACCTTAGTCTCATTAGCAAGTACCATAAGACTATCATATGAAGAATCCATTATATGGTCAAAATTCATCAATTGACACTCATCAATGATTATCGCTCCGATACCAAAAGTTTCAATAAGACTACGCACATAATTACGCCTGCCTGCAATGCCACCACGTTGTTTATCAACAACTACGGAATAAAAAGGTTCATAATTACCCAAAGCTTTATCAATAGCAACACAAATACTCTTAAAAAGTCCTTGGAAATTGCTATTAGGGGAACACTGCACAAAAATATATACCAGCTGATAGAAATACCCACCATTTTTAAGCTTATGTTTAATAAGCTGAGGAAACTGACTGAGTACCAAATGCATAGCTGAAGATTTACCTGTACCACTTTTACCACAAAGAGAAAAGCCGCCAGAAATCCCCTCAGAAGCAGATGTATCCGTAACACATTCTAAAGTTGTTTCCTTACCTTCAACATATATGGTTTTAGGTTTACCATTAATAAAAGTTATATAACGCTTAGAATAACTATCAATAATAGTAGCTTTAAAACGTAAAAAAATTTCTTTATGAAAGGGCAGAATGAATCTCAAATCACGGATAGAAAAAGCATATATAGCTCTATCATAACAATCCATATCTTTAACTAAAGAATAATCATAGCCTTCAAGTCCTTTTTCAAAGATTCTAACATCATCAGGAAACGAAACAGGAAGAGCTTCGATTAAAGGATTACCTAAACAATGAGGGTATTTACTACGGACATAACAAGCATCAACAACCTTGCAGTCATCATAATCATACACATCATATTGAGATTGTCCGGCTTCAACTTTTTTATACTCAACTACCAAATTGTTTTTCATAAAAATTACTCCTATTTGTATTTATAAAACTCTGCCAAAGAATCAAAATCATCTAAATCTAAATCTTCACCGTCTTCCTCTTGGGCAGGCAAAACTTTTTTATCAGAACTATCTTCAGAAGCTTTAGGAGTTTCTATCAAAACAGGAACGGACTCTGTATCAAGCTGCTTTTCCTGTTCAAAACCAAGAATCTGATTATCGCTGTTATCCATACGATCGAGCATCTTATTTGTAGACGACACCAAAGCACTTTCAATATGCCTTGCCTCACGGATTTTATCCATTTTCGTGTTTACCTTAGGAACGACTCTAGTTTTCATTTCTTTAGCCACATTAATAGCAAATTCCGCATTATTCGCCGCCAATTCATCATTATGCTGACGATAACTTTTATCTTCTTTCTTTTTACGGTCATAATACTCATCATACATTTGAAGTGTCATTCCAGAATAATCTAGTCCGTCAGGACGCTTATCGGAAAGCTTTGCACAGCACAGCCGATTATTCCTTAGATAATAAACGCAAGAAACATCTCTCGGATCCATCCTCACTTTAAAAGGGACAGATTTATTTCCTGCATCAGCCATAGCTTTTTCTAAATCAGTATCATCTCGATTAATATAATACAAAGTCTTATAATTTATTCCTTTACGAGAAAGCTTAAGCGTTTTTTCAGTCATAAGAGTAAAGCAATACTGATTGATATCAGTAATATGACGAGGAGAATCAATATGTTCAACACCATATTCCCAAAGCTTAAAAGGAATCGCAGGAACATTGTTATCACGCAATTCCTTAACCATAGGATAACCTTCCATATAACGCTGATTATGAGTTAATACAAACTGTATAACACACTTGGTATAAACTTCAATATCCATAACAGATTCACCATGAGGATTAGAATCATGCCTTTTAGAAATATAACCGATTTTTTCCCAATAAGGTACCTGCTTAGATAACAGCTGACCAAAAGACCTCTCTACAAGTCCTTTAGCAGAACCTTTGGCTCCCGGAACAAGTTTCTTTTCAACACCAAGCTCGTTACATATACGGGTGCATTCTTCACTTGTAAATTCAGAGCCACGATCTACATAAATATGTCTAGGAATATAGCCTGAAGGCCAAATCTCATTAATATTTTCTGCTTCAATTCCATACTTCTTGCAAAAAACAACTTTATCATCCATAAGGTTAAGCATAAGATTCGTAAATCCAAGATTACTGTTTTGAGTATAAGCAACACTAACGGCAGTAATTGCACTAGTATAAACATCTACCATAAAATATACCGTAGGATTAGACACACAAATACGAGGATCATATTTAGAAACCAGAGAAAAGGGAGTTTCACAAGCATCAATCTGACCAGCCCAACCAGGACAACGGATATCATACAACCTGTTGCCATAAAGATTACGATTATTATTATCATATTCACGACGACTAGTTTTAATTAACTTTAAATCACTCTTGCTAATATTTTTATTAAAATAATAATAAAACTGTTCCAAAGTTGGTCTGCTTGACTCAGGCAATAATCTTCCGGTATCCTTATCTCTGTAAAATTTACTATTTATATAATCATAAGCAGCCCTTTTTGTTTTAAACTTTCCTTCTTTAAAAAAAGCCAGAGCTTCTTTAAAATATTTTAAATCTTGTTCGATAAGATTATAACCTTCACCAAAATACTTAGATTTTCTGCCACGTTTTTTATTTGAAAGAATATTGCCCGTTTGTTTACAGGGAAAATGTCTTTTATCAATCAAAGAATTAGAATTAAACCCGCTTTGAAAATACCTAGTTATCATCCTCCAAATAGCAAGTCTGCTAATTTGATATTCAGCACAAATACTTTTAAGAAATTTTTTAGGACGCTTGCCAAGCAACTCTCTGTAATCAGGTCCATATTCATTCACAACAGCCTGCATAATACAACAATTACGCAAATAATCATCATATTCTTCCTGCGACATGCTACCATAATCAAAAATTACAGATTCTTCCTCTTCCTCAACCCAAATTTTTTTCTGGATACAAGAAAATACTTCATCATAATCTACATAAAAAAGATCAAAAAAAGTAATATCCATAACAGAGAAAATACAAGTGTTATCAAATACATTGAGCAATCTATATCTTTTTCCTTCACTTCCAAATACACGATAAATCTTACCGCGAACAATTTCAACATTCTTCATTATTAAAAGCTCCTTCATAATACATCTTAAGCAACCTGTCTTTTCTAATCACATCATTCAACATATCAAAACGATACTTCTTGGTAGCTATCTTATGTTTTATATCTGTAACAAGATCAACAACATTTCTAGAATCATAGTATTCGACTACTGCCCTTATATTATTAACAAACTTATCACTAATATCCTCGCCATAAACTAAGTCAAACCTTATTCCAAGCTTCTTCCAATAAGCCGCTTCAATAGCAAGCCAACGATATTCCTTCGCATCTATACTTTTTTTGCTATACTTTACCGCATAGGCATGATAACGGCCATCAGCTTCAGTAACCAAAAAATCAGTAGTCATGCAGTAACCTGTATTAGGATAAGGATGAGAGATTTCCAAAATATCCGCAATCATTTTAGTAACCGTCCTGTTTAAGGGATACTGTTCCCTAATATCAACAACATTGTCATCCCAACGCATCAAATAATAAAACTTAGCTTCAGCCTGCGACATACAATGAATACTGCGACCATGTTTCCAGTCAACAATAATCGAAGCAGTACCCATACTGTTATAATGATTCGCAGTATAATAAGGCTTATAATTTGCACCATGGCCTGTGCCAAGCTCTTTTTTATATTTGGATAAAGCACTTTGTTTCTTCACAAAACAAACCTCCATTGCATATTAATGTAGATATCTACATTTTAAAAAGCCGAAAAACAACCAAAAAGCTAAAATAACAAAAATAAAAAGCCGGCAGCTCAAAGCCGTCGGCAATAATCCTACATTTTTTAGATAATTAACTTGCGAAATGTTGATTTAAGTAGTATAATACATAATAAGGGTACAAAAATACCCTAAAACTACAAAAATCAAGCGTTACCGCAAAGCTCCTGAGTTACTACCAATAACTTTTGAGCTGTCCATATCGGAAATTCCAGTTCCGAAACGGATGCTAACGCTTTATTTTTTTGTCTATAATCATATTATACTACCGCTTTCCACCTAAATCAAGGTGCTTTATGTATATTTCTACACATATACCACAAATAAGATGTAAAATGTGTACCCAAAACCACCCGATAAAAATACATTGAAATTCCACCAAACTCATGATAATATATAATTATACTAACTTCGGCGATAACAAACCGTAAAAAGGAGAAATCAACATGAGCAAATGGAATCAGGAGCTATGGCTCAGCAACATCAATGCCCTCATAAAGAAAACAGGGAAATCAGCAAGAGAAGTAGAGACTGCAAGCGGAGTAGCTGCAGGCTATATTTCTAGGGTTAAAACCGGCAGAAACAACACAGTATCCGCAAAATTCCTTGTGGATTCAGCCGATTATCTCAATATTGATATTGAAACCTTAATGACAGTAGACCTCGCCAAAAAAGAAGCCGAGAGAATATTCATAATCAAAACTTTAGACAAGCTGAATAACAGCATAAAAAAATCAGATTGGAAAACCTGGGGCGAATCCGATTTACAACTTCAAGTTGATAACGGAATCACAACAGATGAAATTAAAGATTTTATTCCTTTAGTAAGGTTTTCCGGTAAAGGGAACTATCCTTTCCTGATCTCAAAATTTCATCCTAAATTATCAATACCCCTGAAAGATGACCATTTCTCCCTTAAACTTGACAACACAAAAAGCATTATACTTGTTCAAATAGAAATCAAAGGACAACCCGAATATGAAATGTACCTAGTATCACCAGGCTATGCAACTCCACTTTGCCATACATGCGATGACAGTGACATAAACCTAAGACTAGCCAAGCTATACTCCGACCTCTCAATCAAAATCTATACACAGCCTACACTAAGCCAATACACAATGGATACGCTCGAAGAGTTCCTGTTCAAAAAATAACAAAACAGCGGTGACAAAAGCACTTAGCAAAAGTCACCGCTGTTTTTATTTTACCTTTATATTATAAGTTGCCAAAAAATCTTCAAGATTATAATCCACTATTTCTTCTCGTAAATAGTCATATACCCTGAGCTTTCTATTATACCTGTTGTACTCCAAAAATTTTAAGTTAGGAACTTTGGAAACCAAATCCTTTACATTATTTATACTAAGATTAATCTGACACGAACATATATCTTCTCCAAAAATAAATAATATAGGATTAAATACATTCTCTTTTCCACATATCTTATGCTTTACATGAAGCAAGGAATTACGTATTCTACTGTCGAAAGATACAAACTCATAAAAGCGGAAAGGATTAGAAGATAAGACCTTTTTGCAAAAGTCCTCCAAACCATCATCCTTGCAGCAAACAGGACAGCCAAGGCCATGCTCCAGCCACCATTCATTAGCAAAAAAAACTGTTCCACACTCATTGTGCCTGTAGACCTGAAAAGGCAAATCTTTAAAACCTAAACAGTCAAAACCTTTATAGGACTTAACTAGAGATTCTTCATGGTTAACACGGACGAAATCTATATACTCAGAAATATCGCCATCCGTCAAATACAACAGCAATCCTACAATATATCTCATTTTGCCTACACCCTTTGCCTTGATGTATCGGAGTAAAGCATTCTGAGGGACATCGTGATAAAAATACCTGTATTCTGAAGAAAGCAATTCTTTCTTGAAATTATCATCACCAATATGCCCGAAGCCTCTATCTTTGACTTTTTCTATAGCAAAAGACATAAAATCGCTAAAATCAGATTTCAGCATAGCTTCAGCAAGGGTCGCACAAGCAACCGCATACTTCTGAGCAAGTCCCGAAGGACAATAAGAATCTACCGGAACACAATTTGATAAATCGTACCACAGCTCATTGTTATAGATTAAATCAATATTACTGGCAAAATCCCTATGCACCAGACCACAGCCATGCTTATGACAAACTGTTACTCCACTAAGCTGATGATTCCTGTGGATATAAGGAGCACCATAGTCTTCCTCGTCTTCCTTCATACAGTCTGGGCAAAGGTTGATACCCTTAAAGAAATGTTTACCGGAGCTTATATAAGAACGAGAAGAATACTCTTCGCTTATAATGCGAGCCTGATCAGCATAAGTTCTGCCCAAGAATTCAAACGGAAGCACACTTCCTTTAAGAAAAAGTTCGGCAGGTTCAACTCCTTTAGAAGAAAATTCAATACAATGATTAAATGTACCATCAAAACCAGGAAAAGCAACCTCAAGAAAAGGTATTATACTTTTCCTAAAATCGATATATGAGGTATTTCTACGCTTAATAAAAGTATTAAAAAAAACTTTTACGGGTAAAGCATTCCAACCGCAATAACGGGCTACCCATGAAAACCAAAACTCATCAGGGTAAGGATATGTAAAATTCCTAAGTGCCATAAAAACCTAAATCTCCTTTATACCTTTTATAAGTAATTTAACACCGGCAAAAGAATACTCACGATAACTTTTTATGGATACCATAGTACTTTCAATCCTTTTTTCTCCGGGTGCATAATCAACATACCTACCGATAGTCCTGCCGTTACGCGAAACATACTTGTTTTGAATCAGCTCATCGACAGAGTAGTCTTTTTCATTGGAAGCAAAAACATACACGCCGACAACAACACGGCTGAGCTTCTTCATATTAACCAAGCTTCTGACAATGCTTTTAATTTCAGACCTATCAAATCCGCTATGAGTAAATTCGTCCACGAAAAGCAAATCTTGAGAAGAATAATGTTCCAAAAGATAATCATAGAACAAATCAGTCTTGTTGCCAGACAACTTATTGCCGGATTTAACCTGCTTTTCCAGAAGTTTTTGCCGTACATTTTCCTCAATACCGGACAAAACTATAATATCTGAAGGTGTCGGACGAAGCAGCTCCTGTTTAAGCAGTCCCGGAGTGAGCTTTTTCTTTAAACCCATATATGTATCCGTAACCTCAACAATAGAATCATTAGGTTCAGCTGTCAATTGATAACGCCCTGAAGTCATTTTATCAACAAACTCAGTCAAATACTTCTTATTAAACGGCCTGCTGCAATAAGGACACCGGTTACCCCTCATAAAATTAGAAGGATCTGTAACGAATTCTTTTCCACAAAAATTGTGTTTCATCACGATGGAAGAATGAGTATCAACATAATCTCCGAGTACAGAATACTCATTACCAACCAAATCCCTGACCTTGTCAACAAAGTTCAGCTTGGTTATATTACCCTCACAAAAACGGCAAAAAGGCTTCCGGAAAAAATTACTATAATAGGAAGTAAATTCCTTACCGCAGATTTTGTGCCTCAACTTAAAAATCCTTTTACTGGTATCGAGGGAAACAACTTCAAAATCAGGATAAGCTTTCATAACTTCATATATTTTAGAACGGTTTTCTTTGTTACAGTTACAACGGCTGCGACCAAACAGAAAATCATCAGCCTTAATAAAAGCACCACATTTCTTATGGACATAACCGCCTTTATGACCGGAATACTTATAATCACAGTACTTATTTTCAAAAGCTTTATAGAAAATTAAACTGTCCTTAGAGCAATCGGGGCAGCCAATGCCAATAGCCACTCCCTTATGATTTTGAACATAGCCGTGAGCACATTTTTTACATAAAAACTCTTCAAGAAGAGAATTAATGAAAGCTGAGGGCTTCATAGCTTTAATATCAGCAACAAAACCATCAATATCACCATTATAAAGGAACAAAATAAACGAAATAAGCCTTCTATATGACATAACATCAGCGTTGAACATATCATCTGCGGCAGTCAAAACATTGCAGATAGCAAGATATATAGAATTGCGGTAAGCACTGATGAGCTTTTGATCCAACAAACCCTTATAACCCAGAACAACACACCTCTGGGCAAGAATTTCTTTAACTTCTAAAAAATCTATATCTAAAGCCAAATTCAAAAGTTTATTTACAGACTTGGCGTAAACAAGCCTTACATCCTCAGAAATCTCATGAGTGACATCATCCATTAAATACTTTGAATACAAACGGACATCATCAGGAACATATTCACTCTTTCTTCTATAAATCTTAAGGTCACAACCGTGCCTGTAGCAAACGCTGACCCCATCAGCCTGATGGCTCCGGTAGGCAATGCCATACTTTAATCCTTTTTCCTTGGCTTCTTTAAGGCATTCAGGGCAAAGCTTCAAATCTGCAAAAACAGAATAGCTCCTGTCAATATCTGCATCATTCCTAAAAATATTGGCGATGAATTTCTGCTGACGCTCCATAGTCATAGCCATAGCCGAAAGAGGGTATAAAGAAGTATCTAGATACAGTTTGGCCTTATCCATATCCTTAATAGCATCGATCCTGTTCATGGCATCCAAAAAAGAACTGTTGCTTAAGTCAAAAACTATTCGCTCATTCTCACCATACAATATATTATACAGCGTCCTAAACTTAAGGTTATTGGAACAGGCTATGCGATAAATCCAAGAAAACAACACTTCATCTTTTTCACGTTCTACGATTTTTAATTTCATATCATGATTCTCCTAAAAATTAACTTTTAAAGTACAATAACACGCCACCGTGTTTAAATCGTTAAAAGATGAAATCAGTCATACATTACTTAACGTATAGGTTTTATGGGCAAAAGAAAAGCCCATCCGAAATCGGACGAGCTTAAATAATTTTTAGTCTCTGTTACCAATCGATTTGTATTTTTTTCGAAAGTTGCATCTTGTTACCAGTCGAATTGTCGCTGTTACCAATCGATTTGTATCATAACACCCGCCCAAAATAAGGCGAGCTTAAAAACTTGTTTCAGATATAATTACGGTTGTTTCAAAAAGAATTTCGTGTGTTTTTTAGACCAAGTTTGTTTCAAATCGAATTCCGTGTTTTTTCAAAAACAGAGTTTGTTTCAGATAGAATTACCGCTGTTTCAAATCGAATTCCGTGTTTACAACCTCAATAAAGCTTAGTACCCCGGCTTTACTGGCAACAATATCAATTTCTCCGAAGCGCCGACAACGAAAGTTGCGCTCCAAGATTGCATAGCCCTTGGCCTGCAGGTACTTACAGGCCAGGTCCTCTCCGTATAGCCCCAGCTTACGGGTTGATTGCGAACACATAATCGCGCTCTAACTGGGGACTGTATAATTCATTTTGAGCAGCAGCTACTGGCTCTAGCTGCATGCTTTTCACCGGCTCATAGCTGCGACGATGCCATCTGGTGGCACCATGCTCGGCAATAGCCTGCATATGGGCACCACTGCCATAGCCCTTATTACTAGCAAAGCCATAGGCAGGGAAGAGCACATCCAAGCGGTCCATGATACGGTCACGAGTAACCTTGGCAATGATGGAAGCGGCAGCGATGGACGCGCTCAGGGCATCACCGTGAATGATGGAATTGGTCTCCATACCCTTGGCCTCCACGGGCATGGCATCGATGAGAGCAACCTGGGGCTGCACCGGCAAATGCTCCAAAACCTCCGCCATACCGCGCTGGGTCGCAGTATAGATATTATATTTATCAATATTGCTGACGCTGACGATATTGACCTCGATGGCCACGGCCTTAGAGATAATTTCGTCATAAAGAGCGTCACGTTTGGCGGCGCTGAGCTGCTTGGAGTCGTTGAGCCAGGCGATAAAAACCTCTTGGGGCAGGATAACGGCAGCGATAACCAAGGGACCGGCTAGAGGGCCACGACCTGCCTCATCCACGCCAGCTACGTAGCGCACGCCTTGAGCATAGTACTGTTTTTCATAGGTGAGCATTTTGGCAAAGCGCTCCTTTTCTAGGGCAGCCTTTTCCAAGCGCTTGTAGTAGGCAGCTAGGAGCTTTTGCACACCACTGCGCTCGTCGGCCTTGAGCTCAGCTAATTGCTCTGCTGTGGGCGCACCAGCAAGTAGCTCCTTGACCTCGTTAATTTTCATGTTCTCACTTCCTTGTAAAGCAAAAAATATAGACCTCAATTAGACAAAAAGCCGCCTTATAGCTACAACTACAAAGCGGCTTATTTAACTATTTTTCAGCCCATATAGGGTAATAAGAAGAGATTTCAGGGGAAAACAACACCAAAATACTGCAAATTCCCCTTCTCAAGTGCTATTTTACCACAAAATTTTACATTTGTCAGTAGAAAAACTGAAAATTTCGAGAGATTTTTTTACAATTTCCACCATATAACCACCATCCCTTTCCAGCCCCTTTCTTCTTACTTCCACTAGCATTTACTGCTTAAATATGTTATAATTTAATGACGCACTATTTCCCAAGGGGCAAGTGTGCGATTTTTTAGAGGAGTTGCCAATTTATGCTAGGATTAATCAGTGCTGTGCGCAAAAACAGTTTGGCCGAGGCTGCCGGCATCGTGGCCGGTGACAAGCTAGTGGCTGTGGACGGCGTACAGGTGAAGGATATCATTGAATTAAGCTTCTATACCTCCGACTACCAGGTGGAGCTGGAGCTGGAAAACGCTGAGGGCCAGCGCCGTCAGGTACATATAGATAAATATCCCGATGAGGATTTGGGCCTGGAGTTTGAGGCCGCAGTTTTTGACAAGGTAAGCACCTGCTACAATAACTGCATCTTCTGCTTCGTGGACCAGATGATTCCCGGGATGCGCAAGGGTCTCTATGTCCGTGATGACGACTATCGCCTGAGCTTTTTATATGGCAATTTCATTACGCTGACCAATCTCAAGGAAGAGGATTTTCAGCGCATTATCCAAACCCATATGACGCCCCTGTATGTATCCGTCCATGCCACCGACCCCAAGGTGCGCTGTGAGATGATGCATAACCGCTTTGCCGGTGAGCTCATGGAGAAGCTGGAGCGTTTGTTTGCAGCCGGTATTGAGGTGCACACTCAAATCGTGTGCTGTCCCGGCTACAACGATGGGGAAATCCTGGCCAAAAGCTTCCAAGATTTATATGCCAAGCATCCTAACGTGCTGACCATGGCGGTGGTGCCCGTGGGCATTACTAAGCATAGGGAAGGACTGCATCCTCTGCGCACCTTCACGAAAGAGGAGGCAGCGGCCTTAATCGATCAGGTAACTCCTTGGCAGCAGCAGTGCCGTGAGGAAACGGGCAAGACCTTCATCTATTTGGGCGACGAATTCTACCTTTTGGCTGGGCGTGAGGTGCCCACTGCCGCATGGTACGACGGCTTCCCGCAGCTGGAAAACGGCATTGGCTTGACCCGCAGCTTCCTAGATGAATGGCAGGAAACCTTGGGGCAAATGGGTAGCTACCAAGCCACTAGTCCAGCAGTAATTCCTGTGGGCGAAAGCGCTTACAACGTGCTGCAGCCCTTAATGGAGGCTTTAAACAAGCAATATGGTAGCGAGCACAGCTTCGTGCCCGTGCCCAACCAGTTCTTCGGTGGCAAGGTCAATGTAACGGGCCTTTTGACCGCCGGTGACATTCTGAAAACTGCCAAGGGCAAGCGCATCATATTGCCCGCTGTAGTATTAAATAATGACAGCTTATTCTTGGATGATACATCTCTAGAGCAGTTCCGCAAGGACTTCCCCGGCAGGGTGGAGCTTGCCAAGGGAGCCAAGGAGCTCTTGCATTTGCTTTTAGAAAGCTAGGGTGATGACTATGTTACAGGTATATACCGGCACCGGCAAGGGGAAAACCACTGCGGCCTTGGGCGTAGCAGTGCGTGGCGCAGGCCACGGCCTCAAGACCTTGATGCTGTGCTTTTTAAAGGATGACCCAGAATACGGCGAGGCTAGAGCGGCTAGCTTCATTCCTGGCTTTGAACTGCGCCAGGTGGGCCGAGATGCCTTTGTGAACTTCCGTAATCCGGACCCGGTGGATTTAGAGCTGTGCCGCAAGGGCTGGGAGGCAGGCAAGGACGCTATTGCCAAAAAGCAAGCGGATATCGTAATTTTGGACGAGCTGAACATAGTGCTCGCTACGAAAATGCTGCCCTTGGATGAAGTTGTGGACTTTCTCAAGGCCCACCAGCATGAGGTGGAGATTATCACCACGGGTCGTGGCGCACCAGAGGAGCTCATAAAAATTGCGGATTTAGTAACGGACATGAGCGAAGTGAAGCATTACTTCCACAAGGGAGTATCGTCTCGCTTAGGCATAGATCACTAAATTTTACAATTAAACGCTAGATAGATAACATATATTATAGTATGATGGAGGAAGTTAATTATGGGAAAACCTATTGTTGCTATAGTAGGACGTCCTAATGTTGGCAAATCGACCCTGTTCAACATCTTTGCCAATAGCAGGATCTCCATCGTGGAGGACACCCCCGGTGTCACCCGCGACCGCCTTTACGCCATGGCGGAATGGCTGGACCACGAATTCATGATGGTGGATACCGGCGGTATCGAAATCATGAACGCCGATGCCATTGCTGTATCCATTCGCCAGCAGGCTCAAATCGCTATTAAAGAGGCCGATGTGATCCTCTTTGTGTGCGACGCTCGCAGCGGCATCACCACCGAGGATGCTGATGTAGCCCGTTTGCTGCGCCAATCCAAGAAGCCCATTGTGCTGGCAGTGAATAAGGCTGACTCTCCCAAGCAGGAGATGAATATTTACGAATTCTATAATCTGGGCATTGGCGACCCCATTCCCGTCTCCGCCTCCAACCATTTGGGCTTGGGCGATTTGCTGGACGCCGTGGTTGCCAAATTCCCCAGCGATAAGAAGGGTACCTCCATGGATGATGAGGACGAAATCAAGGTAGCCTTGATCGGTCGTCCTAACGTGGGCAAATCCTCCATTTTCAACGCTTTAGTAGGCGAGGAGCGCTCCATTGTCAGCGATGTGGCCGGCACTACCCGCGACGCTATTGACACTCCTGTAGTGCGCAACGGCCAAAAATATCTCTTCATCGATACTGCGGGCATGCGCCGCAAGGCCAAGGTGGACGAGCCCATTGAGAAATACAGCGTCATGCGCTCCCTGCGTGCGGTGGACCGCAGCGACGTGGTGCTCATGGTGTTCGACGCTGTGGAGGGCGTTACTGAGCAGGATAAGCGCATTGTGGGCTATGCTCATGAGGCAGGTAAGGCTGTCATCCTCGTGGTTAATAAATGGGATTTGTATGAAAAGGACAACAGCTCCACCCTGCGTTACACCGAAACCCTGCGCAAGGAGCTGGTCTTCCTGCAATATGCTCCCTGTGTTTTCGTTTCCGCTGTGACCAAGCAGCGCATTCATCGTCTGCCGGAGGTTATTAGCTATGTAGCTGAGCAGAACGCACAGCGCATTGCCACCAGCATCTTGAACCAGGTGATTGAGGATGCTGTGGCCATCAACCCGCCACCCACGGAAAAGGGCAAGCGCTTGAAGATTCTCTATGTAACCCAGGTGAAGATCAAGCCTCCCACCTTCGTTATTTTTGTGAACGAGCCGGAGATTATGCATTTTTCCTACCAGCGTTATTTGGAGAACAAGCTGCGCGAGGCCTTTGGCTTCGAGGGTACTCCTATTCAAATGATTATCCGCGGCAAGAACGAGGACGAATAAAAATAAGTTAGGTGATGTAGATGCTAAATGAGGTGGGAATAGTGCATTATGTGCTGGGCTTTGTGCTGGGCCATTTATGTGGCTCGGTCCCCAGCGGCCTGTGGCTAGTGCAGGCCATGCATGGTATAGATATTCGCAATTACGGTAGTAAAAATATTGGCACCACCAATGTGTTCCGCACGGTGGGGCCTACCACGGCAGTGCTGGTGCTGCTCTGCGATATGCTGAAGGGCATCATTGCGGTGGCGCTGGTGAACCATTTCTTTCACAGTCCGGAGCTGGATGTGGTGACGGCGCTGGGCGCACTCCTTGGCCACAACTACTCGGCCTTCTTGGGCTTTAAGGGAGGCAAGGGCGTGGCTACGGGCTTGGGCCTTTTGGTTTTCCTCATGCCCAAGGTAGCAGGCACGGTCTTTTTAGTATGGCTGGTGCTGGTGCTCATCACTCGCTATGTATCCCTAGGCTCCATTGTGGCAGCGATTTTAACGCCTATTATGTCCTGGTATTATGGCTATCCCTGTGCTTATATTATCCTGGGCGCTATTGCAGGCTTTTTCGTAGTGCTGCGCCATAAGGAAAATATTGGCCGCCTCTTAAGTGGCACGGAAAGCAAGATTAAGCCGGGCAACGCCAAGAATTTGCCAAAATAAGCTTTTTAGCTTTATAAAAGTAAACACAAGCCTCTTAATGGTCAGGCAGCTGACTATGAAGGGGCTTTTTCTTTTTAGGGAAGCAGCGGATGGACAAAAAATGCATAAATTTTTCACAAAAAAACCTTTGTATTTTTCACACAAACAGTGGTATAATATGCATAGAGTTTTTTAGAAGAAAGGGGACTGTACTATGTCTGAAAAATCCACGTTCTATCTGGTTAGGGAAGAAATTCTTCCTGAGGCCATTAAAAAAACTATAAAAGTAAAGGAAATCCTCAAAAGGGGCGAGATTAAGACCATTAACGAGGCTGTTGAAAAAATGGGCTTGAGCCGCAGCGCTTATTATAAATACAAGGATTTTGTTTTCCCGTTCTACGAAGCTAGCAAGGAAAAGATTATCACCTTATCCCTGCTGCTAGAGCATAAATCCGGCGTGCTGTCCAAGGTTTTGAATACTGTGGCCGATGATTCCGGCAGCATCATGACCATTAACCAGGGCATTCCTCTGCAGGGCGTGGCCAATACCACTATTTCCATTGAGACCAAGCATTTGACTGTGGATTTAGAAGCACTGCTGGACAAGCTGCGCATGATCGACGGCGTAAAACGCTTGGAGGTTCTGGGTCAGGTATAATGACCTAAGCAAGATGTGATGAGAATCTAGTGGAGGGGGCTCTATAAAGATGAAAGAATTTATTAATGTGGGCCTGCTGGGTGCAGGCACTGTGGGCGGCGGCGTAATCAAGGTATTAGAAAAAAATGCTGCCGATATTGAAAAAAAGGTGGGCAAGCCCATTCGCATTACCAAGGTATTGGACCGCAATGTGGAGAAGCGTCGCGCTGAATACGGCGACCAATACATTTTTACCAATAATATTGACGATATTTTAGATGATCCTGAAATCGATATTGTGGTAGAGCTCCTAGGTCGCGAGCATCCGGCCAAGGAATATATTGTGGCTGCCTTTGAAAAGGGCAAAAATGTGGTTACGGCCAATAAGGACGTCATCGCTCATTATGGCGAGGGCATTTATTCCTTAGCGGAGCAAAAGGGACTGGATTTTATGTTCGAGGCCAGCGTGTGCGGCGGTATCCCCATTATCGAGCCCTTGAAGACCAGCATGGCGGGCAACCAAATCCATTCCGTGATGGGTATTGTGAACGGCACCACCAACTATATGCTGTCCAAGATGAGCAATGAGCATCTTGATTATGACGAGGTTTTGAAGGAGGCCCAGGCCAAGGGCTATGCTGAGTCCGACCCTACAGCTGACGTAGGCGGCTTGGACGCTGCTCGCAAGGTGGTTATCCTTGCTTCCATTGCCTTTAATACCCGCATCAGCTTGAAGGATGTATTAGTAGAGGGCATCGAAAGCATCGAGGCCTGTGATATTAAATATGCCCAAAGCTTGGGCTATGCTGTGAAGCTACTGGGCATTGCCAAGAATGACCCGGAAAACGGCATCACGGTCTGCGTAAAGCCCACCATGCTGCCCCTGACCCATCCGCTGGCCGGGGTAAATGGTGTGTATAACGCAGTTTTCGTCAATGGTGACGCTATTGGCGAGGCAATGTTTTTAGGCATGGGCGCAGGTCGTCTGCCCACTGCCAGCTCCGTAGTAGGCGATATTATTGAGATTGCCCGCGATATCCAGAGCGGTAGCACGGGACGTATTTCCTGCACTTGCTTTAAGGAGAAGAAGCTGTGCCCGCCGGAGAAAATGTCCGCTCCTGCCTATATTCGTCTGCAGGTTCTGGATCAACCGGGCGCTTTGGCAGCCATTGCGGCGGCCTTTGGTGCACAAAACGTATCGTTGCGCAATGTTATTCAACAGAACGCAGCCAAGGGTCAGAAGGCGGAAATCGTGGTGATTACCCACAGCGTTTCCGAGTCCAATTTGCAAATGGCGCTGCAGATTTTGAAGGTACTGCCTGTGGTAGAAAAGGTAAGCTGTGTTATCCGCGTTGAGGATAGCAGCTTGGCATAAGGGTAGAGGGTGTGCATGATGAATAAGGTAACGATTCGTGTTCCTGCTACCTCTGCCAATTGTGGCCCCGGCTTTGATACTCTGGGCCTGGCAGTGAATTTATATAATGAAGTAACTTATGAGATTACGGATACGAAGGGCTTTCAGCTGGAGGTTGAGGGCGAGGGCGCGGAGTATTTGAAGCCCTTTGGGCGCAATTTGGCCTTTGCCAGCTTCCTGAAGGTGTGGAACCTAGCTACAGATAATCGTCGCATTGGCCTGAGGGTCAGCATGATTAATCGCATTCCCATGTCGAGAGGCCTGGGCAGCAGCTCCAGCGCCATTGTGGCAGGGCTTTTCGCGGCTAATTGCTTGTGCGATAATCATTTTACTATGGACGAGCTTTTGGGCTTTGCTACGGAGATCGAGGGTCATCCGGATAATGTAGCTCCTGCTTTATACGGTGGCTTTACCATTAGCTATATGGAGGGGGAGCGAGCTCATTCCCTGCGCTTACTGCCGGCGAAGCCCCTGCAGTTTGTTGCGGTGGTGCCGGATAGCAAGCTGGCTACTTCCCTTGCGCGGCAGGCGATTCCGAAGACTGTTCCGCACAAGGATGCTGTGTATAATACTTCTCGGGCGTCCCTTCTAGTAGGCGCTTTGCTGAGTGGTAGCTATGAGTATTTGGGCATGGCCTTGGAGGATAAGCTGCATCAGCCTTATCGGGCGCACTTAATTCCGGGTCTGACCGAGGTTTTTGCTGCGGCTAAGGCTGCGGGCGCCTATAATGCGATTATCAGTGGCGCTGGCTCCACGGTGATGGCTTATGCTGCGCCTGAGGCGGATGGCAGGGCAATTGCTGAGGCCATGGTAGCTGAATTTGCGAAGCAGGGCGAGCACGCAGTTTACCATCTGCTGACGCTGGATACGGAGGGCGTGAAGGCCATCGGTTGAGTCTCTCTTATGAGAAAATTTTCGGGAAAATATGCGAAAAGGGCTTGACTTTTCCCCTGTAATACAGTATAATCTTACATGTTGCTGATGAGTAGCAACAACCTAATTGTCGGGGCGTGGCTCAGTTTGGTAGAGCGCTTCCTTGGGGTGGAAGAGGTCGTGGGTTCGAATCCCGCCGCTCCGACCACGACAACAAGCCGTTGCATTGGCGAAAGCCGATGTAACGGTTTTTTTATTTTCTCCATTATTAGCTTTATATATTGTTCTATTAGCTCCGGCTGTACTGCTGACTTAGCAGTGCGGCCGGAGCTTTTTTGTATACAAAATTCTTCGCCAAAAGGTAGATTATTTTATACACCAATCGTCTATTGTAATACAGAATACATTGAGAATAGCTAAAGAATGTGCCAGATATACGTCATTATATATAGTATTTTGTATATCTAGCGAAAAGGAGCAAACTTAGTCAGTTTTTGTCACACGTTGACGAAACGCCCTCATTAGTAGTAAAATAGGAATATACAATAAGTAATTGAAAATAACAATTTACGATTAATATAGAAAATGAGAAAGAACACTATTTAAGGACGCTGTGATATGAGTATTGGTTATTTTGATGGTAAGTTTAAAATTCGCTGGCAGCTGATGTTTTACGATATTGTAATTTACCTTGTTGTGCTTACCTTTATTGTTACTACTTATGGTTTAGCGGGCAGTTCCCTTGCTGAATTCATCTGGGGAGGCACCGCTGCTTTGCTATGTCTTCTTGTGTGCCGCACGGTGGGCAAGGTTTACAGTATGATCATCCGCTATGGCGGTGTGCATGTGTATATGCGGCTTTTTGCCACGGATTTAATCGCGCTTTGCTTTTATTGGCCCATTAAATACGGTCTCGGCTTAGAGCATATGACGAGCCAGCGCTGGCTGATTATTATGCTTTTGAATTTGCTGGGCGCTGTGGGCATGCGCTTGATGTATCGCTATTGCTACCGCTTTGGCGTGCGCCGGACGAAAAAGGGTGAATTCTTGCGTTGGCTGCTTTTGCTTTTCGCTGGCGACAATGTGATTAAGGAGCGCCGCAACGAGACGAAGCGCATTCGTATTGCGATTCTGGGCGCGGGCCGCTTAGGTGCAGTGCTGGCGGACGAGCTGCTGAGCAATGACAGTGCTGCTTATGTGCCGGTATGCTTTCTCGACCAGGACCCTTCTAAGACTGGCCGAGAGGTGATGGGCCTGCCCGTACTACCTGAGGGCGAGGATGCACTAGAGGATTTAAAAGATTACGGCGTGCAAGAGATTGTTTTCGCCATTACCAATATTATCAACACCAAAAAGGACAGCTTGTTCAAGCTGTACAAGGCTGCCGGCTACAAGGTTAAGGTATATGATTTTTCTGTGGCCGATGTGGCTAAGAGCGGCAAGCGCATGCTGCGTGAGTTTGATATTGACGAGCTCCTTTTCCGTCAGCCCATTGTGGTTAATAACGAGCTAGTAAGCTCCTATTATAAAAACAAGGTTATCCTGGTCACCGGTGGCGGTGGCTCCATTGGCAGCGAGATGTGTCGCCAGGTGGCGAAGATGGCGCCGAAGCAGATTATTGCTCTGGACATCTACGAGAATGGTGTTTATGACCTGCAGCAGGAGCTGCGGCTGCTCTATGGGGACAAGCTGAACTTCAATGTGGAGATTGCTTCCATTTGCAGCGAGAGTGCTATGCACAGAGTAATGGAAGAATATCATCCAGATATTCTAATTCATGCTGCGGCTCATAAGCATGTTCCTCTTATGGAGAAGAATTGCATTGAGGCTGTAGAGAACAATGTATTTGGCACGTTGAATTGTATTGAACTCTGTGAAGAATATGGCGTAGGCCGCTTTATGATGGTTTCTACTGATAAGGCCGTTAATCCCACCAATATTATGGGAGCGACTAAGCGTATGTGCGAGATTATCGCTCGGGCTCACTCCGCTCAAAAGGGCAACAAGGTTGTCTTTAGCGACACACGCTTCGGCAATGTGCTGGGCAGCGCTGGCAGCGTTATTCCGCTCTTCAAGCGGCAGATTGCTAACGGTGGGCCTATTACTATTACAGATAAGCGGATTATCCGCTACTTTATGACTATTCCTGAGGCTAGCCAATTAGTGCTGCACAGCGGCGCTATTGCTAAAAACGGCGAACTTTTCGTGCTGGATATGGGCCAGCCAGTGAAGATTTATGACCTAGCTGTGAATATGATTAAGCTGTCCGGACTAGAGCCTTATAAGGATATAGATATTATCGAGACTGGCTTGCGGCCTGGCGAGAAGCTCTACGAGGAGCTGCTCATTAAGAGCGAGACTTTGGATAAGACCGATAATGATTTAGTCTTTATTGAGAAGGACGAGCCTATTGGTATGGACGAGCTGGAGCAGCGGCTGCAGCTGCTGCGTGAAGCTTTAGCATCCAATGATGATGAGACTGTTAGAGCTGCTATGCATAAGGTTGTGCCGACCTATAAGACACCGGAGGAGGTTAATTGTAGGGCTGGGCTGAGTAAAGAAATGCAGAATGTGAAGATTATAGATTAAAGCGAAAAGAGGGGCAAAAATTGTTCATTCGAAAAGACGACTTAAAACCATTTGAGAAAAAAATCTGGCTGGCTTCTCCCACAATGCATGGGGAAGAGCTGAAATATGTAACCGAAGCTTACGAAACCAACTGGATGTCTACTGTTGGTGCCAATATCAATGAGGTGGAACGCATTGCTGCAGAAAAAGCAGGCGTGAAATATGCTGTGGCACTGGCGGCTTGCACTCCTGCTTTGCACCTTTGCGTGAAGCTGGCAGGCGAAAAGCTCTATGGCAAGCCCGCTATTAGCCATGGTGCGTTGGAAGGCAAGCGAGTTTTTTGCTCCGATATGACTTTTGACGCAACGCTAAATCCGGTTGTTTACGAAGGCGGTATTCCCGTATTCATTGATACTGAACGCGATTCTTGGAATATGGATCCTATAGCACTAGAAAAGGCTTTTGAAATGTATCCTGATGTGAAGCTGGTTATTAGCGCAGAGCTGTACGGTTTTAGCGGTGATATTAGACGCATCAAGGAGATTTGCGAAGCTCATGGTGCACTTTTAATCGAGGATGCTGCCGAGGCTATGGGCGCAACTTGGGATGGTCAGCCCTGTGGTTCCTTTGGTGACTATTCCGCTATTTCTTACAATGGCAACAAGATTATTACTGGCTCCGCCGGTGGCTGCCTCTTGAGCAACAGCCTTGAGGATGCCAATAAAGCTCGCAAATGGTCCACTCAATCCCGGGAGAATGCCCCTTGGTACCAACACGAAGAGGTTGGCTATAACTACCGCATGAGCAATGTTATTGCAGGCGTTGTACGCGGCCAATATCCTCATCTGGAAGAGCATATTGCCCAAAAGAAGGCGATCTATGAGCGCTATAAGGAAGGATTAAAAGACCTGCCTGTGGAGATGAATCCCTTTGATGCCAAGCGCTGTGAGCCCAATTACTGGCTGAGCGCAATGATCATTAAGCCCGAAGCTATGTGTAAGCAGGTGCGTGGCGAACAAGATGTTTGCTACAATCCGGAGCATGGTAAGAGCTGCCCAACGGAAATTTTGGAAGCTATCGCCAGCATTAATGCCGAGGGTCGTCCTATTTGGAAGCCTATGCATATGCAGCCTATGTACCGCATGCATGAGTTCATCACTGTGGATGGCTCTGGACGTTGCCGTACCAATGCTTATATCGCTGGTGGAGTGGAGGATGTTGGCGCTGATATTTTCCAACGTGGTTTATGCTTGCCCAGTGATAATAAGATGACTGCGGAAGAGCAGGATAGGATTATTGAAGTTATTAAGAGATGTTTTGAGTGAGGGAAAACATGAGACATTCCATTCTTATCAAAGAAGAGGATGAAGGATTGCGACTATATCTTGATGCTGTACCATTGATGGGAAAATGGTATGTTCCTAAAGATAGAATATTTGCAGTCCATGATGCTGAAAAACTAGCTAGACAGAATACACCCTGTGAAATAATCATGTCTTGATGTGCCACTTTTTTATTTGCTGTTCAGAACAAATAATAATTCTAATCTTGAGGAGATACGTAAATGATAGATCATAGTTTAGTAATCAAATCGGGATTATGGTATGTTTTTGCTAACATTTTGATTAAAGGTATTGGGTTTTTTACAACACCATTTTTTGCTCGTATATTGACTAAAGCAGAATATGGATATTTTGCTAACTTTCTATCGGTATTAAATCTGTTAGTAATTGTATGCGGATTAAATTTAAGCTCAACCATTATTTCGGCTAGATTTGATTATAAAAACCAATTTGATAGATATCTATCGGCAATTTTATTTTTGAGTACTTTTAGCATAGGATTTTGGTATATCATTTTTTTATCTAATTCGGACTTTTTTGTAAATTTATTAGGAATCGAATATATACATATAAATTTAATCTTTGCATATATTGTCTTCTTGTCTAGCGTAGAGTTATTTCAAAATAAGGAGAGGTTCTTATATAGATATAAGAATAATGTCTCTATAAGCTTGCTATTATGCATTTCAACTACTGTTTTGTCTATAATATTAGTAAGTATAAATGAAAATAAATTATATTATAGGATAATAGGACATATATTACCAACGATTATCATCGGTATTGTTTTGTATCTAAAAATAATATGGAATAATATCAACTTTAGCTTTACAATGTGGAGGTATGCATTAAGCATATCTATCCCTATAGTGCCTCATTTACTTTCTTTGACTTTTCTTAATACAATGGATGTGATAATGATAAGAAGTATATGTGGAAATGAATCAGCAGCTATATATAGTATAGGCCATATAGTGGGTATAGTTATAGCAATGATAACAAATGCAATGAATAATGCATTTTCCCCTTGGCTTGGGGATAAGTTAAATAATAAAGAGTATAGTATTTTGAAATGTGTAAGTACAGTATATATTAAATACTATATGATTTTAGTTATTTTTTTTGCACTTATCGCACCAGAAATATTGATTATTCTTGGTGGAAAAACGTATTTAGATTCTAAGTATGTAATTCTTCCCGTAATGTTAGGTTGTGTATGTCAGTTTATTTACACTTTTTTTGTTAGCACTCAACAGTTTTTAAGAAAAACAACTGGATTAGCTTTTTGCACTTTTTGTGCAGCGATAATTAATTTTGTGTTAAATTATCTTTTTATTCCAAAATTTGGTTATATTGCAGGAGCATATACTACTTGTTGTAGCCTTTTTATACTTATGTTATTACATATGTTTAGAGTATATCTTCTTGGCATAAACATAGCTTTTGATTATAGACGCATTCTTTTATGTCTATTCATTATATCTATCTGTTTATCTATAATCAGTTTGTCTTATGATAATATCCAATACAGAACTGTTGGAATAATTGCATATATAATTTTCCTATGTTGTCTTTTATATAAAAAGTATGATTATATTATAAATGAAATAAAAAATATATTAAGGAGATGAAGACATTGTTTTATGTAGAACACTTCATAAATAAATATGTAACAAAAAGAAGTAAAAGCTTGCTTGTTGATGACATTAAATCTAATAAAATTGTTCTAAGCAATAAAATGTCATTAAAAAGATTTTTAGTTATTGGCGGAGCAGGCTCCATTGGCTCTTCTTTTATTAAAGCAATTTTACCTTTTAGACCTGCTTCACTTGTTATCGTAGATACCAATGAAAATGCTTTGGCTGAGCTTACTCGTGATTTGCGTTCCACAAAAGGTATGTATGTTCCTGATGATTATGTGACTTACCCTATGGACTTTGCTTCTCCGGTCTTTGAAAAGATGTTTAGAAATCGTGGAGGATTTGATATAGTTGGTAATTTCTCTGCCCATAAGCACGTTAGATCAGAGAAAGATATCTATTCAATTGAAGCTCTTCTTCAAAACAATGTACTTCATGCTAAGCTGTTGCTAGATTTATTAGCAGAGTATCCGCCTGAAGAGTATTTCTGTGTATCTACTGATAAAGCTGCAAATCCTGTGAATATCATGGGTGCAAGTAAGCGGATTATGGAGGACGTAATTTTTAGCTATTCTGATAAGTTCCCCGTAAAGACAGCGCGTTTTGCTAACGTGGCTTTTTCGAATGGCTCGTTGCCTGCTGGTTTCTTAGCTAGAATTGCCAAGCTGCAACCTTTGAGTGCACCGTCTGATGTAAAGCGTTACTTTGTATCTCCCGAGGAAAGCGGCCAAATCTGTATGCTAGCTTGTATGTTGGGCAAAAACAGAGAAATTTTCTTTCCCAAGCTTAAGAATGCGCAAATGATGCGTTTTGATACTATAGCTACTAATTTGCTTCATGAACATGGTTATGAAGTATTGGAATGCGCATCTGATGAAGAAGCAATTGAAAAAGCTGAGGCATTAAAGGAAGGCAGCAAGCTGTATCCGGTACATTATTCTAGCTCTGATACTTCTGGCGAAAAACCTTATGAAGAGTTCTATACAGATGAGGAAACTGTAGATATGGATAGACTTCAAGCGCTAGGTGTTATTAGTGGTAAAGAGATTACCGATAAACATAAGGTAGAAGTACTCTTTAACAAGCTAACTGCAGAGTTCGCAAAAGAAGAGACATCTAAAGAAACTATAATTAAAATTATGCAAGAATATTTGCCTAATTTTGAGCATATTGAAACTGGTAAATCATTAGATAGTAAGATGTAACTTGAGGGGGCGTTATATATTATGAATAAGTTCATTCCTTTGTGTGTGCCTAATTTTGAAGGTAACGAGAGAAAATATGTAGATGACGCTATTGACCAAGGTTGGGTATCAACTGGCGGTGCTTATATTACTAAATTGGAACAAGAAATGGCCAAATTTCTAAAGGTTGAAGACGTAGCAGCCTGCCAGAGTGGTACTTCTGCTTTGCATCTTTCGTTAGTTGAAGCTGGCGTACAGCCTGGAGATATTGTAATAGTGCCAACTTTAACTTTTATAGCTGCTGTTAATCCTGTTAAATATCAGTTTGCTACACCTATCTTTATGGATTGTGATGACAGCCTTTGCATGGACCCAATTAAGTTACAGCGTTTCTGTGAGAACGAATGTGAATATACTAATAGTGTGCTGCGTCATAAAGTTTCTGGTAAGCCTGTTAAAGCAATTGTTGTAGTTCATGTTTTTGGCAATCTAGCAGACATGGAAGCAATTATAGATATTGCTGCTAAATACAATTTAAAGGTAATAGAGGATGCCACCGAGGCTCTTGGCTCTAAATTTGTTGTGGGTAAGTACGCAGGTAAATATGCAGGTACTATAGGTGATTTTGGTGCATATTCCTTTAATGGCAATAAGATTATTACTACAGGTGGTGGCGGTGCTATAACTGCTAAGGACATTAAAACCGTTAAACATCTGCGATATTTGTCTACTCAGTGTAAGGATGATCCTCATTACTACATCCATAATGAAGTAGGATACAACTATCGTATGACTAATGTACAAGCAGCTCTTGGAGTTGCTCAGCTAGAAGAACTGCCGGAATTTATCAGAAGAAAGCAAGCTAACTATGATATGTATAAAGAATTGTTTGCTGGCTTTGAGTTGGGTGAAATGATGGACTTTAGGGAGGGTACATCTTCTAACAAGTGGTTCTATTCTTTAAAAATAGATAAATCAAAAGTTAAAGGAACTATGAGAGAGATTATTACTGCTTTAGAAGATCTCAAAGTAGGCACAAGAGCAATTTGGGGACTAATCCATGAGCAAAAACCTTATTTGGATGATTTGGCTTTTGAAATGGAAAAAGCACCATACTATAGCTCTTGCATTCTCAATTTCCCTAGCAGCACCAATCTCACTAAGGAAGATATTGAATATACTGTAGAGCAAATCAAAAAGGTATTAGGTGATTTTGCAAATGGAAAGTAAGCTTTCTTTGTATATTGCAAAGAGCGACATTAACGTTGTTGAAGCAATGCAAAAAATAGATAAGGGTACCAAGGGTATTCTCTTCATAACGGATGAACAAGGTTGTTTAATTGGTTGTGTTACTGATGGAGATATAAGGCGCTGGCTCATTAAGACTGCTGATTTAACAGCCACGGCTAATTTGTTCATGCACAAGAACCCTAAGTTTATTTTTAAAGCTGATGATGTTGATATCCAAAAGTATCTTACGCAAAACTCTATCAGTGCGCTGCCTATACTAGATGTAGATAGAAAGATACTGAATATAGTATTTAAAAATGATAAAAACAATTCTTTTGATGCTCATCGTAACAGAGAATTAGAGGATGTCTCTGTTGTTATTATGGCTGGAGGTAAGGGTACAAGGCTTTACCCCTATACTAAAATCTTGCCTAAGCCACTTATTCCGATAGGTGAAGTGCCTATTATTGAGAGAATTGTCAATAGGTTTGTTAACTATGGGGCTAAGGACTTCTATTTTACGGTGAACTATAAAAAAGGAATGATTAAGTCATATTTTGATGATTTAAATCCAGAGTATAGCGTTACCTATGTTGAAGAGAACAAACCCCTTGGAACAGGTGGTAGTCTAAAGCTTATTACTAAGAAATTTGATAAGCCTATATTTGTAACCAATTGTGATATTCTTATCGAAGCAGATTTAGCAGATGTATATAAGCAACACTTGCAGTCTGGTAATGCAATTACAGTTGTTGCATCCCTCAAGAATATAGTTATTCCTTATGGTGTTTTGGAGGTTGAGAAGCAAGGTTTAATCTCTGCTATGAAAGAAAAACCTAGTATATCACATTTCATTAACACTGGGATGTATATAGTCAACCCAGAACTCTTAGATTTTATTCCAGACGATACTTTCTACCATATGCCCCAATTGCTTGAAGATGTGATGACCAAGGGTATGAAAGTGGGAATTTATCCGTTGAGCGAAGATGCATTTTTAGATATGGGTGAGTTTGAAGAAATGAAGCGTATGGAAGAAAAGCTTCATGTTTAAGATTAGAGAGTGCTCAAATGGAAGATATAGTATTAGTTGGTTTTGGTGGACATGGTAAAAGTGTAGCAGATGCCATTGAATCTGGACATAAGTACAAGATTTACGGCTATACAGATTTACAGGACAATCACAATGAGTATAGATATATCGGTACGGATGATGTTCTGGAAGAATTATTCAGTAAGGGTATAACTAGGGCGTTCTTATGTGTTGGTTATTTAGGTAAAGGTAAATTACGTGAAAATCTAGACGGCAAACTCAGGGCGTTGGGGTTTACTTTTCCTATAATAATTGATCCTACAGCTGTGATTTCTAAAAAAGCAAAAATAGGAGACGGTACTTTTGTTGGAAAAAATGCTGTCGTTAATTCAGAGGCGATTATAGGCAAACAATGCATTATTAACACTGGTGCAATAGTAGAACACGAATGTAAAATCGATGATTTTACACATGTTGCGGTAGGCGCTGTGTTATGTGGTCAAGTTGTGGTAGGCAAAGCCGCCTTAATTGGTGCCAATGCTACTGTCATCCAGTGTCGTGAAGTTAAAGATAGGGAAATTATACCTGCAGGAGTGGTTGTAAGATAGGGGGCCATTTAATGAATCATGTGTGCATAATCGCTGAAGCTGGCGTTAATCATAATGGTAGCCTAGAATTGGCGAAAAAGATGGTATTGGCTGCAAAGGATGCAGGTGTAGATTATATTAAGTTTCAAACCTTTATACCTAAAAAACTAGTATCCCAATATGCAGCTAAAGCGGATTATCAAAAACAAACCACAGACGCAAATGAATCCCAGTTGAATATGCTTGAAAAACTAGCATTGACACAGGATGATTTTGTTGAATTAAAGGCTTATTGTGAAGAATGTGGTGTAGGATTTATTTCTACACCTTTTGATTTAGATAGTATTGCTTTTTTGGATAAACTAGACATGGATTTTTGGAAAGTACCTTCTGGAGAAATTACGAATCTGCCGTACTTAGAAACGATTGCTCAAACTGGCAGAGCTGTTGTAATGTCCACAGGTATGTGCAATATGGATGAGATTAAAGAAGCAGTAGAAGTATTGGAAGAAAATGGCGTTGGAAACATCGCCTTACTTCACTGTAATACTCAATATCCTACTCCGTTTGTAGATGTAAATCTTAAGGCAATGCTACAGATCCAAACGGAGACAGGAAAAGTCGTAGGGTATTCAGACCATACAACTGGCATTGAAGTACCTATTGCTGCTGTAGCACTAGGAGCTCAAATTATCGAAAAACATTTTACTTTGGATAGGAATATGGAAGGACCCGATCACAAAGCCAGTCTTGAGCCCGATGAGCTAAAAGCAATGGTGCTAGCAATCAGAAATGTTGAACAAGCACTTGGTAATGGCATAAAGAAGATGAGTGCTTCCGAAAAACAAAATGCTCCTATTGCTAGAAAAAGTATCGTGGCAGCGTGCCATATTCACAAAGGTGAAGCATTTACTACTGAAAATATTACTACTAAAAGGCCTGGCAATGGATTAAGCCCTATGCAATGGCATAAAGTCATAGGTCAAGTAGCTAAAAGAGATTTTCTTGAAGACGAGTTGATAGAGTTATGAAAAAGATTTCCGTTGTAACAGCTACAAGAGCAGAATATGGCCTGTTAAAGAACTTCATCATTGCTCTTAAGAAAGAGGCCAATATAGAAGTAGAAGTTGTAGTAACAGGTGCACATTTATCCGAGGGTTATGGCTCAACTTATCGTGAAATTGAAAAAGATGGTATTATCATTAATAAGAAGATTGATATTTTAGTTGATGGTACATCCTCAGTGGCAGCATCAAAATCAATGGGCTTGGCTATCATAGGATTTGCGGAATACTTTGATGAAAGTAAACCAGATGCTGTTTTATTATTGGGTGATAGGTACGAGATGCTTGCGGTCGCATGCGCAGCGATGAATAGTAGAGTACCAATATTTCACTTGCACGGCGGCGAAACAACGGAAGGTGCTATTGATGAAGCAATAAGGCATGCAATTACAAAAATGAGTTATTTGCATTTCACTAGCACTGATGCTTATAGAAGAAGGGTAATTCAGTTAGGAGAAGCTCCTGAACGGGTTTTCAATGTTGGAGCCGTAGGCGTAGAAAATGTTTTGAAAGAGCCTAAGCTTACAAAGGGAGAACTTGGAAATAGCATCGATATGAAGTTGGACAGTCCGTATGCTGTGGTAACGTTTCATCCTGTTACTTTAGAAGGAAATGTGGAAGCACAATGTAACGAATTACTTAAAGCCGTTATTGCTTTTCCACAATACAAGTTTATTATAACTGGAGCCAATGCAGATGATGGAGGAAGTATGATTAATAGTCTGTTTGCGGAATTTGCAAGCAAACATGATAATGTATACTTTACTTTGTCATTGGGATTAAAGAGATACTTATCTGTTCTAAAATATGCGTCATTTGTATTAGGAAACTCATCAAGTGGTATTATAGAAGTACCATCATTTGGCATACCGACAATAAATATTGGCAATAGACAAAAGGGGCGTATTCAAGCGGATAGCATTATTAATGTTGGAACAGATACAAAAGAGATAGTCGATGCTATCAATTTGGCAATGAGCGACGATTTTAAGAGGATAGCAAGGAGGACTGTTAATCCATATGGTGATGGCAACACAGTATCTAAAACTGTTTCCGTCATTAAAGATCAACTGTTTAATCAAAGAATTGATTTAGCCAAAAAATTCTATGACATAGAATTTTAGAAAGTAGTGATACAAGATGAAGAATATCGCAATCATCCCTGCACGTAGTGGATCCAAGGGTTTGCCAGATAAGAACATAAGGGTACTTAATGGACATCCGCTGTTATACTATTCAGTAAAAGCTGCACAAGAATCTGGCCTGTTTTCTGAAATAATGGTTTCTACTGATTCTGAAGTATATGCAGAGGTCGCCAAGTCCTGCGGTGCCAGTGTTCCTTTTTTGAGATCCAAGGAGAATAGCAACGATGGCTCAAGCAGTTGGGATGTAGTAAAAGAAGTGTTATCAAATTACAATTCAATTGGCTTAGAGTTCGATACTGTATGCTTGTTACAGCCAACATCACCTCTTAGAGAATCAAAAGATATTATAAATGCTTATGAATTGTTAAATGAAAAAGATGCTGATGCCATAACTTCTGTATGTGAGTGTGAGCATTCACCTTTATGGTGCATGACTTTAGATAATGACCACTATCTTAGTGAGTTTAGGAAGAGTTTAGCAGATCTACCTAGACAAAAATTGAAGCAATATTATAGATTTAACGGCGCAATTTACATAAGGAAGATTGAGTATATACAGAATCAGGTAATATTACTTGAATCTAAAGAGTATGCTTACGTAATGGATAGGATGGGAAGTGTCGACATAGATACAATTAATGATTTTAAGTATGCTGAATATTTACTTAAAAATTTATTTGATGATATGTGATTTAAGGTTTACGCAAAAGTGAGGAAAAAGGAGTGGAAAGATACGCTAATCATAGAGGAAATTCTAGTGTACGTGGTTACAGTATAGGTGAAGCTTACATTGATGTTATGTTTTCCAGTGGAGCAGTATATAGGTATTCGTATAGAAGTGCAGGGATTGCCAAAGTTGAAGAGATGAAGCGCTTGGCGGTAGCGGGACAAGGATTGAATTCTTATATTATGCGCCATGCAAGGTTTAATTACGAAAGATAACAATAGTCAACATAGGGTATGTAGGAGTGAAATGCTATGAAAATCTCAGACTTAATAGGCAGCATAATGTGTTTTGAAAAAGGCAGTATAGACAAAAGAGATATCGAGAAAATCAACACATTATGCATAGAATACAGTGTTGAGATTGAGAAAATACAAAGCATAACATCTCTATACTGTGATTTATACGACCCAAATAGAGTATTTGAATATTGCGACGAAAGAATAGTATTCCGAAAAGATAGTTTTATCACTAGTGATAGGCTAAAAGAGCTATATTTCAATAGGTTAACAAGTGATGAGAAGAAACAAATCTACTGTATAGTAAATAGAATGTAAGCAGGGGAGTGAATGGCTATGGCAGAAATCTTTGAAAAAATGTTTAAGGATCCACTATATGATTACATTTTCATAGATAATAATATCTGTGATGATATTATTGATAGTCCCTATTTTCAAAGATTACGTAGAATAGAGCAAACCAGCATGCGTTGTCTCTATCCTTCTGCCAGACATGACAGGTTCATACATTCTATTGGTGTTTATCATTTGGCCAAAACAGCGATAGCTGCCTTAAGAAAGAATGAAACAGTATATATAGACATGAAAAAGGAAGAGAGTAAATTTCATTTTCCTGATGAAAGTACTAGGGAATCTATATATTTCTCTCTTGAGATGGCTGCTTTACTCCATGATATTTGCCATTCTCCGTTTTCGCATACACTAGAATGCTACTTTTCTAAAGCTTTTAATGAGGAAGGCAAAGAAGAAGATCATTATGCATTGTTAAAAGAATTTTATAAGTCTGCCGAAGCTGTTAATGCTGATACATGCGAAGAAAGCGATTTCGAAAGCTTCAAAATTCAATGTAAAGATGCCAATGCAGCCAATCATGAAATAGCCAGCTGTATTTTTATATTTGAGTATTTTAGAGATACGATTTGCAAGATTGCAAAAGATAGAAACTTGCAAAAAGTAGAGAGTAATGATGAAGAAGCCAATAAGGTTGTCATTAAGCCATTGTTTTTATTCATGGCTAGGTGTATCTTAGGGGCAACTTACAATAAAGAGGGCACTCACGAAGAGGCTTATAAGAATTGTATCATTAAGATTTTGAATTCATCCATTGATGTGGATAAATTAGATTATATAACCCGCGATTCTAGTGTTTCAGGATTTGCTAATACCCTAGTTGATACTAAGAGATTGTTGGGTTCTTTGGTATTGGCGGTTTATAAAAGCTCATCAGAGGAAGAACAGATTTGCCTAGCCTTTCAGAAAACCGCTGTAGGTGTAATTCAAAACGTAGTAAACTCACGCAATGCGCTGTATACCTGGATTTATTCTCATCATAAAGTTGTTTACGAAAGCGAGCTTATAGAGAAAGCTATTGCAAAGATCGCAATGAAGCAGGCTGATAAGCAAGCTTTTTATAAGCAATACTTTTCTCCAAGCAGTATAATGGAAAACCTTGTATGCGACGATACCATATGGAACTTGCTTCTGGAACATAAAGATATTCCTGAAATCCAAGAGCTCATAAGTAGAAATAAGCGGCAAAAGGCCATTTGGAAGAGCTTTGCTGAGTTTCAGGGCTACTTTAACACAGGCAGTAAATTAACGCAAATTGGCCAATTCTCCAAACAGCAAATGGATGCTTACTTTACTGACAAGGACAAAAGAAGAAATAAAAATGCAATGATGGATTTTATAAACTATCTTAACCAATTTGCACCAGATGGAGAGAAGCCGTTTCAGTTTGCAGTCAAATTAAATAATCCCAAAGTAGCCTATATCCAACCAAATACTATAATTGTGTATTTGAATAATAAGTTGTTCTCTTTTGATTCTATCTTTAGCGACCTATATAAAAAGGGCAATATTCCGCCATTTTTCTACCTGTACTGCAGTAAAGAAGATAAGGAAAGGCTGCGGAAAGATGATTATAGGCTGAGAAAGGAATTAATTGAGTATATTAAGGGCTACGAGGGCTTTAGGGAGCGACATAAGTAGGATCGTGTAATATGTGATTAATATGGCTTGTTAGTACCTATAAGTGTAGTTTGCAAGCAAAGAGCAAAGACTCATAATAGAGGATCTTTACGATAAAAAGCCGTTATTTCCGTTAGAACCGTAATTTAAGGGGAATTGTTGCCTGTCGGCAACAATTAAGAGGGTAGGGAGACTTAGATGTTATATAACATTTAAAGGGTATATTTTATAAAGAACATATGTTTCCTACCGCGTTTGGGGGTAGGAGGCTGATAGAGGACAAATCTGAGAAGCATGCTTAATTGGTTTTTAGCATTGTTTCAAAAATCTTGATAAAAATGCTGAGCTAAGAGAAATAATAATGGGAACTTGCATATAGAGGAATAATTAAGGTTTGTAGAAATAGGGTGAGATGACTCTGCAGCAAACTCTTGATGTTGAGCGCTCATTTTTAAGCTGCTGACTTAGAAAAAGAGTTAATAGATATAAAACATTTAATGTATATGTTAGTATGTACTGGCTTTGGAGATTGAATAAAAAGAAATGTCAAGAATTTATAGACAAATGTTATTAGTGATTTGTTTGTAGGTGATAATAATGGCTGTTCCCATGTTAAAAAAGGAAGATGTAGAAAGTATTATTTTCGGTTGTAAAGTAATAGGGGAACCAAAAGTTGGTGGACAAAAAATAGTGTTTCCCTGTTTAATTAATGGTAAAACCATTGCTGTAAAATTTATACTTCTACGAGAAGATATAACGGTTAACATAACAGATGAAAAATCGGAAGAAATTGAAGAAATACTTAATAGAGCTACTAGAGAGATAGATATTATGAACCACATAGAGTCACCGTACCTAGTGCCAAAAGGCATAATTGGATCTAGAGATATTATTTATAATGGGCAAAGGCTTTTTTATTATGACGAAGAGTGGATAGATGGTGATGATTTAAAAAGTGTATTTAAAGATCCTAATAATTTGGATTACAAGGAAGTATTAAATCTATGTGAAGACATTACAAAAGCAATTGACGCGCTTTGGCAATTAAAGAAGATACATAGAGATATCAAGATTGAAAATATTATCAGAAGAAAAAGTAATGGTAGATATGTACTTTTAGATTTGGGTATAGCTTTTGATTTGGAAGATAAGTCACTGACCAAGTTCGGTTTTGTTGTCGGAACTCCACAGTATTATTCACCTGAACAGTTAGATCTTTACCACAGGAGATCTATAGACTTTAGGTCTGATTTATTTAGTCTAGGTGTGGTTATGTATGTCATCTTAACAGGTAAGTACCCATTTTATAGGAATAAATGTACTTTTGAAGAGATTGCTCATAATGTGATTTATGCTAGAGAAGTAGAACCATATAAATTTAACCCGAATATTCCTAAAAAGCTTAGTGACTTAGTAACAAGGTTGTTAAAAAAGCAACCTTCTCAAAGATTCAATAATATAGAAAAGCTATTAAAGGTAGTTGAAAGCATAAGAGAAGACATGGAGGTATGATCCTATGGGACTTTTGGCTCAACATGGATATGGCAAGGGAACTAAGATTGATAAAGCGTTGTTAGATAAGGATCTTTCAGGCATTATTTTTGGACCTAGAGGAGAAAAGCCAGATAATATAAAGTCATATATTAAAAAAGTAAAAACAAAGCATCCTGCTACTTCTTTTTATATAGACCCTCAGTTGTATATTATGACAATGAACGGAAATGTTAAGTATTCAAAGCTAATGGATTATCCATACTTTGAAGCTAATGTCGATCGTGGAACGCTTTCTAATAATCGTTTTCTAAATAAAATATGTAAGGATTGCTTTGAGTTCCAAGAAGCGCAAGGTGTTACTGGGTATATTTCTCCTGGTGTAGTATTTTATAGTTTTGATGACAATCTAAGTCAAACCACGCTAAATTTGGCCGATATTAGTAAGAGTTATTTTGAGAATAGAGTTGCAGATTTATACATTTCTCTATGTATTAACGAAAATGCGTTTAATAACATTGATTTGATGGAAGAATTTTTAAATGTTATTACGATGTGGGAGGTTAAGGGTTTTTATATTATCATAGATAGAAATGTAATGTTCATGCGTAGAGTAGATATGCAAGCTAATATTCTCTCTAAGATAATGTATTTTTTATATAATTTATCAATACTTAACGACTTTGATTTAATAATTGGCTATTCAGATCTCATATCAATTCCATTAGCAGCCACTTGTAATGCAAGCTTTGGTACTGGCTGGTTCAATAATCAGAAGGTATTTTCCTTGAGTAATTTTGTAGAAACTACTGGTGGAAGAAGACCTAGAAAACGATACACATCCTCTAAATTGTTCAACTCACCTTTATTGATACCAGAATTAACTAGTATACAAAAAGTGGGTCATTTGAAAGAAGTACTATCAGAATCACCTTACAATAAAGCTTTAAAAAACGGAATAGACTATTGGACAGACGAAGTAAGTTGTTTACATAATTGGCATGTTTTAAATTCAATGTTAAAGGAAATAGAGGATAAGGGAGATATACTGGACAGGATGGGATATTTAAATGAATTACTAAATAAGTCAAAAGATTTGTATACGTTATTGCGTTCAAAAGATGTCCATCTTAGTCAAGCTAGTTCTATGCATTTAGATGTATGGATACAGGCTCTAAACGCATTTGAGAAGAGAATGGAAGAATAGGATAATGTTTCGTTATAGTGAATTTGAAATGGGGATTAGTTTTGGTAAAGCATTGCATAATTCAAAGATACCGTATTTAAAATTCCCTAAAAATATTAGCACAGAAATGATTAGCAAACAAGGGATTCCAGATTTTGTTATTGTGGGGTGTAGAGAAGGAAAGCTTATTAATATGAGAATTGAATTTTCTTCCACAGAAAGTAGCTGTAGAGCTTTATCTGTTCTAAAATATTTTTCTGGTAGAACCTTTTCATATGTAAAAAGGGCCATAGGACAAAATGATTATATTTGTAATAAGACTTTAAGGGAACTAGAGTACTTGAATTTAATAAAAAAACAGAAAGGGCTGTATTATCTTGTTTATAATGAGCTATTAGATAAGGATATTTGGGCCTTTGAGTTAAAGCTTGGTGACTGGAAAAGATCTTTGTTCCAAGCAATGCAGTACTTGGCATTCGCCAATTATTCAGTTGTAGTTTTTCCCTTTGAAAAAGAGAAGGTATTATTAACACAATTAAGAGTATTTGAAAAGTTTAATATTGGGGTATTATTGTTTAATATAGAAGACAATAAAAATAAATGGTTATATAGGCCTAAAAAGAGTAGACCTTTATCTAAATGGCAATATTATGATATGTTAATCAAGGTTAATAATGATGCATACCTGGAACTGGCAACAGAAAAATCCTAATGGGTATGAAGAGTAATAGAACATATGTTTCTTGCCTCGTTTGGGTAGGAGTCCGATAGAGGACAAATCAGAGAATCATGCTAACAATAACCCTTTTGACCAAAACCTACAACATGCAGATGACTAAAACCTACATTTACGGTTGGCCAAATTCTGTATTTAATTGACCGCTAGTACCTAAATATATAAATGGCGTACCAGTGGACAAACTTTCTTTTCGGTAACGTGGCGTTACTGATAAAATTTCAGTACTAATATGGTGCAAATTGTAGATATAGAAGCGTAAACATTACATCTATTGGCATTATAAGGGCAATTTATAGCGTTAATGGAACAAAATTGCATTGCAACAGTATGCGTGCTTTAGTTTGAGATAGAATAGCAAAAACATGATGGTTGATATATGGGGTAGAATGGGTGGTGGAGGAAGCTCTAGTGATGTCAGTGCTACAGCTGTGGCAGGGGCCGTAACGGTGTAATTGCTACAGTGTTCCGGCAGCTGCCACACCTTCACGGAGGCTGCCACAGTGTCACGATGGGGTGCCACGCTATGGCGATGTATGCCAAATAAAAAACTCCCCGCAGAGCGGGGAGTATAGGTTAGTTCTTATTGGATTGCAAACTCCTTCATAAGTTGAGCGCGGTATTGTAGGTCAGTTTTGACACGTTTAGCATCTTCTTGACGTCCGAGAGAATAAAGCTTCTCCATAAGTGCAATGCCTTGATCAATACCTTGTTGTTTTCCTTCATTTCTCAGTTCTTCCATTACAGTGCACATAGTTTGAATTCCCTCCTCTGTTTCTTTATAATTCTTCACACATTCCTTAAATGTTTTATCGTAAATGTCTTTAGAGTGTAAACAAGAAAAGTCATGTACTAATCTACCTAGGGCAGTGTGGTCATTGGCCAATTCACCATTGACATAGATGATATAAGAGCCATCATTGAAAGCTTCTCCTGTTTCATCTATCATGCGCCCAACATGGTAGATCTCCATGTTATTAAGTTGTTATGTATATATTAACATATAGTTATAAAAATTACAAGTGAAGAAAGTATGAACTGGAATAAGGAAATTATCAGAATTTTTGCGTTTGGGTATGGGGTTTGTGAAGAATATGTGAAATTCATAAGTCCGCAATTTGCTATTGCAGATTGACTTAAGACAGCTTCCTGTAAAAAGGAAGCCACTAAGTTTTAGTATATAAATAATCTAGTTTTAGAAATGGATGGTGTAAAAATGCAAAATATTTTAGTAACAGGTGCAGCAGGGTTTATTGGCTTTTATCTGGCCAAGAGGCTGCTGGAGCAAGGCAAAAGGGTAATCGGCATTGATAATGTTAACGATTATTATGATGTAAGGCTGAAGGAGTTCAGGCTAGGGATTTTGGCCAAATATGAGAGCTTTACCTTTATTAAGGGTGATTTGGCTGACAAGGCGCTGATAGATGAAATATTTGCCGAGTATAAACCCAGTGTAGTGGTGAATCTGGCAGCCCAGGCCGGTGTGCGCTACAGCATTACCAATCCTGATGCCTATATCAACAGCAACATTATTGGCTTCTATAACATCTTGGAGGCCTGCCGTCATTCCTACGATGGCGGTGCCAGCGGCGTGGAGCATCTTGTGTACGCATCAAGTTCCAGCGTCTATGGCTCCAATAAAAAGGTGCCCTATAGCACCGACGACAAGGTGGATAATCCTGTGAGCCTCTATGCGGCCACGAAAAAGAGCAATGAGCTTTTGGCCCATGCTTATAGCAAGCTGTACAACATTCCTAGCACGGGCTTACGCTTCTTCACGGTTTATGGCCCTGCAGGACGTCCCGACATGGCTTATTTCGGCTTTACCAATAAGCTGAGGGCAGGGGAGAAGATTCAAATCTTTAACTATGGCAATTGCAAACGCGATTTCACCTACGTGGATGATATCGTGGAAGGCGTTATCAGGGTCATGCAAAAGCCGCCCGCCAGAGCGGTGGGCGAGGATGGGCTGCCCTTGCCGCCTTATGCGGTCTATAACATTGGCAACAACAGTCCGGAAAACTTGCTGGACTTTGTGGATATCTTGCAGCAGGAGCTGGTGCGTGCCGGCGTGCTGCCCCAGGATTACGACTTCGAGGCCCATAAGGAGCTAGTGCCCATGCAGCCAGGTGATGTACCTGTGACCTATGCAGATACCAGCGCTTTAGAGAGGGACTTTGGCTTTAAGCCTAGCACTGGGCTCAGAGAGGGCCTGCGTAAATTTGCCCAATGGTATAAAGAATTCTATATGTAAAGGAGCATTAAAATAATGAAGGATTTTAAGGATTTGAAAATTGCGGTGGCCGGTACGGGCTATGTGGGCCTGTCCATTGCCACCTTGCTCAGCCAGCATCATCAGGTTGTGGCTGTGGATATCGTGCCCGAAAAGGTGGAGCTTATCAATAATAAGAAATCTCCCATTCAGGATGATTATATTGAAAAGTATTTGGCAGAGAAAGAGCTCAATCTGGTGGCTACTTTGGATGCAGAGGCTGCTTATAAGGATGCTGATTTCGTGGTAATCGCTGCACCCACCAACTATGATAGCAAGAAGAATTTCTTCGATACCAGTGCTGTAGAGGCTGTGATTAAGCTGGTTATGCAGTACAATCCTGAGGCCATTATGGTCATCAAATCCACCATTCCCGTGGGCTATACTGCGTCCATCCGCGAGAAAATGGGCAGCAAGAATATTATCTTCAGCCCTGAGTTCCTGCGCGAGAGCAAGGCCTTGTACGATAATCTCTATCCCAGCCGCATCATAGTAGGCACCGATACTGAGGATGCTCGTCTAGTAGAAGCAGCTAAGACCTTTGCTGAGCTGTTGAAGGAAGGCGCAATTAAAGAGGATATCGAGACCTTAATCATGGGCTTTACCGAGGCGGAGGCCGTGAAGCTATTTGCCAATACCTATCTGGCCCTGCGCGTATCCTACTTCAACGAGCTGGACACCTATGCCGAGATGAAGGGCTTGGACACCCAGCAAATTATTGATGGCGTATGCCTGGACCCGCGTATAGGTAGCCACTATAATAATCCCAGCTTTGGCTACGGTGGCTATTGTCTGCCCAAGGATACCAAGCAATTATTGGCAAACTATCAGGATGTGCCTGAGAATTTGATTGAGGCCATTGTAGAGAGCAATCGCACTCGCAAGGACTTTATTGCCGATAGAGTGCTGGAAATCGCTGGAGGCTACGGTGCTAACGATGCTTGGGACGAAAAGAAGGAGCACGAGGTAGTGGTAGGCGTTTATCGGTTGACCATGAAGAGCCATTCTGATAACTTCCGTCAGAGCTCCATCCAAGGCGTTATGAAGCGCATTAAGGCTAAGGGAGCAAAGGTAATCATCTACGAGCCCATGCTGGAGGACGGGGATAGATTCTTTGGCAGCGAGGTTGTCAACGACTTGGCCAAGTTCAAGGAGCAAAGCCACGCCATCATCGCCAATCGCTACGATGCTTGCTTGGATGATGTGAAGGATAAGGTTTATACTAGGGACATCTTCCAGAGGGATTGATGAATATAAGACCCATTCCAAAGATATTAGGGATGGGTCTTTTTATGTGTTTGGCTACCCATAATATTTACATTTCCTCTTTGCTATGAGCCCAGAATAGTATATAATATAAAGAGCTATGACTATATCTAGAAAAGATGAGAGGCAGAGTAAATTGTAATGAAAAGGTTATTACTAAGCTTATTTTTAATATGTGGCATGATTTGCGCGCCAACGGCTAATGCTGCTGACGACAACGCCCTGTACATGCTAAACGGCGGGGATGTGCTGAACATCCAAGTCTTTGACAATCCTGAGCTGAGCTCGCCCAAGGAGGGTGGCGTGGAGATTAATCCCTACGTGGTGCGCCCGGACGGCTATTTTGCTATGCCCTTGATTGGCGACATCAATGTCAATAATAAAACTACCTTTGACGTGACCAACGAAATCACTGCTAAGCTGAGCGTGTATTTGAAGAACCCCATGGTGACCATCAACATTATGAAGGAAGGCTCCACCAGAGTTTACGTTCTGGGAGAAATCAAGCGCCAGGGACTGTACGAGCTCAAGAAAAAGCATAATCTGCTGGACGCTATCGGGGCCGCCAGCGGCTTCACCCAATTTTCCGCCAAGAAAAACGTCTTCGTCATTCGCAGCGGTCAGCAGGAGCCCATCATGAAGGTCAATGTGAAGGAGCTCTTAAAGGGTAAGAACAACGTCAGCAATATCCCCTTGTACGAGGGAGACTGCGTTTATCTGACCAGCAATGGTAAGGTGGACTTTGGCGTGGATATCTATCCCTTCTTCCGCGGTGCTTACTATGTTAGCGAGGCTAGGGACAACATGTCCAGCGGCAACGACAACTACAAGAAGGAAAACCTTACCGGTAATGAAAACAACCGTCCGCCCACCAATAACAATGATAATGATATGGATAATGATGCTGGTGGCGGCATCTAAGCAAAAAGCTAATTCTAATTCTTTGTGGAGGTATAATATATATGATTCGCACCTTAGATATTGTTTGCAGCGAATGTGGCCAGGCCTTCGTGCCCGGCGAGAAGCTGTACTACCGCGATAACTACATGCAGACCAGCATTCGCGATACTAATTTTATTTGCCCTGAGTGCATTGCCAAATGGCGTGCTAAATGGCAGATTAAAAACGCTGTTTTCCACGAGCAGGACTATGTTATGACCGTGGATATCGAGCTGGAGAATGGCAGTATTTATGAAAAAATGGACTGCACTCCCATTGACGAGACCGGTACTGTGGTTGTAGGCGAGGATGTGCCCGTGGAGGCCCAGCAAAAGCTCTACGCCATCTATGACGCTTGGGACAAGGAGCGTAAGGCTCATGTGCTCAAGGACTGCATCTTTACCGATGAATTCATGCGCACTGCCGTGACCTGCGAGACCTACGCCGGTGAAAAATACGAAAATGTGGCCTTTCGCGTGACCATGCGGGGCGAGCTGCAAACGGAAAAGCCCATGCCTGATTACATTAAAAAGCAGATTCTAGAAGCCTATAAGCTCTATGAAGCACAAAATATGGATGATTTTAAAGAGGAATAAGAGAGGAAATCTATGCAGGAACTATTAGAAAAAATTGAGAAACGTCGCACCTTTGCCATCATCTCCCACCCGGACGCCGGCAAAACTACCTTAACCGAAAAGCTGCTGCTCTACGGCGGCGCTATTCACTTGGCAGGCTCCGTTAAGGCTAGAAAAACAGCCAAGCACGCTGTGTCCGACTGGATGGAAATCGAAAAGCAGCGTGGTATTTCTGTAACCAGCTCCGTGCTACAATTCGACTACGATGGCTACCGCGTTAATATTCTTGATACCCCCGGTCACCAGGACTTCTCCGAGGACACCTATCGTACCCTGATGGCTGCCGACAGCGCAGTTATGCTGATTGACGCTGCCAAGGGCGTGGAGCCCCAGACCAAAAAGCTTTTCTGGGTGTGCCACCGCCGCCATCTGCCCATCTTTACCTTTGTCAACAAGCTGGACCGCTATGGCCGCAATCCCTTCGATTTAATGGACGAGCTGGAAAAGGTGCTCAATATCCGCGCTTATCCTGTGAACTGGCCCATTGGTATCGATGGCCATTACAAGGGCGTGTACGACCGTTTGCAAAACACCATCGAGCTTTTCGAGGATGACACCAGCCATGGCGCTAATAAGCTGAAGTCTACCACCGGCTCCTTGGATGACCCCAAAATCCGCGAGCTGCTGGGCGACGAGCTCTACGAAAACCTTGTCAACGATATCGAGCTGCTGGATATGGCAGGCGATGAATTCGACTTAGAAAAGGTGAAGGAGGGCGAGCTTACGCCCATGTTCTTCGGCTCCGCCATGACTAACTTTGGTGTGCAGGCCTTTTTAGAAAAATTTTTGGAACTGTCTCCTAAGCCACAGCCAAGACAGCTGCAAGATGGTACAATGATTATGCCGGAGAATGAAAATTTTTCTGCCTTTGTGTTTAAAATTCAAGCTAATATGAATCCTGCCCATCGCGATAGAATTTCCTTCATGCGCATCTGCTCTGGCGTCTTCGACAAGGGCATGAGCGTGTACCACAAACAAAGCGGCAAGCTGGTGAAGCTGGCTCAGCCCCAGCAGTTTCTGGCTCAGGAGCGCACCATTGTGGAAAAGGCCTATCCCGGCGATATTATCGGTGTGTTTGACCCCGGTATTTTCGGCATTGGCGACTCCTTGAGTGACAACAGCCTCAAGCTGCAGTTCGAGGACTTCCCCGTATTCCCGCCGGAAATCTTCGCCCGCGTGCAGCCCAAGGACTCCTTAAAGCGCAAGCAGTTCGAAAAGGGCATCATCCAGCTCTCCCAGGAGGGCGCCATCCAAGTCTTCCGCCAAGAGGGCGTGGGCCTGGAAAGCTACATCGTAGGCGTGGTTGGTGTGCTGCAGCTGGAGGTATTGGAATACCGCCTGCTCAATGAATACAGTGCCAAGCTCTTAATGAACCAGCTGCCCTATAGCGTGGCTCGTTGGGTCTATGCAGAGGATAAAAAGCTGATTGAAAATATCAAAGGCCTTGATAACGGTATGCTTGTTTATGACAAGAAGGATCGTCCCGTTATCCTCGTCAATAATGAATGGTCCTTAAACTGGATTTTGGACCGCAATCCCGGCATTCAGTTCTTAACGGTGCCTGCAGATGTGGAAAAGATTTAATTTTGACAGCTTAAAACTAAATAAAAAATTTACTCTGTCCCAACAGATCGTAATTTTGATTACGCTGGTGGTGTGCATTGCGTTGCTGCCCGCCTCCATGTTCACAACCTACAGAGTTTCCAAGGTTATATACGACCGCGTCAGCATTAACGCTGTGAGCATCAACAATATCCTCTGTAATTCTGATGAAATTCAAAGGGGCTTAACCTCCCAGAATCTCCATGTGAACCCGGCAGTGGATAAAATGATGGCCAATTATGTGAATGAGGTGGACCATTCCGATGAGGCCGGCGTAGCCATTTACGATAAGCATGGGCGCTTGCGCGTGATGTATAATCCGGGTCAGCTGCCCAACTTTCAGGAAAGCGCCCGCGATTTAATGGAAAAATACGCTCAGCTGAACACCATTAGCTGGAAGGAAAATTATGCCATCCCCAATAAAGCCTTTGGCTTTGTGAAAAATAGCTTTAACGAAACCATTGGCTATGTTGTTACGGGCTATTCTGACGATATCCTTAATAAATCCACCATTGATGCGGTGCTTTTCCTGCTGCTGACCACTACCCTTGGCTTGGTTATCGGTATTTTGGGCGCGATTTTCTTAGCAGGACGTGTTAAAAGGGTGCTCTTTGGCTATGAGCCTGAGGAAATTGCCCGCCTTTTGCAGGAGCGCAATATTATCCTCAACTCCGTGCGTGAGGGCATCATCAATATCAATGATAAGGGCATCATCACCGTGGTCAATTCCGAGGCCCGCACCCTGCTTAAGCAGGCCAATATTGCGGATACCGACGACCTTTGTGGCAAATCCGCCATGGATGTCTTGAAGCATGTACCCCTGCATGATATTATTAGAGAGGGTAGGAGCTTTGCCGATGCCTCCATTAAGTTTGGCGATACGGTGTTCGTTATGACCGCTGTACCCTTACTGGGCTTGGAGCGTGGCGAGCGAGTCTTAGGCGCTGTTATTACCTTCCGCAAGAAGTCCGTAGTCGAGGAAATGGCCAATCAGCTGACCGGCTTTAAAAACTATGCTACGGCACTCAGGGCTCAGACCCATGAGTTTATGAATAAGATGCACGTTATTATGGGCCTCATTGATATGAAGGCCTATGACGAGCTGAAGAATTATACTAAAGAGATTGCCTATAACAGGCAGTCCGAGGTATCCTATATTGTTACCCGCCTGAAGGATATCACCCTTTCCGGCTTTATTCTGGGCAAGATCAGTCGCAGCCGTGAGCTGGATATTGATTTTACTCTCACCGATGAAAGTGAGCTCCATGGGGAGCTGGATGTGCCTTCCGTGCACGACATTGTGCTCATTGTGGGTAATTTGATTGAAAATGCTTTTGATGCTTTAAAGAATTTTGATGGGGAGCGTATTGTTAATCTTTCTATTTTGGATTTCGATAAGGAAATTGTCATTGTGGTGGAGGACTCAGGCCCCGGCATGAGTCAGGATACCATTAAGCGCATTTACCACCGCGGCTTTAGCACTAAGGGGGATAGTGGCCATGGCTTTGGCCTTTTCCTGGCTAAGCAGAGTGTGGATAGCTTAAATGGCACCATTTCCGTGGAATCCAGTGTAGGTGAGGGTACTGTCTTCACCGTAAGATTGCCTGTGAAGAAGGAGGTAGATTAGCATGATTAACGTTCTCGTTGTAGAAGACGACCCCATGGTAGCCCAGCTCCATGAGCATTATTTGAGTCAGATTAAGGGCTTCCAGCTCTGTGATATTGCCAATAATGGCGATATGGCTCTGAAGCTTTTAAGCAAAAAAAGCTATGATTTATTGATTTTAGATATTTTTATGCCCACCATGGACGGCCTGCAGCTTTTGGCAAAGGTGCGGGAGCATGGCTATGATGTGGATGTAATCATCGTTTCTGCTGCCAACGACAAGGATAAGATTAAGCAGGCTCTGCGCCTGGGGGCAGTGGATTATATCATTAAGCCCTTTGAGTTTGAGCGCTTTAATTTGGCACTTAATAATTATCTCAAGCGTTACCACATTGTGTCCGAGCAAAATATTATCGAGCAGTCCGATTTGGACCAGACCATCATTCGCAGGGAGGATCAGGTTGCAGTGAGCCTGCCCAAGGGCTTGGATAAGAATACTCTGGCCACGGTGTGGGGCTGCATTTGCCAATTAGATGGCATGTTCACCACCGAGGAAGTGGCTGCGAAGGTGGGGATTTCCCGTGTTTCCATTCGTAAATATTTAGAGTTTTTGAAGTCACTACATTTACTAAAGCTGGATTTACATCGCGGCTCCGTGGGCCGACCGGTGTACAAATACCTGTGCCTGGATAAGCACAGCGATGTTTTGAAGGCTTATATTCAATAATAAAGCGAGGCTAGAATATGATAGAGCCAATAAAAATTTTAGGCGTGCCCGTGCACCCCATGACCATGCAGCAGGCTGTGGACTCCTTGGAGCAGCGTATGCTGGCAGGGGAGCAGACCTTTGTGGTAACGGCTAATGCTGAGATTATCATGATGTGTCAGGAGGACGCTGCCTATAATAATATTATTAGTAAGCAAGCGGAGCTGGTGCTGCCCGACGGCGCCGGCGCTGTGTGGGCCGGACGCCATCTAGGCTATAAGGTGCCGGAGCGTGTGGCTGGCTTTGATTTGTACAATCACTTATTGGCTTTGTCAGCAAAAAAGGGCTATAAGGCTTACTTTTTCGGCGGCTCTCCCGGTATTGCGGAGGCAGCCAAGGCTAAGAGCGAGGAAATGTATCCCGGAGTGCAGGTTGTGGGCTGCCACAACGGCTATTTTACCGACGCCGATGTTCCCGGTATCATTGCAGAAATTAATAAATCCGGCGCGGAAATGCTTTTTGTGGCGTTAGGTGCACCCAAGCAAGAGAAGTGGATTTTGGCCCATCGTGATGAGCTCAAGCCCCGCATCTTGATGGGTATCGGCGGCAGCTTCGATGTGCTGGCGGGCAAGATGGAGCGTGCGCCCAAGTGGATGCAGGATGCGTCCCTGGAATGGGCATTTCGCTTGTACAAGCAGCCCAGCCGCTTCATGAGAATGATGGCACTGCCCAAATTTGCCCTGAAGGTGATGTTTTCTTCCTCTAAGTAACTAGATTTTTTGTTAAATATTTAACGGTTGTCGTGGACAAAAACCATAAGCTGTATTATAATAAAGTGATGGAATGAGCTTTTTTGCAAGACTCCATCACTTTTTTTCATATGAATTTGCATGGAATTTATCCCACTTTAGAGTTACTTTAGAGTTTCAGAAATTTGGAAAGCGAGGATCCTTATGTTTATCGTCAAAGAGGGTTATCCCTTTATTATAGCTTCATTAGTCGTGGCGGCCATCGTTTATTTCTTGTTTGGTGCCTATTGGGCGGTTATTCCCGTGGTTTTGGCAGTGTATTTTGCCTATTTCTTCAGGGATTTTCACCGCAGCATGCCCTATGACCCCAATATTTTATACTCTCCTGCTGATGGCACCGTTATGGGTGTGGAGGAGATTTTTGATGACGAATACTTAAATGAGCCCGCTCTGAAGCTCACCATTTTCCTTTCCGTCTTCAATGTGCACACCAATCGCAGTCCCTTGGACGGCGAGATTAAATACCAGCGCTACACCTGTGGCCAGTTCGTACCGGCCTACGAAAAGTCCGCTTCCTTTGAAAATGAGCGCCACGCTGTGGGCATTGACAATGGTCGCATCCGCTTCTTGGTTATTCAAGTAGCAGGCCTTTTGGCTCGCCGCATTGTGTCCTGGGTTACCGTAGGTCACCAGCTTAAGCAGGGTGAGACCTATGGCATGATTAAATTTGGCTCCAGTACCGAGCTCATCGTGCCCCGTAACGTAGAAATTTGCGTCAAGAAGGGTCAATCCGTAGTGGGCGGTATCACCGTAGTGGGGAGGATTAAAGCATGAATTATCGTCGTCTTGTTCCCAACAGCATCAGCTCTGCCAGCTTGATTTTTGGCGTGCTGTCTATTTTTAAGACTATTCAGGGTGACTTTTTCTATGCCCCGATCTTCATCGTGATCGCTGTGATTTTCGACTCCTTGGACGGACGTGCTGCCCGTGCTCTGGGCGTGGGCGGTGGCGATTTCGGCAAGGAAATGGACTCCCTCTGTGATATGTGTTCCTTTGGCGTGGCTCCGGCCATTATGATTTACCAATTCGGCCTGCAGGAGCTGGGCCTTGTAGGTCAGATTATTGCCGGTCTTTTTGCTGTGGGCGGCTGCCTGCGCTTGGCTCGCTTCAATTGCAATACCGGCGTAGTGCACGGCTATTTCCAAGGTATGCCCATTCCGGCAGGCGCCTGCTTTTTGGCTGCATATGTGCTCAGCGGCTATACCTTCAGTGCTTATGTAACTGCAATTATGACCTTGATTATCGCTGTGATTATGTACAGCGAGGTCAAATTCCCCGATTTCAAGGGCAAGGGTAATCCCATGTACCGTATTCCCGTTATTATCGCCTTGGTCATCGGTGCAGGGATGCTCTTTAATCGTCCCGGTGCTTGGCCCTTTATCGCCATGTTTACTTATACCATCGCCGGTATTATCAACCATGTTTATCGTGCTGCCACTGGCAAGAATAAATAATTTAAGGAACCCCCTTAGTGACTACTAAAAATTTCTAGCAATCATTGGGAGTAAAGGAGATTTTTGATGTATACGATTTTTGATATAGTCATGATACCTTTGCAGCTCTTGATTATATTCTTTACCCTGTATTATTTCTTCGTTTCTTGGTTCGGCTTATTCGGCAAGAAAAAGGAAGTTAAAATATATGATGAAAGCAAGACCTTCGCCCTTATTGCCTGTGCCCATAATGAGGAGCGAGTTATTGCCCAATTGGTGGATAATCTGCGTCGTTTAAATTATAACGATGCTTTATATGATATTTTTGTCGTAGCCGATAATTGTGACGACCACACAGCGGAGGTGGCCCGCAAGGCCGGTGCTATTGTGCACGAGCGCTTCAGCCAGGAGGGCAAGGGTAAGGGCTTTGCTCTGGCCTGGATGTTCGAGCGTTTATTTAAGCTGGATAGAAAATATGATGCAGTCTGCGTTTTTGATGCGGATAATCTGGTGCATCCTAATTTCCTGCAGGAGATGAATAGTCGCCTCTGTAACGGCGAGCGCATTATCCAAGGCTATATTGATGCCAAAAACCCCACCGATACCTGGGTCAGCGGCGTCTTTGCTATTTCCTTCTGGATTGTCAACCATGTGTGGAGCTTGGCCAAGTATAATATGGGCTTGTCCTGCTGCTTGGGTGGCACGGGCATGTGCTTTGACACGGAGGTTTTAAAACGCTATGGTTGGCGTGCGACCTGCCTTACCGAGGATATGGAATTCACCATTCAGGCTATGATGGAGAATATTCCTACCACCTGGGCTCATGATGCCATTATTTATGACGAAAAGCCTTTGACCTTTATGCAGACCTGGCATCAGCGCAAGCGTTGGTCCCAGGGCCATTTTGATGTGGCGGATCGCTATCTGTGGCCCATGCTTAAGAAGGCTATCAAGACGAGAAATATCGTCATGCTGGATTGCTCTGTGAACCTGATCCAGCCTTATTTCCTGATGGTTTCTACCTTCTTTGTGCTGTGTAGCTATATTTATAATTTTGTGCCCTTTTATACCAATATTCTTTATACCATCATTCCTTTAGAGGTATGGACTATCGTGGGCATAGGCCAGTATATCTTTCCGGTGGCTGTGCTATGGAAAATTCGCGCTTCCTGGAAATCCTGGCTGTACCTCTTGTTGTATCCGCTCTTTATCTACAGCTGGGTACCTATTACGGCCCTGGGCTGGTGGCACCGCAACGAGCATGAGTGGAACCACACCCTGCATACCCGCGGCATCAGCTTTGATGATGTCATCATCCCTGAGGATGCGGTCAATGACGGACCTAAAGAGGTAGTTTTCGTAAAAGGGAAGAAGTAGAAATTAAAGAGAACGTTTGTTTCCTACCGCGTTTGCGAGTAGGAGTCTAAATCGAACCGTTTGTATTCTCATAAGAGACGATTAATATAATGAGAATTAAGCCTGAGTGTGCTGCTCAGGCTTATTTTATACAATAATCAGTATACACTGATAAACATATTGTATACTTTTAATCTAGTCGTTCCCTTTAGGCTCAGTTTATGCTATAATAAATAAGATAAGAAAGCAATTTAAAAAGTGAAGATAGAAGGAGGCATATCATGCGTAAAATAGCAATTATCGGTGGTACCGGCATTTATAGTCCTGAGGCTCTGCAGGGCTTTGCAGAAAAGATTATCGACACTCCCTATGGGCAAGCGCTGTGCAATATCGGCGAAATCGCGGGTAACCAAGTTGTTTTTATTACCCGTCACGGCGTAGGTCACAAGACTGCGCCCCATAAGGTTAATTATCGTGCCAATATCTGGGCTTTAAAGAGCCTAGGCACTGAGGAAATCTTTGCGACCACTGCAGTAGGCAGTCTGAACCCTGAGATGAAGGCTGGTCATTTCGTAGTGTGCTCCAATGTTTTGGACTTTACTAAAAGCCGCATTAATACCTTCTATGATACTCCTGAGCGCGGCGTAGTGCATGTGGATTTTTCCTATCCCTATTGCCCCGCTGTGCGTGAAAGAGTTATTAGATGCCTAGAAAAGCTGGGTATTCCCTTCCATAAGGAGGGCGTGTACGTTGCTACCGAGGGTCCGCGCTTTGAAAGCGCCGCTGAAATCAAAGCTTACGCTATGCTGGGCGGCGATTTAGTGGGTATGACCAATATGCCGGAATGCATCCTGGCCCGTGAGGCAGAAATGTGCTATAGCACCTGCTCCATCGTGACCAATATGGCCGCAGGCATTTCTCCCACACCCTTGTCCCATATGGAGGTAGTGGAGGCTATGGGTAAGAGCATTACTAACATGAATAAGCTCATTGCTGCCTTCATTAACGATAATGAGCCCGTGGAGGCCACCTGTGGCTGCCACACCGCTCTGAAGGAATTCGGCGGCTTCAAGCTGTAAGGAGCAATTATGGTTGAAACAATGCGCTGGCAGAGCGAGGAGCAAGCACTGGATGTGCTTGATCAAACGCTGCTGCCGCAACAATGCGAATTCATTAGCTGCAAGGATTACCAGCGGGTGCAGCTGGCTATCAAGCGCTTAGAGGTGCGGGGTGCACCGGCTATTGGCGCGGCGGCAGCCTTCGCCATGGTGCTGGGTGCGCATCAGTGCGCTGACAAGCCCGACTTTTTGGCTGCCTTGGCCAAGGTGCGGGATGCTTTAATCAGCGCCCGTCCCACGGCGGTGAATCTGTCCTGGGCTTGCAACAAGCAGTACGACCTAGCTGTGGAGCTGAATGAGGCTGGTAACGCGCCCTACAAGATTATCAAGGCCCTGGAAGCAGCTGCTGTGAAGATTTATGATGAGGATATCGCTCGCAATAAGAAGATGGGAGAGTACGGCGCGGCCGTGCTGCCCGGGTCCGCGGTAGTGTTGACCCACTGCAACGCCGGTGCACTAGCCACCTGTGGCTGGGGAACGGCGCTGGGGGTAATCCGCAGCGCGTATGCGCAAGGGAAAATCAAGATGGTCTACGCTGACGAGACCAGACCGCTGTTGCAGGGAGCTAGGCTCACGGCCTACGAGCTTTTTGAGGACAAGATTCCGGTGACGTTGATTACGGACAATATGGCTGCCTGGACCATGAGGCAGAAGGGTATTAATGCCGTGGTCGTAGGCGCCGATAGAATCGCCGCCAATGGCGACGCGGCTAATAAGATTGGTACCTACGGCGTGGCCTTGGCTGCCAAGGCCCATGGGATTCCCTTTTATATTGCGGCGCCGGTGAGCACCTTTGATTTTAGCATCGCCAGCGGCGAGGAGATTCCCATTGAGGAGCGAGCCGCTGAGGAAGTGAAGTCCTTCCGCAGCGAGCAGACCGCACCCAGCGGTGTAGCTACCTTTAACCCGGCCTTTGATGTGACTCCAGCAGAGCTCATCGCCGGGATTATTACGGAATATGGCGTCATCACAGCGCCCTATAGAGAAAATATTAAGAAATTGCAAGAGAAAAGCAAGGAGGATTTTTGATACATGGAAAGCATGATTAAGGATATTAAGCTGGCCCCCTTAGGCCATCAACGCATTGCCTGGGCCAAGGAATATATGCCTTTGCTGAATATTTTGAACGAGAAATATAGCGAGACCAAGCCCTTCGCAGGCTTGAATATGGTAGTAACCATCCATTTGGAAGCCAAAACTGCTTATTTGGCCATGGTTTTGAAAAACGCAGGTGCTAATGTAGTTGTTACCGGCTCCAATCCCTTGTCCACTCAGGATGAGATTGCAGCAGCACTGGTGGACAGCGGTATCACCGTTTTTGCAACCCATGCCTGCACCAATGCAGAGTATGATATGTATCTGCGCGAGGCTCTGAAAAGCGAGCCCGATCTGATTATTGACGATGGTGGCGATTTGGTAAACATGCTTCATGGCGAGCGTCGTGACCTGATTGGCAAGCTTATCGGCGGCAGCGAAGAAACTACCACCGGTGTACATCGTCTGAAGGCGCTAGCTGCAGCCGGCCATCTGGCTTTCCCCATGATCGCTGTTAACGATGCATATTGCAAATATTTATTCGATAATCGCTATGGCACCGGCCAATCCTCCTGGGATGGCATTATGCGTACCACTAATATGTCCGTAGCAGGTCGCACTGTGGTCGTTGCTGGCTATGGCTGGTGCGGCAAGGGCGTGGCTATGCGTGCTAAGGGCTTGGGTGCTAACGTTATCGTCACCGAGGTTGACCCCATCAAGGGTATCGAGGCTGTTTTCGATGGCTTCCGCGTGATGCCCATGCTGGAGGCTGCTAAGGAAGGCGACATTTTCGTTACTGTTACCGGCTGCAAGGATGTTATCACTAAGGAGCATATGCAGGTGATGAAGAATGGCGCCGTAATGTGCAACGCTGGTCACTTTGATGTGGAGGTTAACAAGCATCACTTAGAGGAGCTGTCCGTAATTCCTCCCTATGAAGTACGCAAGAATATCATGACCTATACCACTGCGGATGGTCGCAAGCTGAACCTGTTGGGCGAGGGCCGTCTGGTAAACTTAGCTTGCGGTGATGGTCATCCCATTGAGATTATGGACTTGTCCTTTGCGATGCAGTTCCTGGCCATGAAATATTTGCTGGATAATAAAGGTAAGTTGGAGAATAAGCTCTATGTGCTGCCGGAGGAGCTCAATACCGAGGTTGCAGCCCTCAAGCTGCAGGCTATGGGCGCTGGCATCGACACTCTGAGCGAGGAGCAGAAGGCTTATTTAGCTGCTGAATAATAATGGAAAAGAAGCTCTTAACGAAAAAAGCAGCTTGCGCTGCCATTGTAGACATGGGGCACAAGCTAATTGAAAAGCATCTCGTAGCAGGCTCCTGGGGTAATATCAGCACCTTAACCCGTAAGGGCATTGCGATTACTCCCTCCGGCCTGGGCTACGAAAAATTAACCCCTGCAGACATCGTAATCGTGGACGCTGATGGTCAGGTTTTGGCAGGTAAGCATATTCCTTCCTCTGAAACAAAGGTGCATCTAGCTATTTATAAGGCCTTTCCTGAGGCTGGTGCAGTGATTCACACCCACAGCATTTACGCCAGCGCTTTGGCAGCTATGCACGAGGATGTGCCCGCTGTCATCGAGGATATCGTGCAAATTTGCGGTGGTAAGGTGAACTGCGCTGAATATGCTATGACCGGTACCCAAGAGCTGGCAGACGCTGCTGTGAAGGCCTTGGCAGGGCGCAAGGCAGCCCTTTTGGCCAACCATGGTGCCGTATGCTGGGGCAAGGATTTGGCGGAGGCCCTTTTAGTAGCCGAAATTTTGGAAAAGGCTGCTCAAATCGCTGTTCTGTGCAAGAGCTGCGGGGGCAAGGTCTTCGAGCTGGACGCAGCAGATAGCGAGGCCATGCATACCTTTTACGAAGAGCATTATTCCAAGCGCCAAAGAGGCGAGGAGTAATTATAAAAGTAAGGCTGGCCGAAGGATAGCTAAGGCTATGGTAGGGCCAAAGGAGTGATATTTTGAGTAAATTATTGATTAAGAATATCGAATTGCTGCACACTCCGAGTGGAGTCATGCAAAATATCGCTATTGAAGATAAGAAGATTACCTATGTGGGCAGTGATATTCCCGCTGGCTTCGAGGACGCTGAAATTGTGGACGGCAAGGGCAAGCTGGCCACCGCTGGTATGGTCAATACCCACGGCCATGTTTCCATGACCTTACTGCGCAGCTATGCGGACGATATGGCCCTCATGGATTGGCTGGAAAATAAAATCTGGCCCATCGAAGCCAAGATGGATGCTAAGGACATCTATTGGGGCGCTATGCTGGGCATTGCGGAAATGCTGAAGGGCGGCACTACCTGCTTTGCCGATATGTATTGCTTTATGGAGGATGTGGCTAAGGCTTGCCTTGAAACCGGCATCCGTACTAATCTGTGCCGCGGCCTCATCGGCGTGGCTCCCGATGCGGATGTGAAGCTGGCGGAAAACGATGTGCTGGCCGAGAATTGGCAGGGTGCAGGGGACGGCCTTATTCGCGTTACCTACGGCCCTCACGCTCCCTATACCTGTCCCATTCCTTATCTGGAAAAGGTAATTAAGGCAGCAGCTGACCACAAGGCAGAAATCCAAATGCATTTGTGCGAGACTAAATTTGAAGTAGAAAGCTATACCAAGGAGCATGGCATCACTCCCATCAAGATGATGGATAAGCTGGGCATGTTCGAGCTGGGCACTATCGCGGCTCATGCAGTGCACCTGACCGACGAGGATATGGATATTATGGCTGCGAAAAAAGTGCGCGTAGCTCATAATCCTCAGAGCAATCTGAAGCTGGCCAGTGGTATTGCCAATGTGGCCAAGATGCTGGAGAAGGGCATCTGCGTGGGCCTGGGTACCGATGGCGCCTCCAGCAATAATAATCTGGATATGCTGGAGGAATGCCGTGCTGCAGCCATGCTGCACAAGGCAACCACCTTTGACCCGCTGGTTGTGCCTGCAGCCAAGGCTTGGGAAATGGCCACTGTGGACGGTGCTAAAGTCTTGGGCTTTGCTAACTTGGGCAAGCTAGAGGCTGGTCAATTGGCCGATATCGTGCTCTGGGATACCCACAAGCCCTATTGGTACCCTCGTCATAACAAGCTGTCCCAGTTGGTTTATGCGGCCAATAGCAGCGATGCCGATACCGTGTTCGTAGCCGGTAAAAAGGTGCTGGAGAGCGGCAAGCTCTTAACCTTTGACGAAGAAAAGATCTACGCTGAAGCACAAGCCTGTGCTGAGCGCCTAGTTAATAAATAAGCTTCTTATAAAGTAAGCTAATCAGGAGGAGAATTATGGCAAAAATCCTTAGTAAAGAACTCATTGCTCCCCAAGTCTACGAGATGGTTGTAGACGCACCCCTGGTGGCTCATAAATGCCAACCGGGCCAATTCGTTATTGTGCGCACCGACGAGTTTAGCGAGCGTGTGCCCCTGACCATTGCCGATTTCAATCGTGAGACTGGCACCATTACCCTGATTATCCAAGCCATTGGCAACAGCACCCATCACCTGTGCGAGGCTCTGAATGTGGGCGACGATATTTTGGACGTGGTTGGTCCCCTGGGTCGTCCCTCTGAAATGGGCAAATTCGGCACTGTAGTGGTTGTAGGCGGTGGCATTGGCGTAGCTCCTGTTTATCCTATCGCTCGTGCTTATCATGAGCTGGGTAACAAGGTGATTTCTATTATCGGTGCCCGTGACAAGGATTTGATTATTTGGCAGGAGAAAATGGCTGCCATTAGTGACGAGGTTATCATTACCACTGATAATGGCTCTGCTGGCCATAAGGGCTTTGTAACTGACCCGCTGAAGCAGATGCTGGAGGACGGCATGCAAATCGATTATGTGCTGGCTATCGGCCCTGTGATTATGATGAAGAATGTGGCTGCTACCACCAAGCCCTTTGGTGTCAAGACCATTGCCAGCTTGAATACGATCATGGTTGACGGCACTGGCATGTGCGGTGGCTGCCGCGTAATGGTAGGCGGCGAGAACAAGTTCGCCTGCGTGGATGGCCCTGAATTCGATGCCCATCAAGTAGATTTTGCTAACCTGATGATGCGTCAAAGAATGTATCACGACCAAGAGGTTCTGGAATATAGCTGCGGAGGTCATTGCAAATGCGTGGAGGAATGAGAAACCCGATGCCGGAACAACCGGCCAATGTTCGCAATAAAAATTTTGAAGAGGTAGCTCTGGGCTATACTAAGGAAATGGCTGTGGACGAGGCACAGCGTTGCCTGAACTGCCCCAAGCCCCGCTGCGTGGGTAGCTGCCCTGTAAATATCGAGATTCCTAAATTCATCCATGAGGTAGCTCAGGAGAATTTTGCGGAGGCTTATAAAATTTTGAAGCGCAAGAGCGCACTGCCCGCTGTATGCGGTCGTGTATGTCCCCAAGAAAATCAATGCGAGGGCAAATGCATTCTGGGCATTAAAGGCGAGCCCGTGGCCATTGGTCGCTTGGAGCGCTTTGTGGCTGATTATGCACGTGCCAACGGTCTGGACAACGATGTGGAAGCTCCTAGTGAGCGCAAGGGCAAGAAGGTTGCTATCGTGGGCAGTGGCCCCAGCGGCCTGACTTGCGCAGGCGATTTGGCGAAGATGGGCTATGATGTAACCATGTACGAAGCACTACATGCTGCTGGCGGCGTGCTCATGTATGGCATTCCCCAATTCCGTCTGCCCAAGGAAATCGTGCAGCACGAGATTGCAGGCCTGAAGAAGCTGGGCGTAAACATTGTGGTGAACGCTGTTATCGGCCGTACCTTTACCATTAAAGAGTTGATGGAAGAGGAGGGCTTTAGTGCCGTTTACGTGGGCACTGGCGCTGGCTTGCCCCACTTCATGCATATCGAGGGTGAAAATTTGAACGGCGTTTATTCCGCTAACGAGTTCCTCACTCGCGTGAACCTGATGAAGGCTTATCAGTTCCCCCGCGTAGCAACTCCTGTTTACGTAGGCAAGAGCGCTGCCATTGTAGGTGCAGGCAATGTGGCTATGGACGCTGCTCGTACTGCGAAGCGCTTGGGCGCTGAAAACGTGTATATCGTTTATCGTCGTGGCGAGGACGAGATGCCGGCCCGTAAGGAAGAGATTGGCCATGCTAAGGAGGAGGGCATTGAGCTGCGCCTGTTGAATAACCCCGTGGCTATCCTAGGCAACGAGAAGGGCTGGGTAAGTGGCCTGAAGTGCGTGAAGATGGAGCTGGGCGAGGCGGACGCAAGCGGACGCCGTAGCCCTGTGGCTATTCCTGGCAGCGAGTACGTATTAGACGTGGACATGGTGGTTATGGCCATCGGACAAGGCCCCAACCCGCTGATTAAGGATACTACGCCGGATTTAGAGGTCAACAAGCGCGGCAACATTGTTGCCGACGAGACCGGTGCAACCTCCATTCCGGGCGTGTTCGCCGGAGGCGATATTGTGACCGGTGCAGCGACTGTTATCAGCGCCATGGGCGCTGGCAAGAAGGCTGCTGCGGCTATTGATGCTTACTTGCAGGGCAAGTAAAAAATTTGTCATAAAGCTCTAGCTTACGTCTGTGGAAATGTGTAGGCTTGAGTAAAATATTAGCAAAAGCAAAACTCTCCGTTCTGGAGCTCCTTAGAGCTGGCAGGACGGAGAGTTTTTACTATTATACTATTATCTAAACTGTTGTTTCCCCTCGCGTTTTCCGAGGGGAATATTTGTCTTACAAGCCTTTTTGGATGAAGCTTTCTAAAGCGGCCTCGTTCATGGAGCCTACGACTTTTGCTTTGATGATGCCGTTGGTGTCGATGATGTAGGAGGCGGGGATGGCCTGCAGCTGGTAGAGCTGAGCGATTTCATTCACGTTACCATAGCCTGCGGGGAAGGAATAATTCTTGCTGCGCATGAAGGCAACAGGCTCCGCTTGGTCATCATCCACGCTGATGGCTACAAAATACATTTTGTCGTTATATTCCTCGTATTTTGTTTGAATATGGGGCAGCTCCTTGACGCAGGGCGGGCACCAGGTAGCCCAAAAGTTGATAAAAACAGGCTTATCCCGTAGGTCGGAGAGCTTTATAGTATTGCCAGTGGTTAAATCAATAAAGGTGAAGTCGGGCGCAGCTTGGCCTATCTCAATACCTGTAGGAGCAGCTTCTGCTTTAGCTACACTGGTGATGGCTGTTAAGCTTTGGGGGATGTTAACAGATGTGGACTGGGTGCTGTCGGTAAAGCAACCAAATGCTACAATAGTAAGGGATAAAAGCGTGCTTGCAAATAGTTTTTTCATGATAAACCTCCGTAGGATAGAATATGTTAATCGTCATATAGTAAACTGCTTGTTTGGAAATAACTTGGTCATTTCTTGCCAAAGGAAATAGCCTTGGTGGGACACACCTCTGCACATTCGCCGCAGTTAATGCATTCCCTGTCGCCGACTTTTTGGCACTGCATAGGACAGTGGCGCAGGCATTTATCGCAGCCAATGCATTTAGCCATATCCACCTTAATGCCATAGAGTGAAAGCTTGTTAAAGAGGGAATAAATGGCTCCTAGAGGGCAGATAAAGCGGCAGAAGGGGCGATAGATGCAGCTGCTTGCGACAATAACAATAAGCAAGATAAAGAATTTCCAAGTGAATAGACTGCCTAGAGCATTGCGGATATTCATATCTACAGCTGCTAAGGGCAGCGCCGCTTCCAGGGTCCCGGCAGGACAGATATATTTGCAGAAGGCGGGAATGCCGATGCCATCAAAATAGTAGAAGGCTAGGGGAAGCACTAGTACGAAGAGCACTGTAATAATATATTTGAGTACAGTAAATCTTTGCACTGCTGGACTAAGCTTGATCTTGGGCGTGGGCAGCTTATACAGCAGCTCCTGCACTAGTCCAAAGGGGCAGGCCCAGCCACATATAAGGCGACCAAAAAGTAAGCCTAGGAGCAGTAGAAAGCCTAATACATAAAAGGGAAAGTGCAAGATAACACCGCTGAGCGAGCTTTGCAGGGAGCCCAAGGGGCAGGCACCTACGGCACCGGGACAGGAATAGCAATTGAGTCCAGGGACGCAAACACTTTTTAGAGGGCCTCGATAAATACGTCCTTGTAAAAAGCCGGGGAGATGAGCATTATACAAAAACGCTGTAAGCCATTGGATGATACTGCGCTTAGCCAATGCCGATACACTCCAAACAAATGGTGATCGCTTTACGCATGACCTTCACATATTCTTTTGAATAAATGCCATAGCCTAAGCAAAATGCTCCGGCTAACAGCACTAATAATCGCTGCTTGCTCATGTTGTTTCCCCCAAAGTTTTACTATGTATATTATAGCAAAGAATAAGTAACAAAGTCATGAAGAAATAGTAAATTCAAAGCAGAAAAAATCCCGCCTCTGCTTAAAGAAGCGGGATTAATTTTGTTTAGGTTAAGCGTTAAAGCGATTAAACTTGAATATTCTTAGAAGAGAGCCTTGCGAGCTTCAGCAACCAGAGCCAGAGCCAGTACAAAGAGTACTGCGCTCAGGATGGTGGTAACCATCTTGGTGCCACCCATAATAATGGAAGCCAGAGCTACGAAGCATACTGCGAACATGAAGCACATGGGCAGGACAACCATCAGGTTGGACTTCTTCTCGCCCTTCAGCCATACGCCGATAGCCAACAGGGACAGAGCAGCCAACAATTGGTTAGCAGCACCGAATACCGGCCAAATTGCCAGGTAAGAGCCGGAGGACATGTACCAGGACAGGCCTACGGTAATAGCGGTTGCTACATAAGGATTAGCCAAAACGGAACCCTTAACCTCGCCAGTTTTCTCATCAGTGGTGGAGAACAGCTCTTGGAAAATGAAGCGGCCCAGACGGGTTGCAGTATCAAGAGTGGTCATAGCAAATGCGGAAATGGTCAGAGCAACGAAGGATTTAGCAACGCCAAATTCAAAGCCCAGCTTGGTCATGAAGGTACCAACGCCATCTGCAAATACGTTTACAGGGCCGCCAGCCTTCATCAGAGCTGCGAATTTGTCAGCGCCCAGGTAACCAACTGCTACAACAGCAACTGTTGCCAAAACGCCTTCCAACAGCATGGAGCCGTAGCCAACCAGCTGAGCACTCTTTTCGTTATCCAATTGCTTGGAGGTGGTACCAGAGGAAACCAAGGAGTGGAAGCCAGAGATAGCACCGCAGGCAACGGTTACGAACAGCATGGGGAACATGGGGTTATTGCCCTTCGGAGAAGGATCAAAGGAGGTTACAGCCGGCAGCTGGATGCTGGGTTGGTAAATAGCAATACCAGCCAGAGCAAAAGCGATGCAGGCATACAGCAGGAAGGAGTTAAGATAGTCACGCGGTTGCAGCAGAATCCATACGGGAGCGATGGAGGCGATGAAGATATAAGCCATCAGGATGTAAATCCAGGTAGCCTTGGACAGAACCAGAGGGAACATGTTGCCAGCCGCAATAGCAGCGATCAGCAGAACAACGCCAATACCGGTACCAATCTTCAGGTCTACGCCGCCGCGATATACGCACAGACCGAAAGCGATTGCCAGAACGATGAAGAGCAGGGATGCAGTTGCAGAAGCCGGGCTAGCAACAAAGGTGCCGGCAACGATGTTTGCAAAAGCAGCAACTACTACAATCAGGGTTACATAAGCAAAAATGGAGAATAACAATTTACCACGTTTGCCCAGGGTTGCATCAATAATTTGGCCAATGGTCTTGCCATCATGACGGATGGAAGCAACCAAAGCACCGAAGTCATGGGTGCCACCGAAGAAGGTGCAGCCAATCAGTACCCACAGCATAACAGGTACCCAACCAAATACTGCAGCGGAGATGGGGCCAACGATAGGGCCAGCGCCTGCGATAGAGGAGAAGTGATGGCCCATCAATACAGCGGGCGGAGTAGGCATATAGTCCACATCATCACGAAGCTTGTGAGCAGGAGTTTGTCTGCTCGGGTCGATGCCCCATTGCTTAGCAAGCCAGGCACCATAGGTTACGTAGGCGATAAACAGAATTACCATTGCGCCTACAAGTAGCATGAAACCACTCATAAATAAATACTTCCTTTCTTTTCTTTGCGTCTTTGCAAATAAAATTGTTTGAAAAATTCGCACAGTATATTCGGATATATAGTGCTAGAGTTAGGAACAGTATACCATATTTTGCAGTTTTGTCAATAAAATAAATGAAAAAAGCGTGAAATTGTAAACTTATCAGGACAAAAAATTGTAATCTGTTAAGCGAAAAAGACAAATTCTATCCATAATAGCTAAATGTGTACAGAAAGTAGCGACTTTGAAAGCTTCCTCTTATTTACAATGGAAAGTGAATTTTAAGATGCACTATAATGTATTATTCCTTTTTAAAAGCTGGATGGCAGGATTTTAGCTGCTCGGTGGCGAAATGGAAAAAGGTAATGTAATTATTGTTTTAACTTCCTGTCTAAGGTAGTAAATACTTTCTAAATTTATGAGGTGTATTATAATGAAAATGCGTTATAAAAAATTAACTGCAGCTGTGCTGCTGAGCTGCGCTACTATGCTGGCCCCCTTTCACGCTGAGGCTGCTCATGATGCAAGCTATAAGCTGAGTGATGATGGAAAAACCATGTCCATATACATTGATGATAGGACCACTCCCTTTGTAAATTTCATGGTTTTCAGTGCGGGTACAACGGGTGATTTCGAGCAATTTCGTGACTTTTTTACAGAGGGTAATGGCATAAACATAGGTACTGAACAGCAAGCTATTGCTAATGGCATAGCATATGTAAAGGATTTGCTAGGGAGTCCCACGGATACGCCTACCATTAGATTACGCCTTGAGGCAGAGGTTTGTAACAATGCTGCCGCTGCCAGCGATACTATGGATAAAGGCAATTCTGCGTTAGGTAATTATTTTTTATTGAATGCAGAGGAGCTTGCTAATTATAAGTTTAAAGCTGACATTGATAAAGAGGGTAATGAAAGCTATTATGCTGATTCCTGCATTTGGATCTGGCCTCGCAATACGGGCTGGGATGCTACTGATGTTGGCAATCTGTCGCGTAATATTGACACCCAAAGCATGAGCAGTGTAATTGTGCATGAGTTATTTCATGCCTTGGGAATGCAGTTCGATGAATACTATAAATCTGGTGATTATAAAATTGGTATATGTCTGGATGAAGAAAAAGAAATATACGCAAATTATGCCAATAAATTTACGCTCAATTCCTATGATGTATATGGAAAAAAAGCTGAGGTTGGGGATACAATAGTTTACATTAATGCTGCCGAAAAGGATAAGTATCAGGCTACAGAAGGTAAGTTTTATATGTATCTTAGCAATGGCTATGATGCAGAGGGAAATGCAAAGCATACCTACGACAGCGGCTGCTATTTTATTGGTGCGAACGTTCGCAATGTGCTCACAATTCATGATCCCTTGACCAATAGAGACTCCTTGGCTAATTTGGCCTTTCCCGTGGATTCGAAAATTACTGTGCCCGGACTTCCCCTGAATGGTGACGAGGATTTTCCTGAGCTGAGCCATATAGAGCTGCAGAACAGCTTTTTGAGCCATCAATATTTCCGCAACTGGTCCGTGCCCATGGAGGCAGAGCTGGCTATGATGCAGGATTTAGGCTATACCATTGATAGACGCAATTTCTTTGGCTATTCTGTTTATAATGATGGCCTGACTATTACCAATAATAATGGTTATTTTAAACGCAATGATCAAGGTACAGCATTTGAAAACGGAGTACCTAATAAGCAGGATTGGGGCGTGGGCTTGCACGTTTATGGGCAGAAGAATAATATTACCCAAACGGGTAATCTATTGGCAGATGGTGATTATGCCATTGGTATTCGTTTGGATGGTACCCAAGACAACGTATTGAACCTTAAGAGTAAGGTTACAGCCAAAGGCAAGGGCGGTAACGGTATTGCTGTGACCTGGGGTCGTAATCATACTGTGAATATTGAAAGTGGCTCCAGTGTTGAGGCTACTGGCGCTGGGGGCGTGGCCCTGCGCTTTGATTTTGGCCACAACGATGTCGGTGACGATGTGCCGTCTACAGAAATTGTAGGCTCCTATATTTATTATGGTAATTATCGCCATACTGCTTATAATATGATTTTTCCTAAAGCTAAGCTTTTAACAGCCTTGGATGGTCCCTTGGTAAAGGAATGTAATATTAATGGCGACATTGAAGGCAGTGCTGCGGCCATTTATATTAGTAAGAATGCACTGGTGAAGGATATTAATATTAATGAGGGCGCTAGCATTAAAGGCCATATTATTTCTGAATGGAATCCCAATGGCATGTGGTTCAGTGAAAGTGATCCTGTCTTTTTAAAGAACTTTTTGCCTGAGGGTAAGGACGGGCTGACCTATTTAAATATCAATAGGGATTTGGACTTTACCTATAATATTTACGGCAGTGATAGTATTGTCCTAAATATTGGAGCTGATAAACGCTTTACCACAAACACAGGCACTGCTAGTGTCATGGCATTGGCTACAACTGAAAGCACTGCTAACACTGTAGCGGCAGGCAATTATGTGCACGTTAAAGCTCTGAACATTGGTAATAATGGTCGCTTTGAGAACAATACAGAATTAACAGTGGACCATGGCTGTGGTAGCATTACCTTAGGCAAAGATGCTCAGTTTAATAATAATGGTGAGCTGCGCATTATAGCAAGTGGCAATCAATCGCTTACGACCTTTGAGGGTGAGGGTACTGCTAATCTTAATGGCACCTTAAGTGTGGCTCTAGAGAAGGGTTACTATGCCAACGAGAGTAAGCTTAATTGGTTGGCTGAAGGAAGTGAAACAGTAGTAAATTCTGGTTTTAATAATCTTATCATTAATGAGGCATCTAAGGATGCTTTGCTTGCAGGAAGTGAAACCATTGAAGATATTGGGCTAAGGCTGGAAAATGGTAATTTAGTAATGGGTGCGGTTCGCGCTGAAAACGCTTATAGTAGATTTGGCGAGGATGAGACAAGTCGTCGAGTTGGCCAAGCCCTCGATCTAAATGCAGGTAATGTGAGTGGCGATGCGGCAAGGTTAGTAGCAGCTTTTGACTCTGCAAGCGCTAAGGAGATTAGTTCTGGCTTAAAGCAACTGAACCCATCGATTTACAACAGCTCGTCTCAAGCAATCCTTGCTACCCACAACATGCTGAACAATCTCATGAGCACTAATATGGGCAGTTTTAGCTACCATGAGCGCCCCGCTGCGAAGGTTGGCGGTGGCAGAGGGCCTGTGACCGCATCTACTACAGCTCAGGCTGGCGCAGGCTGCGTTGCGGCGGCCGATGCGGGCAGTGGCGTAGTACAGACTATGCCGCAGCCAAATAAGTGGCGCAACATCGTCATTCCCTTCTCCAGCTACACCGACCAGCACAACGGCAGCGCTGCGTTCACTAACCACAACAGCGGCCTGCTGGGCGCTATGGAGCGCACCTTAGACAACGGCGTTACCATGGGTTATCACGCAGCGCTGAACCATCAGTCCACCTCCGGTGGTGGCGCTACTGTCAAGGGTGAGGGCTTCTACCTTGGCGCGCACGCAAGCTATGCCCCTGCCGACTGGCAGGGCTGGGAAGCCTTTGCTAGCGCGCGCCTGGGCCTAGAGCAGCTGCGCAGCCATAGAAACGTGTACATCGGGGGCTACAGTGGTAGTGCGGACGCCGATTGGACGGGCTATAGTGGCAATATGCGCGTGGGCGCTGGGCTCACACGGGAGCACGGCGCGCTGCAAAGCGGTCCCTTTGCAGCGCTGGACTACAGCTTCGCCCATCGCCCCAGCGTCAATGAAAAAGGCGGTGCTGTTAGCACCGCCCTGGAAAGCGAAACATATGATAGCTTGCGTACCCAACTGGGCTATCGCCTGAGCACCCTGCCAAAGGCTGTCTCTAGCTACGATAGCACTCAGTGGCAGGCCCACGCCAGCGTGGCCTGGAACCATGAGCTCTTGAGCGATAATGGCTCCAACGCTTATAGCTTGGCTGATTTGCCTGGTGTCACCATTAGGGATAAGACTGCCGATTACGGCCGCGATAGCCTGGGAATTATGGCTGGCGTAACCTTTAAAACGCCGAAAAAGCTGGATGTAACCCTCAGCGTAGGTAGCGACATGTACCGCGAAGGCGGCCACAGCATCTACGGCAAGGCTAATTTGGAGTGGAAATTCTAGAAATTTTTACTTATTAAACTCAAAATACTGCACAGTCTTGCGTCCTGCCTTATTACAAGTAACCTCCTGCTTGGGGATATCCGCTACAAAAATGGCTAAGTCGGACCAGCCCTTTAGGCTGAAGCAGTAGTCTTTGTGATACTTGAATTTGCCAAGTTCCTGCTTTAGAGCAGCGTCCATGCCCTGCTCGCATACTATGAGCAGGGAGAACAGGCTGCTCATGTGCTCCGTAGTAGTTTTCAGCTCCTGCATACGCTTACGCAGGAGCTCTAGATAAGGCTGCAGCTCATCCGTGGTCACCGCGCCAGCAAATTGCTTGACAAATAGGTATTCATGGTGCTGCACACTATAGGTTTTAATGCTACGCACTAAAAAATAGCCCTCATCGGAGGCATGTAGCTCGGCCACGAGGTTGAATTGCAAGTCCTCCTGCACCAAGGGCATTTTATCAAAATAACGCTCTAAGCGCTTTTCTATAAGCTTGACATAAGTATTTCCGTCCATTGTTTTTACCTCAACAAGATTTTTCTTCTAGTATAAGGCAAAGGCAGTGCTTTGTCCAGAGGTTATTATCCTGCGAGGATGAGAGTGTGAAAGATTTGCTAAATTTACTATGAATACTGAAAATAAACGTAAATAGTGTTATAATGAAGACAGTATATTTTTATCACTTATGAAGAGGGGGATTAATATGCAATTTCCGATCGTTTTGGGCGTTAGTGCCCGTCATGCACATTTAAATCGCGAACATATGGATATTCTTTTTGGTAAGGGGAGTGAGCTGCATCCGAAAAAGCCCATTGGCCAGCCCGGTCAATATGCTTCCGAGGAGCAAATCACCATGGTTACTCCTAAGGATTCCATGAAGCTGCGCATCATCGGACCACTGCGTCCGGAAACCCAAATAGAGCTTTCCTTGACTGATGCTCGCAAGGTAGGCCTTAATGCGCCCATTCGCAACAGTGGTGATATTGCTGGCTCCGCCGGTGCTAAGCTCATCGGTCCCTGTGGCGAGGTAGAAATTAAAGAGGGTATTATTGTGGCTGCACGTCACGTGCATCTTTATCCTGAGACAGCCGAGAAATATGGCCTCAAGGATGGCGATATTGTGGATATCCAAACCGAGGGCGAACGTAGCATTACCATGCATAATGTGCTGGTGCGTGCAGGTGTTAAGCACGCTGACGAGGTCCATATCGATACTGACGAAGCCAACGCTTGCAATTTAGATAGCGGCGTGATGGTGAATATCGTTTATAACAAATAATATTTGGGAGAATTGACCATGAAAAAATCTGCTCTTTTAGCTGCTGCTTTAGTAATAAGTGCTTCTACGGCTTGGGCCTATGATAATCCTACTGCTGGCTTTAGTGTGAAGGATAAACAGCCCTTTTATAAAATGGAGAGTGCCAAGCTTTATGCCTTTTCTAGCTTTGGTGCTGATGAGCTTGCCAAGCTCGAAAAGAAGGATAGGGGAAGCATTCATATTGTTAATTACTATTCCCAGGCTGATATGAGCAAGATTTTGGGCACTGCTTATCATGATGCTTATTTTGCAGCTGAATATGAGAAGCTGGCGCTGTTAGAGCGCTCCAAGCTGGATTTGCGCACTGTGCCCACGCCTTTATTAGATGTGAAGAAATACGCTTTGGCTGAGAGCAAAAGCTCGATTTTGTTGCAGGAGGATTTGCTGAAGCAGCAGCTGGGAAATAGCAAGCCCGTGTTGCGTGTAAGTAAGCTTGGCAAGTACAAGGTTATTACCCAAAGCTATCTTTATAAGCAGGATTATACTTTAAATGAGCTGGATATCAGTATTATTGGCGCTAATGACAGCCTCTATTTGCTTACTTCTATTACTACGGACAGTAAGTATTATCCTGAGCTAGAAAAGACGAAGGCTGATGCTGCTAAAGAGGATAAGGTTGAGAAAGCTGCTAAGGAGCAAAAGAAGCAAGACTCAGTAAGCAAGGAGAAGGTCAACGCTCTGCAGGCTGAGGCTGTGAAGCAAGATACATTGTCCCAGGAGCTGCGCACCAAATTATGGGGTGAGCATCTCAAGCTAGTAAAGGGCTTTAGGGCCTACGCCCCTCAGAAGGGTCAGACTTCCCTGCAATTTGTTGATACCTACAAGGGTAAAGCTGTGACTCTACCCCAGGATTGGGTTTATGGTCAATTGCAGATTAAGGAAAAGGAAGCTAGTGGTTGCTTGACTATGGCTGCGCCTATAGCAAACCTGCGTAAGGTGTTTGCCGAAATGGACTATTGGGGCTTGTATAAGAGCTTGGATAATCAAAAAGATTTGCCCCAAGCCAATGTACCTAAGTCCGAGGTGAAGCAATCTCAGGCAGCTGATATAGCTGATAAACTACCTGAAATGGCTCCTGAGCTGCAAAAGACTGCTACCACTGAGGCACGCAAGGTATTACAAAGCTTTGATGCCTTCCTTATGACCTTAAGCTACCAGACTAAGGATAGGGATTTTGTGGCTATGGCTGATGCTGCCTTGGCTAGCAAGCTCGGTGCAGATGCGCTTATGGCCGATACCTTGAATTCCTTAAAGAAGGCCTCCGGCGGTAATTTTGTTTTGGAAAACTACAGCTATAGCTTAGATTTTACTCCTACTAAAGCAAGCACTGCAATTCAAGCTAGAACTAAGCTGTTCCAAGAATTTACCTATGATAATTTCTTGCATTTAGCCTTAACTAGAGAAAGCGGAAGCATGCTTTTATATGCACATAAGCCTGAAATTGTGACTGTGGAGGAGTTAGAGAAGAGTCTTAAGGAGTGGCAATTTTAAGCATTTAATAACCTAGATAAAGTCATTTGCAAGTGATATTCCTATCAAGAAAAGCCTGTAAACTCGTCTAGATGCGAGTAAGCAGGCTTTTTTTATGACTTTGGTAAATATGCTATGCTATTAAAATATACGTGTATACAATTACCCTGCCTATTGTCTGAATAATATATCTGTGTTACAATATTGCACATGGTCCTTAGGGAGTAGGGACTAAGAATAAACTTCTGCTAATATATTGAGAGGGGAATTGTGTACATGTTAGAATTTTTGAATGCTTTTGATGCTTTAGTTTGGGGTCCGCCCTTGATGATTTTATTGATTGGCACGGGCATTATGCTGACCATTCGCTTGGGTTTGCTACAGGTTATGAAGCTGCCTAAGGCCTTGCAGCTGATTTTCTCTGCCCGCAGTAACGGTAGTGGCGACGTAAGCAGCTTCCAAGCGTTGTGTACTGCCTTGGCAGCCACCGTTGGCACCGGTAACATTGTGGGCGTTGCTACCGCTGTGAAGGCTGGTGGACCTGGTGCACTGTTTTGGATGTGGATTGCTGCCTTCTTTGGTATGGCTACCAAATATGCTGAGGGCGTGCTGGCCGTAAAATATCGTAAGGTGGACGACAATGGCAATATTTCTGGCGGGCCCATGTACTATATCGAGCAAGGTCTTGGCAAAAAGTATAAGCCCTTGGCTGTAATGTTCGCTATTTTTGGCGTGATGACTGCTTCCTTGGGCAGCGGTACCTTTACGCAAGTAAACGCTATTACCTCTATTGTAAATGTATCCTTTGATGTGCCTGTGATTTACACTGCAGCTGTACTGACCATTCTGGTAGCAGTGATTACCATCGGCGGCTTGCAATCCATTGCTAAGGTTGCCAGCAAAATCGTACCCTTTATGGCAGTTGTGTACATTATCAGTGCTATTTCCGTGCTGGTTTATTATGCAGATGTGCTGCCCGCAGCCATTAAGCTTGTTATTGACAGTGCCTTTACTACAACTGCGGCACAGGGTGGCTTCTTAGGCGCAACTATTATGGTGGCTATGCGCAGCGGTATTGCTCGTGGTATTTACTCTAATGAAGCAGGCCTTGGCTCTGCACCTATCGTTGCTGCTGCTGCTAAGACTAAATGGCCTGCAGAGCAGGGTCTTGTGTCCATGACCGGTACCTTTATCGATACCATCATCATCTGCACCATGACTGGCTTGACCTTGATTGTCAGTGGCGTATGGTGTGGTGATGTGAATGGTGCAGCTATGACTGAGGCTGCGTTCGCTAGCGCTTTTCCTAGCCTTGCAAAATATATGCTGACATTTGGCCTCGTGCTCTTTGCCTTCAGTACCATCATCGGTTGGAGCTACTACGGCGAGCGCTGCTGCGAATATCTCTTTGGCGTGAAGGGCATTATGCCTTACCGCATTGCTTACATCATTCTGGTAGGCTTGGGCGTATTCCTGAAGCTGGAGACCATTTGGGTCATTGCAGATATCGTGAATGGCCTCATGGCTATTCCTAACTTGATCGCTTTGCTTGGCCTCAGCGGCGTGGTAGTGGCAGAGACCAAACTTTATTTCGAGCATTGGGATAGAGTGCATGAGCGCAAAAAGAGCATCGACAATTCTGGAACTGGCGAGCTGAGCGCTGACTAAAATGCTTATTGTGATGAATTAAATATGTTAAACGAAGTCCGATACTGTGTTCTGCGGAGCGATTGGTATCGGACTTTTTTGCTCAAACCATGAACACAAAAGTAAGATTTTAGGTAGAAATTTTACACATTACAAGATTTTATGTTATAATTAATCTATCATGGAGAGTTTTGGTCCTATCTTAATCAGGGGAGGAGATTATTACGGCTGATGGGATGAAAGTCAAATTAAATGATAACCATATCAAGGAACTATTAGAAAAAGGCAAGAAGCAAAACGATAAGTTGTGCTTTGCCGATATTACGGATATGATAGCTGGCCTGGAGGATTTTTCTCCTAAGGACTACGAAAAGGTCATGGCAGCTGTAAATAAAGCAAGTATTGAATTAGTAGATAAGCTGACACAGGAGGATTTGGATGCAGCTAAGGTTAAGCCCGTAGCAGTAAAAAAAGCTGCACCTACCAAAGCTAATCCCGCTAAGGCCGTTGCCAAAAGCAAGCCCACTAAGGAGGAAGCTGAGCCTATTGAGCCTGAAGCAATGACTGATGCAGAGGCAGCTGACGAGCCCACTGCTGAAGAGCTCAATAGCATTATCGTCAACGCTGTGGATGCCGATCCTGAGGAGATGATTGAGGAAGCTGAGCTCCAGGACTATCATGAGCAGGAGGACAGGGAAGAGGACGATAGTGACGAGGGCTATTATTCTGAGGATGGCATTGTTAGCACCTATACTGATGACCCCATCAGAATGTATCTGAAGGAAATCGGCAACTTCACCCTGATCAGCAGCGAGGACGAGGTTAAGCTGGCCAAGCGTATCAATAAGGGTAGAGCTGCGTCTCTTATTACCCAAAATGGTGAATGCCCCAAGGATAGCATTGATTACAGCAAATGGACCAATGCTGAGGTCATCAAGAAATTTAATGATGATATCCGCAAGGAAAAGGAAATCACCGGTCAAAGATCCATTGCTAAGCTGCTTTCTCGCATGAGAAGAAGAAAAAATGCAGGTAATCCTTATTCTCTTGAGGAGTATAAGAAGGCTGCTGCGCGTCTTACTAAGGCTGAGCACAAGCGCCTTTTAAAATTTGCTCAGGATGATAATTGCTATATTGAAGGCATGGAAGAGGTTGACGTTGATAATTACGATATTATCAAGGAAGTGGCCTATCTTTTCCAAATTAGAGCTTTAATGCGCGAGATTGAAGCTCGCCACATCAAGGACATTGGTGGCTTCACCGTTGAGGAGTCCAGAGCTCTTTATAAGAAGCTTTTAATGCATATCGAAAGACAGGGTGAGGATGCTAAGCATAAGCTGTCAGAATCCAATCTGCGCCTTGTGGCCAGCATCGCTAAACGCTTTATCGGTCGAGGCTTACCATTCCTTGATTTAATTCAGGAGGGTAATATTGGCCTCATGAAGGCCGTGGATCGCTTCGATTTTACCAAGGGCTTCAAATTTAGTACCTATGCTACTTGGTGGATCCGTCAGGCTATCTCTAGAGCTTTGGCTGACCATGCAAGAACTATTCGCATTCCGGTGCACATGGTCGATACCATCAATAAATTTAATAAAATTAAGAAGGAATTGACTATTACGCTGGCACGAGAGCCTAAGCTGAAGGAAATTGCTGAGGCTATGGAAATTACTTATCAGAAGGCTGTGGAAATTGAAGAGTATTCACGTGATACCACATCCTTGGATATTTCTGTTAACGACGAGGGTGATACCTCCATGGGCGACCTGATTGGTGATGATAAAGCAATTTCGCCGGAGGCTGCTGCAGCCCAAGCCATGCTGCGCCAGCATATTGAAGAAGCCTTGAGTGAGCTGAAGCCAAAGGAGCAGGAAGTGCTTAGATTGCGCTTCGGTCTCAATGATGGTCGTGAAAGAACCTTGGATGAGATTGGCAAGCAGTTCGGCGTCACCCGCGAACGTATTCGCCAGATTGAAGCAAAGGCTTTGAAAAAGCTACGCTCACCGAAGCACAGGAAAAAATTGCAGGGCTATGAAATCGAATAATGGCATTTCGGTCCATGTGTCAAAATGTCATTATTAGCAACGCAAGCAACTACATAGGCATGCCCAAAAGCTCGCTTCGGAAATAGGAAAAATTTAACATAATATATATTATCGGACGTAAAATCTACAATAATTTTCTTCTGAAAACTGTATGCTTTTTCGCACTTCTGTTTGACGAAACTAGTTTTATCTGTTATAATATAGTCAGGTGAATTCTAAACATTTGATTGGAGGTCTGGATTATGGGTCGTAGAAAAGCACTCCCCCCTGATTTTGATGGCAACTACACTGAAGATATGCTTTCCGAGCGTCAACGTGGTATTTTAAAATTTGTACGTGATTTTATCAATCGTAAAGGTTATCCGCCCGCAGTACGTGAGATTGGTGCTGCTGTTGGCTTATCCTCCAGTGCTAGCGTCCACAATCATTTGAAGAAGCTGCAAGAGTACGGTTTTATTCAACGTGATGCTGCTAAGCCCCGTGCTTTGGAGCTCATGAGTGAGAGCGATGCATGGAGAAATAAACTTTTGGTTCCGGTTCCGCTGGTTGGTAAGGTTACTGCCGGTATCCCTATTCTTGCTGTAGAGAATATTGAAGAAACCTATCCCATTCCTCGTGACTTGATCGGTTGTGATGACGATGTATTTATGCTTTCCGTTACTGGCGACAGCATGATTAATGCAGGTATTCTTGACCATGACTATATTATCGCGCGTAAGCAAAACTTTGCCAATAATGGTGATATTGTAGTTGCTTTGATCGACGGCGAGGAAACCACTGTTAAGCGTTACTTCCGCGAGCTGCGCAGTGTACGCCTGCAGCCTGAAAACGATAAGTATCAACCCATTACTGGCTCCGATAATATCCAAGTTTTGGGCAAGGTTATCTCCGTTTTCCGCATGCTGTAAGCCAGAAATGACTGCTTTCTAATATTAAAACGATGTTAAAATGACGTCATAATAGTGTTAAAATTAAGTAAGGCAGCTCTTTTTAAGGGCTGCTTTCTTCTGTAAAGGAGTCTTTTTATGCTTCATCCTTCTACTGATATAATCGCCAATGCCTATAGTTTTTATGTAACTGACCAAAGCAGCACTAATCTAACACGCCTATTGCGTGCTGTAAGTAATCTGCTACGTGAAGGTGCGGATATTCAAATTCCTGTATCACTTGCAGCCCAAGCTGAGGGTCAGCTAGCTTTGGTAACTCACACTACCAGCGATGGCCAAGTGTATGTAGCAGCTTTCTCCAGTGAAGAAGCTTTTACTAGCACCCAAAGCGATGAATATACTCTAATCGCGCGTCCTCTGCTCAATTATTTTGAAGCAGTGCTAGCCATGGACGGTATCGCCGGCATTGTCTTTAATCCTACCTCCCCTGCTCCCTTTACCATGCAGAAAAAGATGCTTAAGGAGCTCTTTCATGAGGCTACAGAGCATCCTAGTAAAAATGGTATTAATGTTACTCGCGCAGATATTACTACCCTTAACTGCGATGTCATTGTTAACGCAGCGAATAGTACCCTTTTAGGTGGTGGCGGTGTGGATGGTGCCATTCACAGAGCTGCCGGACCTGAGCTTTTAGCGGAATGTAAGACCTTAGGTGGCTGTGCTACTGGCGAAGCTAAAATCACTTATGGCTATGATTTGCCCTCTACCTATGTCATTCACACTGTTGGACCCATTTATGATGGCAAGGTAAGCCAACGTATTGACTTAGCTAATTGCTATCAGAATAGCTTGGAGCTGGCCAAAAAGCATCATCTACACAGCATCGCCTTCTCGGCTATTTCTACAGGCGTTTATGGCTATCCCTTGGATGAGGCTGCCCGTATCGCCCTTTTAACCTGCACCCAATGGCTGAACGCCAATCCTGACTATGGTATGGAAATTACCCTTGTGTGCTTTAATAACGCCGTGCTTAAATCCTATACCGAGATTATTGATGCTGCCAAGCGGGGCGAGCTTGAAGAATAAGCTTATAATTATATTTTATGAGCGCAAATACTCTCAAATAAAGACAAAAACCGATGTTACTATTCTAAAAAGTAATAACATCGGTTTTTTATTTCTTCATAAAAGCTTAGCTAGCAGCTAAAGCTCTGCCTTAAGCATTAATTACGCTGGTAAACTTATCCTTGTTAGCTTCAATAGGCTGCTTACCACCAACTACGCAGATGAGCCCATCACTGAGCATATCCTCCACAACTTGTCCTAACGCTTGCAAATCAGCGTTGCTTACATTCAGCACTTCGTTACGAATACGCTGGCGTGTAGCGTCAGGCAGCTCCTTAAGATATTGGATAGCGGCTTGGTCCATACGCATAGTGTTAGTAAGCGGCGTATCCATGCTACTGATGGTGCCGATAACGTATTTATCCAGCTCACGAGCCGGGAACTCTACAGTCTTGAGCCATGCAGGCAGCTCCTTATAAGCTTCTAGGGACTTGGCCAGCTGCGGGTCGCGATAGGATGCAAATACACCTAGACCATTGAGCTCAAAGCGTGCTGTAGCGCCGTAGGCGCCTCCCTGGATGCGAATTTTCGTCCAGAGGTACTCGTACCTTAGGATGGTCTCCAAAACCTTCATAGCGCCCACGTAAGCATGTCCATGCTTGGCAAAGTTGCCACCGGCAGCCACATATTGCACCTTACCTGCCGTGGTAATGCCCTCGTTATGACCGGGAATGGGCAGCTCAGCAGGCTTAACAGCCACAGGAGCTGCAGGTAGCTTAGCTGCGAAGTCAAGGCACTGCTGGCGCACTGCTTCCCTATCCTCTGCATCACAGGAGTAGAACAGGGTATACTTGCTTTGTTGGAAGAACAGGGCAAGCAGCTTTTGTACCTCGGCCAAAACCTTAGGTCCTTCAGCCTCAAAATTATCGTAGAGCTTTTTCAAGAATTGATAATAGCTGAACTGATCCTGCTCGTTGGCGCGGGCACCGGCGCCACAATAAGAGTACAGGCGGGAAATGGCGATATTTTGGCCTCGATTGAAGAATTCATCGTCCCAATCGGTTTTAACCTCACTGAGCAGCTCCTGGAAGCGCTTTACATCGGTCAAAAGGCTTTCCAAGCCAATAGCCTCAAGCAGATCGAAGACATGTGGCAGATTTTCTAGCAGGGCCTTGGCCTTTACCACAAAGTACAAGCGATAGTCATCCGCATCCTCAGCAGCAGAAATGGCACGCACATCAAAGGTCACACCACCGGTGTACATAATGCCATAGGTGGAAAGCTCTTCATAGGTATAGCGCTTGCTGTTGAATTTGCCCAGGACATCTGTTAAGAGATAGCACAGGGGCATCTGCTCAGCAGTGACGCTGCTAATATCAAAATACCAATTGGTATAGGCAATTTTATTGGTCTCAGCGGGCACATAGACCAGTCTTTGCTGCTCCGTCCCCTCCTCCAGCTTCTCAATGCGCTCCACTTCTTGGCGAATGTCGCTACGTTTTAAAATAGGAATAGAAGCTCTCGCCTCTTCACTATCTGGTTCGGCCTGGAGACGATGCAGCTCAGCGTATTCGGCGGCATATTGCTCCAGCTCTTTATGAGTCATACTAGCTTTAAGAGCAGCCATTTTCTCTGCTGCCTTGGCTTGGTCAGCTTCTTCCTTGCCCGGTTGAGGCATGAGGGTAACGATAACCTTGTGGGTATTGTCTAGGAGATAGTTCTCTATTAAGCTTTCATAGAAATTAGTTTTCAGTCCCTTGCGCATGGTCTTTAAAGCCTCTTCATAGCGCAAGCCCTCAATAGGATTACCGCCGTAGAGCCAGTTATCCAGCACGCCCAAGCCATAAATAAGTCCCTTGGGATAAGGCCCAAAGTCTGCCTCACGCAGCTTGAATTCCGTGGAGTTCAAGGAAGCCTCTAATAGCTGCTTATCCAAGCCCTTAATAGTCAGATCCTGCAGTGTCTTGTAGATAATGCTGATAAATTTATCACGGGCATCGGGCTCACTACCAGCAGCACGAATGCTGAAGACGGGCTGCTGCAGACTGCCCACATAGCTGCCACTGATGTTTTGGCCTACACCGGACTCTACCAAAGCACGACGCAAGGGTGAAGACTCGCTTTCTAAAAGCACTGTTTCCAATAGACGCAAGCTCATGCTGGTCAAGGTGTCCGTAGCCTTGCCTGTGACGATGGAAAGCTCGTGATAGGTCTTATTCTTGACATCCTCCTCGGCATCCACGGGATAGTAGGCCTCTACCTCGGCGGTGCGCAGCAGGGAGTCCTGCAGGGGAATTTCGCTGTGCACAAGGCCAGTTTTGGCAAAATGGGACAAATATTCCTCGTCCAGGTAAGCCAAGGTAGCCTCAATATCCATATCGCCATAGAGGTAAATAAAGGAGTTTTCGGGGCTGTAATAGGTCTTGTGGAAGTTTAAAAAGTCTTCTTGGGTCAGCTCCGGAATGGCATCGGGATAGCCACCGGACTCAAAACGATAGCAGGTATCAGGAAATAGGGCCTTCATTGCCTCATTCTCTAAAAAGGCGTCCGGTGAGGAATAAACGCCCTTCATCTCATTATATACTACGCCATTATAGCTGAGCTCATCCTCAGGAGAGCTTAGATTATAATGCCAGCCCTCCTGGCGCAGGGTGTATTTGTTTTCATAAATTAAGGGATAAAAAACTGCATCCAGATACACATCCATCAGATTGTGGAAATCCTTCTCATTGCGGCTAGCAACAGGATATACAGTCTTATCCGGATAGGTCATGGCATTTAAAAAGGTATTTAACGAACCCTTCACTAGGTCCACAAAGGGCTCCTTCAAATGATATTTACGAGAGCCACATAGAGAGGAATGCTCAAGAATATGGGCCACGCCTGTATCATCTGCCGGCGGCGTGCGGAAGGCAATGGAAAAGACTTTATTATCATCGTCGTTGGCCAAATATAAGAGTCGCGCACCGCTGTGGAGATGCTCCATAATGTAGGCCATGGAGTGAACCTCCTCCACAAAGCTAGCCTCAAGCACCTTGAAGTCATGATAAATCCCGTTTATAGTCAAGCTCATAGCAAATAGTAACCTCCTAGGTCAAAGCATTATTGCTAATATTATAGCATAAATCCCCCACTCCCGTCTAAAAAAGTGTGTGAATCATGGCCTAAGAGCTACACAATCAGGCTTTTTTCATGCAAAATTGGGCAAATGCTTGCATAATAACGGGCTTTTGCTATAATATTAATAGTGAATAATTGGAGGGATGATGATGGAAGAAGCACGCTTTACGCTGCGTATTCACCCGATTTTGATGAATAAAATGAAGCATATTGCTAAATCTAATGGCCGCAGTGTAAATAAGGAAATTGAGCAGATTTTAAAATGGGTTATAGATGATTACGAGCGCAAATGTGGGCGCATTGTGCTGGAGGAAAGCGAGATGCCAAAGAGTAAGGCTGAGTTTAAGCCTGCTCCGGAAAATCCCATGGACATGCTCTTTAAAATTGAAAAATAAAAATAAAAGAGGACTATCACCGAAGTGATAGTCCTTTTTGGTTTCCGATTTATTATTTGCGGATACCCAGCTTAGCAATGATTGCACGATAGCGTTCAATGTCCTTGCTTTGCAGGTAGTTCAGCAGGCCACGACGTTTACCTACCATTTTCAGCAGGCCACGACGGGAATGATGGTCTTTCTTGTGCTCCTTCAGGTGCTCGGTCAAATATTTGATACGAGCGGTCAGTACAGCGATTTGTACTTCCGGAGAACCGGTGTCGCCTTCATGGCGAGCATTGTCGAGAATTACGGCGGTTTTAGCTTCGCTAGTTAACATTGTGATTTCCTCCTAAAATTTACAAATTGCCAAAGGCATAGTAGCCGCTGGAGTGGCGTACCACCAAGCCTTGGTTCACACACTGTAATAGTATACCATAAGAATGGTTGTAGAGCAAGATGTTACTGTAAAATTTTTTACATTTAGCTACAGAACTCGGTCAGAAAAATGCTCTAAAAGCTGCTGACAGTGCTCTTTGTCGGCAGCCAATTGGTTACGCAGCTCATCAAGAGAAGCAAATTTTACTTCTCCACGGACTCTGGCTACAAAGTCTATAGTGATGGGTGCATCATAGATATCGCCATTAAAGCCAAAGATGTGCACCTCTAGCCGCGGGCTAGCAATATCCCCAAAGGTAGGATTGTAGCCTATGTTGGCCATGCCACCATAGCGCTGTCCATTCACGTGCACCTGCACCGCATACACTCCACCTAAAGGTATAGCCTGCTTGCTTCCAGCAAGCTCCACGTTAGCTGTAGGATAGCCTAAGAGCCTGCCCCTTTCGTTGCCGTGGGCAACACTACCGTGCAGGCTGTAGAGGCGGCCAAGCATGGCCGCCGCTTCCACTACGTCGCCCTCAGCAATGAGGCGACGTATAGCAGTGCTGCTGATGATGGTAGCGCCGTCGCTGACAAGCCGGCGCACCAGGAGCTTAAATCCCAAGCGCTGGGCACTGGCTGCCAATGTTTCCACTGTGCCCGCGCCGCGGAGCCCATAGGTAAAATTATTGCCAACTACGAGGCAGCTGTAGCCCAGCGCTTGTAGCTGCTCTAGAAACGCTTCCGGCGCGAGACGCGCCACGCTTACGTCGAAGGGGATGTCCACCAGCACATCCACCCCTAAATCCCGCAAAAGCTGCTGCTTTTGCGCCGGGGTGATGAGGGCTGGTGGCACCTTGTTAGGCCTAAAGCAAGCGAAGGGATGGTTGCTGAAGGTGAATACCGCCAATAGCGCACCCGTGCGATGGGCTTCGTCCCAGGCCGTGCGGATCACATCCATGTGACCGCGGTGCAAGCCGTCGAAGGTGCCCAGCGCTACCACGCAGGGCTTATCATATTTATGCAATTGTTCTAGTGAAGTAATTACATCCATAATAATTAATTATTATCTAAACTATATAATGCTGGAATATCTTCTCTGCTTGAACTTTGGACTCTACGCATTTACCGATGCCTAAAAATTCATCATTGGGTCCAAGCAAGGCATATTGACCATCTTTTGTTCCGTTAACTGTAGTTTTTACACCATTGGTAATTCGTGCGGCTTGGTTCGCTGTTAAAACTAACTTCGGCAAGTGATCTACAGCAGTAATAGGCTCTGCGCAGCAGGCTTCGGGATTGTCCGCAATCTCTTGTAAGGTATGGGCCTCATTAAGCAAGTAGCTGCCCACCTGCGTTCTTAATAGAAAGCTCATGGTGCCACAGGTGCCCAAGGCAGTAGCAATATCCTCGCCCAAGACGCGGATATAAGTACCTTTACTGCATTCCACTGCTACCGTAAATCTTGCCTGAGTTGGAATACCTCCACCGCTAAAGCGGTCACCCTCCCTTTGTAAAGGGAGGCTCTCCTGCTTATTTTGGCTAGCAGAAGCATTGACTTGCGGAAGCTGAGCATCTAATAATTCCAACCGATAAATCTCAATAGATCTTGCCTCGCGCTCCACCTCTACGCCTTTGCGGGCCAGCTGATAGAGCTTTTGCCCATTGATTTTCACCGCGCTGTACATGGGTGGAAGCTGCATTTGCTTGCCCAGAAAGCTTTGCAGCACCTCACGCAGCTTCGCTTCTGTAAGCTCCGGCACGGGCATGGTCTTTACCACGGTGCCGCTATCGTCACCGGTGTCGCGCTGCTCGCCTAGGGTAAACTCGGCAATATACTGCTTACGACCCTCCATGGCATAGGACAAAAGCCTTGTGGCCGTGCCGGCAAAAACAGGGAGCACGCCGGCCGCATCCGGGTCCAGCGTGCCTCCATGACCGATTTTTTTCGTATTCAAGGCCCGGCGCAAAAAACCAATTACATCATGACTGGTCATGCCAGGGGGCTTTAAAACATTAAAAATACCATCCATTACACAAGCTTGCGCAGTTTAGCCAAAAGCTGCTCCCGCGCCTCCTCCACTGGTGCATAGATTGTGCAGCCTGCAGCCCGAATATGACCGCCGCCGCCAAAGCTGAGGGCTACCTGAGCCACATCCACATTGCTGGAGCGCATGCTGACGCGGGTTACCTTGGGCTCCACAGCCTTAAACATAATGGCAACCTCTACTCCCTCAATATAACGAGGATAATTTACAAAGCTATCCGTATTGGCATCCTTGTTGTAGATGTCATTGGTGATGATCAAATAGGCAATTTTGCCCTCTGCATCAAAGGTAAGACTGGGCAATACTTTAGCCAGCATTTCCACAGTCAAGCGAGATTTCATATCCAGCTTGTCACTGATTTCGTTGGGCTGTACACCCTGCTCCAAAAGCCAAGCGCCTGCACGCATGGTTTTGGGTGTGGTATTAGCGTAGCGGAAGGAGCCACAGTCTGTGGAAATAGCGATATAGAAGCACTCAGCAATCTCACGATCAATGGGCCAAGCCATTTCCTGAAATAGCTCGCACATAATCTCGCCCGTAGCCGCAGCCTTAGGGTCAAGATAAAGATAATCTGCAAAGCGAGTATTGGAAATATGATGGTCAATATTTAGCATCTGCTTATATTGCACCACCTCTCCCACAATGCCAATGCGATCAAAGGAGCTGGCGTCCACTACTACCAAAAGGTCTGCTTCAACCTTAGAGCCCGCCACAGGACGCTCTACTAGCTCCATGCCAGGAATAAAGCTAAAGCTTTTATTCACAAGGTCATCGCAGTAAACAATAACCTCCTTGCCCAGCTTTTTGAGGCTCTGGGCAAGACCCAAGCTGGAGCCCAGGGTATCTCCATCCGGGCTCACATGGGTGCATAAAACAATTTTTTGTGCTGCCATAAGCAGCTGACCGGTTGCTTGTAAAGAAAGCTCCTTACTCATGCTGACCAGCTTCTGCCTCGGCCTCTACATCAGCCAAGGTCTTTTCCTCTTTATTTATTTTGTCCAGAATGCTTTGGATATGAGCGCTGTATTCCATGGATCTATCCTTTTGCAAAATCAGCGTGGGCGCAAAGCGCAGGCGAATGCGTTTGGCAATCTCCGTGCGCATAAAGCCCAGAGCCTTGTTGAGGGCCTTCCAGGTTTCCTCCTGCTTGTCCTCAGGGCCGTACATGCTGATAAATACCTTGGCATAGCTCATATCATCCGTCAGCTCCACCCCGGTCACAGTTACAAACTGGATGCGGGGGTCCTTCACGTCATGGAGCAGCATATTGCTGATCTCGTGTTGGATGGCTTCTTGGACTTTTTCAACTCTCAGTCGTGCCATATATTTTCTCCTAGATTACTCTACTGCAACCTCTTCCATGTCGTAGATTTCGAAAATGTCGCCCTCTTTCAGGTCGCGATATTTTTCTAAGGTAATACCGCATTCGTAGCCTTGGGCAACCTCTTTCACATCGTCCTTGAAGCGGCGCAGGGAGTCAATAACATCATCATGGAGCACAATGCCATCGCGGATAATGCGTACCTTGGAGCTGTTTGTTACCTTACCTTCAAGCACATAGCAGCCGGCAATGAGGAGCTTGGAAATGGTGATCAGCTGGCGCACCTCTACGCGACCTTGTACAACCTCTTTGAACTTGGGAGCCAGCATACCCTTGATAGCAGCCTCTACGTCGTTCAAAGCGTCATAAATTACGCGATAGGTACGTACATCAACCTTCTCTACCTCAGCAGCCTTGCGAGCGTTGGCATCAGGACGAACATTGAAGCCGATAATCAAAGCATTAGCAGCGGAGGCCAGCATTACGTCGGACTCGGTAATAGCGCCAACACCGGCATGTACTACAACTACCTTAACTTCATCGTTCTTGATCTTCTCCAAGGAAGCCTTCAGAGCTTCGATGGTGCCTTGCACGTCGGCTTTAACAACGATATCCAATTCCTTCAGCTCGCCCTCTTGAATACGTTGGAACAGATCATCCAAGGATACTTTGGCATTGAGCTTAATTTCTTCTTCTTTCTTCTTAGCGATACGTTTTTCAGCCACGCTACGAGCAATTTTCTCGTCGGTGCTGTCCAGAATATCGCCGGCTTGGGGCACATCATTGAGACCCAAAACCTCTACAGGAGTGGAAGGCAGAGCCTTCTTTACTTTTTCGCCACGGTCGTTGACCATGGCACGAACCTTACCAAAGCTGGTGCCTGCGATAATGGTATCGCCGATATGCAGGGTACCACGTTGAACCAAAACGGTAGCTACGGGACCACGGCCCTTGTCCAGCTGAGCTTCGATAATAGTGCCGTGAGCGGGCAGATTGGGGTTGGCCTTCAGCTCTTGCATCTCTGCAACCAAAAGAATCATTTCCAAAAGGTCGGTAATACCCGTCTTTTGGTGAGCAGATACGGGAACCATAATGGTATCGCCGCCCCAATCCTCAGGAATCAGGCCGTGCTCAGCCAACTGCTGCTTAACATGATCCGGATTAGCGCCAGCGCGGTCCATCTTATTAATAGCTACGATAATAGGTACCTTGGCAGCCTTAGCATGGTTAATAGCCTCGATGGTCTGAGGCATTACACCATCATCCGCAGCGACAACAAGAATTGCCACGTCGGTTACCTGAGCGCCACGGGCACGCATAGCAGTGAAGGCTTCGTGACCGGGGGTATCCAGGAAGACGATTTGTTTGCCTTGATAATTAACTTTATAGGCACCGATGTGCTGGGTAATACCGCCAGCCTCGCGGGCAGTAACGTTGGTTTTACGAATAGCATCCAACAAGGAGGTCTTGCCATGGTCAACGTGGCCCATAACGGTGATTACAGGCGGACGTGGCAAGCGCTTTTCTTCGGGGTCATCCACCTCAGGAATTTCGGTGGGATCCTCTTCCGGAGCCTTTTGACCTACTTCTACACCGAAGTGGTCACCGATTAATTGAGCAGTATCAAAATCAATATCTTGGTTAATAGTAACCATCATGCCTAGCATGAAGAGAGCCTTGATAACCTCGTTTACCTCGCGCTTAATAAGCTTAGCAAACTCTTGTACATTGATGGATTCGCCAATCTCTACAAAAGTAGGACGTACTACTTCAGCAGGAGCAGCTGCAGCCTTGGGCGCATTGGTGGGCTTACGGTTGCGGTTCACCGGCATTTGATGGCCGGCGCTGCGGTTAGGACGGCTTTCCTTGGTTGCATAGGAGCCCTTAATCTGGGGCTTTTCCTTGCGGTTTCTACCGGCATTGCGGCTTTCCTTACCACGAGGAATGTCTGCCATACCCTCGTTGCGGTTATTGCGGTTTTCACTGCGACCTTCAGTACGACCAGCGGGACGAGCAGCGCTCATGCTGCGGCTTTCGCCGTGCACAGCTTGACCGGGCTGTTGGCCCTTGGGTCCTACAAAAATACCACCCTGGCGCTTATTGTCATTGCGGCCGCCTTGGCGATTATCACGGTTGCCCTGTTGGCCATTATTGCCCTGACGGTTTTGGTTTTGGCCACGGTTATCGCGATTACCCTGTTGACCGCGATTTTGGTTTTGGTTTTGGCCACGGTTGTCGCGATTGCCCTGTTGAGTATTATTGCCCTGACGGTTTTCAGGACGGCTCAGTTGGCCATTGTTGCGTTGATTTTGATTGTTTTGCTGCATAGTCCTCTGCCCATTTTTATTATTATTTTGTTGCTTCGGCTGTTCCTTTTTCACAGCCTGTGCTTGACGGGGCGCCTCCTGCTTCTTCTCCGGCTTCGGAGCGGGCTTGGGGGGCTCAGGCTTTTTATCGTAGGCTTTGCGGATAACAGCCATTACCTGTTCATCAGCGCCACTAAAATTCTTCTTCTCTAAATTATGCTTTTTTAGTAAATCTAAAACTTCGTTGACGGGCTTGCCGTAATCGGCAGCCACCTCGTATATTCTTTTGTTACTCATGCATCCACCTCCAGACTAGACATAAGGGGATTTATTTTCCCTGCAGCATGCTGGCGAAGTTGCTATCCATGATGGCGGCAGCGGCTCTTTGGCCCTTGCCTATGGCGCTTCCTAGCTCCCAGCGGGTCAACAGCTCTACCACCGGCACACCGGCCTGGCTGGCTAAATAGCAAAGCTCCTTTTTGGAGTTGGGAGCAGTGTCCGTGGCCACAACCAACAGCTTGACTGTCCCGGCTTTCAGCGCTCCTCGCACTGCGAAGTCACCGGAAACTACCTTGCCTGCTTTTTGGGCCAAACCAAGCGCAAAGGCTTGCTTATTGTTGGCCATGCTCCAAATCCTCCAGCAATTGCTGTGTTACAGCATCACTAATGGGCTTTTCTAAGGCTCGCTCCAGACGTTTTTCCTTCACAGCCTTCATAATGCACTCCTTATTGGGGCACACATAGGCGCCGCGTCCGTTCTTCTTGCCTGACAAATCAAGGCTGATTTCACCCTCAGGAGAACGCACAATGCGCAGTAAAGCCTTTTTATCCTTCATTTCATTGCAGCCCACACATTTGCGCTGCGGAATTTTTTTAACCTTCATCATGCTTCTTGCTCTGCTACTTGAGCCTCTTCTTCCTTAGCTTGGCTTTCGCTCTTAATATCAATCTTCCAGCCGGTCAGCTTGGCAGCCAATCTAGCATTTTGGCCTTCCTTGCCAATGGCCAAGGACAGCTGATAGTCGGGCACTACCACGCGGCAAATCTTTTCTGCCTCGTTCACATTGGTGCTTACTACCTTAGCCGGACTCAGGGCGTTAGCCACATATTGAGCGGGATCCTCGCTGTACTTTACGATATCAATCTTCTCGCCACGGAGCTCGTTGACGATGGTTTGCACGCGCATGCCCTTGTGGCCTACGCAGGCACCTACCGGATCAACATTTTCATCAGCGGTGTAAACACTGATTTTAGAGCGCATACCGGGCTCACGAGCTACGGATTTAATCTCTACCACGCCGTCATGGATTTCCGGTACCTCCAGCTCAAACAGGCGCTTTAAAAGGCCCGGATGAGTGCGGGAAACCACGATTTGGGGTCCCTTAGTAGAGCGTTTGACCTCCACAATAAAGGTTTTCATGCGATCATGGTATTGATAAATCTCGCCGGGGATTTGCTCATTGGGAGTCAAAATAGCCTCCACCTTGCCCAAGTCGATATACACATTCTTGTTTTCCTGACGCTCAATAATACCGGTTACGATATCCTGAGCGCGGCTTTGGAAGCGCTCGTAGACTTGTCCACGCTCTGCTTCACGAATACGTTGAACAACTACTTGCTTAGCGTTTTGAGCAGCAATGCGACCAAAGTTCTTAGGAGTAACCTCGGTTTCTACAATGTCACCCTCTACGTAACGGGGATCTATAGCATGAGCTTCCTCAAGGCTCATTTCAGTATCATCATGGGCTTCAGCTTCCACCACAGTGCGTTGCGCATAAACATGGATTTCACCAGTTTCCTTATTCATATCAACGCGTACATTTTGGTTTGTGTTGGAATTTTTCTTATAAGCAGCAACCAAAGCGTCTTCAACAGCCTGGTAGAGAAGCTCGGGATCAATACCCTTCTCCTTTCCCAATTCTTGAATGGCTGAGATAAAATCTGCGTTCACTTACTACGCCTCCTATTTGCTAAAATTTTAAAAGTCAATATGCGGTCTAATAACAGCGATCAATTTACGTTCAATACGGTCGGGAGTTTTAAACTCCTTACCCTTAATAATTTTTCTAACCCATACGGTGTCATCATCATGGTTTTCCAGCACGCCCACCAGGCTTTTTAAGCCCTCCCAGGGTGCAAAGAACATAATGTCCACCTTAGTACCATAGGCAGCCTCAAAGTCCTTGTCCTTTTTCAGCGGCCTGTCGATGCCGGGAGAGGAAACCTCCAGGAAATACTTATCCGGAATGGGGTCCTTTTCGTCCAGTACTGCGGTAAGCTTTTCACTGACCAGCTGACAGTCATCAATTTCTACACCATTAGGCTTGTCAATAAAAATACGCAGATACCAGTCCTTTTCACGCACATATTCCACATCCACCAGAGTCATGTCCGTATCTGCCAAGATGGGCTCCACTAGCGCGGTAATAAGTGCTTCTACCTCTTTTGCCTGCATCCAAATCACCTCCATATTCAATTTTGTATTTAGTTTTTTGCATAATAAGCGGAAAGAGCGGGTACGTAACCCACTCTTTCACTAAGAAAACTTATACTTCTAGATAATATTATAACATCATCTGAGTTCTATGGCAAGTATTTACCACAATATATGCTACAAAATGTTACATATTTAGCAGACTTTTTTAGCGAGCTGCTCTCGCTTTATCTATTTCTACTCTTGCAAAGAGCTGCAACATCATAGCCACGGCAGTCCAGGTAGTTTCTAGTCTCGCCGCTGATGATGAGAGGCACCCTGCGCAGCTCATAGGGCCTGCGGCAGCCCAGCAGGAGCAGGTACTGCTCCAGGCCCTGGGCCAGCTGCGCAAAATATGCTACCGCAGCCTCTACGCCCTCTTCCACCACCAAGCGCAGCACCGGCGCTGTAATGCCCACGGCGTCTGCGCCAAGGGCAAAGGCCTTGGCCACATCCCCTGCGCTGCGAATGCCGCCGCTGGCGAGCAAGCAGCGCTTGCTAGGAATTACATACTGACCATCGATGAGGGACCAACAGGTGGGCATTCCCCAGCCTGCGAAATCCTCCTGCAGCACAGCGCCGCTGCGCTTGGACTCTATAGCCGGGAAATTGGTGCCGCCGCTGCCGGCGCAGTTGTAAACATAAAAACCGGCGGCCAAAAGCTGCTCGTACTGCTCCCTAGCCATACCGCAGCCTGTTTCCTTAATCACCAGGGGCACAGGCAAATCCTGAAAAATGCGCTGCATATTCTTAAGCAGGCCCGCATAATTCTTGTCTCCTTCGGCCATGATAAGCTCCTGGGCTGCATTCAAATGCAGCTCCAGCGCGTCGGCCTCCAGCATATCCACAGCCTTGAGCGCCTGCTCATAGGATACGAAGGCGCTCATATTGGCCATCACCAAGCCATAGGGATCGTGCTGGCGCACCACCTTGTAGCTTTCCTCTCCCGTTCCTTCGCAGACTGCTCCGTATTGGGAGCCCACAGCTAGACCAATGTCACAAGCATTTGCCACCTGAGCCAGCTTACTATTGATGTCCGTCACGGCATCGGTGCTGCCCGTAATCGCATCAATAAAAAAGGGCAAACGTAACCGTTTGCCCAATAGCTTCACAGATATATCAATGTCTGCCGGATTAATTTCCGGCAGACAATTGTGTACAAACTTTAGGTCGGCAAAATGCGTGGTCGCGGGTCCATCGCCAAGCTCTAGGGCATATTTAATATGTTCAAGCTTACGTTGTTCGCGCTGCATCCTGTGCTCCCCTTATTTTTCCAGGCTTTCCAGCTGTTCGGACAGGTTTTGGGACAGAGCGGAGTTCTTTTTACCCATGTAGGAACGATATTCGTTCTTTTCAGCATCGCGTTTAACCTTGGAGATGCTCAGGCCGATCTTCTTGCTGTCCAGATCCATCTTAATAACTTCAGCTTGTACCTTTTGGCCCAGTTCCAGTGCGTCATCGGGTTTAGCAATGCGCTCTTGAGCGATTTCGGAAATGTGTACTAAGCCTTCAACCTTGTCGGTCAGCTTAACGATAGCGCCGAAGGGCAGGAAGCGAGCTACTTCAACCTCTACGATATCGCCAATATGGAATTGACCAGCTTCTACCTTCCAGGGATCCTCTTGGGTAGCTTTGATGGACAGAGCAACGCGTTTGTTTTCGCGGTCAATCTTCTTAACCAGAACGGTAACTTCGTCGCCTTCCTTAGCAACGTCAGCAGCCTTAGCGGAGCGATCCCAAGCCAGCTCAGTGTTGTGAACCAGGCCTACCAGACCAGCGCCAACTTCTACGAACAGACCAAATTCAGCAACCTTAACAACCTTGCCAGGTACTACTTGGCCTTCTTCAACGGATGCATAAGCAGCTTCTTCAGCAGCAGCACGTGCTTCTTTGCGAGCTTGAGCTTGTGCTTCTTTCATTTCCTTGTAAGCCTTAGCCTTTGCTTCACGCTCAGCCTTTAGCAGGTCGCGGCGGGAAACAACGATGCGTTTCTTTTCCAGGTCTACTTCGATGATTTCAGCTTGCAGCTCTTGGCCGATGTACGGAGTGAAATCCTCTACACGACGCAGCTCTACATGGCTAGCGGGCATGAAGCCTTCTACACCTTCAACTGCAACTGCCAAGCCAACGATGTTTTTAGCTTTGTTCTTGATAATGCGCAATACTTTAACAGTAGCTTCGCGTTTTTCGCCTTCAGCCAGCTCAGGAACAGACTTCCAAGCGGCATCGCGCTCTGCTTTAACCTTGGACAGACGAACAAAGTCGCTCTTGGTGCTGCCAGGAATAACCTTAGCTTCAACTTCGTCGCCAACTTTGATGGTTTCCATCAGTTCTTCGGGAGCCACAGCCGGGTTCCATTCGGGATAAGTGATCAAGCCATCATGTCTATATCCAAAAGAAACATATACGCCGTCTTTATCCAATTGAATAACGGTACCGTTAACAATTTTGCCCGGATATACCTCTACCTCCATACTTTCGTTGAGCATGCTTTCAAAATCCATGTTTTCCATTGCTAAAATAGCCTCCTTAATTAAACGGTCAGGAGTCGATGCCCCAGCCGTGATTCCAATTTTATGACAATCCCTGAGCATGTCTGCATGCAGTTCGTCTGCAGTTTCGATATGATATGCTTTGCTGCAATTAGCTTCAACTAGCTCGAAAAGATGACGCGTGTTGGCACTGTTTCTGCCACCAATAACAACCACAGCATCGGACTCCTTGGCTAGCTCAATAGCTGCCTTTTGTCTTTGGCTGGTTGCCAGGCAAATAGTGCGCTCTACGCGATACTCTCCCGGACGCTGTTTTTGCAATTCCTGCAATATATCTTCAAATTTTTGCAGCTCAAAAGTGGTCTGGATGATGACTCCATACCGCTCCCTTTGCGGCACACTAGAGATATCTTTTATACATTCGATACAGATAGCCGATTTTCCTGCCCATTTTAAAATACTTTTTACTTCCGGATGATTTTTTTCTCCGACAATCACAGGATAATAACCATCTGCTGCTGCCTGAGCAGCTTTTTGCTGGGCCAGACGCACATTGGGACAGGTTGCGTCCAAGATCGTAAGGCCCTTTTGCTCCGCTTCAGCATAGACCTCAGGGCCCACACCATGGGAGCGAAAAATTACTGTTTCCCCATTTTGAAACTCATCCAAGCTCTCGCGGCAGGCAATGCCTTGAGCTGCTAGTTCGTTGATGAGCTGGGGATTATGAATAAGGGGACCAAAGGTACCACCCTTAACGTGCTCGCTGGCTGCCTTTTGAGCTAGCTCTACCGCACGCTTGACACCATAACAAAAGCCGCAGTGCTGCGCTACCTTGATTTCCATCATATCTTCTCACCAGCCTGCAAAGCAGCAATATGCTGCATCAGATTTTCCGTCATATCATGTAAAAACTCTTTATTGACTACAGCGTCTGCAGGGAAATAAATGGGCTTGCCAAAGCGCACAGTTACCTTGGGCCAAATTCTGCCCTGACGCTTGTAATCGGTACCAATCACGCAGCAGGGCACGATGGTAGCCATGGCCTTGGAGGCCATCATAAGGGCACCGGGCTCGGCCTTGCTCAGCTTACCTGTTTTGCTGCGAGTACCTTCTGGGAAGATAGCCAATACCTTGTTATCCTTGAGAATATCGATACCGTGCTTGATGGCTGCTCTATCGGCACCACCACGGCGCACGGGAAAGGCACCTAATGCCTTATATATATCGCCTAAAATAGGCACGAACAGCTCCTGCTTAGCCATAAAATGCACCTTGCGGGTAGCCGCTACGCCGATGACAGGTGGGTCTAGCAAGCTTAAATGATTGCTGGCAATAACTAGCGGTCCTTCTTGGGGAATGTTTTCGGTGCCCTCTACATTGAGCCTAAGGCCAATTTTGAAAAGCACCCAGAGGATGGGCTTGAGAATTGTATAAATCATTGGGCCTTCTCCTCAACAAGATGTAGAATTTTCGCTGTGACCTGCTCAATGTTCATGCGGCTTGTATCTAAGAGCAAGGCATCCTCCGCTTGGCGCAGGGGACTAATGGCTCTCTCGCTATCCTGCTTGTCGCGGCTGGCAATATCTTCCTTAAGCTGAGCCAAATCCACATCTTGACCCTTTGCCATCAGCTCCTTGTAACGGCGCAGGGCTCGTTCTTCCACAGAAGCAGTAAGGAAGATTTTTAGCTGAGCCTTGGGGAACACAACAGTGCCGATGTCACGTCCGTCCATGAGTACTCCACCGCTCTCGCCCATGCGGCGCTGCTGGGCCACCATGGCCTCGCGCACATCGCCTATGGCCGCTACGCGGGATACGTTAGCAGTTACCTCGGCGCTGCGAATAGCATCGGTCACCTCTACTCCATCCACAAAGACGCGATTGACGCTTGCTTCAGGCTTAAATTCTATGATCATGGTCTGGGCTAGCTGGCTGATAAAAGCTTCATCGAACTCCTTACCAGTTTGCAAAAACTTTAAAGCCACGCTGCGGTACATAGCACCGGTATCGATATAAGCGTAGCCCAGCTTTTCTGCTACCAGCTTGGCGATAGTGCTCTTGCCTGCACCAGCAGGACCATCAATTGCTACAACAATTTTCTTCATAAACATCTAACCACACTTTATTCTAGATTACTTGCTGCCGAGCCTGCGGCATAACCGCTGGAAAAAGCAGCCTGTAGGTTGAAGCCACCAGTATAGCCATCCACATCCATGACCTCTCCGGCGAAGAATAAACCACCGATGAGCTTGGATTCCATGGTCTTGGGATTGATTTCCTTCACATCCACGCCTCCGGCTGTGATAATAGCCTCAGCAATGGGACGGGTGGCCGTTATAGGCACCACAAAATTCTTCAATGTTTCCAAAAGGCGCAAGCGCTCCTCCTTGGACACCTGATTGATGAATTTTTCCTCGTCCAGATAAGCCATATCCAGCACCACAGGAATGAGCCTTTGGGGAAGCAAATCCTTAAGGCCGTTAATGAGCTGTTTACGGCTGTATTGAGTGAAATCACGCTGGATGCGAGCATCCAGCTTCTCCCTTGTCAGGGCAGGCTTCAAATCTATAGCAAGCTCCACCTCTTTGCCCTCGCTCAGTGCCTTAGCGGCTACGTTGCTCAAGGACAAAATAATGGGGCCTGATACACCAAAATGGGTGAAGAGCATTTCTCCGAACTCGCTGCCGATTTTTTTGCCATCGGCAAATAGTGTGGCAGCTACATTGCGCAGGGACAAGCCCTGCAGGGCTTCCACATAGGGATAATCGCTTTCCAGAGGCACCAGCGAAGGCTTTAAGGGGATAATCTTATGACCCACCTTGCTGGCTAGCTTGGCGCCGCTACCGTCACTGCCAGTGCCGGGATAGGAAGCGCCACCGGCGCAGAGGATGACTGCATCCGCTGCATAGGTGCCGTTGACGGTTTTCACACCGCTCACACGACCATCCTTAGTGAGAATTTCTAAAGCCTTGCTGTCGCAAAGCAATTTGCCACCGGCTTGGGTGTAAATTTTCACTAAGGTGTCCACCACATCCTTGGCCTTGTCGCTGACGGGAAAGACCCTATTGCCTCGCTCCACCTTGGTGGCGAGGCCATTACTCTCCAACATATCTACTATATCATCATTAGTGAACTTATGTAAAGCACTATTTAAAAATCTTCCGTTGCCGGGCAGATTTTTTATGATTTCGGCCAGTTCCCCTGCATTGGTAATGTTGCAGCGGCCCTTGCCTGTAATAAGCATCTTCTTGCCAGGCTGACGCATTTTTTCCAAAATGCTGACCTGGGCACCGTTTTGCGCGGCGCTGATACCGGCCAAGAGGCCTGCGGCACCGCCGCCGATGATCACTACCCTAGTCATAGCTTGGCCGCCTTTTTCAGCGCTGCCAGCTCACCTTCGGTGAGCTCACGGAATTTGCCGCGACCCAGATTACTCAAGGTAATGGGGCCCAGCTTAATGCGCTTCAAATCGCGCACAGGATAGCCTATGGCGTCACACATGCGGCGCACCTGACGGTTGCGCCCCTCATGAATGGTGATATCGAATAAAGTAAAATTGTGCTCATGCTCATAGCTGCGCAGGTTAACTACAGCTGATGCAGTCATGCCATCCTCCAGCTTCACGCCCACACGCAGCATATCAAGCTTCTCATCGGGCACGATACCGGGCACCTTCACGAGATAGGTCTTATTGACCTCGTGGCTAGGGTGCATCAGGGCTTGAGCCAAGGCACCGTCGTTGGTTAAAAGCAGTAAGCCCTCAGTATTATAGTCCAAGCGACCTACGGGGAATACTCTTTCAGGTAGCTCCTGTACAAAATCGGCAATGCTGCGCCGATTTTGCGGGTCGCTCATGGTGGTGACCACCCCGCGAGGCTTATAGAATAAGTAATAGGCCTTGCTCTCCGCCTTAATAGGCTTGCCATCCACGGCAATACGTACCTTATCAGGGTCAACCTTAATGCCCAGCTCGGTTACGACCTTGCCGTTGACGCGGACGCGGCCGGCGGTGATAATTTTTTCTGCTTCCCGGCGGGAGGCTACGCCTGCCGCGGCCAGAATTTTTTGTAAACGTTCTTCCATCAAATATGTTTCCTTTTTTATTATTTATACACTTACCGAATTATCTTCTTTAGGCTCCTCTAGCTCTAAATCCAACACCTGCTGAACCTCCTGCTCCTCTTCTTCAGGAATGTCCTCTAGAGGTGGAAGGGCTTCTAGATTCGGCAAGCCAAACACTTGCAAAAATTTTTCTGTAGTGGCATACAAAATAGGATTACCCAGAGCCTTTTTGCGACCTGCCTCAGCAATGAGGCCTAGATCAAGCAGCGTATTCACTACGCCATCCACCTTTACACCGCGGATAGCTTCCATTTCAGCCCTTGTAATTGGCTGCTTAAAGGCTATTATAGCAAGGGTTTCCATGGCTGCATTGGTCAGCTTTACTTCCTTCTTGCGGCTTAAATTGCTTACTAAGGCATAGTGCGTGGGCTTAGTAACTAGCTGATAGCCCTCGCCTATTTGGCGCACCATTAGGCCACGGGCTTCTTCCTCATAGCTATGCTCTAAGGTTGAGAGCAAATCCCACACTTGGGGCTTATCTAATTGTAGGCATTGAGCAAGCTCTGCTACACTTATGGGTTCCCCTGCAGCAAATAAAACTGCCTCCAGTGCACCCACCATTTTATCATGATACATGGCTTGCTTCCCCCTGTTTACTAAAGATATAAATCGGTGCAAAGGCTGCGTGCTGGGCAATGGTAATCAGTCCCATTTTTAAGAGCTCCAGCACTCCCAAAAAGGCTGCTACCTTTTCACCGGACTTTGCCGTTTGCAAAAGGTCATTGAGCAAAAAGCCATCAGGATGCAGCTCTAGACGCTGCAAAATATCTGCCATCTTTTCCTGCACACTAAAGGCTTGGGGCTCGATATAAGCCAAGGGACGGCCTGTGTCGCGCATCACATTCCCCAGCGCAAGCAGCAGCTCCCGCACAGGATAGCTGGGCACGTAACGCTCTACCAAATTGGCAAATAACGGCTCACGAGCCACATAGCGATCGGCCTGCTCCTTTAAATAGCACAGGTTAATTGCGGCGCGTTTGATGCGGCGGTACTCCACTAGCATTTGTACTAGCTGCTGACGAGGGTCCTCGCCCTCATCCTCATCCTCGCGAGCTTCTTTAGGCAGAAGCATACGGGACTTAATCTGCAAGAGCGTGGCAGCCATCACGAGAAACTCGCTGGCCAGCTCCATATCAAATTCCTGCAGATTGCGCAAATAACCTATATATTGCTCAGTAATTTCCACAATGGGAATATCGTAAATATCGATTTTATTGCTCTCGATTAAATGCATTAATAAATCGAGAGGGCCTTCAAAGGCGCTCAGCTTTAGGGATACATCACTCATAAAGCTACCCTAGAAGACGATGCTCAAAAGGCCTTGGATAAGGCGCAAATAGCCATTGGCCAAGGGATTGATAATCATGCCGGTGATGCCGGTGAAAACCAAGGCAATCAAAATATAGAAGCCATAGCGGTCCACGATTTCGTTAAATTGCCAGGATTGCTTGGCAGGCAAAAGCTCACTTAAAATGCGGGAGCCATCCAGGGGCGGCACCGGAATCAGATTAAAGAAAGCGAACCAAACATTGTACAGCTGCATCCAGAATAAGAAGCGATAAAGGCCATCACTGAGCATATGCATCTTGCCTAAAAAGGCCATCATAAAGGCTGCCACGAAGCACAGGAATAGATTCGCAGCGGGACCAGCAAAGGACACCTTTAAAATGCCCTCGCGACGGTTGCGGAAGTTATTCACATTAATAGGCACGCCCTTAGCCCAGCCAAAACCAGCAACAACTAAAAGAATGGCGCCAATGGGGTCCAGATGAGCCAGCGGATTAAAGGTCAAACGACCCATGTAACGGGCTGTGGGGTCCCCCATGCTATCAGCACATTGAGCGTGAGCATATTCATGAATGGAAATCGCAAAGAGCAGCGCCGGGATGCGATATATCATCGAAGCAAAATCTAACATTATTTCCTCCACCTATCATACAAAAGGCTGTAGTAAAGTCAATTCTAACATTACAATTATACAACATCTGGTGGCTCTTAGTCAAAAGAAAAAGGAATCGCCAGCATAAATTATGTGACGATTCCGTAAAGCTTATGTTATTTACCTGTGAAAACAGGAGCGCGCTTGCCGTAGAAGGCGGCAATGCCTTCCTTGCAGTCATCGGTGCCCATCAGGAGGGATTGAGTGGTTTCTTCGATATTCAACACTTCGTCCAGGCTAAGTCCAGTATCATTGAGATATTTTTTGGTCAAGCCAATAGCGATGGGAGCGCTGGCAGCCATACGGGCTGCGACCTCGTAAACCTTATCCTTCAGGTATTCTTCTTCGATAACGTCGTTGAGCATGCCCAAGCGTAATGCGGTAGGAGCGTCAATTAAATCGCCGGTAAACATGAGCTCTTTTGCCTTGTGGATGCCAATAGCGCGGGGCAGGAAGTACAAGCCGCCGCAGTCAGGAATGAGAGCAACCTTGGCAAAGCTTTCGCCAAATTTAGCTTTATGGGTAGCGTAAATTAAATCGCAGGCCAGCATCAGGTTTACACCGGCACCGGCGGTTACACCATTAATCCAAGCGATAATGGGCTTTTCGATAACGGTGATGCGCTTAGCAACGGCACCAACCTTAGCGATAAAATTCTTCTTAGCAGCAGTACCTTCGAGACCGTTTAAGAAGCTTAGGTCGCCACCGGCGCAGAATGCTTTACCATTACCGGTGAGCACGATGCAGCGTACTGCTTCATCGGTCTCTGCCTTGGTAAGGGATTCGTGCAGGCCGTCGATTAAAGCATCATTCATAGAGTTTAGGCTCTTGGGACGATTCATGGTAATGGTAGCAATACCATTCTCCACAGCGTATAATACAGCATCTTCCATGGGAAACAACTCCTTTTCTGAATCTTTATAACTAGCTCTATTATAGCACGAAAAAGCATATCACGCAAAAGAAAAAGCTTCGAGCATAGCTCGAAGCTGAATTTCTGGCTCCCCGAGTAGGACTCGAACCTACGACGCCCTGATTAACAGTCAGGTGTTCTACCGACTGAACTATCGGGGAATTAGGTCGATGTTTTATCGACAGGAATTATTATAAAGGCAAATGCCCTCTTTGTCAACGCTTTTTTTAATAAATTAGCAACTTTTTCGTTGGAAGATCACCCGTTCACCAATGCTTGTGATAAATACCACTATCGAGTATTCCATAATTGCAAATGGACAAATGTCCGTTGCCAGTGCTCCTACCGCGTTTCGGGGTAGGAAATATATGTTCGCTTTTTATTTTCTGGTCAGCTTGTAAATCAAGGCGTTGCAAATAGCTGCAGCTACATTGCTACCACCCTTGCGACCGCGAGCTACGATGTAAGGAATACCAGTCTTCATAATGATTTCCTTAGACTCCACTACATTCACAAAGCCAACGGGCACGCCGATTACCAGCTCTGGTTTAATCTTGCCCTCTTTAACCAGCTCATCCAAGCGAACTAAAGCTGTAGGAGCATTGCCTACCGCAATAATCACGGGACCTTCAATAGTGCAGGCCTTTTCCATGCAGGCAGCTGCTCTGGTGGAGCCAGCCTCCTTGGCGCGGGCTGCCACATCCGGGTCAGCCATAAAGCATACTGCCTTAGCTCCCAGCTTGCCCAGCCCCATCTTATTGATGCCGGTGCAGGCCATATTAGTATCGGTTACAATGGTAGCACCCTTTTGTAGTGCTGCCAAAGCCTTCTCCACTACGCCCTCGCTAAAGAGCAGATTGCGAGCATAGTCAAAGTCAGCGGAGGTATGAATAACGCGCTTCACGATATCCAGCTTTTCCTCATCAATCTTAATTTGGCCCAATTCCTCGCCAATAATTTCCATGCTGCGCTTTTCAATATCAGCAGGCAAAACATTTTGTAGTTGCATCCTTTTCACTACCTTTCTTATCACCACGGGACTTAAGCTGCTGCCCTATCTTTCGATACCTGTGCGCGCAGGAATGCCTTTTTCATAGGGATGCTTACGCTTGCAGATTTCAGAAACATAATCAGCCAGCTCCACCAGCTCCGCTGCCGGATTGCGCCCTGTGAGCACTACCTCCAGCTCAGCTGGCTTGCCCTTGAGAAAATCGACTAAAATATCTTTATCAAAAACGCCCGTATTAATGGCGCCGATAACCTCATCTAAAATAAGCAGGTCAATGTGCTCTGTAGCGCATTTTTCCTTAACCTTTGCAAATAAAGCCAAATGCTCCACCAAAACCTGAGCCTTTTCCTCAGCCGTCATTTGGAAGGTAAACTTTTTCGTTTCTTTGCCACGCATAAGCTCGATGCCGGGAATGAGCGCTAAGCTCTTGAGCTCACCTGTAGGCCTGCTCTTTAAAAACTGCACAATGAGCACCTTATTGCCATGACCGGCGCAACGCACTGCTAGGCCCAAGGAGGCCGTGGTTTTGCCCTTGCCATCACCGCAATAAATATGAATCAAGCCGCCATCCTTCATTTAGACGCCTGCCTCCAAAATCTCGTATACCTTTTGCATATCGATATCCTTGCGTACAGCATCTGCCAAAATGTCGTATTGCTGACGCTTGTAATCGGCAAAATTGATGGTCTTTACATCCTCCATGTGCAGGCCTTTCTTGGCCAGCAATGCTTCCACAATCTTAGCTGCAATGCCATCACCATCGAAAACGCCGTGTACATAGGTGCCATAAACATTCATCTTATAGGTAATATTTTGGTTGCCCTCGGCAAATTCCTCGCCGGCCTCATAAATAGGTTTAATAGAGGTCATAGCATTTCTATCGTCAAAGGTAGTCACGCCGGAGTGAATCTCGTAGCCATGCAGGGGCATGCCACTGAGCTCATGAAAAATACCCTTGACATCTGCAAAGCAGCCCTCCATTTGAATGGTACGCTTATGCTCGATAAAGGAAGTGGTGATATCCAAAAGGCCGAGGCCAGGGAAATCGCCACCCTCTTCCACGCCATAGGGGTCGGAAATATTCTTGCCCAGCATTTGGTAGCCACCGCAAATACCAAAGATAACGGTGCCATTGGACGCATGCTTCAAAACAGCAGCCTCCATACCGCTTTGGCGCAGCCATTTAAGGTCGCCAATGGTATTTTTGGTGCCGGGGATAATAATCATATCGGGATTACCCAAATCACGCACGTTCTTTACATAGCGCAGGGAAACGCCGGGAATAAGCTCAAACACATTAAAGTCAGTGTAGTTGGACATGCGCGGGGTGCGGATAACTGCAATATCAATTAAATCCACCTCGCTGTGGCCGCTAATGCGTTCGGAAAGGCTATCCTCATCCTCAATATCCACATTGAGCATGGGCAGTACGCCGATAACAGGCACACCTGTTTTATCTTCAATCATGCGCAGACCTGGACGTAAAATCTCCACATCACCGCGGAATTTATTGATAACCACGCCCTTGACCATAGCTCTCTCTTCAGGCTCTAGCAGCATCAAGGTGCCGTAGATGGAAGCAAAAACGCCACCACGGTCAATGTCTGCTACCAAAAGCACAGGAGACTTGGCCATTTGTGCCATACCCATGTTCACAAAATCATCCTTTTTGATGTTGATTTCTGCAGGACTACCGGCGCCCTCGATGCAAACAATATCGTATTGGCTAGATAGCTTATCAAAGGCCTCCTGTACCTTGGGACGCAGAGTGTGCTTCATAGCATAGTATTCCTGAGCCTTCATGGTACCAATAGCTTCGCCATTAACAATTACCTGAGATCCGCTGTCACTGGTGGGCTTGAGCAGAATGGGGTTCATCATAACGCTGGGCTCAATATTGGCGGCCTCAGCCTGCACAACCTGAGCACGGCCCATTTCAGCACCTTCCTTCGTAATAAAGGAGTTCAGGGCCATATTTTGTGATTTAAAGGGAGCTACCTTATAGCCATCCTGATTAAACACACGGCACAAGCCTGCAGTTAACAGGCTTTTACCGGAGTTGGACATAGTACCAACTACCATGATTGCTTTTGCCACATCAATCACTCTCTTTCATCAAAAAGTTCAATATATCTTTATAGCTCTTGGGCTGCCACTTAGTGCTTAATAGTGGCTCACCCAGTAAATCCCTACGTAAATAGCCAGCCACTACGGGAGTGCAACCAGCCCCATGCTTGCCTGTAACAGAGCTAGTTACATGGTCGCCACAGATAACTACCTTCACAGGCTCCTTGAAGCGGCTCGCCAGAGGCTGCAAAAACTCTTGGTCAATCCTCGAAATAAAAGCAGCCTTAGCCTCGTAGTCATAGCGGTGGGAGGCCTCGTCAGAGCCATTGAAATGAGCGATGACAAAATCGTTACGCTCCAAAAGCTCCAAGGCTGCGTCCGCTTTAGCAGCCACATCCGTATCCACATCACCTGTAGCCGTGGAAGGAATCATAACCTCCATGCCCAAGGCTCTCGCAATGCCTACAACTATTTCAGCCTTGCAGACAGCGCCACCCTTGATGCCATGTAAGCTATTAAAGGAGGGCAGCTTTTGCCTTGCGGAAGGCCCCCAGGGATAAAGTATATAATGCAAGCCATTATGAGCTAAATACTCAAGACGCTTGTTAGTTTCGTTGAGAAAATAATTCAAGGATAAGGAGCACTGCTTAAGCGACGCCAATAGCTTGTCCACAGCTTCCCCTACACTCTCATGGGGTGGCCGCACAGCGCAATCCAAAACATGTGCTTCCTTGTCTAAAATAAGCAGATTGCGATATTCTGAAAGATGGATGAACTCAATATCCTTGAGTACAGCATCACATACGGCAGCTGCCTCCTGCATTTTTTGCGGAGTGAGGCCAGTAGCGTTAAAGCCAGCCAAGCGACCAGCTTCATCCACCGCTGCCAGATTACAGCGCAGCACCATCTCATACTCAGAGATATCCCTGCCATGAGCCAAAAGCTCCAGATAGGCTCTGTTTTGGGGCATATCCTTTTTATCTACACCCAAAAGCCGGAGAATGCAGCTACAGCTTTCGGGAACAATATCCTGTTCACAGATACTAAAATGAGCTAAGCTACCACTGGCTGCCACAGCATCCATCATAGGATGAGCAGCGTACTCGAAGGGTGTTCTACCCTGCCAAGCGCCAATGGGTTCGTCACCTAGTCCATCAATTAAAACCAGTAAAGAGCGCATGCTGTTTTGCTTCCTTAATTGCTTTAATAAGGCCACGATTTAGCACTCTCGTTTTCACCGCGACACGATAATATCCTGCGCCTAAGTTGTGGTAATTAGCACAGGAACGAATTAAATAGCCCTGCTCACGCAGGAGCTCCACTAGATTTTCCGGCTGGGGCATGTAGAAAAATACATAATTGGCTTCGGAGCCATAAACCTTGGCACCCAGATTCTCCAATTGATGCTTCAAATATTTGCGTTCCTCCTCCACTAAAAGGAAGGATTCATGGAGGTACTGCTCCTCCTTGAGGGCAGCAATACCGGCCTCCTGAGCCAATACGGACACGCTCCAGTCCTGACCGCATTCATGCAGCTTAGTATGCAGCTCCTCATTGGCAGTGAGGCAAAAGCCCAGACGTATGCCGGGCATAGCAAAGGTCTTGGTAAAGGCCTTCAAAATTATAAGCTCCGGATATTCTGCTAATAAATCACGCAGGCTGAAGGCCTTATCCTTGCTCACAAAATCCATAAAGCATTCATCCACCAAAAGCTTAGCGCCGATAGCGTTACACTTTTGTAAAACACGCTCCAGCTGCAAGCGATCCATGAGCTGGCCCGTGGGATTATTGGGATTACAGATTACCACTAAATCAGTGCGGGAAGTAATTTTGCCCACAATATCCTTGCCAGGAACGAAGGCTTCCTCTTTCTTAAGAGGATAATATTTAATATTGCAGCCCACAGAGCGCAATGCCTTTTCATAATCAGCAAAGGTTGGTGCTAATAGCAGTGCTTGTTTAGGCTTCAAGGCTAAGGCTAAACGAAAAAGCACATCAGCTGCACCATTACCGAAGAATAGATATTCCGGCTTTACCTTTAAAAATTCCGCCGTAGCTTGGGTCAAACGACGGCAAAAGGCATCAGGATAATTAACACAGGCTTTTAAAGCGGACTTCACCGCTTCCTTCACACCCAAGGGTAATCCGAGAGGGTTGATATTTGCTGAAAAATCTACAAAGCGCTTGCCATCTGTAGTTGTCTCCTGGCTATAGATGTCACCGCCATGTTCATATTTATACATTACTCCACCCTCAATCATTTAAATTATGTTTACAAAATAATAAGCTACAGAGAAGATACCAAGGCACAGCACTGCTGTCATATACAGCAGACTATTGGTCTTTTTAATATCCTCCGGACACACAGGGCGAATATTATCACCAATAGTATCCTTGTGTACCAGCTTACCAAAATAGAAATGGTCGCCACCTAATTGAATGTTCAAGGCACCGGCTGTTACAGATTCCGTCATAGCAGAATTAGGGCTCAGATGATTATAACGGTCACGCCAAAAAACCTTCCAGGCTCCGGGACCATTGAGGCCCAGCAGAAAGGCAGCTGCAATCATCACCAGGCCCGTAATGCGAGCGGGAATAAGATTAGCCACATCATCCAATTTAGCGGCACAGCGACCAAAATAAAGGAATTTATCGTTTTTATAGCCCACCATGGAATCCATGGTGTTGATGCCCTTGTATAAAAAGGCCAGGGGCACGCCTCCTAAAAACATGTAGAACATGGGCGCAATAATGCCGTCCGCCGTATTTTCGGCCACGGTTTCTACCGCACCCTTGGTAATTTCTTCCTCGTCCAGATTCTGGGTATCGCGACCCACAATCCAGGACAGCTTCACTCTGGCATCTGCCAAATCATTCTTATGCAGAGCGTCATACACCTTCATGCTTTCATCACGCAAGCATTTGGTAGCAAAAATCTGGTAGCACATGACTGTCTCCAAGGCAAAGGCCAGCCAGGGACTTACCATACCGGCTGCTAACAAAATAGCAAAGGGCACGGCGAAGGAAATAACCAGCACGATTATTACCATCAAGGCACCGCCGAAGAGCAAAGCATTCTTATTAGGCGCCAGCTTAGGACGCAAATTACCTTCAATGAAGCCGATTAAATTGCCAATGAGACAAATAGGATGGGGTAGCCAATGTGGATCTCCAAATATTAAATCTAAGATAAACCCGGCTATAATAGCCGCCAAATGCAGCATACTTCCCTACCCCTTTATTCTCAAAATAATTACTTACTTTCTTCTTGTGCAGCCTGCTGAGCGTGCTCATAGCAGTGCTCCATAAAGCTGCGGGCAAATGCAGGATTGCCCCATAAATGAATGTGCGGATAACCGGCATACATGGTTTCGTTTGCCGTCGCACATTCCCAGCTACCGCGGCCACTGGCCTTAGCAGCAACAAAGCTATGTCCATTATTGGTGCTGTCGCTATAATGAAATTCGTGTCCATTGATGCGACCACAAGCGTTACACAGCACATTATCCTCTTGCGCCGTCAAATGCACATAGCCAAATCGGGTTAGCTTTTTCGTTAAAGCTGTTTCGCCCTCGATAGCTCCTACCCATGGGTAAGCTTTGTCTCCCTCGCGATAGCACTCTAGTAAATACATAAAGCCGCCGCATTCCGCAAAGCAAGGCATGCCACCTATTACAGCGGCCTTTACGTCTGCGCGCATGGTTTCATTGTTCGCTAACTGTTCGGCATAAAGCTCAGGATAACCACCGCCTAAAATAAGGCCATGGCAATTTTTGGGCAAATGGGCATCGTTCACAGGGCTGAAGGGCACTAATTCAGCACCCAGCTCACTTAATAAATCAAGAGCGTCCTGATAATAGAAGCAAAAGGCTTTATCCTGAGCAATGGCTACACGCACCTTCTCCTTACCCACCGGTTCAAGGCACACCGGCTCATAATGCAAGGGCTGCGCGGCTTGAGCAACCTCCAACAAGGCATCCAAATCAATGGATTTAGCAGCCTGCGCGGCTAATCTATCCACGATTTGCTGTAGGTCCCCTATTTCCTCCGCTGTAACCAAGCCTAAATGACGGCTTTCAAAATTGCAATCAGTCATCACCGGGAAATAGCCTAAAAGCTTCACACCAGTTTCCGCTTCAATAACATCTTTATAAAAAATATAGCTCATAGGATTAACATTGTTCAAAATGGCACCCACAATATGACTGTCCTTACGAAAATCCTTAAAGCCCTTGATCATAGCGGCAATGGATAAGGCGGCTCCCTTGCCGTTGACCACAAGCACTACAGGAGTATCGCAGGCACAGGCCAAGGCGTAAGCACTGGCCTCAGTGGTCTTGCCCATGCCATCATAAAAGCCCATGGCACCCTCGAACACAGCCACATCAGCCTTGGCAGCGTTTTTCGCTACCAGCATGCGGGCAGTGTCCTCGCCCAACATAAATAAATCAAGATTGCGGGATTTGGCACCGATGACTCTGGAATGGAACATGGGGTCGATATAATCAGGACCGGATTTAAAGGCAGCAACATTAAGGCCCTTTTCCATGAGAGCCTTTAATAAGCCACAAACTAAAGTTGTTTTGCCCGTGCCACTGCCAGGGGCACTAATCATAAAACGGGGCAGCATCATTTCAGCCATGTTAATCTTCCTTCTTCAAAGCAGTCATTACATAAACAGGATTTTGGGCCATCATCAATTTATAGTGGCCCAAATGCTTACTGCGAGCCACAAAGACATTGACGATTTCCAAAGAATAATCCTGCTTTTCCTTATAGTAGTTGGCAACCTCCGCCAGTGTTTCCACAGTAATAGCGTTGATTACCACACGGCACTTGCTATTTTTAGCATAGATGACATCCAGCATTTGGCACAAATCACCGCCGCTGCCGCCAACAAAAACACAATCTGGAGCGGGCATACTCTGGATATTTTCCAAAGCCTCACCAGCCACGATTTCCAGATTTTCCACACCAAAAAGGGCTTTATTCTTGCCCAAAAGCTCCACCGCTACAGGATTGCGCTCGAAGGCCCATACCCTGCCCTGCTTAGCAATTAAAGCCAGCTCAATGGAGCAGGAGCCGGTACCGGCGCCGATATCATAAATTAAATCCGTAGACTTGGGTGCTAGCTTGGACATAGAAACGCTGCGCACCTCTTGCTTAGTCATGGGCACCTTACTGCGCAGAAATAAATCATCCGCAAGACCGTGCACCGTAGGTGTAAAATTATTAGCTTCCTCATTCAAAATCATCATCACGGACAGGGAAGGAAATTCCAAGGCACTAATTTCTTCTGCCGTACCACTAGTGATTTTTTCTTCAGGATAGCTCAAATTCTCGCCCACATAGACCTTTACCTGACCCAAGCCGTGCTCGCAGAGCCGGGCACACAGCTTTTGGGGTGAGTTATCGCCGCCGGTCAAGGAAAAGACCTTAGGGTTTTGGCTTACAGCAGCCACCAGATTTTGCTGGCGCCCGTGCATGCTGACGATTTTACAATCGTCCCAGCTCATATTAAGGGCGCTGGCAAAATAAACCAGGCTGCTGATGCCTGCAAAGCGCTTGCAGTCGCAAGCGGGCAGCTTGCCACTGATGGTCTTTGCCAGACTAAAGAAGCCCACATCACCGGAAACCAGCACTGCCAGCTGGTCCCGCTCAGGGTCAGCTGCAGCTGCGATAGCAGCGATTTCCGCAGTCTTGATGGTATCATATACCTTTTTATCTGCTGCTGCAAAAGCAGCCAGCATTCTTTTATCGCCAATAAGGATATTGCTATCCTCGATGGCCTTGCGTGCAGCACCGGTGAGCAAATCAGGATTGCCAGGGCCGATGCCCACGATATTAACACGTAGCATGAGAAAACTCCTCTTTTAAAAGCGATACTATCTCACTTAAGCCAGCACCAACCTCCTCGCTGGCACGGCCGATGACAATCAGCTTCGCTCCGGCCTCCGCCGCAGCCTCCACCTTCTCATCAAAGCCGCCGGCTTTGCCGCTGTCCTTTGTCACCATGAATTTACTGCCATACTTCTTGAGCATGGCCACATTCAAATCCTTAGCAAAGGGCCCCTGCATACAGATGATGTTAGCCGGCTTATAGCCCAATTTCAGAGCGCTTTTTAGGCTGCTCTCCATGGGCAAAATACGCAGAGCAATGCGTTCCGCATAATCCTTAACCCCGGTAAAGTCGGGCAAATTTTTGCTGCCCGTGGTCAGAAAAATATTGCCCTCCACCTGGTTTAAGAGCTCCACCGCTTCACCAAAGTCGTGTACCGTAATATAGTCCCCTGCTTCTCCTTGAGGCCGCACCAGCCTTAAATAACGGCATTTTTGCGCCTCGCAGGCCTTCTGTACAGTGGCAGTGACGATAGTCGCATAGGGATGTGTGGCGTCAATAACATAGCTAGGCCTATGCTCGGCCAAAAAAGCCTCCATAGCAGCCAAGTCCATGCGCTCGGCCATAACAGTGGCATTATCCTGAGGCTCGATCAAGGCCGCACCATACTCGGTAGCTACGCTCACATAAAGCTGGACGGGCAAGCCCGCCATCTCTTTAATGAGTCTGCGCCCCTCGCTGGTGCCTCCGATGAGCCAAATTACCGGCTTCATGCCAGTCTGTAACCGCGGGGAGTTACCAAACGACCGTTAATAACCTCGGTTTGGGTGTTACCGATGATAACAGTGGAGAACATATCCACTTCCTTATCACGGAGCTCTGCCAAGGTGGTCAGCTCATAGGACTGACCTTCACGGCCGATATTGCGCACGATGCCTGCAGGAATGGTGCCGGGTTGATTCTTCAGCATAATATCGCAGGCCTTTTGCAGGTAGTCATGACGTTTAAAGCTGGAGGGATTGTACAGGCAGATGCAAAAATCTGCTTTAGAAGCGCAATCCAGACGTTTTTCAATCTTTTCCCAAGGAGTCAAGAGGTCACTCAGGCTAATCAGGCAGAAGTCGCTGATTAAGGGAGCGCCTAGTACAGCAGCACCGGAGCAAGCAGCGGTGATACCGGGAATAACCTCGATATCGATTTCCGGATGCTCCTTGGCTACCTGGCACATAATACCGGCCATGCCATATACGCCTGCGTCACCACTGGAAATCATGGCTACGGTCTTGCCCTTGAGAGCCTCGTCCAGAGCCAGCTTGCAGCGGTCCACTTCCTTGCGCATGCCTGTGGAAAGGAATTCCTTCTCGGCAAAATCTTCTTTAATCAGGTTTACATATACGTGGTAGCCTGCGATTACATCGCAGGACTTCAGGGCATCATAAGCTCTTTTGGTCATTTGCTCCACGCCGCCAGGGCCCAGGCCCACTACATATAATTTAGACATTTGCATGCCTCCTATTTCTTATTTTTTGAGACCTGTGTGCTGAAAATCCAGCACCAAATCCTCCACCGCAATGGCCAAGGTCACGCCATTAAGGCTAGTTTTTTTAAGAGCAAGTCTGCCACCACCAGCGTCCTTAACAGCGCTACGCTCACACACATTGCTCACACCCACTACGCTCTGCACGAAGGAAGAAGGAGTAAAATCTCCCTCCAAGGCATTTAATTCCTCCGCTAAATAAAAGCGAGCAGGTAGCTGATATTTTTTCGCAAAGGCCAAAAGCCCCTGCTCATCCTTTTTTAAATCCACGGAAGCAAGGCCTGCCACGCTGCGCAGATCCAAGTCCAAGCGCTCCAGCTCCGGCAGCACCAGCGCCTCAATCCTTTCCAAGGGAGTGTTGCGCTTGCAGCCAATGCCCAAATGGACAATCTTCGGCAATAAGCGAACAGTTGCTTTCCTAAAGGGAGCCAACCGCTTGCTCAGGGTGATGGCCATGCCTATGGGCAGGCTACCGTTAAACTCGACCTGCTTAGGCAAGCTACCTTCTACCTCGAAGCCTGCGTCCACATACAGACCCACTTTCTCGCCTGCCACCAGCGCCGCCGCGAAGTCCTTTGCCGCAGCTAAGGAGCACAGCACCATTCTATTGCGTGCTGCCCACTCATCCACTGCGAAAAGTCCGTTCACATCCGTGGCTGTAGTCACGCAGGCTTGGCCCTCAATGCCAGCTGCCAGATACCGTGCCATTTCATTGGCTCCGCCAATGTGTCCTGCTAAAAGAGGAATGACGAAATTCCCACACTCATCGATGGAGATTACAGCGGGATCCGTCAGCTTGCTCTGGATATAAGGAGCAATGGTGCGCACGGCAATACCCGTAGCGCCAATGAAAACTAGTAAGTCGCAGCGGGAAAAATCCTTGGCGCAGGCGGCCTTGTGGTCGGGCTCATAGCCCTCCACTCCCGCCTCCGCAGCATACTTAGCTACAGTTTGATTGTGTACCTCATAGCCAAGGTCCACTACCAAGGCGGCTACGCGCTTGCTTAACTCCGCTCCCCTGAGGGAAAAGGAAAAAATGGCCGCTTCCATAATAATTATTTAACCTCAGGCTTCAAATCCAGCTTGCTAGGGTCAGCTTCACGGAAGCCGTGAGCAAAGGTAGGATTATAGAGCTCACTACGGTCATATTCGTTGCCCAAGAAGCCGCCCACAGTAATGAGAGCAGTCTTGTTGATGCCGTATTTAGCAGCATTTTCTGCCAAGGTGCCAACGGTGCAGCGAACAATCTTTTCATCAGGCCAGCTTGCCTTGTAAACGATAGCAGCCGGAGTATCAGCAGTATAGCCACCCTTGATGAGCTCGCTAGAAAGCTTTTCCAACATGCCAGCGCTCAGGAAAATTACCATAGTGGCATGATGAGCTGCATAATCAGCAATCTTTTGGCGAGGCGGTACGGGAGTACGGCCCTCCATACGGGTGATGATAACGGATTGGCTTACGTTGGGCAGGGTGTATTCAGCCTTCAGAGCTGCAGCAGCAGCGCAGAAGGAGCTTACGCCAGGAACGATTTCGTACTCAAGATTGTAGCCACGGATTAAGTCAATTTGCTCGCGGTGTGCACCATACACGCTGGGGTCACCGGTGTGCAAGCGTACGACCAATTTGCCGGCCTGAGCAGCCGGAACCATAGCTGCAATAACCTCTTCCAGAGTCATATGAGCACTATTCATAATCACACATTCAGGCTTGCAGTATTTCAAAAGATCCGGGTTAACCAAGGAGCCTGCATAAATGCAGAGGTCGCATTTTTCCAGCAGTTCTTTACCCTTTACAGTAATCAAATCAGCAGCGCCGGGGCCTGCACCAATAAAGTAAATCATTATTTATCAAACTCCTTTTCTTTCACCAGAATTACAGAGAAATAGCTGCTCTTGGGGTCGATTTCTTCCAAATCGTGGTATACCTTTTCGCCAGGAAGACCGCAGCGCTCTACCATGCCTGCGTTTTTAATAAGTCCCTTTTCGCGGAGCTCATCGCGGACACGACCAATTTCACTGGCAGATTTCATGAGCACCTTGTTGCCGGGGCCGTCCAAGAATTTGGAGGACTCCTTGTAGCTACCGGGCAGCACAATCAAGGGTTCCGCTCTTTCACACAGGGAAGTATTTAGCTTTGCTGCTACAGCGCAGATAGAGGTGACGCCTGCTACCAGCTCTGCTTCGTAGCCATCGGCCAACACTAATTTATGAACATAAATGCAGGTTGCATAAACAGTCGGACAGCCAAGGGTGATGAAGACTACGTTTTTGCCCTCATCCAGCAGCTTTTCAATGGCGTCAGCGCCTTCGCGATGAGCCTTGTCCATTGCAGCCATATCCTTGGTCATGGGCATATAAATCATAACCTGCTCTTTTTCATCTAAATTTACGACATTATTAACAATTGCTTTAGCTGTTAAAATACCGTTATCGCCCTGGGGGATGGCAACTACATCGCATTCCTTTAACAGACGCACAGATTTCAAAGTCATTAACTCCGGGTCTCCGGGGCCGATACCAACACTATAAAGCTTTCCTCTCATTATTTACTCTCCTTTTTCTTGTGTAATTGGATTAAAGCATCTGCATACTTGGTTTTGCCCAAAATGCCGTAGACATTAGAGAACATAAAAGCAGCAGTTTTTATTTTACCATGCACCCTATGCTGCATGTAAAAATCAATTTTTTCCGTAACCTTGTCCATGACGGGTTCAAAAAGCTGTTCTCGCTTGAGGATTTTAGTTACTTCGTCAGTGGTCAGACAGCTGTAGATTTCTTGGCCTACCTCAATGGATGCACCGTGGAACATAGCCTGCAGAGCAAAAAGCTCCGTGCGACAGTCCGCATATTTGGAATGGGTATTCATGACTCCTTGAGCCAGCTTTACTAGCTTACCGCTGTGACCAATCAAGAGCAAGGTTTCAAAGCCTAAGAAAACAGCGTAATCTAAAAGCTCGCCTACGAAATTACTGCAGGTCACAGCACCCTCTAAATCCAGCTGCATCACATCACGGGTAAAATCCTCGCCGTAGTTGCCGAAAAAGACCAAGAGATTTTTATTGCCCCTAGCCTTTTGGGCTCGCATTTCCACATACATGGTCTCGATAAGAGCCTTTTCACTCATGGGCTCCACAATGCCACTGGTACCGAGAACGGATAGTCCGCCCACAATACCCAAACGAGGATTAAAGGTTTTTTTGGCAATTTCTACGCCCGCAGGAATGGAAATGATTACTTCTAGTCCCTCTTGATAGCCCATCTGCTCCATAACACTAGTCACTTCAGCGGTTATCATACGTCTTGGAGTTGGGTTGATGGCGGGACCGCCCACAGCACAGGCCAGACCTGGCTTAGTAACACGCCCTACACCTACACCACCTTCGATATGCACGCCGGGCTCAGCAGTTTTGCTGACCTTAGCAAAAACGAGAATACCGTTGGTATCGTCGGGGTCATCACCGGAATCCTTGCGAATAGCGCAACTTACATAGTCAGCAGTCTCCTCCACCTCCAGTGGCTCCAGGTTCAAAACTATGCCCTTAGGAGTATCGATGCGTATACTATCCACACGCTCACCCGTCAGCAGCATCGTGGTTGCTGCTTTAGCTGCTGCGGTAGCACAGCTACCAGTTGTATAACCACAACGCAGGTTTTTTCCTTGTGAAAATTGATATTCCTCCACAAGAGCCTCCTTAGTTATTTATCATTTAAGATTAATTACTATTAGAAATGTTCAAAATTTCCTTATGACTGCAATCATTATAGCATAGTATGGGGGAAATTCCAATACCTTTTCAAAAAAATATCAACGTTATTAGGAACGATTATCGTAGTTTTATTATATGGATAAATGAATCTAAATAGAAATCCATATCATATTCTGACAATTTATTAGCAACAAAAAAGAGCTCTGGCATGAACCAGAGCTCTTCAATAATTATTCTTTATTTTGCTTTTTTCAGGAATTTTTCATACATAGCATGGTCTTCAGCCATCATCTTATCAGCTTCATCGCCGATAATGCTGGTGGGATCAATGCCCTGCTTCATGAAGTAATCCTTGAATTCCTTGGATTCGCAAACCTTTTTAGCTGCGTTACGCAGTACATCCAGCTTATCCTTAGGAGTGTTTTTGGGAGCAACCAGAGCTGCCCATGCACGTACAGTCATGTTATGACCCAATTCCTTAAAGGTAGGAACATTGGGATAAATCACGCTGCGGCTACCAGCCATAACAGCCAAAATCTTCAGATTGCCAGCGTCAACCTGGCTCTTGAATACGGAGGGGTCAGCCAAGGTAGCGTCGATGTGCTTACCTGCCAGAGCTGCGGCAATATCAGCAGAGCCTTTCGGATAAGGCACATGCTTAAATTGTACGCCAAACTCTTCCTCGAAGGACAGCGCAGCAATGTGCCAAATTGCGCCTACACCGCTGTTACCCATTTTAATTTTGCCAGGATTAGCCTTAGCAAATTTTACGAATTCATCAACGCTGTTATAGGGAGCTTCCTTAGGCACGATTAAAGCTGCAGGAGCTGCAATCGGTGCGCAAATAGCTGCATAATCCTTATAGGTGTTCTTGCATTTACCTTGATGCGGGAACATAGCCAGCTCTACGGTTACCATACCCAGGGTATGGCCATCAGCCTTAGCATTAGCAGTTTCCACCATACCGGTTACACCACCGCCATCGGGCTTGTTCACAGGTACGAATTTGGAGCCCTTCAGCTCTTTTTCCATGAATTGGATAAGGCCGCGAGCAGAGGTATCGGTACCGCCACCGGGAGCCTTCGGAATGATTACAGAAATATCGCCATCAGCGGGATAAGCAGCCTTTTTGCTGTCACCACCGCAGCCTGCCAGCATAACTGCCATAGTCAGCATGGCCATGAGTACAACTAAGATTTTTTTCATCCTTTGCACAACTCCTTATGTAAAAATATCTACAGAGCAGCTGTCTTTACAGCCCCGTCCACGACTGGAAAGACGAGCATCATAGTTGTATATATTGTACCATATATTACAAAGAGCGTAAACTGAATTTTAGATTTTTATTTGAACTACCGCAATATTCTTGCGGTCATAGGTGTAACTAATGTAGACATCATGGTCCTGAGCAATAATAGCTGGATAGGAAAATTCACCTTTTTCTGTTTCTAAATCTATAAGCTTGTGCCAAGTATGTCCATCGTCCTCACTCATAAAGAGACTTAAGGGTGAGCGCATGCCCCAATTAGCTGCCACAGGGTTACATACGAGAAGCAGTCTGCCATCTGCTAGAGCAACTAAATCTAGGCCGCTGTTATTATTGGGCAGCGTTAGAGGATAAGCAGCGCTCCAGCTCTCGCCCTCATCGGTGCTGTCAGCCCGATGGACGAAGCCTTCGCTGCTGCGCAGCAGCATGTGTACGCTACCATCGGCGCTCTGCCACAGGCTAGGCTGGATTACCCCGCGCCCGTAAAAGGACTGCGCACTAACGGCAATGGAGCTTTCAGCAGTTTTCTCTCCTGCTTGATACTGCAAATTCTCGATTACTACGGGCGCTGACTTGTGCCAAGTGCGAGCATCGTCATCACTAATATCTGCGAAGGCTTGCCATAGGCCATGTTCGGTGGAGCCACCCGCTAAGATGCGTCCGCATTTTAGCCTGATGGGCTTGTTACGCACCGGGCCTCGCCCGCCGCTCACATCGCCAGTCACCAGCTCCGCTGGTGCACTCCAGCTGCTACCGTCATCTCGAGATGCCATGACCATGGTGCGCCAGTTAGCGATTTGCTGGCCTTCCTTGTAAAAAAGCAAAAGTGTTCCGTCCTCACGATAAAACAGCACTGGGTTCCAGTTGGCACTTGCCCCATCGGCCAGCTTCACCGGCGCACTCCAGCCACTATGAGCATTGCAGATAATTGCATCACCACAAAGCTCGGCCTTATCCCTACGTGCACCGTAAATGGCCACATCGGCTTCGCCCTCGTGGCTGCCGCCAAACCAGCAGCACATAAGTCCTCCATTACGCAGCTTTACGATGGTGGACGCATGACAAAAGTCTGTTGGTAAATGCTCCATGATTAATTCTCTATGTGTAACTAACTCTTTAGACACTCTTCTTCCTCCATCTTTCCTATTACTTAAGCCTTCACTTGATTATATTATACTTTTGGCATCAGCAAAAAACAACACCCCTGTCACACTGCTACCGCAGTGTGTAGGGGTGCAACATTATAAAAGCTTACAAATTATTCCGCAAAGCCTGAATAACCTCATGCATATTTATAGGCTTAGAAATAAAACCGTTCATACCACAGTCCTTAGCGGCCTTTCTATCCTCATCAAAGGCATTGGCAGTCATGGCCACAATAGGCATCTTGGCCAACTCCGGATTTGCCAGAGCACGAATGCGCCTAGTGGCCTCATGCCCATCCATAATGGGCATTTGGATATCCATCAGCACCAAATCATAATAACCCGGCGCCGCAGCAGCTACCATCTCCACTGCTTCCTGACCATTCTCTGCAGTTTCCAATTCAAAGCCATACTTGCACAAAATCATGCAGGCAATCTCGCGATTGAGCTCGTTATCCTCGACCAAAAGTAAGCGCTTGCCAGCAAAATCCTCGGTGCTTGCCTCTGGCAGCAGCTCCTGTTGCTTGGCTTCCATAGGCTTTGGCTGCGCCTGCAGCACCAGCTCCAGCCGCAGCACAAACTCTGTGCCCTCGCCCTTTTTAGTATGTAGCTCGATGGTACCGCCCATCATATCAATGATATTTTTGGCAATGGCCATGCCAAGGCCCGTGCCCTGAATTTTGCTAACAGTGGAAGTACGCTCACGCTCGAAGGGTTCAAAAACCTTTTTGGCAAATTCCGGTGCCATGCCAATGCCGTCGTCCTTAACACGCATCTCATAAACACCCTTGCCCGGTGATAGTTGCTCCAGTTGGGTTAAGGTAAAACTTACATGACCACCGGCAGGAGTGAATTTCACAGCATTAGAAAGCAAGTTTAACAGCACCTGATTAAGCCGTGTCTTGTCGCAGAATACGTCCCTATCCCGTAGCCCGCTATAATCAACCTTCAGCTCCAAGCCCTGAGCCTTAGCCTGCTCTCCAAGCAGGTGCTCTATCTCATCAGCTAGCACCGCCAGATTAGTCTCCTGCTTCTCCAGTACAACCTTGCCACTTTCAATACGACTCATGTCCAGAATATCATTGATCAAGCTCAACAAATGATTACTAGAGGCCAAAATCTTGCCCAAATAATCTTTAACCTTCTCTTGCTCCGCAAGACTGCTCAAGGCCAGCGTCGTAAAGCCGATAATAGCGTTCATAGGTGTACGGATATCATGGCTCATGTTGGAAAGGAAGGTACTCTTGGCCTTATTGGCGGACTCCGCCACATGCAGAGCATCCTCTGCCGCCATACGCAGCTTATTCAGCTGCTGATTGGTCTGTTGCTCCAGCTTAATGCGTTCGCTATTGCGCTGCGCACGAACAAAGCTGATTAAAGCCAAAGCAGATAGGCCTAGCAAAATCACGGTAAATACAACCTGCACCATTAAGGAGGACTGCAGCATGTTCATGGTGCTCACAGCAACAAACTCAGCAGGGATCATTAGCATTACGGTCATGCTATAATCCTTTAAGGTATTTAAGCAATAAAAGTATTCCTTGTCCTTGAAGATAACGTTAGCTGTGGCAATCCCCTTTTCATCAAGCTCCTGCTTCACTTGAGCAAAATCCTTACCTCCCAAATAGGTGCCGTCTGCCAGGGCTTTGTACATATTGCGAGCGCCGATAAAATCATCACTATTGGCATCATAATAAGCCATGGTACCATTTTTGTTGATAATATAGGTAGCTGCATGACCGCCGTAGGATTCAGTAGTGTAATACTTTTTAATGGTTTTAATATCCTTCAGCAGCACGAGATGGGTATACTGTGCATTCTCGTTTTCCTTGCTACCATCCGTCAGCTTTTGGCAAAAGGCCAAAAAGGTGCCCTTCACATTACTAGTATCAGAAACAAACGTATGGCGATAAGTGCCATCAGCCAAAAACTTCAAATCGTCCCAAATACCCACGGGGCCATCGGTGGTATAACCAGTACCCATGGAGTCAAGCAGCATAACGCGACAGCCGTATAAATCCGTGCGAAAAATCTGCTCTATTTCAGCAATGCCCTTACGTATTTCGTTTTCATTGGCATAGCTATGATGGCGCAGCTCTCCCTTAATGCCTGCTACCAAATTCCAGTGAGCCTCTAAATTATAATCCAAATTGACACAAATCTGTCCACTCATTTCCTTCAGCTGGGAGGAGCGCTCCTGGGCGGCCTGCTCCATAAAAAAGCTGCGCAGATACACAATGCCCATAGCCAGCAGCACCACTAATACCATTGCAAAAGCACCGGGAGCCAGATAATTTTTGAAATTGTCTTTGTTTACATTCTTCATTACCATGTCTCACCCTCCTTGGTTAGGTTTTAACAGCCTGCCATTTAATGCTTTACTGAGTTTAGTGTAACTTAATATAATCGGTGGGCTCTTCCAGCTTCCCTTTATTTTCTGCTAAATGCTTGTACAGAGTTTTGTAGCATTTATCGACATCATATGTATAATCCTTGATGCCCATCTCTGTGATTACTAAGCCCTTACTCCAGCCACGGTCGCCCATGAGCAAAATGGAATACTTAGCTTTACGCTCAAAATCCTTGCCCTTAATGGTAAGCTTGTTTAGCTTATAGCCACCTTCCTTGGTGCGGGAAATATCCATTTCAAAGCCGCTGGAAACATAGAGGGTACTATCATTGCAGACAACACCATAGCCTCTTTTAGCAGCAAGACTGCGCTCTACCAGCTCGTAAACTTGGTCGCCGGTCATGTTGGCAATAATGGGCCAAGCCGCATCATTATGGGTCAGATAGCTCAGCTCTTTTTGAGTATATTCACCGGCATAAACGCTGCCACTGGCATAGCATGCTTGTACAAAGAGCAAATCTGCGCCCACCAACTTACGCACGGTGTTCATTATGGCGGAGGCAGCTTGATTGCCGTGTTCCGGTGTAAATTCATTGCTGTAACCTTTATCAATCTTCGCTACGATTGGTTCCTTCACAGATTCCTTTTTCAGCTCCTCATTAAAAAGTTCCAGAGCCGCTTGGGGAGTTTTAATTTCATCCCGCAAAATTTTATGCACCACAATACGGGAAATCTTAAACATTTCGTTGGAGGCAATGCGGATATACATTTTGTTTTCCTTGATATAAGGCTTCAGGTTAGCCAAGCTGGGCATAAGCTCAAGCTTCACGTCCTTATTATAAGGAACCATGTTGTTACCGCTATTGATATTGTTTTGACCATCCTGATTCAGCATGGCACTCATAATATCTAGGATCAGCTTACGTCGCTTAGGATTATCCATGCCCTTTTTGCTAGCCGCCACCTGAAAGGCAGGATATGTTAAAAACCAATTATTCTTTTGGGTATTACCTAAATAGGGCAGCATAATATTTTCTGCGCCCTTTCTTACAAAAAGCTCCAGATCAGTACCGGTACCACGGTACATGGCCAATTTGCCCTCGGTCAATCTCCTTTTAGGATACCAGTTTGAATGGGTTGTTTCCTCAGCACCCCAGCCCATTTTCTCCTTCAAATCAAAGAAACGCTCGAATACAGGCAGCCATACCTTTTTAGAAAGCTGATGTGTTTTACCACTTTCATATTGCTGACGCCATTCCCTACCCTCCATAGAGTTGAGCTGGGTAATACCAAAGCCCTGCAAAAGCTCCATGCAGGTATAGTCTTGATCCAAGTCAGATGAAAAGCCCTTGATACCTTTAGCTTCAAAGGCTTTAGCGCTGGCCACCAAGGATGCATAATCATTGGGCAGAGGAATACCATTTTGTTCAAATTGGGTTTTGTCAGCAATAAGGCTATCCACTACTGCGCAGGCGGGTAGCCAGTTAATGGTGCCGTCGCTATAGGTATAGCTATCCAAGTAAGTACCATAAAAGGTACCGGCCAGCTCTGTATTGCTTAGGTCATAAAGTAAATCCTTTAACTCCACAGCATCGCGCATAGAAAAACGACGCACGGTCATGATATCCGGTAAATCTTTATTTTTATTGCGATATTTATAGTAATCCGTGGAGTTGATGGCTAGAACAAAATTAAATTCTACATCGGGGAATTTTTTCACCAAATAGCCCGTATAGTTTTCCAATAAATCGTTACCCCACAGAGCTATAGTAACTTTTTCCTTACCACTTGCTGTTTGCGTACTACTAGCCTTTTCTTGCTTGCCACAGCCTGCTAGCATCAGTACCATCATAAAAACTGCCAGAAGAAGACTGGTAATCCTTTTCATTATTTTCCTCCCACCAAAAAAGCTTCCTACATGTTAGATATTTTCGAAAAACTCAAAGCTTATAACGAATAAGTATATTAATTTATTATAGCATAAAAATATCCTGTGTTCAACATTTTATTTTACATAAAGCTACCATTGTACTATAAGCAAATATGCCCTAAGGCTTGTAGAAATTGCTTCTACCTAAGCCCAAGGGCATATTTTGAAGTGTGAAGTTAATGATTATATATTATATTTTAATGCTTTTAGAAGCTGTACTCAGCACCGACGATGAAGCGGCGGGATTGAGCAGGGTAATCGTATGTGTTACCAATGATTCCTGCTCGCTCGGTATATGCTTTATTGAATAAGTTATAGCCTTTTGCAAATACTGTCCAAGCTTTAGTAGCTTTATAGGATGCTAACATATCAAAGGTTACATAAGAACTATCGATGAAAGCCTTATTGTCTGCACCACTAGCTGCACGCATCATTAAATTAGCATTCCATTTTTCATCATGATAACGAACACCTACTCTATATGCATTAGGTGCATAGTTTGCGTCACGCACAAATCCATTACCATCATTCTTATCATTACGTACTCGTACATAAGTGTAGGAAGCTTCTAAATCCCAGTTGTCATTTAACTCATGGGTAACACTAATTTCCATCCCTTTTGATTTTTGCTTAGCATAGTTTGTAGCTACATAGCTAGGAGGAGGATAAGCTATAGCATCGTCAATATTGCTTTGGAAGTAATTTAGACTAATCTCTGTTTTGTCGTTAATTTTTGTTCCGTAGCCAACATTCCATGTATCACCTTTTTCGGGTTTCAAATTTCTATTGCCCATATCGGGATCAAACAATTCCGTTGCATTAGGTGCTTTAAAAACTTGTCCCCAATTAATATAAGCGTGACTATTTTCATCTATACGTTTATTAAGTCCGGCACTCAAAGTAGTCTTGTCACCAGCTTCGCTATGATTATCATACCTAACACCTGTGTTCAATGTCCAAGAAGGAGTAAATTCCCATGTGTCGTTTAAGAATAAGGCTTTATTGGTTATGCTAGTATTATAATGATAACCTAACGGCCCAAGAAGCCAATGATCGGCAACATCATCTACATCATCTTTATTCCAAGAAGCACCAACAACTAGCTTATTATTATCATTGATGATAATATTTTGCTGAACATCCACGCCGTTTGTTTTGATATCTATGTCTCCATACAATTGATTTGTATGAATTTGTCTAGACAAGTAATTATATTCATTGTGATAAACTTGAATATAACCTTCATTGCTTTCATTTAAGGTCCAGTTATACTTAGCAAATATATTAGTTAATTTTCTACTTGAATAACTAGTGCCATTCCAAGCATAATTAGTCAAACTTGTAGCAGAATGTCCATCACATTTTGCATAATCTACACCAAACTCTAGGCTTGACGCTTCGGTAATGTCTTGGTTTATTTTAAAAGAGATTTTTTCGTTAGTGTAATCCGAAACCTCTGGCCATCTTTTTGTACTATGATCTGCTATATCTTTATACTTGTAATAGCCTTGTTTTGTCTTAGACGCACTAATAGATACTCCGGTTTTACCTTCTTTGGCACTATAAGCTAGCTTAGCATCTCTGGACTGGCTTGAACCAAAAGCCATAGATGCTTTGCCATAAGAGTGACTTGCTTTTTTAGTAATAATATTTACTACACCACCAACTGCATCAGAGCCATATAATGCTCCTCCAGAACCTTTCACAATTTCAATTTTATCAATATTATTTACATCAGGTAACAGATTCATGTCGAATGATGCACGACCAGAAGATGTCCCAGAAGCTATATTAAGCTTTCTGCCATCAACCATGATTAAAACTCTAGAATCACCATTAATGATAACTGCTTTTTCATATGCGCCGCTACCTGTATCCATAACAGAAACACCCGGCACATCCTTCAAAGCCTCAGCCACATCCTGATACCTTCTGCTTTCAATCTTGGCAGCGTCAATAGTCGCCACGTTGGCCGGAGTATCCACCTTGGCAGTCTGGGTACGGCTAGCCGTCACCACATACTCATCCATAGCAAACTCCATGGCCCCATCCTTAGCAGCATTTTCCTCTGCAGCCATGACTACAGGGCTGTACACAGCAGTTGCGCCAACAAGCAAGGACAGCAAAATTGCGTTGCGCAAAACATTTTCCTTTTTCATAACAACAACCTCCACATTTTCCTCTACCCTACCACCCTTGCTCCCAGGATAGCAAAGCAATCTATTTTTAGGCCAACGCCTAAAGACAATAACACACAGAAACACCTGCCTAACGAGGATTAAAAAATCCATCAAGCCTTGCAAGTGACAGACTAAGCCAATTTTACCTAATCCGCCTGAAAATCGCAGGTTTGATGGATGCTTCGACTAAACAGCGCTTAGACTCAAGCTCATCGCCCGCCCATCCCTTTGCGTGAGGTATTGATGGACGCGCTCCCTAATACTATTGCGTTACAGTGCCGGAATCTCACCGGGCTTCCCTGGTTTAGCCATTAATGTATGAAGTTATTTAGGTGTTTCTGCAATATGCTTAAATTATTCTTTCAATTTACAAGCTTATTAGCAGTTATTATCATTACGCTTATTCTAGCATTTCTGTTAATTCTTTGTCAAGAAAATTATTACTCAACCACAGATTTTTGTGAGCAGCTCTGCCTGTCGTTGCTGAGTTTCCGTACTCAGACGTGTACTGATACTCAAATTATGATTGATTTCATCCCGTTCTACACAAATATCTGCCTTGTAGGCCCGACTCAAGAGTGCTTCAGTAAATACTTGTGCAGGAGCTCCGTCCGCAAGCAAGGTGCCTTCGCCCAAAAGTAGGATACGCGAGCAATATTTAGAAGCAAGATTTAATTCATGGACCACCATGAGAACTGTCTTCCCCTTAGCAGCCAAGGCTTTAGCAAAACGAAAAATTTCCTCTTGGTATACCATATCAAGTCCGGTAGTAGGTTCATCTAAGAAGATGATGGGAGTTTGCTGAGCTAAAACCTTTGCAATTAAAATTCTTTGCTTTTGGCCACCGCTTACCTCTGTAACAGGCCTATCAGCCAAATCCACAGTGCCAGTGTAGTCCATACAAGCCAAGGCTAGCTTCTCATCCTCATTGCTCTCACGTTCCCACCATTTCATGTAGGGATAACGCCCAGCCATGACGATATCCTTGCCTGTGTAGCCAAAGCCCACCTCCACATGCTGTTGCAGATAGGCTATTTTCATAGCTAATTCTTTGTCCGTATATGCTTCCAGAGCCTTGCCAAAATAGCTTACAGTGCCACTTTGCTTGGGTAGCATGCCACGAATAGTCTTTAACAGCGTGCTTTTACCGGCGCCATTACAGCCGATAATGCCCACGATTTCACCCTTGCCAAGGGTAAAGCTTACATCCTTAAGCACGGAGCGGGTACCATAGCCGATAGTGAGCTTTTCCACTTGAATAACAGCATCCATACACACAACCTCCTCTGCTTAAAAAACACTTTTCTGCATTTTGCGCAGTAGATATAAGAAATATGGCGAGCCCAAAATAGCTGTCATAATGCCCACGCGCACCTCTGCGGGAGGCAGCACCACTCGTCCCAGGCAATCACAGAAAACTAAGAATAAGGCTCCACCCAAGGCGCTGGCAGGCAATAAAATCCGATGGTCCGGCCCTAATAACATGCGCATCATATGGGGAATGACCAAGCCTACAAAGCCTATGCTACCGCTAACGCAGACGCTAGTTGCAGTGGTCATGGCGGCCACACACAATAGTCCCATGCGAAATTTAAGCACAGGCATACCTACGGCCTTGGCCTCTGTTTCGCCAAGAACAAGAATATTCAAGTGGCGAGCCAATAAAAGCATAATGGCGATGCCCAAGGTTATGGGACCCACTGCCAAATACACATGCTCCCAACGACGGTAGTCAAGTCCGCCTACCATCCAAAACAGATATTGCTGCAGCTTTTGTTCATTCATAATAGTTAGTAAGCCACTGGTAACAGCACCTAAAAGCATACCAACGGCTACACCTGCTAGCAGGAGCGTCATCACGGGAATCTTGCCATTACGCATGGCCAAAAATACCGTAAGGCATACAGCCAAAAGGCTGCCAAAGAAGGCAAAGGCAGGCATGGCATAGATACTGCTCGCCGTGCCACCAATGGCTATGGAAATGACAGCACCTAAAGCAGCACCTGCAGAAATGCCAATCAGGCCGGGCTCGGCCAGTGGATTGCTAAAGATGCCCTGCATGACAGCTCCACTAATGCCTAGAGCGCCACCTACCAGCATACCTACTAGCATCCTTGGCATGCGTATATACCAGATAGCAGCCAGCTGCTCCTTAGAAAGCTCCACATCCTGCAAAAAAGGTAGGCCTAGCTGCTGTAATAGCACCGCAGCTGCATTTATAAAGGGCACATCGATTTGTCCCAAAGTCAAAGAAACACAGCCAACCAATAGAAGCATTAAAGCTAGAATTATCAAGGTTGGCACTGCATAGCTTTTTTTAAGCATTCTAGGTACTCCTTCCATCAACAAATATGTATATCATCATAAACAAATAGCAGTAAACTATAATTCACACTTATATACTGCGGCAGCTAAATCATAGGAAGCTTCCACCATATATTGGGAAAGGCATAATAAATGCTTAGCAGGCAGTGTGTAAATAGCGTCATGCTGTACAGCCTTAACTGAAGCATAAGAAGCATCATGGCGCAGATTATAAGCTAAAGCATCGGGCTCCTGCTCTGAGCTATCCACCCAGCCAGAAAGAATAAAAGCATCCGGATTAAGACGCACGATTTCCTCCTGGGCAATAGTCACAGGCTTGGAGAAATGAAGCTGAGCCAAAGCATTTTGCACCTTGGCATATTTACAAATATCATTAAAGGAGTGCTCCGGACTATAATAAGCACCCTTCTCACTCATAAATAACACGCGCTTTTGCTCTTTTAGGGGAATATTTCCAAGCTTTTCCTTAAGCCCCAGCAAGCGAGCATCCATTTGTTGAAGAATGCGCTGAGCAGCCTGTTTTTCGCACACCACCTGGCCTAGCTCTTCAATACAAGCGCGCACACCTTCAAGATTATGGGGAGTTTTATACACATACACAGGCTGCTGCATATCGCGAAAACTTTGAATAGTATCACTACTCATAAAATCAGGCAAAAGGATCAGATCGGCTTTGAGCGCTAAAATCGCTTCAGGATTACTTGCTTGAATGCGTTTCTCGACCGCATGAGCCTTCTCTACTGCATTGGAAATCCCGATATCGTCCACATATTTTGTGAGAGCCACAATACGTTTACTATCCACTAGGTCCAGCAATATCTCGTCAGTACTTATGGACAAGGATACGATGCGCTCAGGCTTATGAGTAAAGGATACTACTGCACCTGTAGCGTCGGTTACAGTATAAAGCACCTTCCCCTGGGGCTGCTCTAGCTTGGGCTTGCTACATCCAAAGCATAATATACAAAGAACAAGACAAAAACCAATAATAAACAAGGATTTTTTTAAGTTAATACTTGGAGCCACGGGCTATCACCATACTTTTGCGAAAAGATTAATCAAGAGAAAAAGACTGCTGTAAGGTAAGTTTTTCTCCTTATAGCAGTCTAGCAAAAACAGCACAAAAAGTCTATCTTTTTAAGTCAAATCTAATGCCCTGGGTAACATAGCAAGGAGCCTTTTGGCCAAATTTATCCTTGGCAGGAGTAAAGCGCCATTTATAAACCGCAGCCAAGGCTGCTTCATCTAAAGCCCCATTGCCCGAAGAACGCACAACCTTAGCTTCCTCGACCTTACCATTGGCATTAACTAACATTTTTACGCCCACAACACCCTCAACACCGGCACTACGGGCAGAGCTGGGATATTTGGGCTGCACTGCAGAGACAATCCTAGGCGGAGTAACAGGTACACCACGACCATCACCTGCTCCGTCGCCACTGCCACTTCCTGTACCATTACCTGTTCCACTGCTGGTGCTGCCAGCAGAGCCATTACCAGAGCCCACAGACTCACTAGGAGCAGGTCCTGGCTTGGTATTATTAGTCACAGTTTTTTTCGTAACGACCTTTTTCGTTTCAGGCTTTAGTCTTTTATCGATAATATCATCTATGCTACGTAAAATACTATTTTCCTGCTGCTCCTCGACCTGCTCAGGGGCACCGCCTCCGCCGCCGACCAAGGCAACTTCAAGGATTTCCGGAGGCCTGGTCACAAAGCGATAGCCAAAAATGCCAATCACCAGAGCAGCTAACACATGTATACCCACTGCTGTTCCTAAGGCAACACCATAACGCTTTTGTTCAGCCTTCATTTGCCATCACCCACATCTGTTGCTAGACCAAAGCGCGTTACGCCTGCTCCCTTGAGCTTATCCATCAATTGGATTACAGTGCGATATTCGGCATCGCCCTCGGCACGGATTATTACCGAAAAGGAGGAGTCACGCTTGCTTTCCACAGCTGCATTGGCCACTAGCTGCTCCACATCAATAGCAGTTTCATCTAAAAAGATACTGCCATCCTTTTTGAGAGTCACAGTAAAATTACTCTTGCTCACAGTCTGAGAATGCTGAGCCACGGGCAGACGAATAGGAATAGTTTTGATTTCACTCATATACATAGTGCTGATGATAAAAAATACCAGCAGCAAAAAAATCATATCTATCATGGGGCTAAGCATCGGCTCTGGTGCCTTTCCACCATCTCTACGCCTTAGCTTAATCATTTTTTGGTTCCTCCACAATTATCATCACAAATATTTTTGGCAATTGCTTCCAGCAAGGTATTGCTCATCTCTTCGATATCCATGGTAATACCCTTCATACGGCGGGTAAAATAAGCATGGAAGAGAATGGCAAAAATAGAAATGCATAGGCCAAAAACCGTGGTAATCAAGGCTTCGCCAATACCGGAGGTTACAGCCATAGGGTTGGTGCTTCTTTCGTTAAGGGCATTAAAGGAAGCAATCATGCCTGTGATGGTACCCAAAAGACCGAGCACAGGAGTAAGGGCAACCATAACACCCAAATAGCCTAAATTCTTTTCAAATTTATCAATGGCACGCTCAGCACGGGCGGCAATGAAGCCTTCTAAGCGTTCGAAATTGCCATGACGGGCCATAACGATGGTTGCCAGTTTAGCGACCTCACCCTTGGTACTGTCAGCCAATTCCTTAGCATTAGTCCAATCGTCATTCTCGATATAATTGCAGAACTGTTTTGTAAAAGCCTTGCCACTATCGGCATTTTTATAATATAGAAAGCGTTCTACACCAATGCCAACTGTAGCAATGGAGCAAAACAGCAAAGGCCACATGACCGGACCACCCTTGACAAAATAATCGACTGCTGCACCAAATACACTCATTTTTAAACCTTCCTTCACTAGAGCTTGACATAATAATTTGCATGATAATTGTTGCTAATTTTAAAAGCTAAATGATATTTTGTTCTAATAATAAGCAAGATTATTATACAACGGAAGGAAGAAAGAGTCAAGTGGAGTATTTTTCCTATTCATAAAAGATTTTTATAAAAGCAGCTTGGGCAAAGCTTTGCACTTGTTTATCAAATTCCTTGTACTTTTCCAAAAGCATTTTGCCCTCTTGTGTCAGCACCGTACCACCACCATGAGCACCACCGCTGACACTTTTTAATAAGGAAAAGCCTAAATCAGCCTCGGCCCGATGGAGAATTTTCCAAGCCTTGCTGGAGGACATGCCCATTTCCTTATAGGCTGCGGCCAGGGAGCCATATTGCTCTACTAAGCTTAAAATCTGGGCAATGCCCTTGCCAAAGGCAATTTCTTCGTTATATAGGCGCACCTTAATATGGTATTTTTGCGGAGCAACGTAGCTCATGTTACCACCCCTTGCCAAAGCCACAGGCTGGATAGGTACAGATTTTACAGTTGAGGCACAGTCCGCCCTCGCCCAAGGAAGCTAATTCTTCCGCAGTAATGCTGTCGCAGGCAATGACTCTGGGCAATACTAGATCAAAAATCGTACGCTTGGAGTACATAACGCAGCCAGGCAGACCCATGACTGGAACTCTGTTTCCACCATAATAGGCCAGCAGGAACATAGCGCCGGGCAGCACTGGTGCTCCGTAGGAAATAATCTGTGCGCCAGTGTTTTTTATTGCTAAAGGAGTGCGGTCATCCGGATCCACGCTCATGCCACCGGTGCAGCAAACTAGCTCCGCGCCTTTTTCTTCAATGGCTGTCCTAATAGCTGCAGTAACTGCATCAGGGTCATCCCCTAAAACCTGCTTAAAGATTACTTCCACGCCATACTCGGCCAGCTTTTCTTCGATAACAGGGGTAAAGGTATCCTTAATGCGCCCTGTGAAAACCTCACTGCCGGTGGCGATTACAGCAGCCTTTTTGAGCTTATAGGGCATAAGCTTTAAAATGGGTTCTTCGCCGCAGAGCTCCTGCACAGTGTACATTTTTTCTTTTTCGATTACTAATGGAATGATGCGAGTTCCGGCCAGCTTATCGCCCTTGCGAACGGGAGTATTGCCATGGCGAGTAGCTATCATCATCTGACCAAAGCTGTTTACAAGCTGCAAACGTTTACTATCCACCTTAAATAAGCCTTCACAGGCAGCGCTGAGCTCGATTTTGCCCTCTTTGACCTCGGATTCAAGCATGTTTTCATTTTTGCAGATATCACAAAGAATGCGGGCTGCATCATTTTCGTGGAGCATATTTTCATCGGCTTCCCACACATAAAGATGCTCCTTCCCTATGGAAAGCAGCACAGGGATGTCCTCCGGCTGCACGATATGTCCCTTGCGAAAAACCGCGTCCTTGGTTACACCTTTGATAATTTGTGTTAAATCGTGGCAGAGCACGCTGCCCACTGCATCTTCAGTTCTAATAAGCTTCATGATTTCACCTCGATTATTTAGCCTTAGCAAAGCCGTATTTATTAAAGGCCTGCATAGCTTCATCAGTCTGTAAAAATGTGGCCAATTCCTTGGCAGCAGCAGCCTGAGGAGCCTTTTTCAAAATGCCTATGGGATAGATAATAGGCTTTTTCAGGGAGCCTGCGGGTGCTTCGGCAATAACCTTCACCTTATCCTTCATCAAAGCCGCATCGGTTGCATAAACGAGACCTGCGTCAGCACTGCCTTCGCCTACCCAATTGAGCACTTGGGTTACATTGGTGCCCAGACTAGCCTTAGACTGTACCTGGCTCCAGATGCCAATACCTGTCAGAGCTTCGCGAGCATATTGGCCTGCAGGGACGCTGGCCGGGTCACCAATAGCTGGATGCTTGGCCTTGGCAAAATCCTTGAACTCCTTGATAGCACTATCACCCTTGGCTGGCACGATTAAAACAAGCTTATTTTCGAGGAGCGGTTTAATAATAGCGATATCCATATATCCCTTTTTGTCCAAGGCCTGCATTTGCTTATTGCCAGCGGAGATAAACAAATCCGCGTTCAGACCATTTTCTATTTGGGACTGAAGCTTGCCACTAGCATCATAAACACCTTGAATTTTGATTTCAGGATGCTTCTTATTGAACATGGGAATGAGCTGCTGTTCAAAAACCTTTTCCAGACTAGCAGCTGCGGCCAGCTGCACGGTTTTTGGCTCCTTAGCAGGAGCAGCAGCCTTCTTGCTATCGCCACCACAGCCCAAAGCTACCAGAGCCATAATGCACATGGCAAATACCAAAAATCTTTTCACGTTTATCCCTCCTGTTGCTTTTTTGTCTTGTATTGATAATAATTTAAGCCTATCACTACAGCCATACAGATGGCTACAATGATGGATACATAAACACTTGCGCTGTCAAAATCACCAGCTGCCACAGCGGAATAAACCGCCAGCGGCAGCGTGCGGGTTTTGCCAGCGATATTGCCCGCCAGCATTGCCGTGGCACCAAACTCGCCCAGGCCCCTGGCGAAGGCCAGGAGGCCGCCGGCGATAATCCCCGGCAATGCGTTGGGCAAGTGCAAGCGCCAAAAAATGCGCCACTCCGTCATGCCCAGGGAGCGGCCGGCTTCCATAATTCCCTTGTCCACCTGCATAAGCGCTCCGCGGGCGGAGCGGTACATGAGAGGAAAGGAAATTACGCCGGCCGCGAGGACTGTGGCGAGCCAGCTAAAGGCGATTTGGATGCCGAAGGCATCAATGAAGAAACGCCCCACTACGCGGTTATTGCCGAAGATTACGAGGAGGAAGAAGCCTGCCACCGTGGGCGGTAGCACCATGGGCAGGGTGAAGATCCCGTCCACGAGGATTTTGGCGCTCTCACTGGGCAGACGCTCCACCCACCAAGCCGCCACCACGCCCAGGACGAAGACAATGGCGATGGTGGTGGCGGCGGTCTCAAGGCTTATCCATAAGGGCGAAAGGTCTAGGGCAGCAGTCATGTGCGACCACACTCCCCATCGGTGCCCTTAGCGAGGCGGATGCCGTGTTCAAGAGTTGGCAGCACCATTTCCAGAGCTTCTTCCACAGCCTTTTTGCTACCTGGAAGATTCACGATTAGGGTGCTGTTACGTAGTACGCTGACGCCACGACTGAGCATGGCACGCTTAGTGATGGCTAGAGAGCCCGCCCGAATGGCCTCGGCTATGCCGGGGACGAGGCGGGTTGCTACGGCCAAGGTCGCTTCCGGTGTAACATCTCTAGGGGACATACCTGTGCCACCAGTGGTTATGATCAAATCTACTTGACGACTGTCAGCTAAGCGCTTCAGCTCGCGCTCGATTTTGGCTTGCACGTCGGGTAATAGAACCTGCTCTACGACATCGTAGCCAGCTTTGGCTAGCAGCTCTGCAGCACGTGGGCCAGCGGTGTCCACGCGCTGGCCAAGTGAGCCCTTGTCTGAAAGAGTAATGACGGCAGCGCGCAGCTGCGCGTCTGCCTTAGGCAGATACGCTGTTATTTCCATGCCAGGCGTGAGTACTCCGCCCTGTTCCACAGTGGCGAATACGCCCTCTCGCGGCATGATACAATCGCCCACACGTTTAAAAATTTGACAGTGACTGTGGCATTCCTTGCCGATTTGTGAAAGCTTAAGCACTACCTCACCAGCCTTAAGCAAGGTTCCCACAGGCAGTTTGCGTAGGTCGATACCACTGACAAGAATATTCTCGCCAAAGGTTCCCTCTATAGCTGGCTCTATGGGCTTTGCAGCACCAGCTTCTAAGCCTTTAGCTTGTTGTTGAATTTGCGCATTGCTGGAAGCAATGCGCTCGTTGAAGGCATTCACCTGCTCTGCGCTTAAAAGGCTCACTTGTCTATGCCAGTGGCCTGCGTGAGCATCGCCATCGATGCCATAGTCCTTAATTAACCTAGCTTCCAGCACTGCATGCTTCACTGTGCCTCTGGCCTCACTTATGCATAAGGCTACAATTTTTCCTTTAATCTCGCTCATACCTCAACACCTTCTTCTTGCGTGAGAGCCTCATTCCACTTGAAAACTCCTCTCTTGCCACCACTTTTGCTCACAAGATGCACATCGCTAATAACCATACCTTTATCAATGGCCTTGCACATATCATAGATAGTGAGCAAGGCTATTTGCACGCCGGTCAAGGCCTCCATCTCAACACCTGTCCTGCCGTCTGTTTTGACAAGGCAGGTAGCTTCAATGTAATAAGCTCTACCTTTTTTGCTCAAGGCAACTTTATCATCTATGCTTATGTGTTCAAAATCTTTATCAGAAGTGCTTTCATGAAGGGAAAAATTTACCTCGCATTTAGTCAGTGGCAGCGGATGGCACAATGGAATAAGCTCGCTGGTGCGTTTTGTTGCCATGATCCCTGCTAGTCGCGCCACGCCTAATACATCTCCCTTAGCAATCTCATGTCTTTGAATGCGCTTAAAAATCTCTTCGCAAACATAGATTTTGCCAGTGGCAACAGCAATGCGTGTGGTCACGGGCTTTTCTGAAACATCCACCATAATGGCATTGCCTTCTTTATCAAAATGGGTTAATTCGCTCATGCCTAACCTCCAATCTCATTCATGCAAAAAGATGCAGGATTATCCTCAAAGTGATGTCCCACGGGCTTATTGTAAATAGCCTGTTTTAATACTTCAGTTATTTGTGCATCATCTAGGCCACTACGCAGCAGTTGGCGCAGATCTATGGTACTCTTACTATATAAGCAGGGTTTGAGCTGTCCTGTGCTAGTAAGTCGTACTCGATTGCAGCTGCCACAGAACTTATTGTGTAATGGCTCAATAAAGCCTAGTATTTGCTTATTATCATTTTTCGCAGCTTCATAGTATACAGCGGGACCATTGCCAAGATTTTCCTTTATCTTTTCTAGAACATAGCCTGCATTTACTAGGATTTCACGTAATTCAGTGCCACTATAAGAAATAAGCTTATTGTTACAAAACAGAGGCATGAGCTCAATAAAACGTAAAGGTACCTGCAATCCACAAGCATACTTCACCAATTCGATTAAATCCTCATTTTGAAGAACACTTAAGGGAACACAGTTGAGCTTACATTTGATGCCAGCAGCAACAGCAGCTTCTACAGCTTGTATCACTTGCTCTGGCCTGCCTCCTCCAGTAATTTGCCTATAGGTATCACGATCCAATGTGTCTAAACTAATGTTGATTCCATCAATTCCGCAAGTAAGTAACTGAGGCAAGCATTGCTCTAAAAGTATGGCGTTGGTTGTCAGCGTCACCTGCTTCACGCCCTTAAGTTCTTTGAGCCTAGCAATAAAGTCCACAGCTCCCTTGCGCACTAAAGGCTCGCCACCAGTAATTTTGAAGCGTGTGATGCCTAGGGATACCGCACAGCTTGCCACGCGCAAAATCTCTTCATAGCGTAAAATCTCAATATGCTCTACCATCAGCTCCACATCAGGCCTACAGTATACGCATCGTAAATTGCAGCGATCCGTCAACGATATTCTCATGTAATTGATGTTTCTTTTATATTTATCTATCATGATGCTTAATTATTACGAATTCCTGACTAATTTCGTTATTCTTAAGCAAGAGTAACGCTTTCAAAAGAATGCGGAAGCAAATATTATTTTCGCTTCCGCATTAAGTTTTAATATGTTTTTACTCTTCTACACCCAACGCAATCTTCTCAGGCGTAATCGGCAAAGTAAAGAAGCGATGGCCCGTTGCTTGATAAATAGCGTCTGCAATAGCAGGGCCAGGCGTATTAATTACCAGCTCACCAATGGACTTAGCGCCGTAGGGGCCGCTCTCCTCATAGCTGCAGGCAAAATCCACATGAATATGCCCGATATCCTGACGTGTAGGCACCTTGTATTGCATAAAAGAATTCTCGTAAATACGGCCATCAGGGCTGTAATTCACGTTCTCCATCAAGGCCATACCAATGCCCTGCAAAATACCGCCCTCCGTCTGCACCTTCGCCAGATGCGGATTAATCGGGGTACCGCAGTCCACAGAAGCATAATAATTCACAACCTCAGTCTCGCCTGTCTCAAGGTCGGTTTCAAGCTCAGCAACGCCTGCCATGAAGGGCGGCGGGCTGAGTAAGCTGTCCATCTCCACAGTCTCCTGCAAGGCAATATTATTAAAGCATTGAGACGCAACCGCAATATCTACAAGGGAAATAGCCTTATCGCTGACAGTACTGCGCACTTCCTTGCCATTGAACACTACTTCCTCAACGGGACATTCAAGCTTCTTAGCACCCAAGGCACAAATCTTGGCACGAATACGCTTAGCACACTCGTTCACCGCATTACCGGTGATATAAGTGGTGCTAGACGCATAAGAGCCGGAGTCATAAGGAGATGCATCCGTATCGGCGCCAAAGACTTGGATTTGCTCAAAATCGCACTCCAAAACCTCGGCCGCCATCTGGGCCAAAATCGTATCGCAGCCAGTGCCCATATCAGCAGCACCGATAAGCAGCGTATAGGAGCCATCATCATTTACCTTAATAGTGGCACCGCCAACGTCGCAGTACGGAATGGATGAGCCCTGCATAGCGATGGCCACACCCATGGTACGCACCTTGCCGTTGGGCATCTTGCGCAGGGGGAACTTTTCATCCCAGCCGCTCATCTCACGCACCTGAGCCAAGCATTTATCCAGAGCGCAGCTGGTATTGGGCGCACCATAATAAGCAGGCATCATATCGCCCTCGTGGGTAATATTCATCTCACGTAAGGTGATAGGATCAATATTTAACTTAGCAGCCAGCTCATTCACAGCACTTTCCAAAGCGAAAATGCCTTGTGGCGCACCGTAGCCCCGATAAGCGCCTGCTGCCTGCAGATTGGTATAAACAACGTCAAAGCCAAAACGGAAGGCCTCAGTGCGGTACAGAGGAATGGACTTATGTCCGGACAGACCTACAGTGGTGGGACCGTGCTCACCATAAGCACCCGTATTGGACAGAGTATACAAGTCAATAGCGCGAATTTTGCCCTCTTTCGTTGCACCCAAGCGCACTCTAACCTCCATCTCGTGGCGAGGACTAGCCGCAATATGACACTCATAACGGCTGAAAACCATCTTGGAGGGCTTTTTCAGCTTCCAAGTAACAAAGGCAGGATACATTTCGCTGACACAGCTTTGCTTAGCGCCAAAGCCACCGCCAATACGGGGCTTGGTCACACGCACCATGGTTTTAGGAATATGCAGTGCGTTAGCAATAATGCGGCGGCAGTGGAACACGATTTGGGTGGAGCTCACAATATGCAAGCGACCATAGGTATCGATAGTGCAATAGGTGCAGAAGGGCTCCATCATATCCTGCTGCACAGCCTTTACGCGATAGGTGCGGTCGATAACGATATCACTGGCTGCCAAAACCCCATCCACATCACCATCGCTGATGGTTTCAGAAGCGCACAGATTGCGTTTATTATCAGCACCCACAGGGCACTGTGCTTCCCAAGTGTCCTCAGGGTGTACCAAAATCGGATTATCAAGTGCCTTATGAAAATCCAGCACTGCTTCTAAAACATTATATTTAACCTTGATTAAGGAAAGTGCCTTATCAACAGCCTTCTCGGTCTTACCAGCAACAATAGCTACAATATCGCCTACAAAACGCACATGGCGGTCGAGTAGCAAACGGTCGTAGGGACTGGGCTCAGGATAGGTCTGGCCTGCGTAGGTGCAGCGCTTAGCGTTTTGGTCCACATCCTCATAGGTAAAGATAGCTTCCACATCGGGCACCTTGGCCGCAATAGCGGTATTGATGCTTTCGATGATAGCGTTAGCATGGGGAGAACGCAAAACCTTAACAAGCAAACAATCCTTAGGAGCCAAATCATCAGTGTACACAGGCTGGCCTGTTACCAGCTGCATAGCATCCTTTTTGCGCAGGGGTTGATTAACAATTTTCATCTGTTACACCTCCCCCTTCTGTGCTTTTTTCCAAGCGATGAAATTCTGGATACCACGAAGCTGACCCTCATAGCCGGAGCAACGGCACAAATTACCAGCCAAATATTCTTTGATTTCCTCTTCGCTAGGCTCAGGATTTTCTCTAAACAGCGCCAGCGCATTCATAATCATACCGGGATTGCAGAAGCCACATTGCTCTGCGCCCTGGTTCGCAATAAAAGCGCCGAATTCAGCAGCCTCCTTCTGCAGTCCCTCCATAGTTGTTACCTTGTGACCATCTGCGCGAGCCACCAAAACAGAGCAGCTCAGCACGGGCTTATCATCCAAGAACACAGTACACAAGCCACAGTTGGATGTATCACAGCCACGCTTCACACTGTAGCAGCCCTCGTTGCGTACAAAATCTAATAAAGCCATATCCGCATCCACGCTGCGGGTAATGCGTTTTCCGTTCAAAGTCAATGTTACTTCCATTAGGCCTTACCTCCCAATGCTAGGATAGTGCGCACTGCCAGCACCTTAATCAAATGGGTACGATAAGCAGCGCTACCACGGGGATTGCTTTCCGTAGGCAAAGCTTGAGCAGCATATTCAGCAAAGGCCTTAGCCTTTGCCTCGGTAATGCCTCCGCTCAGCAAGCCCTGCTCATCACGAACCAGAGCAGCCTTGGCCGGTCTTGCGCCCACAGCGATTTGCACGCCTGCTTCAGTTATAGCTGCTGCACAGGTCAGCACAGGAAAGTCTGTCTTAGCAATACGAACAGAGGCATACTCGCACTTTATATTTTGCTTAGGAATAATTACGCGCACTAAAATATCACGATCATAGGGCATTTTAGAAAACTTACTAATTGCAACAATACCGCCCTTATATAGCTCAACCTTGGCATCCAAGGCCATTAAGATAGTCAGTACATCACTAAAGCCAAAGCGACCAAACACACTACCGCCTACAGTAGCCAGATTACGGAACTGCACGCCTACAATGTGGCACAACGCTTCCTTCATAGCGCCATTGGTATAGGCTGCAATGCCCTCATGCAGCTCCAGCTGGCGCAAGGTTACCATTGCACCGATGCTGAATTCACTCTCGCTTTCCTCTATTTTGTCCAGTCCTAAAGCGCTCAAATCAATCATGGTAGCCACATTGCCCTTGGACAAACGCATCCATAACATACCGCCCATGACCCTATTGGGACGCTTTTGGTTGAGCTGCCACGCCTCCTCAAGGGTAGCAACCTTTTTAATTTCACGGATTGTAAGCATAAAAAGCCCTCCATAACGATTTTACTCATAAAAACTCTATTTTATTTTACCATAAAGTGCAGGGTTTTTAAAGGAAATTGTGCAAAGGTGTAGAATTTATCAAATAATAAGCTAATTTTTACCGATTTAATGATGTGAAGGGATCAATTATGAGTAAACTATTTCCTATGGGCTGCATTATTATGGCTTCGGGACACAGCGCCCGCTTCGGCAGCAATAAGCTGCTACAGGACTTGCATGGCCAGCCCCTTATCCAGTATATTTTGACCGCTACCCAGGATATTTTTGCCCAACGAGTAGTAATCACTCGCTATGAAAAAATCGCCAAGCTATGCCAAGAACAGCATATTCCCTATCTCTTGCACGACAAACCTTATTTAAATGATACTGTGCGCCTAGGAATGGCATATTGCCTTGCTCCTGAGCTTTTGGGCTATGCCTTCTGCACTAGCGACCAGCCCTTCCTGCGCTGGCAGAGCGTCCACGCTCTTTGCGCTAGCTTTGTAAAAACTCCCTACGCTATTCAGCGCCTTGCTTACGGCCAATCCCCCGGTAATCCCATGATTTTTCCTGCAGATTTGGCTTCTGAATTGGCTAATCTGCCCCAGGACAATGGTGGTGGCGTGCTAGCAAAAAAATATCCTGAACGAGTACGCTTGGTACAGGTTCAGGATAAATATGAGCTTTTTGATATTGATACCGTGCGTGACTTACGTCAATGCCTTAATCTTGGGGCAACACGATATTCAAAATAATGGCCACAAGAGCTGCGGGCACGATGCCGGAGCCACCAAAAATCAACTTCACAGCTGCGGGTGCATGAGCCAAAATGCCGGGATTTGCACCCATACCATAACCAACGCCGAGAGCAACTGCCACGATGGTCAGATTGCGCGGCGTTAATTTTTCTTTAGTAATCAGCTGAATACCGCTGACTACGATGCTGGAGAACATCATTACGGCTGCGCCACCCAGCACGGATTGAGGCATGATGGAAACCAATGCGCCCAGCTTGGGAATCAAACCGCAGAGAATAAGGAAAACAGCACCGGTAGCCAAAGCAAAGCGATTGACAACCTTGGTCATGGCTACAAGGCCAACATTTTGGCTGAAGGATGTATTGGGTAATACGCCAAACAGAGCCGCAAAGCTAGAGCCCAAGCCGTCACATATAACGCCGCCAGCCAACTCCTTATCAGTAGCCTCACGCTCTAAACCACCCTCCATAACACCGGAAATATCGCCTACAGTTTCTACCGCAGTAACGATGAACATGATGCACACAGGAATGATGGCACGCATATCAAAAATAATATCCACAGGCATGAATTCAGGAATGGCAAACCAGCCTGCATTAGCCACCTTATCCCAGTTCAGAACCCAGGATTTGGTGAAGGTAACCCCCTTAGCAGTAACGCCGGTAGTGGGCAGCACTAAGCCCATGATAAAAGCCGCAATATAACCTGCGATAATACCGAACAAGATGGAGCTGGAGCTAAAGAAGCCCTTGGTACCATGCTTAAAGAACAGGATAACAACAAGTACAAAAAGACCCAATCCTAGGTTTTCCATGGAGCCAAAGTCCTTGGTCTTAAAGCCGCCACCGAAGGAGTTAATACCTACAGCAATGAGGGACAGACCTATGGATAGTACAACAGTACCGGTTACCACGGACGGGAAGAACCGACGTAAAGGCTTAAGGAAGAAGCCTAAAATACCTTCAAAAATACCACCAATGATGGACGCTCCCATGATAGCACCATAAGCCACCACGCCGCTGCCCATGGTAGCAACAACGCTGCTAAAGACGCCGATGAAGCCGGAGCTAGTACCCATAATAATAGGAACCTTGCCGCCGCAGGGACCAATGGCATAGAGCTGCACTAAGGTCACAATACCTGCGATGATCATAGCATTTTGCAACAAACTGATCTGCAGATTGACAAATTCTGTACCGCCCATAATGCCACAGGCACCGCCGATAATCAAGAGTGGAGTTAAATTACCAACAAACATGGCCAAAACATGCTGCAGGCCTAAGGGAATAGCCTGACCTAAGGGCATTTTACCCTCAAAGGAATAGGCTCCCTCGGATAAATTAACAAATTTAGACATACACACACCCTCCCAGAGGTTAATAAATAACAATCATATTTTATCCCATTTTCCCTTGCTATGTAAAGCTTCTCAAGGAAAAATATGAATTTTTTTCTGGGGAAATAGATTATTGTTCATAATTTGACAAGCTTACTAGCCTTATCCTTCATCTTTGGGAACGCACTTGGATGAGCTGAGCCGCTATAGAAACGGCGATTTCGGCCGGGGTTTCGCTGCCAATATCTAATCCGATGGGCGTAGTAATGCGTTCTAGCTGTTCTTCGGTGTAGCCCTCAGATAAGAGTGCTTCCCTAGCTAATCTCGCTTTATTTTTGCTGCCCATAACGCCAATATAGGGAACTGGCGTAGTTAAAAGGAAGCGCTCACAGTTGGCATCATGGACATGACCGCGAGTCATTACTACGGCGTAGTCCTTGCAATGGAGCTTACAAACTTCAGCAAGTTTAGTATAATCAGCTAGCACCACCTTATGAGCCGTGGGAAATACTTCAGGGTCAGCAAATTCCGCACGGTCGTCAATGACTACACATTTAAAGCTTAGATGACTTAGCAGGGGCACCAGCTCCCGCGCCACGTGCCCAGCGCCAAAAACGAAAACGCGACCATCATAATTATACTGCTGGGCATAGTATTCCTTGCTATCCAGCTCGTAAAAGCCCTGGTGCTTTTTCAGAGATATAGCCTCCTCTACCAGGATGCTTCCTTCACCCATGGGAATGAGCAGCCACCATGGGTAACGACCGTTTAGCTTAAAGAGGATGTATTCGGCTAGCATCTCGGTTTCCTGCCTTGCAGGCAGATAGCAAAACTCTAGACTGCAATAGCCACCGCAGGCCATCCCCGCCGCAGTGGTCAAATCAAAGCGCTTTTGAAAGCTCTTTGTCTCGCCTTCTTGCAGCTTCTTTTGGGCTTCCAAAATAGCAGCATATTCCATGCCACCACCGCCTACAGTACCTGCGACCCATCCTTCCTTATTCACGAGCATATAGGCACCGCTACTACGCGGAGTAGACCCTTCACTTTCAATTAGGGCAACAAGATAGCAGTCATTCCCCTTCTTTACTTCTTCTTTTAATTTTTCTATCAAATCTTTCATAATACAACCCCTTTTTAACACACTACAAAAATTAGCAAAATAGTAATCAGCAAGGGAGCTGTGATTTTTAGCAAATGAGTGGCTTGGTACAATGGCCTCAAGGGTTCGAAAACGTAAATTCTTCTGCGAGTCAAATAGTACCCCGCAGAGGCCAATTGAACCCCACGAAATTTGCGTTATCCCCAAGGGGACAGCTCCCTGCACAAATTCTGCTGCGTGCGTGGCACTTGCATAATTTGGCGACTCGCTTGAGAAAATCACCGCGACCGGCTGATTGCTATTTGCTAATTCGCTTTATTTGCGTAACCACATACTAACTCTAAGACACTACCAGCTATACAACGAGCCTTATCAGAAATAGTAAAGCAGTTCGCCAGCTCCTCCTGTCGTGGGTCGATATCTGCTATCTTAAAACCTTTGGTTACCTGGAAGCCCTCCCGTATCATCCCGCGGATGATACCCGTCAAGCTCGCCTTCACCGGCACAACCTCCCCTGACTCGGTAGTAATCTCCGCCATAACCTGCCCTTTTTCCACCACGCTGCCGATATCCTGCACGATGTGCAGGACCCCCGCAGCAGGCGCATGCAGCACGCGTTCCTTGCCATAGCCTGCAATCACACCGGGGATACCACTATTAGGCGCCGCGCTGCCCTCTGTTATAACGCGGCCTAGATTGTGCCCGCGCTTAGTTTCAACAACAGCGTGCACATCCGTGCCCGCCTCAAACCCAGGCCCTAGCGCGATAGTCAGTGGTGCCATCCCCATATGCGTACCTAGATTTCTTTTCGCAATAATCGCATCAATCACCACATCCGGCTGTAAAATCTGCACACATTCCGCAGCCTCGTCCACTAGTACGGGCACCTGACCGGCTTGCCACACTGCCACAGCTTCGCTGAGGCTGTGTATCAAAACGCCGGTCATACCCTCCACCGTGGCCTGGCCAGCGTACACTGCCTCGCACAGCGCCACCTGCCGCCGAATGGCGGCAGGCTGGGCGCACTCTAAAACTAAGGGCGTAAAGCCTGCACGCCACAGGCGATGAATAACGCCTGTGGCTAAATCGCCACCCCCGCGCACAACAATACGTAAAATTTGCATCATGCTGCTCCTTTACTCTAAATCTGGCTCACACAAATAAACATTCTCTAAAATTTCCTATCAAAAAAATTGCGTCAAAGCATTTGATCCTTCAGATTTCGCAACCAAATTCTCTCTGCCTTCATGCCTTGAGCTACCAGTAAAGCCTTCATAGCCATGGCCTGCTCCTGAGTCACTAAGTCACATTTATTCAAAGCGATATAATACTCTCGTGAGCCCACCTGCTTACGACTACCCTGCTCGTTCAATAATAGCTTCGCTAGCTTAGCTTCGTCCATGAGCAAATTACAGCTACTATAAAAAAGTTCATGTCCCAGCTGCCACCGGAAGCAGGCCTCCTCTAGGCTCTTGCCTAGGGCATCTAAGCCAACAACAGCAATCACAATATCGCTATTATGTAAAAACACAGGTTCATCTTCCTTCGGCAGCTTACAGGGCATCTGCTTGGAGCCATCGGCCTCAATGATGGCTATATCACAGGCCTGCAGAGCTTTTTGTAATAGTTCATCACCTGGAGCGATGAGCTTGCCACTGCCTTCCTCCACAGTACCTATAACGGAGTAACGCCTCTGCTGCCATAGCAGCTCTATTTGCACAAAATCCTTAGCATAAATAGGCTCTGGCAAAGGAATATCATTTTCACTGAGGTTGGCAAGCCTATCCATGCTTACCCCAGGCTGCCAAATATGTGTGGTCGTCAAGCACAATACTCTCCTACCCTGCTGTGCGCAAAAGGCAGCTAGCTCGTACATAATGGTGGTCTTGCCACCGCCGCCAACAAGGGAAATAATATGTTTTCTATTGTCCGTCAAAAAATTCCAAGGACAAGGGGCCATGCTCCGTCCTCCTTTTGCCTTCTTTAATCGTATTATATCAAATTTTAAAGCTCTACTCAATTCTGACTTGCGAGTCAATGCCATGTATTAATAAATCTAATACATGAGCTTATACACAAAAAAATAACCCGACCTCCTCACTAGAGAAAGTCGGGTTTGTGATTAATAATTAATAATTAATCTTGGCCAGGAACCTTGAGAACTGCGCCAGTTGCAGCGGAGGTAACCAATGCTGCATAGCGTGCCAAATAGCCGGATTTAACTTTCGGCTCAGGGCATACCCATTTAGCACGACGCTCAGCTAACTCCTCGTCGGTCAGCTTTACATTCAAGGTGCGGTTAGGAATATCGATTTCGATGATATCGCCATTTTCAATCAAAGCGATATTACCGCCCTCGCGAGCTTCAGGAGAAATATGGCCGATGCAGGCACCACGAGTAGCGCCGGAGAAGCGACCGTCGGTCAAAAGAGCTACGTCCTTATCATGACCCATACCTGCCAGTACGGAAGTGGGGTTCAGCATTTCGCGCATGCCAGGACCACCCTTCGGGCCTTCATAACGAATAACAACAACATCGCCGGATTGAACCTCCTTGCCGCAAATAGCTGCAATTGCTTCATCCTCGGAGTTATAAACCTTAGCCGGGCCACTGAATACCTTCATGGTAGGATCAACAGCGGACTCTTTAACAACGGAGCATTCAGGAGCAATATTGCCCTTCAGAACAGCGATACCGCCGGTCTTGTTGTAGGGATTTTCAATGCTATGAATAACGTCAGGACGTTGGATAGCAGCGCCGTCAATGATTTCACCAATGGTCTTGCCGCTAACAGTTGCGCAATCCTTGTTGATGATACCCAGACGATCCAGCTCATGCATAACAGCAGGAATGCCACCGGCTTCGTTCAAGTCGATAATATGGTGGCTGCCACCGGGGGACAGCTTGGTCAGATACGGAGTGTGCTTGGAAATTTCGTCGAAGAGCTCCAAGGGCAATTGCAGACCAGCTTCATGAGCGATAGCCGGCAGATGCAATGCGGTATTGGATGAGCCGCCAATAGCCATATCCACGGTAATAGCGTTCTTGAAGGCTTCCATGGTCATGATGTCGCGAGGACATTTATTTTCTGCAACAAGCTTCATTACAGCCATGCCAGCATGCTTAGCCAAAGCAATGCGTTTGCCATTATAAGCAGCAGGAATGGTACCGTTGCCGGGCAGACCCATGCCCAATACCTCAGTGAGGCAGTTCATGGTGTTAGCAGTGAACAGACCGGAGCAGGAGCCACAGCCGGGGCATGCACAATGCTCGATTTCGCTTAATTGGCAAGCATCAATCTGGCCGGATTCAAAGCGACCTGCAGCCTCAAAAACGGTGGAAACGCTGATATCCTTGCCATGGAGACGGCCGGGCAGCATGGGGCCACCGCTTACTACTACGGCAGGAATGTTCAGACGAGCTGCTGCCATGAGCATGCCGGGAACAATCTTATCGCAGTTGGGGATCAAAATCAAGCCATCAAAGGCGTGACCATTAGCCACAGCTTCGATGGAGTCTGCAACCAGCTCACGGCTGGCCAGAGGATATTTCATGCCATCGTGGCCCATAGCAATACCATCACAAATGCCAATGGCAGGGAACTCGATGGGAGTACCGCCGGCTTCTAAAACACCATATTTAGCTGCTTGAGCAATAGTATCAAGATGCATATGGCCGGGGATAATTTCGTTAGCGGCACAGCAAATGCCGATCAAGGGTTTTTGCAATTCTTCTTCAGTATAACCCATTGCATAAAACAAGGAGCGATGGGCTGCGCGGGTGGAACCTTTTTTTACTTCTATACTGCGCATATTTTCAGACCTCTTTCCCTAATAAAATAAATCATGCCTTTACAGACATAGTAAGACCTTTCAATGGTACTCATAAAATTTTACATTTTTTGTGGGCAAAAGTCAAATATTATGGACTAAAATCAGTCAAATTCCTAAAAGTACAGCCTTGAGGCACTTTTTTAGTTACAATGCTTACACTTTTTAGATGAATTTGCAAAGATTTCACTGCAAGGAGCAGCATAATAGGTTATAATGTTAGGGATAGATTTATTGTTTGCGGAGGTTTTACTATGGAAACGAAATTAACCAGACTTTTAGGTATTAAATATCCTGTCATTCAAGGTGGTATGGCCTGGACCAGCGATGCCGTTTTAGCAGCTGCAGTATCCAATGCTGGTGGCGCTGGCATTATCGGCAGCGGCGGTCGCACCGTGGAATGGACTCGTGAAGAAGTACGCAAGGCTAAAAAGCTGACCAATAAGCCCTTTGGTGTTAATGTAATGCTTATGGCTCCTAATATCGCAGAAATTATCGACATGCTCTGTGAAGAAAAGGTTGCCTTTGTAACCCTAGGAGCTGGCAATCCCGTTCCCCACATCGAAAAATTCCATGCAGCAGGCATCAAGGTTATCCCTGTAGTGCCCAATGTGAAGCTGGCTAAGCGCATTGAAGCAGCAGGTGCCGACGCTATGGTTGTAGAGGGCATGGAAGCCGGCGGTCATATCGGCAAGCAAACCACCATGGCCCTCATGGAAAACGTTTTACCCAATATTAAGAGCATCCCCGTGCTGGTTGCTGGCGGTATCAGCGATGGTCGTGCCCTTGCTGCAGCCCTCATAATGGGTGCGGACGGCGTACAAATGGGTAGTCGTTTCCTTCTAACCACCGAATGTCCTGCCCACCCCGCTGCTAAGGAAGCTATTATTAAGGCTACCGACACCGACAGCGTAGCTACCGGCTATAGCCGTAATTTGGGCGTGCGCTGTCTGGCCAATGCCTTCACCGACTTATATACTGCCAAAGAAATATCCGGTGTTCCCAACGAGGAGCTCATGGCTCTGGGCACCGGCACCAACCGCCGTGGTATTATGGAGGGCGACACGGAAAAAGGTACCGTTATGGTTGGCCAAAGCTTAAATGTACTCAACGATATTATGCCCTGCAAGGACGTCATGGAGCGCATTATTTGCGAGGCCAAGCAAGCCATTGAACGCATCAAGAATATGGAATTTTAATTTACAATTGCATTTTGACGCTGAATAAGGTATTATATTAAGTGGGTTATAAATTTTACGAAAAGAGGTTACCTTGATGAAAAAATATTTACTGACTTTAATTATGACTCTGGTTTTGGCTCTAGGCTGCATGAGCTCCGCCTTTGCTGCTGAAAGCAATCTGGTTGGCTTTGTTGACACCCAACGCGTACTGCGCAGCCATCCGGAAATGCAAACCACTATGAGCGTGCTGAAGCTAGAAGCACAAAAGGCTCAACAGGAGTTTGAAGCAAAGGCTGCTAGCCTAGATGAAAAAGGCAAAGCAGAATTAAGACAAAAGCTCACTGAGCAAGTGGACAAAAAAGAAGCTTCCCTGCTGAACCCCATTTACACCTCCGTGCGCAAGGCTATTGAAGAGGTAGCTAAGGCTCATGGTATTACCAGTGTAGTTAATGCTAATGCTATGGTTTACGGCGGCCTTGATCTAACCAACGAGGTTATGGCTAAGATTAGCGGCGCTAAGAAGTAATTACTAAGCCACAAAAAATGAAGCAGTCACCTGCAAGGGTGGCTGCTTTTTTATATGTATTTTAAGTTTAGCTTAAGTCAAAGCATTAAGGCTTGCGTCTCCCCTTGTCTTCTCCATGACCACTGGGATAATAATATTTTGTGCCCACAAGCTCATCGGGCAGATATTGCTGCTGTACCCAGCCTCCGGGGAAATCATGGGGATACTTGTAGGTCAGGCCATGGCCAAGGGCCTTGGCCCCTGGGTAGTGGGCATCACGCAAATGCTTGGGCACGCTGCCGCAGTGCCTAGAGCGCACGTCCTGACGTGCGCTGGCAATGCCCATATAGGCAGCGTTGCTCTTGGGAGCGTTAGCGATGTAGCACACGGCTTCGGCGAGGGGAATTTGCGCTTCTGGCCAGCCGACGAAGTCGGCTGCCTGGGCCGCCGCATTAGCGACCACGAGGGCCTGTGGGTCTGCCAGACCCACATCCTCGGCGGCGCAGATGACGATGCGGCGGGCGATGAAGCGCAAATCCTCGCCGCCCTCTATCATGCGCGCCAAATAATGCAGCGCCGCGTCCGCGTCGCTGCCCCGCATGCTCTTAATAAAGGCGCTGATAATATCATAATGCTGGTCGCCCTTCTTATCGTACCGCTGCATAGCGGTACCGATGACGCTTCGCAGCACCTCAGGCGTCAGTACACGCTCACCCTCGCCCACAGCAGGCAGCATGAACTCTGCCTGCTCGAGAATATTTAAGGCGCCACGGGCATCTCCCGCGGCGAAATCTGCAATAATACGCAGCGCCTCCGGCGCTGCGGTAAAACTACCATCAAAGCCCCGCTCGCTGTCTGCGATGGCTCGCTCCAAAATCTGCTGAATATGCTGGGGCTGGAGCTTTTCTAAGCGCACCACCTTCATACGGGAAAGCAGGGGCGAATTAATCTCGAAGAAGGGATTTTCCGTAGTAGCACCAATGAGCACAATGGTGCCGTTTTCCACATAGGGCAGCAGCACATCCTGCTGTGCTTTATTAAAACGATGAATTTCATCGATGAAGACAATGGTGCGCCCCAGTCCTCGCCGCTGGCCCTCCTGGGCCTTGGCGATGAGCTTGCGCAGCTCCGGCACGCCGCTGGACACGGCGTTGATGGAGACAAATTGCTCGCCGGTCACGTGGGCAATGACTTGCGCCAGCGTGGTCTTGCCCGTGCCCGGCGGCCCATAGAAGAGCACCGACTGCAGCATATCACGCTCAATCATCCGCCGCAGAGGACTCCCCTTGCCCACGGCTTTCTCCTGGCCTACAAAATCGCTGAGCTTTTCAGGCCGCATGCGGTCCGCAAGCGGCTTCATCTGCCGCTGTTCACTTTCGAATAAGTTTCCAAATAAACTATCCATAAAATATACTCCTATAAATAACTCTATACTAACAAGGTGGTCTAGAAAGTATTAGCTGCGAGCAAAATTGAGGAGTCGTACTAGAGGTACGTCGACGAAATTTTGTGAAGTAGATGATGCTTTATAGGCCGCCGCTATTTATCGTCTAAAAATACAAAACCCCACAATGCCGTCCTTACGCCCCATGTTTTGAACCTGCATGTGCAGGTGGGTGCCTTCTCTCCAATCGCAAAAGTCCACTCAAAGGAGGCTGGTTTTTGAAAGGAGAAGTATCAGGCTCCCTAGGTTAGAGTGTTGGCTCAAAACCTGTGGAGCAACGTAACGAACATCGCAGGGATTTTTACAATTATTATTGCAGCAAAGCTGGTTTTCCACAGCTTATGCTGTATTCTATCGACATACATATCATACCAAAAACACTGCATTTTTTCAAGTAAAAAATCCCCGTTCAGCAAAAACTAAACGGGGATTAAATCACATTCCTAAAATCGTTCAGAAAGTATTATTTGTCCTTCTTCATCAGGAGGGAAGTTCTGATGTGCAGTTCGCGAAGTTGTTTTTCATCAACATCATTAGGAGCTTGGGTCATCAGGTCAGATGCGCTTTGAGTCTTCGGGAAAGCGATTACGTCGCGGATGGAGTCGCGTTGAGCCATAATCATGATCAAGCGATCCAGACCGAAGGCCAGGCCACCATGAGGAGGAGCACCATATTCGAAGGCGTTCATCATGAAGCCAAATTTCTCTTGAGCCTCTTCATCGGTCAGGCCGATTGCCTTGAAGACAGCCTTTTGTACTTCACGGCGATGGATACGAATGGAGCCACCACCGATTTCAGTGCCGTTGAGCACCATATCATATGCCTTAGCATATACCTTGCCGGGATCGGTTTCCAGCAGCGGCAGGTCCTCATCGCGAGGAGATGTAAACGGATGGTGCATAGCCACATAGCGTTTTTCTTCCTCGTCGTACTCGAACATGGGGAAATCAACAACCCAGGTAAAGGCCAGCTCGTTGGGGTCAATCAGGCCAAGACGTTTAGCCATTTCAATACGCAATGCGCCCAAAGCAGCAGCTACTACGGAGGGCTTATCAGCTACGAAGAACAGCAAGTCGCCGGGCTCGGCCTTGGCAGTTGCCAGGATACCGTCCATTTGCTCTTTGGTAAAGAATTTAGCGATAGGAGATTTAATAGTGCCATCTGCTAAGTATTGGATATAAGCCAGGCCCTTAGCACCATAAATAGCAACAAAGTCCTTCAGATGGTCAGCTTCACGGCGAGGAATATTAGCATAGCCCTTGACATTGATAGCCTTAACTTGGCCGCCGTTTTCGATTACAGAACGGAATACAGTGAAGTCAGCATCCTTAACAGCGTCAGCCATGTTCACCAGCTCCATGCCAAAGCGCAGGTCGGGCTTATCACTGCCATAGCGGTCCATAGCTTCATCCCAGGTCAGACGTTGGAAGGGAATCTTGATTTCCTTGCCCAAAGCACCCTTGAAGATGTGGTAAATGAGGCCCTCCATCAGCTCCAGAATTTCATCCACGCTCATGAAGGACATTTCCATATCCAGCTGAGTGAATTCGGGCTGACGGTCAGCGCGCAGGTCTTCATCACGGAAGCAGCGAGCGATTTGGAAATAACGCTCCATACCTGCTACCATCAAGAGCTGCTTGAAGATTTGCGGGGATTGGGGCAGTGCATAGAATTTGCCGGGGTTTACACGGCTGGGAACCAAATAGTCACGTGCGCCCTCAGGAGTGGATTTGCACAGCATAGGAGTTTCGATTTCCAGGAAACGATGCTCGTCCAAATAGTCGCGCATGAGCTTTGCTACCTTGTGGCGCAAAATCAGATTACGTTGCATTTCGGGACGGCGCAGATCCAGATAACGGAATTTCAAGCGCAGGTTTTCATCGGTATCGATATCGTCCTTAATATAGAACGGAGGAGTTTTAGCCTTGTTCAGTACTTCGATTTCGCTAGCCAGTACTTCGATGGTACCGGTGGGGATGTTTTCATTGATGGTATCCTCATCGCGCAGACGTACCTTACCCTCTACCTTGATTACATATTCATTACGAATATCCTCAGCAGTTTTGAAGCTGCTGCCTGCAGATTCAGGGTCAGCTACGACTTGCACAATACCGCTGCGGTCACGCAAATCGATAAAAATCAGTCCGCCGTGGTCGCGACGCTTGGAAACCCAACCGCACAGGATGACCTTCTCGCCGGCTTGCTCTTTGCCCAGCTCACCGCAATGGTGGCTGCGTTTTTCATTGATCATGATTAGCACCTCTACTTATGAATTATAAAGAATTGAAATAGTTAATGATATTATCTAGAGCGATTTCCTGTTGCTCGCTAGTACCCATGTTACGCACAGTAACGGCGTTGCGGGCAACCTCGTCCTCGCCAAAAATAAGCACCTGTTTAGCTTGGAATTTATTGGCCTGCTTCATTTGAGCCTTCATGCTACGGCCAAAGAAATCGTATTCCACCTTGAAGCCCGCTCTGCGCAGCTCAATGCCTGTCTTAAAGGCCAGGGTGAAGTTCTCCTTTTTGGGGCACACGATGTAGGCGTCAATGGTCTCGTCAAAATTAGGCAATAAACCTTGGCTTTCCAAAGCCAGCAGCACGCGCTCCATACCCATAGCAAAGCCAATACCAGGACGAGCTTCATCGCCGCTGATTTCTTGTACCAAGCCATCATAGCGACCACCACCGCACACAGCGCTTTGTGCGCCCAAGGGTGCATACTGGATTTCGAAGGCGGTCTTGGTGTAATAATCAAGGCCACGTACTAAATTATGATCTACTTCAAAGTCCACACCGGCAGCGGTTAAGAGCTCCTTCACACCTTCAAAATGGGCCTTACACTCATCACACAGGCATTCCTCAAGGCTGGGAGCGCCTACGCCAAGCTCTTGGCAGTGGGGGTTCTTGCAGTCTAAGAGACGCAGGGGATTGCGGTCGTAGCGACCTTGGCAATCCTTGCACAACTCGTCAAAGTGAGGCTTAAAGAAGGCCTGCAGCTTTTCTCGGTGCTGGGGACGGCAGTTGGGGCAGCCCACGGAGTTAATCTTGAGCTTCAAATCCTTAAGGCCCAGCTCCTTGAGCACTTGTACTGCCAATAGAATGATTTCTGCGTCCACATTGGGACCGGGCACGCCCAGTGCCTCCACGCCAAATTGGTGGAACTCACGCAGACGACCTGCTTGAGGTCTGTCATAACGGAACATGGAGCCAATGTAGAAAAATTTGGTTGCCAAGGTATCTTCCTTGCTCAGCTTGTGCTCTACATAAGCACGCACTGCGGAAGCAGTGTTTTCGGGACGCAGGGTGATGCTGCGGTTACCGCGGTCGGTGAAGGTGTACATTTCCTTTTCTACTACGTCGGTAGTATCGCCGATGCCGCGCTGGAACAGCTCTGTATGTTCAAACACAGGGGTTCTAATTTCTTTGTAGCCATATTGGGCACAGATTTTACGCACGGTGGCTTCAAGATAGCGCCATGCGTTCACGTCAGAAGGCATAATATCCTTCGTACCTCTGGGTGCTGTAGTCAGCATTCCACTTCCTCCTTTTTATATTATCTAAATAATTCTTCTCGCTTGCGGCAGAACTCACTCAAGCCACTAGCATAAACAGACACATTCTTGGGCATGTTCATGCGGCGCAGATGGTGCCCGTCTGCCAAGGGCAGCTTGGTTGATGAGGATGGCCCCACACCGATTACGGGATGGCGCTCCTCCATCATCTGGATATTATAAATGCTCTCGGTACCGGCCTTGGCATAGCCAATATTGGCCAGATGACCAAGCATATAATGCTGTCTATATAAGTAATAGGGCTCCAAGCCTATAGCGCTAGCAAGTTGCCTACCCTGCTCCACCAGCTCTGCAGCCTGCTCGGCAGGAAGTTGAATTTTAGAGCCAAATAAGGCAGCGCTGCGCTTTAAAGTTAAAGTATGGATAGTCAAATTTTCCGGAGCCAGCTCCACAGCCTTCTTAAGGCTATAGCTAATCTCCTCTGCATTCTCACCAGGCAGACCAATGATTAGATCAACATTCACGATGGGAATACTACTCTTACGCACCTCTGCATAAGCGCGATAAAAATCGTTCACAGTGTGCTTGCGACCTATGAGCTGCAGTGTCTTATCATGAAAGGTCTGGGGATTGACGCTGATGCGAGCCACTCCTGCAGCCTCCATAGCAGCTAGCTTGGCCTTGCTGAAGCAATCAGGACGACCAGCTTCCACAGTGAATTCCTGAACAGAGGGAAAATGCAAATACTTGCCCACCACCTCTAGGAGCCTTGCAAAAACCTTATCATTTAGGCTCGTGGGTGTACCGCCCCCAATATAAAGGGACTTAATGGACAAACTATGCACACCTAATAATTGTACCACATTTTGGACATCTTGTTCAATCAAATTTACAAAGTTTTGCTGACTTTCTTCGTCCTGAGGCACTATTCCTGCCGGAAAAGAACAATAAGAGCAGCGACTTGGGCAATAGGGCACCCCAATATAGATGCCAGCGTCCCTTAAACGTGTGCTATCGGGCAAGATTTTCTTTTGCTTCACAGCAATATTAGTAAGCATACTGCCCTGCTCTTGAGGTAATAGATAAGCCTTTTCCAAGTAATTCGGAAGCTCGGCAGCAGCTATACCGCTGTCCAAAAGCTTATGGGCTAATTTACCAGGACGCACGCCGGTCAAAATGCCCCAGGGCATAACAGGCTGCTCACTGGTTGCTTGGGACAAAACATCAACTACGGCTAGCTTTACACAGCGGGTGAGCTCACCGCCTGTAGGCTCGCTTTCCTGCTCAAGCTGGCACTGCTGTGCGCTACTAAAGCTCTTGTCCGTGTCAATTAAAGAAGCAGTAACAAGATAAGCTTCTCTATCATAGGTAATGGACAACACAGCCAAATGAGCATCTTCTTGATCAGAAGCAACAGCCAGCTCATAGTCAAAGAACGCGGCCATGTCGCACACGGGCCGCGTTATCTCAAATCCGCACAAATTGCGTAAGCTAAAATATGTACTCATGGTGCCTCCACCCTACTTTCATCTGCATGCCATAGCTCCTTATAAAGCACACGGTACACAGCAGCTACAGGCACGGCGAACACCATACCCAAAATACCAAAAAGCTTGGCGCCAACTAAAAGGCTACCAATAACCAGCACGGGATGCAAATCAAGCCGCGCCCCCATAATCTTGGGCATGAGGAAATTAGCATCCAGCTGATAATATACTGCGTAGAAAAGCGCCACATGCAATGCGGCCTCAGGGCTTTGTCCATAAGCAATGAAAATCGCCGGCACAGCGCCCATAATGGGCCCCACCACAGGCACGGTCTCGGCAAGGATAGCCCAAAAGCCCAGTACCAAGGGGAACTGAATGCCCAAAATAAATGTTCCCACAGTGATGACGAAGCCAGAAATGAGGCTCAGCTTGCACAAGCCACGAGTATAAGCGCTCAGGGTGCGACCGATATCATCAATGACCTTGGCTACCCTATCCTGCACATCATAATTGAAAAGATTGATAGTCATGCTCCGCAAATCGCGCCAATCCTTGAGGAAATAAAAGGCCAAGAAGGGCACGATAATGAGACCAATCAGGTTGGACACTATTTCCAAGCTGCTGCGCAGCAAATTACGCAAAACGCTGGCTACAAATCCCATGGCCCAGTTAATAAGCCCATCAGTAAGCATATCAAAGCTGCTGGGCAGCATGGGTATTTTACTAGGGTCCTGAAGCATGGCTTCCAAATCATGACCGCTAGAATTGGCGGCTAGCTGGGGCAGCTTCACCAAGAGCTCATTGAGCTGACCAAATAAGGGCAGCACAATAAAGGCCACGGCTATGATGATAAACAATAGAAAGCCTATCAATGCCAGCACTATGGCCACCGCTCTGGATAGCTTAATCATGCCATGAGCCACCCGCACCTGGGTAATCATATTAACTAATGGATAAAGGCCAAAGGCTAGACCAATAGCCAATAAAATGGGCAACATAAAACCAGCCAAGAGGTACAGCACATAGGAAATAGCTGTGGCTACCACTAGCTTGAACCAGGTGCTGGTTTTGATTGCGCTCCAATACTGAAACATCATGCTTTATTGCAGGAAGGGATTCCTGCGGCGCTCCCAGCCCACGCTGGTCTGAGGACCGTGTCCGGGCAAAAGAGCGATTCCATCATCCAAAACAAGAATTTTATTTTTAATAGACTGCAAAATCTCTTTATAGCTGCCACCGGGCAAATCAGTACGGCCAATGGACTCGCAGAATACAGTGTCACCTACGAACATGAATTTGTTCTCTTTGTTATAGTAGCAAATTCCGCCCTTGGTATGGCCGGGAGTGGCCAAAACTTCAAAATCCATGCCTGCTAAGTGGAGTGTTTGGCCATCGGTTACCAAATTCTCTGCTGGGTCGCATTGAATAGCACGGCCTACGAAGAAGGACAGATTAATATCAGCCTTGCTCAGGCAGGGTTCATCCTCCTTGGAAATATATACGGGAGCACCAGTAGCTTTACGCAGCTCGCTTAAAGCACCGATGTGGTCGCTATGGCCGTGAGTCAAAAGAATAGCCACAACCTTAACATCGGCTTGGGCAACCATATCTAAAATGGCCTCGCAATCCGCACCAGGGTCTACAATTACGCCCTCTTTGAGCTCCTCATTAGCTGCCAAATAGCAGTTGGTGGCCAGCATACCCACCTCTTGTCTATAAATTTTCATGAAGTACCTCCTAAAATAAGCTATTTCCAAATATCACACCTCTCCTTTCCGAGGCACAATATTTACTCACAGCAATCTACTACTATCCAACAAAATCGTTACAGGGCCGTTGTTTACTAACGCAACAAGCATATGCGCTCTAAAGACGCCCGTCTCCACGGGCAGTCCCTTAGCGCGGCAGGCAGCCACGAATTGCTCATAATACTCATTCGCAATTTCTGGCTTCGCCGCTTTATCAAAGCTGGGGCGCTTCCCCTTGCGGCAGTCGCCGCAAAGGGTAAACTGGCTTACAGCCAAGATACTACCGCCTACATCCTGCACCGATAAATTCATCTTCCCTGCATCATCCTCAAAAATGCGCAGGCCGCAGACCTTATCCACAATATAGGCCAAATCCTTCTCGGTGTCACCCTCGGCCACACCCAAAAGCACCAAAAGGCCCTTCTCTATCCTGCCCGTGCACGCGTCCCCCACGGTGACGCTGGCCCGGTCAACTCTTTGCACTACCGCTCTCATTTGCGCTTACCTCCGCCACCGCTGGTAGAGAACACACGCTCCACAGTGTACACTCCCTTCATGCGGCGAATGCGATTCATCACATATTCCAGCTGCTCAAGGCTTGTAATATCGAGACCCATATGGGTGGTAGCCATTTTATTTTTGTCAGTGTGGCAGCTGAGGGAGAAAATATTCAGCTTAGCCTCACTAGTAATATTCATAATATCGCTCATCATACCAGGGCGGTCCTGGGAAGTAATCATGATATTTACCTTGTAAACATCGTCAATACCCACATCCCAAGAAACCTCGATGAGACGACTTTGCTCCTCAGGGTTATTGCTGAGCACATTGGGACAGTCCGCACGATGGACGGAAACGCCGCTACCGCGGGTAATGTAGCCCACCACCGGGTCCCCGGGAATGGGGTTGCAGCAGCGCGCCAGCTTAACCATGATGCCCTCCTCGCCCTTGACGAGGATACCGTGGCTCGCCTTAGCCTTGGACTTGCGCGGCTTCAGCTCGGCCAGTACCTGAGCCAAATCCTTGGTGGTCTCCAGCTTCTGCTCCTTCTTGTAGAGCTCGACCAGCTTGCTCATAACAGTGTTTAGGGTTACACCGCCATAGCCCAGGGTTGCCAAAAGGTTCTCATCCGTATCAATACGCAGCTTATTGCCCACAGCCTTCAGCTTTTCGGGAGTTACCAGCACCTTGATTTCGTAGCCTAAGCGCTTTACCTCGCGCTCCAGCATTTCACGACCCTTAAGGATGTTCTCCTCACGGCGCTCCTTCTTGAACCAATTTTTAATCTTGTTACGAGTATCACTGGAGCCAACGATATTAATCCAGTCACGGCTAGGGCCGTTGGATTGCTTGGAGGTGATAACCTCTACAATGTCGCCGTTTTTCAAGGAATAATCCAAGGGCACAATGCGTCCGTTGACCTTGGCCCCCACGCAACGATTACCTACATCAGTATGAATGCGGTACGCAAAGTCAATGGGTACGGAGCCTACGGGCAAATCGATAACGTCACCACGGGGCGTGAAGACAAAGACCTCGTCCGCAAAAATATCCATCTTCACCGTGTTTACAAAATCACGGGAATCATTCATATCATTATGCCATTCTAGTAGCTGGCGCAGCCAGCTCAGCTTGGCATCAAAACTCTTATCAGTGCCGCTGGCAGGCTTGCTGCCACCGCTTTCCTTATAGCGCCAATGAGCTGCGATACCATACTCACTGATACGGTGCATCTCAAAAGTACGGATTTGAATTTCCAAAGGCTGACCGCCGGAGCTTAAAACAGTGGTATGCAGGGATTGGTACATATTGGACTTGGGCACAGCCACATAGTCCTTAAAACGACCGGGAATAGGACGCCACATGCTGTGAACAATACCCAAGGTACCATAGCAGTCCTTAACGGTGTCCACCAGAACACGAATAGCCAACAAATCATAAATCTCGCTAAGCTGCTTATGGTCACGGAGCATCTTTTTATGAATGCTATAGAAATTCTTAGGACGTCCCTGGATTTCACAGCGAATGCCCGCCTTCTCCACAGCATCCTTCAGCGTTGCCATAGCCTCGTTTATCATGGCCTCACGCTCGCGGCGCTTGGTTTTAACCTGCTCCATCAAATCATAATAGATATCGGGCTCCATGTAACGGAAGGCCAAATCCTCAAGCTCCCACTTGATAGCATAGATGCCCAAACGGTGAGCCAAGGGAGCATAAATCTCCAAGGTCTCGCGAGAAATGGATTGCTGCTTATGCAAGGGCATGAATTTCATGGTACGCATATTGTGCAGTCTATCCGCCAGCTTAATTAAAACTACGCGAATATCGCGGGCCATAGCCAAAAACATCTTGCGATAGTTTTCAATTTGGCGGTCTTCCTTGGAAATGTACTCGATTTTACCTAATTTGGTAACGCCGTCCACAAGGTTAGCCACAACCACGCCAAAGCGCTCTTTAATATCATCAAGAGTATAATCAGTGTCCTCAACTACATCATGGAGAAAGGCTGCCGCCAGTGTTTTATCATCCATTTGCAGACTGGCCAAAATCCCCACCACGCCAATGGGATGAATAATATAGGGCTCACCGGATTTGCGCACCTGGGTTTTATGTGCTTCAGCGGCCAATTCATATGCCTTGCGCACATACGCCACCTGCTCAGGATTTAAATATGATTCTATTTTGACGAATAGCTCGTCCGCATTACTAATATTTTCTGTAGAGGGCATCCATCCCCACTCCCATCCAAAGCGTCAGCCGCGGAGTAAATCGTATTGGCTTAAACGCAGATTTTCTTTATAGATATTTTCAAGTGCTCGCCGTTTTTCCTGGAGCTCTACATAAAGGGGTGAATCCTCCAGCTGGCAGCGCTTGATGATATTCCTTTTTATTATACCATTATTTAGGCTCACAAAACCAAGCTCCGCCATAATTTTTATGGCATTTTCACTAAGCTGGGTACCTTTTTCCTGCAAAAGCCATGCTATATCTAGCTCTTGCCTTTGCTGCAGCAGCTCCATGACCAGCTTATAAGCCTGTGCCATGTGCTCGCGCTCAGGATAAAGCAAAGGAAGCTGCTCTGTGAGAGCTACCTGCTCCTGCTGCTTGTAGAGCAAAAACAAGGAGCGCACTCCCCTTTGTCGTAAAGCTTTTACTAGTTGTGCCAATAAAGCGTTGGGATAATCTAAAAAGACTACACTCCTGCCTGCTAGCTCCATATCATGCTTAAGCTCTGCATAGGTAGCCAGCTTGATATATGGTGCTAGCTGTGACTCTAGTAGCTCCGGCGCGATTTGCGACCTGTCGTTAACAAATACAAGCAGCTCATTATGAGTGCGCACTAAAGCTGTCAATAGCTGGTATTTATTGGCCAGATGATTACGAAAATCACCCAAATTCAACTCCTGCCTGATGCTTACGCCATGAAGCTGGACGCTGGTTTCCTCGCGCCACACATTAATCTTAGGCTGGAAGGCCACGTCTGCAATCATATTATCATACATGAAATGCAAAAGGTCTGCACTATTCCACATAATGCAGCGATAGGAAAAATCGCCCTTATATAAGAGAAATTGCAAATGGTTCTGCTCCCTGCCCATGGCCTTGGCATTATGCAAAAGAGCATGATGGAAGGCGAAAACCGGCGGCATATTGGCGCAGCCACAGGGCTCTAGGAGCTGGAGCTCCTGCAAATCCTGAAGGGTAATCTCGCCCTTATCCCCAATCACGCAGTCCACAATCTGATGGGGCTGGTAATCCTCAGGCGCTAGGGCCTTACGCACATACTCCTTAAAGCGACGGCGAAACTCCTCCACCTTGGCCGCTGGCAAGGTCAGTCCAGCGGCCTGATGATGTCCGCCAAACTGGCTCAAAATATCGGCCTCCGCAGCAATGGCCTCGTATAAATTCAGGGCCGGTATGCTGCGACAGCTGCCCTTGGCCATGTCTCCGGAAATACTCAATAAAATAGTCGGTAAATGATATTTATCCACTAAGCGAGAGGCTACAATACCAATAACGCCCTGATGCCAGCCTTCGCTGGCTAGCACGATGGCCGTATCAATATGCTCCTCTTGAGCTAAAAGCGCCTCCGCTTCCTCCTGAATTTGTCTACTAATATCCTGACGCAGACTGTTTTCCCGATTGAGCTCCGCTGCAATCTCGGTGGCCTTATAGCGATCCTTGGTCACCAAAAGCTCCACCGCACGCTGCGCGTGCTCCAGTCGCCCCACAGCGTTCAGGCGAGGTGCCAAGCCGAAGCCAATATTGTCCGAGGCAATGCGTTGCCCGGACAAGCCACTGGCTTCGATTAAAGCCCTGAGGCCCACCAGCTGGGTGCTCTCCATGGCCGCCAGGCCACGGCGCACCAGCTCCCGGTTCTCGCCTACTAGCGGCACAATATCAGCAACAGTGCCTAGGGCCGCCAGCTCCGTGAGCTCCGCCCACTCCGGCAGGCGTCCCGGCACTTTTTGCTCCAGGGCTTGGCATAGCTTGAAGGCTATGCCCACGCCGCTCAGCTCCTTAAAGGGATAGCTATCATCCTGCTGCTTAGCGTTGACAATGGCGTAAGCAGGAGGCAGCTGCTCCGGTACCGTATGGTGATCCGTAATAATAATATCTAAGCTCTTCGGTGCGTTTTCTACCTCATGCAGACCGCTAATACCGCAGTCCACTGTAATCACTAAGGTTGTTCCACCGTCAGCTATAGTCTGCAAAGCATCATCATTTAAGCCATAACCCTCGTTCTTACGCTGAGGAATATAAGTTTCCACCTGGGCACCCCTGCTCTGCAAATAAATATAGAGCAAGGAGGACGCACTGATGCCGTCCACATCATAATCACCATAAACAGTGATTTTTTCCCCGACCTGCAGCGCCTTTTCAATGCGTCTAACAGATTTTTCCATGTCCTTAAGTAAAAAAGGGTCATGGAAGGGAGTTGTACTACCATAGAGAAATTCGCGCATAGACTCGGTGTCATTCAAGCCTCGTTCCAGCAATATCCCTGTAACCAAGGGTGAAATCCCCAGCTCCGCAGCGAGGCAACCAGCCTTATGCTTATCATATTGGCGTATTTCCCAAATACGCTCCTTGGCTAACATTATATCTTATCCGTACCTTTATTAGCCTGAGGCTTGCTGGCGCTAGCAGGTTGGTCATGCAGCTGCTGGGTGTGCTGTAGCATGGCGATACGTTCCTCCAAGCGTTTATTCTCTGTTTGTAGCTTGGTAATCTCTTCCTGCATTTTTTTATCCTGCAAATAATGCCGTGCCTTCATGGCCAACAAGAAGCAGGTGGCAACCAGCACACCGATTAAAAATGAGCCTAAGATTACCAGCACCAGCGAGGAAGAAAAGCTCCAAAAGATAAAGTTCAAGGAAACAGCCACAGCATTTTGTACAGCGAAAATAGCCACAATAATACTTAACAGAATAACTAAAATCAACAATGGCATGTCCATCAACTCCTTTACGCAGAAAATTATTTTTTATAACTTGTTATATTCTGCTAAAAGTAGTATTTTTCCTGCTAAATACACAGAAAAATCACTGTATACATAAAAAAGCAGTACTGCTAGACCACTTTAGTTCCAGCAATACTGCTAAATAACAAATTTTATTTTTAGAAATCCTGGTAAATCCCGGCAGCTCGTTTTTTACTTGCTGTCTTGGAGATATAGGTCCCCTTCACCACCGTAAAGCCTTTTTTAGTCAGCAAGCTTTGAATATAATCCAGATGAGGACAGGGTGCCTTGTGATAATTGTCGCTGACCATACAGCTGGACAAATGAACGACGACATCGAAGCCATCCTCTTCAAAGCGACGCAAGCGCTTGCGCAGATTTTCCAGCTTCACACTGAGCCCCGCCCCACAGCAGCCACCGCAGGTAAAGGACATATAACGTGTATCCGCAGGATAATCAGCAAACTTGCCCTCACGGCTGTAAAAGGCATGGGTGCAGTTATAGCCACAGCAGCGCTTTTGTACCTGCTCACATTGGATAATAACAACTAGCTTGCTCATTTTACCATGCCATAATCCTTAAGGATTACATCCATCATGGCTACGCAGTCAGCGCATAGCGGAGTCAGCGGCAAGCGGGGCTCACCTACGTTAATGCCGGTTACTTTGGTCACAGCATATTTGATGGGAATGGGATTGCTTTCCATGAACATAGCCTTAGCCAGGGGCACCATGCGCTTATTCAAAACAGCCGCCTCTTGTACGCGACCATCCTCGTAGGCTTGCATTACATCCTGCAAAATCTTGCCATTGCAATTAGCCAATACAGAAATCAGGCCTACAGCACCCACTGCCATGAAGGGCAGAATCAAGCCGTCGTCACCGCTATAAATGGAGATACGCTCGGGCAATACTCTGTACAGCTCAGCACATTGAGCAACGTTGCCAGCTGCTTCTTTAATAGCCACGATATTATCAAAATCCTTGGCCAGACGAGCTACAGTTGCCGGAGCAATATTGGAGCCGGTGCGGCCGGGCACATTGTACACGATGATGGGCAGCTTGGTGGATTTAGCCACAGCTGCAAAATGCTGGTAATAGCCCTCTTGAGTGGGCTTGTTGTAGAAGGGACCTACAACCAAAAGACCATCCACGCCGCAGGCTTCCATCTTTTTCACCAAATCAATGGTGGAAGCAGTGCAGTTGGTGCCAGCACCAGCTACGATGGGAGCACGACCATTGACATGCTTTACAATGGTCTCCATGAATTTGATTTTTTCATCCATGTCCATGGTAGCAGCTTCGCCGGTGGAGCCTTCGATTACTAAGCCATCGGAGCCGTTAGCCAAAAGCCAATCGGCCAGCTGACAGCCAGCTTCATAATTAACACTGCCATCCTCCTTGAAGGGAGTGACCATTGCAGTTAATAATCTACCAAAATAGGGTCTTGTCATAAAATAATTACACCTCTTTTATAATTTGAAGGCATGGTGCAGAGCTGTAACAGCGTCAACCAAATGCTCTTCCTTAACGATAGCAGAAATTGTAGTATCGGAGTCCACGGTTTGCAAAATAGCGATATTTTTTGCAGCCAAAGCAGCCACGAAGGTAGCCATGATGCCTGGCACACCGCGCATAGCGCTGCCTACCACAGAAACCTTGGCACAGCCAGTATTGCAAACATATTTAAAGCCAGTCTCATCCAGCACTTTAATAGTGCGCTCTTGGTCAGGAGTGAAAACTGCAAACATAGCTTCCTTCTCGGACAGGTTCAGGCAGCCTACGCTGATGCCGGCAGCAGCCAAATCCTCGAAGAGATTGCGGCCTGCGGCCAAATCAGTGGGATTGAGCTCGATGCGGAATTGTACCAAATCGCTAAGGTTAGCAACGCCACTAGCGCAGCTCTCGTTGATAGCCACCTCGCTGCCGGCACTGCGACCATTGGCCTCGCTAGTAATCAAGGTACCAGGAGCATCGCTAAAGGTGGATTTTACATACATGGGGATATTGCTGCCCATGGCAATTTCCACAGCGCGAGGATGAATAACCTTAGCGCCGTTGTAAGCCATCTGGCAAACCTCGGCATAGGAGATTTGCTCTAGGATATTAGCCTCTTTCACCAGACGCGGGTCAGCAGTCATGATGCCCTCTACGTCGGTATAAATCTCTACGCAGTCAGCCTTCAGAGCTGCGCCCAGAGCTGCTGCAGAGGTATCGCTGCCGCCACGACCCAAGGTGGTGAACTTGAAGTTGTTTTCGGTCATGCCCTGGAAGCCGCATACCACGGGGATGATGCCGGATTCCAAGAGACGCATCAGGTAGGACACCTTGATATTCTTAATGCGAGCTGCACCGAATTGGGAGTCGGTGATGATGCCGGCTTGACCGCCGGTCAGAGCCATAGCGTTAATACCAAATTTTTGCAGAGTTGCTGCCATAACGCAAGAGGAAATGATTTCGCCGCAGCACATGAGCATATCCATCTCACGGACATTGACGGAGATATTAGCTTCCTTCAAGGTATCAATCAAAGTATCGGTTGCATAGGGTGCGCCCTTACGACCCATAGCAGAAACTACAACTACGGGAGCAAAGCCATTATGAATGGCTTGCAATACTTTATCCTTCACGGCAATGCGGGCTTCCTCGCTGGCTACAGAGGTGCCGCCGAATTTTTGTACAATAATTTTCATAGTAAAACTCTCCCCTTTTTAAATCCAGCCGTTTTCGATCATCTTCTCAGCAATCTGCAAGGTATTCAAGGCTGCGCCCTTGCGGATTTGGTCGCCTACAACCCACAAATTGAAAGTGTTGGGGTTGGACTCATCACGACGGAGGCGGCCTACAAAGCAATCATATTTTTCAGAGGTATAAAGCGGCATGGGATAAATTTGGTTTTGGGGATCATCCATCATTTGTACGCCTGGGAAAGCATCAATAGCCTTAGCCATTTCAGCCAGATCCAGGTCATGCTCAAACTCGATGTTTACAGACTCACTGTGGCTGCGATATACGGGCACGCGCACGGTGGTAGCAGTGATGCGCATTTCATCATCATGCATAATCTTTTTGGTTTCGTTAACCATCTTCATCTCTTCCTTGGTGTAGAGATTATCCAGGAAAACGTCGATTTGCGGAATCAGATTGAAGGCAATGGGATAATGCTTAGCCAAAGAAGCGGAGGGCAGAATATGTGCTTCCATTTCGCGACCTTCAGCATAAGCCTTGGTTTGGTCAGTCAGCTCGTCGATACCCTCTTTACCAGCGCCGGAAACAGCTTGGTAGGTAGAAACAACGATACGTTTAATGCGAGCCAGATCATAGAGAGGCTTCAGAGCCATCACCATGATAATAGTGGAGCAGTTGGGGTTGGCGATAATGCCTTTATGCTTGAGGATATCCTCAGGGTTAACCTCGGGCACTACCAACGGTACTTCAGGGTCCATACGGAAGGTGCTGGAGTTATCGATAACAACAGCGCCAGCCTTTACAGCGTAAGGTGCAAATTCTTTAGAAATGCTGCCACCGGCAAAGAGAGCAATGTCAATACCCTCGAAGGAATCCTTGGTAGCCTCTTGCACAGTATAGGTTTTGCCCATGAATTCGATTTGCTTGCCTGCACTGCGGGCAGAAGCCAATAGACGGAGCTCTGCAAACGGGAAGTTACGCTCTTCGATGAGCTTTAAGAATTCGCCACCTACAGCACCGGTAGCACCTAAAATTGCAACATTATACTTTTTCATAAACCTTTCCCCCTCTTAATTCCTACAGTAATTTATCCAGACCATAAACCAGACCCACCTGGTCAATAATCCTGCGGCAGCCCAGTGCCACACCGGGCATATAGCATTCACGGCTTACAGGGTCAGTGCTGATGTGCAATGTTTCGCCCTGTCCGCCAAAGATAACCTCTTGGGAAGCAACGTAGCCAGGCAGGCGTACGCTGTGAATTTTCATGCCTTCATAATCGGCACCACGGGCACCGGCCATGGTTTCGTGCTCTTCCGGATGACCTTGGTGCATAGCCTTGCGCACCTCGGCAATCTTTTGGGCGGTGATGATAGCAGTGCCGCTGGGAGCATCCAGCTTATTGTCGTGATGCTTCTCAATAATTTCCACATGGGGGAAATATTTGGCAGCCTCACAGGCCAGCTTCATCATTACTACAGCACCCAAAGCAAAGTTGGGAGCGATGAGAATGGAAGTGTTATTGGCACGAGCCAGTGCATCCACCTCTTCTAAATCAGCATCCTTAAAGCCGGTAGTACCAACTACTGCATGCACGCCCAGGGGCAGCATCTTGCGCAGGTTTCCCATTACAACATCAGGACGAGTGAAGTCCACCACTACTTGGGGCTTGGTAGCTTCGATAGCAGCTACCAAATCAGTGCTAACCTTTACGCCCTCGCCCAAAGCAATAGTACCCTCTTTAATATCTACAGCGCCAACTAATTCTAAATCAGGCTCTGCAAAAACCTTTTTGCAGACCTCGCCGCCCATGCGGCCCAATGCGCCATTTACCAATACACGAATCATGTAATTCACTCCTTATCGCCTACAAAAAAACCGTTGAGATTTAGTCTATCTCAACGGTTATATGCTGCACTGCAATCATACACATACCTGAGATAGCGCTCCGCTAGTACTCTAGCGACAGTCCGGCAGCTTTCGCTGACGGCCCAGCACAAGGACACGGCTGCTCTTGCACTTCGGCGTTGGCCCTTTCACCTGCTTCTTTACTCCCGCTCCACAGGCTACTGATGCTTTCCGCTCCTCTATCTTAATGGTTGTTCATTAGAGAAATTATAGTACGCTGGACAATCTTTGTCAAACAAAAAAATGAAGAAAAAGATAAAATTTTATTTAATGTAAAGATTGAACAAAAATCATTTGCTTGTGCTGCCGAAGCCACCGCCGCGCACTGCCTTTGTAACCTTTTCATCGCCATCCGCAGTAAGGTAGCTATAGAAAATACCTTGCGCAACACGCTCGCCCTTGGGTAAAACCACAGTCTCGGTGCCCATATTCAGCAGTGCCAGCATAATGTGGCCCTCGTTGTCCGGATTATTGTAATAATCCGCATCAATAATGCCCACATTATTTACCAGCATCAGGCGCTTCTTCACCGCCATAGAGCTGCGGATATGCATCCCCAGCCATTCCCCCGGCTGCATATAAGCCTTCACACCGGTGGGCACCAGCTGCAGCTTGCCCGGCTCCAGAGTTACCTCTTCGGGCAAGCAAAAATCATAGCCTGCGCTAAGCTCCGTCTTGCGCTCCGGCATAGGAAAATCTACATCGGCATATTTAGTTATTTTTTCAAAGCCACGGATTTTCATGGAAAACCTCCTCTGCTCCTTTTGTAAAAAAGGCTCCCCTTAACGGAGAGCCTTTATAATTTTAGCTTATTTTTGCATACCCTTCATGAGGACTGCTTTTCTAGACAGGTTAATGCGACCCTTGTTGTCGATTTCGGTAACCTTAACAACGATTTCGTCACCTAAGGAAACCACATCCTCAACCTTTTCCACATGCTCGGTGGACAGCTGAGAAATATGTACTAGACCTTCCTTGCCCGGAAGAATTTCTACGAAAGCGCCAAAGTTCATCAGACGAGTAACTTTACCGGTGTAAATCTTGCCAGGTTCAGCTTCAGCAGTGATGCCTTCGATCATCTCAATAGCCTTGTAAGCGGATTCACTGTTTACAGCAGCGATGAAGATGCGACCGGTATCATCGATATCAATCTTAGCGCCGGTTTCGTCCACAATCTTCTTAATGGTCTTGCCGCCGGGGCCAATAACCTTAGCAATCTTGTCAGGATCAACATGGATAGTGGTAATCTTAGGAGCGTACTTGCTCAGCTCCTTACGAGGCTCGCTGATACATTCCATCATCTTGCCCATAATGAACTCACGGCCGCGCTTAGCTTGAGCCAGAGCCTGGGTGAAGATATCCTTGTTGATGCCATCAATCTTAATATCCATTTGGATAGCGGTGATACCTTTCTCAGTACCTGCTACCTTAAAGTCCATATCGCCCAGAGCATCCTCCAAGCCTTGGATATCGGTCAGAATGGTGAAGTAATCCCCATCCTTAACAAGGCCCATAGCCACGCCGGCAACAGGAGCCTTAATGGGCACGCCTGCATCCATCAGGGACAGGGTGCTTGCGCATACGGAGCCCATGGAGGAGGAACCATTGGATTCCAGAACCTCGGAAACAAGACGAATTGCGTACGGGAATTCTTCCTCAGAGGGAATAACGGGCTTTAAAGCACGCTCAGCCAGAGCACCATGGCCGATTTCACGACGGCCGGGGCTGCGCAACGGCTTGGTCTCGCCTACGGAATAGGGCGGGAAATTATAGTGATGGATGTAACGCTTGGTTTCTTCTGCACCAAGGCCATCCAGGATTTGTGCTTCACGCAGGGGAGCCAAAGCCAAAACGTTCAAAATTTGGGTTTGACCACGGGTGAACAGAGAGCTGCCATGAGGACGAGCCAGCAGGCCTACCTCGCAGGATACAGGACGAACCTCGTCCAGTTGACGACCATCCGGACGAATCTTGTCCACGGAAATGGTACGACGAACGATTTTCTTCACCAGCTTTTGGGTGATATAAGCAACATCCTTAGCATTGTCAGGATATTTCTCCAAAAATACTTCGGCGATTTCTGCTTTTACCTTAGCAACGTTTTCCTCGCGCTCCAGCTTGTTAGCGTCCATCAGGGCATCCTTCAGCTTTTGAGCACCATATTCTTCAATTTCAGCTACCAATTCAGCAGGCGGAATGTACACAGGTACTTCCATCTTAGTCTTGCCGATTTCAGCAACGATCTTTTCTTGGAACTCTACCAATTGCTTGATTACGCCATGGCCGAACCAAATAGCGTCCAGCATGGTCTCTTCGGATACTTCCTTAGCACCAGCCTCAACCATCAAGATAGCGTCCTTAGTACCTGCAACAGCCAGGTTCAGCTCGGAAACAGCTGCTTGCTCCACGGTGGGGTTAATGATGAACTGACCATCAATTAAGCCTACGCGTACACCGGCGATAGGGCCTTCAAAGGGAATATCAGAGATGGACAGTGCGCAGGAAGCGCCTACCATAGCAGGCATATCCGGTGCGTTGTCAGGATCAACGGAAACTGCAGTAGCAACGATTTGTACATCGTTGTGGTAGCCCTCAGGGAACATGGGGCGAATAGGACGGTCAATCAGGCGGCTGGTCAAAATGGCCTGCTCGCTGGGACGACCTTCACGTTTAATAAAGCCGCCGGGGATCTTGCCCACAGCGTACATCTTTTCTTCAAAATCAACAGTCAAAGGGAAAAAGTCAACGCCCTCACGGGGAGTCTTGGTGCCGGTAACGGCAACTACTACAGCGGTATCACCATAGCGTACTAATACAGCGCCATTTGCTTGTTTTGCAATCTTGCCGGCTTCAATGGTTAAGGTTCTGCCGCCAAGATCCATGCTGTAACTATGCATATTCAAATGCCTCCTCTTTTATTTTCACACATTGTGCATCAACTATATATTGTACACGATTTTTTGCAAATCTGCCAGTGTTTTTTCATATTTTTTACATGAATAAACGCAGAATAAACACAACCACAGCGCCAATAGCAGCAAAAACGATAAAGGTGGGCAGCAAGAAGAAGAACAAGGCCAAGATACCGCCCAAAATAAGCAGCGTCATCAAAATGCTGCTGCCACAGCCAAAGTGATGTACCTTAATTTGAGGTCCCTGCTGCTGGCCGCTATAGGTACCCTGATCATAGCTACCTCGCGCTCCTTGCTCATAGCCAGCGCCCTGGCCATTGGTCATATTTTTATTATCAACGGTGCTGCCATCCTGTTCAATGGTCACACCCTCAAAGGTGTCTCTTTCGTCAGGAGTCAGCACCTGAGCATCCACTTCAAAGCGATAATGGCAATAAGGGCACTCCAATACGCCCTTCTCCACTTCGCGGCCACAAAATCCACATTTCATAAGCAATCTCCTTCTGCTACATCAGTAGCATCAACAATAAGCCTTCCTCATTGAGATAACGAGGGTCATGTGGCTCCAGTAAAATTTGGTTTTTAATCTCGTCAGTAGTTCTTTTAATCGTGCTTATGGGTACGCCGTTACACATTAAGGAAATATGCTCGGCGTTGTAATTATATACGCCATTGGCCTGCACAAAGCAATTGATAACCCCCGCTGCCCAGATTTCCGGTCTGCGAATAGCGGCCACATTCTTCTCAGTAGCAGCTACATAATCGCTCCACAGCTGCTGAGCCAGCTTAATATCAAAGGCGCTAAAGGCGTAAGGACGCATGGCATACCAGATTTCTTCACTTACAGCATCCTCTAGCACGGGAGCAGGACGATAATTCTGATGGCAGGTTTCTGCATTAAAGCCATCCATCTTCACATAGGCAGAATAGATAAGGGACATGTGGCGTACAAACATGGGATAACGCTGCACAAAGGCATCCCAAGTAAAATCAGCACCCTCTCTGATGCCCATCCAATCCTTGGCCTGCTTCATCACCTTCATAAAGCGTTTCAAGGAGGTTTTCGGGATTTGCATGCCTCTTAAGCAATTCATGACCATGGTTTTATTATAGAAAATATGCCCCATGAAAATCATATTCTCCGTGTCCACATCCTGGTCAAAGGGCAGCATCAGCATATAGTCCTCGCCAGTGAACACATTCATGCAGCTATAAATGCCATCCTCCGTTCTGTTTTGCACAGTGAAGAAGACCAGCTGGGCCTGCAAAAGCTCTAGCAGCACATCCCTGCTCACCTGGCCGTTTTTACTGAAGCCGATTTCGGCAATACTGTCGTAAAAATGCTGCAAGGGACATTTATCGTTGGCAATCATGCGATAGTCAAATAGGAAATAATCCCAAAAGCACTGGGCATATTCCTCGCTACCGGGCTTTTCCTGTACTACACCCGTCATCAAGATGCCGGCATATAAAAAGGTAGCTCTTTCAATATCTTTTTTATACTTTTTATCCTCAAAGAATTTACGCAGAGCAAGCAAAAGATTATCCAAGCGCTCGCCGATATTCAAAAATACCTTGGCGGGCAAATCGGGAGTGGAATAAACATTGTAGCGCTCAAAGCGAGGATAGAAATGACCATCCTCCTGAAGCATCTGCACCTGCCCATTGACTATCAGCTTTGCCTTGGCCTCGGCAGGAGCAGTGCAGCTGGAGATAATCCTTTTCTTTTTCAAGTGAGCGTAAAGCTGGGAAATACTGTCCAAAAAGGAAGATACATTCTCCACCGAGATCATAAAATCCGAGACATTGCGGGCGCACCAGCCCACGCAATCGATAAAGTCCTCCTTGGTCATATCCCCTAGATAATTATCAGAATTACCCAAGAAGATACACAGCACCATGATATGGTCCCAGTCCTTTAAAAGCTCTTCTTCACTTGCACCTTGCCAAAGCTTGGTGCGCAAAAAGTTCTCTACATAGCTCTGCTGCAGTACCGTATTCCATTCTTCATCCTGAGCATAAAAATCTGCTACATAGTCAAAAATATTATCCATTTCTATCTCCATCAGGTGAAATTAGCGTCCACCTCACGATAAACCTCCTGCAGGGGCACCTTATTGGCTCTAGCTGCAGCGGCAGCACTCTCATATTCGACTGCATAACGCTCACCGTCAGGAACCTCGCACACCTTCACCTTGATAGGGCCATACATAGTGTTGACCTCTTCCTCGTGGCGCTCCAGGTAGCTACGCTCTATAATTTGACGGCGAATGCCCAGAGCAGTGGTTTCATTATAAATAATCGTTTCCATCACTGCCACCTGTTCAGGCTTGCACAACACCTGCAGCTGGTAGGCAGGACGATTTTTCTTCATGAAAATGGGCACATAACAAACATCCAAGGCTCCTGCCTCTAAAAGCAGCTCCATGGTATAACCAAGAGTTTCCCCTGTAATATCATCCAGATTAGTCTCCAGCTTAACAATCGTTTCCGTAGCAGGGCAAGCTTCTGCACCCGCATAGCTGATAATAGAAGCGCGCAGAATGCTAGGGATAGCATAGGTGCGCTTGCCTGCGCCCAAGCCAAGAGCCTCAATTTGATACTGGTTTGGCATTTTATCCACACGCAAAGCAGCCACAGCAGCAGCGCCAGTGGGAGTTACAAACTCGCCCTCAACAGGCAATAATTTCATGGGAATGCTATATTTTTGCATAATGTTTGCTGTGGCAGGCACCGGAATGGGCAGAATTCCATGCTGGCAACGAATAGTGCCCCTGCCCTCGCACAGCTCAGAGGTCACTAAGCCATCCACATTGAGGCTATCATAGCATACGGCAATGGCAATAATATCTACGATGGAGTCCAGCGCGCCCACCTCATGGAAATGCACCTCATCCTTGGACACAGCATGAGCCTTGGCCTCAGCTTCAGCCAGAATATCAAAAATCTTCAGCGCAATAGCCTTAGCATTCGCACTCATCTCGGTATGATTAATGATCGCAACAATTTCCTTTAAGCCGCGATGCTCATGGTGGTGCTGGTGATGATGCTCATGCTTAGTGCAGCAATCACCCTTGTTATCCATATGATTAGCCAAAATATGGGGCTGATGGGCCTGCAAAAACTCATGACCCAATTGAATTTCATGCTCATGCATATAATCATGCTCATTATAAAAGCCATCATGATAAGCACGCTCATTGCCATGGTCCAGCAGATGCTCATTCTCCGGCATATGGCTGGGCAGCACATGCTCCAAAATATGGTCCTGCTTTTGCTCATCCTCATGCTCATGATGATGCTCGTGGTCGTGATGATGCTCATGCACCTCCCCATGCAAATACTCCATATCATGGTCATGATTTTCATGCTCACCATCTAAAATAACATCAAAATCACAGCAAGCAATGCCAGCCTTCTTCACGCGACTAATTTTATAAGTAAAGCCCTTCGCAGGCACGCTCCGCAGCGCCCTATCCAAAGCATCTCTATCCGCACCCAGATCCAACAATGCAGCCACCAGCATATCCCCGCTTACGCCTGCATTACACTCTAAAAGTAAAGATTTCATTGTGTACACTCCCTTCAATTTACTATAGAAGTACTTAGTTATATGGTAACAGTTTGTGAGCTGTGATTTTTAGCAAATGAGTGGCTTGGTACAATGGCCTCAAGGGTTCGAAAACGTAAATTCTTCTGCGAGCCAAATAGTACCCCGCAGAGGCCAATTGAACCCCACGAAATTTGCGTTATCCCCAAAGGGACAGCTCCCTGCACAAATTCTGCTGCGTGCGCGGCACTTGCATAATTTGGCGACTCGCTTGAGAAAATCACCGCGAGCTAACTGTTACCTTATTACTAATACTATTTATTTCCTTTGGTTGCTAACCTATTAATCTGTGTCGCAATGTACCCTGCACCATAGCCATTATCAATATTCACAACCGACACACAATTCGCACAAGAATTAATCATTGTCAGCAGCGCTGCCACCCCATGAAAGCTCGCCCCATAGCCCACGCTCGTAGGCACCGCAATCACCGGATTACGCACTAAGCCTCCAATCACGCTGGCCAGCGCTCCCTCCATGCCTGCCACCGCCACAATGCAGTTCGCCTGCTGCAACGCCTCCATCTTCGCTACGAGGCGGTGCAGCCCGCTCACTCCCACATCATAATAGCGCTCTACCCGCGCTCCAAAAAACTCCGCCGTCTGCGCCGCTTCCTCGGCCACGGGCACATCCGCGGTCCCCGCGGTACATACAGCCACAAGGCCCTCGCGGCGCTTGTCCGGCTTCTCCAGCTTCAGCGTTCGCGCCATGGGTGAATAAGTAATGCCAGGTATCACCTTACGTACAAGCTCCGCCTGCGTCGGCGTCGCCCGCGTACCAAAAACCTCGCCCTCCTGAGCCAAAATGCGCAGATAAATCGCCTGCAAATAGGCGTCCGGCTTATTGGGACAATACACCACCTCAGGAAAGCCTGAGCGCAGCTCTCTATAAGTGTCCAGCTTCGCATAGCCCATATCCTCGAAGGCCTTGCGATTAAAAAATCGCTCCGCCTCCTCGATGGACATGCTGCCAGTCTGCACAGCCTCCAGAACTGTCTTAGAGTCCACTCTACTTCCTCCCTTTATAGCAAGGACTTAGTCCGCAAGCGCGAACTAAGTCCCCCGAACTATTCTATTTAATTATTACAGCAAATTCTTTACCACAGCCAGCTCCATCTTGTCGGAGGGAATAACCTCAGTATGCAGCACCGGCAAATCCTTCAAGGCCAGCATGCGCTGCGGAATTTCTACGCCGGTCTTGGCATTGAGCTCATCCAGATTGGCAAAGGGATCTGCGCCGGCGGGCTGAGCATCCTCCAGAGCATCCAGCACGCTATCGGCAAATTTATAGGGACTAGCAGTGCTCAGCACGATGGAATAGGTCTCGTCACTGGTCAGGAAGCGATACTTCTCCAAAGCACGCCAAGCCACAGCCGTATGGGTATCCATCAAATACTTGTAGTCACCATAAATGCGGCCAATGGCCTCCTTGGTCTCCAGCTCATCCACCCAAGCGCCAAAGAATTCACTTTGCACACGCTTCAAAACCTCATTATCGATTTGGTATACGCCCTCAGTATTCAGGCGCTTCATATAACCAGCCACAAGGCTAGCATCCTCGTCCGTCACATTATAGAGCAAGCGCTCCAAATTGCTGGATACCAGAATATCCATGGACGGAGAAATAGTCTTATAGAAATCACGACGCTTGTCATAGGTGCCGGAATTAATAAAATCAGTCAAAACCTTATTGCTATTAGAGGCACAGAGCAAGCGTTCAACAGGCAGGCCCATGAGCTTAGCATAATAGCCTGCCAGAATATCGCCAAAATTGCCTGTAGGTACTACAAAGTTTACGCCGTCGCCAAATTTAATTTTGCCTGCGCTTACAGCGTCCACATAGGCACTGAAATAGTACACAATCTGCGGCACTAAACGGCCCCAGTTAATGGAGTTAGCAGAAGAAAAGGTAAAGCCATTTTTGGCCAGCTCGTCGCTGAGCACCTTATTGCCAAAAATTTCCTTAACACCACGCTGAGCATCATCAAAATTGCCCTCGATACCAAAAACCTTCACATTCTTGCCCATTTGGGTAATCATCTGACGCTTTTGGATATCGCTGACGCCCTCGCTAGGATAGAAAACAATAATTTGGGTACCCTCCACATCGGCAAAGCCCTCTAGGGCTGCCTTACCGGTATCACCGGAGGTCGCTACCAGAATAACCACCTTATTGGTCTCACCAGTCTTTTTCATGGAACGAGTCAACAGATGGGGCAATAATTGCAGCGCCATATCCTTAAAGGCAGAGGTGGGACCATGCCACAGCTCCAGCACCGCCGTATTATCATTCACCTGCACCAGGGGCACAGGATTATCGCCAAATTTTTCCTTAGCATAGGCAGCATTCACGCACTCGCGCAGCTCATCCTCGCTAAAATCAGTCAGGTATTGCAGCAGCACATCCACTGCTCTTTCGGTGTAGGGCTTTTTAGCCATAGCCTTAATATCGCCCATACGCAGAGCAGGAATGCGTTGGGGCACAAACAGGCCACCATCATCGGCTAGGCCGCGGGTAATAGCATGAGCTGAGCTCATCAAATCAGTCTTCCCTCTTGTACTAACATATAACATAACAAAACCTACTTTCCTCTGATTTCCTCTGACAAAATTGACCATCTATTTCTCTAAAAAAATAACTAATGAGCCATTTTACATGCTAATTTTATCACATCTTGCCCGCTACGACAATACTTTAGGCAAAAATCAAGGGTACAACCGTGGCCTTGGTTGCTCTTTGTAAATCAGCAGGCGCAGCCACAATCTGCATGCCCCTTTGACCCGCGCTGATGGCAATCTCCGGCCAATTATTGCAGGAAGCATCCATATACACCGGATAATTTTTCTTGGCACCCAAGGGCGAGCAACCACCGCGAATATAGCCAGTAAGTGGCAGCACTTCCTTTAGGGCAACAAGCTCAGCCCTTTTATTGCCACTGACCTTGGCCAAGGCCTTCAAATCCAGCTCCCCGTCACCGGGAATGACGGCGAACATAACGCCGTTTTTATCTCCTCGCACGCAGAGTGTCTTAAAGACCTGGGATGCAGGCATGCCCACCTCCTGAGCCACATGAATGGCATCCAGATGCTCCTCATCCACAGCATATTCCATGATTCTATACTCTATTTTGAGCTCGTCCAGCTTACGGGCAGCGTTAGTTTTTTTGTTATGTTTCACACTGAAAGCCTCCTTAATACTAGAGAAATTATCACATCTCTGCTATAATAGCACTAGATATACCCTGAATGCAAGTTTTTCAGGAAAAAGCGGAAGGTAAGCAAAGTGGAGATTAAAATTATTTGTGGACAGCTGGAAATTATCCCCGGCCGTCCAGATGTAAATTACAAGAAAATTTTAGAGGCCATGGCCAAGGCGCGCGAGCAACAGGCCGATATTTTACTCTTGCCGGAAATGGCCCTGCCCGGTTATCTAATCGGTGATTTATGGGAGCAGCAAACCTTTTTAGATGACTGCGATTACTATTGCCAAGAGATTATCAAGGCCAGCCAAGGCCTCTGTGTAGCCTTCGGCAGCGTGGCCATGGAAAAGGATAAGCTTAATGAGGATGGTCGTTTGCGCAAGTATAACGCTGCCTTCGTCTGCCAAAATGGCAAGCTCATTGGTGGCTATCAGGGCCGCAGCTTTATTATCAAGAATTCTCTGCCCAATTATCGCGAATTTGATGATTATCGCTATTTTTATAGCCTACAAAAGCTCTGTGCCGAGGAAGGCTCCAGTGTGGAAAAGGCGCTGCAGCCTGTGGAGGTTACTATTCGCGGCACCAAGGTGCGCTTAGGCGTGATGCTGTGCGAGGATGGTTGGACGGAAAATTACCATCTTAATGTGCCCCAGACCTTGGCCAAAAATGGTGCGCAAATTTTGTGCAACCTATCCTGCTCCCCCTATACCCTAGGTAAAAACCGCAAGCGCAATCGTTTGTTCAGTGCTCAGGCCAAGGAAGCAGGTATCCCTTTAATCTACTGCAATAATGTGGGCATCCAAAACAATGGCAAGAATGTCTTTACCTATGATGGCTGCACCTCTGCTTATAACGGCGACGGTACCTTAATTACCTCTGCGGAAATGTATGCGGATACGCTACTGGAAATGACCTGGGATACGAAGTCTAACTGCATTATTCCTACTTGTGAGCCGGCTACCTTACCGGAGGAGCCTAAGAGCGTTTACCAAGCTCTCAAATACGGCACGACGAAATTCCTGCAGCAATGCGGCATCAAAAAGATGACTATCGGCCTCTCCGGCGGCATTGACAGTGCTGTCACAGCCGCCATGTATGCGGATATTTTAGGGCCGGAGAATCTGCTCCTCTTAAACCTTCCCTCCCGCTACAACTCCACTACTACCCAAGATTTGGCCTACCAATTGGCCCAAGCCTTGGGCGCCAACTACGCCGTGCTCCCCATCCAAGAGAGCTATGAGTACTCTGTGAGCCAACTGAGTACTACTGCTATTACCAATCTAGGCTCCGGTGAACATTTCAACCTCACTCTGAGCAGCCTAGTGAAGGAGAACATTCAGGCTCGCGACCGTGGCGCTCGCCTCATTGCAGCTGCCAGCGCCGCCTTCGGCGGCGCGTTCAGCTGCAATTCCAATAAGGCGGAGCTAGCCGTGGGCTACGCCACCTTCTACGGCGATATCGCGGGCGCTCTCGCCATACTAGGCGACCTCTGGAAGTATCAGGTGTACGCTCTAGGCCGTTACCTCAACGAAAAAGTCTACAAGAGCGAGGTTATTCCTGAAGCCATCTTCACTATTCGCCCCAGCGCCGAGCTCTCCGATGCGCAGACCGTCGGCAGGGGCGGCGACCCGCTTGTATATGCATATCATGATTATCTACTCCGCGCCTTCATAGAAAACTGGCACAAGACTACCCCTGCCGACATCCTGCGCTGGTATAAGCAGGGCGTTCTGGCCCAGGAACTGGGCTGCAGCGAAGCTGCTCTTGCCGAAGCGTGTCCTGACGCGGAGGCTCTGATAGCGGACCTGGAGCGTTGGTGGAAGCTGTTCGCCGGCTTCGCCGTGGCGAAACGCATACAGGCTCCGCCTGTTATGTCCCTCTCCAAGCGTGCCTTCGGCTACGACCATCGTGAGGCCCAGTTAACTCCCTATTTTTCACGCGAATATTATCAGCTAAAGGAAGAGCTGTTGCACCATGGATAAAGAAACCTTCATCAAAAAAGCTCAAGAGATTTGCCGTGCATCCTTCATCGCTTACTTTGTAGAAAATGATTTCCCTAAAAGCTGTAAGGATATGCCGACGGAACGTTTTAAATCCTTTTGCACTGACAAGCTTCACAGCTGTGTAAATTATGAAGCCTTCATGGACTACCTCATGCCCACGGATTGCTACGAAAAAAGTGCTATTGCAGAAAATATCGAGATTCATGTACCCTTTGCTACTGACGAATTATGCGTTATTTTGCTTACCGCAGACATTAATTACCTTGTGGACAATGGCTATGTGATGCAGTTTCACTGTCGCACATCCTATGTTGTAGTACAAAGGCAGGGTAAGCTTGATATTTTGCATTTACATTTTGCAATTCCTCATAAGAGTATTCGTAATACTCATTTACATGGTCAGCAGGAATGTACCAATCTTCATATCAGTTCCCCCATCAATAACCCTCTCCACGGGGCAGCTACCGCTGCCGGTATGTATTCCCCTAACGGTCTTATCTTTTATCAGATTTCTGGTAAGGAACGGGTTGGCCTAGTGAATGCCTCGCTGCTTCAGCTTTTAGGCTATGCCAGCAATAAGGATTTATTTGAGTGTACTCAGGGTAAGCTGGAAAAGCTGGTCATTCCAGAGGATTGGACACTCGTGCGTAGGCACCTTGCCAAGCGAGAGCCAGGAAGCATTTTTACTATCAATGCCACCTTTATGCGCAAGGATGGCAGTGCCGTAAAGGTTTTACTCAGGGGCAATTATGTAGAAAACCATAATCACTTTTTCATTCTGAGCCTTACTCCTCTTTTAGTTCCCGATGAGGAGCTAAGCTATGGTGATTTTACTGAAGAAGAAAAATATGCTGAGGATTATAGTATCCCCTACGAGCTATTCTTAAAAATAGCCCTAGATATTTTTGTCCAATATGGTCGTCAAAAGGGTATTCCCTATCTTCTGGAGCTTTGCACTGCCGTACTCAACGCTCATAACGGCTGGATTTGTGATGCTCGCGACTTAAATAAGCCCTTACAGCTTTTGTCCTTTCATACAGCATCTGGCTATAAAAAGCTGCTACCTATTAACATGCCTTCCCGTTGCTGCTTGTATCACTGTCTTGCCTATAATACTAATGCCTTTAATTCCCTAGCAGAAATGCCCGAGCCTCTGCCATCCATTTGCCGCAGTCTGGGCATTTCTTCCTTGATGTTTAATGTTATCTCCGTTGCAAATAAAGAAAGCTTTATTCTTTACTTTCTGCGCCAAAAAAACAGCAAGCCCTGGACGGAAAACGAACAAAAAATCATATATTATGCAGGCAAAATGTTTGCCCTGCTTTTAGAGGGATACGCTCAGGCTCATCCCTGCCAAGACCAGCTGAGTGGAGGTGTCCAATGACAAAAATTTTGGTTTATACTTCTGCTGACAGCGGGCTGGAGGATATTTTGGCCTACAGTACCCTTTTTGATTTGAGCTTTCAGTTCTGCCAATCCCCTTCCCAGGTTCTGGCCAGATATGCCATCTTTAAGCCCCATTGCTTTTTAGTGCAATGCGAAAGCAAGGAAGTGGAAGAGCTCAAGCTAGTCAAAAAGCTTTCCCCTGTATTGCCTGTTTTTGCTGTTACCTTTAGCACCAATGAAAAGGTTGGCCTAAGGATTTTAGATGGAGGAGCAGATTATTTAGTGCATTTGCCCTGTGGCAGTGTAGAGCTTTACTACCAGCTTAAAAATTTCCTGCGACTTACAAACCAAGCTAAAATGAAGGATAGCAAAATCATGAATTTAGGGGATCTGCAAATCTTTTTGCATAATAATCAAGTTATGCTTAAGGGTAAGCTCGTCCCCTTAACCGCCACTGAGTTCAAGCTTTTATTAGTTTTTGCCCATAATTTAAATAAAATTATCACTATCGATAAGCTTTATCAGGATATTTATCCCAATAGTGAAATCAAATACACCAGTCGCGCTCTCAATATGCATATTTCTAATTTGCGTCATAAGCTGCATTTAGAGGAATTTTCGCCCCTGCGTCTGGAAACACGCCGTGGCAAGGGCTTTGGTATGTTCTATACCCAAGATTATGGTGTAGACACGGACATCCCTGGAGGTGAACAACTTGATTGATGAAGCTTTTCAGGAACAAGCACGCACAAAAGCTATAGAGGTATTGCACGCTTATTGTCATGAGAATGATATGGAAAAGTGCTTAAGCTATTTTGCGAAGGAATGCAGCTTTATCGGCTGGGGCTCTAAGGAGCTTTATTTCGATCATGCTGCTCTTGCTGCTACTATCCATGAACGCATGACCATGCCCTATTTTTTGGAGCTTAGCAATATTCGTACCGAAATTATTAATGCCACTGCAAATTTTTGCGTAGTTTTATTAACTGCTGATATGGACTACCATGGGGATAAGGAGCATATTATTCATGAGCTTGAGCGAGCGACCATTGTTTTTCGCAAGGAGCATGACGAAGCCAAGATTGTGTTTTTGCATTCCTCTGCTGCCAATAAAATCCATTCTTTAGGGAAAATTCTCCCCCTTGAGCATGGTGTTGAGGCCACAAGGCTTTTGACAAAGCTGGAATACGAGCGTTCTATGGCTATTGATATGTGTGACCACAGTCCCAATGGGCTTATTTATTGCCTTATAAGCGATCATTATCCCCTTGTTTATGCCAATCAAACCATGTGTAATATTCTAGGCTGCAAGGATTTTAATGAGCTCATGGAATATACCAAGGGTGAATTGGAATGTACCATTTATCAGGAGGATTTGCTTCCGGTCAAGCGTGCTCTGCTCAGCCACATAAATGGCGTCCCCTACACCATCAATTATCGCATTGTAGCAAAGGATGGCCGCACTAGGTGGGTCACAGAGCGTGGTCAATATATTGTGGATGCTGACACCGAAGAGGGTTATTATATTTGCACTATTATTCCCCTGGAGCTGGATCAGGATACTTTAGCCTATGGCAATTTAGTAGATTATAATTATATTAATAATGCTAAGATTTCTACTGACCTCTTTTTACAGCAGACCCTTGAATACAATGACTTTAGCAATAGACCAGCTGTTTGCCAAAAGCTTTTGCAGCACTGCTGTGACACTCTGCAGGCTTCTGGCGGTGTGGTTGTGCAAATCCAAGGGGATGAGGAAAGACTGGAGCCGGTTTACTATTATGATGCTAAAGGCTTTCCCTTGAGCTATTTTCATCATCATTTTACTTGGCAGCATTTTTCGCGATTTTTTAAAGAGGATGGCTTTAGTATTTGTACTGACTATAGAAATATTCCAGGAGCTATTTTTAATGGTGCTGATGTAAGCCATGTTCGTTCTTCTGTTTCAAAGCTCATCAAGGTTCAAGGGCGTCCATCTTATTTGCTTGCTATCTTTTATCGAGATAACAGCCACCTATGGACGGAAAATGAACAGGATATTGTGGAGCAGGCTAGCAAGATTTATAGCTTGCTGCTGGACGAAAGCTTTTAAGGTAAGCGATAATTTTTGGAGAATAAAAGAAGCCATGCACTGCTAGGGTGTATGGCTTTTTTACTGCTTTATATTTATATTATATGGTCCATTGATAAATAGTATTCTAAAGCATACCTATATTTCACAAGTATCTATAAACCGATATTGACGAAAATGATGACTGAGGAGTATAATGATATTAACAGTGAATTTTGATTTTTTACATAGAGGTGACGAGTATGTTTTTGCGTAAGCTGGGTAAGCGTGGCGTGGCCATGACGGAATATGCTGTTTTGTTGGCTTTTATTGCTGCTATCGGTGGGTCTTTTGCTAGTGATAATGGGCTAAGTGCGTCCATTACTAACGCTGTTTCTAAGGCAGCAAGTGCTATTGGTCTTGTTTCTGAAACAGATGGACTCCATGCACTTAGAGTTGATAGTTCCATAGACTCTAAGTTTCGTGATTTTTTAGAAAAGCAAACAGGAATAATGTATAAACATGCTAAGGGACTAATAGAAAAAAAAGGTGGCACAGAGCTTCTAGCTGTAGAGATGAATATGTCTGGAACTATGAATGGAATTTGGTACAAGGATAGCGAAGGTAATATTAAAAGTACTACAAGTTGTGATATAGGTAATCTAAATAAGGCTTACGATGAAGCTTGGGATGGTAATCCCTATTGTGCTACATTTGACGCTGCTTATAGACCATCTGAATTAAATAATTCTTCTATGTATGTTGCCTATGATAAATATGGTAATGTCGTTAAGGAGCGTAGCGAAATTGCTGATAAAACGACTTCAATTTATGCTACAAATAAAGACACCATAAAATATGAAGATAATACTACATTTGGTAAGTTTCAAGAAACTACCCACTTAGAGTACGATGACTCAAAAGGTGGTTTTTACGCTAGTGAGGTTTATAATAAAAAAAATCTAGTTCAATGATATCATTTTTCTCTTAAACTTATGAGATTAAGTAACTCCATCCTCTGTCTTACTGATAGCGGGATGGAGTTCTTTATTTTGAAGAGAATTTTTAACCAAAACATAGACTGTAAAAAAGTAAGTTGACTATTATAATTCCATAGGAGTATAATAATTTTATAAATAGTGTGTATTTTTCGAAGAGGTGAACGAAATGTTTTTGCGTAAGCTGGGTAAGCGTGGCGTGGCCATGACGGAGTATGCTGTTTTGTTGGCGTTCGTTGCTGCTATCGGTGGGTCTTTTGCTAGTGATAATGGGCTCGGACAAAGTATTATCAATGCTATTACTGGTGCCAAAAATGCTATTACCGATGCGGGGACTAATAAAGCTAAGGTTAATAGGGCTCCTGTAATGGATCAAGACGCTGAACAGTTTCAGGGTATTATGACTAGTATCGTTGATGGTATTTATGAGGCTTATTTAGATAAAGACATTAAAATCAATAGCTTTAGGATTGATGCAAATGGTCAGATTAAAGACATCAAGTATTGGGATGAAAATGGTAATACCAAATCTTTAGCTGCGGATAAATATTTAGAGAATAAAAATTATAGCAGCATTCTTGATGGATCTGGTTATACCTTTGCTAAGCATGGCGGCGAAGAGACTTATTTATACTACAACCAAGAAGGTAAGCTTGTAATGCCTGATACAACTAATTCAGTAACCGGTAATGCTTGGCCTAAAGTTGTACTTAAAGATACTTCTAATGATAAAGATATCTGGATTGCAGGTAAAGGTCTTGATGCTAATGGTTCGGTAATCGAAACAAGCAATAAAGATTCTTATATGTATGTACATAATTATTAATATGATAACAACTCCATCACCCTATCGTGATTGATAGCGAGATGGAGCTTTTTTTAGATATTCTCCAAAAAGCATCACAAAATGAGATTAAGTTATGAAAATCCCAAGCCTTTTATGTTATAATCGCCTCGTTATAAGTCTTTTGCAACAAGAAATAATTATCCTAAAACATTGACAATTTGCTTTCGCTGGCAGTATAATATTATTAGCAATATTTTAGAATTTTTTGAAGAGGTGAAGAATATGTTGCTGAAGAAGTTAGGTAAACGTGGCGTAGCTATGACGGAATATGCTATTTTGTTAGCATTTGTCGCTGCTGTAGCTGGCTCCTTCACCTCAGATAACGGCCTCGCCTCCTCTATCAAAGACGCTGTGGGCAAGGCTGAGAATGCGATTAACCTCGCGATGGGTAAGCCAGCTTATCGATATAATACTCCACTTGTTGAATCAGACAAGCAGTATCAAGCTCTCATGGACTCGGTAATTAATGGTATTTATGATTCTTTTAGCACCTCTGAGAGACCATTATGCGGATTGTGGATTAAGAGTGATGGTACTATAACCGGCTATTCTCTTTATGCTAATTCTGAAGGCGGAAGAGTAGCTTCTTATAGAACATCGGGTAATCAAGCTGAAGTTGGGTTTGCAAATCAGTTTTGTACAGATGGATTTAGTTTCGGTGGAGGAGATACTCATTTGATGTTTTCTCCAGATGGTAAGATTGTTAGTAGTAATATTGGTTCTGGTCAGAACGGAGGCTGTAATGATATAAACTCAGTTAGTAGAGTTTATGTTAAAGATAGCGACGGCAATAAGATAAAGCTCTATTACAACAGAGTAGAGCAAAACTTTAGCAGTGAGTCTGGTTATTGGAATAAAGGTATTACTGAAGATACTCCTTAAAATTTTCAATTGAGATCTTATTTGAGTAATAAACTACCATATGTACAACAAAAAACTCCATCCCCTATCCTAACAGATGGTGAGATGGAGTTTTTTTGATGTGTCTGTAATATGTTTCTATAAAAAAGAAATCTCCATCCCTAAACTTGGCAGGTGCGGGATGGAGTCTCTTTAACTAAGCAAATTGACTATAAAACGCCTCACTACTAATTACCTTGGTTGTAGCGTGAGAAAAATCCTTAATATTATCTGTAACCAAAAAATCAGCAGCTACTTCAAGAGCGCACATATCCTGCAGGCAATCCTCAAAATCCTTAAAATCAACCCTATCAAGAGCTCTCTGTACTTCATCATGGCTAGTGCATGTAACCTTAACGATTGTCAGTAACTGCCTTAAAATATTTCTCCTCTCTACATCTGGTAATTTTCTCAACATATACCATATGATAGACACAGTATGAAATGCAATATAACCGGATACAACATTATCTGCGCACTTCTGAAGAATAAACTCCGCATACTTATAGCCAGGTTCTCTATGGAAAAAGTAATTAAGTAGGATATTGGCATCAATTAGTATTACCATATTTTAATTCCATAGCCTCCCTATATTCTCCCTCTGGATCATAATCAGATGGAAAGTATTTCTTTATTCTATCAACAGAAGCTTGCAGTTCATTGAAAGCCTGTAGCTTTGGATTTTGCCGATAAGTTTTGGGTTCGTTTTCAGGTAATAACCTATCAATTATAATCATAAGGAATTCTATATCATCATTAGACAATCTATTCACTTTATTAATTATAATCTTTTGAAGTTCTGTCATATAACTCACCACCTTATCCTTATTATAACATTTCGTACTTACTTTTACTAGTGAATAATAAGTTAACTTTTCTTTCTCAATCAAAGTTAAAATTATTCCAAATCCTTACTCCTCTACCTCGTCGTAGAGAGCCTTCACAGTGGCGTCCACGAGGGCGCCAATGCTGGAAACACTGCGCTCTTGAGGCAGGCCGCTGGCGTCGTAGCCCAGCGGCAGCTCCGTGCAGGCTGTCATCACAGGCACATCGTGTTCACGCCACAGCTCCTCTACCAGCTGGCGCATAACTGCGCCTGCTTCGACGAGCTTATTGGCCTTCACCAGATTGATCACCTGCTGGGACGCATCGCTTTGCTCCTCGTTGGGGATGAACAGCCTTAGGCTATGCTTATCCGCGCAAGCTTGGTACAATCCGCAGGCTCTAGTGCCCTTGGTAGAAAGCATCCACGCGCCGTTAGGCGCGATGGCCTTAGTAGCCAGCACAGTGGACTCCACAATGTGCACCAAAGGCACAGGCAGCTCATCGACGAATTGGTCGATGAAATAATGGGCCGTGTTGCAGGGCACAGCCAGTACATCCGCACCCATGTCGCACAGCTTCAGCAAATCTTCCTTTAGCTTAGGCAAGGGGCTGGGACCGAGACCGCAAATAGCGGTGCCGCGGTCGGGGATTTCGCAATCCGCAAGCATATACACTACAGGATGCTCCTGGTCGATGGACGCAGGACATTTAGCCGCCAGCTGGCGCAAAAACTCTGCGCTGGCAGCGGGGCCTAGCCCGCCTAGAACACCTAATTTTTTACCATTTTTGATGTATTTTGTCATGATTTTAATTCCTCAGTCACCTACGGTGACAGCTCCCTTTTAAAAGGGAGCCTTCCTTCAAATTAAGTTTATAAAAAAAGCCATCTTCAAATGCTACAGCTTATTTCTGCTCCAGCAGATAAATATCTGCGATTTCCTTGACAGTCTCCACGTTAGTGGGAATTTGCTTGGTCTTCAACACGCGACGATACTCGAGGCCACGCACCAAAATATACTTATGCTGACCATTGCGCAGTGCCTCCGGCAGCGCCCCGGTCTTAGGAATCATCTCTATGCCAGCCTTACCTGCGTAATACATAAAGCCAGGACGCAGGAACTTATCCACATAAATGGGCGTACTCTGGTCGCATTCCTCAAGATAAACCCCACTCATAGTCTTCACACTAAAGCGATCCGCAATCACCGGCAGCACAAAGGCAAAGGCCACACACATAGTCATCACACCCACCAGCGTATGCAGCCAGCAGGACAATTCGATATCCCGATAATACCACAGGGTAAACACGGCACCACCGCCGATAATCAAAGTCAAAATGCCCAGCATAATCAGGCTGAAGCTGGCCTCGGGCAAATATTGTCCGCCCACAATCCAGCCAGCGCCCAACAGCACGAACATCAAGCCACTGCCACACATCCAGCCATAAAAGGTTGTGGTATGGCGCATTTTCGTAATCATGCGGGAAATATTCCAGCCAATAATTACAGCCAAGGGTGGGAACATGGGCAGAATATAGCTCACGAGCTTGGTCTGGCACACTGTAAAGAACAGGAACACAAAGGCCCACCAAACATGGTACAGCAAAAGCTGACGCATATCGTCAATGCGACTCTCGCTAATAGATGCCTTTACTGCCTGCACCAGCATGCCCGTCCAGGGGAACATGCCCAAAATAACCACTGGGAAATAATACCAGAAGGTCACGCGATTAGCATGCTCCGGTGTGGTAAAGCGAGTCACATTGTGGAAGCCCAAGAAGGTATTGATAAAATCCATGCCATGGACAGTATACATAGCATAATACCAAGGAGATGCTACCAAAAAATACAGCAGCAGACCACGAATCACATGCATCCGCAAAATTTCACGCAGCTGACCCACAACTAAAAGGTACAAGAAGATAATGGCGCCCGGGAACACGATACCAATAGGCCCCTTAGTCACAGTGGCTAGCGCCATGCAGATATACATGAGCCAATACTTCTTATGCGCAAAGCTTAAAATAGCACCGGTCATGAAAAAGAGCAGCGTTGTATCCGTCACCGCCGCCTTGCCCATGTAAAAGAATTGGACGCAGCTGGTCAGGATAATAGCGGACCAAAAGCCTGCCTTCTCATTAAACATCTTTGTCGTAGAAACATAAATCATGATGGCAGTGCCACAGGCCATCAATGCCGCCGGAAAACGTGCTGCGAACTCCGTATAGCCAAACAGCATTTGGGAAAACGCCACCAACCAATAATACATAGGCGGCTTATCATACCAATAATCTCCAAAAATGCGAGGAGACAGAAAATCATTAAATTGAATCATCTCGCGAGCAGTCTCAGCATATACAGGCTCATCCGGGTCCAAAAGCGGTACCCCACCGATACCAAACATAATTGTGAAAAGAACTAGGCCTGCAATAATGAGCAGGCTATTTTTTTCCAGCTGTTTCATTAGTTATCCCCATTCTTTTTTAGATAATCAGCATAGGTGCGTGCTATGCCTTCTTGCAAGCCCATGGCAGGACAAAAGCCCAAATACTCTAGGCAGCGACCATTGCTCAGCACGGAGCGGAAAATATCTCCCTCACGCACAGGTCCATAGGTCACAGGAAAATCCCTGCCCACAGCCTCCTTAAAGGCTGCCAATAATTGGTTTACAGACGTCTCCTTTTGAGTAGAAACATTGATCACGTGATGGCCCTTCAGCTTAGAGCCACGCCATAGAGCCTGGGCAATATCTCCGGCATAGACAAAGTCGCGAGTTTGCTCGCCGTTGCCAAAAACAGTCACGCCCTTGCCTGCGGCCAGTAGCTTGCAGAAAATGCTTACTACACCACCCTCGCCACCGGCGCCCTGACGCTCGCCATAGACATTGGCAAAACGCAGCACTGTGGTGTTGATGCCATATAAATCGTGATACATGAGTAGGTAATGCTCACTGGTCATTTTGGTAATGCCATAAGCGGAGGTAGGCATGGGCTTCTCGTCCTCCTTGAGAGGAATATTGAGATTATCCCCATACACAGCAGCGCTGGAGGAAAACACTACATTGGGCACCTTGTATGTGCGACAGCACTCCAATACATTAATAAGTCCTAATAAATTAACCTCGCAATCCTCAGCAGGATGCTCCAAGGAATAGGGCACCATGGTCTGGGCTGCTAAATGTATGACGGCATCAAAATGCTCCTGAGCGAAAAGCTGCTCCAAGGCGTTATCCCGCACATCCCCTTCTATGAGGCGCACACTCTCTGGCACATGCTCTCTACGCCCTGTAGAAAGATTATCATAGGCCACAGTCTCTACATCCTGTTGAGCATGTAAAAGCTGCAGCAAATGGGAGCCAATAAAGCCGGCACCGCCTGTTACTAATATTTTCATAATAAGTCAACTCCTAAGATTATGTTGCTAATTCTTAAGATTATAACAAAGCTAACTGAATTAACGCTTATTTTTGGGCTCCACTACCTTTGTCTTGCTCTTCACCGAGGCTACATTGATAACATCACTGCCAAAGGCACGAATGGTGACAAAGGCACCCAGCATAAAGGGTAAATACTCTGCCGTAAAGCGCCACAAAACGGCTAAAATGCCCTCTAAGCCACCGGGCAGAATATTGGCAAAGAGCATAACAAAGCCAGCCTCTGCAATACCGCTGCCTCCGGGAGTGGGCGAAAAATAAATCACCAGATTAATGAGCACCATACGGCCCATAACCTGCAGTAAATCAAAATCAATGTTGAGGCCCGTCATGTAGGCAGGCACAGTGGCATAAATAAAGAGCAAGCTAATACCGGACTCGATAAAGGCACGCAGCACCATGAGAGGGTTCTTGCCCATAACAATGGCTGCTTTTTTAAACTGCTGGTACCAAATATAGCAGTTGCGCCTTGTGGTATAGCTTAGCTTGCGGGTGCAGTAAAAGATGATTTTTTCGGGATACCGCGTGCGCATTAAGTAAATAGCGATAATGGGCAGGGATACAAAGGCTACGGAAACAAAGGTTAAAACCGAAGCGGGCATCCATTCCACAATATCCTGGTCACAGTGCAGCACCACCGGCACTAGCAAAATCAAGAAAATAATGGACATAATGGTGCGGACGAGAATGACCACCGTGGATTTGGCCACGGGCACCCCCGCCTTACGCATGAACATAACCTGGGCTATGGCACCACCGCTGGCACCGGGAGTAACCAGCGCCAAAAAATAGTTGCTAAGCACCACATTGACAATTTGCCTGAAGGTGAGCTTCTCCTCCGTAATATCGGCCAGCGTAATCAGGCGCAGGCCGTCAAACAAAAGGCCCACAGCAAGACAGCCTAAGGCCAAAAGGATGCACTTAGGCTCAAACATGGTCAAATAGTCCAGTGTCCGTATATCAAATGTAAAGTAAATTACTGCTGCCGAAATCAGGAGCACAAAAACGAACAAGGCTCCCAAACGCAGCATAAGCTTTTTATTCATTAACCTAAACCACCATATTTTTTGGTTTATTATAAATCGCCAAAATTGATAAGCTGCACGTTTAACTTTTGCAGCAGCTCTTTATTCTCCTCATTGAGATAAGATTCCAGCTCCGTTGCCCAAGTATAATGCCAAGCATAGAGCTTAGCCAATGGCGCTGTCTCAAGGCCCGGATGGGTCATAATCTCGCTGACGCCGTCAGGCAAAGCGCGAATAATATTGCCGACCAAATGAGCATTCAAATGCCCTCCGGCCAGCATGCCAAAGAAATAATCAGGATGCTTGATGCCATCACTATTGGCACCACAGGCTGCCAAATCAGCGCAAAAGCTGAGCCCGGCCCGGCCTATCTTGCGGCCTAAGCCCGCCTCATAACCACCACTGAAAAAGTAGCCTTCTTTGGGTATACGCTCTCTTTTTATATTATACTCACTACAGAGCTTTCTGACAAGTCCATTTATGCCTGGCAGCACATGGGTGTGCTGGTGACTATCAATATGAGTGATATTTAATTTGCTAGCTAAAGCTTTTTCAATTTGCGCTCTTAGCTCTGCCTCCAGTTCATTCTTCTTGACGCCGCCGGTATAGAAACGCTTGGCAAAAGCCACATAGTCCGGCAAGAAGCGCCCCTCAGCGTCCAAAAGACTGGCAATTTTACTCTTAGGCAGCACGGACTTAACCCCGCCAACAAGGGTCAGGTGAATGCCAATGCCTAGCTGAGGATTATCCTGTGCCAGCGCCACAGCCTCCTCAAAGGCGTCAGCGCTGGGCATAATGGAGGTGCTGGTAATAAAGCCTTCCCTATGGCCCTTAATAATGCCTCTATTAATTAAAGTATGTAAGCCGAAATCGTCGGCATTGACGATTAATTTCTTCATAACATAAGCCTCCTAAGGCTCTTTTAATTAGATACGACTGTAATTAGCAAAGTGGAGCTTGACGTAGTTCTCTAGTTGAGATTTACCTAGGGATTGCGCTATTTTTCTTGCACAGGCGGTAGTCTGAGGTCCACCACCCTTTGGAAGTGAAACTTCTCCTACTGATTTAGCTAATTCATCCATAGTACGTAAAAAGCGTGCTCTTGCTAGAACAGAAGCTGCCGCAACTGCTAAATTAATTTCTGCTTTAGGTTGTTGGCGAACCTGACATTCAGGAAAACGCTTCTGCAATTCTCTTACATTAACCGTAGATGTAGTAAACTGGTCAATCAGCGCAGCGTGGCAATCATGATTACGTTCTAACACTTGACTTAAGGCAGCAACATGTCCAAAGCCAAGAAGCTGATTCAGCTTACCTCCTTGGGCTAAAACCTGATTATAACGCATATTATAAATCTTAGGCTTCAGCTCCAGCACGCTAAAATCTATGACGTTAGCCTTGATGGTTTCCTCCAGCTCCAAAATTTTTTTGTCGCTAAGCAGCTTGCAGTCCTTGACGCCGGCAGCGGCCAGCTTCGCAGCGGTGCCATTGTCCACAACCACCGCGGACACTACCAGGGGGCCAAAAAAGTCGCCCTTGCCAGACTCGTCGCTGCCGGCCCATTTGCCACGCGGCAGCGCCTCCGCGCCTGCCGCACTGGCAGCGACACCATCCACCTTTTCACCAGCAATAAGCTCTCTTACCTTACCTTCAAGCGCACTATCACCTGAAAACACATAGGTCAAGCCCTTTTTACCATTATAAATGTTCAAGGTTAATTTAGCCTGACACAGCTCGACTACAAACTGATGCCCGTAATTAATATCCTTCTCTTTAGTAATGTCTAAGACTTCACTAATATCTGCTCGTACACTTTCTAAATACTTTTTAAAATCTTTATCAGTTAGTTTATCCATCAAAATTCCTCAGTCCGCAATTTGTATTCACAAATTGACACAAGACAGCTCCCTTTCAAAAGGGAGCCTCTCCCTACTCCCCTTTAGGAGTATAATGCTTCTGCTTCCAATCCTCAAATAGCAAATAAAGCAAGGGAATAACCACCAAGGTCAGCAAGGTAGAGGTGGTCAAGCCACCCACCAAAACTACGCCCATAGACTGACGCAGCTCCGCGCCCTCGCCAATACCCAAGGCAATGGGCATCATACCCAAAATAGTGGACAAGGTGGTCATAAAAATCGGACGCAAGCGCAGGGAGCACGCCTCTAAGGTTGCTTCCTTAAGCCCCATACCATGCTCACGGGCCTGATTAGCATAGTCCAAAAGCAAAATCGCATTCTTGGTAACCAAGCCAAGCAGCATGATAAAGCCAATCATACTCATCATATTAGCCGTCTGCCCTGACACCAAAAGGCCCAAAACAGCGCCGATAATCGCAAAGGGCAAGGACGCCATAATAATCAAGGGCTGGGAAAAGCTTTCAAACTGGGCAGCCAAGGTCATATATACCATGACTATAGCAAGCACCACTGCTTTAGCAATTTCTCTAAAGGAACGGGCCATATTATCAGCCTGACCAATCATCTTATAGTTATAGCCCGCAGGCATATTTAACTCAGGAATGAACTCTTCCCTCGCCTTAGTAATCAAATCACCGGGCGAGATACCTACCGTGTTAGCATAAACCACAATCTGGCGCTGCTTGTCCTCGCGCTCGATACGGGTAGGACCGCTGCCATAGGTAATGTTTGCAATATCGCCTAAGCGTACGAAGGTACCACTGGAATTAGAAACACGCAAATTGGCCACGGCATTGATATCATTACGTTCTGCCAAGGGCATTTGCAAAATAATATCATAGTCGTTATCGCCAATGGTATAGCTATTAGAGGTGCTCTTGCCCATGAAGGCCATCTGCACTACCTTGCCTAGCTCAGTAGCATCTAGGCCCAGCTGGCTGGCCTTAGCATGATCCAAGCGCACAATAATTTCAGGCTCTTCCTCGGAGTCAGAAATATCCACGTCCGTAGCACCGGGCACGCTCTTAAGCTTATCGGCCAAATCCAGAGCATAACGCTTTAAATCCTTAATATTATTGCCACGCAGGCCAATCTGTACGGGACGGCTGTCACCGCGACCACCGCCTTGGTTAGACACAACGCTAACCTTGAGCCCTTCCGTATTGCCGAACTTAGCACGCAGCTCATCCATAATCTGCTGCATAGAGCGTGAACGCTCATTAGTAGGCTTCAAGCGAATATCCAAGGAGCCCTGGTTAACAGGGTTACGACCGTTACCAATATTCAAGGCCACAATATTAACCTCTGGCAACTGACTAATATATTGCTGCATAGGCGTAGCCAGCTCCACAGTCTTTTGCAGGCTGCTACCAATGGGCGCTTTAACATTCACTGTGAATTCGCCAGAGTCATAGGTCGGTTGAAATTCGGTTCCTACAAAGGGCAACAAGAGCAGGTTAATACCCAAGGATAAAACGCTGACCAAAACCACCTTTTTGGGACGGTCCAGACACCAGCTCATGAGGCTGTTATACATCTCGCGCACGCTCTGAAAGCCTGCTTCGAATTTATCCAAGAAAAGCTGCAAATACTTATTACGACTTTTGGCACTTTCCTCCTCCGTCTCCACCTTAATCCAATAAGCGGAAACCATAGGAGTCAAGGTAAATGCAACCAAGGTTGAGAAAGCAATGGCAAAGGCAACCGTCAGGCCAAATTGCTTAAAGAACTGGCCGACGATTTCGCCCATATTACCGATGGGCACGAATACGGCGAACATAACAAAGGAGGTTGCCAAAATAGCCAAGGTCAGCTCCTCCGTTGCTTCCTTGGCAGCCACAAAGGGAGTCTTACCCATTTCAATATGACGGAAAATATTTTCGATGACTACGATAGCATCGTCGATCAGCATACCAATCGCCAATGACAGCGCCATCAAGGACATATTATTCAGAGTAAAATCCATAACCTTCATCATAAAGAAGGTGGAAATAACCGCTGTAGGAATACACAGGCCACCTACAATGGTAGCGCGGAAATTGCGCAGAAACATATAGGTAATAGCCAACGCTAAGAAGCCACCAAAGAGGATGGTGTTCCACACGTCCGCAATATTATCGCGAATATATTTGGATTGGTCACGCACCTTGGACACCGTTATATCAGGTGGCAAATTAGACTTGCGCAGCTGCTCCATTTTAGCGTTAATATTATCGGTAACATTAACGGTGTTGGTCTTGGATTGCTTGCGCACGAAGGCCAATACGCTGGGCTCGCCATTAGCGCTGGCGTAGGTATCCTCGTCCTCCCAATCGTCCAAAACATCGGCTACTTCACCAATATACACAGGGCGACCATTGTGGTTGGCCACAACTACCTTTTTAATATCGTCCACAGTGTTATACTTCGCCAAGGTACGCACAGTTATTTCCATTTCCTTGCTGCGAGCCTTGCCACCGGGCGTATTATAGTTATTTTTGTTGACGATATCACGCACGGTTTGGTAAGAAATACCATATTCCTGCAGCTTTTCCGGCTTCAGTACAATGCGAATGGCACGCTGACTGGCACCTACTACAGTCACCTCGGATACGCCTTCTACCATCTGCAGCTCGTCCTTAATATTATCCTCGATAATACGACGAATCTCGCCACGGGAACGGGAGTTAGAGGAAAAGGTCCAGGCGACAATAGCTCTTGCGTTCAAGTCAACAGTTTGGGTCGTAGGCTCATCAATATCATCGGGCAAGGATTTGCGGATACTGGAGACCTTCTCGCGCACTTCGGAGGCCTTTACCTGAGGGTCCACACCCAAATTAAATTCCAAAACCGTCTCGCTATAGCCCTCTAAAACAGTTGAGGACAGTGTCTTAATACCAGAAACCTGGCTGACGCGGTTCTCGATGGGCTTGGTAACCAGCGTTTCCATTTCTTCAGGAGAGGCACCATCATAGCGCACACGCACGCTTACAATGGGTAAATCAACGTCAGGATTCAAATCCACGCCGATTTCCGGATAGCAGCGAATACCGAAAACCACCAGCAGCAGCACGAACATGGTGGTGAAAACAGGCCGCTTAATAAATGTACCAATCATGATTATTTACCAGCCTTTTCCATCTTAATCTTCACGCCCTCGCGCAGCTTGTTCTGGCCTTCTACTACGATAACATCCTCTTCGGTAACGCCATCGATAATCTCAGCATATTTATCATCGGTAAAGCCCACATTCAGTACCTTACGCTGAATTACGCCCTTCTCATCGGCAACGAAAATAGTTTGTTGGTCGTCACGCATAACAATGGCATGCAACGGTACGGTAAGTACATTTTCCTTGGGCTCGGCCTTGAGGTAAACATTGGCATATACGCCGGCTAATAAGCCTTGGCTATTATCCACGCTGACCTCGGCCGCAAAGGTATGGGAGGGCAAATCAGCCACAGGAGCAATGCGCGTAATTTTGCCCACGATTTTCTTGCCCGGATATGCAGGCAGCTTAATCTCTGCCTCGTTGCCTACGGCAACGCCTGCAACCTGACCTTCCGGAATATGAATGACTGTTTTCAGCATGCTGATATCGGCCACAGCAAAAATCGCCGTGCCGGCCTTGGCATAATAGCCCTCTTGGTAATAACGCTTGGAAACGATGCCATCAGCAGGTGCTACTAAAATGGTGCCTGCGGACTTGGATTCCATGCCCTGTAAATTACCACGGGCAGCTTCCAGCTTAGCTGCTGCATTCTCACGGGCAAAGCGATAATTATCTACTACCTGCTCAGAAACTGCACCATTGGCAAAAAGCTTTTCATAACGCACTAAATCTCGTTCTGCCTTACTAAAATTGGCTTGGGCATCTAAATAACTGCCACGGGCATTAAGCAGATTGGCATCTGTATCTGTTTGCTCTAAAACGGCTAAAACTTGGCCTTTAGTAACGCGGTCACCCTCTTTTACATACACCTTTTCCAAGCGACCATCAACCTTGGCAGCTACCTCAGCCTGCCACTCCGGGTCCAGGCTGCCGCTAAAGCGCATGGTGGGAATGATAGTCTGGCGCTGGGCGTGACCGGTAGTTACGGCCACAGTCTTGACGCGGGACATTTTTTCCGCTCTCGCCTTGTCGTTTTGGATATTGCTATAAATACGATAAGAAATAATCAGGCAGACTGCAAGCATTATGCCCAGCACAATCTTCACCTTTTTATTCTGTAGGTTCATGTTACACGCTCCTTCGCTCCTCAATAGAATAGCTTTCTTTATCCTATCAATAAAGCCTTTAATCTTGCTTAAATATACTGCATAATCTCAAATGAAGTAATAGACTAGTGAGTCTAAATAGGTATGTCTATTATACAATTTCATTAAGTGACGCGCAAGAAAAAACTGCTAGAAGCAGGCCAACAAAGGCAACAAAAAACGCAGGCCGTTAGACCTGCGTTCTACTTATAAGGTTCGTATAAAGTTAAGGTTGGTGGGCCCAGTAGGGTTCGAACCTACGACCAGCCGGTTATGAGCCGGCGGCTCTACCACTGAGCTATAGGCCCACGAGAACAACTCAACAGTAATATTCTAGTATATAGGAGCGCTTCTGTCAAGAACTATTCTTAAATATCCTTGCCATGCTTTTTCAAAGCATGCCCAAAAACTGCCCCAACGACTACTTATAAGCCTCGCAATGGCTCACTCCAAGAAGTCCTTCAGCTTCTTGCTGCGGCTGGGATGACGCAGCTTGCGCAGAGCCTTGGCCTCGATCTGGCGAATACGCTCACGGGTTACGCCAAAGTGCTGACCCACCTCTTCCAGAGTACGGCTGCGACCGTCCTCCAGGCCAAAGCGCAGCTCCAGCACCCGTTTTTCGCGAACGGTCAAGGTCTCCAAAACCTCGTCCAGCTGCTCCCGCAGCAACGTAAAGCTAGCTGCATCCGCCGGTGCCGGCGCATCGTGGTCCTCGATGAAATCGCCCAGATGGGAGTCCTCCTCCTCGCCGATAGGCGTTTCCAGAGAAACAGGCTCTTGGGCAATTTTCATAATCTCACGCACTCTGTCCACGGAGGTATCCATTTCCTTAGCAATTTCCTCGGGCAAGGGCTCACGGCCCAGCTCCTGCAGGAGCTGGCGGGATACGCGAATGAGCTTGTTGATAGTTTCCACCATATGCACAGGAATGCGGATGGTGCGGGCCTGGTCAGCAATAGCGCGGGTAATAGCCTGACGAATCCACCAGGTGGCATAGGTGCTAAACTTAAAGCCCTTGTTATAGTCAAATTTTTCTACTGCCTTAATCAGGCCCAGATTACCCTCCTGAATTAAATCCAGGAAGAGCATGCCACGGCCCACATAACGCTTAGCAATGCTTACTACCAAGCGCAGATTGGCCTCAGACAAGCATTTCTTCGCATCATTGCCCTGCTCACGCACGGCCTTAAGCAGCTTGTCAAAATCCTCTTCACAGGCCATATAGGCATCGATAATCTCGTTATCCTTCTCACGGCCATCGCTTAAGCGAGCCTTAATCTCCTCCAGCAGGGACTTAATCTGATAGAGATTATGCACATCTTTGTCGCTGGTAGGACGCTGGATTTCCAGACGCTCGCAATCGGGAATAAGGCATTTTTGCTCCACCATCAGGCGCTGCAGATGCAGGCGCTCGTCGCGAGTAAATTCAAAAATTAAATCCTCGTAATCCTCGATTTTATAGGGATTGCCCTCCTCCTGACGGGTTCTGATCATTTCCAAAACCTTAAAGATGGAGCGCATATTGGTCATATGCCATTCATCCACCATGAAGCCCTTGATTTTTTCTAGCAGGGTCTTGGTGTCATCACTGCCACTGAAAACAGGTGCGTCCAAGGTAATCGTCTTACCCCGCAGCAGTCTTTCCGCCTGACGGCCCTTGTCCATTCGCTTGGCCAGCTTGATTTCATCCTCGCCCACCAGCAGAGGCACGCGGCCAATTTCCTTTAAATACATGCGCACGGGATCATCAATGCTAATGCCCTCGGGCACTGTCAAATTAGCCAGTTCGGCCTCGGTGATATCCTCCGTATCAGGGGGCTCATCCGTATCCACGATGGGTAAAACATCGTCTTCAGGAGAATTGTCGTCCACTATTTCCAAGCCCTTACGGGTTATAACCTCGTATAAATGCTCAACCTCCTCAGAAGACACTGTCTCCAAGGAGTTGATGGTGCCCATAACGTCCCCATAAGTGAGAACACCATTTTGCGCCTTGCCCCTTTGCACCAATTCATCAATTTGTTCCTGGGTCAATTTACTGGTATTTTCTTCCATGGTGTTCCCTCCTTCCATTTCATTTTGAATTTCCATAGAGCTTTTTGATTTCATTCTTTATCCTTTGAGTTTCCCTTAATTCCTGCATAAAGCGCTGGTCCGCCGAGCGTTCATACTCGTCCGCTAGCAGCCGGTGCCTTTCATATTCCTGCTCTAGAAAGCTTCGCTTGAGCTGGCGCAGACAATCATCTACAAATTGCTTCCCGTCCTGCATGGGCACTGCTTTTGTCCGTATCCCAGCCAAAGCCGATTGGGCTTCATCATCTAAAGCATCATTTAATCTATCAATAGTAAAAGCGTTGTCCTGTACCAGTTGTCCTAAAAAGGCAAATATTCGCGCCAAGGCCGGGTCGCTCCACCCGGTGCCCTGCAGTACCTGCTCACATTCCTCAGCCAACCAGGGCTCCTCAATAAGCACTGCCAAAAGCTGCTCCTCAGCCTGCCTTCTCACACTGATTGTTTTCACATCGGTCACGGGCACGTATGCGCTTTCCCTTCTGGCACCACCCTTTTTTGTTGCCTTACGATACTCCTCCACAATGAGGCCCTCGTCTATGGTCAACCTTTGTGCCAGCCTACGCATATGCTCCGCCGCTTCAATTTCACTTTTACATTCTAATAGGAATGGTAGTATATTCGACACTGCCTCAACTTTTCCTGCTAGATTTGAGGTATCACTTTGCAAAATTGTTTCTTCTATCTGAAAATCAATGCCTTCCTTGGCCGCTGCCACGACCTGTAGAAAGGCCTCTTTACCGTAACGGCGTACATATTCATCCGGGTCCTTGCCCTCGGGCACGCCGGCAATGCGCACCTTGAGGCCCTCCGTGCGGGCGATGCTCACCGCCCTTACAGAGGCTCTCCGTCCGGCGCTGTCGCTGTCGTAGCAAAAGACGATTTCGTCGGCAATACGCTTGAGCAGCTTGGCCTGCTCCGTAGCGAAGGCCGTGCCCATGGAGGCTACCACATTGCTGATGCCAGCTGCGTGCAGGCTGATGGCATCCATATAGCCCTCCACCACAATGGCCTGTTTACTAGCCCTGATGGGCTTATAGGCCACATCTAGGGCAAAGAGCAAGCGTCTTTTATTAAACCATTCTGTTTCGGCTGTATTTAAATATTTGGGAGTACTATTATCAAGAACCCTACCGCCGAAGCCCACAATCTTGCCCCGACCATCCTTGATGGGAATCATGACCCGGTTGCGAAACTTGTCATAAAGCTGCTCCTCCCTGCCCTTGGCTACCAGGCCTGCAGCCACAAGCTCCTGGGGCTGAAAGCCTCGCTTGCCCAAGCTACTTACAAGAGCAGTAAAATTATTCAAGGCAAAGCCGATGGAAAAGCTATCGATAATGTCTTGATTGATGCCACGGCCATTGAGATAAGCCAAGGCTCCCTTGCCATAGGGTGTCTTCAAAAGGCAGGCCTGAAAAAAACGGGCTGCAGTGGCATTGGTCTCATTAATGCGCTCCTTTTGCTTTTCGCGCCATATTTCCGCCGCTGTTTTATGCCTTTCCGGTACGGCAATACCATAGCGGGCGGCCAAGAGCTTCAAGGCTTCGGTAAAGCCGCAGTCCTCTATTTTCATGACAAATTTAAAAATATCCCCGCCCTCATGGCAGCCAAAGCAATAAAACATGTTTTTGGCGGGATTAACAGCAAAGGAGGGTGTTTTTTCCCCGTGGAAGGGGCAGCAGCCCCAAAAGTTTTGCCCACGCTTTTTTAAGGGCACATAGCCGGAGATAACTTCCACAATATTGGCAGTGCTGCGCACCTGCTCCTTAAAGCTTTCAAATTCTCCGTCCATGCATACATTCCTCCACCGCTAATTTACACATAATTTATATTCAATGCAAAATGGTAAAATCCTCTTTTTTTTACAAAAATTCTTCTAAAAAAAGCATCTGCCCCTTGCAGTCATTATCAAAAAATACTATAATATTTATTACGCTAAATTTGTTACACGCATTGACGGTAGAGCCCTTTGCCCCTTGCTGTGATGAGCTTCCTTTAAGCTGTGCAGCTGATGTATTTGCGAGGTGTATGTTATGAAAAAGCTTTTTCTCGCCTTGGTAATGGCTTTAATGCTGCTGCCCAGCCTGTGCTTGGCAGCTGAGCCTGTTATCAAAAGCGATAGTCGTTCCTTTAATCCCTTAAACGGTGTTTACGATTTACAGGGCCATGTTTTTGTCCAATTACCGGCTCACGATACCACTCTCACCATCACTGGCGACACTACCAAGGTGCATTTATATAAGCTGGAGGTGCATGGGCAAGGCAATATTACCCTGAGCTTTGGGGAGATGAGCTTTAAATGCGACAAGGTGGATGTGTATCATTCAGAGCGCGTTGCTTATGTAGAAGGTAAGTGCAGGTTTAAGGACGGCAAGGTCAATATTACCTCCGACCAGGGCTCCTACAACTGGAGGACCAAGCTTGCCGTTTTCCAAGGCAATGTAAAGGTCAATGGCATAGCCCAAGAGGACGCTGTTACCTACAATGTGATGACGAAAAAGTTTATATAAAAAATAAATCCGAAGCCATTTTAGTGATGACTTCGGATTTTTCTTTTGCTTTTTAGCCTTCGCTATGGCGCTCCTTATTCTTGCGCACATATTCCAGGATAATGCCGGCAGTTTCTTCAATAGCACGGTTGGAAACGTTGATAATCTGGCAATGGAGACGACGCATAATGCCCTTAGCATACTGCAGCTCCTCGTTGATGCGGTTCATGTCCGCATAGACGGCAGTATCGCTCAGGCCCATGGTTTTGAGGCGCTCTGCACGGATTTCGTTGAGCTTGAAGGGGTCAATCAAAAGGCCGATAATCTTATAAGGCGGCACCTTGAAGAGCTCTTCAGGGGGAGCCAGCTCCGGCACCAGGGGCACGTTGGCAACCTTGATGCGCTTATGAGCCAAATACATGGACAGCGGAGTTTTGGAGGTACGGGATACGCCGATGATAACGATGTCGGCCTTGAGCAAGCCCAAGGGATTTTTGCCATCGTCGTATTTAACGGCAAATTCTACAGCCTCCACACGCTTAAAGTAGTCGTGGTCCAAGGAGTGGATTAAGCCAGCTTGGTTACGAGGCAGCATGCCAGTGGTTTTTTCGATGGATTTAATCATGGGGCCCAGCACGTCCACAACCTGCACATCCTTGGCCAGAGCGCGGTCTGCCATGTGCTCACGCAGCTCAGGGGATACGATGGTGTAGCAGATCACTGCGCAGTTGGCAGCAGCCTCCTCCACTACTCTATCAATTTGCTCCTTATCCTTCACATAGGGCACGCGAATAACATCAAATTTTTCTTCTACGAATTGGCTAGTGGTAGCCTTGACAACGGACTCCGCAGTTTCGCCAATAGAGTCGGATACAGCGTAAATAATCGGATTACTCTTCGGTAGTATGATAATTACCTCCCTTTCCTTCTGCCAAATCTACCAGCAAACGGGTAAAATTAGTTTTTGTGATTCTGCCCACGATTTGGTACTTGCGTTTTGCTTCATCTATAGTTTTCACCACGGGCAGGCAGTCGATTTCGTTGTTAATGAGCCGGTGGGCAGCACTGGCAATGGATTCTTCGGGCTTGGCCACGATGATTTTGGAGATGGGGGTCATGACCATCACAACAGGGATATCACGTAAATCATTGTTGTTGATGGCAGCCTTTAAGAGGTCCTTGCGAGATACTACGCCGGTCAAGAGGCTTTTTTCATCCAGCACAAAGACGGTGCCCACGTCCTCTAGAAACATGGTCACTACTGCTTCATAAGCACTTTTATCATGGGAGATGGCTACGGGCACGGACTGCAAATCCTGCACGGTGATGGCTGAAATTTCTTCCATCAGCATGCCCAATGTGTTTTTGCCCGTGTAAAAATAGCCAACCTTGGGACGGGCGTCCAAAATACCGCCCATTACTAAAATAGCCAGGTCGCTACGTAAAGCCGCACGGGTAACATTTAGCCTTTCTGCAATATGTTCACCTGTTATGGGGCCGTCGAGACGCACTATTTCAGCAATTTGTTTTTGCCTGTTACTTAAAGAAATGATGGTCACTCCCCTTCGTATTATTTCTTTCCACTATGTATAGTATACACTGTTTCAAGGAAAAATGCTAGGGGCGGTCATAAATATTTTTATATAATTTTAAGTTTTATAGCAAAAAGCTCCCCTTTTAACAGGGGAGCTGAGGTGATAAATATGGTGTTTTGAAATTCGTAATAAGCAATCATCGCGCTGATTACTTATTACTCAATTTCATGAAGTATTCTAATTCTACTCAACTAATCTTAGTCTAGTTGTTGTAGCACTACCTGTGCCTGAAGAACCGCTTGAGCCAGAAGAACTGCTGTCACCGGAAATACCTAAGTTAATTCTGTAATTACTATCATTTTCAGTTTTTACAGCAATAGGATTTCGTTCTTCACTATCATCTGGATAATATCCAGAAATATCATCATTTTTATAGTACACTTTTTGCCCACGTCCAACCTCTATGTTTGTGGCCAAAAATCCATATACATCGCTGGTTACACTATCAAAAAAGGTGTTATTATCACCATATAATCTGATATTTCCTAAATCCCAATCATCCCTAGCGTTGCCACATAGCAATCCATTAAAATGGTTGTTACTACCACTAATATCTATTCCACAACTGCTTATTATATCTCCATAATGCACATTCTTGGTATCGATAACAGGAGTCTGGTCTCCAGTATACTCAATTACAATTGAATTAATATTTTTTACACCATTTAACATTCTATCAGATAGGATGGTTTGTAAACCTCCCCCTACTTGATTGTTGAAATCTTGATCTGGTTTATATAATAATTTATTAAGATTTCCTGTTTTTATATATAAATCTATGCCATCCTTAGGGTTGGATATTATTGGACATGTTTCATCAATATATCGATAATTGGATGAAGCATCATTATTACCTGCTTTATATGTTTCCACCATGCTAACAGCAGTAGAATATTTTGTTTTGCTTTGCTGCTTTAGCAAGTCTATCCTATTATTTGCAGCTTGTAAAAAGGCTTTTTGTTCCTTAACCTCATCAGTATCATAATCATTTACTGTAGTACCTTGCCAAATAGGAATAAACTGCTGACTTGGTTTATCTAATTCTCCGTTTATACCATTAGAAATATAATTGCCAGCTCCTACTTTACTAAGCTCAATTGGACTAGATGAATACAAGGTTAGATTAAATCCATCAGGCACTACAAGCTTTGAACGATCAGAATATAATAGTTGCAATGAAGAATTGCCTACAAAAACAGGATATTTGGCAGGATTAAGAAAAACATCGTCTGAAACTTCACTTCCCCCCTCAGCAGCCGCCTTCGCGGCGACCACGAGGCCGTCGCTGAAGTCGCCCAGAACATTGAAGAAGAACAAGGGGGCGCGCTTAGTGATGCGCACGCGGACGCGTTCCTTAGTCTCCCCGTCCTTAGTCACGCTCACAATGCCATAGGAAACCAAGGCGTCCTGACCCTTAGCTAAGGTGTCCGCTGTATCCCAGGAGCTGCTGTCCGCCTTATTCACCAAATCATTAGCACCCAGCTTGATGCCGTTGGCCTCCACATAGGCCTTCACCGCATCTTTGACCGTGGTATCCCTATTACTGTCGTCCAGGTGGGCAGCACCGGCCAAGGCCGCCGCATCGGCAATATCCTGCATCTTGCCGTGCTCCACATAGGCCAAGCCCAAATCAATAGAAAAGCCCATAAAGCCAAAGAGCACCGGCAGCAAAACAGCAAAAAGCACCATGATGGCACCGCGCTGTGCATTTTTAAATTTCGTATATAAAAAGTTCTTGTTCATAATTATACCTCGCTATAAAAGGCTCTCCTTATCATAACCACAAGCTTATTATAACAAGAAATAACTATATTTTCAATTTACTTTTTTACAAAAAAATACGCCCTGACATAAGCCAGGGCATATTTTAGAGGGGAGTTAGGATAGGATAGGAAATTCTTAATAAATCAAGAATTTAGGAAAAAGGTGTATGATTTTTTGTGAAAATGCATCCAAACGAGCTAGTACTCGCTTGGTTGTTATTTGTTTTTTAGGGCGGTCACTACGTCGTTGGTCAAATCCTTGCCGCCGGATACCATGGCTTGGATATTAACAACGCTCTTGATGCCCTTTTCAGCTGCCACCTTATCGATGGTGGTGCGGATTTGCTTTTGCACAGGAGCCATTTTTTTAGCTTCAAAATCAGCCAGCTCCTTGTTCAGCTTTTGCTGCAAGTCCTGTTGTGCTTTAGCGTCCAGCTCTTTAGCTTGAGCATTGAAGGATTTTTGCAGCTCGTTGCGTTTATTGGCAATCTCTTGAGCAATGTCCTTGATGCCGGGATAATTAGCCACGATGGCTTGCATGTTGACAAAGCCTACTACCCCATCGTTTTCAGCAGCCAGAGCGCTGCTGCACAGGCCCAGGCTCATCATCACAGTCATCACAAAGGCGAGAATTTTTTGCTTCATTCTTTAGATGCTTCCTTTCATTTTTTAGGCTTCTTTTTTAGCCCAAATCTTGTCCATCAAAGCGGCATAGTTTTCTTCCAGATGACCCTTAACTTGGTCCACCAGCGCGAAAATCAGGCCAGGCTCAAATTTATCATCAGCAGCAGGTACGCTGAAGGTCAGCACTACATTGCCTTGGGGATTAACGGTATATTTGAGCATGTTGAATTGATTGTTCAGCTCGTTGATGAATTGCAGTGTATCAGCCAGCTTTTCTTGGGGAATGGTTACCAAATGTGCTTGGATATAGGAATAAACAGTATTGTTAACCACAATGAAGAGGGGCAGAGTTTGACCCTTCACCAGCAGGCGGGTGTTTACCAGCAGGTTGTTTTCGTTGATTTGCAGATATTGCAGACCGGTGATTTTTGCTTGGTCAGCATATTCCTTCAGAGCAGTGAGCTTTTTCATAGCCAGGGTGGGTTCAGCCTTGGGCGCTTCTTTAGCCGGTTCAGCAGCCTCTGCCTTTACCTCTTCTGCCTTTGCTTCTACTGCTTCTGCAGCCTCTGCCTTTACTTCTTCAATTTTGGTTTCTTTTGCTTTAGCCATCATAGTATCTCCTTTAATTTTACTGGGGCCCAAACTATCAGTAATGTCTTAATTTAATTTTAATCTCATTCCTTGTTCAAGCTCTATTAGTATTATATCCTATTATAGTCTAAATGTAAAGTTAAAACTAAATTTTTATTTTGCTTTTTTCTCAAAAAAATTAAAAAAGAAATCGAGCAGCGGGTCGCCATCCCTCTGCTCGATTTCCTTTGGGTGGAGTGCGCCGGTGTTGACGCACTCCTTGATAAAGGGTGTGTATTATGAAGAATAAGTGATTTATTAGAAGGTAAATCTCAGGCCAGCATCAACGCGCCATTTTTCGGTTACGTCGCCACCGAAGCTGCGTTGGAAGTCAGCGTAGATCATGCTGTTAGCGCTGAGTTTTGCAGTGCCACCGATTTGCAGCTCGTACCAGGTATCGCCAAAGTCCAGATGAGTGCTGTTATGATCTGCACCATCCACATTGTAGCGAGTATCAAAGTCGCCGCTGAATTCGTGTGCCAGAGCCAGCTTAGCAAAGTAGCTGCCCTTCTCCAGTTTTTGACCAATACGCAGGCCCAGACGACCAACAAGGGTGTCAAAGCTGTCTTGGTCCACATTCATCTTAGCACCATAGTAGGTGGTATTAGCGCTGTAGCTCTTACCATTGATGTGACCGTAGGTCAGCTCTACGCTGGGCTCGAAGTAAGTACCACGGTCGCCCTCGAAGCGTTTGCCGTATTCGGCGCTGAGGGAGGTACCCCAGGTCTTGTAATCGCCATCAATATTATAGGTGCTAATCAGGTTGTTGAACTTCAGGTTGTACTCGTTGTTCAGACGGCTTGCCTTCATGATGATGTCGGCATATTGGCCATCCTTAGCCTTCCAGCTGCCGTACAGGCCCAAAGCGATGTTCTTTTGTTCGCCGTGACCGCTGGACCAGGAGCCGGAGGTATCGCTTACGTTGCGAGTGGAGCTGGTGCCGTCGTTGTAGGACAGGGCTGCACCAACAGTCCAGTTTTCGTTAACCTTGGTATCGTAGCCGATCTGGTATGCCTTGTACTTCTCGCTGAAGTTAGCGTTTTGAGCATCCATTTCCTGCTTGCCGGTGTAGTATTTAGCCCACAGGCCACGTTCGCCCTCCAGCATGCGCAGGTCGCCCATACGCTTCATCAGGTCGTTGTTTTCGGAGCGCCACATCATGGTGCCGGCTGCCATGGAGGACTTCACAGCACGCATTGCTACAGGCTCGCCGCCTACTTGAATGTCGGCCAGCTTGGTGTCGGTAGTGCCAGAGCCGCTACCAGATTCGGAACCGCTACCGGAGCCGGAACCGCTGCCGGAGCCAGAACCGCTGCCAGAGCCGCTGCCACCGCCAGGCTCACCACTTTCAATTTTAACATCTTCAATATTGACGAAGCCTTGACCTGCACCATTCACATTAAAGTTGATATCACCTTTTGCCAAGGATACTTCACCGGTGGTTAAGCCTTGAGCAATCATAGCAGTACCAGTCAAATTAGAGTTAGCTGCGGCCTGAACTTGAACCTCAGCATCGGCCAACATAACTGCTGCCGGAGCTACTTCTGCATAGTACAGCTTGCCTGCCAGAGCATTCAATACCTTGGTCACATTATTGATATCTTTAGTGTCGATATTTTTGTTATCGGTGATCAGAGCAATGGTAGAACCAGCCTCGGCGTTCATAATAACGGTATTGCCTGCCTTAAAATCGTCGGTAGTGGTACCATCGGTAGTATGTGCATAGTATACCTTAGCTGCGCCACTATAGTTATCAATGAACAGCTCGCTGCTGTTACGTTGGAAGATATGACCAGCATTATCCAAGCCATCGCCACCCACAAAGTTGGTAATGCGAGTTTGCAGTTCGTCCTTAGCCTCTGCTTCGGTATTGTACCATTTAGCACCATTAGCCAGGGTCAGGTTCATTACTTGACCATCAGCTACGCTCAGGCTGCCGTTCCAAGCGGATTTAGCAGTGTTCAGTGTTACATCTACGATGCTTTGTTGCGGAGCCTTTGCAGTATCTGGTTTAACTGCAGTATTATCCTTATCTACCAGAATGTTACCTTTGATTACGGTATCATTGGTAGTGCCTTTATTGATGTAAACATGACCGCCGGATACGTTGATAGCATTGCCCTTGGCAGCAGTGATGGTACCACCTGCTACGCTTACTTGGCCAGCAACCTCTTTATTGCTGTAGCCGAGCTGTGCGTTAATCAAGGTTTGACCATTTGCAACGATGGCATCGCCCTCGGTGGAGGTAATTACGGAGCCTGCGCCAACACTAATTACGCCGCCTTCGGTTGCCAGTGCAGTGCCACTAGCAGTTACATTAGCTGCGCCTTGGATAGCCACGGTGCCGATATAATCCTTGGAGGTGGAAATACCGGTTGATGCATTATATTGTACGTCGGTCTTGGAGTTAGTATGAATACCAGTTTCCACACCGGAAATGGTTACATCGCCGCTTACAGTTAAGGTGCCGCCGTAGTTATCGATAGCAGTGTTTTCTACGCCTTGGATAGTAACGCTGTTGGCATTCAGAGCAACGGTGCCTCTGTAGCCCACTGCTACGCTATCATTGAGCTCTGCTTGGCCAGCAGTAATGCTAATGGTAACATCCTTGGAATCCTTGTAATTGCTAGTATCCCCTGCAACCTTGATGCCTTGGAGGATAACCTTGCTTGCGCCTTCAATGGAATCGGTAAAGTTATAAGTCTTGAAGTCCTCGGTTACATGAGCATTAGCAAATTCGGTATCTGCATTGCTACCGGTGATATCGGTGGTGTAGATGCCTACTACGTGAACCTGTTTGCCATAGTAGCCTTGACCAGTGGTAGCATAGAAGTTCATGTCGCCGCTAGTCAGAATTGCGCTGCTGCCGGTCAGGGATTCAGCGATTTGTACCTGTGCGGTCAGGTTGCGCTCGCCGGATGCATAGCCAGTGTAAATCAGCTTGCCTGCCAAGGAGTTCAAAATCTTGTTAACCTGTGCTTCATCTTCGATATCGATGTTGAAGGAGCGGTTGGTAATCATGGAGATGTTGGAGCCTTGAGCTGCAGAGTTGATAATTACATTACCAGCAGTGTAGTGTCCAGCCTCGGAGCCATCATTGGTATGACCAAAGAAGATCTTGGTGTAGCCACTGTATTCATTGAAGGTAATGTCCTTCTCATTGTTTTGGAAGAAGTTGCCTGCGGTTTCAGCAGTGGTGCCACCGGTGAATTTGGAAACTCTGTGACCGTAAGCTTCAAAGCCTGCGCGTTCACTTGTACGGTTGTTCCAAATAGCGCCATTTTGCAAAGTTACGTCTGCACTGGAGTCATTATCAGTGTAAAGATTGCCCTGCCAGCTAGAGTTTGCAGTATCCAGAACGATCTTTGCGGAGGAGCCTGCTGCAACTTCGCTGCCTTCTGCAGTAGCCTTGTCCTTCAGAACAACATCGCCCTTGATTACCAGCTCTTTGCCGGTTTCAGGATTCAAAGCGACCATGCTGCCTTCAGCATATACTGCATTGCCATAGATTACTCTGTTATCCAAATCGCCTTTTTCAGCGGAGATGAAAGCATCGCCCAGAATTGCCACATTGCCCGGTGCACTATCAGTACTGGTGACAGTGATAGCGTTCTTCACTTCACTATCTTCAGCAATTTGGATGTTAACCTTATCAGTTACACCTACTTCAATGCCTTTAGCTACAATCGGAGTGTTGATGACTACAGGAGCTTCAGGAGTTTCGGGAGCTTCAGGAGTACCAGTGCCCTCTTCGGTGCCTTCTTCAACAGTCATGATGCCGGATGCTAAGGAAGCGGTCATCATAGATGCAGACATCAGGTTAGCACTGGATGCTACGTAGGAGCCACGACCACCTTCACCAAAGACGATTTCACCAGTTGCAGTAATACCACCAGTAGTGAGACCTTCTACGATGCTCAGCTTACCAGTCAATGCACCACTACCGCCGCCACCAAATACTAATTTCTGTGCAAGTGCTTGCAGTACATCTGCTACATTATCAGAGGTTACACCATTATTTTCGGTCATCATGGTAACACCTGCGGTGCCACTAGTACTGTTAATCTTAGTATCTCCACCGATCATATCGAGAGGAGTATCATTCTTATGAGCGTAATGAACATTGGTCCAACCAGTTAATTGATCGATATACAGCTCATGGTCATCCTTTTGATAGATATTGCCAGCAGTTTCTGCACTATCGCCACCAGTTAATCTGGTTACAATGCTACCATTGAAGGTATCGCCGTAGGTATTACCCCAAGCTTCATTGTTCCAGGTTGCGCCGTTCTTCAAAGTGATGGCAGTAGTACCATTTTCAGTAGATTTGTGCGCTACACCAGTCCACTGTGCATCTTGACCGGACAAGCCCAGAGTGATAGTGCCGCCACCAAGGATACCAATATTACCCTTTATATTCTTAGCATTTGTTGCCTCGATAAATGTATAACCACTAGTAGTTTCTAAAGCATAGTTCGCAAAGCCTTCAGCAGCTTTATTATTGACTTCAATGAAGGTTTCTCCTTGCAAATATACCTTTGCTTGGTTGACTGCCACTACGGCACTACCATCAATCTTCAGGTCTGTTTTACCTTTAACCTTCAAATCAGTATCATAAGTACCGCCAACACCTTTACCAACAGCCAGAATACCGGTTACGCCATAGTTGCCAGTAGCACCTTCAACAGCTTGACCACCATTGGTTACGCCATAGCCATCACCATTCTTCATGGTAAGATCGTTATATATTACCATAAGAGGAACATAGTTATTATAACCATGGAGGTAAATGCCATTCACTGCTTTATTAGAAGAAGAAACAGCATTTATACTTACATTACCAGTTATCTCTACACCAGTACCGTATGAACTATAATTGCCTGATACATCGATACCAGAACCAGAACCTGTAGTATTAAGCTTAACATCTAGCTTACCAGCCTTGATTTCATCCCATCTTTCGTAGGGACTAGTACTATTGAATACTACCGCACTACCATCGCTAGTATAGTTTGCTTCTGCAACTAGGGTATGGCCATTAGTATTTATAGTCTTTCTACCATTTAAAGAAATTGCCGGTCCATTAATACTACTAATGATGGAATCCTGAGTAATATTTTTATTGGATGTACCTATAATCGGAGCAAGCCCAGCCAACGGCTTCGTGATAACTCCACCACCGCCATATGTACCAATGCCGTCATCTACAAAAGTAATCGTACCTGTTGCAGTAACACCACCAGATGTGAGACCTTCAGCAATACTCAGTTTACCAGTCAGGTTTCCATTATTAGCGGTATAAACAAGCTTATTAGCCAATGCATTCAATACTTCAGCAACGTTTTCATTAGTAACCCCGTTATTTTGGGTTATCATAGTAACACCAGAGCCTGTAGCGGCGTTGCCGATTACAGTTTTACCACCAATCATGGTAGTCGGAGTACCATCATCATGTGCGTAGTATACATTAGTCCAGCCGCTGTAGTTAACCAAATTGATATCTTTTGCATCCTTTTGGTAGATATTACCTGCCGTACCTTCTATTTCACCACCAATGAAGTTCTCCCAAGTGCTGCCAGTGTAGGCACCAGTGTTACCATTCTTGGAGCTATACAAGTCGCCCCATTGCTCGTTAGTCCAGGTTGCACCATTTTGCAAATACAAGGTTGCATTGCCTTTAGAAGCATTGCCACTGCCATAATAGGTATTATGCATTACGCCTGTCCAGCTAGAATTACTATTTACTAAGCCCAAAGTAATGCTGGAGGTTTGGCCATTACCAGCATAAAGCATACCAAGATTACCAATAATATTGACAGTCTTGTCGACCAAAGTAGCGTTAACACGGTCATAGTTCATAGCAATATGGCCACCAGCGCAGGTTTCTAAAGCATAGTTACCCTTGCTTACGCCGGACAAATCTTGGGTTTTTACTTTACTTACTTCAATAGTACCGCCGCCAAGAATGTCAATGGTGCTTGCACCATACCAGTCGGTCAATACGCCGTTACCATCAGCCTTGATGTCTACATTGCCATCGATAACGATGCTTGCATTATCTACAATAATTGCTGCAACGCCCTTATTAATGGAGCCGCTGTAAGAGTAACCATTTCCTCCGTTTTGAACACCATAGCCTCCGTCATCAGCTTTAACAGTAACATTACCGCCGATATTAATCTTAGCTCCGCCTTCAGCAGCAACGCCCCAAGCAACATTGCTGTTGCCTGCATTAGCAGCGTTCACAGCTACTTGAACATTGCCATTGATATTAGTAACTGCATCTCCACCCTTAGCAAATATGCCAGCATTAGCCGTAGCATTGCCAGAAGAAGCATTAGCATTTACGTTAACTTTAAGTGTACCTGCAGTGATGTTTTGCGTTTTTGCACTATTATTGATGCCTTTTACAGCGGAAGTATCGGTAACGTTCAAAGCCAGAGTTTTACCGCTTGCATCAATATTCACATTCTTGCTTGTATTGATGGCTGCTCCAGTGGTGGTAATAGCACTATCTTTAGTAAATACATATTGAGCAGCACCATCAGCATCTGCCTTAGCTACACCACTATAAATGTATACTTGTTCTCTGTTACCAGTAATAGCATTAGTGAACTCTGTATCAGTTTGATTTTCAGGAACAAAAGGTCCTTGTGCATAAGTACCTTGGCCAGTATATGGGTTGAAAACTACATCCTTAATATCAATAGCGCTGGAGGTACCGGTCATATTTTCGGCAATCATAAGCTTGCCAGACAGATTATCTTGACCATCGATATAGCCTTTGTAGTACAGCTTGCCAGCCAAAGCATTCAATGCTGCCTTTACAATGTCTTCGTTATCAAGATCAATACCAGCACGTTGAGTAATCAAGGTGATTTGAGAACCTGTAGCTGCATTATTAATGATGGTATCGCCTGCGTCAAATTGAGTATAATCTGTACCATGCTCATAGAAAATGCTGGTAAAGCCACTATAATTATTGATGGTCAGATCACGAGTATCGTTGCGATTAATCCTGCCCTCGGTTGCGCTAGAAATGCCACCGGTAAAGTTGTAAATGGTATTGCCAGCTTCACTCTCAACGATTGCGTCAGTCCAGGTTGCACCATTTTGCAGTGTCAGATTGAAGGTATTGCCACCAGAAGTTTCCAAGCTGCCATTCCATGCGGAGTTTGCGTCTGTAAGCTTCAAAGTGGTAACGGGGGATTTTATTGTACCAATATCACTGTATTTTTGATAGATATTTCCGTTTACAACTGTAGTTGTATCGCCACCATTGTTAATAATAACCTGGCTGCCTTCGTTGTAGATAGCATAACCTTCGTTAGAAGTAATCACGCCACCTTTAATAGTCGCGCCACCAGTGCCACTATTAAATCCCTTATAAACTGACTTGGCTACGATAGCATTGTCGTCAGATTCCAAATCTACTACGCCGTCAATAGTAATATAACCACCATTTGCATTGACTGCTATGCCTTTCGTAGTGATATCTACATCACGAGTTACTGTTAGGTTAGAAGGTCTGCTGTTCAATTCATTCTGAGCGTAGAGCGCCTCTAAACCATTGCCAGTGCCAGTAATATCTACTGCACCATTGATAACAATATTGCCGCCATTAGCTACTATAGCTGCATCTTGCTCAGTGTCCATGCTTACCTTAGAAGCATTAACAGTCAGGTTTCTTTCCCAGCCAACATTAATGCCACCATCAATTTGCATAGCGTAATCACTGTTGACGGTTGCATCACCGGACAAGGAAATGCTTGGAACAACTACGAGACCCTTATACGCTTCCTTGAAATTGTATTCGCTCCAAGTATACTTTTCAGTCTTATCATTATAGGGCAGTACGCCTCTATCAGCGTATTCTTTAGCGTCAGAACTACCAGTAATAGCAGTTTTGTATACGCCAGGAAGGATGCCCTCATAATAGCCACGACCAGTTGCCTCATCAAAGCTCATCTTTTCAGCTTTAGACAGCGCAGCCCACAAGGGTCCAGCAGTCAAACCTTCGGCTATTGCTACTTGACCTGTCAACTTGCGTTCACCCTGAACATAACCATCGTAAACCAGGAAGCTTGCCAAGGTATTCAAAACCTTGTTCACCTGCTCGGCGTTACTTAGGTTAATCTTATCACCATAATTATCGGTCATCACGGTAATGACAGAGCCTTCTGCAGCTTTTCCAACATGTACGTCAGCTTTCTGTACACCATTCTCATAATGCCATTTTTCGCTGCCATCGTAGTCCATAAGATGGTCATAGTATAAAATAGTGTTGCCACTATAGTTTTCAAGGTTCAAATCGATATAATCGTTCATGCGGATAATGCCGGCTTTTTGGTCACCAGTGCTACCCACAAAATTGCTAACGCGGTTATTCAAGTATAATTCCGGAGTATTATTATCAGCTTGATAATAACGATAGGTTGCCCAGGTAGCGCCATCTTGCAGAGTCAGGTTAACCTGAGCTTTGTCATCCACGCGGATGCGACCTTCCCAACGGGATTTTTCATTAGTCAGATTTACATTAAATACAGGAGCAGTGCCATTTTCGGATGCGTGACCGGAAATGAAGCCACTCATCTCTACATAGGAAGCTTTGCCATCGGTGTTAACATTAATGATACCGCCTTCGCTATACAGCGCATTGGTGTTGCTTTGAATGTTAATGCGGTGCGATGCATCACCCTTAATATTTACAACGCCTTGGTAAACCTTAGCTTCAGAAGCATCTCCATAAGGAGTAACAACCTTTTCCATAGCAACGATGGCATCACTAGTTACAACCATGGCATCAGGATATTCACCATAGCGAGTATCGAACCTGCCGCCTTGGTTGATATTTACGATACCACCATTAGCCAGTACTGCAACACCATGGGTTACAATATCTACCGCACCATTGGTTTCGATAGTGCCAGTACGGTCCAGCTGCTCTTGGGCTGTGGTCTTGACAACAGTATCAGCTGTAAGGCCTTTGCCGCCGCTGTTAATCTTCAGATCATTGTACAAAACAACATTGCCGCCAGCACTTTCAATAGCATTGACCCAACCATTGTTGATGTTGACCTTGCCATTGATGGTAATATTGTTATCAGCGGATACATATACCTTCTCTTTAAAGTCAAGGGTTTCAACGCTGTTTACAACTACATCCAAGGGGCTATCAACGGCTTGAACCTTCAGACTAGGAATTACTAAGTTTACGCCACTTTGAGACGGGAAATTGTAGATGGTTTGGTCGCCATTCTCCACGATAATACCATTTTGTTGGTAACGAGTACCATCATCGCTACCGGTGATGCCCTCTTCATATACCTCGATATAACTGCCACGGCCATCTTTATTGCTAAAGGTAATGCTTCTAACATCCAGCTCAGCACTTCTAGAGGTCAGTCCCTCGGCAATGGCCACATAGCCATACAAGTTACGTGCACCGGATGCATATTCACTATAAACCAGCTTAGATGCCAGAGCATTCAAAACATCTTTATAGGTATCAAGGTTATTGATATCAAATTTATCGTTCTTATTAGTAATCAGTTTAACAGTGGAGCCAGCTTCTGCAGTGCTGATAATAGTATCACCGCTGCCAACATAATCTTCAACCTTATCACCATCGCCTTCATGGGAATAGATAAAGTTTATAGCACCGTTTAAATAATCAATAGTTAAGTCGCCAGCATTGCGAACTACATAAGCTGCATCGTCTAAAGTTTCACTGCCGATGAAGCTATTAATATGCATTGCACCAGCGCCATTGGTCCACAAGGCACCATTCTTCATGGTCATTTCCACATTAGAAGCAGCAATACCCTCAGCCGCTGCAACATTATCCAGACGACCAACCCAAGAAGAATCTGCATCGGTCAGCTTAATATTCACTTTAGAGCCATTGGTCGCAACTACATCGCCTTTAATATTAGTGGTATGGTCACCGCCAACGTTAATGTAAATCGTACCATTATCGCTGTAAACAGCCTTGCCCTCGGTGGACTTGATATGGCCACCCTCTACATAGACATAGCCATCTGCTTTAAAGGTATGGTCTACTTGGTTCTCATCCGTATAAGTAACTTCATGACCAACTGCATGAATCGCATCATCAGCAGCTACGATATTATTATTGCTAGAATCCAGAGTTACAGAGCCGCCATCTGCCAAAATGCCGTAGCCTTGGGCGTTAATAGAGGTTCCCTTAGTGATTTTGACGGAGCCGGAATTGGTACCAGCAAGACCAGCCACAATACCATTGCCACCGGAGGTAATATCAGCTTGGCCATAAATGCGCACATCAGCAGTGCTTTCAATAGCGTTGCCGCTAGCCTTATTAATAACTACCTTGCCGCTTGCTCCTTCATCATTAGTGGTGTATATGTTCAAATAGCTGCCAGTCCAGGGATTTTCCTCATCTCTAGTAGCAACAATGCCACCATCGACCTTTAAATCCAGCATGGGAGCATCGATGAAAACATCGTGACCACTTTTGAACTTAATACCGGGCTCATCGCCGGAAAGAATGGTGATGGTTTTGCCCTTATAATCCAAGGGATCAAATTTATAATCGCTGTAATTGCGGGTTACACCAGCTACCAAGTATTCTTCGTCCCTAGCAGTACCGGTGATGGCACTCTTAAAGGTACCAGCTGCACCCTCAGCATTGTCATAGGAGCCACGACCATCTTTATCACTAAAGGTAATGCCCTTCACTAGCTTAATATTGCTATAAGTGGTCAAGCCTTCGGCAATACCTACCATGCCCTGCAGGTTATCCTCGCCAGTAACATAGCCAGCATATACCAACTTACCAGCCAGAGCATTCAAGACCTTGTTAACTTGGTTTCTATCCTCTACGGTAATGTTACCATTATCGGTAAGCATGTAGATTTGAGAGCCACGAGCTGCATGGTTAACAATGGTGTCACCTGCTGCATAATTTTCACGAGCAGTGCCATCATCGGTATGTGCATAGTAAATCTTGGTAATACCGCTGTAGTTACCAATAGTCAGCGGATTGCTATCATTTTGGAAAATATTACCGGCAGTATAAAGGCTGTTGCCGCCAACGAAATAAGATACTAAGCTGCCAGTATAGGGTACGGATTCATGCCATTTAGTGGGATCCTTGACCATGCCATACTCTTCATTGGTCCAGGTTGCGCCATTTTGCAGCCAAATATTGGCCTCGCCAGTAAATTTAACATCGTCCTCCATCACGCCATTTAAACCATATTGGTTTTGCACAATGCCCTGCAAGGAGGAGCTGCCATTGGTCAAAGCAAGGTTGATAGCACTATGAAGGCCATTGGTATCGCCAGAAAAAATGGCACCGTTAGCTAAAACGACATTACCTTTGATCTTCACATCATTGCTTGCTGCTACAGTATTACCTGCTTCGTCCTTAGTAACATTGACATTGACAACGCCGTCTTCAGCACGCAAAGCAGCATAGCCAAGGGTATTATCCTTGTTTACAGTAATATCTGCACCACCCACGGATAAGGTACTACCAGCCATATTAGAGAATAAGCCGTTACCATTGCCGGAGAAGGTTACCTTGCCATTGACAGTAATATCGCTGCCTAAAGCACCGTCACCACCAACACTGGTAGCATAAATGCCGGAGGCACCATAGTGTTCAAAGCCAATACCATTGCTATTGACAATAGTATTCACATCGCCATTAATGACTACACTACCTTTATTGGCGTAAATACCAATAGCTTTTTCAGTACTATTCTTAGAGGTAGTATTAACTACAATATCCACATTGCCATCGATAGTTGTATCACCATTGGTTTGGTTGATACCAGCTGCGCTACCTGTGCCAGATACGGCGATATTCAGCTTGTCCACGCGCATAGCAGTGCTATCCACAGCATTGTTGTTTAAGCCAACAGCCAAACCGCTGCTATCAGTTACATTCAAGCTTAAGGTAGTACCACCGGCGAGAATGGTGGCCTTTTCCTTCAAATCGATGGCTTTAGCGTTTTCACCACTTACATTGATGCTGCTGTCCTTGGTGAACTTATAATCGCCAGTTTCTTGCAGCACATAAGCATCGCTGTAAACAGTATCATCTTCGATTACGCCAGTCAGAGGAGTGGTAAACTCGGTTACTAATTGGGAAACATATTCTCCCAAATAACCACGACCGGTTTCGGTATCAAAGGTAATCGGGTTCGAGGTGATATATTTAGAGCTACTGGTCAAGCCTTCAGCAATAACCGCTTTACCAAACAAATTATCCTCTGCTTTGAGAGCTTCGCCAGTCTTTTCGTCATAAGCAATAATTGCACCGCTATAAACCAGCTTTTGGGCCAGATTATTCAACACGGTATTGACTTGATAAGTATTATTCAGATTAATGCCATTTTTATCGGTAATGATATCAATCTGGGAGCCCTTAGCAGCGCTATTGACGATGATATCGCCACCGGTGTAATCACTCAAAGTGGTACCATCATTCTCATGAGCATAGAAGACCTTAGTATAGCCGCTGTAATTATTGATGGTCAGGTCACGGCTGGTATTTTGGAAAATCAAGCCTGCGGTCGCAGAGCTGGTACCACCGGTCAAGCTGCGAATGGTACTGGTATAATCGAATAAGCTCAGGGCTTCATCGCCTTCAACAGTGTTAAAGCTTTCGCCCACGTTGTTCCAGGTACCACCATTTTGCAGGGTCAGCTGCATATTGTTGGCTTGATCAATAGTGTAAGCAGCATTGTAATTGGTAGTGAAGAGGCCGCCAGTCCAAGAGGATTGGTCATCGGTGAGCTTCATGATGGTATTAGCTACATGACCATTGCGGTCAAGCATTACCACATTGCCCTTAACCACAAGGCTATTGGCACCATCATTGTTCAAATAAACATTACTGCCTTCGTTATGGATGGCATCATATTTGTCAGCAGTGATTTTGCCGCCGATAATATTAACATTAGCCATCTTTTCTTCACTATAGCTCTCAGAGTAATAAGCTCTATAAGCCATAGCACGCACAGCAACACCATCAGTAGAATGGATATTGGCCAAGCCACCGATATTGATATCGGCACCGGAAGCTTGTACTGCATGGCCGGAGCTTTTAATATCGGCAGTACCGGTAATCTTTAAGCTAGCATTACTATAGGTACCGCTTGCATTGCCATCGGCCTTAATGCTGTCCAAATAAGCTACCAAGCCCTTGCCTTTTGTGCCGGTAGCATTAACTGCTACCTTGCCGTTAATGGTTACATTGGCGCCATCAGCAAAAATGCCCTCGCTGTCATTTGCAGTGACAACGGTTTTTTTGGCAGAAACGTTTAGTGTATCATGTAAATAAGCTCTGATGCCAGCGCTTATCTGTAATTCAGCACCATTTTTTACTGTTACATCGGCAATCTTATATTGGCTATCCAGATGAATACCGGGCAGGGAAACCACACCTACAAGATCGCTCTTGTCCCAATTGAAGATGTAAGTACTGGACAGTACACCACCCATTTGTTGGTGTTCGGTGTACGCCAAATCTGAGTTATTAGTATACTCAGTATCAGCCTTTGTACCAGTAATCGCACTGTTAAAGCTTAGTGTACCATCCGCTTTTTCAGCCGCAAAGGCACTAGGCATAAAGCCCGCACCGGCCAGTATGCCAGCCGTCACAGCCAAAGCCAAGGGACTCTTCCAGATTTTCCTAGCAAATCTTTTTGTCCATGATTTGTACATAATAGACTCTCCTTTACTTGAAACTCAAAACAGGATTCATACCACAAAGTCAAGCAGCTCCCATGCTGAAGCCACTTAACAGTGTAGCTCCACTATGCACAAAATAAAAAAGAGCCTAATTTTATCAAGACTGCTCCCAGTCAAAATAAAATTAAGCTACAGATTAATTTTTATTGGTCATGTCCAACAGAACTCCGACTTCACGGTTTCCTGTCCAAGTAAGGTTCCTATTTTATCTGTTGGACTACGCGATGGTATTAAATTGTTCTTGAAACATTATTGATATATAATCCTATTTCGGTATAGAGTATAACACTAATTCAGTGCTTAAGTCAAGCTTTTTCTAAATATCTATTCACCTAAAGTATGCATATTATTCGCAAAAAGTTCACAAAGTAGAAAATCTCCCGCACCCGCAGGCACGAGAGATTTTCTGTGGAGGTACAAATAAAAGGTAGAGAAGCGTTAGAAGGTGTATTGCACGCCCAGCACAATGCTGCGACCGGGCATGGAATACCAGGAGCCGGCACCGCCGCCCCAGAAGGCGTCGGTACGTTCAGCATAGAGCTTATCGAACAAATTGTTTACTCTTGTATAGATAGTAATATTTTTCGTAGGAGCATAGGAGCCACTCAAATTGATAATGGCGTAATTGTCGCAGGGATAAGCATTCTTTTTGTCGCTCTCCTCAGTCTCGCCACGCATAAAGTAGTAGCCATCCAAGCCAGCCTTAACCTTAGCATAATTATACATAATATTAAAGGTAGCCATATCCTTAGGAGCAAAGCCATATTTGCTGTATTGATTAACAGTGCCATCATCACTGTGATAGAACAAGTGGGACCAGCCTAAGGTAGCACTCCATTGGTCGCTAAAATGAGCCATGTACTGCAAATTCCAGCCGCGGGCCACATCACCATAGGTGTTCACAGTGGTCCAGGTGCCGCCTACCACGGGAATAGCCTGGATATCGCATTCGGCCACAGTCTTGAACCAGTTAAAGGTCAGGATATGGTCCTCATCGAATTTCTTATTATAGCCGATAGAGGTAGTGCGACCATAAGCAGGCTCCAGATTGGGGTTACCGCCCACAGTATCATACAGCTCAGACAGGCCAGGATATTTGAAGAAATCGCTGCGACCGGCATAAACAGAGTCGTTATCTGTGATATCCCAGTTAATTTTGTAGCTCTTAGAGGTGTGGGTAGGAATATCATGGATATCGCTGTCGCCATCGTTGCTCAGCTTGTCATAGCGCAGACCGCCGGTCAGGGTAACCTTGGGAATAATTTGCCAATCATCCTGAATATAATAAGATGTATTCTTCAGGCCATAATTACCCATAACAGGGTCAGCAGTAGTACCCGCAATACGACGGCTCTCGTTATCCTTTACTTGGGAATAATCAAAGCCAAAGACCAGAGTATGACGGGAGGTCTTAAAGGTGGCCTGGTCGCTGATGAAATTATAGGTATAATCCTTAATAGGATCCATATCAGGGTCGGACATGGTCAGATAATAAATCTTGGAGCGATTATAGCGATAGGTAAAGGTATTGCTCCACTTGTCGCTAAACTGGATATCATCCCTGATGGAAACGGTGGTGCCGTCGTTCCAGCCCTTGAAGGCAGCATCATAAACAAGGTCATAGCCATGGGTGTCGGACTTGGTCTTGTCCACATTCAAGGTCAAGGTATGTTTATCGGTGATATCGTAGGAAATCTTGGTGCCATAGGCCTCGCTGTCCAGCTTGTTGGGCCAATTTACACCGTCGCCGTCCTTGATATCCCCTATCTTGGACTTGTCATAGTATACATTAAAGCCCAGCTTGTCCTGACGACCTTGGGTAAAGAGCTTGTATTGGCGCTTGTTAAAGCTGCCACCGGAAATATCGATGGTGGTTTTCGTCTCGTTCAGCTTGCGAGTGATAATATTAATAACACCGCCCTTGGCTGCGCTGCCATAGAGGGTACCCGCACTGCCGCGCAGCACCTCGATGCGCTCGATATTATCCAGATTATTCATCAACGCTGCCTGTACCGCGCCACTGTTCTTGCCTTGGAAATCACTGACGCGCACGCCGTCCACCAGGATAACAATATCCTTGCTGCCGTTGATGCGCACAGTGTTAATATTGGAGTTAATGCCGCCGGGGCCACCATAGCTGCTCATCTGCACGCCGGGTACAGTGCGCAGAGCGTCCTCCACATTGGTCAGATGCATATCCTCCATCTGCTGACGGGTGACAACGCTGATATCGGCCTTAGCATCGGTAATGCGAGCAGGTACGCGACCCGCAGTAACAATCATGGTATCAAGGGTAAACTCCAGCTCCGTAGTCAGGGCATCCTTGTCCCCTACCTCAGCAGGAGCTGTCTCCTCTGCCCAGACGCTACCGCACAGGCCCAGAGCCAGCACGCTGGTAATTACTGCTGCACTTAACCTTTTAGGTAAAAATTTTTTCATTATTTACATCCCCCTACAGGTTTTATGAAGGCTGCCGCGAGGGAATTTGCCATCCCCCACGGCAGCTTGCTTTTAATTAAAAGGTAAATCTCAGACCTGCATTAACCTTCCAATCATCCTTGTAATCGCCGCTCAGGCTCTTGGATACATCGCCAAAGAGGCTCATATTCTTGCCCAGATTATAGGTACCGCCCACGGTGATTTCCGTCCAGGTATCGCCTAAATCAAAGCTTCTATCCTTGCTGCGACCATATTCATCAGCAAAATGGGTATCCATATCACCGGCAAATTCATGGGCTACGCTCAAGCGTGCATAATAGTGACCATAATCACTGGCTTGGCCCACCTCAACGCCCAGACGACCTACAAAGCTATTGAAGGCGTCTTGTTTAACGCTATACTTCTGGTCGAAGATATCGGTCATGCCGAAGTCAGAGCTGCCCATGCGGGACCAGGTCAGCTGCAGCTGGGGCTCTACATACCCCTTGGCATCCACATCACCGAAGCGCTTGCTGTATTGTGCGGACAAGCTGTAGCCGGTAGCGCTGTAGTCGCCGCCGCGGGTTTCGCTGGCGCTGAACTCGTTCTTCACATGGCCCACACGCATTGCCAAATCCAGATAGCTGTTGTTGGCCAGCTCCTTGCTGCCCAAAATGCTCAGGCCATAGAGCTCGGTGTCGCCGCTGCCGCCTACATAAGAAACGCTGCCGTCCTGATAATCCAGTGCTACGCCCAAGGTCCAGCCGTTGGCCAGCTGCTTGTCATAGCCCACCTGGGCTGCCCAGTTATTGCCGTCATAGGAGGTGTTGTTGCCACTGTACTTGCTTTGGCCGCCGTATACTCTAGCCCAAGTGCCGGAGTCCTCTGCGCCCAGGCGGGTGCCGCTGTCCACAGGGCCGCGACCGCCTGCTGCTTGGCGAATTCGCTGCGCGTCGCGCAGGGTGAAGCTGCTGGAGGCCAGGTCACGCCAACTGTTCAGATTGCTGGTGATGGCGCCGCGCAGGCCCTTACTGGAGTCAGCCTCTTCATCCACGATGGTGAAGGTGGTATGAGCGCTGCCCTCGGTGAATTTGCCCACGTTATTGGCATCGAAGGTCAGGTCGCCCAGCCATAGAGCCACCTTATTGGTGGTGAGGCTGCCAGCGATCTGCACTTGGCCCTGCAGGTTGGTATTGCTGCCTGCAGCTGCGTAAAGCAGCTTTTGAGCCAGGGCGGTCATAACCTTTTCTACGGTTTCCTTGCTATTGGTATCGATATTTTTATTATCAGTGGACAGGGTGATCAAGGAGCCTGCTGCTGCGTTCTCGATGGTAGTGTTGCCGGCAGTGTAATCTGCAAGGCTGGTACCATCGTTAGCATGCTCGTAAACCAGAATGCCGCTGCCACTGTAGTTAGTGATGGTCAGGGGATTGGTATCCCTTTGTACGATGTAGCCGGAATGGCTGTAGTCGCTGCCGCCTTCGAAATTATTGATGCGGCTGCCGCTGTAGGTGCTATTACCTAAGGGCAGTTCGCCTACCAGCTCGTTGGTCCAGACAGCGCCGTTGCTCAGGCTTAGGTTGATGGCGCCCACTGCGGGAGCGGCGGGCTCAGCAGCTGCTGCCACGGGCTCAGGCTCGCTGACAGCACGCAGGGCGAATAGTGCCACAGGAGCAACAGGAGTATCCTCAGGCCCAACAGTAGGCTCGTCCTCGCTATTATCATTATTAGGCGCATCCTTTTCCTTAAAGGCGTTGTAGGCCACGCCGGTCCAGCTGGAGCTGCTGTTATCCATCTTAATATTGATGACAGAGTCAGCGCCACTGCCATCGTCTGCCAAAGCCTTCTTAGTAACCATCAGGTTGCCCTGCAGCTTCACAGTGTTAGTGGACGCAGCCGTCATATTTACGTTGACGGTGCCGCTAGCGGCTACGATAGCGGGCAAATCGGCGGAGCCGGTGGTGATTTGGGTTGCACCCTGCAGGTTGATGGTGGAGCCGCCGCCGATGGCTGCTACGCCGGTGCCATTGCCCTGTAAGGTGGTGGCGCCAGTGATGTTGATAACGGAGCCTACGCTAGGAGCAGCGTCCTTGCTGCCGGCGTAGATGCCGATGGCCAAGGAGCCGGCGCCCTCGCCAGCGGAGGTGCTGCTATTGTTGATGGACAGGTCGCCCTTGATGTTCAGCTCGCTGTTGCCGTTGACAGTGATGCCCTTGGAGCTGGCGGAGCCGGCCAGGTTGATTTCGGTAGCAGCGTTAATATTGGTCACTGCCTTCTGTGCAGCCACATTGTCTAGGCGAATACCCTCGTTGCCGTTGCTGCCTGCGACATTGATAGCCAGCTTGTCGGCCTCAAGGTTAATGGTGGTAGCCTTTTCTTGCTTGATGCCAAAGGCTCTATCCTCGCTGTCGGCAGGCTTAACAGTCAAGGTCAAGGTCTTATCCGTAGCGTTAATCTTGATATCATTGGTGCCTTCGATAGCAGTATTGCCATTTTCGATATTAATAGTAGTGTTTTCGGTGAATTTATAGCCGTTGTCAGCATGTACGCCGCCATGGTGATATTCAAGGTTCAAGCCACCGTTCAGGGTGGAGTTAAAGGTAGTATTGGTGCCCTGCTCTTTAGGAGGCTCAGGAACAACGATGCTATTTTCGGCAATAGTGCCCTTGCCATCCTCGCCAAAGACGATATCACTCAGTGCCCATACGACGCTGTCACTGGTGAGGCCAGCAGCCAGCTTCACAGTACCGGTCAGGTTTTGCTCAGTTGCATGGTTTGCATAGGTCAGCTTGCCTGCCAGAGCGCTCAGGATCTTGCCCAGGCTTGCTTCCTCGGTTTGAGCAGTGCCGTTGGTAATCAGGTTCACCACGGAGCCTTCTTCAGCGTGCTTGATAATGGTATCGCCAGCAGTGTAATCGCCAGCCTCAGTGCCCTCGTTAGCATGAGCATAGAAGATATTGGTCACGCCGCTGTAGTTATCGATGGTCAGAGGCTTGCCATCCTTTTGATAGATGTTGCCTGCGCTAGAGGCGGTGCCGCCGGTGAATTTCGCTACCTTACTTCCTGTATACTCTCCATAAGAGCCCCATTTGTCAGTAGGTACTGTTGCAACCAATTCATTATTCCATACAGCACCATTGCTCAAATAAATATTTGCTGTACCGGTAAAGCCAGCCTCCTTATTGGCATCCTTAAATGCATCAAAAATGACACCAGTTAGATAAGAGTCACTATTGTTTAAACCCAAATTGATAATTGTATCCTTGCAAGACTCTTTTGGATTTACAGCACCATTAATTAAGCCAACATTACCTGTTAGTTTTACAGTATTATTACTAGCCCCATCTTTGGATTCATTCATATTGATGTTAACGGTACCAGATTGAGCTGCAACAGACAGCATTCCAGCCCTAGTTGCTTCGATAGAAACATCTCCATTCAAATCAGCTACAGAACCAACATAGCTAGCTAGAACACCATTACCATCGCTTTTTATGTCCACATTTCCATTAATAGTGATATGAGATCCTACATTTTGTTCGGGGTTTTTAGAGTTTAACGTACCACCAGCATAAATAGCAGAAGACTCATAGTAATTGGTTGCCTCGGTATTAATATTGACCTTTAAATCGCCATTTAAGGTAACATCACTATTGCCTCTTGCATAAACGCCGATATTGTAGTTAGCACCATTACTTGTATTGACTTCTGTATTACCATTAATTGCAACTACTAGCTTATTTTCTTTATCAGCATTGTCGATATTAAAGCCATAAACATATCTTCTACCAACAGCTGTTGCTTTTACAGTAAGCTTATCTGCGTCAATCTGATAGCTTCCAGGGACACTCATTTTAACTGTCATTACCTTGCCAGTGCCACTTTCATCTTGCATAGCATTTACACTCAATGCTTTTGCTGCTATAGTTGTGGGCCCTTCAAGATTAATAGCGCTTGCTCCATTGCCATTTACTTCAATCTTGCTATCTTCCGTAAATACAAATTTCCCTGTTCCCTTCATAACACCGCCAATGAGGTATTCCAAATCCTTATCGGTGTTGCCGGTCATGGTTGTAAAGAAGGAGGAAGTAACTTGGTTCTCAGGAGTTGCAGCCAGATTTACACTATCAACGCCCGTGCCCTTGCCATCAGCATCGCTAAAGACGATATTGCCATAAGCCAGCTCCACGCTGTCAGTGGTCAGGCCACCGGCAATTTTAGCTACACCTGTCAAATCTCTCTTTCCATCAGTATAGTCGCTATATGTCAGCTTGCCAGCCAAGGCATTGAGTACACCATTAAGACTATCCACAGTGATGCTGCTAGGAGCGTTAGTGATCAAGTTAACCTGAGAATTAGCAGCTGCATGGTTGATTATTGTGTCGCCATAAGCAGTATAGTCACTTGCTAAAGTACCATCATTAGCATGAGCATAAAAGATATTGGTCACGCCGCTATAGTTATCGATGGTTAGAGGATTGCTATCCTTTTGGAAGATGTTGCCTGCGTTTTCAACACTAGAACCACCTGATAACTTAGCTACCTTACTTCCAGTGTAATCGCCATAGAAGCCAAAGCCCCAAGCATCCTTAGGTAATTCAGCAACTAATTCATTGTTCCAGACAGCTCCATTAGTCAAATAAATATTTGCAGTTCCAGTAAAGCCATCTGCCTTGTTCTCAGCTTTAAAAGCATCATAAACAACACCAGTTAAGTAAGAATTGCTGTTGCTCAAACCTAAGTTAACAGTCGTATCCTTGCACGGCTCAGCATCACTTACAGCGCCATTCATCAAGCCAATATTACCAAGTAATTTTACAGTATTATTACTTGCAGCATTTTTAGCTTCATTCATGTTGATATTAACAGTACCGGACTGAGCACCAACAGATAGCATCCCCGCTTTAGTTGCTTCAACAGTAACATTACCATTTAAATCAAGAACAGAGCCTACGTAGCTAGCTACAACGCCACAACCGTCACCTTTAACATCTACTGCACCATTTACGGTGACATGAGAACCACTGTTTTGAGAAGCATCTGAATAGTTCAGGAAACCACCAGCATAGATCCCTGATGACTCATAATAATTTTCTGCTTTAGTCGTTGTATTAACCTTTACGGAACCATTCATGGTAACATCACTATTACCGGTAACGTAAACACCTAAATTATAATTTCTGCCATTGCTGGTTGTTATTTCTTGGTCGCCATTGATTACTGCTACAACCTTATTGTTTTTATCAGTATTATTAATGCTTAAGCCAGCTACATTACTGTTACCACTGGCAGTTGCGCTCATCACCAGCTTATCAGCGTCTATCTTATAAGTGCCAGGTGCAGATATTTTAATTGTCGTGACAGGAGCAGTACCATCAGCTGCTTGCGTTGCATTCAAAGTCAGGGTTGTAGCCTCTACATTGGTGGGCTTGGTTAAACCAATTGCGCTAGCACCATTAGCAGTTACCTTAATGCTGCTATCATCCTCAAATTTATAAGTGCCGTCAGCTTTAACAATGCCAGAGTCAGCGTACTCTTTATCCACAGCCTTGTCACCTGTCAGAACTGTGGTGAAGCTGGTCTTGCGAGCCATATAAGTGCCCTTGCCACTGTCGTTAAAGACAATATTGCCCTCCTTGAGCACAGCAGCGTCACTGGTCAGTCCCCCGGCGATCTTCACCGTACCGGCCAGATTATCCGGCGCAGCGCTGTAACCAGTATAGGTCAGCTTGCCAGCCAGCACATTCAAAACCTTGTTCACTTGGTCAACATCGTTAGTGTTCACCCCATTGGAGGCGGTGACCAGCGCAATGCCGGAATTAGCAGCGGCGCTACCGATGATTACATCACCAGCAGTATAGTCGGAGTTGGCCGTACCAGCGTTATTATGTGCATAATAAACAGTGGTATAGCCGCTGTAATTAGCAATATTGATGGGCGCGCTGCTAGATGTGCGGATATAACCAGTTTGCGCAGCATTAGCGCCGCCAGTCAAACGATTAAGATAAGTTACACCATCATAGGTGCCATAATTATCATTACTGGGGCTGGGCATGGTGGCCACATGCATACCATTGGTCATGGACAAGGAGCGATGCTCCCATTGAGCTCCATTGGCCAAGGTCAGATTAACCTGACCAGTCTGGGCCTTACCAGTATTATCAACCACGCCAGTCCAAGAGGAAGCAGCATTATTGAGGGTAATATTGGTAATACCACTTACAAAAAAGGGCGCTCTGCTACCGTCATTTTGCATGGTCAGCACATTACCCAGCAGCACTACATTCTTGTTACCTGCGGCGTTCACATTAATAGTGCCTCCGTAGTTAGCAATGGCATAAAAGGCTTCATTGCTCAGCTCCGGAGTCACGATCTTCACATTGCCATTCACGTTAATGGTGGAGTTATCAACCTCAGGAGTGCCATCCTTTAAGGTGTAGTACGGGTCCGTAACTAAACCGGAGCCATACACAGCCATATCCAAATCGCCGTTCACAGTCACATCAGCGCACAGGCCTGCACGAATACCCGCCGGCTGCCAACGAGCACCTCGATAAACGCTGTAGCCACCGTGGATATTATCCGCAGTAATGCCCCAACCACCGCTGTAGCCGGCGTCCTTCATGGTGATATTGCCATTGAAGACGGACACAAAGCGATTAGTACCCTTCTTACCTGCGCTGGGCGAGCCATAGCCCACATTAATACCCTGTGCGGAGTAGTCGCTGCTGTGTACAGCGATATTGATATTCTGGTCGACCACCTTAGAATCGGGCTTAGTCCCCTGATTATCGTAGTCACCCGAATCCGCCCAAGCCCCCGGCGCATAGGCTGCGCTCAAAAGGCCCGCCGTGATAGCCACGGCTAGATGCTTTTTCCAACTGCGTTTTTTGCCAAAGCTCAATCTCATTTTACATACCTCCATTGTAAACTTCTCTGCCTGAGCAAAACAAAAAGGCATAATCATATAGCAATGCCCATGCATCACTATATAATTATGCCGACAGAACGATTATACATATTTGCTCTAGTAAAACACCGACTTTACGGTTTCCTGTCCAAGTAAGCTAAGCTATTTTATTTACTAAAGCCCCATTTATGAAATTTAAGCAGCTTTCCTTATTTGGATGTGCAAACCTTGCCACCTTGGCGGGACTTGGCCACTGTTTTGCGCCGGTTGCGCACAACCTCCTCCAACACGCTCAAAAAGAACAGCTTGTCAACTGTAATTTTAGCCTGCTGCTGTGCCTTGCACAAATCCATAGCATCCTTGATTTCCCTATATTTTAGCATTTTCTAAGCTCCCTTTTCTGATATCCCATTTGTGTACTCAAGCTCTAGTCAAGCTAAAGCTTCAAAGTAAGAAAAATGCCAATCCCCAGGCTAAAGCCCAAAACATAGGGTAAAATTTGGTAAAACCTACCATGATGCTGTTTTCTTTTTTTCAGAACCCACATAGCTACACCTCATCAAAACCATAAAACTAATTTACCTTATTCCCTTTTACCATAAAATGCAGCATGTGAGAGACTACCGCAATTTAAGTCTAATATTATTCTAGGAATAGACTTAAATAGTATATATTTTCAATTCTGCTACATTCTAACATACCCCCCCGATTTTTGTCAAGTAGTATTTTTATATTAATAGTAAAAATTACTAATATATTATGCGCAATAAAAAAGACCCGCACCTTGCGGTGCAGGTCCATTTTGTGAGGTTTGTAGCTATTAGCCTTTAATTTGGGACATAACTTCAGCAGCGAAGTCCTCTTGCTTCTTCTCGATGCCTTCGCCCAATTGGAAGCGAGCAAATGCCAGTACTTCAGCGTTGTTAGCCTTCAGCAGCTTAGCAATGGTTTGATCCGGGTCCTTAACGAACTCTTGGTCAACCAGGCATACTTCCTTGTAGTACTTGTTGATGCGGCCCAGAACCATCTTCTCGATGATCTTTTCGGGTTTGCCCTCGTTGCGAGCTTGCTCGGAGAGAACCTCCTTCTCATGCTCCAGCTCAGCAGCAGGAACTTGAGAACGCTCCAGGTAAGAGGGGTTAGCAGCAGCAACTTGCATAGCAATATCCTTGCCCAGTTCAGCATTGCCGCCCTTCATTTCTACCAGAACGCCAATCTTGCCGCCGCCATGGATGTAAGCAGCAACCAAGCCTTCAGGAGCTTCGTACAGAGCAAAACGACGTACGGAAATCTTTTCGCCGATCTTAGCAACGCTAGCGGTTACCAGAGCCTCTACGGTTTGGCCTTCCAGCTCGCTAGCCAGCAGAGCTTCTACGTCAGCGGGTTTAGTAGCAACGATGTGGTTAGCAACCTTAGCAACCAATTCTTTGAAGCCGTCGGTCTTAGCAACGAAGTCGGTTTCGCAGTTGATTTCTACGATGCAGCCTACCTTGCCGTCTTCGCTCAGAGCGTAGCCAACAACGCCTTCAGCAGCAATGCGGCCAGCCTTCTTAGCAGCAGCAGCCAGGCCTTTTTCACGCAGGAAGTCAATAGCCTTGTCCATATCGCCTTCAACAGCGGTCAAAGCTTTTTTGCAGTCCATCATGCCGGCGCCAGTGCGCTCGCGCAGTTCTTTAACTAATGCAGCAGTAATTTGAGCCATGAGTAATTCCTCCTCAAATAAAGTATTAATTATTCAGCGTCTTCAGCAGCAGCTTCTTCGGTAGCAGGAGCTTCTTCAGTTTGCATGCCTTGGCGGCCTTCCAGAACTGCGTCAGCCATTTTGCCGGTCAGCAGTTTTACGGCGCGGATAGCGTCGTCGTTAGCGGGGATTACATGGTCGATTTCGTCGGGATCGCAGTTGGTGTCAACGGTTGCAACGATGGGAATGTTCAGCTTGTGAGCTTCCAGAACAGCGATGTGCTCCTTGCGGGGGTCAACGATGAACATAGCGCCCGGCAGTTTTTTCATATCTTTAATGCCGCCCAGATATTTGGTCAGCTTTTCCATCTCGTGCTTCAGGCCGATAACTTCCTTCTTGGGCAGAACGTCGAAGGTACCGTCAGCTTCCATAGCTTCCAGCTTGCGCAGACGAGCAATACGGGTTTGGATGGTCTTGAAGTTGGTCAACATGCCGCCCAGCCAACGCTCGTTAACATAGAACATGTTGCAGCGAGTAGCTTCTTCCTTCATAGCTTCTTGAGCTTGCTTTTTGGTACCAACGAACAGAATGCTTTCGCCAGCAGCAGCAACCTCACGGATGAAGTTGTAAGCTTCGTCAACCTTCTTCACGGTCTTTTGCAGGTCAATGATGTAAATACCATTGCGCTCGGTGAAGATGTAGGGAGCCATCTTGGGGTTCCAACGACGGGTTTGGTGACCAAAGTGTACACCAGCTTCGAGTAATTGTTTCATAGAGATAATAGCCATTTTTGTTTCCTCCTGTTTTTTCCTCCGCAGGGATGCATTTTCATCAATAACTGCGCGGCTGACGCAGACAGAAGATGAATTATCCTGCGTGTGTATTTTTACACTCGTAGTATTTTATCATAAAAACTCCCACAACACAAGGGGCTGTGGGAGGTTTTTTCGGTAAACTGTATATTTTTTTACATGTTTATCATCACTGAAGACAACGATACTTAAGCGCCCGCGCCAAGCAACAGCAAGCTTTCACTAGGTAAGCTAAGGCTTAGATAATATACCACAGGTACGCCCCGTAGCACACCAGCATCAACGCGCCGGCCCAGCGGGCCAGGCGCTCCTTGGGCAGCACACACAGCCACAGCAAAGCTGCCGCAGCGATGGCTACGTAGGAGTCGAAGGTGAAGGCCTTATCAAAGGGTATATCCACGATGAGCGCGGAAAGCGCTACTACGAACAAGATGTTGAAGATATTGCTGCCCACAATATTGCCGATAGCGATATCCGCATTGCCCTTGCGGGCTGCTGTTACGGAGGTGAAAAGCTCCGGCAGGCTGGTTCCCAGCGCCACAATGGTGAGGCCGATAATACGCTCGCTGAGACCCATAAAGACCGCTATAGCCGTTGCTGCGTTAACGGTCACATTACTGCCCACGATGATCACCGCAAGGCCACCTAGGGTCCACACTACGCACTTCCCTAGGCTCATTTCCTCACCCTGCTCCTCCTCTTCAGGAGGCGCGCTGGTAATCGCCATTCTGTATAAATAAGCTAAGTAAATGACAAAGCCAATGCACAATACAATGCCGTCGCCAAAGCTAATAACGCCGTCCCTGCCCTGCCAAAAAAGCAGTGCCGTAATAAAAATTACATAGGGTATCTCGATACGCGCCGTAGAGCGCGCTAAAAGCAAGGGCGTAATCACCGAGGCGCAGCCCAGGATGACCAGGATATTCATAATATTGCTGCCCACCACGTTGCCGATGGTGATATCCGCGCTGCCCTTTAAGGAAGCAGCAATGCTCACCGCCGCCTCCGGCGCGCTGGTGCCCATGGCCACAATGGTAAGGCCGATCACCAGCTGGGGAATGCCAAATTTCGCTGCGATACCCGCAGCTCCCTCTACAAACCAATCGGCTCCCTTACCTAAAAGCACGAATCCCAGAGCCAACAAACCAAACTGTAATAATAAATCCATGAATAAAAAACCTCTTTCATTGCGCTATGCAAAAATGCACGCTTGTAAACTATATCTATCTTATCCTATTCGCCTCTAAATGTCCACTTTTTTAAGATAAAAAAGCCAGCCGCACATTGAAGTACGACTGGCTTAAGCCTAAATAGTCACGTCTAAATAAGAGGTTTGGATAATATTGCTGATGACTCTGTGGTAGCCCTTTAAGGTGACCATGCCATTGCTATCCGTGGTACGGATACCCACGCAGCGCATGCGCACTACGCCTGCCTTGGGATGCTGCCAATTGTACTCCAGCTGCACAATCTTGCCGGAGTTGACCATCTTGGCCAGCATTTGCAGCACATAATGGACGCATTCGGGGGTAACCCGCTTGAACCAATTCATATAGCATTCCTGGGGCGACCAGGCCTTGGAGGCGGACATAATCTCCGCACAGTTCTTATCCAGGAACATTTCATAGATACCGGTCTTGGTATCCATGCGCACAATCCACAGGCCCAGCTCCAAATCCCGCAAAATATTTTCGGAATTATTGTGGACAATGTCGTAGCCAGGATCATCATACATCAGATTCCACAGCAGATGGCTATCCAGCATGCGCTCCTTCACATCGAGACTTGTGAAGCGCTGTACCTTTTGGTTATAATCCGCATAGGCATCGGCACCATTATCCACGAAGCTAGCCGTAAATACCGGCGCTTCCACAGGACGACTGAAGAGATATCCCTGATAAATATCCGGCTGCAAATCGTTCAAAAGTCGCAGCTGCTTTTCGGTCTCCACGCCCTCCAAGCAAATCCTAATATTGGAGAAGCTGGCCAGCTCCTGCACAGTGCTGATGAGGCGATAATTGTAGGCACTTTCCGTAACCTCGCTAACGAAGCATTGGTCGATTTTAATAACGTCGAACTGCAAGCGCTTCAAATAGCTCAGGCTGGAATAACCGGTGCCAAAATCGTCTACCGCAATATAAATACCGGCCTGCTTCCACAGGCTGAAGATTTTATTAAATTTAGCGAAATCCCTAAGGTGCATACTTTCGGTAATTTCTAAGGTCAGAGCCTCGCCGGGAGCACCCAGCTCCTCTAGCACCTCCAGCACCTCTTGGTCAAAGCCGTCCTTATTGAGCTGCACATAGGACACATTGACGCTGACCCGGAAATTAGGAATAACCTTGCGCCACTTCAGGCACTGCTTTAAGGCTTCCCGCAAAATCCATTTACCTACGGGAATAATCATGCCGGTTTTTTCCAGCAGCATGATAAATTCACCGGGACTTAAAAGGCCACGGTTGGGAGAACGATAGCGCAAGAGTGCCTCCGCACCCAAAAGGGAAAAATTCCTGCCATCCACTAAGGGCTGGTAGCAAACGAAAAAGCCCTCGCAATCATTCATAATACTGTTACGAATCTCGTCCTGTAAATTGATTTGGGATAAATATCTATTGTACTGCTCCGTAGAGAAGAAGCAAATGGTGTTCTTGCCATGGGATTTGGCCTCTACGAGAGCTGTTTCTGCATATTGCAAAATCTCCTGCAGGGAGCGCTCTTCACCGTTATTAAAGACGGCAGCGCCCACACTCAGGGTACAGAATTTGGCCAAATCCTGACGCACCCGCTCATAAAAAGTCTGAGCGCGGTCATGATTGGCATGCTCTAAAATCAAAGCAAAGCGGTCACCACTAAGACGATAAATACCATTCCAATGACCCAGATGCTTTTCTAAGACATTGGCAATTTCCTGCAGCACCTTATTGCCCCAGGCCCTGCCCTTTTGGGCGTTGATGGCTGCTAAATCATCCACGTCGGTGATAAAGAGATAGCCCTGGGAGCCCTCTTTAATAACATTCATTAAGTCCTCGCGCCAGTCAAGGCCAAAGGACAAACCCGTCAGCTTATCCACACGGGTATCAAAAACGCTGGTGGCGCAGCGACCGATAATTACCCGCCGCTCACCGTTTTCAATGGTCAGCAGCTGGCCCTTATTATTAATCCACACACGCTTCCCCTGACGATTAATAACGCGGTATTCTGTTTCGAACTTCTGCTCCAGACCATTGGCAACACGGAACACACCCTTTTCAATTTTGGGTCTGTCCAATGGATAGGTCAAATTCAGCATTTCCTGAATTTCAAAGCCAGTGCTTTCCTTGCGCTGTAGGACAAAATCCTCGCTAATAATACGTGTGAAATAAATCTTATCATTCTCCAAATCCCATACATACATGGGGTCGGAGATGCTGGCGTTCATGACACGCACTAGCTCGATACATTCCTGTAAATTGAGCTTTTTTAATATCTCTAAATTCATCTGCACAAGCTCACCCTCTTATGATACGCAATTAGTAACACTTCCTAGATAAGCATACCACACTTTAATTTAAACTGCAAGTAAATTTTATTTAGCAATACGATATGCCGCCTTACCACTATTCTTTGCCTCATACATGGCGACATCGCTCTTCTTCAAGAGGATATCTACATCATCGATGGTCTTGGTATAGGCGATACCGATGCTGGCGGAAAGGCCTGTAAAGTCTTGGTAATCCTCTACTAAACATTTCAATTGACGGAGGAACTCCTCTGCATAAGCAGCCAGCTGCTCCTCAGTGAGTACGCCATCCACAGCGCACACAAACTCGTCCCCGCCAAAGCGCACGCAGACGCCATCCTTAAAGATTGCTTCTAAGATGCGTGCTACGCGGCATAACAAATCGTCGCCTGCTTCGTGGCCATAGGTATCGTTAATATGCTTAAAATTATCCAAATCCAAATAAAATACAGATACAGGCTCCTTGGCTTCCTTTACAGCAGCCATATGCTTATAGAAATAGCGACGGTTATATAACTTAGTCAGGGTATCGGTCTCAGCCGCATTGAACAGCTTCTCCATCAGGCGTCTTTCGTCGGTCACATCGATAGCGCAGCCCACGGTACCGATAAGCTCATGGTTATCATCATAAATGGGAGATTTATAGGTGGAAAATTGGCGCAGGCCTCGTCGCGTTTTCACCTTCTCGTCAAAGAGCAGGGTCTTTTGGGCCTGCAGCACCTCTTCCTCTGTTTCTAAACAAACATATTCACCGGCTGCATATTCCTCAGGCTTCAAATCCCAGATGTAGTAATGGCCACGGCCCTCCACATCGCTCTTTTCCTTGCCTACGGCAGCACAGAAGCTATCATTAACCTTTAAATGGGCGCCCTTGATATCCTTATACCAGATTAGGGGCGGAATGCTGTTAATCAAGGTCTCAAAATAATTTTGGGTCAGGTGATAATCCTTTTCCTTCTTGATATTAGCAAAAAGCTTGGCGATTTTTGTATCCAAGAGCTTCTCGCTCATAGGCAGCGTCCAGCAATCCTCTAGCTGCTCTAACACACCAGCCGGCAGTGCTTCTATATCTGCCTCCGTGCCCAGGTAAACCTTAGTTGCCTTGACAGGCACTGCAGCTAGAGCCTGCTCCAAAACAACAGGACTAGCCTGACAGATTAATAAATCAGCCTCGCTTACAGAAGCATCTACTTTATCTACATGGGAAACAATATTGGTGAAACCTGCTAAGGACGGAAAAGCTACAACCTTTGCATACAAGGAAAGGTCTTGGCTTAAGATGATTACTTTGTAATTGTAATGATACATAAGACACCCCACTTGCAAAATTTTATTCAAAATGGTCTCCGGAAACAATGTATAATATGACAACTTAATTATAGCATATTACAATAGATTTTTCCAGCATAAATTTTCAAATAATTGCTATCTTTTGCAAGGAAAAACTGTAAACATTGTACATTATTACTAGTAAATACCATAATTAGGTCTTTTTGCAGTGGTATTTCCTTAATTTTATCTGAAATCATTACGGAAACGAATAGTAAATAGATAAAAAAATACCCTTCAGCTACCGGAGTAGCCAAAGGGTATGGATTGGTTATACTATAAAATTATAAGTCTTCGGTTTGCTCGATAGCGCCCTAGCGCTTATTGGTCTTTTGCCAGAAGAAGGTAGCTACGATTAAAGCAATACCAACGCCGTCGGTGATGGTACCGGGGATAATCATGCAGATACCGCCGATCAAGAAGGCTACTCTTTGAGCAGTGTTCAGCAGGTTCTGGCAGAAGCCGATCATGGACATGGACACGCCCCACATACCGATAATCGCGGTCAGCGCGCTATAGGTAATGGTAAAGGCCGTAGCGTTGATCATTAAGAGCTCCGGAGCCAATACGAAAATGTACGGCACGATGAAGGCTGCGATAGCCAGCTTAGCAGCGATAACGCCGCAGCGCATGGGGTTCGCGCCGGCGATACCGGCACCGGCATAGGCTGCCAGCGCAACAGGCGGGGTTACATCTGCAACAATGCCAAAGTAGAAGGCGAACATATGTGCTGCCAGTACGGGCACATGCATTTGAATCAAGGCAGGAGCCGCAATGGTAGAGGTGATTACATAGTTAGCAGTGGTGGGCACGCCCATACCCAGGATCAAGGAGGTGATCATGGTGAAGAACATAGCCGGCAACAGCTTGCCGCCTGCCAGGTCCAGCAAAGCAGTTGCAACCTTTAGACCTACACCGGTCTTGGTTACAACGCCGATGATGATGCCGGCGGTGGCGCAGGCAATCAGCACGCCCAAAACACCCTTGGAGCCGTCGATAAGGCCCTGGATGATTTGCTTAAAGGAAATGCGGGTGGATTTGCGCAGGCAAGCACAGATAATGCTCAGAGCGATAGCTGCCAAGGCCGCACGCATGGGGGTATAACCACTTACCAAAAGGTAAATAATAACAATCAGGGGAATAGCCAGATGGCCCTTTTCCAGGAACAAATCCTTGAATTTGGGCAGCTGGTCACGAGGAGTACCCTTCAGACCAAACTTTTTCGCTTCATAGTGTACGCCCAGCCATACGCCGATGTAGTACAGCATAGCAGGAATAACTGCTGCTTTAACTACGTCGAAATAAGGCACGCCTACAAATTCAGCCATCAGAAAGGCTGCTGCGCCCATGACAGGGGGCATCAGCTGGCCGCCGGTGGAGGCTGCTGCCTCTACAGCGCCGGCAAAGGCGGGACGATAGCCCAGCTTCTTCATCATGGGGATGGTAAAGGAGCCGGTACCGGCTACGTTACCAACGGAGGAGCCGGATACGGTGCCCATGAGGCCGGAGGACAGCACTGCTACCTTAGCAGGACCGCCTGCTGCCCAGCCCGCAATAGCGTTAGCCAAATCGATGAAGAATTTGCCCAGGCCCGTTGCTTCCAAATAAGCGCCGAACAGGATGAACAAATAAATGAAGGTTGAGGATACGCCCATAGGAGTACCAAAAATACCCTCGGTGGTAAAGAAGAGATGGTCAAACATTTCCTCTAAGCCTACGCCACGGTGGGCCATGATGCCCGGTACATAGGGACCGAAGAAGGCGTACAGCAAGAAGACGAAGGCCACGATAATCATGGGCCAGCCTACTACACGACGGGCTGCTTCAAAGACCAGCACAGTGCCAATCAGGGCCACGATAAAGTCCGTCTCCGTATTCATACCGGCGCGGAGCACTAGCTCATTGTAGTTAATAACAATATACATGGCGGAGCAAGCGCCGGCGATGGCAAACAGCACATCAATGGGGTTCATCTTGCTCTTGGACCAGGATTGTCTAGTGGGATAAAGCAGGAAAATCAGCAAAAAGCCGAAGGTTAAATGGATAGCACGCTGCAAATGCGCGTCCAAAATACCGAAGGTTGCTGTATACAGCTGGAAGGCTGCAAACAGAACACAAATACCATTAATGATATAGCCCCACAAGCCGCTCATTTCGCGCTTGTTGGATTCTTTATCAAATTTTTGCAGTACCTCTTCTGCAGAAAGCTCTCTAATCTGTTCTTCTTTTGCAGACATTGGGTATCAGCTCCTCTCATCAATCTCAACAGAATCTTCAACTAAAAATATTACAAGTAGTTTTCGCACCAGTACTCATAGCGATACTGGACCTTTATTTTTAGGGCCGTCCCCTGCCCGTACAGCTTGATTAAATCGTAATCATCGGTGCCGTGGATTAAATGGGGCATGGCCTGCTCGGAAATACGCAGGGCCAGCTCCTTATAGGGCCGGTTCATCTCTAAATCAAAGCGACCATCGGCAGTGCGGGTAAGCTTGCCCTCGCTAGGTGCATAGGGATAACCCCAGCCTAGGGAAGAAAAACGGGTGTGGGTCATGGTCATAGCGTTAGCACCCTGCACCAGAAAATAATCATCCCAAGCTGTTTTTTCCACCGAATGGGTCAGGCTGATGCGCCATTCATCGCCGACGTGTGTGCCAAAGCTGAAGGGACTCCCCTCCTCCGGCACCACCGCCACCACTAAACGGCTGGCATACCAAGCTAAAAATAAGGCCGCAACAATAACTATAATTACAAAATGCTTAACTGGGAAAAAAGACCGGGAGCCGGCAATAGCCGGTTTCCGGTCTTTGAAGTTCGGCTTCATGGAAAATTTTATTTCTCGTTAAAGAATTTTTCAGCGCCCGGGTTCAGTTTAATGGACATGCCATCTTTACCAGTAGCCTTGGAGATTGCGCCTGCTGCGGAGTGAGCAGCTTTCATACGATCCAGGTTGCCATACAGGGATTTAGCTACGTTGTAAGCGGTGTCAGCATCCATCTTGTCGGTAACTGCCAGCATGCACTTAACAGCAACTGCCGGAACGTCTGCAGCTTGTTTAGCATAGGTACCTTGTTTGATAACCAGCTTGGTGTAGAAAGGATATTTCTTAATCAGTTCGTCAGCCTTAGCAGCGTCTACAGGAACCAGAACAACTTCGTGTTGAGTGGAGATATCTTGGATAGCAGCGGTGGGATGGCCGGCGGTTACGAAAGCAGCGTCTACGTTGCCGTCTTTCAGAGCACTAGCAGCTTCACCGAAGGACAGGTATTGAACCTTAATGTCGGAATATTTGATGCCATAAGCTTCCATGATTTGACGAGCGTTAGCTTCGGTACCGGAGCCAGCAGCGCCTACAGCAATGCGTTTGCCTTTGAAATCAGCAACGGATTTGATGCCGGATTTTTTCAGGGTTACGATTTGTACGGTTTCAGGATACAGGGTAGCCAGACCTTGCAGGTTAGCAACCTTCTTATCCTTGAACATTTCGGTGCCGTTAGCAGCATAGTAAGCAATATCGTTTTGGATGAATGCGATTTCTACTTTGCCTTGCTTCAGCAGGTTAACGTTAGCTACGGAAGCGCCGGTGGATTGAGCAGAAGCGTTAGCGCCTTTGATATTCTTGTTCAGGATATCAGCCAGAGCGCCGCCCAGGGGGAAGTAGGTACCGGAGGTACCGCCGGTAGCAATGTTAATGAATTTTTGTGCAGCCGGTTTCTTTTCTTCCTTCTTGTCGCCACCACAACCAGCGATCATAGTAGCCATAACCATCATGCCAAGTAAAAATGCCAGAATTTTTTTCATAGTGGATTCCCCTCCTCTGTAATCGAATATGTGCTAAAAAGTCACAGCAACATATTTATTACCTAGTCTATTCGTGATATCTTTGTAAAATCCTGCTAAAATTTTCGCAAAAAATGATTGTATACAAAATACATGAAGAATAAACATACATTGTGAAGGCTTCTTGCTGAGAAATTTAGAAATTCCATACATTTTAGCTGCATATTCAAGCAATCTTGGCAGTCCGAGCAGATTGTTTTTGCCTAATTGCGTAATCTATGTTACAATATTAGTGTTATAATTATTGCTTGCCCCACAAGCGAGCTGCAAGGAAAATGCAAATTAAGGCGCAGGCTTTGCGCTAATATTATTAAGGAGTGAAAATTCATGAGTTCCGGAGCTTATCAACTGCGACTGGTTCGCACCCTGTATCAAAATGTCTATGGCTGCATGCTGTATAATGAAAACCAACAACCCATTGGCCAATTGGAAATCGTTCCCAATATTCCCTTGGACCGTAGCCAAGTGCCTGAGGATGCACCGGAGGTACCGGCATATCTTTTGGTTATTGTTAAAGACGCCGATATTAACAAGGATAATCTGATTGACTTTGAAGAGCGCGCTTCCTATGCCCTCTTAAAGCGCTTCTCCACCGAGGCCATTGCCTTCCAGCACTGCCAATTCTACTATCCTTCCCCGGCCTTCATCTTCGAGCAGCCGGACGCTACCAGCGCACCTGTTATGTAATGCAATGAAAAAACTGCCACGTTAGTAAGTACACTAGCGTGGCAGTTTTTTATTTTACCTATGTTTAACTGCGAGACTGCGGATGGACACATTCACATTCTTCACCTGCATGGCGGTCATGTACTCCACCTTTTCCTTAATCTTGGCCTGGAGCTGGCGCGTAATCACAAAAAGCTTCACGCCGTAATAAAGCACCACCTCCACGCTAATGACAATGCCCTTGGAATTGTCACTACGGCGGCGCACCTTAATAGCCAAAACCTTGTCCACACCCTCCAGCTTTTCCGCAATCAAGTTAATAATATCCTCAATGGCCGTATCCGCAATGAGCAGCTTGCCATAGAAGCTAAAGGAGGGACGCACAATGCTGCGGTCCGCTTCCTTTTCCTGCCGGCGCTGGCTAGAAAAAATATTATAGGGCAAATCCGCAAAATAGCCTGTAAAATGGGGCTTCAGCTCCACCGTGGGCACGGGCACAATATGCTTGCCCTCCTGCAGACGGGAGTAGCGGGCCTTTTTAATCTCCGCCTTGCTGGCTACCTCGTTAATGTAGACAGTCTTCACCGGCACATCCAGCCCCAGCTTTTTGGTAATCTTACCAATCATATTATCCGAGGTAGCAATGATCAAAAGCCGCTTAATATTGCTGGTCTCCAGGGCCTTGCGCACCTCTGCCGCATGCTCATTATCGGTAAAAATCGCCCTCTTGACGGCCTGTATTCTGTTTTGCTCGTTTTTGGCCGAGGTACCGGCCAGGATTTTGGTGCCCTTGATTAATAGGCCATCGTCAATAATGGCATCACATTTATTATCAAAGGCTACGCCAATGGCATGATGGCTCTTGCCCGTACCACTGGGACCAACAAAAGCAATTACTTCCATTCTACAACATCCTTAACATCATCATAATGGACCTGCCATACCCCTAGCTCCGTGGGAAAGCGGTCGGGAATAGCGTGAAAATCGCTGCCACCGCCCACCATCAGGTGCAGCTCCCTAGCCAGCGCAAGCCACTTGCGCTGGTCAGCCTCGTCAGCACTGGGATGATAGACCTCAATCCCATCGAAGGGTACAGTTCGAAGTAAGCGCTCAGGAAGAGTGCTATCGCTCAGCTCACTGGGATGGGCCAGGACGGCGATGCCGTCGGCCTGGTGAATAAGCGCCACGGCCTCGGCAGGCGCCAGCTTGGGCTGGGGCACGTAGGCCGGGCCGCCCCGGTGGAGCAGCGCATCAAAAACCTCCTGCACCGTATTGAAGTAGCCCTTGGCCACCAGTGCCTTGGCCACATGGGGGCGGCCCACTGCCCTATTCAGGGGGTCGCAGGCCTCTACTTCCACGTGATAGCCCAAGCTGTCCAGCTTGGCGAGCATTTTTTCCAGGCGCCGCTCACGGCCGTGGCGCATTTCGTCCATCTTGGCGTGGAGCGGCTGGCAGCCCATGTCCACGTGATAGGCTAAAATATGCACGGAATCGTTCTCCCATTGGGCGCCCAGCTCCACGCCGGTGAGCACCCTGAGGCCGCCCAGCCGCGCTGCGGCGGCCTGGGCCTCGCCCACGCCGTTCCAGGAGTCGTGGTCCGTCAGGGCAATCACGGCGAGGCCCTTGGCCAGCGCCTCCTGCACCAGCTCCGTGGGCGTGTAGCGTCCATCGCTGAAGGTACTGTGCAAATGTAAATCTACTAAAGGGTTATTAGGCTTCGGCTTGCCAGCCTCAGCCTTCTCCCTAACAAGCTCACTCATCATACTAATCCTCAAATACGAACATCAAACTATATCTCTATCACAGCATTTCTGCAAGCTTAATCAGTGTCAACGTACCGAAGCCCGTGCCACCCTTCACCTTGTGCCCACTATCCTTAGTGGTAGTGGAGGTGCCACCGATATCCAAATGCGCCCAAGGAATATCCTTGGCCACGAATTCGCCGATGAAAAGGCCACCGGTGATGCAGCCACCGGGACGGCCCGCACTGTTCAATAAATCGGCCACATCGCTCTTAATAGCTTCCTTGCATTCCGGCAAGCTGGGCAGCTGCCAGAAATTCTCTCCGGCAAATTTGCCGGCTTTTTTAATTTGCTCCACTAAAGCGTCATCATTAGCCACAATACCGCTGGTTTCCTTGCCCAATGCGATAATCACGGCACCGGTCAAGGTTGCGATATCGATAACCTTCTTGGCACCCAGCTTGCAAGCGTAGTCCACAGCATCGGCCAGCACCATGCGACCCTCTGCGTCCGTGGAAATAACCTCAATGGTCTTGCCATTGGCAGCCCGCACGATGTCGCCGGGGCGCTGTGCTTTGCCACCGGGCATATTCTCAGCGCAGGCTAAGATACCCAGCACATTGCACTTCAGGCCCAGGCCAGCAATAGCCTTCATGGCGCCTAAAACTGCGCCTGCACCGCTCATATCGTCCTTCATTTCGCCCATGCCATCATCGGGCTTAATGGAAATACCGCCGCTGTCAAAGGTAATACCCTTGCCCACATAGGCCACGTAAGGAGCATCCTTATCCTCGGCTCCATTATACTTCAAGGTAATCATGCGCGGCGGGTTCGCGCTGCCCTGGCCCACGGCCAAAATCGCGCCCATTTGGCGCTCTGCCATTTGGACCTCGTCCAAAACCTCCACGGTCAAAGGCAGCTCCGCTGCCACACGGCGTGCCGCCTCAGCCATAGCCTCAGGGTTCACCACATTACCGGGACGGTTGATTAAATCGCGAGTGAAGCACACAGCCTCCGCACTGATAGTCGCCTTGCGGACTAATTCCTCCGCCTCAGGGATAGCGCTCAGCAAGGTCAGCTTGCACTCCACCTGCTTCTTTGCTTCGCTCTTGAATTCGTCAAAGCGATAGGCACCTAAATACAAGCCCTCTACCACGGCCTCAAGGTAGGCACCGCGCTTAGGATTGGTTAAGATGGGCGCAGCGGCCACGGCCTGCGTGACCTTGGCCTTGCCCAGCGCCCTTGCTGCCTCCCCGGCGGCTCTGCGAAAGGCCACGGGCTTGCACTCCGAGCCCTCGCCACAGCCAGCTACCACCACCGTCAAGAGGCCTTCACCCTGGGGAATGACCAATTCACTGATGGTACCAATGGCGAACATGTCCTCGTGAAGCTTAGCGTAGGCATTGAGCGCCGTCGCAATCTGCTCCGGCAAGCCCAGCTTCGGCACCCCCGCCAAACATTCCTTGCATAAGAACAAGCACAGTCCGTCTATTTTTTCATATGCGGCGGGTGCTATCGCCCCCGCCTTAAGCTCTAGATTATTTAACATAATATCTTCTCCCTCTAAATTCAAATAAGCTTATTTAAATACCACGCCCGTATGTAAATCCGTCAAGAAGCTATTGCCATTGCTGCGCTGCAGCGTCAAATCGCTGACCACCACCTGCATTTCCTGACGGCGACTACCGTTTACAAAATGGGAGCCTAGGGCATGAATGCAATAGGGCTGGCCATTGACCTGCCCGATGTACATGAGCCCATGCCCGTCCATATACAGGCAAGCACCGGGCTGCATATCCTTAATCGTAGCCAGCTTTTTCGTATTATCCAAGGACTCCAAAAGGTTGCGCACACTGGCGGTAGCAGCCTGCTGGTCCGTATTGCGAGGCAGGTAAATGCCCACAGTGCGATAAGCATTCAAAATCAAGGCCGTGCAATCCACGCTATCCTTGAGGCCGCCCCAGCCATAGGGCATGCCATAAAAACGAAAGGCACTGCGCACAATATTATTGGCCGTATAGGGCAAATAGCCCTTGTGCACAGCCTTGGAGGCCTTGGGCACGTTGACCCGCGTCTTATGCAGGCTGCCGTTATCCATGCGGACAGGCGCCTCCACTGTATAAAAGGTGGGCTGCTCAGCCACAATGGGCAGGCGCGCCCCCTGCTGGTAAAGCACCTCATGCTTGCCCACCCTCAAGGCGTATTTGGCATCGGTTATGACGAGAAAATTTTTGGGCTTGGCAAATTGGAGCCAGGTCTTTTTATCCGTCAGTCCCACATTATAGCGAGCAATCCAACCGCTGTAGTTATAGCTTTGCACGTAATAGAAAAAGCCATTGGCGCTTTGGTGCAGGATGGCCACCGGCTCACCAGGGTCAAGGCAGGTTTCCTGCAGGGCATCAAAATCCTTATCCGCCGCATAATAGAAGAGGCCCTGGGCCGTGGGCAGATTGCGGACGGGAGTGCGCGCTGTTGTCACGCCGTAGCGCACGTTAATATTATTGGGAATAGCCTTGATATTGGTCTGGGCCCGCAGGATATTCTTATAATTCTCGCTGACCTTATTGCCATTTAAATATAAATCATCCTCCAGCACCTGATAGTCCATAATGCGTGTCTTTAAAGCATCACCGCTGTACAGGGAGGGATAATTGGTCATATCGTAAACCGTAGGCGAAATCTTGCGGATTTGACCGTTAAAGCTGTCGATACCGGCTGCGTCCAGCACCACCTTCTCCCCATTTTTATTCTGCTTCAGCCAGTATTCCGGGTTGACCAGAGCAGGATAATTGGTAATGCCGCTGGCCTCCAGCATCAGGGGCTGCACGAAAAGCCCCACTGCCACCAGCAGACTACATAAGAGCTTATATAACAAGGTTCTTCCTCCTTTAAAAGGCACATTTGAAGCCGCATTTACTGTAATATGATATAATTCTTTTTAAAAAGCTAAAATCCTGCCACAGCCAGCACTTTTTATAGAGAAATTCTCGCCGGAAAATACAAAAAGGACTGCTGCCGAAGCAACAGTCCCAGTTTGTTAATAATTAGTGTTTACGTGCGTTGAAGCAGTCACGGCAGTAAACCGGACGATCGTTAGAGGGCTTGAAGGGTACCATGGTCTCTTTGCCGCACTCTGCGCAGGTTGCAGGGAACATTTCGCGTTGCGGACGCTCGGTTTGGATGCCCATGCGTTGTTTACGAGCTTGACGGCAGGTGGGGCAACGGCGGGGCTCATTGGTGAAGCCTTTTTCAGCGTAGAATTCTTGCTCGGAAGCAGTGAATACAAATTCTTGGCCGCACTCGCAGCAGGTTAAAGTCTTGTCTTCTTTCATGGATTGATCACTCCTTATCATAGATAATACCCCAAAGAACGCATTAAGATTTTACTGAGGCTTCCCCATCTCATCAATGGTTATATCTATGATTGAAGAAGTTTAGTAACTTAAACGGACCACTGAGATACCAATATCAGTATATAGTACTGGGATACAAATGTCAACTACAGTTTATAAAAAATATGTTAAGTGTAGTACAGTTTTTTTGCCATAAGCCATTGCTCAAATCACATGAGCTTCAATGCTGCGCTTTAAAAAATCTGCCACATTCATAGTGTCCACGCACAGGTTGCCCTGCCAGTCGCTGAGGGTGGAAACGGACACATTATAGACGCTGAGCCGCCACAGGTTATTCAAAGGAATGCCCAGTGCCAGGCACAGCTGCAGGCGGATGATACCACCGTGGGAGACGATGGCGATGTTTTTATCGTGGCCCTGCTCCGCAAAGATGTGCTCAAAGGCCAGGCGACAACGCTCCTGGGCCGCAGCAAAGGTTTCCCCGTGGGGTGGCTCCCATTCCGCTGGACGGTGCAAAAAGGCTTCCATTTCCTTGGGCCAGCGGGCGGTGATTTCCGCATATTCCAGTCCCTCCCAGTCCCCGAAGCTGATTTCCTTCAGCAAATCCAGAGAGCGATAGGGCAAATTACGGCTCATGGCTAGCTCCGCGGCTGTCATGCGGGCACGCAGCATGGAGCTGGAATAGATGCAGTCAATTTTTTTATCGGCCATGTAAGCAGCCATTTGACGGGCTTGGTCGAGACCCGTAGCATTTAGCGGCAAATCCATCTGGCCTTGGAACTTGTGTCCCAGATTACTATCGGTTTCACCGTGGCGAATTAAATAGATTTTTCCCATTACTCTCCCTCTTTTTTCTCCAACAAAAGTTTATAAACATTTTGTTTTCCTACCGCGTTTCGGGGCGGGAAACAAATGTTTAGTTTTATTTTGCCTGTTTATTCTGCTCTGCCAAGGAAAACTCCTTCACCTCAGCATGCACGTTAGCTTCTTCAAAGGTTTCCATTTCCTTGTAGGCCTTGATGCCACCGTCCAGCAACGTGAAGCACAGGGCTGCGCCCTCGCCTGCTCCGTCAGGAATGTCTAAGCGCAGGGGTGCCACTAGATTGAGCTCCTGTAAAAGCTCCTCTGCCCCCTCCTCAGCGCTCACATGACCGGCAAAGCAGTAGTCCACCACCGCCGGTGCTAGCTCCATGGCTTTTTGCGCAGCCTTGAGGGTGGCCACGCCGTCCAGCATGACGCCCACGCGCATGGCAGCGGCCTGTAAAATGCCACCGGTCATGGCAGTGATAACCATTTCGTCCTCGGCACTGGCTAGGCAGCCGAAGCCTAGAAGGCCTAAGCCCTTTTCGTGGATAATCTCTTGGACGAGAGCAGTTCCCTCCTCCATGGCGTCCTCTGCGGTTTCGGAGGTGACCAACAGGGCTTGGGTTCTAGCGCCAGTTTCTGCAGCCAGCACGTTCACCGGCAGCTTAGCCTCCATCACAGCGGTAGCTTGCTCGGCTTCGGCAATGCCACACCATACCAAAAGCTCACGCTTGGGATAGTCCAGGTCGTGCTTATTATATTCCTTGATAATGCCTGCGTATTTGGCAGTCATTTTTTCCAGCTGGGCCAGGCTGCCCACGGGCTTAATTAAAGCGTCAAAGCGGGCCTGGGCCAGCTTAGCGCAGGTTGCGTCACCAGGCACGATTTTCGCAATTATTTCTTCTATATGCATAGGGTTTTCCTCCCATTACTTACATTATATACTAGATAATGACTAAAGCGAAAGGTTTATGAGCTCTTTCACTTAAAAATCACACTAAATAGGTGGCCAGCATTAAGTAGACCACCACGCCACACTCAGTCAAGAAGCCATAGGTGTCACCGGTAAGGCCGCCCAATTGGCCGCTTAAAAAATGCGCAATGCCTTGGCAAATGATAAAGGTGCCCACGGCAGTGTATAAATAGGGCAAGCCACAGGCGTATACAAGGCCAAGGCACAGGGCAAAGGCAATATAGGTGTACACGGGCTTGGCATAGGCCTTGAACATGTGGCCAATGCCTGTCTTGCGGGCGTATTTATAATTGACGATATAGCTGACCATGAAGGTGCGGGTGCACACATACATGGCTACCAAGGCGTAGGTGAGCTTCATGGGGTCCAGCGTGGTATAAGCAGCTACCTTGAGCAGCACTAGGCACACCAAGGCGATAACGGCGTTGGAGCCCACGTGGCTATCCTTCATGATCTCCAGCATGCGCTCCCGATTGCGGGCGCTGAAGACGCCGTCGGAGGTATCCATGAAGCCATCGTACATCAATGCACCGATGATTATCAGCTCGGCCAAAACCAGCATCACTGCACGCATAAAATCAGGCGTATGCAGGTAGCAGAGGCCATAGTTCACTGCGCCCATAAAGAGGCCCATGACCAGACCCACCAGCGGGAAATAGGGCACGCTACGACTAAAATCATCATCATGCCACTCGGTGCGATTGGTAAAGCGCAAGCGCGTTAAAAATTCTAAGCAGGTTATAAAATCACGCATAGCTTCACCTGCTTATTTATGTAATTGGTTATAAACATCCATAGCGCTCTGGAGCACCACGATGGCGAGGCTGGCACCTGTGCCCTCGCCCAGGCGCAGACCTGCGTCCACGATGGGGGTCAGCTGCATAAGCTCCAGCATGGCCTTGGCCGAGATATCGCTGCTCAAATGGGAGCAGAGCATATAGTTGCGGCACTCCGGGTAGAGGCCGTAGGCCAAAAGGGCGGCGGCGGTGGCGTTGACGCCGTCCACCATGGTGGGCACACGTCTTCTGGCGCCGCCGATGATGACACCGGCGAGACCTGCGTGGTCGTAGCCGCCCACCTTGCAGAGAATGTCCATGGCGTCGCCCTTGATGGGCTTATTGGTAGCCAAGCCATCCACTACTACCTGACGCTTAATGCGCATACGTTCATCGTTAATACCGCTGCCGCGGCCCACGGTTAACACCGGGTCCAAGCCCAAAAAGGCGCTGGCAATGGCGGCGGTGGCAGTGGTGTTACCAATGCCCATCTCGCCGGTATAGAGCAGGTTATAGCCCTTGTCAATGCACATATCAGCCATGTCCATGCCCACCTGGAGGGCGGCCTCCGCCTGCTCCCTGGTCATGGCCGGGCCCTGGGTGAAGTCCTCGGTACCCCAGGCTACTTTCTTTTGGTAGACGTGGTCCATGTCGCTTAAATCGAAGGCTGTGCCCACATCACATACGTAGACGTCAGCCTTGGCATGACGAGCTAGTACCGTGGCACCGGCGGTGCCACGCTTGTAGCCGTTGATCATTTGGCGGGTTACCTCTTGGGGATAGGCACTAACGCCGTACTTAGCGATGCCATGGTCGCCACACATTAAGACCATGGCAGAGCGCAGCTTTGCGGGGACGCCGCCAGTCATGGCGGCGTATTGCTCCACCATTTCCTCTAGCTTGCCCAGATTCCTACCGCATTTTGCTATATTTTGCCAGCCGCCGCGAACGCGGGCGGCGGCTTCCTGATCCAGTGCAGGAATTACTATTGCTTCCATTATCTAAAGTCTCCTTGATTTTCTTCATTACTTAATTAAGTAGGATTACTCCCCTGCTTTTAAGCTGTTGCCTTAGTCCTCATCCTCGAACTTAAAGGCCAGCTTTTTCATATCCACCGCTTGGCCAGCTACACACAAATAGACGTGGTCGCAAGCTGCGGCCACTCTTTGGTTGACCCAGCCAGCCAAGTCCCTGTATTCGCGACCCACGGGGGTATTGGGCACAATGCCGCTGCCCACCTCGTTGCTTACGAAGACTACGATTTTGCCGCTCTTGCGGGCTGCGTCAAGCAGCTTGTCGATCTCGCCATAAACGTATTCGCAGCGGTGCAAGAAGTCCACCTTTTCTGGGTCCGGTGACCCCTTGCCATAGAATAAATTGGCCATATAGATGGTCAGGCAGTCAAAGAGCACTGCCTTGGTGTCCTCGCCTAGGCTAGCAAAAACTTTATCAGCCTCATAGGGTGCTTCGTGGTTCACCCAGCGGCCATCATTGCGGCGCTCACGATGCAGGCGCACGCGCTCTGCCATTTCCTCGTCGGTGATTTCGGCAGTGGCTATGTAGTCGCATTTGGGAGAATAATGCAGCACATAGCGCTCGGCGAATTCGCTTTTGCCGCTGCGGGCGCCGCCCGTAACCATGATTAATTTTCCAGCCATTTTTGTCCTCCCTTCATGTTAAAAAGCCTCCCACTGGTGGCGGGAGGCTCCAAAATTGCATATTTTCTATTCAATTGCACACGAAAACCAGCCTATCTCCCGTAGGCCCACGGTTTCGCAACAGGCAGGTCTCCTGGCTTAGCTTCTTCGCCCTCAGCGCCTTCCCAACTTGCGTCAGTGACATAATTGCTTGGGCTCCACTTACAGTAGCGGGACTGCTCCGGATTCACACCGGATTCCCTTTTCAGCGTTGACCATTACAGTCATTGCACCTGTCAAAAATTTTCCAATTATCCATATTCTACACGCTTGGCTTTTTTCCTGCTAGGATGAAAGAAAATTGTCACGGATACTATCATCTTCTTACTTCTATTTTGTAATAGTCCCATGCTTTATATGTACATCTTTTCCATTTTCTCTACAAAAATTCAATACTATCTCAGCCTGTTCATTATAAAACTTCTTATGCTCAACATAAGCTGTAATAGCTTTTGAATAGTTTGTGCGACCAAAAATAATTTTGTCCACAAAAGATACCCTATTTAATATCTCATTTAAATCTTGCTCAATCAAATTAGGAGTGGGGTATGGCTCTATACTTACCCAAGTCTTACATCCAGCATTATGCAAATTCTCTAAAGCTGTAATTCTTTGCTCATAAGGAGCTGCCCCAGGCTCGATAGCCTCTCTATACTTTTCATTTAAGGATATTAAAGTGATACCGTACATATTAGACTTGGAGTATTGAGCTAATTCAATTGGCAGCAACCCCTTGGTTAACACTGTACATGGAATTCCATAATTATTAATCAGTTTTATCGCTCTCATGCTCATTTGAGCTATATCATCATACTGATACATGAAAGGATCAGTTGTAAAGCATAGATGCACTGATTTGATTTTGTTTATAAGCTTAGGTAGTTCTACTTTTAACAAATCCAAAGTATTGCTTACTAGACAAGGCTGAATCCATTCCTCATATGTTTTTACCTGTCCAAACCTCTTCTTCAGCAAAAAAGCATAGCAAGGATATTTACAACCATGTGAGCATCCCTGTACATGATTCATTGTATAATCACCATACTCTACACCTGTTTTATAAAGCATGGTCTTTCTCTCAATAGTATTCAAACGCTTCACCTTGCCCCCATTAAACTATTACCTACTTAGTATATCACTTGCAATTCTCATTGCCAAGTCTATGGCTTTCTTACTTTTGTTCGATACAGCAAAACATAACAAAAAAAGCGGAGAATTGGTAGAGTTATAAAAAACCCTTGGGTTTTTAGAAACAGCAGGAAAAATGGTCTCTAATCTTTCAATAATATATCCTTTTAATTCATTCGTATCCACATCTTTGATATATTGTTCTTTTTCTTCATCAAACAAAGATATTTGAGGATCGGGCTTGTAAAAAAAATCATACCAATCCGAACAACCTAAAACACTGTCTATCTTTTTGCGCCAAGATTCAACTATTTCTCCATCTCTGGTTAACATCCTATTTAAAGCTGAAAAAGGAAATAAATACCAAACATCAATGGCATAAGTCTTAGAAACATTTACTAGTGTTGACCAATCAAACTGTGTCGCATAAGGATCAATAAAAAGTAACCCCCTGCTACTTCCCCAATTAACTCTATTAATTATATAGTTTAATAATTCGTTAGCATCCCCGCGCAAACAAACAACCTTATGTTCTAATTCAGGAAATTCCTCTCTTATCATTTTCTTGAGTTCCAAATACTTATGATAGTCTTGTTCAACAAAAAAATATTTATCAAATTTAGGAGAAGAGGATAAAGCAATTCTAGCTGATCCATCTAACAATTTTCCGTCTTTTGTATAGATAGTTCCAGTACCAGCAAAAGCATCTATATAAACTTTTGAAAAATTTTGTTCTTTTAACGCCATAATATATGCTCTTAAATATTTTTCAAAAATATTAAGCTTCTTCTCTGTCCAATCTCCTCCGAAGATTTGAGAATTCTTGTTTGCCATATACAATACCTCACTTTCTCTAAGGAACCTTCAAAACAAGTATATCACAAAGAATTATACAAAACAAGCGTTTTTAACACGAACAAAAAGTGAAATATTATTTTTTTGGGCAACATATTACCAATAAAGCTAACGACAATACTCGATAATGAGTATTGACACTAAAATGCCCCTCAAGAACATTATTCAAGCTGTTTTATCTTAATTGGCAACTGCAGTAAGGAGATCTTCTCCCCAGTGTTAATATAGTGCAGGATGCACATGCAAACTCAAATGTCAGTAATCAACTGAGTCCAGATAGAATATTTATCAACTTGAAACACTTATTTTCTGCCGCTAAAAAGAGTTTTCAATAAAAAGAAACCCCATCCCAAACTTGGTCCATGCGGGATGGGGCTCTTCTCCATAACGTGAGGCCAACCCACCTTGTGGGCGGTTGTCCTTTTATGTGTATTTTACCACATAATTAGGATTTTCACAAGTAAAACCTAAATAATAGTTTACCCTTTTATCTTTTCATCTCTACTCCCACTCAGGGAGCTTTTTTATTATGCATGCTTTTCCTTAAGCATATTCAATGCTTCGATCATATCGCTCAATGTCACTACTGGCTCGCCGCTAGCGCCAACACTACTGCCGCTGGCTGCCTTAATATCTTTGTCAATATCTATGAAGAAGTCGGACATCTTCACCTCTAGCAAGTCCCTTAAGGCAAACAGATTCTCCAAGGTTACATGGCTACGACCACCCTCAATATTACTGAGATGCGATTGACTGATGCCTATCAATTTCGCGGCTTGGCTCTGCCCCAGCCCCCTTTGCATACGCAGAGCTCTAATCCTCTGCCCTACTATTACATTCCTGTCTAACATTTTCCTTGCTCCTTTGTATGTAAAACTAAATTATTAACATAGGTTGCTACAATCCTTGCATTCCAACGCAATAGGTATCTTAATTTGACATTCAATCATTCTTATATTACAATTAACTTGAATGAAAATTTGAAAGGATGTGATGCTATGTGTACTCAACAAGCTCTTGACAAAATAGCCCACGAACTGAAAACTGAAGCATTGCTCCTCTTCCCTAACATTCACAAAATTATTCTCTATGGCTCTTATGCTAGAGGTGATAATACTCCTGAATCCGATGTTGATATCATGATCATTATTGATGACTCAGAGGATAATGTCCTTAAATATCGTAATCAGTTCAGTAAAATTGCTGCTTTACTTGGAATGAAGTATGATGTCCTGCTATCTGTACTTTTCCGTGATAAAGGTAACTTCTACAAACGGGCCCAGTACAATCCTTTTTATAAAAACATTGTTAAGGAAGGAGTAGAATGGTATGGATGAAGCGCATAAATCCCTATCAAAGCATAGATATGAACAGGCTTTAACATCTCTATCTTCAGCTAATTTACTCATCCAACACGGAGATTATGAAGGTGCTGCCAATAGAACTTATTACGCAGTTTTTCATGGCATGCGTAGTATCCTTGCTTTAGAAGAAAAGGACTTCAGCAAACATTCTGCAGATTTGACTAAAAAGCTCTTGGCCCTTCATAGGACCAACGATCTTAATCGTGCTATTGAAGATGAATAATACCGCGACCAGCTCATGAAGGAGCTAGCAATCCAATAGCCTTCTCCCTAAACTCCCCGTCAGGGGAGGTTTTTTATTATATTCCATCTTGATATACGTGTTTACACGTGTTATAATATCTATGGGAGGCGATAATTTGAAGCCGAAAGAACTAATGAACATTCTTGAAGCTGATGGTTGGCGGCTGATTAGAGTGCGTGGTTCACACCATATGTACAGACATCCTAATAAACCCGGCATGCTGATCGTGCCCTTTCATAACAATGATATGAGACCAGGCACAGTTAACCAAATCCTAAAAGACGCAGGGATGAAATAAGCCCTGCGTTCTAATGATGAAGGAGGCATCTCAAATGGAAAAACGCATTTATCCTGCAATATTTCATAAAGAAGAAGTCGGTGGCTATTCTGTAACATTTCCTGACCTTCCTGGTTGCAATACAGAAGGTATGGACCTAGCAGATGCCCTTTATATGGCGCAGGACGCCTTAGGCTTATACCTTTACTCTTTAAAGGAAGACAAGCTTCCTCTTCCACCGTCTATGCGTCCAGAGGCTTTAATCTTAGACAAGGACAGCTTTGTTACATTAGTAGAATGGGATGAAGAAGCTTATCTGCGCCGTACTAGTAATAAGGCTGTCAAGAAGACGCTCACTATCCCTGAATGGATGAATACTCTTGCTGAAGAGAAAAACATCAATTTTAGCAAAACCCTACAAGAAGCTTTATTAGAAAAATTGGAAGCTTAACTATTCTTACTCCCCGTCAGGGGAGTTTTTGTTTATTATCCCATTGACTATATCACTGTATCGTGATAGAATAAGATAGGAGTAAAGGATGTGATTTTATGTTCCATAAAGTAAAGGCTGTTAACGCCTTAGATAATTACTGTTTGAGCATTCAATTCTCAGAAGGTGTAACTAAAATTTATGATGCCTCTCAGCTGTTCGATAAGTGGGACACCTTTAACTCTTTAAAGGACAACCCCACCCTATTCAATAATGTGCAAGTAGATGTTGGTGGCTACGGCATAATCTGGAATGATGAATTGGACATCTCTTGCGATGAGCTCTACGCCAATGGCACCATCATTAAAACACCATTTGATGGCCTTATGTCATTTAATGATGCTACTACCCTGTGGGGCTTAAATGAGAGCACACTGCGCAAGGCCATCAGCTATGGCAAGCTTGTCAACGGCGTGGATGTTTGCAAATTTGGTAAACAATGGGTTATCTCCATGGAAGCAATGAAACGAGAATACGGCGAACCAAAACCGAAGCATGCTGCGGTATAATTATTATTGGCCTCTATCAGCCCTAAAACTCCCCGTCAGGGGAGTTTTTTATTGCTCTCAACACCCTCTTTACCCCATATAATCACTGTCGTGTTTTTTGGAAAATATTTTAAAGATATGTTTGCTATTTTTGATTAGCTCATTTTGTATCTTAATCTATGTCATTTTTTGTTATATCGCGATAAAGTGTAAAGTTTTAGCACTTTATATCTTTATTTTTACTATATTCCTACTGACAATTTATCTATCGCGTTTCGTTACCGAAAAAAAGGTTGTCCACTGTTACATCATTTAGAAAACATGCTAATCTCTATTTTGTCTGCAGCTCTATAATATCTTTCAACAAGCTTATGCATCTATACATCCCAACTGAAGATATTATAATGCACCACAAAACTACATAAATTGTATATACCTTTATCCCATTGAACTCATTTAACACCAAGGCAATAGTACACAGTAATGTACCTAATGCTAGTCGCTCAATGCATGATATGAACATATAAAAGATATCCTTATAATATTCACTTAAGGCCACAAAGCGAAACTTAATTGACTTTTCCATTGTCAGCAATACTGATAATCCTGTAATGACAATACCAGTTAAAGCCCCCAATATCTGAGCCACAGTCGTATAAAATGCTGGTAGGACATTAGATGTAGCATTATATAAGCACATATCTAATCCAAAAAAGTGGAATATACCAGCCAAAATACCTAAGAAAACCATGCTGATTTGGGCGTCAAAATCATCGAATAGCGCTTTCATACTATTCCAATCCTTCCACTACTAAGCTGACTTTACATTCTTCAAAAGCGACCTCAATTGCTCTGTATGCACTATAGGGGTTTATAGTTCTGCTTTTTCCTGTTTCTAATTCAACATCTGCAGAGACACAGAGTTGTTCTTCTATCAAATTGACAGTTCTGTAGCTATCTTCATCTTTAAATGACACCTTGCAGCTATTAATACCAGGAATCTTCTTGGTCTTTGCATCACGACAACCAAAAAATCTTGGCCAATTAAAAATTTTCGATCCAAATGACTTCTTAGTACGAGGCTTTCTTCGCAACACTATTTCGACGTCCTCAACATCTCCAAAATCTAGCCCTGCTTTAATAGCACTTTTCATACCTTGGTGAAGTTGCTCCAATGAGTACAACGCATCTGATGTCGCCCTAATGGATAACATCGTTAACGGCAACTCATCTTTCATTAAAAGGTTACACCATTCCTTTGTTATTACTGGCTCCATTTCGAAAAATGTAATATAAGGATGCAGTTTTTCCATTAGGTAGTCTCCTAAGCCTTTACTCTTGCTACCATGATAGTTAAACTCCATTCCTATTACTTTTTTGGTATAGAAGAATACAAAATGGGTTATTTCTGCAATACCAGAACCTTCTTCTAAGTCTATATTACTTAAGTTGCCATCCTTTTCAATTTCCGGAAAGGCATCTCTTCTACAAAGAACCAGCCTGCCTTCTATCTGGCCTCTCTTTTCATCAATACTGTCAACCTTCATCATTAAATCAGTATTGTCCCTTAATCTGAGGTAACGACTCTCATTAGATATCCCATTTAAATCGTAGGGAAGCTTATCTATTTTTCTAAATCCTTCTACTACTGCATTTGCAATATCTAACTTATTCGTTAAATATATAATGCTTTCTTGGCCATCGGATTTATACTTTTTGCCTAAAGTCACAGTATAGAATTTTATGTTTCGATTAACCTTTCCCATAATATTGACCTCTACAATTAAACAATTACCTTTTCCACTCGTATTTAGTTCTAGCCTTACGCATTATGAATGAATTAAGGCCATATCCTCTTTCTGCCAAACGTTTCATTTCTTCTATTATTTCAACGCCAGCGCTTATATAAGAATATTTATATAAGGATCCATCGGAAAACTTAACTAAAATATAATCGTGCCCAATGCTGTATTCACGAACACCAGAACGTCCACCAAGATTAGCATATTTTTCCATTTTCGATGCCTCCTTTGATCATTTGTTTGATTTTAATCACTACAAATCATTTACGCCCTCTGATAACAATATATTTACTGTAGAAGTACCATGGCCATTGCCCTAATAATGAATCTTAGTTTATGGTATCATTGCACATAATTTTCTATTAATCCAGCTTTTCTTCAAACTCAAAGCAAGAAAGATCAATACTATTATCTTCTAATTTGTCAGCAACAACATGTACCATCGAACCATTATAATGAGCCCCTACAGCCAAATCATAATCTTTCTTATTCAACGAAACTGTTAGCTTTTTTTTATTTCTACTTTCACCCATATATAAGATAGTTGCTCTACCATAAGGGACTACTTTCTCGTCCAATTCTGATTCTAATTTTATTATTTTTCCGCAAATGTCTATATGAGTTGCTCTAATCGCCTTTATTCTATTGGACAAATCTCGCAATCTATCATAATATGCATGAGAGAAGCTAACTCTATTTTTATAGTTAGCTTTTTTCTTCGTAATTGGAGCCCAATTAATAATAAACTCTAACTCTGCATCTTCATTCTTAAGGCTTAATCCAGATAAGGCATCTACGAAGTTAGAACTAATAGGATAATCTAACATTCTCATATTACTATCAACATAAATAACATTATCAAGATTGTCCTTCAGCATGTTGATATTATGCATCATCCTTTCAGTTACTTGTCTAGCCATAGAAGAATTATATAATTCTTCATCAGTAAGTATATTAGCTTGATTGCCATCGCCTATATCATCTTTGCTCAAAGGACAAATAACTGTAACTATATAACTCCCTATTTCTGTTTGCCCAAATCTACAATTATCAATAAAACCTTGCACTAAATTTGTAGTACGTCCTCTATGAATACCTCTAGGACAGCTTATATCCATGGCTGTTGCTTCTAAAAGCTTCTTCAAGTTATTAAATATACTTATTGCATCTTGCATCATGATGCTACCAGGACTGACACTAGGTCTATTTAACCTAATTTTGATAGTATCAGAAGTATAATACAATAGAGAATTAAGCAAATCTTCATAACTGGTTTTCTCAACACCTGCAACTGTATACAATGAATCTCTAAGAGACTCACTATAATCGCCTAATTCCTTATCTAGCGGAATATTTACTTGCTTATCCAATCTACCATTTATAAAGTGTTGGAAGATTCTAATGTAATTCTTTTTTGTTTTTAAAAGATGCCAACCTTTATTTTCTAAATAGGCAGCAAGCTGATAAGGATCTATTTCATTGATTAATGCCTTTTTTTTCAATTTCTCAATCATTATCAATCCACTCCCTACCGATAGATTTCATTACAGAATTTAAATAGTGAGGGGTCAACAAGTTTCTTTTAGATATTTGAACACTAACAGAACTACTATTATGCGTCTTTTCGCAGTCTGCAAATGACTTTAAATACATTCTTCCCTTTAAAAGTAGCTCTTCATTACCACAATTAATCCATTCATCTTTGTCTTCTGGCAAAATCAATAAACCAAGAAAAATAGGAGTATTTCTCTTAGTACACATATCGTTATAGTTTTTAGCCTTTAAACGATATGTTATACTATCTTCATTTTCATTATATTGATTTTTAGAATAAGTAGACTTCAGTTGTACTTCAATGGAAACATCAACTTGTTGTCCATTATTGTATGTATACTTTTTTCTCAAATGACCATCAACACTAGTTTCATCATGGGTGATTTTATCGAATCTAATACCAACCTTTGAGCATATAGCTGACAAAAAGGCTATATGCAAATCCTCCATTGCTATAGTATCCAATATAAATCACCTCCGAATACTACAATCTAAAACGTATATAACAATATTCTACTATTTTCATTTTTATATCTAAAACAACTACAGCTCCAGCATCCCTAGATACTCATTCCACGCTATAGAGCTCTGATAGAAGTACCGCATATCTGGAAGCCAATCATGCTCACTAAATCTACCCTCTTACATCCAAAAACTGCGCCTGCCCATGTATTCTTATGCTTTCTGAGTTTGCAGGAACAAAAATGCAGTCCCCCTTAAAGTACTCTTGTATCTCATTTTCTACTCTTAAGGAACCACAACCATCGGTACACAATAACACTCTAAAAGACATACTATCAGTTTTATACTCTACCATTTCCCTACAACGCTCAGTGTTTATTAGCATTCTATGCACTTCAAAGTATTTGCAGCGACACAATAGCTCTGAAGCACAGCCTTTTCTATATTTCAACACACGTAAGGGCTGTCTTGGCTCTGCAGCTGCTTTTAGCTCGGCTACAGCCAACCCTTTTTCTATGTGTAATTCTCTTTTCTTACCATTTTTATCCACACGGTCATAATCATATAACCTGTAGGTTAAATTTGAATTTTCCTGTACCTCAGCAATCAAAGCCCCAGCTCCTATTGCATGTACAGTTCCAGCCTTTATATAATACAAATCATTCTTTTTAACTGATACTTTCTTCAAGTATTTCTCTAAAGTGCCTTCTTCTATAGCCTTTTTTAAGGTTTCCTGATCCTGATTCATCTTAAAACCATATATCAGTTTTGTCCCTCTGGCAGCATCAAGAATATACCACATTTCTGTTTTTCCAAGCTGTCCATGCTCATGCTCTTGGGCATATTCATCCGAAGGATGTACCTGCACAGACAAATCTTTTTTGGCATCTATGAGTTTGATTAGAATAGGTAATTCTTTCTTAGATTGAGAATGGGTTCCGAGATACTCTGGATAATCTTCCAGAACTTCTATTAAGCTCTTTCCGAAATGCTCACCACTTACAACTATACTTGGTCCATCCGGGTGAGTTGAACATTCCCAAGTCTCTGCTAATGGCTGCATCTCAATACCTTTGGAGAAATCGTCGTTAAGACGATTTCCTCCCCAAAGATAATCTTTTGCTGCAGGCTTTAAGAAAAAAGGTCTATTCAAGTGGGTATTTTTGTTTGTCATGAACACTGATCTCCTTGCCCAATTGCACCTCTATCAGCTTCAACTCTGTAACAGCCATTATGGTGTGCCGACAACCTGCTTCCATAGTGATTACATCACCTGCTTTAACCACCTGTTCCATACCGTCAACGATAGTTCTACCTTCACCAGATATTACTACCCAAACCTCATCACGTTTTTGGTGACTATGATAATTCATGCTATTTCCAGCATTCAGTGTTACTTTGATGGTCATGCTGCCATTTTCTACATCCATAACACGGAAGCTACCCCAAGATTTTTCAGCAAACATGATTTGCTGATCAATCTTTTCTACATAAGGCTTTATATAGCTTGACTGCTCTTTATCAGCCACAAGAATGCCATCCGGACTAGCAGAAATAATCACATCATGCAGGCCCATGGCTAATATAGGTAAATCCAATTCATTTACAACATGCACATTTTCACAAGTGTCATTAAGAATACCCTCACCCACTACATTATCATTCATAGATTCGGTGAGTGTATTCCATGTACCTAAATCTTTCCACTGGCCATTAAAGCGCATTACCTGGATTTTGGATTCCTTTTCTACAACTGCATAGTCAAAGCTGATTTTGGTGAGCGTTTCATACTTATCGAACAAATCCTGATAATCATCAAAGTCAATCAGCTCATGAGCTTTGTTCAATACATAGCCAAGCTTATAGGCAAATACGCCACCATTCCACAAAGCACCTTGCTCAATATATCCTTGTGCTGAAGCTGCATCCGGTTTTTCCTTAAACGTAGATACATCACTTACATTGTCTTTACTTTTAGGTATGATATAACCATACTTTTCACTAGGGTAAGTTGGCTCGATTCCCATAAGAACTAAGTTTGCTTCTCCTTTGGCAGCTTGTGCAGCCAATGCTTTCAAAGCTACAAAATAATCATCCTCAACAAAAGGATCTACAGGACAAACAATTACAGGCTCATCCAAGCTAACCTTTTGCACATCTACTAAATATGTACTTGCCAGTGCAATAGCAGGAAATGTATCTCTGCGACATGGTTCAACAGAAATACCCACATTATCTCCTAATTGATTGTGAATAGAAGATATTTGAGTTTTAGAGGTAGCAATAGTAACAGTTGCTTCGCTATCAATCTTTTTAATTTGGCGATAGACACGCTGTACCATAGATTCATAATCGCCATCTTCTGTTTTGAAAATCTTGATAAATTGTTTAGAACGAATATCATTGGACAGCGGCCACAGTCTTTTGCCACTGCCACCGGATAAAAGAATAATATTCATAATTACCTCTCGGCTCGCATAGGATTATTCAAGAAATCTTGATAGGATAAACGAATTCCTTCTTCTAACTCTGTCTTATAAGTCCAGCCTAATTTAGTGGCCTTGGATACATCCAGCAGCTTTCGTGGTGTGCCATTGGGCTTACTTGTATCCCAGCGAATTTCACCTTCATAACCAATAACTTTGGCTACTAATTCTGTCAATTCCTTAATAGTCAATTCCTTGCCAGTACCTGCATTAACGGTTTCGTCTCCACTGTAATTGTTCATCAAGAACACGCACAGGTTGGCTAAATCATCTACATACAGGAATTCACGTAAAGGGCTACCATCACCCCAACAGGTCACAAATTTTGCACCAGTTTCTTTAGCTTCATGAAAGCGACGAATCAAAGCAGGTAAAACGTGACTATGAGTAGGATGGTAATTATCGTTGGGGCCATAAAGATTGGTCGGCATAACGGAGATATAATCAGTTCCATACTGCTTATTCAAAAACTCGCAGTACTTCAAACCGCTGATTTTAGCCAAAGCATATGCTTCGTTTGTTTTTTCTAATTCACTGGTCAATAGGCAGCTTTCCGGCATTGGCTGGGGTGCCATGCGAGGATAGATGCAGGAACTCCCCAAAAACTCAAGCTTCTTACAGCCATTTTTCCAAGCGCTGTGAATAACATTCATTTCCAAAATCATGTTATCATACATAAAATCAGCAAGAGCCTCGCTATTGGCAACAATCCCACCAACTTTTGCTGCTGCCAAAAAGACATATTCCGGCTTTTCTTCCGCGAAGAACTTCTCTACTTCATCTTGGCGACACAAGTCCAACTCTTTGTGTGTTCTAGTAATGATATTGTTATATCCCTGCCTCTGCAGCTCGCGTACAATAGAGCTACCTACCATACCACGATGACCAGCAACATAAATCTTTGCGTTTTTATCCATCATAGTTCAATCGCCTTCTTATTTCACAACGCCCTTTTCTAAGTACTCCGCCAAATTAGTACGAATATGTTCTTCGGCACGTTCCACAGCCACCTTGGCCATATCATGCTCTACCATGAGCTTAACCAATTCTTCAAAGCTAGTCTTGGTCGGATTCCATCCCAATTCCGTTTTAGCCTTGGTGGGATCACCCCAAAGATTTACAACATCAGTGGGACGATAGAAATCAGGAGACACTTCAACCAAAACTCTACCAGTTGCTTTATCAATACCCTTTTCTTCCATATCCTTGCCCTGCCATTCCAGCTCTATACCTGCATGATGGAAGGCCAAGGTTGCGAATTCGCGTACACTGTGCTGCACACCAGTAGCAATCACAAAATCCTCAGGCTTATCATTTTGCAGGATGAGCCACATACATTCAACGTAATCCTTGGCATACCCCCAGTCACGCAGGGAATCCAAATTGCCAAGATATAATTTATCCTGCTTGCCTTGTGCAATGCGAGCAGCTGCAAGAGTAATTTTTCTAGTTACAAAGGTTTCGCCACGACGCTCGGACTCATGATTAAACAGTATACCACTGCAGCAGAACATATTATATGCTTCACGATATTCCTTCACAATCCAAAAACCATACTGCTTAGCTACAGCATAGGGACTATAGGGATGGAAGGGAGTTGTTTCTCTTTGGGGTACTTCTTCCACCTTGCCATACAACTCAGATGTAGAAGCTTGATAAATTTTGCAAGTCTCTGCCAAACCACACAGACGGACAGCTTCTAACACTCGCAGCACACCAGTTGCTACTACGTCAGCCGTGTATTCCGGAACATCAAAAGAAACTTGTACATGGCTTTGGGCAGCCAAGTTATAGATTTCATCTGGACGTACTTTGCCAATAATCTGCATTAAGCTCATGGAATCAGCCAAGTCGCCATAATGCAGATGAAAATGTGGCTCCCCTTCCAAATGCGCAATACGCTCACGATAATCCACGGAAGAACGGCGAATCATGCCGTGAACATCATATCCTTTTTCTAATAAAAACTCTGCCAAGTAGGAACCATCTTGGCCGGTTACACCTGTAATTAATGCTTTTTTCATATATTATTACTTCTTTCTATTATAGCGTATGTATCATCAAATGCTAAAATTTACTATCCCAAGGACTATATACCTTTTCTTCTATTATGTCTGCTATTCTTTCGCTTGCACGTCCATCCCCATATGGATTACATGCATTAGACATTCTAGAATATTCGTCATTATTTTCTAAAATAAATTTAAAACTCTCATATATTTTATCTTCACTAGTGCCTACCAATTTGAGAGTTCCAGCATATATACCTTCAATTCTTTCTGTGGTATCTCTCATAACTAATACTGGTTTTCCAAATGAAGGGCATTCCTCTTGTATTCCTCCTGAATCTGTTAAACATAAATAACATCTAGCTTCAAAGTTATGACAATCTATTACTTCTAGTGGATCAATAATATGTATATTTTTACAATTTTCAAATTCATATTCTGCTATTTCCTTAATAACAGGATTCATGTGTACAGGGTATATAGCTTTACATTCTGGATGTTCATTTAGAACTCTTCTTATCGCTCTAAACATTTGATGCATTGAAACACCTAAATTTTCTCTTCTATGAGCAGTAATAAAGATCATTTTGCTATCTTTCACCCAATCAAGTTCTGGATGTGTGTAATCTGCTTTCACTGTATATTTCATAGCGTCAATGACAGTGTTACCAGTAACATAAATTGTATTAGGCTCCTTTCCTTCCTTGATGAGATTAGACGCAGCAAGATTTGTCGGAGCAAAATTATATCTACTAATGATACTTACGCTTTGTCTGTTAAACTCTTCAGGAAATGGCGAAAATATATTATATGTCCTCAAGCCAGCTTCAACATGTCCAATAGGTATCTCCAAATAAAAACATGCTAAAGCCGTTGCAAATGTGGTAGATGTATCACCATGTACAAGGACAATATCAGGTTTAACAGTTTCCAGAATTTCTTTCATTCCATTAGACACATTAGTTGTAATATCGAATAATGTCTGCCTATTTTTCATAACATTAAGATCATAATTAGGTGTAATTTTAAAAGTTTTCAACACCTGATCTAACATTTCCCTATGCTGAGCAGTTACACACACAATTGTTTCAATACTATTTCTTGATTTTAATTCTTTGATAAGTGGACACATTTTTATAGCTTCTGGACGTGTACCAAATACTAACATAACCTTTTTTTCATTTTGATTTACGACCTCTCTCTCATTTCTGCAAAAGAACAAAATTCATCATAAGATGAAAAAACTGTTCTATGGTTCTTGTAGAATAATAAAGAATCTTTAAAACTGCCATGATCAAAAAATTTTTTTTGTAAAATGCAGGGAAGCATCTCGAAAGGGCGCTGTTCAAACAAGAAAAAGTATTCGTGAAATACTTCTATTAGAGGGGGGACATCCGTGTTTTCTTTTATACTGAATATATACATTACAAGCATCATCAATTTGTGACCCCTTAATCTTTTTATAATAATCAGCTAATGAAAAAAGCTTTCTAGCTGGGTTACCAGCATAAACAGATTCTCCTTCTAATTCACCAGCTACTACAGAATAAGCACCTATAATAGTATTATCTTTAATTAAAGCTCCTGGTAACACAATACATCCCCAACCTAAAAAAACATTGTTACCGATTATTGTCTTCTTTTGTTTTCCTAAAATTTCGCCTCCAGTCCAATTTTTTAGTACACAAACACTATAGTCATGATTTAATATTGTAACGGGACCAGTCATTGAAACGTTATTCCCAATGGTCAAAAGATGTGGGTTTAAAGTTTCTATTACTGTATCTTTTGGACAAAATATTTCTACATTCTCTCCAATTTGAACTCCACATTTTTTTAAATGCTCAACATATGCATCAGATGAACATTTATATCTGAATATCAGTTTCCTAATGAAATTTTTAATCATGATATAATCTCCTCTACTTTATGTGTATATTCCGGACGAGTTGCCAAGCGTGGCAATTCAAATGGAATATACACTTTATGCATTAATAATAAGAATACTTCTTATAAGTCTTCTTAGCAAAACATTGAATATGATTTCGGATACTAATGGGGATAATGCTGCTCCAAAACCTTTGAAAAAGTATGAAAGAATAAAATTAACGATGATAGTAACCATAACACTAATCTGAAATAGTTTACCATATTCCTTATCATGCCTACTAGCTAACAATGTTTGTATTCCCAAGAAGTTATTATCTATAGAGATTATTACCCATAATATTAGCGGTATCATCCAGTAAGAATATGATGTATATTCAACTCCAAATATTTGTTCTACAACATAATTTCTTGATAAAATTAAAGATATAGAAAAAATAGTAAATATTAATAAAACATACTTTTTTATGCTGTGTATAAAAACTAATCCTTCTTTAAAACTACAAGAAAAATGTTTGCTTGATATTGGGAATATTACTTGATTAATTGGGCTCCATAGCATTATTATTATATATGGGATTTTCTGTATTGCAGCTAAAGCCCCGACCTCTTCGAATGTCGAAAATAAGCCAAGAAAAGTAACACCTACTGAACTAAACACACGCGAACTTAATTGAATCGTAAAAACATAGAATCCGCTCTTTAATTCACGAACTATATCACCGAAGGAAATTTTAACAAACTTAAGAGAATATTTATACTTGGCCCAACAGCAACCTATGCAACCATTTAGGAAAGGGGATACTGAATATAGTAAACAATATAATACTAAGTCCTTTTCCGAATTAACAAGTAAAAGTATCAAGATTGTGGAGGTTGTTCTAGATATAATACTTATGATAGAAATGAATTTCATTTCCTGCTTTCCTTGAAACAACCAAGTCATTTCAACACAATAACCAATAAGGCACAAAAACAATACTACCACACTAGAATACAACTGAGCTTCCAGATTGCTGAATGCTACATAGAACAATCCTATTCCTATTCCAAATAAAGCTAACAGAATGCGTGAATAAACAACAGTAGTAAATTTTAAATTTAGATTGCAATCATCACCAACAGCAACATCACGTGTTGCCGACATACAAAACCCATATTCAACTAGAACCTGCAAATAGCCTACCATATTCAACGCTATTGAGAAAATGCCATACATATTCAAACCTAGGACTCTTGTAACATATGGTAAAGTTAAAAGCGGAAGTATCATATTCGCAAATTGCAGTCCATAAAGCCAAATTCCGTTAATTAATACCTTTTTTCTTGCAAGCTGTTTAATTATAGTAAACATATACCTTTCCATTTTCTATAAATAACACAATTATTTTTATTTGCGATATTAATGCTCAAGAGAAATTCTTTTAGTTATAATTAAAATAAACCACCAGATACAAGATATTCCTGGTTGAACAATTATGGTAGATTCAAGGACTGATAATATTAAAAACGCTGTTATGGTGAATGCCACACTTAGCTTTCTTTTTCTACCAATATTTTGGTAATTACTTATCACATACTGTAAAAAGAAAAGTACTCCTATTACACCCGTTTCCATAAGGAAATATATAAATGTATTATGTGGTTGAACCAACAATAATGAACCTTTATATAAAAACAGATTAAATGTGAAATCTTCATAAACTATCTCACTTGCACCCTTATTAAAAGCAGTCCATTGTTGAAAAGGAAAAAAATTACCCAATCCATGACCAAAAACAGAATATATTGGTTCATTTAACATATCATAAATACAGCTCATAGATGTCACATAACGCATCGAATCACTAAAATCATTTTCCATTACTCTATTCATAAACAACATATCTACAATATCCATAATACTATCGGAAAAAAGAAGAAATGCAGACATAACAATAGAAAAAACTAGAACATTAATCGAATTATTATTGAAACTTGTTGCAAACACATAAGAAATACATAAAAATAAAATAATATAAGCCCCTCTATCCATAGTATATATTATTCCTAAAGTAAAAACCGCCATATTTAAGTATAAGTTTAATTTTGAAAACACAAATCTATTGACTATCATAAATAAAGTAAAGAAAGAAATAGTATACCCCAATATTACTGGTCCACCTGCCGGTGCTGTTAATCTATAGTGATTAGTTAAAAAGTTAATACTCATGCCATAATTTAAAGTATTAAAAATTATACAATATACGATAAATATTGCATATATATTTATTGTATATTTCACAACTATATCTAAGTCATCTCTATCAATAAAATATGCAATGATTGTTGCATTTAAAAGTGGTAATATAAACGAAAAAGATGTTACTACTACTGCTCCAATATCTGCCCCTAAAGCAACTGACATAACCCCATTACAAAAAGAATAAACAGTCCAAAAAAATAAAATATTATTTTTGATTATGAATACTTTGCTCTTTAATAATCTAAAAATCAAATATACGAGCAAAAGTATTTGGAACAACAATATACTTCTTATTTGAAATGTCTTACTTGAATTTGTGTATGCAAATGCAAAAGGACCAGTCTCTAAGTAAGGCATTAAAGTAATAATAATTACATATAAATATGTAGATATTCTTGCGTATTTAAACTTTAACAAATAATCTAACATTATGTTTTTCACTCCAGTGTATAATTCATACTCAAAGTTGTGTTAAACATGAATACTACATGGTTTTATTTATGATTTGTTTAATAATATTTGCTGGACTAAAATCTTCTATAATTTGGTTTTTGATTCTACAATTAGTACTGCCCTCTATCTCTCTTATTGCACGTTCAATATCAGAAACTGTGTTTCTGCAGAAATAATATCTATCATATTTTTTGAACATAGCATAAATTGTTTTGATTTCATCATCTGTCCCATCCAATATAAACAAGATTTTCTTTAATGTAGCCGAATATTGATAAATCTTACCTGGTATTTGTCCTCCTCTTAAATTGCATAGAAACACCAAGACATTTGTTTTATTTTCATGTTTCTTCAATTCAGATAACTGCATTCTCGGAAATATCTTAATACGCTCAGTGGAATCAAACAATGTATTAGGAGCACCACATATATCAACAAAAATCTTTAAAGATTTTGCCGCCTCATAAAATGGTCTTAGGTTTCTTGAAACAGGAAAGTAATCACCAAAATATCCATAATAATTAATATCTGACTCGAATAATGTATCATCTTTGTAATAATAAGGTAGCGGAACCCAATCTATCTTATCTTTACAATCATTGAACATTTCAGCTTGATACTTGGCTGTTATAGGACTAACATAAAACACCCTATCGGCCCTACATACTAGTTCGTGTTCAATTGCCAGTAACTTTGTATCGATTCCCTTATTATATAAGTCTAACTGCCATGGGTCCTCCCAAATCTCAATGAATTTATTACATTTAATTTTTCCTTTTTCTATTAATTTTATTGCCGCCAAATGACTATAAACTGGAGAGGAGATTGATATCACGATATCATAATAATCATTGATACTATATTTTTTTAGAACATTTTCAACCCATACGCCATTATATCCAAATGGCCCATACACAAATGATAGAATCTTTTTAATTATAGTTATAATGCTTACCTTTATACTTTTCTTATTATTTTGTATTTCCCTTTGAATGTTGCTCCATTGCTTGGGTTTCATAAAATTATAAAGTATCGATCTTTCATAAAATAAGTATCTAGGCCCTTGAGGTAAAATTATAGATTCATCTATGATTTGCCCTTTCTCGCTTGTAGACAATATAGTAATATTATGCTCATTTTCAACAAGTCCTTTGACATATGATATATGGCATAAATTGGCTGATGAATTTACTCTTAGACAACCTCCATTTATAACTAAAATTTTCATATGATCACGTCACCTTCACATTACTAATTATTTATCACTTCATTATAAGCTTGAATGTATTTCCATCCAGTATACTTGATATCTATCTCTTCAGCCTTTGTTTTAAGAGAATATTTAATTTTATCCATAAATTCATTATTACTTGTCACATAATCATTAATTGCAGCTATATACGAATTAATATCGCTAGTTCTAACTATATATCCAAAAAAACTACTCCTATATAACTCACTTTTTAACAATCCATTAACCTTAAAAGGTTCCCTAAGACCTGGGATATCAGATATAATCATTGGCTTATCTAATGCCATGGCCTCAAGTTGTAGAATTGACCTTCCTTCCCAAAGAGATGGCATTACAACTATATCAGCCATTGCTAATTCTCTAAGACTATTTTCACGAGAAAGAGCCCCAGTCATTTTTATATATGGATTCATCGATGCAATTTCTCGAATCTCTTTTTCTTGGGGTCCATCACCGACCAACGTATAAGTTATATGTTTGTTACAAATATCAGTAAACGCCTTTATAGGTACCATAAAATTTTTCTCATAACTTAGACGTCCTACTGAAACAATGCGAAGTTTTCCTTGTTCATGTTTATACTGATCTATTTTAGCCAATTCTCTAATTCTTTTCCGTGAAACTCCATTAGGTATTGCTTTTATCCTACTATATGGTATTTTAAATCTTTGGTGCATTTCTTCTTTGGCTGTTTCAGATACACATATATAATTTTTAATAAATGGACTACATAACCAACACTGTAAATGATAATAATGGTATGTGTTATGGTAAGTTTCCACACACTTAATATTATCCATCCAACGAGTTGCTATAACGCCCATTAGAACACTTAATTTCAGATGCAAATTGCATATTGTCTGTTCTCCGTCTGAGATTTCTTTTATGACATTACGAAGTTTACCAACATTATTTATTAAAGCATCTAGTTTATTAGTAGCGCCAATGCATACAACTCTAATGCCCCCTTTTATAAGAGTCTCGACTTCATGATTGTTGTCATATCCCATATTCAAAATTCCAATAAGGTATACAGAACAACCTTGTTCTTTGAGGGCATAACACAAATCATAAACAAAACTATTAACTCCACCCAGAGAAAAGTTATCTATAATTTGAATTATTTTCATAATTCTCTCCTAATATCAAAATGCTATTACAAAATTTCCTATCAACATATAATCAAACACTAGTATATCATTCAGGAACTCTAATCCAATCTTCCGGAATCATTCTATCCATACCATAGTTCTTCGAAGGAACTAGTATTATTGGATTATTCTCATTCAACCATGCAGCCCACCAAGAGAATGTACTATTTGCTGCAATTATGTGTTTGCAATTCTTCATCAGCATTAATTCGTCTATATCTGAATGCTTGCTCTTAATATTCACAAACCTATACCTTTCAGAGACGCCTACATTGTTCATTACCCAGTCCATATCATTAGAAAACCAATAGAATATTGGTTCTGATACTTCTGTTTCCATTATTGAAATTGCTTTCTTATAATAAGATTGATCAAGGACATAATGAAATGGATGCCCATCTTTCTTAAAATCACCTCGCCTTACATGTACTGCAATTGAATTTGAACTTCTAATACCATTTAATAGATCTAGATATGTATTCTCTGGTCTATAATTAGGCACAAACTGGCTAATAATTTCACCCCTATATTCCTTGAAGTAGTCTTCAGACTGAAAATATCCATCTATGTAAATATTTTCCGCTTGAATACCAAAAAAATATTCTTGCCACTCATCTTTAGTTTCTAACCAATACAAATAATCATCGCAATCTATTTGACTGAAATCTAGTATTCGGCAAGCTTTATTTATATACTTGTTTTTAATTATGTTAATTTTAATTGGCAGCTTGCTACTTTCTACTAATCTACTCTCAATTACTTTGAGATCTTTAAGTTTATATCCTCGCAGAGTCATATTATTAGTAAAAGAGTAATCGAACTGAAATGGTTGATTTAGCCTTTTTGACAATGCGTACACAGCAGCGTATTGAAATAACTGATTCCCCAAACCACCCTTTATTCTCATCGTTAACATAAGCATCACCCTATTTTCTTAATAACAGACTATACATATACTCTCTTATAGTATTTGGAACAATAGTAGATAACAAACGAAGCACACAACACTTTATACAATGCAATAATCCAATATAGCTAGATTTATGCATAAATCTAAACAAGTTAACTTGGCTTATAATATATCTCCAGCCGCCTCTTCTTCTATACATATCAGACCCAGCCCTCATATGTAACAAGGACTCCTGAATGTTGTATCCCTTATATCCAGCCATCAGCATCCTAACCCATAGATAGTAGTCTTCCAATAAATAAAAATCTTGATAGGATCCTACTGCTTCAACCGCAGCCTTTTTATACATTACACAGGGATGATTAAAAGGATTGCGGCTTTTCGCAAACTCTAAAATCTCTTGATGATACTCCGGTGGAACTCTCTTAGCATCCACTATTTCAGGCCCCTCAGAGAACTCTTCTACTATTCCAGAACAAATGCTTACCTCTGGTTTAGAGTTAAAAAGAGTAAGCTGCCTTTCACAACGATCAGGATAGGATATATCGTCACTGTCCATGCGTGCAACTAACTCATTTTTGCAGTGTTTCATTCCTTCATTTAAGGCATTGCCAAGTCCACCGTTTTTTTCCAAGCGAACTACATGCAAAACTTCACCGAATTTAGTCTGCATCTCTGCAATTACAGCATCAAGACCTTCATTTAATGGTCCGTCACATACCAAAATAAAATCATCAGTCTTTATAGTTTGATTGAGGATGCTCTCCATACTTTGCCTTAGAAAGTCAGGCTTTTCTTTAAAATATACAGACATCAAAACAGAATAATTTGTATACATGACCAACCTCTATTTCATTGCTGTTGTAGCACCTTTAGCCACACCTTCCGTACTATCCGGAATAAACAAAATCTTTATCGTCGCAAAAATAATCTTCAAATCCTCAATAAAGCTGGGATTAGCAATGTACATCAAATCCATCTGCAGCTTATCATAAGGAGTAGTATTATATTTGCCATAAACCTGGGCATAGCCAGTGAGTCCAGCCTTAGCCTGCAACCGCAGTGCGAACTCGGGCATCTTCTCACAGTACTGCCTAGCAATCTCCGGTCGCTCAGGCCGAGGCCCGACTACGCTCATGCTGCCGCCAATAATATTCAGCAGCTGTGGCAGCTCATCAATGCGCACCTTACGAATAAAGCGACCAACTGGAGTAATGCGCGGGTCATTATCACCAGTGGACAAGCGAGCCACACCATCCTTTTCAGCATCAACGCGCATAGAGCGGAACTTGAGCACGCCAAACTCTTTGCCATCCTTGGTCAGGCGTGTTTGTTTATAAAATACCGGTCCCCCATCAGTGAGCTTAATAGCCACTGCCGTAGCCACCATCACAGGTGAAGCCAAAAGCAAAACGCAGCCTGAAGAAATCACATCAAAAACTCGCTTTGCAAAAACATATATAGGAGAGGGACGATAGCGACGCACCATCAAGATGGGCAAATGGAACATATGCATCTTCATAGCACCACTCATAATCACATCACCAATGCGGGGCACCATAAAAACCTGAATATCGTTAGCAATACAATATTTCAAGATAATATTGCGCTCATGACTGTGAATGCCACTGAGGAAAACCATCTCCATCTTCTTCAGCACATCCAGATTGTTAAGGCATTCGCTTACCTGCAAGGAAAAGCGTACATTGAACTTCTTGGACAAGCCATAGGACTTAATCAGCTTTTCCATGCCCTCGCGTTCATCATAAATAATAGCCGTGTCCTGAGGCCTAATCAGCGCATAAAAAGTCCAGTGAGATAAAGTACACCAGATTGTGGATAAAATGCCCTGGCATACAAAAGCAACCAACAAAGGAGTCGGATCAGGCAGCTTAAGCATCAGCAGCGTGACCAAAACATACAAAATGCCGTTGGCCATAATCAGCGCCAGTATCTGACTATAAATCATCTCAGAAATCCGGCTATAGGAAATCAAAAAAGCATCGTAAACCTTGCCAAAAGCAAAATAAGCCAGCATAAAGATAAAGGTAATCAAAATGCTTTCAGTGTGGCTTTCCCGTATAGCCAAATTACCCTCGTAGAACCATTTCCAGCACAGTCCAAAGGGTACAGTCATCATTATCAAATTAAAGAATTTCACCAGTCCCAAAACAAAATCGTATTTCAGCTTATACATTCTTTACCCCACAAACATACATCGTTCCTAAATTCATAAATCCTTAATGCTTCCCATAGCCCTGTGGATTTTTGCTCTGCCAGCACCAAGCATCCCGGCACATATCTGCCAAGCTAAAACGTGCCTGCCATCCTAAAAGCCGTGCAGCCTTACCAGCATCAGCCCAAATCTCTGGCAAATCGCCATCTCTGCGAGGACCAATTTCATAATTAACCTTCACACCACTAGCTGCTTCAAAGGTCTTGATAATCTCCAAAACACTATAAGGCTTGCCCGTGCCCACATTAAAAATCTCCACGCCCTTGTGGCTAGCGGCATATTCAATAGCCTTCAAATGAGCATTAGCCAAATCCATTACATGAATAAAATCCCGTCGACAAGTACCATCCGGTGTAGCGTAATCACCGCCAAAAACAGTCAGCTTCTCGCGCTTACCCACAGCCACCTGAGTAACATAGGGCATCAAATTATTGGGTATGCCCTGAGGGTCCTCCCCTATCAAGCCCGACGCATGAGCGCCAACAGGATTAAAATAGCGCAGCAAAACCACGCTCATCTCAGGCTGCGCCTTGGCCGTATCCTCTAAAATCTGCTCCATCATCACCTTGGTCCAGCCATAAGGATTAGTGCAGCAGCCCCGTGGCATGGTTTCAATGCAAGGCATAACGCAGCCTTCGCCATAAACTGTAGCGGAAGAAGAAAACACCAGCTGCTTTACACCATAAGCGGCCATACACTCTAAAAGGGTTAAGGTAGTGTCGATATTATTACGATAATACAGCACCGGCTTTTGAATGGATTCGCCCACAGCCTTTAAGCCAGCAAAGTGAATGACGCAGTCGATCTTATGATTTGCAAAAATTTTGCCCACAACTTCTTTATTCTTCACATCTGCTTCGTAGCACAGCACCTGCTTGCCAGTGATCTGCTCCACCCGACGCACAGCCTCAGGACAGCTATTGCTATAATCATCTACGATAATAACCTCGTGCCCTGCGTTGAGCAGCTCCACGGCAGTATGGGAGCCAATGTAACCAGCACCGCCTGCCAACAAAACCTTCATCACAGCCAACCTCGTCTTTCTGTTCCCTAGTCAATATTGAAAATACTGATACCAGTAATCAATAATATTATAAACCCGTGTCCCCCCCAGTCAAGCAAAAGTGCATCGAGCCCTTTTGCCTGGCGTCCTAACGGACGCGCGTCACGTATTTACAATAGTGCAAATGATTTAATTTACGTTTCTACATGTTAGCTTTAGGCTATTAGTTTCTAATCAAGGGGTCATAGCGTACAGTGCAGTGATGTGTTCTATAATTTGCAAATGTGTTAAATTTAGTACATTATCCTAAGTTTTAGGCATAAAAAATAGGCATCCGCATGCTGCGGATGCCCAAAGTGAAGTACACTGTATATTTAAATTTTTGATAATAGTTACATTATAAGGCTCTGCTACCTTACTAATCCCAGTTCGTTAATCAAAGCCCTTTGTAAAAGATTAGAAAAGTTTATGTTCTGCTCTAAGGCCATATTGTTCAACCAAGCAGGAATAGACAGGGTTTTCTTGACTGCCTTTGCATTGTATTTTCTATCATATGCTAGCTTATCAAATGCTACCATCATCACAAATTGCTGATCGTGGAGCTTGATTTTGTTTGGAGGAGAAGCCAAAGGATACTCATCAGGAGATTTACCATCCAACATTAAACCAATTACTTCTTGTACATTATCCAATGCTTCTTCTAGAGAATCTCCCTGTGTAAAGCATCCAGGAATATCGGGCACATAAACGGAAACACCTATATCTTCAGGTTCAAATATTACAGGGTAAAAGTATTTTTTCATTCTTATCATCCTTTCCAAACTATTTCTTTATGCCAGCTTGCTTTAATATAGCGCTTTCCAAGCCCTTTTTTAATTCTTTAGCGTGCATAGGTACTGCAACAGTGATATTTGTTTTTGGATTATAGTACTTTTGATGAGATCCATTATTATTCTTGATATAAACAAAGCCATTCTTTTCTAATAGACGAACCATTTCTTTAGGTGTCATTGGCATCTAAATTCCCCTCCTCATAGCTATTATACTACGTAATATTACGTATGTAAAGTTCTACAAATAAAAACTCCTAGACTGAGCTTTTGTACTTTTAAAGCCCACTCTAGGAGTTGAATTACCTTATTCTTTTAAAGGATAGTGCGAGATACTACGCCTTCAAGGCCTCGATGGCAGCCTTGATATCCTTAGCGCCGTAGACATAGGAGCCAGCCACGAGAATGTTAGCACCGGCCTCGCGCACTAGCTTAGAAGTCTTGTCGTTGATGCCGCCGTCCACCTGAATATCCACATCAAGGCCTGCATCAGTAATCATCTTGCGCAGGCGAGCAATCTTAGCAACGCTGCTCTCGATAAAGCTCTGGCCACCAAAGCCAGGGTTTACGCTCATAATCAAAACCATATCCACATAAGGAAGAATTTCCTCGATAGCAGTCAAGGATGTCGCAGGACACAGAGCCACGCCAGCCTTCATGCCCTCAGATTTAATCTGCTGGATGCAGCGATGCAAATGCTTCGTAGCCTCGGCATGCACCACAATCTGGTCCGCACCGGCAGCCTTAAAATCAGCAATGTATTTTTCGGGATTTTCCACCATCAGATGGCAGTCAAAAAACATCTTAGTAGTCTTGCGAATGCACTTTACAACCGGTGCACCAAAGGTCAGATTAGGCACGAACAGGCCATCCATCACATCAATATGCACCCAATCAGCTCCAGCTACCTCAATCTTCTTAATATCCTCCCCTAATTGCGCAAAATCCGCGGACAAAATGGACGGAGCAATCAAAAGCTTGTTTTGCATCATTTTCTTCCCTCTTTCTCTTTTAATAAGCGTATTTCTTCCAGCATGGCTAGATAGGACTCATAACGACTCCGGGCAATGGCACCGCTAGCCACAGACTCCTTCACCCCGCAGATAGGCTCATGGGTGTGGGAGCAGGGACAGAAGCGACAGCCAGCCTCATATTGGGCAAATTCCCGAAAAGCAGCCAAGGCCTGCTCCGGCTCCATACCCTCCAGGAGCAAATTGCCAAAGCCAGGAGTATCCGCAATATAACCCTCGTCAAAGGGTAGCAGCTGAGCAAAGCGGGTGGTGTGCTTACCGCGACCAATCTTCTCACTCACCGCCCCCGTGCGCAAATCCACACTGCTGTCGATAGCATTGATCGTGGACGACTTGCCCACACCGGAGGGCCCGCCAAAAGCGCATATCTTCCCCTTCAAGCGCTCCCGCAGAGCCTCCACACCCGTGCCATTTTTCGCAGATAAGGTAAAGACCTCGTAGCCAATGGACTCATAAGTGGTGCGTACCGCTGCAATAAGCCCCTCCGGCGCCTGGTCCTCCTTATTCAGCACCAAAATGGCCGGAATACGGGCCAATTCTGCCAAGGCCAGCAGCTTATCTGCCAAAAGATAGCTAAAATCCGGCGCAGCACAGGCAAAGGTAGCCACAAATAAATCCAGATTGGCCATGGTGGGCCGAAGCAGGAAATTCTTGCGCGGCAGCACCTTTTTAATCATGCCCTCGCCCTTCTCACCGGGCTCCAGCAGCACCGCATCCCCCGTGGCCAAGGAAAAACGGTTCTGCTTCATCTTGCCCTTGACCTTACAGGTATACACGCTTGCGCCCACCTGCACATAATAATAACCATTATAATTTTTTAAAACAAGTCCTTGGAGCTCGCTCATTTTACAAAACCTTTTCGCTGGCAGGCTTGCCATTTACATAAAGAACCACGCGGCCAATCCCCTCGTATTCCACTCTTTGACGCAGACGCACGCCGCCGCGTTGGGTACCACTATACATAGTAGCCTTGCCATTGTCATCAATCAGCACCAGCTGTACCTGCACCGGCTTATTGCCCGGTACCACAAAATCCACATAGGTGCTCTTCTTTTGGCCGCTGCCCGCTGCCACAGAAATGCTTACAGCATCCCCAGCGCCAATCTTCGTGCCTGCGTTAGGATTGGAAGCCAAAACCACATTCTTCACAGCACTGTGATCATTAACCTCCTTCACCTCGCCTAGCTTCAGGCCAGCCTGTTCCAAGAGACGTTTAGCGTCGACAATGGATTTGCCAATCAAATTGGGTACTTCCTTATCGCCCTCGTTAACGATTAAATCAATGCCGCTACCCTTAGGAGCCTTATCCAAGGCCTTGGGACCCTGGGCCAGAACCACGCCAATGCGCTGACCCTCTACATGCTTTTTGGTAATCTTGCCAACCTTAAAGCCAGCCTCTAAGAGGGTATTTTCCGCCTTGCTTTCGCTCATGCCCACCACATCGGGCACAGCCTTCAGCTCCGCACCCTTGCTGATGGTAAGGATAATCAGGCTGCGCTGCTTGCGCTTTTCGCCGGCCTTGGGGGACTGCTCCATAACCGTGCCAGGCTTAAACTGAGCCGGGTCACCGTATTTTTCCTCCAGCTCCACCTTAAATCCCTTTTCCTCCAACACATTCTGAGCCTCCACCACTGTCATATTCTTTACATCGGGCACAGCAAGCTCCTGCAAATTGCGATTAAAGATAAAATGCGCCACCACGGAAATAGCCACCACACAGGCGGTTATATAAATTACAAGCTTCGTATAATTAATTTTTCTTTTCTTCATATCCCCTAGTAGACCTGCCTTCCCCTCATCTTTAGACTTCTGCTCAAAGCTTTCCTGCGGCTTAGCTGCCGCTGCCTCTATTACAGCCTCCTGCTCAGGCTCAGCTACAGGCTGCACCTCGCTGCGTGGCATCTTGGGCAGGGCGATGGTTGCGCCCATCTCCTCATCCTCTGGCTGACGCCTCACCGGCTTCATAATCACCGTAGCTCCCTCTTCATCCGGAGTACTCATAGCGGCTGCCGCTGCCTGCATACGCCCCAGCTCCTGGGTATAATCCTCGTTGCTAAAGGGGAAAAGCTTCATCTTTAAATTCAGCAAATCCTTGCGCAGCTGTGCCGCATTGCCGTAGCGGTCCTCACAGCGCTTAGCCAAGGCCTTATCCATGATCTCCTGCAGACCCTCTGGCACATTTTCCATAAAGTCTGCCAGCCGTGGAATGGGCTTCTCCACATGCATCATGGCCACAGCCACTGCGGTCGTTCCCTTATAAGGTACCTGCCCAGTGAGCATTTCAAAAAGCACAATGCCTAAGGAATACACATCGCTGCAGGCAGTAATCTTGCCGCCGCTGGCCTGCTCCGGCGAAATATAATGCACGGAGCCCATAACGGATTTAGAATAAACTACCGTTTGATTGGTCACCATCTTGGCAATGCCAAAATCCGCAATCTTGGGATTCATATTCTTATCCAGTAAAATATTTTGCGGCTTAATATCACAGTGCACAATATGATGACTATGGGCATGCTGCAGCGCATCCGCCAAGCGCACGCCGATTTCCAAAACAGCATTCAAGCTTAGCTTGTGCTCCTGCATATACTCCTTCAGAGTAACGCCATCCACATATTCCATCACAATATATTGATTATTGCCCTCGGACACAACATCGTAGATATTGATAATGTAGGGATGCACCAAGCGCGCAGCGGACTTAGCCTCACGCTGGAACTGCTCTAAGAGCTCCTTGTCGCTGAGGAATTGGTCCCGCAGCATTTTCACAGCCACATTACGGTCCAAGAGCTCGTCATGGGCCAGGAAAACCTCGGCCATACCGCCGTTGCCCACGGGACGGATAATCTTATAGCGTCCGTTCAATATGGTCTTGTCCTGCTTATCCATGCAAGCCTTCCTCCTCCCCAGTTTGCTTATCCTGTAAATCGATTAAAATAAAGGAAACATTGTCCCTGCCGCCGTTGCTCAGACTGCGCTCTAAGAGCTCGTCAGCAACCTTTTCCAAGTCCTCACCGGCCATAATTTCTAAAATCTCCTGCTCCCGCAGCATATCGCTCAGGCCATCGCTACACAGGAGCAGCCTATCATCGGGCAGCAGTTTAAAATGCAGGCTATCCGAGCGCACGCTCTCTTCAACGCCCAAGGCCTTCATCAGCACGTGGCGCTGAGGATGGATAAAGGCTTCCTCCTCGGTGATTTCGCCATTGGCCTGCAAATCGGCCACATAGGTGTGGTCGCGAGTGACCTGCACCAAATTGCCCTCCCGATAGGTATAAAGCCTGCTGTCGCCCACATGGCAGCAATAGGCCGTGCCATCACCGGGCAAATAGAGTGCAGTCATGGTAGTACCCATGCCGGTGAATTTATCGTTGCTCACCGCCATTTTAAAGACATGGGTATTGGCCTTATCAAAGGCATCTACCAGCACCTTGCGAATATTCTGCTCGCCCTGCTCATGGCGCAGGCTATGGGTACCGGCCTCAAAGGCCTTGATAATGGCCCGACTGGCAATCTCGCCTGCCGCATAACCGCCCATACCATCCGCTACAGCGAATAAATAGGGCTCGCGCACTAGCAGTGCATCCTCGTTATTCTCCCTGACCAGGCCCACATGGGTCCTACTGACTACCTGCATTATTTTTGCTCCTGTTCCTTGGCAAATTTGGCCCGCAGCTGACCACAGGCTGCATCAATATCCTTGCCCATTTCCTTACGCACGGTGGCGTTGATCCTGTTTTTAGCCAGCACCCTTACAAAGCGCTCGATGGCTGCCTTGCTGGGGCGCTCAAAGCCCTGCTCCGGCACAGGATTGGCCGGAATTAAATTCACGCTGGCGTGCTTGTAGCGCAGATAATTGCTCAAAAGCTCCGCATCCTGCACGCTATCGTTTTTATCCTTTAATAAAATATATTCATAGGTCACCTGACGGCCACCAGCCTGACTATAAGCCTCCGCCGCGGCAATCACATCCACAAAGGGAAAGCCCTTGTTCACCGGCATCAGGCTCGTTCGCAAATCGTTGCGCACCGCATGGAGGGACACAGCCAAATTAATGGGCTTGCCCTGCTCGGCCAGGCGGTTAATGCCTGGGATGATGCCGCAGGTGGAAATAGTCATATTGCGGTAGCTCATGAAGCAGGTGTCCTCACGGTGGAGGAAGTCCAGCGCGCCTAGCACTGCATCGAAGTTGAGCATGGGCTCGCCGCTGCCCATCACGACCACGCGGGAAACCATTTGCTTTTGCTCACGGATGCGTTCGTTGAATAAATAAACCTGCGCAATGATTTCGGCGGCGGTCAGATTGCGTACCGCTCCCTTGAGTCCGCTTGCACAAAAGGCGCAGTGCATATCGCAGCCTACTTGGCTGGAAACGCAGACGCTGTAGCCATAGTCATGATGCATAAGCACTGTTTCCACGCTATTGCCATCGGGCAGGCCTAATAAGAGCTTGCTGGTCATGCCATCGCTGGAGTTTTGCTCACGCAAGATGGTAATTGCGCGAGGCAAAACGGTGAAGCTCTCTTCCAAAATGGAGATATCGGCCTTGCTCAGATTGTGCATGGCGCTAAAGTCAAAAACGGACTTTTGGTACAGCCATTGGAAGATTTGCTTAGCCCGGAACTTTTTCAAGCCCTTGCTCGCCAGCACCTCCTGCAATTCTTCAATTGTTAAACCAAAAATATCGATTTTCATGCTCGCTCCAGTATGCAAATATAAAAGCCGTCTATTTTGTCAACTTGTGGCAGGAGCTGTAGCTCCTCCACCATCTCTCCTGTAAGAGGATGGGTGAAGGGCACCCGCTGCCACGCGGGATTTTTCGCTAAAAATTCTTCAATTAAGTAGTGATTTTCCGACTGCTCAATGGTGCAGGTGCTATAGACTAGGCGTCCGCCCTCCTTCACATATTGAGCAGCGTTATTTAAGATTGCTAGCTGCAGGAGCGGAAAGAGCTTCAGGTCCTTGCGCTCCTTACGCCAGCGGGCCTCCGCCCGCCGTCTCAGGACGCCCAGCCCTGAACAGGGCGCGTCTACCAGCACTCTGTCGAATTTTGCGAGCCAGTCGGCTCGCAAAACACTGCCATCGTTCAGCGTAGGCTGAATGATGCTGATGCCGAGGCGGGCTGCATTCTCCCCAATCAGGCCTAGCTTGTGCTCGTGAACGTCGCAGGCAGTGATACTGCCTGCGTTGTGCATTAGCTGCGCCAAATGGGTGGTTTTACCACCTGGGGCGCTGCACAGGTCCAGGACGTCCATGCCGGGGGTCGGGGCTAGCAGCCCCGCCACCAGCATGGAGCTTTCGTCCTGGACGTAGAAGGCACTGGGCATTTGCGCGAACAGTTCGCTTAAGCTGGTATTGTTCAGCTTAGTGACTACGATGCCGTCCTCGCACCAGGTGGAGGGAATAACCTCCGCTCCAAGTGTAGTGAGATCTTCTATTAAACGCTCCCGCGTCGTTACTAAGGTATTGGTGCGTAAGCAGGTGGGTGCCGAGGTATTGTTGAAGGCTAAAAGTGCCTCCGTGCCTTCCTTACCCCAGGGCCCAAGCCAACGCTTGACGAGCCAGCGCGGATGGTAATATTTCAAGGCTAAATAACCTGCATCATCTGCTGCTGGGTCCGGCCAAGCCAGCTCCCCCGCCTGCTGCTTGCGCAGCAGGCCGCGTAAGACGCCGTTCACTAGCTTGGCGCTACCCTCATTGCTGACGCAACGGGTCAGCTTTACGGCCTCGTTCACTGCTGCCGAAGCGGGAATGCGCTCCATATACAGCAATTGGTACGCGCTCAGTCTGAGCACCGCAAGGACGGATTGCTCTAGCTTGTCCAGCGGCCGCGTTACGCATTGGGCCAAGTACCAATCTAGCGTCCCAAGAGCCTTTACTGTGCCATAGACCAGCTCCGTAAAGAGGCGGCGTTCCACCGCCTCCAGCTGGTGTGCGCGCAGGTATTTATTAATGGCCAAATTGGTATAAGCGCCCTCGTCCAGCACCTGAACAAGCACGGCTAACGCCGCGCCTCTTGCGTTCAGGGGCAGCTTGGGCATTTGCTTACCAGCGCTTGGGGCAGGCTTGCTTATTTGTTTGCCCTTTTGTTTACTTTTTCTATATGCAATTGTAGCTTCAGCTTGCTTGCTAGTTTGCATCTCGATTCTTTTCCTTAGCTTCCTCGTCATCCATAAAGGTTAAAACTGCGGCCTCCAGCTTTTTCATATCCACTCTTGTGTTAAAGCAGGGACCAAAGGGGCGCTCGTTAAGCACGCCCAGCACCGGCAGCGGGAATACATCCTGGATGCCGCTGGTTAAATCCCGCTCGCAGGCCACGGCCACAATGGCTTTTGGCCTTGCCTGCTTCACCATTTGCCGCGCCAGGGTACCACCGGTGGCCACAGCCAAATGGCAGCCGTATTTATGGGCCAAGCCCAGCATGGAGCCCACGCTGCAGCCACCGCACTGACGGCAGTTTTCCACGTTACGAGTGATCTTGTGCACGCAGGTATCCTTTTGGATGCAATGAGGTGTTAAAATTAAAATTCTGTTGGCAGGAACCTTTACCCGATGCTGTAGCACCAGATTATTGCTGACCTCGATAAAGGACTGCTCGATTTTTTCTCTGGGAATGTTAAAAATTCTGCCCAAAACCACGGCAAAGGGAAAGAGGATATTGATGGCCTTCCAAGCCCAGATGAAGAGCAGCTTCATCACGGGAATACCCAAAAGGGCCATGACAATGCCCACTACGCCGCTTAAAAGGGCAATGACGATAACAATCGAAAGAACGCCAAAGGCAATGGGCAGTGTCCAGTTGATTTGGGCTAGTCCTGGCACAGTCACCTTCCAGACCATGTAGACCATGATGGCACCGATGAGGGCGCTTACGGAGGTCAGAGCCATGAATATGCGTTTTTTCGGTTTAAATGCATCTTCCATCATTTGAAAGACTCCTTACTTATTACTATTGCAAGCCCAATACATCGCCCACCTGCACGCCGCGGCCGTTGATAAAGACTTGGGCGGGCATGCGTTTTTTGGATTCGGGCTGTACCTCGGTGATTTCCACCACACCGCTGCCACAGGCTACAAAAAAGCTGCGCTTGCTTACTTCAACTACGGTACCGGGAGTAGCCTCGCTAGTCTTATCGGTGAGGCGGCTGCACCAGATTTTCAAATTCTTGCCATTAGGCAGGCTGGTGAAGGTGCTGGGAGCAGGGTTAAAGCCGCGGATTAAGTTGTGCACCTCATGGGCGGACTTAGACCAATCAATTCGCTCCATGCTGCGGTCTAAGAGGGTTGCGTAGGTAGCTTCCTCGTTATTTTGGGGCTCGGCAACTGCGGTACCGGCCTCGATTTTATCGATAACGGTCAAGAGCAGCTCCGCGCCCTTGGTCTTGAGCTCGTCGTGGAGCTCGCCCATGGTGGTGTTTTCGCCGATGGGCACAAACACTTTATCCAGCATGGCGCCGGTGTCCATACCGATATCCATTTGCATAATGGTGACGCCGGACTCCTTTTCGCCCTTGATAATGGCATATTGAATGGGCGCTGCGCCGCGATATTTGGGCAGCAAGGAGGCGTGCACGTTGATGCAGCCATATTTAGGCATGGATAAAATCTCTTGGCTCAAGAATTGGCCAAAGGCAGCTACGACGATCAGATCGGGCTGCATGTCCCGCAGAATTTGCACAAATTCCGGAGTCTTAACCTTTTGGGGCTGGTAGACCTCGTAGCCCTTGCTCAGTGCATATTCCTTAACGGGAGTCATGAGCATTTTATTGCCCCGTCCCTTGGGACGGTCGGGCTGGGTTACTACGCCCACGATTTCGTGTTTACCCCACTGGCTCAGAGCCGCTAGGCTCCCTACAGCAAAGTCCGGGGTTCCCATAAATACTATACGCATGTTGATTACCTCACTATTTCACAACATCAGTAGGCTTCTCTTTTACTTTGGGACTAAGGGTTTGTGCCTTATCGATAAAGAGCACGCCATCCAGATGGTCTAATTCGTGCTGAATGCAAATTGCGAGCAGGTCATGAGCTTGCAAAAGCATTCTTTGTCCGGTGCGGTCGGTGAATTCGCACTCTACATAGCTGGCGCGCTCCACCTCGCCCTCATAGTCGGGCACGGAAAGGCAGCCCTCGGCTCCCACAACCTTGCCCTCTTTTTTCACGATGACAGGGTTAATGAGCTCAAATAACCCCTCACCCACGTCAATGACCACAATGCGCTTGGACACGCCGATTTGGGGAGCGGCAAGACCCACGCCGTCAGAAGCATACATGGTCTCGGCCATATCCTTCAGCAAGCGGTGAAGCTTTTTATCTATACGGGTTACGGGCTCGGCTACTTTGCGCAGCAAGGGGTCACCAGCAACCAAAATTTTCAACGTTTTCTTAGCCATGGAAAAAACTTCCTCCTTAAAACTTACACATTAACACTTTATTATAACATAAATTACCTAGTTTAAGCAAATTATGAGTATGAGTACTGAATTGAGTAATGAGTAAGCAGCAGGCGAGCTGTGATTTTTAGCAAATGAGTGGCTTGGTACAATGGTCTCAAGGGTTCGAAACCGTATATTATTCTGCGAGACAAATAGTACCCCGCAGAGGCCAATTGAACCCCACGAAATTTGCGTTAAGAAAATCACTTGCGAGCATGATGCTTACTTATTACGAAATACATACTTTATATTACACTTACTGGATCAATATCAAAGTAAAGGTTCTTCTGTTCCTTAAACTCACTATTTAAAATAGCTTGTTTAACCGGTGCTAAATCCTTTGCCTTAATCACTATATTATATCTATACATATCACGCACTTTAGACACTAACGCAGGGAAAGGCCCTGATATTTGCAAAACGTCGGATTTATCGCCTGCACTGAGCTTCCCCTCCAACTGCAGCTGCTGCAAATAAAACACAAGCCTCTGGGCCAAGGCTAGCCCCTCCCCATCACTCCTATCCCAAATCGTCAGCTTCAACATCTGGGCAAAGGGAGGATAAAAATACTCCTTGCGCGCCTTCAGCTCCAGCTTCGCAAAGCTGTCATAATCCTGCTTCGCCGCCAGCTGAATGATGTTATTCTCCACATCATAGGTCTGAAAAATAACCTGCCCCGGTCTCGCACCACGGCCGGCGCGGCCAGCGGCCTGAGTAAGCAACGAAAAGGCGCGCTCCGACGCGCGAAAATCAGGTAAATTCAAGGCACTATCCGCCGAAAGCACCCCCACCAAGGTCACATTGGGAATATCGTGACCCTTGGCCACCATCTGGGTACCGATGAGCACATTGCTAGCGCCGCTAGCAAACTGGCGGAGGATATCCTCATGGGCGAATTTGGCCAAAGTCGAGTCCTGATCCATGCGCAGCACCCGCACATCCGGCAGCTGCGCCAGCTCCGCCTCCGCCTTCTGCGTACCCGTGCCGAAGAACTTAATACGACGGCTGTGGCAATTGGGACACTCCTCCGGCACGGGCGCCGTGTTGCCACAATAGTGGCAACGCATATCCTCGTGGGCCCTGTGGTACACCAGTGCCACTGCACAGTGAGGACAAGTTATAGTATAGCCGCAGTCGCGGCACATCACGAAGGTGGAATAGCCGCGACGATTCAAAAGCACAATGGCCTGCTCGCCCTCGGCTACTGTTGTAACCAAAGCTTGCTGCAATTGTCGCGACAAAACACTATAGTTCTTCGCTTGTAGCTCCTTGCGCATATCCACCAAGTGGACCTGAGGCAGCTGGCTGCCGTTGGGCCGCTGGGTGAGGCGCAAATGAGTGTATTCACCGCGCAAGGCTTTATAATACGTACAAATGTCGGGAGTGGCGCTGCCCAAAACCAGGGGCGCGCCCGTGTTGTGACAACGGGCAAGAGCCACTGCGCGGGCATGGTAATTGGGGCGCTCCTCCTGCTTATAGCTGGTCTCGTGCTCCTCGTCGATAATGACCAGGCCCAGGTCAGCAAAGGGCGCGAAAACCGCGCTGCGCACCCCGATGAGCACCTGTGCTTGACGGGTGCGCATGCGGTACCACACGTCGCCCCGCTCGTTCCGGGAAAGCTTGGAGTGAGCGACAGCGATTTGGTCGCCAAACCACGCTTGAAAGCGCTTCACCAATTGCGCTGTCAGCGCAATTTCCGGCACTAGCATCAGCACCTGCTTGCCGGCGTCCACAGCGTGGGCCGCGGCACGCAGGTACACCTCGGTCTTGCCGCTGCCGGTGATGCCCTGCAGCAGGAACGTTTCTTGAGTGTCCTGCAGCTGGCTAGACGCCGTGGCAGCGGCAGCGCTATCCTGCGCAGCAGCGGCCGCTGCTGCGTTACTTCTATCGATAGCTGCGCAGATACGCTCCACCGCCCGCTGCTGCTCTGCCGTCAGCTGAAAGCTTTCGGCGAGGCCCGCAGGGCGAGCGTAGCTGTTGCGCAGCACGCGCTTCTCGCGCTGCTCTACGAAGCCGCGCTCCAGCAAGCCCTTCATTACGGCGCGGCTGATGCCCTTAGCGGCCAGCTCAGCTACGCTGAGCCACTCTTCCGCGTCCGCCAGCACCGCCAGGGCCCCATGCTGGGCCCTGGCTTTTTTAGCTAGCAGGCCGCCTTCCAAGGCCTCACGCCCCGCCTCGTTCAGGGCATAGGCCTGCACTGTTTTTTCCTTTAAGCGTTCTCCATAGCTGTAATACAAAAGTCTGCCGGCGGCGTCACGCACCGCCTGACGGCGGATGCTGGTCTTCCCCGGCACAAAAAGCCGCATGGCCTCCGCCAAGCTGCACATATAATAAGCCGCTAGCCACTTCGCCGTGGCTAGCATTTCTTTATCAAACCAAGGAGAGTCACCTAGGGCAGCCTCCACATATTTAATTTTGGCTAAAATCTGCGGCTCCGTGGGCATCGCGCAGCGCTCCACCACAAAGCCCTCCACCTTTTGCCCACTAAATGGTACCACAACACGCCAGCCCACATCCAAAAAATGTAGCTTGGCGGGCACCGCATAGGTAAATTGGCGAAACAGGCTCTTCACCGGCAAATTTATAGCAACATTCACTGCAAAAACTGCACCCATACTAACCCCCTACAACCTAGAAAAAGCTTGTCCATTCTTAAAGATAAAGCTAGTTCTATTATACCAAATTTTGCGTCTAATAGCAGAAAAACTTTAACAAAAAGTAAACGCCCCAGCACCAAGCTGAGGCATTAAATACTATTTAAATTAGACTACCACAAAGCCAGCAATCAGATAAGCAATGGAAGCGAAAACCATGGAGATACCTGCATAGGGCAGCTGGGTATAAACATGGGCCGTGTTTTCAATATCACAGGCCTTGGAGGTGAATACAGTGGCATCCGCATAGAAGCAGGCATGACTGCAAAGAGTAGCGCCACTGACGATGGAAGCCATTACCAAGAAAGGATTGGCATCCACAGCAAAGCCCAAGGGAATAATGATGGGCGCACATACAGCGGGAATACCCCAGTTGGAGCCGGTGATGAAGCCCAAGCAGCCCACGGTCCAGAAGGCCAGCATGGGATACAATTGCGCATTCACATAGGGCTCAATAAGGTGGATTACATAAGCCGGCATGCCGATGGCGGTCATAGCCCCTTCAATGTAAAAGGCGGCCACGATAATGGAAAGTACCGGCACCAAATCCGCAAAGCCTTCAATCCAGCAGTCACAGAATTTGCCCATGGTGATTTTGCCGCGAGGCACATAGAGCACGATGCAGCAGAGCAGCGCCGCAATCAAGCCTACGAATAAATCCCCCACATACATCTGCACACCGATCATGGTCAGGATGGGGATCACAAAGTCCCAAGCACTGGCCTTGCGGTCATAATCATCGGGCTTATCATGCTTGTGGTATTTAGCGTTTTCGATAATACCATAGCCCTCTTCATCGTTCTTAAGGCGAGCATAGGCGCGCTTCATGGCGCCTACCTTAGGCACGATGCCTACGATGAATAAGGGCACAATGGCCAAAGCAAAAATGCCGTAGAAGATATAGGGAATGATCTGCATATAAGTAGAAATAGCATCACCATAGCCTAAAGCCTTAATAGCATCCTGCTCATAAAAGACACCGCCAAAGAAAATGGCCCAAGTGGAAAAGGGTATCAGTACGCTAGTGGGTGCACCAGTGGAGTCCACCACGTAGGCTAAGGCTTCGCGGGGAATGTTCCTTTGGTCCGCCAGCTTTTTGGTACAGCTGGTAACGGTAAGGATATTCATATAGTCGTCGATATAGATAATCATGCCTAAAACCCAAGCGGAAAGCAGCGTCGTGGTCTTGGACTTGCACAGCTTACCCAAAACATTAGCAATAGCGTTGGTGGCATTGGATTCATTGACAACAGCAATCAAGCTGCCAAAAAGGCCGCACACAAGCAGCATCCATACGGATTCAGGGTCCGTAAAGACGTCAAAAAACTTAGAAGTGGCTAATTCGATAAAATTAGCTCCCGTTTTATAGCTCAGCAGGCCATAGCCAGTCAAAGCTCCCAATAGTAATGGTTCAGTCGTTCTTTTGGACCAAACAGCTACAACAACCGTCAAAATTGCGGGGAATAAGCAGATTATTCCATATTCCATTGACCAGGCCCCCTCTAGCTTCAGGATGCTCCCTATTGCACCCATTAGAAGCTATTTTCTTCTCTCAAATTGTCTCTGCATAAGAGGCAAACTTATTATACTTCTACGTTCACCATTTGTCTATAGTATTTTAAAGAAAAAAGTGCTCACAGGATATTTTTTTCACTGTGAGCACTTATGTGTAAAATTATTGTCAGTTTTTAATTAGAACAGGAAGTAAAGCTCGCTTACCATAACCTTGTCTCTGTGGTTACCAATCTTAGCTTCAGTGTCAAAATAATCTACTAAAGCATAGATGTTCTTCGCGATAGTGTATCTTGCGCCCACATTCCAGCCCTCAAAGCCACCGTTGCAGAGGAAGCGATTGGCAGCTATGGTGGGAATCAAGAAGCTGTTGGAGGATTGGTTATAGTAGTTGGCAACTAAGCCGAAGCTACCGGGCTTATTAATATCATAGCCCTTGTACTCAATGCGTGCTACGTAGCCATCGCGACCAATTCTGGGGTCGATATCCTTGGTGCTATACATGTATTCGCCAAAGAGACGTACATTTTTGGTCACCTTGTAGCCCACGCCCACGTTAAAGATATCCTTGTCGCCGGGCTCGGACCTATCCCAATCAAACCAACCGTTACCATCATCCACAGCCACCACAGCAGCATTATTGGTATTATAATAGGTCACAAAGAAATTGCTTCTGTCATAATTACCTGCTACGCTGAAAATATTAAGGCGACCACTGCTAGTCAATGTGCTGTGCGGGCCTGCGGCCTTGGTAAACATACTGGTGAAGTTCAGCTTATCGCTGCCATAGGTCAGCTTCACGCCCTCTAGATGGGTATCAATAACCATGGGAGATATATCCTCGCCCCAACGGCCGGCACGAACGGTCATACCACCCAAGCGACCCTGTACAAAGGCGCGTTTAAAATCAACGCGTTCTTCACCGGTGTTGTTACTGATTAATTGCTCGTTTTGCAGCATCAGGTTATAGGTCCAGGAATCGTTGATCTTGCCCTCACCCCAAATACGGGTACGGGCAATGGCAGCATCCCTGTGGTCCTTTTTTTCACCACTGAGATGGGAGAATTCATAGCGGGGACGGAACAAGCCCCAGATGCGAATATTATCGCTCTTCTTTTCCAGATTGGCTACGCGCACACCCAGATTGTCCAGCTCACTGGCAAATTCGGCAGCCAGCTTATCACAATTTGCACCCTTTGCCATGGCCTTGGCCACAATTTGGGCCATTTCATAACGGGTCATGAGCTTATCCCCACCAAAGGTGCTATCCCCATAACCTTCAATAATGCCTGCCGCTGCTAGCTTAGCAATGCTGTCGTAAGCCCAGTGACCTGCAGGCACGTCACTGAAGGGATTCGCTGCTGCGAAGGCAGAGGCTGAGATTCCCAAGCTCAGTGCTACTGCCATTAATAAAGATTTTTTCATGTCTTCCTCCTCAAATTCATCAAAAATAGGGGGTTTTTTATTCAACCGTAAGTAACGGTGAAGGCTAAATTATCATCTCTTTTCCTTGTGCTGCATAAGCTCTGCCACTACCTGCTTCAGCTTTTTCATGTCCACCGGCTTAGCAGTGTGAGCATCCATACCGGAGGCCAAGGCCTTGTGTGCATCCTCCGCAAAGGCATTGGCCGTCATAGCCACAATGGGAATGGTTTTCGCTTGGGGATGGTCGCTGGCACGAATAAGCTTGGTAGCACCATAGCCATCCAGCACCGGCATCTGCACATCCATAAAAATAATATCGAATTCGTTTTCCTTGGAAGCCTTAAAGCGCTCCACAACTAATAGGCCATTTTCGCAAATTTCGACGCTGGCCCCTTCCTTCATCAAGAGCAGCTCCAAAATCTCTGCGTTAATGGAATTATCCTCGGCAGCCAAAACCTTCAGGCCCTTGAGAGAGACCTCCTGCTGCTCTTCAGCCTTAGCTGCAGCTTTATCCTTGGCCAGCTTGGGCACAGCCAGCTCCAGTGCTACCGTAAAGGTAGTGCCACGGCCCTTAGCGCTGACCACCGTAATATTGCCGCCTAAGAGCTCTACAATATTCTTCACAATGGCCATGCCGATACCCGTGCCCTGCACATCCCTGGTCTCTTCATTGTACTCACGGGTGAAGGGCTTAAAGAGCTGCTGTTGGAACTCCTCGCTCATGCCGTAGCCATCATCCTGAACTACAAATTGCACATGGCAAAAATCGCGGCTATGGCCCGGCTTAGCGCTCATCTCTAAGTGCACATGTCCCCCTGCAGGAGTATATTTCACTGCGTTGCTCAGCAAATTCAATAAGATTTGATTAATACGCATCTTGTCGCTGTGCACCATGCTGGGCAACTGTCCTTTATAGCCAATAGCAAAATACAAGCCCTTGCTCCGAGCCTGAGGACCAATAATCCCCTGTAGCTCCTCCTCCAATTCCTGCAAAGAGAAATCGCTCAGCTTCAAGGATGTTTCGCCGCTTTCAATTTTGCTCATATCTAGAATATCATTGATAAGGCTCAGCAAATGCTTACTGGAGTAAGTAATTTTGTGAGCATAATCCTTAACCTTGTCCGGCTGAGCAGCATTATCCTCAATAAGTCCTGCGAAGCCCACAATAGCATTCATAGGCGTGCGAATATCATGGCTCATATTAGCCAAGAAATTACTTTTGGCCTTATTAGCACTTTGAGCCAAGCTTAGGGCGTTACTCAAGGATTGGTTCAAGGCGTGCTCCTTAGTTCTATCAGAAAGCACGATGATATATTTGGGAACCTTTAAAATCAGGCTCACATAAACCAGCACATGGAACCAACGCTTTTCAAGGGTAACAGGATGAATAAACTCCTTATCCCATTCCAGCTTTTGGGCATGGGGATTTTCTTTAAGATGCTTGCCCACGCCAAAGTACATTTCGTCGCCGCCTAAAGCGCTGATGGATGTACCAATCACGTTTTCGTCTATCTCCAAGCCCACTAAGCGACTTACATTGGGGCTGATATAATCCACAGCCATGGTCTTGGTATCAACCATCACAAAGGCATCGTCTACATTATCAGACAAGGTGGAGAACAATTGTTCTTTGTATAAAAGCTCCCTATCCTTATTGGACAGAACCAGCCTGTTTTTATAATGCATAAAGATAATATAGCTACCGCTTAAAAGCAGCGCCAGCATTACGAAAACGATCATGGTAATGGCCTGCAGCTTATTCATGCTAGCGTTAACCACACTTACCGGGATAAGTCCCACCAGCATGGAGCGAGCATATTCCGCCGGCATATGCATAAGATAATAGCTTTGGTTTTTCAGGCTAAGGGTAGCCACACCACTTTCTCTATCCCTGATTTTTTGCAGCAGCTCCTGCTTCTGATCAAGGGAAAGCTCAGGTTGGTTGTTGATATATGCATAGAAATTATAAACCTTTTGTCCACTCTTAGAGGCTCTGGCGATGGAAACGCGTCCCGTCTCATCAATAACAAAATTATCGGCCTCGCCCTCAAAGGTATTGGTATTCAGGGTTTTGATTAAATCCTCGTTATCATAGCTAATTGCTATGGCCTGATAGGTAAACCCATGATATGTGGCTACTGGCATGGGAATAGCGAAAACCTTGAGCTCCTTTTGGGGCAGCGCCACATCCAGCACCACCGACTCCTGCTTATCCACCAAATCATTCATCTTTTGGTGCATATTAAAGAAGCCCTTGCGTCCGTCCACAGTATAAAACTCACCATTAGCCGCAATAAAATAAAAATCCGTAAAGCCCCATTTAGCCTTTTGCTCAGCTACGAATTCGCCAATAACCTGCTCATCCTTTTCCCGCAATAGATATTGCTTCCACACCATTAGCAAATTCCATTTGCCTTCCACAATATCACGCAGGGAATCCCGCACCTGGGTATAGATTTCCATTAAGTGACGACTGCTTTCCTGATAAATCATGCGGGAAGCAAAGCGAAAATAAGCCACGCAGCCCAAGGCTACCGTGACTACGACTAATGCGATTATACTAAGATTTTTGAATTTTTTCTTCATTCCTAATACTCCCCAAAGCTAGCAAAAAACTTTCCGTCTCTACCCATCTATCCCAAAACCAGTTGTAATACATTCCATTTTTTAATATTAATTTCATTTTATCATATATATTTTGCAGAAGCAAGAAAATTTAGGAATTTGTTTGCTACAGTATAAACAAAAAAGCTCCTGTTATTATAGTCTAATTTTAGACTTAACAACAGGAGCAATTTTTTAGTTAATCTAGTTTTAATTTAAGCTTAATTAAAATCTCCAATGGCTAATTTAACCTTAAGGCAAACTTATTGTCCAGCCTTCTTACCTCTCAGGAAGAGCCACAGGGGACCTGCCAAGAAGGTAGAGGTATAAGCACCGCTGGAGAAGCCTACCAGCATAGCAAAGGAGAAGTTGCGAATGGTTTCACCGCCGAAGAGGAAGATAGAAACAACAGCGAACAAGGAGGTGCCCACAGTGTAAATGCTGCGGCCCATGGTCTGCCAAATACTGCTGTCGATCATATCGCTCAGACTTTCGCTACGACGATGAATCTTCAAATTCTCGCGAATGCGGTCGAAGATAACGATGGTACCGTTGATGGAATAGCCTACTACGGTCAGCAGCGCTGCTACGAAGGAGGAGTCCATTTCCATCTGGAAGAGGGAGAAATAGCTTAAGGTTACCGTAACGTCGATAATCAGGGCAATAATGGCCGCAATGGCAAACTTAAACTCGAAACGCAGGGTGATATACGCAATCATCAGGAACCAGGACAGCACAATGGCCAGCACAGCCTGTTGAATGAGCTCGCCACCTACGGTAGCGCCTACGTTTTCCACGCGCTGGATAGCAAAATTACCCAGCTGACCCTTCAAATCATCCATGACAGCGCGACGCTTCTCATCGTTAATAACGCCGGTACGGATGAGCACGCCCTGAGCCTCCTTGGCATTGCTATCATTGCTTTCAAGTTGGATGATGCTGTTGCCCAAATCATGGGTCTTCAGCACATCGCGGACCTGGGCAACCTGTACGGGCTTATCGAAGGACAAGTCCATAATGCTGCCGCCAGTGAAGTCAATGCCCAAATTGAAGCCACGCATGAGCATGGAGCCAAGACCGATAATCAAGAAGGTAATGGTAATGGCAAAGAAAATCTTGTAATTCTTAACAATGGAGAATTTCATTATTTAGCCACCTCCTTAGCCTCAGCCGGCTTCGGTGCGCGAGCACCAAAGAGGAAGTAGCTTTTGGTGATATTGCTGTAAACCAAAAAACGCATGAGGAACTTGGTTACGGTTACCGCAGTGAACATACTGAGCAGGGTGCCCAGTGCCAGGGTAACAGCAAAGCCCTTGATGGGGCCGGTACCCAGATAGAACAGCACTGCTGCTGCCATCAGGGTAGTGATATTGGAGTCCAAAATGGTAATGATGGCGCGGCTAAAGCCGGAATCCATAGCGCTACGCAAGGTCTTACCCTTCTTGATTTCTTCCTTAAAGCGCTCGAAAATCAGCACGTTGGCATCGACAGCCATACCAATGGACAGGATGATACCGGCGATACCGGGCAGGGTCAGGGTTGCACCCAAATAACGCATTACCAATAAAAGCAGCATAACATAAAGTAAAAGGGCAATGTCCGCTACTACACCGGATAGACGATAGAACAAAAGCATGAAGACGAAAACGCCGGCAATACCAATCAGGAAGGCCTTAACGCTCTTATCCTTGGAGTCCTGGCCCAGGGTGGGACCTACGGTGCGGTTTTCCAAAACCTCGATTTTTACAGGCAAGCTGCCGCTGCGCAGCAAAATGGCCAAATGCTCGGCCTCCTCCACATTGCGGGAGCCAGAAATCTGGGCTCTGCCGCCAGTGATGGCTTCTTGTACAACAGGTGCGGTGAGCACCTCGCCATCCAGCACAATAGCAATTTGCTTGCCCACATTACGCGCGGTCAGGTCTGCAAATTTCTTGCCGCCTTCGTCGCTAAATTCCAGGCCTACTACAGCCTGATTACCTTGGGATACTTGAGCTCTGGCATCCTTCAAATCCTTACCGGTCATGACAACCTTGCCGTTAATATCCTTGAACTGCAGCATGGCAGTACGGCCCAGCATGGCAATGGCCTTTTCCGGATCCTTAACACCGGGAAGCTCTACAATAATACGGTCCTTGCCCTGACGTTGAATTACAGGCTCGGTCAGGCCCAGCTCGTTAACGCGGCGCTCGATAATCTTTACGCTGCGGTTAACAGCATCATCGTCCACCTTCAGGTCCGGTGTATCCACCGCCTGCAGTACAACGTGGGTACCGCCCTGCAAATCCAGACCCTGCTTAATAGAGTTAGCCAGGGGGGAGATGTAGACGCAGAAACCGCCGATTATCGCCAGTGCAATAACCAGAAATTTCCCCAACTCATTCCAACGCAAAATAATTTCCTCCTTAAAATGGATTTTTAAATTTATCAGTTAAAGCGGTGCGAGAGTGATTATTCCGCTTTCACTAACTATACACTGCATTTTTACATCGTGCTCATCACTGGGCAGACTATCCTGCAGAAGGCAGTCATAAGCAACACCCATAAGCACGGCCTTTTGCGCCTGCAGCAAAAAGCGGTCATAATAGCCCGCTCCCATGCCCATGCGACTGCCATCGCGACCAAAGGCCACACCTGGCACAAGAACCAAATCAAAGCAGCTTGGGTCCAGTACCTCTAAGGGCGGACACACGGTGCGAATACCGTAATGGTCTAGGTCAAAATCCTGCATATTTTTGAGACGCACAGGCTCAAAGCTAGTTGCTGAAATAATATGGGGTACGGCCACGACCTTGCCCATGGCTAGCGCTGCCTCCAGCACTTTATCCACACTTAGCTCCTTACCAAACGCCAAAAAGCCCATGACGCTCTTGGCTTTACAAAAAGCATCACAGGCCAGGATCTGCTGAGCCACCGCTTCGCTAGCAGTAGCCACCTGCTCCCTAGTCAATTGAGCACGCTGCTGGCGCAAGGCCTTGCGCAGCGTTATTTTCGTATGCTCAAGCTTTAGCTCATGCATTCTTGGTCGGGTCTTGGTGACCGCTCACAGCATTGCGTGCCATTTCGATTTCTACGCCCTCGGCAACCTGTACCTTGACGCGTTTTTCGCTGATGGCAGTGATTTTACCATAAATGCCGCCGATGGTGATGATTTCATCCCCCACCTTCAGGCTGTTGAGTAAATCACGGCGCTTTTGCTGCTCCTTTTTCTGCGGACGCCACAGCATAAAATAGAAAATGCCGCCCATTAGGAAAAAAGGCAATAAGGAATTCATCATTGCCATTGTGTCTCCACCTTGCATATTTCCACCTCCACATAAGCTAAATAGCTGAAAAACAATTATATATTCTCTATTATACCTTAAAAATCCTCTATCCGCGATAGTTTTCTAAAAATCTTTCTCTAAATTCCGGGAAAGTATCGTTGGCAATGGCCTCACGCACCTCTTGCGCAAAGTGCAGCAGGAAATGCAGGTTATGAATGGACAAAAGACGCATGCCAAAAATTTCTTCAGCCTTAAACAAGTGGCGAATGTAGGCGCGGCTGTAGTTACGACAAGCATAGCAGGTGCAGCCATCCTCTAAGGGACGGAAATCCTCTGCATATAAAGCATTGCGCACAACCAAGCGTCCCGTGTGGGTCATGGCAGTGCCATTTCTAGCAACGCGGGTCGGGAACACACAATCGAACATATCTACGCCCAAATTAACCGCCTCAACGATGCAATCGGGAGTGCCTACGCCCATGAGATAACGGGCCTTGTTTTTCGGCATTAAGGGAGTAGTCTGGCCCAGGATATCGTACATCATGGGCTTGGGCTCGCCCACGGACAGGCCGCCGATGCCATAGCCGGCGAAATCCATCTCGGTGAGCTGCTCTACGCTCATTTTGCGCAAATCGGGGAACATACCGCCTTGGACGATACCGAACAAGGATTGGTCCTCGCGGGTATGCGCCTCTTGGCAGCGCTTAGCCCAGCGACTAGTACGCAGCGTGGAGCGCTTGGTATATTCGTAATCAGAGGGATAAGGAATGCATTCATCAAAGGCCATGGCAATATCTGCTCCCAAGGCCTCCTGTACGTGGGTAGAAACCTCCGGGGACAGGAATTGCTTGCTGCCATCGATGTGGGAGTGGAACATAACGCCCTCCTCCGTAATTTTGCGCATTGCGCCCAAGCTAAATACTTGGAAGCCACCACTATCGGTGAGCATACCCTTTTTGTAGTTCATGAATTTGTGCAAGCCACCAGCCTTGCGCACCAGCTCGTGGCCAGGACGCAAAAACAGATGATAGGTATTGGACAAAATCACCTGGCTGCCCATATCGTACAGCTCCTCAGGAGAAAGTGTTTTGACGGTGGCCTGGGTGCCCACGGGCATGAACATGGGTGTTTCAAAGGTGCCATGGGGCGTGTGCAGACGGCCTAAACGGGCGCCGCTACGGCTGCATTCTTTAATTAATTCGTAGGTTACTGCGTGCTGCATATAGCCTCCTAAATCTTTTCGTTATTGATAAACATAGCATCGCCGAAGGAGAAAAAGCGATATTTTTCTTCCACGGCTACCTTGTAGGTGTTCAGCATAATCTCGCGAGTGGATAATGCGCTGACCAGCATGAGCAGCGTGCTCTGAGGCAAATGGAAATTGGTCACCAAAGCATCCACCAATTGGTATTTATAGCCAGGATAGATGAAAATATTGGTCCAGTTGCCACCGGCCTGCAGCTTGCCATCCTTGCAGGCTGCTTCCAGAGTGCGCACTGAAGTAGTTCCCACAGCGATAATACGGCGTCCCTCAGCCTTAGCCTTGTTCACTGCATCAGCTGCCTCTTGGGAAACAGTGTAAAACTCCTTGTGCATCTTGTGGTCTTCGATTTTTTCCTCACTAACAGGGCGGAAGGTACCGAGGCCCACATGCAGGGTTACGAATACTTCCTCACAGCCCTTGTCCTTAATTTTTTGCAAAAGCTCCTTGGTAAAGTGCAAGCCTGCAGTGGGAGCGGCAGCGCTGCCACGCTCGCGGCTATACACCGTCTGATAGCGCTCCTTATCCTCCAAGGGCGCAGTGATGTACGGAGGCAGAGGCGTCTCACCCAGCCTATCGAGGATTTCTTCAAAAATACCATCAAAGACAAAGCGCACTACGCGACCGCCAAAGTCCGTATGGTCGATAACCTCGCAGGAGAGCTCCTCACTAAATTTAATCTTCGCGCCCACCTGCAGCTTTTTACCAGGGCGCACCAATACTTCCCAATCAGTGGTGTTTTTGCGAGTCAGCAAAAATACCTCCACGTGGGCACCGGTGTCCTTGAAGCCGTGCAAGCGCGCAGGGATAACTCTGGTATCGTTAAATACCAAAACATCCCCAGGATGTAAATATTCTATTAAATCATAAAAATGCTTATGCTCAATGGCGCCACTGTCCTTATTCACAACCAAGAGGCGGGAATGGTCCCTCGGCTCCATGGGATGCTGAGCAATGAGCTCCTTAGGCAATTCATAATCAAAATCTGTAACTAACATATTAATCTTCTTTCTTCTAATTTGCCTCCCTTTGCAAAGGGAGGGGGACCTCTTTAGCGGTGGAGGAATTCTATTTTAGTCCCTGGATAATAATGCGCCAAAATCTGGGCGTAGGTAATCTTTTCGTTTTCCACTACCATCCCCCGCGCCCCCCAGGCGCTGAGTCCCAGACCGCTGCCGCTTCCCTTGCCGTGGAAAATTAGCTTTTCCTGCTTGCCACCACTTAACATGTGGTAGCTGCGCAGGAGCTTATTCCACACAGGTCGCTCGTCCTCCTTGACCTTGATATCAATATCCTTGCTGCCCACCTCGAAGCCAAAGCGATCCTCGATGGGCACCTTCAGCGTTTCCGGTGGAGGCGTACCCGTCTCCACGTCGAAGAGCGTACTCTTTAAGCCTAAAATATCTGCTAACTGTTGTCCACTCACCTTAACGGTTCCAGCAGTACCGGAAAATATAAGGTAACGCACTCGTCCAGTCTCGGTACGATCATCACCCCTATCATCCAAAGGAGACAATCTTACACTATTAATTTTTCCGACAACATAACCTAATTGTGCCAGTTGTCCCTCCAGTAGCGCTGGCGTAGCTCTATATTCCCATTTAAAATCTGGACTATCCTTATCAAAGTCCTCTACGGACTGCAGATAAGAAAAGTTCTTTCCCAGCGCGCTAGCGGCAGCTTCAGTCCTACCACCGCTAGATGAGGTGGTCACGGCCATAATAGGCATGCCCTGTGCATCCACCAAATATTGTCCGCGAGTGGCAGCTATGAGCTTTGTAACGCCAGCCTTTTCGATTCTAGGGCCCGTGCCTAAATAAGGCAACTCCTTATCGTTAGCAGTTACATCGTACTGCTTTTTACTATTAAGCTGCTTTCGCTGCATGGCATAGGTACGTGCGGCCACGGCCTGAGCCTTAATGCTCTCATCAGGCCACACCACCATGGTCTTGCCAGGTAGCACACTCGCCAAATATTGCTCAAGGTCAACGTAGTTGACCAGCAAAATCTTGCCATTATCCGCCAGCGCACGCAGATAGCCTTTATAAGCACGCTGGTTAACCTTGGGGCTAGACTTGCCCTCCAAAGTGTTCAAATATAATGTACTGCCAAAAACATGCTTACCAATGGAGTTCGGTTTAGGCTCTGTTGACACCTCATTTTGTGCCTTATTAGCAACAACCTCTTCCAGCATCAGCTTGCCCTCAGCAACATAAAGGAAGTACTTCCCTTTGACAATAACTGCTTTCTCCGAACCACTCTGCACTTCAAAATCGCTCTCGCAGCTAATCTCAGCAGTAGCTTGATCATGAACCAAAGCAACCCTAATTAGCTCGGCAGCTTCACTACGACTCAAGCCAAAGGCCCCATACAAATAGCCCAAAGCTATTAATAACGTAATTATTATTTTCTTCAGCAAGCTCGTGGTCACCACCTTACTTACTTCGCGCTATTCACCATTTTGATATGCTTACTTACAACGATAAACTCACCCTTCGGTGGCTCGCCCTTAGGCTTTTTCACCACCTGATATCTATCTCTTTCGCTAAACACGCAGCCACAATATTGTTGCCGATATAAACCAAGCTCAAGACTAATATCTACCCCACGCTGGTAGCCCGTGCGCCAATCCTCATAAAAAAACAGCACCCCAAACTCCTCCGCCGCAGCCTCTGCCTCGCGCTTAATCAGCTCATGCTTTTGATAAGGACTCACTAGCAAGGTCGTGCTAAAGGCATCATAGCCGTGCTCCTTGGCAAATTGCGCCGCGTAGCGCAAGCGCACGCGATAGCAATAGGCACAGCGCACAGAGCCCACCTCATACTCATGGAGCATGCCGCGCACCGTATCCTCCAAGGGATAGCTTTTATTGATAATCAAATCGTACTCTTTTTTCTCGCAAAACTCACGCAGGGTACTCAGGCGCTGCTTGAACTCCTTATAGGGATGAATATTGGGATTAAAATAGAGTATGGAAAAATCCACTCCGTCCCCGGTGAGCTTTTCCGTAGGATAGCAAGCACAGGGGCCGCAGCAGGCATGTAATAATAGCTTCATAGCCTCACCTATTTCTCCGGCATGGGCACGCCCAAATAGCGATAGGCCTCGCGGGTAGCGCGGCGTCCGCGAGGAGTGCGCTGAAGCATGCCTAGCTGAATAAGATAGGGCTCAATAACATCCTCGATGGTGCCGGACTCCTCGCTCACAGCAGCTGCGATGGTCTCGATGCCCACGGGACCGCCGCCGAAGGTTTTTACGATGGTATTCAAAATGCGGCGGTCGTTGCGGTCCAAGCCGTAACGGTCCACCTCTAGCTTCGCCAGGGCCTCGTCAGCCAGCTGACGGGTAATGGTCTCCACGCCCAGCACTTGTGCAAAATCACGCACACGTTTCAGCAAGCGATTGGCAATACGGGGCGTGCCGCGACTGCGGCGCGCAATCTCGTTAGCGCCCTCGCTATCAATATTCACGCCCAAAATATCCGCTGCTCTGGTGATAATAAACTGCAGCTCCTCAGGCTTATAAAACTCCAAGCGGCACTGCACGCCGAAGCGGTCACGCAGGGGCGCTGCGATAGCGCCCAAGCGCGTAGTAGCGCCTATAAGCGTAAAGTGAGGCAAATCCAGGCGCACGCTGCGAGCAGCAGGGCCCTTGCCAATAATAATATCTAACGCAAAATCCTCCATGGCGGAATAAAGAATTTCCTCCACGGTTTTGGACAAGCGATGAATTTCGTCAATAAAAAGCACGTCATTATCACCCAAATTGGTGAGAATGGCCGCCAAATCACCCTGACGCTCAATAGCCGGACCGCTGGTAACGCGAATATTCACGTTCAGCTCGTTGGCAATAATATTGGCCAGAGTTGTTTTGCCAAGGCCCGGAGGCCCAAAAAGGAGCACATGGTCCAGAGCCTCGTGGCGAGCAGCCGCAGCCTTAATAAATACGGATAAATTATCCTTGACCTGGCTTTGGCCGATATATTCATTTAAAAGCCGGGGACGCAGGCTGTATTGCCAGCCATCGGCCTCCTGCTCAGCTCCGGCAATAATTCTGTCATCGAATTCCATTGTCATCAATCTCCTCTATGCCTCCCTTTCAAAAGGGAGGGGGACCGCTTGCGGTGGAGGAATTATTTACCTCTTCGCAAACAGCTTCAGTGCTTGTCTGAGCACTTCCTCGCCGCTGAGCTTCTCAGCGTCCGGAATTTGCTTCAGCACCGGCACAATCTCGCTATTGCTATAGCCCAAGGATGCCAGCGCCTCCATGGCCTCAGCCACGGCACCGCTGCCTCCGGCAGCAATGCTCTCGCCAAAGTCGCTACCAGCATCACCCGTGCCGGCGCCAACCTTATCCTTTAATTCTAAGAGCATACGCTCCGCTGTTTTTTTGCCAATACCGGGCAGCTTAGTCAGCGTCTTTACATCACGACTCTGCACTGCCAAATAGAAAGCATCGGGCTTAATGGCGGACAATATGCCCAAGGCCATCTTGGGGCCTACACCGCTGACATTCAAAAGCAGCTCAAACAAATTATAATACTCCTGGCTTAAAAAGCCGTAGAGCAAAATCGCATCCTCACGCACCGCAGTATGGGTGTGCACCTGCACCTGAGCTCCCAAGGCCAGCTGGGCCAAATGAGCCGCCGGCATAAACACACGATAGCCCACGCCGCCTGCAGTTTCGATAAGGCAATAATCGGGGCCAAGATAACCCACATTGCCCTTAATAGAGCCTATCATTTATCTTCCCTCCTGCCATCTTCTGGTAGAGGCCGTATTAACGCCGCAAATCGCTGCCGCTAAGGCATCCGCCGTATCATCAGGCTTAATCTTCTCCCGAATATTGAGCAAATGCATAACCATAAAAATAACCTGCTCCTTGGTGGCACTGCCAGTGCCTACCACGCTGAGCTTGATTTGCATGGGCGTGAACTCCATCACCGGCAGTCCATGATTAGCCGCCGCTAAAAGAGCCACTCCCCTCGCCTGGCCTACAGGAATAGCAGTGGTCACATTGCGATTGAAAAAAAGCTTTTCAATGCTCATGTAATCAGGATGAAAGTGCTCAATAATATCGCACAAATCATCATAGATTTTTTTCAAGCGCAGCTCCGGCAGCATGTCCTTATCCGTCAGGATGGAGCCATAGAACACAGGCCGCAGGCGGTTACCCGTCATATCCACAAGACCATAGCCACAAATAGCCGTGCCCGGGTCTATTCCTAAAACCAGCATAATCGTCCTCACAAAAACAGAAAGCAGACAAAACCTTGCCTGCTTTCCCGTAAATAATCTTATTCCTCGTCGTCGTCCGGCAAGTCAGCGTTGTGATAAACGTCCTGAACGTCGTCCAGATCCTCCAGCACGTCCAGCATCTTTTGCACTCTTTCGGCATCCTCTGCGGACAGGTCAGCCATAGTATCAGGAATCATGGTGATTTCAGCCATTTCAACCTCGATACCGGCATCAGCCAGTGCTTTTTCTACAGCATCAAAGGTATCCGGAGTGGTTACGATTTCAAAGCCTTCTTCTTCGTTTTTAATATCTTCAGCGCCAGCTTCCAAAGCGATCATCATCAGATCGTCTTCCTCTACGCCAGTTTCCTTGCTAACTGCAAACACGCCCTTTTGTTGGAACATATAGCCTACGCAGCCGGTTGCGCCCAGGTTACCGCCGTATTTGCTGAATACGTGACGTACATCAGCAGCGGTACGGTTACGGTTATCGGTGAGGCAGCTAACCATCATAGCTACGCCTGCGGGACCATAGCCTTCGTAGGTAATCTCTTCGAAGCTTTGACCTTCCAAAGCACCTGCACCCTTTTGGATAGCGCGTTGGATGTTATCCTTAGGAATATTGTTAGCCTTAGCCTTGCTCAAAGCCAGCTTCAGCTTCATGTTACCGGTGGGGTCAGCGCCGCCCATGCGTACAGCAATGGTGATCTCGCGGGAGATTTTAGTGGTAATCTTGCCGCGGAGTGCGTCTGCTTTACCCTTTTTATGTTTAATGTTTGCCCATTTAGAATGTCCTGACATACTTTAATTCCTCCAAACTTGTAAATCAAAAGTGATTTTTCCAGCATTTTGTAAAAAATTAACATTCACCTTACTATTTTACCACGTGAACTGACTTTTTACAAGAAAAACTAAGCAACTCCTCAGAAATTTGCGCATCTCATATCACGCTGCAAAGCTGCCTCATGTCAAAAGATAGTCTTACTCGAACACATCCTTGATGCTATCGTAGTGCAGGAAGATTCCCTGCGCTGCCAATTTCTTGATTTCCTCTAAGGTAGCCAGCTTCCACTCCAAGACCTCGGCCTCCTGTACCTTCACCTCGCTAGTCTTGAAAGCCAGCGTAAAGCGATAGCAGTCCACAAAATAATTATCGCCCTCGCCGCGGTTTTCTCTATGATATGTCACCAGCGGCTCAGCCTCAAGGGCGGACACATCAAGGCCCGTTTCCTCCAGTACCTCGCGGTTGACAGCCTGTCTTGAGCTTTCGCCGGCCATGCAGGCGCCACCCGGCACCTCCCACCAGCCCGCAGCCCAGGCCTTGGTCAGCACCCTGCGGGTAATCAAAAAGCGTCCATCGGTGTGCTGCACTACGCCCAGCACCGTCAGATGGTATTCCCCATCCTTCAGGCACCAATCATTGCGCTTCATGGTGCGTCCCGTTGACTGTTTATTGCTGTCGTATATATCCCAAAGCTCCATTTATTTCCCTCCAAAATATCTTCAGCCAATTCTAAACATCACATTATAACAATTTTCTACTTTGAAGCAAGGCTAATCCTTAGGCTCATTTTTATAAAAATACTTATCCATATACCAGAAAATCAGCTTTAAGCCTATGGTCATGGCGAAAAAAATGCTGCCGCTGTCGTAGTCAATATACCCTAAGCGCAGACTGTTCAAGCCCGTGACAAAAATCATATTCAGCCACAAAAAGCCATAGAACGCCAATATCACCTGCACATACCACGGCGGCTTAATACGCTTGTTACTGTTATCCTCAGGATGCATAACAATTCCTCCACAAAATAAAAAAAGTCTTAGACTGTCACAGCTAAGACATAATTCAACTTGGAGAGATAAGCGGGATCGAACCGCTGTTTTTTGTTTGTTTACACCGGAGCAATAACAAAGGCCACGCCTTAGCGTGGCCGTAGCTTTCCTCTGGTGGAGATAAGGAGGCTCGAACTCCTGACCTCTTGAATGCCATTCAAGCGCTCTCCCAGCTGAGCTATACCCCCAAAAGACATCTATTATGTTACAGGAAATGCTCGACTTTGTCAAGCATTTCCTGCACACTTTTTTACTACTAAGCGCTAGCTTACAGGCCTGCTTGCTCACGCAGGGCAGCAGCCCTATCGGTGTGCTCCCAGGGCAGGTCCACATCAGTACGACCGAAATGGCCATAAGCAGCAGTTTGCTTGTAAATAGGACGCAGCAAATCCAGCTCGCGGATGATGCCAGTGGGGCTCAGAGCGAAGTTCTTGCGTACCAATTCAGCAATCTTCTCTTCGTCAATCTTTGCAGTGCCAAAGGTTTCTACCAAAACGGAAACAGGTTGAGCTACGCCGATAGCATAAGCCAATTGGATTTCACATTTGTCAGCCAAGCCAGCAGCAACGATGTTTTTGGCAACATAACGAGCTGCATAAGCTGCGCTGCGGTCCACCTTGGAGGGGTCCTTGCCAGAGAAGGCACCGCCGCCATGACGAGCCATACCGCCGTAGGTATCAACGATAATCTTGCGACCGGTCAGGCCGGCATCGCCTTGGGGACCACCGATTACGAAGCGACCGGTGGGATTGATATAGTATTTGGTATTCTCGTCCAGCATTTCTGCAGGAACGATGGCCTTAACCACATTTTCAATCAAATCCTTCTCAATTTGCTCGTGGGTAATTTCCGGAGCATGTTGAGAAGAAATAACAATAGCATCAATGCGCTCAGGCTTGCCGTTTACATATTCTACAGTTACTTGGGTCTTGCCATCGGGACGCAGGTAAGGCAGAGTGCCGTTCTTGCGTACTTCGGTCAAGCGCAGAGCCAGTTTATTAGCCAGATATGCGGGCATGGGCATGTAGCTTTCGGTTTCGTTAGTTGCATAACCAAACATCATGCCTTGGTCACCGGCTCCAGCCTCTTCCTCAGCAGCGCGGCCTTCCTTAGCCTCCAGAGCCTTGTCAACGCCCATAGCGATATCGCTGGATTGCTCGTCGATAGAAATCAGCACGCCGCAGGTATTGCCATCAAAGCCATATTTTGCGCGGTCATAGCCGATATCGATAACGGTTTGGCGTGCAATGCGAGGAATATCCACATAGCATTGGGTAGAAATCTCACCGAAAATATGAATTTGGCCGGTGGTAACGATGGTTTCGCAGGCTACACGACCTTTAGGATCTTCCTTTAAAATGGCATCCAACACAGCATCAGAAATCTGGTCGGCAATTTTATCAGGATGGCCTTCAGTTACGGATTCAGAGGTAAATAATTTTCTCATAGTTTGTTTGTCTCCTTTCACAGACATACCTAAAAACGATAAATACGGAAGCTAAAACTACCTTTACACTCTAATGAGGAATAAAAAAGGCGTTCTCGACATGAGAACGCCGTAAATCGCTTTAAAGCATCCTCATCTCACAGCTAAAGTGCTGCAGGACTTAGCACCGTTTTACGGACATCACTCCGCAATGGTTGCTGCGGCTTCACAGGGCCATTCCCTCCACCGCTCTTGATGAGTATTATTAATTTCACCTTGCACATTATAATACATTTTGCCCACAATGGCAATAGGTTTTAGCAGAATTTCACAGGATTTCCATAAAAATTTTACTTCTAAAGCCTTTTAATGCTTATCAAGACAAGGTTTCAATATGAACTTATTTATTGACCTGACGTGCTTGGCGAATTTTCATGGCTTCATCCAGAATGCAGTTAGCTACATCCACCTTAGGCATCTGCTCCAAGGAATGCACTTCACCATTAGCAAAGAGGAATTTCACGATATTAGTATCAGCATTAAAGCCTGCGCCAGCTGCTGTCACATCATTAGCCACGATCATATCCAGATTTTTCTTCACAACCTTATCGCGAGCATTTTCCAAAAGGTTTTGGGTTTCGGCTGCAAAGCCAACCAAAACCTGATGGGTTTTCTTGCCGCCCAAGGTCTTCAAAATATCGGGATTTTTGTCCATGACTACAGTCAGAGCATCGTCAGTTTTCTTCTTAATCTTTTGGTCAGCTACATCACGAGGACGATAGTCGGCCACAGCTGCCGCCTTGACGACGATATCCACGTCGTCATAGGCAGCTAGGCAGGCCTCCAACATCTCGTTGGTGGTTTCTACCTTCACCGCCTTCACATTGGCAGGTATTGCCAATGCGGAGGGACCGCTTACCAGCAGCACCTCGGCACCACGCTCCGCCGCCATCTGTGCCACAGCGTAGCCCATCTTGCCGCTGGAACGATTGCCCACAAAGCGCACCGGATCAATGGGCTCGCGGGTGCCTGCCGCAGTCACCAGCACCTTCAGCCCGCGCAGGTCACCCTCGCGCTTAGCAAAAAAGGCGCTCATAAACTCCACAATCGCCTGCGGTTCGGGCAATCTGCCGGCACCGCTGGTGCCGCAGGCAAGCTTGCCCACCGCCGGCGGCATTACGGTAACGCCACGGCCTTGCAGCTTAGCAATATTTTCTTGGGTAGCAGCATTTTCATACATGCCTGTATTCATAGCAGGACACACTACAATGGGCGCCTGTGTTGCCAAAAGCGTAGTGCTTAACAGGTCATCGGCCAAGCCATAAGCCATTTTGGCGATGATATTGGCCGTTGCCGGTGCCACCAAAAAGGCATCGGCCCAGTTAGCCAAGGCAATATGCTCCACATTGAATTCTTGATTGGCACTCCACATGGACACAGCCACCTGATTGCCACTAATTTCCTTAAAAGTGAGCGGGGTCACAAACTGCTGCGCGTGCTCGGTCATGACCACACGCACCTGACAGCCCTGCTTGCGCAGACGGCTTACCAAATCCACAGCCTTATACACGGCGATGCCACCGGTAACCCCTAATACAATCTTCTTACCCTTTAACAAGGTTCTTTCCTCCCGCTAATTCACGTTTTACGCTTAATTTGCGCTTATACGTTCTTAGTGCGCTCGTAGGTAATAGTATCGTTAGCGATTTCCTTCAGCGCGGTGCTAACCTCTTTTTCAGGAGCATTAACAGCGGGCTTGGTCAGCTCGCGAGCTCTTTTGGCAGCCAAAATAACCAAGGTATATTTGCTGTCCACCTTTTCAGCCAAATAGTCAATAGAAGGATCTACCATGGACATATATTTTCACTCCTTTAGATTTATTTACATCAGCTAATTATGCTTCTTTTTTACCCTTGCAGATTTCATCTACAAGGAAATAGGTTCTAGCCACACGATAACGCTCGGCCTCCATAATGGTCAGCACCTTTTTAGCAGCCTTTTCTGCAATATCGTTGACAATAATATAATCATATTCAGCAGCGTAGGTCAGCTCGCTGGCGGCAGAGGCCATGCGACGCTTAATTACCTCTTCGCTATCGGTGCCACGTTTATAGATGCGAGCGGACAGTTCATCCAAGGAAGGAGGCACGATGAAGACAAAAACGCCCTCAGGAAAACGCTTTTTAATTTGCAGGGCGCCCTGAATATCAATCTCTAAGAGTACATCGCGACCGCTTTCCAGCTGCTCCATCACGTACTTACGAGGTGTGCCGTAATAATTACCATAAACCTCAGCGTACTCCAAAAGCTCGCCCTTGGCAATCATTTCCTGTACCTGGGGCACAGTTTTAAAGAAATAGCTCTTGCCATCCACTTCGCCTACACGGGGCTGGCGGGTGGTAACAGAAATGGAATAACCTAAATCGGGCAGCTGCTCCCTGAGCATTTGACAAATAGTGCCCTTACCAGCGCCGGAAGGACCGGAAACAACCAGCAGCACCCCTTTGGGAGTGACATTTTCTTTTTCCACAGCCATATTCCTACTCCTCTTCCTCCATATCAGTGGGCATGAGACGATTTGCAACTGTTTCCGGCTGCACAGCACTCAAAATAATATGACCACTGTCTGTAACAACAACAGCTCTTGTTCTGCGACCATAGGTAGCATCAATTAAGAGTCCCTTGTCACGGGCTTCCTGAATAATGCGCTTAATAGGCGCGGACTCAGGACTAATAATGGCAATTATCCGATTAGCGGCTACAACATTGCCGAAACCGATATTAATCAGCTTAATATCCACGTTGCATCTCCCCTCTTATTCGATATTTTGAATTTGCTCGCGGATTTTTTCGATTTCCGCTTTAATTTCCACCACAATCTGAGCCAAGGTATAATCATTGGCCTTGGAGGCAATGGTATTAGCCTCACGATTAAATTCTTGAATTAAAAAGTCCAGCTTGCGACCCACGGGTTGGTCGGAAGCGATAATGGTCTTGAATTGCTTAATGTGACTCTTCAGGCGCACAATTTCTTCGGTAATGCTGGTACGGTCAGCAAAAATTGCTACCTCCTGCAGCAGGCGCTCCGGCTCCACAGCAATATTATGGTCGGCCAAAAGATTGGTCAAGCGCTCGCTGAGCTTAGCTTGGTATTCCTCCACAACCATGGGAGAACGCTCCTCAATCAGGGCCAGCTTTTGGGCAATCAAATCGGCACGATAGATAAAGTCACCATAGATATTGCCACCTTCAGTCTCGCGCATAGCCACCAAATTGCGTACTGCCTGCTGCACAGCCTGCTCCACCTTAGGCCACACGCTTTCCACATCAAAGAAGCCTTCTTTAACGTTGATAACATCCTGGCAACGAGAGATGTATAAAATCTCTTGGGCTTGGTTAATGCCTGCCTCGCTGGCACCAATGGCCTCGCCCACCTCCTGCAATGCCTTGTGGTAGGCTGCAGCCAGATTTTTATCCACCTTCAAGGTGCAATTATCACTGGTGGTATAATCAGCGTTAATAAAAACGTCGATACGACCACGGCTCACTGTTTTCAAAATGGTTTTGCGAATACGGTCCTCTAGGGGATTTAAAAAGCGGGGCAAACGAATTGCCACCTCATTATAACGATGGTTTACGGTTTTCATTTCCACGGTGATGGAAAAATCTGCGTCCTCATATTCACCGCGACCAAAACCGGTCATACTCTTTAACACGAGCTTCCTCCCAACTCCAAAAATGGTGTATTTTGAGTTTTTTGCCAATGGATAAGCAGCTTACTTCGCTCTTATCCTGAAAAGATATTATACCATATTTGGCTTTGAATTTCAGCATTTTTCTTTGTTTTGGGTGATTTTTCTTGCTTTTAGGCGAATTTAATGCTTATTCTGCCTGCCAGCCCTTGCATAAATCCACCCAGCCCTGGCAGTTGGAGGAATATTTTTCCAGCTCCTCCGGAGTTAATTCGATGGCGCTATTGGAGCTGCCACAGGCGGGGAAAAAGGTAGTGAAGCGCTTCAAGGACACATCTAAGTAGACCTTTACGCCCTCGTTAATGCCAAAGGAGCACACGCCACCAATAGCGTGACCAATCATGGGCTCCACCTCCTCAGCGCTGAGCATTTTGGCCTTGCAGCCAAAGAAATGCTTGTATTTAGAATTATCAACCTTAGCATCACCTGCTGCTACAATGAGCACGCAGCTATCGTCGTTAAGCTTAAAGGAAAGGGTTTTGGCAATGCGAGCGGGCTCGCAGCCTGCAGCTTGGGCAGCTAGCTCCACAGTAGCACTGCTGGTGGGAAATTCAATAATTCTATCTTCAATGTTAAATTGGCGCATGTAAGCGCGTACTTTTTCAATGGACATGGCTTGGGCCTCCTTTATATTTTTAGAGCAAACTCTTGTTAATTATTATATTATCAGCACTGCTCTAAAAAGGGAGCTAGTGCTTGCTCATCTGGCGTAGTATAATAAGTTTTTTGATTGGTAAAGATGACAAAGCCTGGCTTAGAGCCTGCGGGCTTCTTCACATAGCGTCGCTCCACGCAATCCACGGGCACATTGCTGCCCGTTCTGGCCTTGCTGAAATAAGCCGCCAGCTCTACGGCCAGCAGGATATCCTCTTGGCTGGGCTCCACAGCCTTCATAATGATGTGGGAGCCGGGAATATCCTTGGTATGGAACCACAAGTCCCGCGGTCCACCTAAGGTAAAGGTTACGTAATCGTTTTGCTTATTATTTTTACCAATGTATAAGTCCACGCCCTGACGCACCTTGATGTGCAGGGGCTGGGACTTTTGCAGGGCTGTCTTTTTCTTTTTGCCAAGCTCCTTGATAATACCTGCTGCTACCATTTCCTGACGAATTTCTTCGATTTCATTTTTCGTAGTAGCGGTTAGTAAAGAAGCATCTAAGCTAGCTAAATACTTAAGAGCAGACTGCGTGGCTTCTATTTGCTGGCGCACTTCAATCTGCGCCCGCTTGTATTTATTATAGCGCTTGTAGTAGGCTTGAGCGTTATCCGTGGGCGAAAGCACTGGATTTAGCTTAATAGTAACGGCTTCCCCATCATAAATATTGATAAGCTCCGCGCTGGTCTGGCCCTTGCGCAGCTGATAAATATTGGCCATCAAGGTATCGGCCAGCATCCGCTGTCCTTCTGCATCCTCCGCATGGAGCAAGTCCTGCTCTAAAGCGGCCAGCTTTTTCGTAAGCTTGGCGCTTTCGGCTGTGACAAGCTTCTGCAGCTGCTCATGCTGGGGTAATTGAATGGGTGCAAGGCTTACAGCGTAGTTAATAGCCCTATTAATATCGCTAAACTCCTTCACGCTAAGGCCTGGCTCCAAAGCCTTAGGTGGCAGCGTAAGGATGGTTTTCACTTGATTGGTACGACTGATGAGTGCGTACACAGGCTTGGCTGCATCGCTGGCTAAGCTCTGTTGCAGTTGACTTATGCGCTCGGATAAGTCCTTCGCTTCAGCAGGCTCGAGACGTACTGTTTGGGGCAAGATGTCCGCGGCGGCGAGGAGCTGAACTGCTGTGGCCTTGCCAATGCCGGTAGTGGAGCTGACAAAGGCTTTGGCAAAATTAGCGCTAGGAATGCTATTGGCAGCGCTGACGATGGCAGCCGGGTCCGCAGTCAAGAGATTAAGGCCTGACTGGGGCGGGGGCGCTACATATGCTTTGCCTGGTAGGATGGTGCGATAGCTGCTCTGGGCTACGCCCACATGCTTCAAGCTATCGATAATTATTTCGCTCTCCCCATCAGCTTCGGAGCTTTGGGTCAAGATTAAATTGCTATTCTTACCTGTGAGCTCGCAAATCAGCTTCTTGGTTATAATCTTGCTGGATTGACCCAGCATATCTATTTCCAGCGTAATAATGCGGTCCAGCTCACTTTGGTAGATTTTCGTAATGCGCCCTTCCTCTAAATGCTTGCGCAGCAGCATGCAAAAGCTGGGCGGAGTTTCGGGATTTTCCGGCAGCTTATCCGGGATATACAGGGCAGGACTGCCCCCATTCATATCGGCCACTAAAGCGCTGGTATCCCTGCTACGTCGCACTAAAAGCAGCACTGCATGGGGATTAGGCATATACACACGATAGATCTTGCTGCCTAATAATTCTTTATTTAAATTATCTGTAACTAGCTTTAAGGTTAATCCTTCTAGGTTCAAATTGTATTCACCTACATTTCATGAAAAACAAACATTTTACTTTCTATTATCCTTATGAGAGCTTGTAAAGCTTCTTCATAGCTAACCTTTTCTAAGAGGATTTTTTCTGTTACAGCCCTATAATCATTTTCAAAAGCTCGCTCCTGCACAATTTTTTGTAAAATGCTTTGGGGATTAATCCCATTTTTGGCAGAATAGCATACGGGAGATTTCATTCTCTCATTTCTTACAGCAACAACTAAGCTTTGAAATTCATTGTCTAAAGAAACAGTTGGTAGTAATTTAAAAATGTCATAGATGTGCCGAGAATTTTTCAGACTTTTATCATCTAAATAATAATCACAAATTGCAAACACCTTATCCACTAGTGTCCGTTCTATATTTTGGACTTGCATGACAAACTTTGTCAAGCTATAACGTTCTAGGATAGTAGGGTCTATCATCCCTAGGTAGTCCCCAATAATACTTGTAACCGGCATCTTCGTAGTGGGAAAAGCTGTGGTTTTATACACTGTTTCTACAATAATCTCTGAAGATAGAGCATTAACTAAATCCTTTATGGCAGTATCATATTTAATAATATAGCGGTTATAATTTCTCTTACTTAAGATAGCATCACCGTTGGCTAAGTGCATACCTAAATTCAAAATCGTATTCTCTATTTGAGCTTTAACCTGATACTTTTGCCCTTGAGTAATTTTACTATTTGTTGTCAAGTCAATATCTTCGGAAAATCTATTAATAATTTTATGGCATTTTGATAAAGATGTTCCTCCTTTAAAAACTAAAAAAGGAAGCTTTGCAGCCAACGATTTTAGAATAAGCGTAATGTAATAGTCCTTTTCAATAATCCATTCAGGAATAGCTGTTTCATGGGAAATTTTGGAAAGCAATTCGCAAAAATCACTCTTGTTTTCATGCATAAACACAATCCATCAACCCCACTTCATAGAGATTTTGGTAAATTTTAGCAGGATAGTATTTAAAATAAGGTTTGAGCATGGCAAAGCTTAGGCCACTCACTCGCATATATTGAATTAGCTTTTCTCTAGCTTCAGTAATAGATATTTCTATAAATGTATTTAAATCCTTTATCAAATCTAAGAATTGCAATACCTTTACATTTTGAGAAGTGACTAAAACCTTTGGCTTACGCAGAATAATACCAATCTGTCCCAGCTTAGCTTCACGATAATCTCGTGAGGCCTTATTGCTCACTATTTCGACTACAGCAGAAGCTTGCGTAGTTAAGCCTAGACGATTAGCAAGACCTATACCACTGATATAGCCTATGTATTCATCATTTTCTTTCAGGTACTTTTTTTCCACAACGGTATTACTATCCGGAGCAGCTTCTACCCCAAAAATGGTCATTTTAGGTAAATAATAGATACCTTGGTCATAACGCCTAATCTTTCCATCGTCTACCAGCTTTTTGAGCTCTCTGCGCATTGCCGCATCAGTTTTACCACATGCCTTTTTTAATTCTCCAGCCAATATCACTTCATTAGGAATATAATTCTTCAAGATGTACTCGTAAAGCATAGCATCACCTCCTAGAACACTTTTGAAGTTGTCTCCTTCACTTTTGTATTATAGGCTATTAAGCTTCAAAAAGCAATCCTTGAAAACGAAAATTTTTACATTTTTGGGCACAAAGGTCTTGCCAAAGGGTTAAATCTATGTTATTATATATACCTGTCAGACACCTGACATTGGCCCGGTGGTTCAGTTGGTTAGAATGCCGCCCTGTCACGGCGGAGGTCGTGGGTTCGAGTCCCATCCGGGTCGCCAATGCGGAAATAGCTCAGTGGTAGAGCACCTCCTTGCCAAGGAGGGGGTCGCGAGTT